>NZ_CAKTVX010000001.1 GCF_934630525.1 uncultured Slackia sp.
GAATTTAAACGAACGAGAAAGGGGCATCGACCTGCGCCGATGCCCCTAGATGAGACACACTTTTTGTCCTATATGCCCGCTGCGCGCGCCCCGAACCCTCAGGCTAAAGCCTTCGGGCGAATTCCTAAAAACTGCCCACTGGGCAGTTTTCTTGACGGAATTCCACCTCATCGGTTCGAATCCCCGCAACCTGACCAGAAAACAAAACAGGCCAGGCAATCGCCTGACCTGTAACATTCAATGGTAGCCTGGAGGGGATTCGAACCCCCGATCTCCGCCTTGAGAGGGCGGCGTCCTAAACCGCTAGACGACCAGGCCAAAAATGGCTGGGGTGGAAGGAGTCGAACCCTCACATACGGCACCAGAAACCGCTGTCCTGCCATTAGACGACACCCCAGTGATTTGTGCGCTCTTGCGGCGCGAGTTGGTATATTACGGACTTCCTAGCGTTTCGTCAAGAACTTTCGCAACTTTTTTTGAAAAATTTGTTCTTCGGCGTTTTCAATCGCGAAGTTCAGATGAGAACGCAGCGCCTCGGGGGTGTTTTCGACCTCGCCTTCGACTACTGCGGCAAGCAGAGCATCGAGGGTTCTGCCGATTTCCGAACCATGAAGATTTCCCAAGTCTGCAACCTCTTTGCCCGACAGTGCGAGCTGCTTCGCGCCGAGCGGCTTTCCGCTGCATTCGAGCGCATCGAGCATGGCGAGTTCTTCATCGACCTCTTTTTCGCGCGCGTCTCCCTTTGGGCCGTGTCCACTCGCGTCGGCTCGCTGGAGTAGGAGTGCCCGTCGCGCGCGGGGTACATCGCCGCCTAGGCAGGCGACGAAAAGACGCAGGGCCTCCTCGCTTGGCGGGAAGCTCGTCATGTTCCATGCGATTGCGTCAGCGGCTTGCTGCGTCTGCTGCCGTCCGATTCGAAGCTGTTGCATGATGCGCGTGGCGGCGATGCTGCTACGCTGCGCGTGGTCGTGGTTCGATTCGGGCTTGGCGATGTCATGAAGGAGCGCCGCCCAACGTAGCGCCTCGTTTTCCGGCGCGGCGGAGACGCTATGGGCGAGATGTCCGAGTAAGTCGTAAGCGTGTCGTTTCGATTTCAGCTTAAAGCCACGTGCGACTTCGAGCTCCTTTATGGCTTGTACGACGATGGGGAATTCGTTTTCAATGACACGTCCCGCATAGGGCCCGCATAAAAGCTTGGTCAATTCGCTTCCCGTGCGTTCGCGCGCAACGCTGTCAAGCAGGTGCGCGCATGAGAATGCGGCATCGCGCGTGGCGGGCTCGATCTCGAAGCCGGTTTGCGCTTCGAAGCGCGCCGCGCGAAGTATGCGCAAGGGGTCTTCCTCGAAACGCTTGCGCGCATCGCCCACGGCTCGAATCGTTCGGGCCTCGATGTCGCTCGCGCCGTCGAACGGGTCGAAGATGCCGCGCGTAGGGTGAAAGGCGATGGCGTTCATGGTGAAGTCGCGCCGTGCGAGGTCGAGTTCGATGCTGTCGACGAATTCCACGTAGTCGGGGTGTCGCGAGTCGGAATAGGGCCCTTCGATGCGATAAGTGGTGATCTCGATGGGTTCCCCGCTTACGATGGCGGTAACGGTGCCGTGCTTCACTCCCGTTTCGTGCACGGCGTATCCGGCGTCGCGCATGATACGTTTGGTATGCTCCCAGGGCGCGTTTGTCGCAATGTCGGCGTCATGGGGCATGCGCCCCATGAGCGTGTCGCGTACCCAGCCGCCTACAATCCACGCTTGGTAACCGCTTTTTTCAAGGACGCGAATTGCCAATGCCGCAGGGGAGTGGGCTATTATGTCGATTCGAGTATCCATGGGGAAAGCATAGTGGAAAAGTGCTGGTTGAAGTCCGTGTTTTGCGATGTAGCACGTATTTTTTGCAAAGCCCGAAAACACCGATTGATACTTTCTTCGATTTTCTTCTTTAAATGGCTTCCCTGGCATTTTCGCTGATATTTCGCTGGAGCTTTTTCTTCTATAGAATCGCTGTCCGTTCCTCGAATCGCGCGACGATCGCCGCGCAAAACAACTCAGGCGTTGCGGATGATTAATGGGGCATTCGCGACTTGACACGAGGAGGAGATTGACTCATGGGGTACCTTGAAAATGCCGCTTGCAATGGGAGGCGTCCGAAGAAGATTGGGCCGCAAAGGATTTATTCAAGGCCTCGTCTCGTTAAGCGATTGGTGGCAGAGCGCGATGTCGCGAGATTCGTGGTCGCCCCTTCGGGTTTCGGCAAAACAAGTCTAGGACTCGAATATGCGGCATCGATGTTCTCGTTTCGCGGCGTTCATTGGCTCGATTGCTCGAGCCCATGCTTTCTGCGCGATTTGGATGCGGGGATAATTGCCAAAACGCTTATTGCGCGACCGGCGCAGTTGGGCCTTGTGGTGTTCGACGACGTCCCCTTTTTGGCGGATGCACGTTCGGAGTGTTTCTCGCATGAAATTGATGCGCTTCTTGAGGCGGGTTGCGAAGTGCTCGTTACCACGACGCCTGCGTTCGGCGCTATCGCTGATGCCCAGCGTGATTGCGTTATCGTCGGAGCTCGCGACTTGCTTGTCGACGATTGCGAGCTTTCCTCGAGCCATGTGGCGTCGGTTGAGGGCTTGCGTGAATGCGATCGCGTTCCTGCTTTTTATGGGGCGGGCAAGATGGCATGCGCGAGTTTTTGCGCGGTATGCGCCTTGGAGAGATGCCTTCAGAAATGCGCGCTCCCGTATTCGTGATGGAAGCCTTGCAAGTGGGCTCCTTCGATGACCTGTCGGCCGTTTCCGGAGGTGTGCGAGCCGATGCGCGCCGCTTCATCAGTGAACATTACCCCTATGTGGGCGTTGATTTAGCCGATGAGACTTTCGAGGCGCACGGGTTTGATGTAGCGCAGGTGATGGAGGGTTTGGGGGAGTCGATTGATTCGCTTGGCCGAGTCGCAACCCCCTCTGCGCGCGATGCTCTTTCTGCGAAGGTCGCCTGCATGCTCGCTGCTCGTGGAATGGGGCCGCGCGCATGCGAAATCATGCAGATAGCCTGCGCCCGCAAGCGTCGAATTTCGTGGATTTTGCAGCAGCAGTGGCATCTGTTCGATTCGGGATGCGTGCGTCCTTTGCAGGAGCTCTTCGAGAGCTTGGGATCTCGAAGCACGGGTCTTGACGCCTCGATGGTAGCTGCTGCTTCGGGAAGATTGTTTGTGCTCGGCGAGAGGGAGCGCGCCTCGTCTGTCGCGCGCTGCGCATTGGGTATGCGGGGAATATCGTCAACCGATGCGCTCATGTGCGCGCTCGTCGCGCTTGATGCGGGCGGCGAATCGGCGCGAAGTGCGGCGCTCGAGACGCTCGGGAATATCGCGGCAGGCAAGGTTGAGGTTCTTGCGAACGACGCATTGGCGGGTCGTATCGCCGTCTCGGCGATCGCGCTTCATAAGGGAGACGTCGCGGCGGCGTGCCGGGCATTGCGCAATGCAGGCGTCGATACCCATGTGCTGCGCACGGCGACGGTGTATTGCGCGACGCTGCTGAGGCGCGTCTTCCGCCGTGCGAACGGGGAGGACCTCGCCATGGTGCTTTCAGCCTCTCGCGCGCTTGTGGATCGCATGGTCGATTCGACCGAAGAGGCAACGGTGTGCGAAGCGATTTTGGTTGCAGCCGTTGTGGAATCTGGCGTGGATGTGCCTCTTTCATCCAGCCGCCAGCGCGCATGCGATGCGCTGGCGGCTGGACTCGCCGAACAGCGACGCGGTCGAACGCAGCCGAGCCTTGCGCCGGCACAGATGCCTTTGGGCGATTGCGCCATGCAGAGCCCTCGCCCTGCCGTTATTCCCGAGATGCGCGTGAATATATTCGGAGGAATGGAAGTGACCATTGGCGGGGTTGCGGTCGACCCCCATTTGTTCGCGAAGCAGCGTACGAAAACGCTGTTGGCCGTGCTCGTGTTGTTTCGCGGGAAGGAAATCGCGCGGCCTGAATTGCTTCGCATTATGTGGCCCGATGCGACGCCCGAGCGCGCTACGAACAACTTCTATTCGCTATGGTGCCGCCTTCGTCGGGCTCTTGGTGCCGAGCATGACGAAGATTGCCCCTACCTTGTGCGCCATCGCGCAAGCGTCATGGTAGATACGCGTTATGTGAAAAGCGACGTGGACGAATTCGATGCGCTTTGCCGCACCCTTCTGTTCGACGAGCCCAACGCCCGCGCATGGCTTGCCGTATTCGAGAAGATGGAGGAGTCGTTCTCGTGCGATTTGCTTCCGTCTGAAACGGAGAACGCTTTCATTGCCGCCATGCGCTTGAAGTATCGTGCGCGACGAATCGACGCGTACGTCAGTGCGGCGTTGCGGCTGGTAGATGCGGGCGAAGCGGATACGGCGCTGTGGTTTGCCGAAGTCGCGGCGGATGCGTGTCCCGGCCGCGAAGATGCCGCGTTTGCCCTTATGCGCGCGCAGGCGGCGAGTGGTCAGCGCGTCCAGGCTATGGAAACCTATCGGCTGTGCGCGAAGCATCTTGCCGAGGAGCTGGGCATCGACCCGGGCGATCGCATGCGGGAAATGTACTGCGAGCTGCTCAATGGGAAAGAGCCGATGCAAAAGTCGGCCGAATGAAACTATTGGGTGACGGTTCTTTGTTTGCTTGATGCCCGTTTGCCTCTGTTCCTGTTCGCTGTGGTAAAGTTGCCGAGCGTGTATAGCTACGCGTGTATTCGCGCATATCATTCGAAAATCGATGCCGCCCACTATGCGTTCGTGGGCGAGATGAGGAAGACCATGGGATTTCTTTCGAAGCTCCTCACGTTTGGCGAGGGCAAGCAGCTCAAGCGCTATCAATCGCTCGTTGACAAAATCGGCTCGCTTGAGCCATCCATGCAGGCGCTCACCGATGCCGAGCTCGTGGCTCTTACCGCTGCTTATAAGGAGCGCGCGGCGAATGGCGAAAGCCTTGACAGCCTTCTGCCCGAGGCATTCGCCACGGTGCGCGAGGCCGGCCAGCGTGTTATGGGCATGCGTCATTTCGACGTGCAGCTCATTGGCGGCATGGCGCTTCATGAAGGCCAAATTGCCGAAATGAAAACCGGCGAAGGCAAAACGCTCGTTTCTACGCTTGCCGGTTATTTGAATGCGCTTTCCGGCGAAGGCGTGCACATCGTTACCGTGAACGACTACCTCGCTCGCCGAGACAGCGAGTGGATGGGCCGTTTGTATCACTTCTTGGGTATGGAAGTGGGCTTGGTGCAAAATGGCATGCGCCAGTCCCAACGTATTCCCGCATATAAAGCCGATGTGACGTATGGCACCAATGCCGAATTCGGTTTCGACTACCTGCGCGACAACATGGTAACCCGCGCGAGCGCCCGTGTGCAGCGCGGCCACAACTTCGCCATCGTCGACGAGGTCGACTCCATCCTTATCGACGAGGCACGCACCCCGCTCATCATTTCCGGCGCGGGCGTGAAGGCCGCCGATACCTACAAGAAGTTCTCCCAGGCGATGTTCGGTCTAGTTCGCGACGAAGACTATGAGCTCGATGAGGCGAAAAAGACCATCTTCGCGACTGAGACTGGCTTGGCGAAAATCGAGGCCCGCTTGGGCATCGACGATATCTACGACGACCCTTCGGGCCAGCTTGCGAACCACTTGCAACAGGCCTTGAAGGCCCACTTCATGTTCCATCGCGATATCGATTATGTTGTAGTGGGCGGCGAGGTGAAAATCGTCGACGAAAACACGGGTCGCATTATGGAAGGCCGTCGCTGGTCGGAAGGCCTGCATCAGGCGATGGAAGCGAAGGAAAACGTTCGCATTCGCGAAGAGAACCAAACCCTCGCGACCATCACATTGCAGAACTACTTCCGTCTCTACGACAAGCTCTCGGGCATGACGGGTACCGCCATGACCGAAGATGCCGAGTTCCGTCAGATCTACAAGCTGCCCGTCGTGGCCATTCCGCCGAACAAGCCCGTCATTCGTAAAGACGAAAACGATCTGGTGTACCGCACTATCGAGGCGAAATATCAAGCCGTGGCCGATGACGTGCAGGAACGCCATGCGGCCGGCCAGCCTTGCTTGGTTGGCACCGTTTCGGTTGAAAGCTCCGAGAAGCTCTCGCGTCTGCTCGACAAGCGCGGCATTCCCCACGAGACCTTGAACGCGAAGAACCACGAGCGCGAGGCGCATATCGTCGCGCAGGCGGGCCGCCTGGGCGCTGTGACCATCGCGACGAACATGGCTGGCCGTGGTACCGACATTTTGCTCGGCGGCAACCCCGAGGTGCTCGCCGACGACGTGCTGCGCCAGCGCGGCTTCGACCCCGAAGCAACCCCCGAGACCGAGGCGCAGGAAGGCGAGAACCAGCTGAAGGTTCCTACGCAGGCCGATCGCGATGCGGCGCTCGCCCAGGCGAAGGAAACGTGCAAGCGCGAGCAGGAACAGGTGCGCCGTGCGGGTGGCTTGGCCGTTATCGGCACCGAACGCCACGAGAGCCGACGCATCGACAACCAGCTGCGTGGCCGCGCCGGCCGCCAGGGCGACCCGGGCCTCACACAGTTCTACCTCTCGCTCGAAGACGACCTCATGCGTCTGTTCGGCGGCAATCGCATGGATTCCATCAGCCGCATGATGGAAAAAACCGGCGCGACCGACGACATGCCGATTCAAGCGGGCATGGTGACCAAGGCTATCGAAAGCGCTCAGCGCCAGGTCGAGGCCATGCACTTCGCCGCTCGTAAAAACGTGCTCGAATACGACGACGTCATGAATCTGCAGCGTAATGCCATCTATAAGGAGCGCAACGCGATTCTCGACGGCAAAGACTTGTCTTCTCGCATCGAGGAAATCGTCGACGACGAAGTCGATGCTGTGATTGACGAGAATTGCCCGGCCAAGCTGCCGAGCGACGACTGGGACATGAAGGCCGTTGACGTGTGGGCGGCGAATATGACGGGCGAAGCTTCCTTCAAGGCCGAGGAAGTCGACCATGAAGACGACCCCGAGGCTCTCGAAGACGCCCTTGAGGAATATCTCATGGGCACGTATCGCTCCAAGGAAGAAACCCTTGGCGCCGACGCGATGCGCCAGCTCGAAAGCCAGGTTATGCTGCGCATCATGGATGTGCGTTGGATGAACCACCTGCAGGCGATGGATTATTTGAAGACGGGCATTGGCCTGCGCGCCTTCGGCCAGCGCGACCCGCTCGTCGAATATAAAGAAGAAGCGCATCGCGCATTCTCGGAGCTCACGTCTTCGATGTACGAAGACTTTCTGCGCACGCTGCTGCGCCTGCGCATCGCTGCTCCCGTGGAGCAGGAAGAGTCGTCGCCCCTCGATGGCAAGGTGAGCTATTCCTCGCCCGAGGCCGCTCTTTCCGAAAATACCATCGCCGGCCGCGGTGTTCGTCCCACGCAGGCAACCGCTGGCCAGCCGCCGAAGCCCGCGGCGACGGCGAAGCCGAAGACGTATCGCAAAGATGAAGATTCCGATCCCTATGTGAACGTGAAGCCGAACGATCCTTGCCCGTGCGGAAGCGGGAAGAAGTTCAAGAAGTGCCACGGTTTCAATAGGTGATGCAATATCGCGCCGTCTAGAGGGGCGGCGCGGTGATGGATGTCGTACACCGCTTGACGGCCAATCTCGCAGTGAGGCGCTGATTGCATTTGAATTGCATTTCGCTTTCTGCTGGATTCGGCGTTGGAACGATATCTGCTTTTGCTCGGCCCGATGTATTGTCGGGCCGTTGCTTGTATCAGGGCTTGCGTGCTCGCCTTGGGGCGCGTTGCCGAAATGCTGTTTTTGAATTCTGAATGGTTTGAGCTATGGCTGAGAAAGAAAACCTGAATATCGACGATGTTGCCGAGCGTTTGGCTGCGGCGCGTGAATACCTGCATATCGAGGACTCCAAAGCCGAGCTCGTCAATCTCGACCATAAGGCCGCGCAGCCTGGTTTCTGGGATGACGCGGCTGCGGCACAGGAAGTTTCGAAGAAGGCGAGCAATCTGCGCGACACGCTCAATGCGTATGACGTCGCGTGCGGCCTGCTTGACGATGCGCGTGCTGCCGATGAACTCGCCAGTGAAGACGAAGGCTTCGCCGCCGAGGTTCAAATGTGCCTCTCGCGCCTCGATTCCATGCTCGATCAATTCGAAATCGATTCCTGGTTCGCCGACGACCTCGATTCCTCTGACGCCATCGTGTCGGTAAACCCTGGCCAAGGCGGGCTTGAGGCGCAGGACTGGACCGACATGCTCTATCGCATGTACTCGCGATACGTCGAGAAAAAGGGATGGAAACTCAAAGTGCTCGATGTGGTGCCGGGCGAGGGCATTGGCCTTGATCGCGCGGTGTTCCAGGTGGAAGGCAAAAACGCCTATGGCATGCTGCGCAGTGAGCATGGGGTGCACCGACTCGTGCGCATTTCGCCGACCGACATCAAGGGCCGCCGCCAAACGACGTTCGCCAGTGTGGAGGTCATGCCCGTGATGTCCGACGACATCGAGGTGAATTTGAACCCGAACGACGTGCGCGTCGACGTATACCGCTCGAGCGGTCCAGGCGGCCAGTGCGTGAACACCACCGATTCGGCCGTGCGACTCACGCATATTCCCACGGGTATCGTCGTTACTTGCCAAAACGAGAAAAGCCAGCTTATGAACAAGGAATCCGCGTTCAAGGTGCTGCGCGGCAGGTTGTACGAGCTTGAGCGCCAAAAGCGTGATGCCGAACTCGATGCCATTCGTGGCGAAAAACAGGAAAACGGCTTCGGTAGCCAGATTCGCAACTACGTGCTCTATCCGTACCAGCTTGTGAAAGACCTGCGTAGCGGCGTCGAAACGAGCAACGTCGATGCTGTGCTTGACGGCGATATCGATGAATTCGTTGTGGGCTATCATCGTTGGCGCGTATCCCAATAGCCCGAAACGCGAATTTGCGATACGATGCAATCAATTGCGTGATGAGGCGTCCCGCGCATGCGGGGCGCTTTTTTCTTGAACGACAGAAAGGGGCGTCGTGAATCTCGAAGAGCTAAAGAGCATGGCCGGCGATATCCGCGTCGATATCGTGAAAATGGTGGCCGAAGCGGGAAGCGGGCATCCGGGTGGTTCGCTTTCGGCAGCAGACATTATGTGCGCGTTGTATTTCGGGGGCGTGCTCAAGCACGATGCGGAAAATCCGAAGGCCGAAGACCGTGACCGTTTCCTTCTTTCGAAGGGCCATGCGGCACCGGCGCTTTACGCCACGCTTGCCGAGGCTGGCTACTTCCCGAAAGAAGAGCTCGCCACGCTGCGCAAGCTGCACAGCCGCCTTCAGGGCCATCCCGATTGCAGGAAGCTTCCGGGCGTTGAGGCATCTACGGGCTCGCTCGGCCAGGGCCTCTCTATCGCTGCCGGCATGGCGCTCGGCCTGAAGCTCAACGGTTCTGAGTCTTCGGTGTTCACCCTTATGGGCGACGGCGAATGCCAAGAGGGCCAGGTGTGGGAAGCTGCGATGTTCGCGGCTCACAAGGGCCTCGATAACCTGGTCGCCATCGTCGACCACAACCACCTGCAAATCGACGGCCGCATTGAAACCGTATGCTCGCCGGAAGACTTGGGCGACAAGTTCCGCTCGTTCGGCTGGCAGGTGTTCCAGTGCGACGGCAACGACATGGAAGCCATTCTCGCCACGCTTGAAAGTGCTAAGGAATCTCGCAGCGGCAAGCCGTGCGTGATCGTCGCCGAAACCACCAAGGGTAAGGGCGTTTCCTTCATGGAAGACCAGGCTGGCTGGCATGGCAAGGCGCCGAACGCCGAGCAAACCGAGCAGGCCCTCGCCGAACTCACCGCGAACAAGGAGGCTAAATAATGGCTGCAGAGAAAAAAGCAACCCGCGCCGCCTACGGTGAGACGCTGGTCGAATTGGTGGAACAGGGTATCGACGTCGTAGCCGTTGAGGCCGACCTTTCTGGTTCCACCACCACCAAAAAGCTGGGCGCTGCGCATCCCGAGCGCCTGGTGAACGTCGGCATCGCCGAACAAGATATGGTTGGCGTGGCCGCTGGTCTCTCGCTCACGGGCCACACCGCATTCACTGGCTCGTTCGCCGTGTTCGGCACTGGCCGTGTGTATGATCAAATTCGCAACACCGTGTGCTATGCGAATCTGAACGTGAAAATCGCCCCTACGCATGCCGGCATTTCCGTAGGCCCCGACGGCGGCAGCCATCAGATGGTCGAAGATATCGCCCTTATGCGCGTGCTGCCGAACATGCGCGTTCTCGTTCCCGCCGACTACTACGCTGCGAAGGCCGCCATTAAGCTGGCCGCCGAAACGCCGGGCCCCGTGTATGTGCGCATGGGCCGCGCATCGGTGCCGTGCGTCTATGAGCCGGGCAAAGAGCTCGAGATGGGTCGCGCATACGTGCTTCGCGAGGGCAGCGATGTTTCCATCGTCGCCTGCGGCGTCGAAATCGATGAGGCCCTGAAGGCCGCTGACTTGCTGGCCGCTAAAGGCATTTCCGCAGAGGTTATCGACGCATTCTGCGTGAAGCCGCTCGACGAAGACACCATTTTGGCGTCGGTCGAGAAGACGGGCTGCATTGTGACCGCTGAAGAGCATTCCGTTATCGGCGGCCTTGGTGGCGCCGTGGCGGAATGCCTGGCCGCAAAGCATCCCGCTCCGCTCGAGCGCGTGGGCATGCAGGATTGCTTCGGCACGTCGGCAAGCTACGAGGAACTGCTCGTGGAATTCCACATGGATGCCGCCGCTATCGCCGAGGCGGCCAAAAAGGCCATCTCTCGCAAATAGCGCGTCAGGGCGTCGTTTGTTCAAGGCCGGGTTTTGCCCGGCCTTTTCTTTATGCCGGCGAGTTTCTTAGGTGCGGCGCTCCTCCATGCTTTCAGGCTCTATTCAGTGCAGTGTTTGTTTCGTAGCGAAGCGAGCAGGGATTTGCGTGTCTTGGTAGAATAAGCGGGTTGAGTCCAGTAACCATTATTTGAACGGAGCACTCTGTGACGAACACCAATGACGCGCGACGTCGCGATCCCCTCGAAGCGGGGGCTACGTCGCGGGTGACGCCGCCTGTGGGCCGCCATGCCGCCCATGCAGGCTCCAACGTCGCTCAATCCGCGGGCGCCACTTCGGCAAACCGCGCTGTGAGCCCCCAGGCAACTGGCGCGCTCCCCGCAATGAACAAACTTGCACCCGGCCACGCTGGCCGCGGTCACCATGCTCCCGCCCAGCCGGCCATTCGTTCCGACTTGTCGGCGGCGCTTCCTTCGCTTTCGCTTGAAGACGCGCAGCAGTCCCAGCCCATGGGTGCGCCTGTCATCACCTTCGATCATGTGACGAAGGTCTACCAGGCGCAGCCGAACAAGCCTTCGCTGCACGATATCTCCCTGCAAATCTATGCGGGCGAGTTCGTCTTCCTCGTTGGCCATTCGGGTTCGGGCAAGTCTACCTTCATCAAGCTCATTACCCGCGAGCTCAAGCCGTCGAGCGGCCATATTTATGTTGCCGATGAAGATCTTACGACCATGCGCGACTGGCGCGTACCCTATCTTCGCCGCAACATTGGCTGCGTTTTCCAAGACTTCAAATTGCTGCCGAACAAAACCGTTTTCGAGAACGTTTCGTTCGCGCTCGAGGTTATCGGCAAGAGCCGCCACGTGATTAAGACTCAGGTCCCCGAGGTTTTGCGCCTGGTTGGCCTGCAAGATAAGCTTAACAAGCGTCCCGATCAGCTTTCTGGTGGCGAGCAGCAGCGTGTTTCCATTGCGCGCGCCATTGTGAATCGTCCGCCGCTTCTGGTGTGCGACGAGCCCACGGGCAACCTCGACCCGCAAACTTCGCGCGGCATTATGGATCTGCTCGAGCGCATTAATCGCACCGGTACCACGGTGCTCGTGGCAACGCACGACCGCGAAATGGTCGACAACATGCGTCGTCGCGTTATCGCTCTCGACAACGGCCAGTTGACCCGCGACCAAGATAGGGGTGTGTACGGTTTCGATGTCTAGTCTTTTCTACTTCTTCAAAGAATCGCTCACGGGCTTTACGCGAAACCTTTCCACGACGCTCGGTTCGATTATCACGATTTTCCTATCCCTGCTCATCATCGGCATTTTCCTTGTTGGCGGCCTTATCGTCGACAACACGGTGAAGTCGGTGGAAGACAAGGTTTCCATCACGGCGTATGTGTCTGACGATGCCGAACAATCCGACATCGATACGGTCATGAAGGCCATCGAGAAGATGGACGGCGTGCAAAGCGTCAGCTTCACCACGAAAGACGAAGCCCTGCAGAACTTCAGCAATTCCATGAGCTCCAGCGAAATCGTCGACCAGCTTGATGGCATGAATCCTCTGCCGGCTTCCATCGACGTTGAGCTCGCCGACCCGCAGATGGTTGAGGGCATCGCCTCTCAAATCGAGGGTAACTCCACGTTCGCGAAAATCGCCGACGAGGAAAACCCCGCCGACAGCATCAAGTATGGTCAGAGCAGCGTGAAACGCCTGTTCGAGCTCACGAACTACATTCGCTACATCGGCGTCGCGCTCGTTGCCCTGCTCATCTTCATTGCGCTGGTGTTCATCAACAACACCATCCGCTTGGCCATTTTGGCACGCCGCAAGGAAATCGCCATCATGCGTCTCGTGGGCGCGAGCAACGGCTTCATTCGCGGGCCTTTCCTTATGGAAGGCGCGATGCATGCCGTTATCGGTTCGGCCCTTGCCATTCTGACCATTGAAATGCTGCGCCGCTTCGCGCTGCCGCAGGTTTCGAACACCTTGGCATGGCTACCCATCGATTTGTCCATGACGTCGTATCTCATGATCTACGCCGCGCTTATCGTCGCCGGCTTGGTCATTGCTGGTATTGGTTCGCTGTTCGCTATGCGACGCTACTTGAAGGTGTAAATAGCCCCCATGTCTATGTCTGTGCGACACCGCAAAGGCCACATCGACGTAACGACCCGCAACGCGCGCATCATAAAGCAACTCGCTTTATGCATGTGCGCGGTTGCGCTTTTTTGCGCCGGTTTCGTCGTGCGCGGAAACCACGACCTTATGAGTCGTTTGGGAATTGAAGAGCCGGAAACGAAAGCCGCCGTCCAGGCGGCTTCGGCCGATTCTGGCGAGGTTGCCTCGCGTCTGAACGAGGTTGAAGGCATTTTGGCGAAATCGAGCCTCGATTCCTACGATACCGATGCCTGCACGTCTGCGGTTTTGGATTCGTTCCTGCAATCCACGAACGACACCTTCACGCGCTACTATTCCGCTGATCGCTATTCGACCTATGTCGACGTAACGGCGTCGGAGGATTATCCAGGCGTGGGCGTGTTCTTCTCGGAATACAACGGCCAAGCCTATGCGCTCGATGTGTTTGAGGGCTCTTCGGCGAGCGACGCGGGCGTTTTGCCGGGCGATTTCGTGGTGGCCATCGATGGCGATCGTTCGCAGGAATGGACGTCGACTGAAGTTATCAATGCCGTGCAGCGCGAGGCTGGCTCGACCGTCGTCATTACGTGGCGTCGGCCTACGTCCCTCGATGCTTCGGGCGGCGATGAATTCACCACGACGCTCGTGTGCACCGATTACACTGAGCCGAATGTGACTGCCCAGCTGCAGAACAACGTCGGCTATATCAAACTGCGCCAGTTCACGCAGAACGCCGATTCGCTCGTGCGCCAGGCGATAGAAGAGCTCTCTTCGCAAGGGGCTCAGTCGTTCGTGCTCGATTTGCGCGATAACCCCGGTGGCTATTTGAACAAGGCGGTCGACGTGGCTTCGCTGTTCGTGAAGAGCGGCGTCGTGGTCGAAATCGACACGGTCGACGCCCAAACTACCAAGCAAGTTTCGGGCAATGTGGCAACCGATGCGCCGGTCGTCGTTCTCGTGAACGGCAACACCGCAGGTTCCGCTGAGGTTCTCGCGGCTGCGTTGCGCGATTCGAACCGTGCGACGTTGGTGGGCGTCAATACCATGGGCCGCGGTTCTGTGCAGGTTACTAAGCCGCTTTCGTTCGGCGGCGCGTTGCGCTATACCGCCGCGCGTTACAAGAGCCCTTCGGGGTATACGATCGATGGCGTGGGCGTGTCGCCTGACGTAGTGATTTCCTTGCGCGAGGGATCGTCGGTCGACAATCAGAAGGAAATCGCCATCGAGACGGCTGGCTCGCTCGTTGTCGACTAGGACAGGCGCTGTATTTACATATGATTGCCTCCAAGCCGAGGTTGCGACGTTGTTCGTGACCTCGGTTTGTTGTTTCGTTGCGTAGGTTTGCCTTTGGCGGGGCTCATGCCTCCTCGGCGCTTCATGGGTTTTTGCGGTTACGGTTCGCTTTCGACTCTTCCTTCTTGCTGAGTTCTATGCGAAAGTAATCTCGTTTTTGCTTATGCCTCGACAAACTGCGAGCTTCGGTGGGCTTCGCAGCTGCTTCTTTTACTCATATTCCATTTGACCTATGAAGGGATGCTATGTCTCGTTCACGTACAAGAAAAAGCTCTGCCCGCCGCACCCCGCGCATTTTGCCGCAAGGCGTTTTGAAGATGTCGGGCGCTGGATACGGTTTTGTGCAGACTTCCGAAGGGGAGTTCTTTATTCCCGCCTCTAAAACGGCTGACGCTTTCGATGGCGATGTGGTGGAGGTCGCTTGCATTCACGATGGCGAACGCGAGGGTGGCTTTGAAGATAGGCTTCGTGGGCGCGTGGTTCGCGTGGTTGGCCGCGCTCACGAAACGGTTGTCGGGCGATATGAAATCGCCGAACCCTTTGGGGTCGTTGTTCCTGAAGACCCCCGCATCAAGCATGACATCTTCACCTTGCGCAGCGATGCTCCCCATGTGAAAGATGGCGACATCGTGCGCGTGCGCATGACCTCGTTCCCGTCGCGGCGAGAGCCCGCGCAGGGCGTGGTCGAGGAAGTGCTTGGGCACGAAGGCCAGCCTGGGGCCGATGTCGAGCTCATTATTGCTCGCCATAAGCTGGCAACATCGTTTTCGGCAACATCGCTTGCCGAAGTTGAAGGCGCTGACGTCGATGCCGACGCCGCTTTCAACAGCGGACGCTATGTCGATTTGAGAAGCGAGCTCGCGTTCACGGTCGACCCCGATGATGCGAAAGATTTCGACGATGCCGTAAGCGCGGCGTGCGTTTGGCTCGATGGCCCCGCAACGCTTCGCAGTGCCCATAGGGCGCTTGCCGCCAAGAAGGAGGGCAGCTCCGGGCTGGGCATTGCCTGCGCGGCAGACGATGCTTCTTCGGCTGCAGGCGCGCGGTTCTTCATTCTGGGCGTCCATATTGCCGATGTATCGCACTACGTTCCTTGGAATTCTCAGGTCGACTTCGAGGCTCGCGAACGCGCGACGAGCGTGTATTTGGTCGATCGCGTGCTGCCCATGCTTCCCGAGACGCTTTCGAACGATGTGTGCTCGCTGCGGCCACATGAAGAACGCCGCGCGATGAGCGTCGAGATGCTCATCGATGAAAAGGGCTTTGTTCGGGACACGCGAATAACCCCGTCGGTCATCAAGTCGAAAGCGCGGCTCACGTATGGCGCCGTGCAAGTTTCCATTGACGCTTTGCAGGCTGGCGATTTTCAGGCGGCGGTTGCGGCCCTGCGGCCTATGGCTGGCACGTTTGCCGAAGACATCGCGCAATCGATTGGCGTTCTGCATGAAATCGCTCAGGCACTCCACGCCAATCGCGTGCGTCGTGGAGGCATGGATTTCGAGAGTGAAGAGGCCAAGGTTCGCTTAAACGATGAAGGCGTGCCCGTCAGCGTGGCTATTCGTCGCAAAACCGATGCGACGGCACTTGTCGAGGAGGCCATGATCGCCGCCAATGAGGCGGTTGCTCGATATTTGCGCGATGCGGGAATTCCGTCGATTTTTCGCGTGCATGAGCCGCCTTCGTCGGGCGATTTGGCAGAACTCGTGCCAATACTTCAGGAATTTGGCTACGACAGGCACGTATCGCTTGCGAATTTCAAGGCGGGCGATCCGTTCGCCATCCAGCAGGTGCTCTCGTTCGCGCGTGGGCGCAGCGAGGAATTCCTCGTGTCGTCGCTTGTGGTGCGCGCAATGAAGCGCGCGGTGTACGTTGATTCGTGCGAGGGGCACTTCGGGCTCGCGAGCACGGCATACACGCACTTCACGAGCCCCATTCGCCGCTATCCCGACCTTATGGTGCATCGCATGCTGAAAGTGGCGCTTTTCGGCCGCACGGGTGAGACCTCGGGTTTGGAATCGGCCCTGGCGCGCATTGCCGACCATGCATCGACCGCGGAACGCACCGCCGAAGAAGCCGCGCGCGAATCTCAGGAGCTCAAGCTGTTCGAGCTGCTCGAGCAGCGCATTGGCGATGAGGTCGATGGCATGATTTCGGGCGTTATGGCCCAGGGCTTCTTCGTGCGCCTGGCCGATACGTGCGAAGGCTTCGTTTCGCTGCGCGATACGGGGGAATACTTTGTGCTCGATGCGGCGCGACGCGTGCTGTTCGGTTCCGATTCGGGCGTGGTCTATCGCTTGGGCACGAAGGTGCGCGTGCGCATTTCGTCGGTGTACCCCTATGCTCGCCGCGCCGACTTCGACCTTGTGCGCCGCATCGGCCCCAGGCTCGTCGCCCGAAAGTAATGCGCTGTTTCTGGCGCGCCTTTTCTCTTCGCGGCGTCGCGGTATACTCAAGGTTCGCAATACCGTAGGGAAGGGGCCATCGTGCTTTCTGAGGAATCGCTTTCTCATATGTGCGCGCCGCGCGTTTTGCATCGCGGGCGCTCGATTGCTGCAGGCGGGCGCTCGGTGTACGATCGCCGCGTGCGCTACGATGGCGAGTCGACCATCATCAACGCGGTCGTGGCTTCCCAAACGAGCTCAACCGAAGGCTATCGCGTTATGGTCGAGCTCAACGAGGGCGCCGATTTCGTCGAAGATTACTCCTGTACGTGTCCGGCGGCGTTTCAGTACGACGGCATGTGCAAGCATGCCGTGGCGCTCGCGCTCGATTACGCAGCTCGTTCCGATAGCTATGCGGGCTTTCGCCGCGATCGTTCTGCAGTATCTTCCGACTGCATCGCCGCGTTCATGGAGCGCGCCGAACGCCTCGAGCGTGACGACACGCCCGATGGAAGCGTCGATGTGCTGTGCGATTTCACCGTGGAATACGGCGAATGGTCCATGGGGCTGCGCGTGGCGACCGACGATGCGACGTACATCGTAAAGAACATCTCCGATTTTTGCCGCCGCCTCGATGAGGGCACGTTTTTCGAGTATGGAAAGAAGCTCGCATTCACCCACGTGCCTTCGCGTTTCACGGAGCGCGGTCGCGCGATAGTCCAGCTCGTCGCGGGCATTGTCGATGCCCAGCGCCGTACGGCACCGCTTTCCTCGTGGCGATACGCTGCTCCGAGCATTGGCCGTACCATGTCCCTTTCCGAAAGCGATATGGTCGATGTGCTTTCAGCCCTGGCGGGCGAGACATTTTCCATCAAAGGCGCCGATGGCATTGCGCCGAGCGTGGCGCGCGTGCGTGTGGTCGATGCCGACCCTGAAATCGCGCTTGCGGTTCGGCCTTCGTCGCGAGGCGGCTTTACCGTTGAGCGCGGCAGCCGCATTTGGCTTGCGGGCCGCGGCTCGAAACTTTTCGTGTGGCTTGGCGGCAGTGAATTCTATCGATGCTCGAACGACTTCATGAAGTGCGCCGATTTTCTGCGCGGCGTTTACGGAAGCGAGGAAAACCGCCCCTTTGTAGCCGAGCGCGACATGCCGCTTTTTTGCGCGACGGCGTTGCCTGCGATTGAGAAGCGTTTGCGCGTCGACCTTCCTTCCGATATCGATAAATACCGCCCTGTCACGTGCTCGCTCGAGTTCTTTTTCGACAAAGACAAAACGAGCGTGACTATGCGCGCCCAGGCTGTGTATGGCGCGATTCGTTACGATTTGGTGGGCGAACTCACCGATCGCCCCGAGCCCGTGGACGTGCCTCTTCCCGTGCGCGATGTGAAGCGCGAAGCGAAGGCTCGCTGTCTTGCCGCGCGTTATTTCGGGGCAGGCGCATCGCTCGCGCTTTCCGACGGAGATGCGGTGGGCGCGCTGCTTTTCGGCGGCCTTGTGGAATTCCGCGAGGCGGGCACGGTGTTCACCACGCCCGCGTTCGATCGTCTTATTCGCGATGTGAAGCCGCGCGTTACCATGGGCGTATCGCTTTCGGGCAACTTGATTAACCTTGTGGTCGATGCGGGTGATTTGCCGGCGTCGGAGCTTTCGGCACTGCTTTCGAGCTATCGACGCCGCAAGCGCTACCACCGCTTGCGTTCGGGCGCGTTCATCGATTTGAAGGAAGCCGATCTTTCTCAACTCGATCGCCTCGCGGGCGATTTGGGCCTTACGGCGCGCGAGCTTGCGAGCGGGAAGGCACTTTTGCCGGCATATCGCGCATTCTATTTGAACGAAGAAGCGAACCTTGAGCGTGACCGAAGCTTTCAGGAATATATCGATCACTTCAAGGCCGTGAACGAGGCCGATTATGCTGTGCCGCCAACGCTTGCAGGGGTGCTCAGGCCGTATCAGGAGTCGGGCTTCCGTTGGCTTTCGGCGCGCTGCGATGCCAATTTCGGGGGCGTTTTGGCCGATGAGATGGGCTTAGGCAAGTCGCTGCAGCTCATTTCCCTTCTTTTGGCCCGCCATGCCAAGCGGCAGCCGTATCCGAGCCTTATCGTGTGCCCGGCGTCGCTTGTGTACAACTGGACGGCCGAGTTCGAGCGATTCGCGCCCGAGCTTTCCGTGGTCGCCGTGGCGGGTGGCGCGCAAGAGCGCCGGGCTGCGCGCCTCGAGGCATTCGGCGGCCATCGACGCGTTGACGTGCTGGTCACCTCATATGACCTGCTTCGTATCGATATCGACGATTGGTCGAGCCGCCGCCTGTTCATATGTGCGCTCGACGAGGCACAATATATCAAAAACCCCGCGGCGCTCACGACGCGCGCGGTGAAAAGCCTTGAAGCCGACCACAAGTTCGCGCTCACGGGCACGCCTATGGAAAACCGTCTTTCGGAGCTGTGGAGCATTTTCGACTTCCTTATGCCCGGGTTGCTGGGACCTTATGCGCGCTTCCGCGAGCGCTTCGAGTCTCCCATCGTGGGCGGCGACGACGCGGTGGCTCGCCGGCTGCAGGCCATCGTCGCCCCCTTCATGCTGCGCCGCTTGAAGGCCGACGTGCTCACCGATTTGCCTGATAAGCTCGAATCGGTGGTGTATGCGAACATGGATATCGAGCAGAGGAAACTCTACGACGCGCACGAGCAGCGCCTTCGCGAAGAGCTTACCGAGCAGCGCATGTTCCGCAAAGAACGCGAAGCGGCCCGCGCTGCGGGAAAGCCTGTGTCAACCGTCGAGGTGCTCGCCGAAATCACGCGCTTGCGCCAGTTGTGCTGCGACCCGCGTTTGGTGTATGAAGATTACCGTGGGCCTTCCGCCAAACTCGACGCGATTGTCGATTTGGTTTCGTCCGCCGTGGAGGGCGGGGAAAAGACGCTCGTGTTCTCGCAATTCACGAGTTTCCTTGAGCTGATTGCCGAGCGGCTGCGCAAGGCGGGCATCGCACATTATTCCATCACGGGCGCTACGCCGAAGAAAGAACGCGTGCGGCTCGTCGATGCGTTCAATGAAGACGACACCCCTGCGTTTCTCGTTTCTCTGAAGGCGGGCGGCACGGGTTTGAATCTTACGGGCGCGTCGGTCGTGATTCATGCCGATCCGTGGTGGAACGCCGCGGCGCAAAGCCAGGCGACCGACCGCGCGCACCGCATTGGACAAACGCGCGTGGTGAGCGTCGAAAAGGTTGTGGCGAAAAACACGATCGAGGAGCGCATCGTGCGTCTGCAACAAACGAAAAGCGAACTCGCCGACCAAGTTGTGGGCGCGGGCGGAATTTCACTCGCATCGCTCGATGCCGACGATTTGTACGAGTTGTTGCAGGGGTAGGGGCGGTTTCCTTAATCTGCATGACACTCCATGAGCGCATCGAACGGTATAATGGCGCGAGCTGCCGCGTTTTTCGGCGGCGTGAAGCACGAATGAGAGGTGGCGCGTGGCGCGCGAAAAGAAGCAAATCGCGAAAAACCGCAAGGCTTTCCACGATTACGAAATAATTGAAACGTTTGAGGCGGGCATCGCGCTCACGGGCACCGAGGTGTGCTCGCTGCGCGAGAACAACTGCCAGCTTACTGACTGCTTCGTGCTCATTCGCAAGGGCGAGGCGTGGCTCAACGGGCTGCATATCTCGCCGTATTCGCATGGCAATTTGAACAATCCCGACCCCGACCGCAAGCGCAAGCTGCTGCTTCATCGCAAGCAGATTCGCTATTTGGAGCAGAAAACGCGCGAGGCGGGACTGGCAATTGTTCCTATTGGAATTTACTTCTCGACAAACGGCTTGGTGAAGCTTGAAATCGCGCTTGCCCGTGGCAAGAAGCTGCACGATAAGCGCCAGGCGATGGCGGAACGCGATTCCAAACGCGAAATCGCTCGCGCGTTGAAAATGCGTTCTCGTTAATTGGCAAGGTGCCCTGCGGGGCTTGAACAGGGGGTTCATACATGGGTATTTTCAGAAAAGCAACTCGCTTGGGCAGTCGCGTGGCGAAAAACGCCGCAAGGCAGATTATCGCGCCCGAAGACGAGAAGTCCAAGAAGGACAAGGGCGATAAGTCTGCCGAGCCGGCAGCGCCGCAGCATTCTGACGCCGAATACGATGAGCTGCAGGAGAAATACAATGCGCTCATGACCGAAAAGTGGAAGGAATACTACAAAACCAGCTGCGACGGCGAGTGCGAGACATGCGAATACTACGACTGGTGCCCCGACGATTTCGATGGCGTGTTTGAGGACGAGGCACCTGCCGAAGACGCGAAGGCCGAGTCTGCCGCAGCTGAAGGCGAGGGAGCCGTGGCTCCCGATGTTGACGAGGGCGCTGAAACTGACGAAGCCGTTGAAGTCGAGGTCGAAGAGGAAAACGACGTCGAACTCACCGACGAGGAGCGTGCCGCGAAGGCTGCCGCCGAGGCGTATTACGAAGATGGCTGCGATGGCGACTGCGATAACTGCGAGCACTACGATTGGTGCCCGGCAGAAGAGGAAGACGAAGACGATAAAGTCCTTTTCAAGGGCGTCACTCAGGGCGACGTGAAGAATGCTGCCAAGGGCGGCGTCGAGCTTGCGCGCGAGACGGCGCTCGCGGCGCGCGATTTGAAAGAGGCCCTCGACGACATCACGGGTGGCATGAACCTCAAGGAACTGTTGAAATAAGGTTTCGGGAGCGTGTCGGCATTTGACATTGGCCGCCGCCTCGATACAATAGGTTTTCCGCTGGGACAACCCGGCATGGTGCTTGACAAAAGCATATCGCATGGTGGACAGCACCCTCGGTGCCCGCGCGGCACGCATTTGGGGGCGACTGGTTTCGACATGGTACGTTTGAACTGAGGAGCAGGTCGTGGTCTCCTCGCCACGTTAAACAGGGGTAAAGTCAAGTTAATTGGCAAAAAATCTTATCAGAGCGCTCCTGCGCTCGCCATGGCTGCTTAATAGCACCTGGCACGTCAACCTCGGGTTGTCCCCGACTCGAGCGCGACGTCATTTTAGGGGACTGCTTCAAAGCACGTAGTCTGTATGGCTTTGGAAAAGAAAGAACGGGCTAGGAAGCTCGACGTTGGTTCGCGAACCGACATCTTCCGAAATTCGATCGCGAAATAAGCTTGTAGAGCCTGAGCAAGAACGTAGTATGGACCGGAGTTCGATTCTCCGCGCCTCCACCAGAATCAACAAACGCCGTTCTTTTGAGCGGCGTTTTTTGTGGATGTCCGTAAGGGTTGGGCATCTTGAGGGCTTGGCAAAAGAGGCTTCTGACGTGCGCTTTCGTGCTTTTAAGGAGGCATGCGCCCGTTTAATCGCCGTTTTGCCGCGCATTTTGGATTCCGCTATTCGCGTGCGTGCCAATGCTCGTTTTGCGGTTTGTGCGATAGGCTTTATTATGAAAATGGCAATTGCTTGGTAACGAGCGACATTATTCAGCCCAGGGTAAATAAACCGGGCATTGATTAAAAAGAGGATGCATGATCGTTTCTTCTGACAGGGTACTATCAAATAGGCCGTTTAATGACGCCCCTATCGGCATCTTTGATTCCGGTTTTGGCGGCCTTACGGTGGCGCGCGAAATCGCCAAGGAGCTGCCCGAGGAATCCATCGTATATTTTGGCGATACGGCGCGATGCCCCTATGGCCCCCGCAGCCAAGACGAGGTCGACGGTTTCGTGCAACAAATTTGCACATGGCTCGTTGGCCGCGACGTGAAGCTGCTCGTTATCGCGTGCAACACCGCGACCGCCGCTGGCCTTGAACACGCGCAGCAACGTTTCAGCATTCCCGTGATCGGCGCCGTTATTCCTGGCGCTCGCGCCGCCGCACGTGCGACGAAAAACCGCCGCGTGGGCGTTATCGCCACGAAAGGCACGGTTGAATCGGGCTGCTATCCGCAGGCTATTCGCAATATCGATGCGGGCATCACGGTGTTTTCCACGGCCACGCCGAAGTTCGTCGACATCGTCGAGCAGGGAATTCGCATGTCGAGGGGCCCCATCGAAGACCTCACGAGCCTTGCGAGCAAAGTCTACATTCGCCCCGCGTTCCAAGAGATTGCTCGCGACTACTTAGAGCCGCTGCGCCGTTGCGAAATCGACACGCTCGTGCTTGGCTGCACGCATTACCCCATGCTCAAAGCGCTTATCGGCGGCGTTGTCGGTCATAATGTGCTGCTCGTCTCTTCCGCCGAGGAAATGGCGAAAGAGGTGCGCGAGACGTTGAGCATGCGCGGTGAGCTTGCGCATGAGGGCAATATCGCCAAGCATGAGTTCTTCACTTCCGCGCCGAATTTGGATGAATTCCAGTCGTTCGGGTCTCGCGTGTTCAGCGAACCCATCGAGCGCCCGACCCATATCGATCTTTCTCGCTTATAATCTGAAGGCCGACATTGCGTCGGCCTTTTCTGTATGTATGCGGGCCTGCCCGCTTGATAGGAGGAAACCATGCTTGCTAACAGGGCAAACGATCGCGACGATCGCGCCATGCGCGATGTGAAGCTTACGCGCGGCGTCATGAAGAACGCCAACGGCAGCTGCCTTGCCGAATTCGGCGACACGCGCGTGCTGTGCACTGCGACCATCGAAGACCGCGCGCCGGGTTGGCGCAAGGGCTCGGGTAAAGGCTGGCTCACGGCTGAATACGCCATGCTCCCTGCTGCGGGCAATAAGCGCACGCGCCGCGAGACGAACGGCCGCAATGGCCGCAGCATGGAAATCGAGCGCCTCGTTGGCCGCAGCCTGCGCAACGTGTGCGACCTGAACGCCATGGGCGGCGAAGTGACCATGACCATCGACTGCGACGTGCTGCAGGCCGATGGCGGCACGCGCACGGCCGCCATTACGGGCGCGTGGGTTGCCGCTTACGATGCATTCGAGATGTGGAAGACCGCGGGCCGCATTAAGACGAACCCCTTGTTTGGCCAGGTTGCCGCGGTGAGTGTTGGCCTGGTTGAGGGCCGCCTCATGCTCGACCTCGATTACGAGGAAGACTCGAACGCCGAAATCGACATGAACGTCGTCATGAATGCCAAGGGCGAGATCGTCGAGATCCAGGGTACCGGCGAGCAGGTGAGCTTCTCGCGCGATCGCCTGAATGAGTTCTTGGATATGGCCGAAGAGGGCATTAAGGTGCTGCTGGCCGCTCAGAAAGAAGTGCTTGGCATCGAATAGCAGGAAGGCGGCCGCGTGCGGGATTCGTGGCGCACGCAGTTTTCGTTCGCGGAATGGAGCAAGAGAGAAATGAAAGTCGTTATCGCAACCAACAATAAGCACAAGGTTGAAGAAATCGAGACCGCGCTCGACTTTCCGGGCTGGGAATTTCTGACTTTGTCGCAGGTTGAGCCGTATCCCGAGCCTGAGGAAGACGCCGATACGTTTGTCGGCAATGCGCTCATCAAGGCTCGCGCCGCCCATGAGGCCACGGGAATGGCAGCGCTCGCTGACGATTCGGGGCTCGTGGTCGACGCCCTTGATGGCAGGCCGGGCGTGTACTCGGCGCGCTATGCGGGCACGCACGGCGACGATGCCGCGAACAACGCCAAGGTGCTCGCCGAGCTCGAGGGCGTGCCTGACGAGCAACGCACGGGGCGTTTCGTGTGTGCGCTCGCATTCATCGACGAAGCGGGAAACGAAACGACGGTCGAGGGCACGGTCGAAGGCCGCATTGGGCACGAGCTGCGCGGCAGCGAGGGCTTCGGTTACGACCCCATGTTCATGCCCGAGGAATTTGGTTTCGAGCGCTCGCTCGCCGAGGTTTCCCAAGACGAGAAAAACGCTATCAGCCATCGCGGCAACGCGCTGCGCATTCTGCGCGCGAAGCTCGCGGAGTAGGCGAGCCTGCCGACCTGCTAAATGCTCGTAGCGTTTAACAGGTTTTCGAGTTTGTGGCGGCGGTATCTTTGGCAACGGCCGAATAACGTTTCGTCATCGGGCGTATTTGCGGGCGTGCAGCGCTATACTTGAGACGAGCGTTGGCAGGGGATTGTCGCCAGCGCACATAAGAAGGAGGCTTTTGCCATGAAGAACATTCTCGTCGCCTATGACGGCTCTGAAACCTCGAAGCGTGCAATCGACACCGCCGCCGAACTCATCGCGCCCGACGCTCGCATTCATCTCGATATCGTGAATGTGGTTTCCATTCCCATGCTTTCCGATGATCAGGCTTCGAGCTTCGCCGCGATTTTGGACCTTATGAAATCCGACGCCGAAGAGGTGCTCGCCGACGCTTTGAACCAGTTCGAAGGCAAGCATCAGCAAAACGGCGTGGATACGCTGCTTGTTTTAGGAACCGACGCCGCATCGGAAATCGCCAAGCTTATCGAAAAGAACGGCTACGACATGGTGGTTATCGGTTCGCGCGGGCTTTCGGGCATGAAGCAGTATTTGGGTAGCGTGAGCCATAAGTTGCTCGGCGCAACCAAGGTACCGGTGCTCGTTGTGAAATAACGCCGCAAATCAGGCAAAACATACCATGCTGCAGGAAGGCTTCACCCATGGCGAGGCCTTCCTCTTTTTCTGTCCCGCTTCGTTTACAATGTGCCCGCAAGCGAAGAAAGGAAGCATCATGAAGAAGTTCCTCAACGAATTCAAGGAGTTCATCAACCGCGGCAACGTGATGGATTTGGCCGTTGCGGTCATCATCGGCGGCGCATTCACGTCCATCGTTACCGCGCTCACCACGAACATCATCAACCCGCTCATCTCGGTTATCGCGGGCGGCGGCGCCGACACCATTTCGGGCCTCGTTGTTCCCGGTACCGACATCGATTTCGGCGCGTTCATCAGCGCCTGCATCAATTTCCTCATCGTCGCTTTCGTTGTGTTCCTGCTCGTGAAAGCGGTGAACAAGGCTCAGGATCTGGGTAACAAGCTCACGGGCAAGGAAGAAGAGACCCCCAAGGCTGCGCCTGTGTGCCCGTATTGCTTGGAGGAAGTCAAGGAAGGCGCCACGCGCTGCCCGCATTGCGCCGCTGCATTCGACGCGCCCGCCAAGGCCGAGTAGACCGAAAGCCGCGACCAATTGCTGCAACGGAGGGCTGCGACCGCTTACCGACGCGGTTTGCAAAAACCTTGTGAAGCTGCGCATATGCGCAAAATAGTAGGTCTCGAAAACCCGCGCGTTATGGTAAACTAACCGAGCTTGTGCGCCGAAAGGCGCCAGGTCCCGTTCGGAAAACCGCGCGGGTTTGTATCTGTAGGCCCCCGAGACATGTTGAGTTCAACCACCATGACGAAGGGTCCCTGTACTTGAAAGGGGTCCGTTTTGACCGAAATCAAGAACACGAATGTCATCGATTTCGAGGACATCTCCGACGACGAGATGAACGCGATGATCGATGGCACCCTGACCGAGTTCGACGAAGGCGATCTGGTCAAGGGCACTGTCGTGAAAATCGAGCATGACGAGTGCTTGCTCGACATCGGCTTCAAGAGCGAGGGCGTTATCCCTGCTCGCGAGCTGTCCATCCGCAAGGATGCCGATCCTTCCGAGATTGTTGCCCTGGGCGACGAAATCGAGGCTCTTGTTCTTCAGAAGGAAGACAAGGACGGCCGCCTGATCCTCTCCAAGAAGCGTGCTGAGTACGAGCGCGCTTGGATCAGCGTCGAAGAGAAGTTCAAGGCCGGCGAGACCGTCACCGGCGAGGTTATCGAAGTCGTCAAGGGCGGCCTCATCCTCGACATCGGCCTGCGTGGCTTCCTGCCTGCTTCCCTCGTTGACCTTCGCCGCGTGAAGGACCTCGACGCCTACCTGGGCACCGAAATCGAAGCTCGCGTCATCGAGATGGATCGCAACCGCAACAACGTCGTGCTGTCCCGCCGCGTGCTGCTCGAGGAAGGCCGCAAGAACGAGCGTGCCGAAATCCTCTCCAAGCTCGTCAAGGGCATGCGCCTCAAGGGCACCGTTTCCTCCATCGTCGACTTCGGCGCCTTCGTTGACCTGGGCGGCATCGACGGTCTGGTTCACATCTCCGAGCTGTCTTGGAACCATGTCAACCATCCCTCCGAGGTCGTCAAGGTTGGCGACGAGGTTGAGGTTGAGGTTCTCGACGTCGACCTGCAGCGCGAGCGCATCTCGCTCGGCCTGAAGCAGACCACCGAGGATCCGTGGCTGAAGCTCATCGAGAGCTACCCCGTGGGCACCATCGTTGATGGCAAGGTCACCAAGGTTGTTCCGTTCGGCGCTTTCGTCGAGCTCGGCAACAACGTCGAGGGCCTGGTTCACATCTCCGAGATGGCTGCCAAGCACATCGACACCCCGGCGCAGGTCGTCAAGGTCGGCCAGGACGTCAAGGTCAAGGTTATGGACATCAACCCCGACCGTCGTCGCATCAGCCTGTCCATGAAGGCCGCTGCTCACGACCTGGGCTTTGAGGTTGAGGTCGACGAGACCATCCAGGCTCCCGAGCCGCGTCAGCCCAAAAAGAAGGCTGCTGCTCCCAAGGCTGAGAAGCCCGCGACTGAAGAGGCCGCTGAGTAAATCTCGCGCCGAGCACGTTCTTGATCGAAGGCTTGGGATGGTTGAACCCAAGCCCGGTTGAAACTTCGCATGGTTTTATAGAAAGCCGCTCCACGTTTGTGGGGCGGCTTTTTCTGTCTAGGAGGGGATGCTCTCGGAATTGGATAGCGCGCACGAGCATAGGGGATGCTCTTGGGTGGGCCATATTGGATGCCGTGCATTAAAGGGGTCGCTTGGGCGGAACATTGTTGGAAGCGGCGCGTTGAGGAGAGGCTTCTTGGGTGGATGTTGTTGGACGCCAGCTGATTAAGACTTTTGTATAAAAGGGGTTCGAATGTGGCATATTTGGCTCCTTTCTGGCGCTGCGTCGCGAAACTCTCAGATGCAGTTGAACTGACGGGCTTTTGACCTGGGAAAATAAGATGAGATAGGAGCAGTGCTGTTTGAGGCTGCGGAACTATGCCACATTCGAGGGTGCTTTTGAGCATGCGCATGCGAGTCATGGTAAAATTCAGAGGTTATTGGCAAGATGGTTGCGTCGGGCACGACGCGGGCGTGGGCGAAGAGCGCGCACGCTTGAGGGAATGCGGGTGGAAGTCCCGCGCTCTACCAGGAACCGTATACGCCGATGGACGGGCTGGCTGTTGCGTAATGGAACGTGCATGCGATAGTGATGATGCGTATGCTTCATACCGTAATGGCTTGCAAGTAAAACCGCGGGCACGTGGGCCGTTCAAGTGAGGCAAAGTCGGAACACTCATCCATCGCACTGAGCCCTGGAAGTGAGGTACCGATGAGATTCGGTCCACTCTTTGCGCGCGGAGAAATGCTCGCAACTCGTCGCAATGCGACGGATGGCACGCCCCCAAGCGGCGTCGCCAAGAATGATTCCCATCAATATACAAAGGCTCTTTGGCAGCGCGTGGTCGCCGTGTTTGTCGCGGTGTCTATGGCGACGTCGCTTACTCCGAGCGCGGCCTTCGCAAATGAAAACGCCGAGGGCGCTACTGCTAACCAGCCAGCGCTTTCTGCTTCTTCCGATGCTGTTTCGGGCGATGCGGACGCAAGCGATTCCCAAGCTGGAACGGACCACGCATCCGCTGAACAGGGCGCCGATGCTGCTGGCGCTGCTGGTGCTGCGGGCGATGCTTCGGCCGTTGCGGGCACCTTTGCCGATGAGGCGCCTTCTGGCGACTTATCGAATGCTGAAGAAGTGAACTCCGAAGCGCCCGCCTCTGTGGCTGCGGTTTCCTCGGACCAGGGCGATGCAAACGCCGTTGCCGCCGCTTCCGCCGCGACGCTTTCCAGCGAGGCCAAGGTCTTCATCCAAGACGCCAAGGATAAGGACAACTCCTATTCTTCCCAGTGGAAGTCTGGTGCGCTCAACGCGGGCGATACGCTTTGGGCCAACATGTACGACGAGGTCGAGACCGAGGACTACTGGGGCGACCCTACGACCGAGACCAAATCGGTTGCCAACCCCGGCACCTGGACCTACACCTGGCTCGCCGGCACAGTTAGGGCGAGCGACAACGTCGCCGACTACACCGATGTCGTAGGTTACGAGCAGTCGCTCACCGTCACTGCCGCGATGGGAGGCAAGTACTTCATCTGCAAGGTAACAGCTGACGGCAAGGACTACTACGGTCCGTCTGTTTCTTACGGCTCGGGCATCAATGCCAACTACATTCCTGGCCCCGTGCTGGGCGCCGGGCAGATGGAGCTTTACAGCGTCAAGCTGAACAGCGACACGCCAAGCATAGGCGACACCCTTACGGCGACTCCGTACAAAGATTGGTCGAGCCCCGCGGGCTCTGACGCCAAGGTTACCTACACCTGGTTCGCGTCCACCTCTTCTTCCTCTGGCTTTACCAAGATTGAGGGCGAGACGGGCGCTACGCTTACGGTGACCGATAACCTTGAAGGCAAGTACATCAAAGTCGAGGCTACAGCTGGCGTTAATACGGTGACCAAGACCACCTCCAGCAAGGTCAAGCAGGCCGGCGCAGTCGAGATTTCGGCCGTGTCTATCGTTAACACCAAGGACAACACGAGTGTCTTCGCGGTGGGGGATACCGCTAAGGCCCGCGCCAAAGAGAAGGGCGGCGCGTACGGCGCGTTCGTCGACACGAGCAAGCTCAACTATCAGTGGCAGTGCTCTGACACCAAGAACGGCGCGTATACCGATATCGCGGGCGCTACGGGTGAGACCCTCGAGCTTACCGACGCTTTGGGTGGCAAGTACCTCAAGTGCAAGGTGTCCTCGAAGATCGGCTCTTCGAGCTTGACTAATTCGACGGGCGCTCTTGTTGCCGCTTCCGGTTCTATTAACGTCACGAGCGTGACCATGAGCCCGTCTTCGGGCAAGGTCGAGGTCGGATCTACGATTACGGCAACCGCCAAAGCGGGTTCTGCTGACGTTACCTCCGATTCGCACGTCACGTGGCAATGGTACAAGGGAACTTCGAGCTACGCGAGCTCGTGCAATACGCCTATTGAAGGCGAGACCAGCAATACCCTTACGGTGACCGCTGCCCTTAAGGGTTGCTACGTCGTGGCGAAGGCCAACGGCGGCTACGGCGAGCAGAGGCCTTCTTCTTACTACGCGGCGGGTCCTGTCTCCGTCGCTGGCCAGGTTGAGCTTTACGACGTGCAGTTTGAGGGCTCTCCTGCCACCAACGGCGTACGTGTGGGTGATACGCTCAAGACTAAGGTCCGCAAAAAGGATGGTTCGAGCTACAGCTATATCGGCCGCACCGATAATGTGACCTACCAGTGGCAGTATGCAAATTCCAGCTCGAGCGATGACCCCGCCTATACCGATATCCCCGGTGCTACCGAGGCCACCTATACCGTTGACGCCGCCTATGCCGGCAAGTACCTGCGCGTTAAGGTGACGAGCGAAAATACCATTTCCAGCACGCAGAAGATGAGTTCGTACGGCACGCAGTCTGTTGCTCCGCTCGGTCCGGTGACGCTCAAGGGCCAATACAAGCTGGCAGGCATTGAGCTTGCCGATAAGAACGTTACGCTGAACGTGGGTTCAAAGATCACGCCGAGCGTGCAGGTTCCGGGCAGCTGGTCGGGCTCGACCAAGGACGTGCCCGACGATGCCGAGCTCACTATGGCGTGGTATGCCAGCGAGAACGGTACCGACTGGACCGAGCTTACCGACGGCATCGATACGACCGATGGCAGCCTGACCATCTCGGACGCGCTTGTTGGCAAGAAGATCAAGGTTACGGCAAGCGCCCTCGACAACACTGTTGAGTGGGTTTCGTCCGACAGCGTTACCGCGGCGGGGGAGTACAACCTGCTGCGCGTGATCGCCAACCCGCAAATCAATAGCGACTCGACTCATCTCGTTTCGGGCGACAGTGTCAAGGCGACGGTGCAGGCCAAGCGCGCTGACGGTTCGACCACCAATGGTATTGACGTGACCGCTCAGACGACGGTTGTGTGGTATGCGGCTGAGGATGCGAAAGCTCCGGCGGCCGACTGGACGCTGCTGTCCGATATGTCGGGCGCCGAGGCGGTGGTCTCGGCCTCTGCTGCCGGCAAGTATCTGAAGGCTGTTGCCACGAGCGGCAGCTCGACGGTCGAGCTCGTCTCCGCCAACAAGGTTATCGCCGCGGGCTCGCTCGAGGCCGCGGTCCAAAAGCTCACCGATAGCAACAAGCAGATTGTTGTCGATTACAGTGCCAAGGGCGGAAACGTCAACGATGCGCTGAAGGCGCAGCTTGCCGATCTGGGCTTTACCGATATCGATGTCAAGGTCTCCGAGGGCGGCGTGCTCTTTAAGGCCGAGGATGCCAAGGCTTCGGTCGGCATTTCCGACGCTCAGGATAAGACCAATGGCGATGTAACGTTCTTCTATATCGACCCTAACGATTACACGGGCTATAACATCGACGGCCTGCGCAGCGCCGACGTGGTGTTTGAGCTCTCGCGCGACGGCAAGACCGAGTACTACCAGCCTAACAAGACGGTGCAGGTTGCTTGGGACGAGGCTCGCGTGCAGCAGATGCTCGACGATGCTGCCGAGCAAATCGCCATCGGTTATGCCGCGGGCGATTCGGCCGAGTCTGTAACGTCCAACCTCACGCTGCCATATCGCGCAGGCTCCAAGAGCAAGTTCGAGGTCAGCTGGAAGAGCTCCGACGGCGATGTCATTTGGCCCTCCGGCTATGGCTGGAGCGACTACACCGGCAAGGTGACGCGTCTCTCGAGTGATCGTGACATTATGCTGACCGCGACGGTCTCGTTTGTGAGCGGCGGCCCGTCTGACGTTAAGGGCACGCGCGACTTCACCGTGACCGTCAAGGGCGATCCCGAGAAGGTCGCCGCCGACAAGAAGGCGCTGCAGGAGAAGGTCGATGCGGCCTTTACCTACGACAACATCAAGTACTCCGGTACCGACACGGTTGCCGACAAGGACGGCCTGACCGCCGACCTGCAGATGCCGCGTACGAGCACGCTCAATATCGACGGCAAGTACTACGAGGTCAAGTACTCCGCCAGCACCGATGACATCACGTTCAACGGTTACAAGGGCACGGTCTATCAGCCGCTGCCCGGAGCCAAGGCTGCAAACACCAAGATCACCCTCACGGTGACTGATAAGTCGAACGCCGAGGTCACGGCAAGCAAGGCCCTCGACTTCGCCATTGCTCCGCAGGATCAGAACGAGCTTAATACTGAGCTGCTCCACCTCAGCCTTGCAAAGTTGTCTTTCTATCAGGCCATTCTTGACGGCCAGGATGTCTCCAATGTGACTGGAAACCTGCATGCGCCGCTCAAGGTGTATGGCCAGGGACATGCTGTTAACTGGTGCTACACCACCGAGGAAGCCGCTGGCCACTATGGCTTTGTGTTCAGCGAACTCCCCGGCGGCACGGAGAATACCTATCGTCTGCTCAAGTCGAGCAAGCCGAGCGTAATCTCGCACGAGAACCTTCTGCTTACGCAGCCCGAGTACAACACGGAAGTCACGATTAGCGGTTGCCTTAAAAGCGAGCGGTTTGCTCGTTACGCTGAACGCTATCCCGAAAATGAAGACTATGCCGCGCTCGCCGGCATGGACGTTTCTGCGACGGTGACCGTCAAGGGAACGACGGGGCTCGATAACCCGAACGAGGGCAAGACTATTACGGTGACGGCCAAGGTCACGGGCGTTTCCGCGAGCGATGCCGACGGCAATTACACCGAGCAGTCGGTGGTGCCGTTGACCGAGCTCACGCTTCCTGCCGACGAAGACACGACTGCCGAGTCGGTCCTCGAGCAGCTCATGACGACTGCCGGTTGCACTGACCTCGAGACGAATGCGTGGGGCCTTACGAGCGCGACGATGCCTGATGGTCGCGTGCTTAGCACGACGAGCACTGAGCCGTACAGCTACTGGTCGTTCTTTGTGAACAATGGGTACGCGAGCGTTGGTGCTCCGAGCTACTACCTCAAGAACGATGATTGCGTTGAATTCCGTTACGTCAAGGGCGACGGCACGCAGAAGCCCTCGACGGCACCCGCTACCAATCCTGGAACGGAACATCCCGATGTCGATGCCCCGTGGAACGGCTTTGCAAATGGCGGTGCTGGCTCTGCAACGGATGCCCTTACGCCTACGGCAAAGACCGATACGCCCTCATGGGCGCTCAACCTTCTGACCGAAGAGCAGCAGAAGGCGGGCGCAAGCGTCTCTGCGTCTGACCCCATTGTCGCGAACGGAAAGGTGTACCTTATTACGGGCGCTTCGGTATGGGGTGGAAAGACGTGGAACGCTGTTCTCAACGAGATCGATCCCGCAACGGGCTCCGTTGTGCGCTCTCTTGAGCTCGGTTCTTCCATGGACAGCACGTGCCGTCCTGTTGTTGCGCAAGGCATCATTTTGATTCCGCTTTCGGGCGGTTATCTGCAAGCTGTTTCGACAACGACGCTTGAAACGCTGTGGTATTCCGACGCGTTCACTAAGCAGAATCTGTCTTCGTTGACCGTTGATGGCGATTACGTCTATATCAACACCCTGGATTATTGGTCTGACAACGACGTGCAAAACGGTACCGTTAAGCGTATCAATATTCGCACGGGCGCCGTTGCTGGAAGCGCCTCCGTTACCGACGGCGGTTACTACTGGTCTGGTGGCCTGATGGTCAACGGCTACTATGTCGTTGGCGGAGACTTTGGCCAGGTGCGCGTGTATTCCGCAGATCTGTCTAAGCTTGTTGGCTCGATTAAGCTCTCTGGCGGCAATATTCGCTCGGCGCTCACCGTTCATGACGGCTATATATATGCCGTTACGCGCGATGACGGCACGTTGCACAGGCTTGCCATTGGCTCTGATGGTTCTCTTACTGAGGCTGCGGCAGTTCAGTTTGCCGCCTATTCGACTTCGACGCCTGTTTTCAGCGGAAATTACGCCTTTATTGGCGGCGCAACCGCGAACAATTGGAACGCTAAGGGCCTGCTTTCAATCGTTGATCTTTCCGATATGAGTGTGAAGCAGATTTCGAAGGCCGATGGCGAAGAGCTTGGCTTTGAGTCCAAGAGCACACCGCTCGTCTCGACGCATGATGGCGAGACGTACGTATACTTCACCTTGAACGGTGCCAAGGGCAATTGGCCTAATTACACTAGCGGCGGTGGCGTGTACATGTACAAGCTGGGCGATGCCGAGGCGACCGAGGTATTCGTTCCCGGTTCTGGGTATGCCAACTACTGCATGGCATCGGTTGTCTGCGATCGGTTCGGCAATCTGTACTACACCAACGATTCGGGCCACCTCTTCTGCGTGAAGTCTCAAGCTCATCGTGTGAAGTTCGATTCGCAGGGCGGCTCTTCTGTTGGCAACCAGACGCCCGCGTCTGGTTCGACGGTCACCAAGCCTGCCGATCCGACGCGCGAAGGGTATGCCTTCGGTGGCTGGTACACCGATGCAGCATGCACGAAGGCCTACGATTTCGCGACTGCGGTGACGTCCGATATGACGCTGTATGCCAAGTGGACGAAGAACGAGACGTCTTCGTCTGGATCGTCGTCTGGCTCCGATAATGCGGACGATGGCGAGAAGGACAACACGGGCACGCAGGCAGCTTCGCAGGGCGGTTCCGTGGCACCCTCTTCGCTTCCTTTGTCGCAAAGCGCGCTTTCCAAGAGCGATGATGAAAAGGCCAACGACGGCAAGAAGGCCGACGACCAGAAGGGCGCGAAGGCAAGCGATGCGAAGTCTTCCTCGAAGGCCGAAAACGATGGCGCTATCGAGTCGGCGGCTGCCGCAGATGACGGCGCGTCTTCAACCGAGAGTGCTCCCATCTGGCCTTACATTGTTTTGGCAGTCGGCGTCGCTGGCCTTGCTGCCGCCATCGTGTGGTTCGTTGTCGCCCGCCGCAAACGTGATGGGGATGAATAGCGAAACATGTCTGACGAAATGAAATCCGCTTCGGAAGACGCGAAAATCACGGCGGGGGATGCTCCTCGCCGTGATTCGGCGGAAGCGGCGGCCCTTACCGTGGGGTCGCCGTCTTCGTCTTCCTTATCTCAAACGGCGTCTTCGGGTGCGGCATCGAAGCGCACATCACTCTCTTTGGCGACGCGCGTGGGCATCGCGGCTCTCGCGGTGGTGTCGGTGCTGTTCATCGGCGCTTCGGCATTCGCTTTGACGAACGGCTTTGGCCTTCCGGCCGATTCGCCCGTCATGAAGGCCGCGGAAAGCATCGGCATCGTTCGCACGTCCGATGTCGAAAACTCGTCCGTCAATGGTGCCGACGATGCGAAGGCTGACAAGGGCGCCGCATCGCACAAAGCCGATAAAGCTGATGGCACATCTGAAGATAAGCAAGACGCGTCGCACGAAGCCTCCGGAAGTGACGAGTCGAAATCGGAAGGCGATGGGTCCTCTGGCAGCTCAGGCTCCAGCGGCTCTTCCGATTCGAGCTCTGGCACCTCTTCGTCTTCAAACGGCGCTTCGTCTTCGAACGCAGGCTCGGGGTCGAGCTCCTCTTCCTCGAGTGACTCTTCGAGCTCGTCGGGCCCTTCAAGCTCGAGTTCTTCGGCGGGCGGCTCGTCTCAGCCGGGCGCTTCCGCACCTGCCGGCACGGTAACCGTATATGTATCCGTATCGAGCTCGGCGGTGGGCAACCCCGTTTCGGGCGGCGGAACCTTCACATTCAACCAAGGTGCGACGGTCTACGATGCCTTGTGCGCGTGCGGCCTTTCGATGAGTGCGTCGAACACGGGTTACGGCATATATGTAAGGGCCATTGGCGGCCTTGCCGAAAAAGAACACGGCGGAAATAGCGGCTGGATGTACTCGGTGAACGGGGCCGTTCCCATGACGGCATGCAGCAATTACGTGCTCTCAAACGGCGATTCCGTTTCCTGGTATTACGTGACGGGCTAGTATGACCAACGTTTTTCATACATATCATCCTGCAGTGGCGTTTGTCTATTTGGCAAGCGCCCTTGCGCTGTCCATGGCGTGTTTGCATCCCGTGTTCACGACCTTGTCGCTCGCGGGCTCCCTCGCGTGCTCGTGCGTGTGTCGCGGCGGCCGCGCCACGCTGCTCTCGCTTCGGTGGGTTGTGCCGTTGTGCCTGGTCATTGCCGCAGCGAACCCATTTTTCGTGGCTTCGGGCTCAACCGAGCTGTTGCGAATCGGGCATCGCGCCATCTATGCCGAGGCGCTTTTGTACGGTTTGTGCTCGGGCGGCATGTTCGCGTCGGTGTTCCTGTGGTTCGCGTCGTATTCGGCCTGCATGGATTCCGAAAACTCGCTCGCGTTGTTCGGAAACGCCGCGCCCGTCACCACGCTCATGGTCTCGCAGGTTTTGCGCTTGGTGCCGCAATTCGTTTCGCGCGGCCGTGCCATCGCCGACGTGCAAGACTGCATGAGCGCCGCGGCTTTCCGCACGAAGAAAGATGCCGCGCAGGGGCGCATGCGCATCGTGAGTGTGCTCATGGGCTGGGGCATGGAAGACGCCCTGGGGCGAAGCTGCGCCATGCGCGCACGCGGCTACGATTGCGGTGCGCGGCGCACGACATATGCTCGTTTTCGCCTGGGCGCATCTGACACCGCGGTGCTTGCTGCGCTGGTCGCCCTCGCGCTTGCAAGCGCGGTGTGCGCGTGGCTGGCGTTTTCTGGCTTCTCGTTTTATCCCGTGGTCGCGGGCGTCGCGCCGTTTTGGCTGTATCTTCCCTATGCGCTGCTCATATTGGTGCCTCCGGCGTTGTGGCTGCGCGATTGGTTGCAATGGAGGTCGTGCGAATGACGAACGAACACAATACCGCGCCCGCCGTGGAAACGCGTGGGCTTGCGTTCGCATACCCTGTGGGCAGCGGCGAGCCCGCGTTTGAGATTTCGTGGCCCGACCTGCGCATTGATCAAGGCGCTTTTTGCGTCGTGGTGGGTTCGACGGGTTCGGGCAAAACCACGCTCTTGCGCTCGTTGAAGCCCGAGCTTGTGCCTGCGGGCGTATATCGCGGCTGGGCACGCGTTTTGGGCCGTGTCGCAAGTGGGGAAGGCGTGCGGGGCGAGCAAACGTTTACGGCGCTTGAGTCGGCGCAGTCGATTGGCTTCGTGATGCAAGACCCCGCCGCGCAAATCGTATGCGATACGGTATGGCATGAGCTTGCGTTCGGGCTTGAAAACGTCGGCATGCCGCAAAATGAAATGCGCAGGCGCGTGGCGGAAGTCGCGCACTTTTTCGGCATCGAGCCTTGGGTGCGCAAGAAAACCGAAGACCTCTCGGGCGGCCAGAAGCAAATCGTGAACTTGGCGAGCGTGTTGGCGCTGCGTCCGCGCGTGCTGCTGCTCGACGAGCCCACGGCGCAGCTCGATCCGAATGCCGTGAAGCAGTTCTTGTTCCTGTTGGGCCGCGTGAATCGTGAGCTTGGCATTACCGTGGTCGTCGCGACGCATTCCCCTGAAGATGTTGAGGCGTACGCGACGCAGCGCATCGACCTGGATACATCAGGCGCTCCTGCGCCGCGCGAATCGGCGGAAGCGGTCCTTGCGTCCCGTTGGGAGGCGCGTGCGGCGGCATGCGCGCACGCCGATGCGGCGATTCGCGTTCGCGATGCGCACTTTCGCTTCGACCGCCACGATCCGTGGGTGTTGCGCGGCATCGATTTGAATATCGCGCGCGGTTGCGTGCATGCGCTCGTAGGGGGCAACGGCTGCGGCAAAACCACGCTTCTGCGCTGCTTGGCGGGCGTGCTGAAGCCCCAGCGCGGCCGTATCGACAACGCTCTGCGGCATTCCCAGGCTCTGCTTCCACAAGATCCGAAAGCCTTGTTCGTATGCGATTCGGTGCGCGAGGAGCTTATGGAGTGGTCGGCTCGCTGCAGTTATGGGGAGCGTGAAGCCGCGGCAATGGCGCAGCGCTTCGGGCTTGCGAACTTGGGCGCGCGCCATCCGTATGACCTTTCGGGCGGCCAACAGCAAAAACTCGCGCTCGCGAAGCTTCTGCTCGCGAACCCCGAGGTGCTCTTCCTCGATGAGCCCACCAAGGGCCTCGACCCGGCGTCATGCGCGGAGGTCTCTCGAATTGTGCGCGCCCTGGCCGATGGGGGCAAAACGATCGTTTTCGTGACGCACGATCTTGATTTCGCGCTTGTCACGGCCGATTTCGTGTCGATGCCCTTCGATGGGGAAATCGCGTGCACCGAGCCTGTTCAGGCGTTCTTTGCAAATAACATCGTCTATCGACCGAACGCCGAAAGCCGTCTTTTCGGCGAAATCGCGGCAGAAGGCGAGCGTGCGTAATGGACGCAGCAAACAGGAGCGTTGGCGCTTACGCTCGCATCGCGGCCGAAATCGTCGCCATTGCGGCCACGCCTGCTGTGCTGGCGGCGTGCACCATCGCGAATTTCGACCAGACTGCGCTGCTCACGCTCGTCGTGGTGCTTGCGAGCATGGGCATCTTCTTCGCGAGCTACGAGGCGTCGCGTCCGCGTCTGCGCGACATCATGCCCACGGTGGTATTGGCCGCCCTTGCCGCGGCGGGTCGCATCCTGTTCGCGCCCATTCCCGACTTCAAGCCGGTGAGCGCCATCGCGATTATCGCTGGCGTCGCGTTTGGGCGCAAAAGCGGCTTCATGGTGGGTGCCTTGGCGGCGCTCGCTTCGAATTTCTTCTTCGGCCAAGGCCCATGGACGCCGTGGCAAATGTATGCCTGGGGTTTGGTCGGCTACGGAGCCGGGCTGCTCGCGATGGTGCCTGCAAAGCAAAGGGCGGTAGGTGCGAAAGCATCTCGCCGAGTTCGTGGTGGGGAAGCGCTCGGTATGACGTGCGGTTCCTTGTGCTCCGTTTCGGCCGATGGGGAGTTGGAAAGCGTCGCCTCGTCGCCTTGCCAAGCGCACACTGGAAAAGAAAATTGCGCCTACGCCGCCCGCCGTCTTATAGATGCGCATCCCATCATCGTGTACGCATACGGTTTCTTGGCGTGCCTCGGGTACGGCTTTATTTTGAACGCGTGGAGCATTTTGAGCTTCTTCCACGCTCAGGCGTCAGGATGGGCGGGCATTTTGGCGGTGTATGCGACGGCCCTGCCTTTCGATATCGTGCACGGCGTGGCGACGGTTGTGTTCCTGCTTGCCCTGTACGGCCCGTGGCGTCGCAAGCTCGAGCGCGTGCGCAGAAAGTTCGGTTTGGCATAGGACCGGGCAATGTGCCGAATGCCCGCCACCGAATCGCCTGGCCGCCTTGCCTGGGCGCGCAAGGGAAGGTAGCGCCCGCTTTTCGCCCGTTTTCGAACGAGGTTCTGAATAATCCTCTGCAATATGCATTTTCTTGAATATGCCGTTATGGCGGTCCTTCTTTACCACATTCGTGCTTTAGTGTGCTAAACTGCGCGAATTATTGCCCCGTCTGGAAAGAAGGAATTTCCCATGTCTTCTGAACAAGAAGCCATGAGCTTTGAAGCTGAGGGCCTGTACGTTTCGGAATCGGAACGCCAGGGTTGGTGGTCAATCGCTCGTATTTGGATTGGCAACGGCTTCAATGTCTCTACGCTTATTACTGGTGCCGCGCTTGGCGCGGGCCTCACGTTGTTTGACAGCTTCTTGGCCGCGTTCATCGGCTTCGGCATCATCGTCGCCTACATGAGCTTCGTGGCTATGGAATCGGCCGACGTGGGACTTCCTACGGCGCCCCTTTCAACGGCGGCGCTTGGCAAGAAGGGCGGACGCTACATCGTCGGCTTCATCATGGGCGTGTCGCTCGTGGGTTGGTTCGGCGTGCAGGCGGCCGTGTGCGGTGCGTCGTTCTCGGTCGCTTTCGCCGACCTTACGGGCTTCGAGATTCCCGTATGGATTTCCGCCGTCGTGCTTGGCGCGCTTATGCTCGTATCGGCGATTTACGGCTTCGATGGCGTGAAGTGGGTGAACACGGTTTCCGCGGTGCTGCTGTTCGTCATTTGCGTGTACGGCTTGGGCATTTCTATCGCGGGCACCGGCACCGACTCCATTTTCAACTATGTGCCCGTCGAGGGCATGGGCTTGGCTGCCGGCATTAGCATCTCCGTCGGCCTGTTTGCCGTAGGCGGCGCAGGCGTAGGCGACTTCACGCGTTACGCGAAAGACCGCAAGGCCGCCGTTGTTTCGAGCGTCGTCGGCGTGTGGCCGGTGAACATTCTCGTGCTTATGATGGGCGCCGTGCTCGCCATTGCCGTTCCCGATTCGGGCGGCGACATCACGCTCGTGCTGTCGAGCATGGGCTTGGCGCTTATCTCCGTGGTCGCTATTGTGGCTTCCACGTGGGCCGTCAACGTTGGCAACGCCTATTCCGCCGGCTTGGCATTTACGGCCATGGCGGGCAAGGGCGAGGAATCGTACAAGGTCACCACGATGATCGCCGGCATCGTCGGCCTCATTGCCGCTGCCGTGGGCATCATGGATTACTTCACCACGTTCCTAACGTTCCTTTCGGCCATGGTTCCCGCGCTCGCCGGCACCATGATCGCCGACTACTTCCTCATTCGTAAAGGCCGCCCCGAGAACTTCAAGCCCCTCGAGGGCATCTCGGTGCCGGGCGTCGTGAGCTTCGCGGTGGGCGCCGTGTTTGCCATGGTGACGGGCGGCACGTTCGTGGGCACGCCGCTCGAAATGCTCGATTTCCCGTTGTTTATTGGCCCCGTGAATGGCATCGTCGTCTCGATGATTCTGTACGTGGTTATCTACAAGGCCATGAAGCTGCCTGCATTTGACGGTTCTATCGTGCTTTTCACGAAGAAGTCGGCCGAATAGGGTAGTCTAGAACTGTTGCGCTACGAGCCGCTCGCAAGGGCGGCTTTGCTTTAATTGGGGTGCCCCGCGAGGGCGCCTGAAGGTAAGCGGCATATGTGTAAAGCGCCCTGCCGCGTGTGGCGGGGCTGAACAAGGAAGGGGGGCTCGCGTGAGGAAAATCGGAATCGAAGATATCGACGACATCGCGCTTGGCTCATCGCTTTTGGGTTCGGGTGGCGGCGGCGATCCGTACATGGGTCGCTTGGAGGCCATCGCAGCCGTGAAGAAGTATGGCCCCGTCGAGCTGCTTGACATTGACGAAGTGCCCGATACCTGGACCGTCGCGCCTATTTGTGGCGTCGGCGCTCCGAGCGTGTCGCTCGAGAAAGGCACGAACGGAATCGAGTATCCCAAGGTTCGCGCCATGATGGAGCGCATGCTTGGCCGCAAGCTCGATGCGTTTTTGCTTTCCGAAGCGGGCGGCATGAACTCCATGGTGCCTATTTCCGCCGCCGCTCGAGCGGGCCTGCCGCTCATTAACGCTGACGGCATGGGTCGCGCGTTCCCGGGCATTCAGCAAGACACGTTCACGCTGAACGGCGTGTCCACCAACCCCTTCATCATTGCCGATGAAAAGGGCAACTGCACGGTGCTCACGACCATCAACAACGACTGGACCGAGGAAATCGGCCGCGAAATCACCACCGCATGCGGCGGCCAGGTGACCACGCTCGCATCGCCCATGAGCGGCGAGAAGATGAAGACGAGCGTCGTCGTTGGCACGGTCGATTACGCGCAAAAGCTCGGTCGCATCATTCGCACGGCGACCGACGCCGACAACCCCGAGCAGTTCTTCCTCGGCGAAAGCGGAGCCTTCCGCTTCTTCAAGGGCAAAATCACCGACGTGCTGCGCGAAACGCGCGACGGCTTCAACTTCGGCCGCGTGACGCTTGAGGGCATCGGCGAAGACAAGGGCAAGAAAGCCGTGGTCGAGTTCCAGAACGAGAACATCTACGCAGAAGTCGATGGCGAAATCGTGGCTACGGTGCCCGACCTCATTTGCCTGGTCGACTCCGAGACGTTCGTGCCCATTACCACCGAGAACCTGAAATACGGCAAGCGCGCCCTCGTCGTGGGCCTGCCGTGCGACGCTGCATGGCGTACGCCTCGCGGCCTTGAGCTCGCCGGTCCCGCATGGTTCGGCTTGAAAGACGTCGAGTATCGCCCTATCGAGGAGCGTTACGCCGAGTTTTCGAAGGAGGAGAGCCATGCGTAAGATCGGCATTTCCGATATCGAAGACATCGCTTTGGGCGCAGCGCTTTTGGGCGCGGGCGGCGGCGGCGACCCCTATATTGGCAAGCTGCTCGCCATTGGCGCTGTAAAGGAATGCGGCGAGGTGTCGCTTATCGATGTCGACGAGCTTTCCGACGACGATATCGTCGTGCCCGTGGCAAGCGTGGGCGCCCCGACGATTCTCACCGAGAAGGGCGTGGGTTCCAACGAGTTCACCAAGCTCATCGATATGGTGGGTTCCTACTACGGCAAGAAAATCACGGCCATCATGCCCATCGAGGCCGGTGGCGTGAATTCCATGCTGCCCATCGCCGCGGCAGCGCGCTTGGGCCTTCCTATGGTCGACGTCGACGGCATGGGCCGCGCGTTCCCCGAAATCCAAATGGTCACGTTCACCATTGGCGGCGTGTCGGCAAGCCCCATGCTCTTCATCGACGAGAAGGGCAACATGGGCCTTATGGAGACCATCAACAACAAGTGGGTCGAGAACATTTGCCGCGCCGGCTGCACCGCATGCGGCGGCAGCGTGGTGTCGACCGAGTATGTCATGACGGCTTCGCAGGTGCGCGAGTTCGGTGTGCGCGGCATTGTCACGCGCAGCCAGGAACTGGGTCGTGCGATTCGCGGCATCAAGAACTGCCCCGAGAATATGACGCCCGAGGAATACTTCTTCGACTACACCGGCGGTTTCCGCCTGTTCAAGGGCAAGATCGCCGACGTGCTGCGCGAGACCCGCGGCGGATTCAACTTCGGCAAGGTCGTGCTTGAGGGCATCGGCGAAGACAAGGGCGGTCATGCGGAAGTCGATTTCCAGAACGAGAACCTGTGCGCGACGGTGAACGGCGAAATTCTCGCCACGACCCCCGACCTCATTTGCCTGGTCGACACCGAAACGTTCACGCCCGTGCCCACCGACGCGTTGAAGTACGGCAAGCGCGTGCTGGTCGTTGGCCTTCCGTGCTACCACCTGTGGCGCACCGAGAAGGGCATCGAATTGGTGGGACCGCGCTATTTCGGCCTCAATACCGATTACGTCCCTGTCGAAGAGAGATGTAAGGGGTAGCGAATCTCGCCCGCAGCTCCCGCGCGCGGAGGCGTCTGCGAAATGCGGCGCGCCTATCGCTCGCTTTGCTCGCTATGCGTTGCGCCTCGTTTTTTCCAGTTTTTTATAAAGTAAGAATGAGGAAAACGAAATTTCGCCAACGCCTCCGCGTGCGGGAGCTGCTAGCCCAATGCGTTATGCGGGCCGGCCTCGCAGCCGAGCCGAGAACAAAACTTCGCATTTCTCAAACTTCTTTTTCTAATGCTGAGAATGCGAGGAGCGACGCATAGCGAGCGAAGCGAGCGGTAGGAGCTCCGTGTTTTGAGCTCGGTTCGGCTGCGAAGCCGGCTGAGCGGTAAGAAGAACTGCAACTTGAAGAAAGTTGAGGAGATATGTACAAACTTGGCATTGATGTCGGCGGCACCAACACCGACGCCGTTTTGATCGACGAGAACCTGAAGGTCGTCGCCGCGGTGAAGAACCCCACCTCGGGCGATATCTACGAGGGCATCATGGGCGCAGTTGACGCCGTGCTCGCCCAGGCGAACATCGATCGCAAACTCATTAAGCAGGCTATGCTTGGCACCACGCAGTGCACCAACGCCATCGTCGAGCGCAAGGGCTTGGCTCCCATCGCCATTCTGCGTATTGGCGCGCCTGCTTCCGTGGGCATTCCTCCCATGGTTGACTGGTCCGACGATATTTCCGCGGTTGCCGTTGATACTGCCATTATTGGCGGCGGCTTCGAATTCGACGGCAAGCGTTTGGCCGATTTCGACGAGGCTGCGTGCCGCGCCTTCTTCGAGGGCGTGAAGGGCAAGGTCGACTCTGTCGCCATTAGCTGCGTGTTCGCTGGCGTGCGCAACGATGATGAGCTGGCTGCTGCCGCCATCGCCCGCGAGGTGCTCGGCGACGATGTGCGCATTTCCATCTCGAGCGAGATCGGCTCTATGGGCCTGGTCGAGCGCGAGAACGCCACCATCTTGAACGCGGCGCTCCACCTGGTTGCTGAGCGCTTCACCGAGGGCTTTGCGAAGAGCTTGGCCGAGCGTGGCATTACCGAGGCCGACGTGTATCTGTCTCAGAACGACGGCACGCTCATGACCATCGATCACGCTCGCCGTTACCCGATTCTCACCATCGCATGCGGCCCCACGAACTCCATTCGCGGCGCAAGCTACCTGAGCCGCATGGACGACGCCATCGTCATTGACGTGGGCGGCACCACCACCGACTTGGGCGTTCTGCAGGCCGGCTTCCCGCGCGAGAGCGGCGTTGCCGTGACCATCGGCGGCGTGCGCACCAACTTCCGCATGCCCGACGTCATTTCCATCGGTTTGGGCGGCGGCTCCATCGTTCGCGAGCACGAAGATGGCAGCGTGACCGTCGGCCCCGATTCCGTGGGTTACGAAATCACCAAGAAAGCCCTCGTGTTCGGCGGCGACACTCTTACTGCAACCGACATCGCGGTGCGCCTTGGCATGGCCGAAGTGGGCGATGCGAGCAAGGTCGCGCATATCGACGAGGAGTTTGCCAAGAAGGCCATGGCCGCCATGCGCGAGATGGTCGAAGAGGGCATCGACATGATGAAGGTGTCCAACGACGACATCGACGCCATTCTGGTGGGCGGTGGCTGCATCATTCTACCGACCGACCTCGCTGGTACCGCGACCTGCGTGAAGCCCGAGTTCTCGGGATGCGCGAACGCGATCGGTTCCGCCATCTCGAAGGTGAGCGGCACCTATGAGGCGCTCATCGATTATGACGAGACTCCTCGCGACCAGGCGCTCGAGGCTGCTCGTGCTGCCGCAATCGAGGCTGCTGTCGAGGCGGGCGCTGTGCGCGAAACCGTCGAAATCATCGATTCCGAAGACGTTCCGCTGCAGTATTACCCCGGCCACACCAACCGCGTGAAGGTGAAGGCTGCGGGCGATTTGAGCGCAGCTCTCTAAATCGCAAGCCGTTAAAAGCAAAGGCGCCGTCCCTGCGAGAGGGGCGGCGCCTTTTTCGTGCGATGCGAATGCGCGAAAAGCGTTCGGCGGGGGTTTGCTTAAGGAAGTTGCGGAATCTCGAGCATCTTCTGCTTGAGGTCGGCCTCGATGCGGCGCATCTCCACTTCGGCTTCGGCGCGCTTCTGGCGGCCTTCGGCTTGAATTTGCAGAACCTCGTCGAACGTCTTGATGAGCGTCTCGTTGGTCTGCTTCAGCGTTTCAATGTCGACGATGCCGCGTTCCGATTCCTTCGCCACTTCGACGGTGGAGGAGTGCAGCATCTCGGAATTCTTCTTCAGCAAATCGTTCGTCATGTTGGTGACGGCGGTTTGCGCGCGCACGGCTTCTTCGGAATTCGCTATGCCGAGCGCCAGAACCATTTGGCTCTTCCACAGCGGAATGGTATTCACGATGGTGGTTTGGATTTTCTCGACCAGCGTGATTTCGTTGTTCTGCACGAGGCGGATCTGCGGCGCGGTTTGCATGGCGATGGTACGCGTCAGGTCGAGGTCGGAAAGCTTCTTCTCGAAGCGCGTACACATGGCATCGAGGTCTTGCGCGGCCTGCGCGTCTTCGGCGCGACCCGTGGCTTTCGCCTTGTCTACAAGCTCCTTCAGCTCGACTTCGCGTACTTCGGCGAGTTTTTTCTTGCCGGCAAGAATGTACATGGTGAGCTCTTTGAAGTAGGTGAGGTTGAGCTCGTACATCTTGTCGAGCGTGGCGGCGTCTTTCATGAGGGTCATTTGGTGGCCTTGCAGCGCCTTCACGATTTTGTCGACATTAGCCTCGGCTTTGTCGTAGCGGGCGCGCAGCGATTCGATTTTGTTGGCGCTTTTCTTGAAGAAGCCGAACAGGCCCTTTTCCTCGGTCGCATCGAAGCTGCGCAGTTCGGTCACGGCGTCGGTAAGAAGGCCTCCGACCTCGCCCAAATCTTTCGTGCGCACGCTTTCAAGCGCGGTGTCGCTGAAATCGGCCATTTTCTTTTGGGCGCCGGCGCCGTACTGCAGGACCATTGCGGTGTCGCGTACGTTGATCTGCTGCGAGAAGCTTTCGACCATCTTCTTCTCTTCTTCGGTCAGCATGCTGTCGTCGAGCTTCGCAGGCACTTCGGCGGCGTCGCTCGCGGGGGCCAGGGCGTCGCCGTTCGCGTTGGCGAGCGTGGGCACCGGCGCGGCATCGAGCGTCGGCGCGAGCGTGAGCTCGACGGTGGGGGTTTCGGTTTTGACGTCGGTCATGGTTATGCCTTTCTTTGAGACTCGCGCGTCCCAGGGGGACTATTCGCTCTTTTGCTTATCGAATGGGCTTTCCACCAGGCCTTCCTGTGCAAGCACGGTATGCAGCACCGAAATGTCTGAGGAAACGTCGATTGCCATATCGCGGAATACCGAATCGAGCAGCTTCTCGAACGCGACGTTCAGGCTGTCGAGCGCGCCTTCGATTTCGCGTTTCGACTGCGAGATGGTTTCGCTTTGGATGGGCTGCGCGTCCAAGTCGCGGTAGGCATCAAGAAGCTTGACCGTGGTGGGCAGGTAGTAATCCATCAAATGGTCGAGGTCGTCGATGACTTCGGGCCGCTCGGCCGCGCGATCGAAAATCGTGCGCACCACGTGCTCGATCTGGTCGATCTTCTTGCTGATTTCCGGGTTTGGGATGGCCTTGTTGCTCTCGCGGATTTGCGCGATATAGGCATTTCCGCGTGCGAGCAAGGCTTGCGTTTCGGCGTCAAGCTGCGAATGCTCGCTTTGCGTGAGTGCTTGCTGCTGCTTCTTTTCGAGCGCCTTGCCGCGCGCCTGGCGATACTGCTGATAGGCGTCGTTGGTGAGCGCCAAGAAGTTTTCACCGTCGCCGAGCGCCGCTTGCTTGAAAAGCCCGTGCGAGAGCATCGCCTTCACGTTTTGGCGCACGTTTTCGGTCGTGTCGGCGGTGCTGGCCGCGATTTCGTCGAGATAGCAGAAATCGCGCAGGCCAATGGCATCGCGGTAGCGCTCGAAACGGTTCACGAGGTTCAGGCGCTTGATGCCCATCGCGAACAGGGCGCCGCCTGCGACCGTCGCCGCCGCAAGAATGCCTCCCACGAGAATCGAGCCCGCGCCAATCGTGAAAACCGTTCCAGCGAGGCCCGGCACGCCCAAAACGACGCCCCATCCGACGAGCGCGATGCCAACGCTGCGTTGCCCGCTGGGGTTCGCGTAAATCGCCGCCATCTGTTCTTCGTGACGCTTCTTGGCCTGTGCAAGGGCATATTGTTCCTGGCCCCGTCGAATGCCATCCGACGCAGAACTTAGGCCGCGCGCGATTCCCTCGGCGGCGATGCCGATGCTTTTCTCGATGGTTGACTGAAGATTGCTGAAATCCTGCGAGTCCACGGCGTTTTGCACCGCATTGAAAATCTGGTCGCCGATGTTTTTGGAAGAAGCCATAGCTGCCTCTCTGAAAGCGAGTAACGCGTCCGTGTTCGTGCTTGTTTCTTACGCCGATTCTATCGCAAGAAGGTAACGGCGGCGTAACCAACTTCGCGGGGCGTGACGGTGCCGTAACCAAACTGGCGCTGCGCGCTGCGCGGTGATCTAATCGAGCCATGCAAGTTCCGATGCGTTCTCGCTTTTGCGATTTCGCGTGGGCTGCGCGGCTCGGCCGGTGCGTTGCCCCTGTTGCCAATTGCGCCATGCGACGCGCAGCGTTTCTGATGCGTGGCCTTCGCCTGGGCAACTTGGCTTTTGAGCGAAGAACGGGTGCCTGCGTGCTTTTGACGCGCTGCGCATGGTTATTATAGGAACACTGCTGTGCATGTTCGAAAGATTGGGAAGGGCCCAAGGTATATGACCGTATCGACTTCGCTTGCGACGCCTCCAAAAAAGAAACTCCCGCTGCTGCTTAAGATATATGCGGTTGCGCTCATCGCGCTGTCGGTAATCTCGATTCCGATTGCGGCGATTCTGGGATTTTACCTGCCGTCGCTTACCAGCGATGCCGGAACGCCGATCGACACGACGACGCTTGTTATCGCCATAATCCAAATTGCGCTTACGGGCGTTGGCGCGGTTATGTCTATTGTTTTGGGCGTGCGCATGCTTCGCGACCGCCGTCGCGGCGCGCGCATTGCGGCCGAAATCCTCGTGGCAATCAACGTCGCCGTCATGGTGTGCGAGGTCATGCTTTCGGGCTTACATGGCCCAGGCCTCTACGAAGTGCTGCATTTGGTGTTCCTTGTCGCCCTGTTGTCGTATATCGACCCCTCTCTTTCGGAAGAGCGTCGCCTTCAGCGCAAGCTGGCAGACCTTGAGACGCGCGAGCGCGCCGAAGACGGAACCCTCGGCCGCGACGAAACGGGCAAGGGCTATATCGAGTTGAACTTCTTCAACTTGTTCTGGATTTTCGTGGTTTGCTGCGTGCTCGGCTTGATTATCGAGGTTATCTACCACATGGCCGTCGTTGAGCCAGGCGTCTACCAAGACCGCGCGGGCCTTCTGTATGGGCCGTTTTCGCCGATCTACGGCATTGGGGCGGTGCTCATGACCATTGCGCTCAACCGCTTCCACAAGGCCAATTTCCTGGTGATTTTCTTGGTGAGCGCCGTTATCGGCGGCGCGTTCGAGTATTTGGTGAGCTGGTTCTTCCAGTTCGCATTCGGCATCATGGCCTGGGATTACACGGGCACGTTCCTCTCTATCGACGGTCGAACCAATGGCATGTTCATGGCCATGTGGGGCGTTTTGGGCTGCGTGTGGATCAAGCTGCTTTTGCCGCGCATGCTCAAGATCGTGAATGCGATTCCTTGGAAATGGCGATACGGCCTTACCTCGGTGTGCGCTGCGCTCATGCTCGTCAATGCCGTTATGACCATGCTCGCATTCGACTGCTGGTATCAGCGCGAGGCTGGAATGGAGCCGGTGAATGCCATGGAGCGATTCTTCGAGGAGTACTACGGCAACGATTTCATGGCCGACCGCTTCCAGAGCATGACTATCGACCCGAGCCGCTCGACGCGTGTGACGCCCGTGGAACTCGGTCAGTAGGAGGCATTGATGAAAATCGCGATTCTCTGCATTGGCAATCGCCTTATGCTCGACGACGGTGTGGGGCCGGCGGTGTACGACGCGCTTGAGGCGGGCTATTGCTTCGGCGGCGATGTCGCGCTCTACGATGCGGGGTGCATGACTATGGACTTGCTGCCGCATGTGTGCAAAGCCGATTTCGTCATCGTCGTCGACGCGGTAGATGGAACGGGCGAGCAGCCTGGCACGGTGTTCCGTTTCGCTCCGGGCGATATTGCGGGCCACGGCGTCATGCAGTCGCTGCACGACATGCGCCTGTCCGATTTGCTCGCGTCTGCATCGCTTATGGGCCACGAGGCCGATGGCGTGTGCTTCGGCATTCAGGTGAAGAATATGAGCCCTGCGAGCTTTATCGAGGGCCTCACGCCTCAGGTTCATGCGGCTTTGCCCCTGCTTGTCGATTCGGTGCTTGCTGAGCTTGTGCGCCTGGGCGTGCAGTTCCGCAACGCCGACGGCACTCCCTTTGTGCCGCCTTCGCCAAGCGACGCCGAGCGTGTCGACGCCATCGAGGCGATCGAGCCTGCGAAGCCTGCCGATTTTGGATTTTCGACCCGTAAGGAATAGATTGTGAGCAAACGCAACGAGACGGTGCAGAGCGCGCCGGTCATCACGGAAGAGCAATATGCTGCCGAAGAGCGCCTTTTGCAGGGCGTGCCGCGCGTGAACATTGGCGCGCTGTTCATGCCGCCCATCTGGGGAGCGGCGCATGGCATGTGGGCGACCATCATCTTCTATCCGCTGTGGATCGTGGCCGACACCTGCTTCGTGAACGCCATTGCCTTCCATACGCCCGTGGCCATTGCTCTGGGCATTTTGGTATTCGCTATGCTCACGGCGGGAACGGTGGCGTTTTCCATCGTATCGCAGCCGTTCGCGCTCCATCGAGCTTTGAGCATGGGGGTATCGAAGGAAACCTATCTGAAGCGTCAAAAAATCTGGGCGGTTGCGAGCATTGTCGTGGGGCTTATCGCCATTGCCCTCGCGACGTACTACAACCTGTTCATGAACCCGAAACTCGCAGGCTTGCTGGGGTAGGGGCCGCGCCTCTCTCCGACTGCGCGTCGTGGCTTTTTAAAGCAACTTCGCTTGGAGCTATTCTCGTCCGTGGTTCCGCCTGGCATGGGCCCGCGCGGAACCACGGTTCGCTACCGTTCGCCTTCGGCTCACTATGCGCTCACCTCGCTGCGTTCAACTTTGAAAGAAGAACGAGCTTGAACGCAGAGGGTTTCCGCGCGGGCCCATGCCAGACGGAACCATCTCGAATCGAGCGATGCTTGAAAGCCGATTCTCGCATGTGCCGCTCGCCACCATTTTCCGTAAATTCGCGCCAGGGGGTTACGTGAGCGCGGACGGGTGTGTATACTGACAAGCGTCCTTTAAGACGGTACAGAGAGACCGGCAAGGCACGCGATAGGCACCGATCGTGAACATAATGGTGCCCACGGAAGCCTTAGCCAGCCCTGGCCAAGGCATTTTTTTTGCCCTGGTGGGCCGGCAGCACGGGTCAGCTGTACGCACTCAGTCAAAGAGAGGAGAGTGTGTATGAAAGACGCCTACCAGGTGAAATCGATCGTGATGGACGAATCCGAGATCGAGCGATCGCTCACGCGCATCGCGCACCAAATTCTGGAGGCGAACCACGGCGCGCATGAAATCGTGCTCGTGGGCATCGTCACCCGCGGCGACGTTTTGGCCAAGCGCTTGGCCGACAAGATCGCCGAAATCGAAGGTGAGCAGCCGCCCTTGGGAAGCTTGGACATCAGCTTCTATCGCGACGACTTCCTGACCTACCTTTCCCCCGAAGTGCACAGCACGCACATCCCATTCTCGCTCGACGGCAAAACCGTCGTCCTCGTCGATGACGTGCTCTACACCGGCCGCACCATTCGCGCCGCGCTCGACGCCCTCATGGATTTGGGCCGTCCCGCTTCCATTCAACTTGCGGTGCTCGTCGACCGTGGCCATCGCGAGCTTCCCATCCGCGCCGATTACGTGGGCAAAAACGTGCCCTCGTCGCGCGACGAGAACGTCCGCCTGTTCCTCGAAGAGGTCGACGGAACGTCTGCGGTTGAAATTCTGGATATGAAGCCGGGCGACCGCGCGCATGCGGCGCCGCTGGGGGGTGAATAAGTCGTATGGCTTTCGAACACAAGCATCTCATCGACATCAATGAGTATTCCGATACCGACATCATGACGATTCTCGAGACGGCCAAAACGCTGTCCGAGGTCAATCAGCGCAAGATCAAGAAGGTCCCCACGCTCAAGGGCCTTACGGTCGTGAACATGTTCAACGAGCCTTCCACGCGTACGCGCTCGTCGTTCGAGCTGGCCGAGAAGCGCCTTTCTTGCGACAGCCTGAATTTCGGCGGCTCCTCCACGAGCTCCGTGAAGGGTGAGAGCCTCATCGACACGGTGGAAACGCTCAATGCGTACAAGATCGACATGATCATCGTCCGCGACAAGCATGCGGGCGCGCCGCGTATCATTTCCGAGCATACGCCGGCAAGCGTCGTTGACGCGGGCGACGGCAAGCACCAGCATCCTACGCAGGCGCTGCTCGACCTGTACACCATCTGGGAGCATAAGCACGACTTCAACGGCCTGAAGGTCGGCATCGTGGGCGACATCGGACACTCTCGCGTGTGCGGTTCTCTCATTCCCGCACTGAAAATCATGGGTGCCGAAGTCACCGTCGTCGGTCCCGCTACGCTCATGCCGGCATGCCCCGAGATGCTGGGCGCCGACCATGTGACGCCGTACCTCGACGACGTTTTGCCCGAGCTCGATGTGGTGTACATGCTGCGCATCCAGCGCGAACGCCTCGAGGGTGCGCCGTTCCCGAGCCTTCGCGAATACCATGAGCTGTTCGGCCTCACGAAGAAGCGCGAGCACCTCATGCGCCCCGACGCCATCGTGTGCCACCCGGGTCCCATCAACCGCGGCGTGGAATTCGACAGCTACATGGCCGACCACCCCGAGCGCTCGGTCATTCTCGAACAGGTCTATGCGGGCATCTGCGTGCGCATGGCCGTGCTGTATCTGCTTTTGGGAGGTGCCGAATAATGGCAATGCTGCTTAAGAACGCCCGCGTTATCGATCCCCAGGTTGAGCTCGACTGCGTGTGCGACGTGTTGGTCGAAGATGGCAAAATCGCCCAGGTGGGCGAGGGCATTGCCGCCGAAGGCGCCGAGGTGAAAGACCTTACGGGCAAGGTGCTCGTGCCCGGTCTTATCGACATGCATGTGCATCTGCGCGAGCCCGGCTATGAGTTCAAGGAAGACATCGCGAGCGGCACGCGCGCGGCTGCCCATGGCGGCTTCACGGGCGTTTGCTCCATGCCCAACACCGATCCCGTCGCCGACGATGGCGCGGTCATCGAATACGTGAAGAGCCGCGCTGCCGAGGTTGGCAAGTGTCGCGTGTACCCGTCGGGCGCCATCACCCACGGCCTGAAGGGCGAGATCATCGCCGAGATGGGCGACATGGTTGCCCACGGCGCCGTTGCCTTCACCGATGACGGCAAGGGCGTGCAGGACGCCGGCATGATGCGCCGCGCCATGGATTACGGCAAGATGTTCGGCAAGGTTTTCATGGCACACTGCCAAGATAACGGCCTTGTCGGCGACGGCCAGGTCAACGAGGGTGTCGTTTCCACGCGCCTCGGCATGCTCGGCTGGCCGGCTGCGGGCGAGGAGCTCGAAATCGCTCGCGACATCCAGCTGTGCGAGCTCACGGGCTGCCCGTTGCACATCCAGCACATCACCACGGCCAAGGGCCTCGAGATGGTTCGCAAGGCCAAGGAAGCCGGCCTGCCTGTGACCTGCGAGGTTACGCCGCATCATCTCTTCCTTACCGAAGATGCGCTGACCGACGCCTATGAAACCAGCCTGAAGGTGAACCCCCCGCTGCGTACCGCCGCCGATGCCGCCGCTCTTATCGAGGGCATCAAAGATGGCACGGTCGACGCCATCGTCACCGACCATGCGCCGCATGCCGCATGGGAGAAGGCTCGTGAATTCGAACTCGCGCCCTTCGGCATGACGGGCCTCGAGACGAGCCTCGGCCTGGTGCTCACGAATCTCGTTGAGCCGGGCATCATCGACCTGTCCGACATGGTCGACCTCATGGCCGTCGCCCCGCGCGATATTCTCGGCCTGGAGCCGGTGAAGATCGCCGAGGGCAGCGTCGCCGACATCACTGTGTTCGACCCGAGCGTCGAATGGACCGTGGCCGTCGATGACTTCTGCTCGAAGGCGCACAATTCCGGCTTCGTCGGATGCGCGCTCAAGGGCCGCGCGACCGACGTGTTCGTCGGTGGCGAAGCAACGCTTTGCGACGGCGCTATCGTCGAATAGCAAACATGTGCGCGGGCGCAATCGTGGCTCGCTCGCGTATGATATATCGGGCAAAGGCGCGAATGCGCCTTTGCCCTCATCTGTATTATGAAGTGAAGGGTTTTCCATGTGTGAATGCGAAGCGCATAACGGCACCCCGGCGTTTGAGGAGCGCGCATGCGTCGTCTCGAACGAGAACCTGGGTCCGCGCCTGTATAAAATCACGCTGGCCGCTCCGAAAACCGCTGCGGCCATTCGTCCCGGCCAGTTCGTGCACATGCTGCTGCCGGGCTTCGGCGCGCATATTCTGCGCCGTCCGTTCTCGGTGTATGCCGCCAAGGGCGACAACGTCGAAATCATCTACCAAACGGTGGGCGAGGGCACGGCGTATTTGACCGAGGTTGAGGCGGGCGCCGTATGCTCGCTCATCTCGCCTTTGGGCCACGGCTGGCAGCCGAGCGAGGGCAAAAGCCTCATCGTGGGCGGCGGCGTGGGTGCCGCGCCTTTGTTCATGTTCACCGAGCAGCTCGTTCGTGAAGGCCGCGAGGTCGAAGTGGTGCTTGGCGCCCAAACTGCCAGCATGATGGTGACGCGTGACGACTACGCGAGCCTTTTGGGCCGCGATCCCATTGTGGCCACCGACGATGGCTCCCTCGGCCACGCGGGCTTTTGCACCGAGCCCGTGCGCGAGGAGCTTGCGCGCGGCGGCTATTCCGCAGTGTATTGCTGCGGCCCCACTCCGCTCATGCGCGCGGTTGCGGCAATCGCCGAAGAGGCGGGTGTGCCGTGCTGGGTTTCCATGGAAAAGCGCATGGCGTGCGGCGTGGGCGCATGCCTTTCGTGCGTGGTTGAAACGCAGGCGGGCAAGCGCCGCTCATGCGTTGACGGCCCGGTGTTCAACGCGAAGGAGCTGGTGTGGTAATGGCCGTGAATATGCAGGTGAACTTGGGTGGCCTCGTTATGGCCAACCCCGTGACCGATGCCAGCGGCACGTTTGCCGCTGGCCGCGAATACTCCGACTTCGTGAACGTTGCCGGAATGGGCGCGGTTACCACCAAGGGCGTTTCGCTCAACGGCTGGGAAGGCAACGACTCGCCGCGCATCGCCGAGACGCCTTCGGGTATGCTCAATTCCATCGGTTTGCAAAACCCCGGCGTAAAGCACTTGTGCGAAGTCGATTTGCCGTGGCTTAAGAGCCAGGGCGTGCCGGCTATCGTGAACGTGTCGGGCCACAGCCTCGAAGAATACGTTTCCGTGGTCGAGGCGCTTGAAGAGGATGGCCAGGCCGACGCGTACGAGATCAACATCTCGTGCCCGAACGTCGACGCCGGCGGCCTTACGTTTGGCACGCATGTGCCCAGCGTCGAGCGCGTGGTTTCCGCATGCCGCGAGGCGGCCACCAAGCCCATGATCGTGAAGCTCACTCCGAACGTCACCGATATCGCCGAAATCGCGAAGGCCGCCGAAGCTTCCGGTGCCGATGCCATTTCGCTCATCAACACGCTTTTGGGCATGGCGATTGACGCCCGCACGCGCAAGCCCGTGCTTGCCCGCGTGGTGGGCGGCCTTTCTGGCCCGGCCGTGAAGCCTGTTGCCTTGCGCATGGTGTGGCAGTGCCACAACGCGGTGAAAGTTCCCATTTTGGGCATGGGCGGCATTTCCAATGCAACCGATGCGGTGGAGTTCATGCTCGCCGGCGCTACCGCCGTGGCCGTTGGCACCGCGAACTTCACCAATCCCCATGCGGTCGACGAGGTTATCGCCGGCATTGAGGCATATTGTGAAGAGCAAGGCGTCGCAGACGTGAACGATTTGATTGGAGGGCTGCAATGTTAGCAGCATTTGAAAGCATTCCCCGCGCCGACCGCGTTATCGTCGCGCTCGACTGCCCCCGTGCCAAGGCGCTCGATCTTGCCGTTGCGCTGCAGGGCAAGGCCAAGTGGCTCAAAATCGGCATGACGCTGTATTACTCCGAAGGCCCTGCTATCGTCGAAATCTTCAAGCTTCTGGGCTATAAGGTGTTCCTCGACCTGAAGTGCCACGATATTCCGCACCAGGTCGCAGGCGCTGCTGCGTCGGCCGTCGAGGCGGGCGCCGACATGATCACCATGCACGCTGTGGGCGGCGTTCCCATGATGGAGGCCGCGCAGGCTGCCGTCGACAACGCCGGCTGCGACACCGCGACGCTGGCCATCACGGTTCTTACGAGCATGGATGCCGCAACCCTCGCCGCCACGGGCGTCACGCGCGAGCTCACCGATCAGGTGAAAACGCTTGCTTCGTGTGCAGCAGAGGCGGGCCTTTCGGGCGTTGTCGCTTCTCCGCAGGAAGCCGCTATGCTTCGCGAGTTGCTCGGCCCCGATGCCCTTATCGTCACCCCGGGCGTGCGTCCCGCGGGCGCTGATTTGGGCGACCAGAGCCGTGTCGCGACCCCGAAGGCCGCATTCGATGCGGGCGCTTCCCATATCGTGGTAGGCCGCCCCATTACCCAGGCCGCCGATCCCGTCGCAGCGTTCGAAGCCATCGTCACCGAGCTCTAAGTTCTCGTTTACCTGTGCATTTTGCGATTTAATTCACGAAATGCACAGGTCAGAGCCTAATATGTTGCCATTTCATAGAGAAAAGCGCAGTATTCGAATAATGCAGAACCGAATTCTTGAATAAGCGGTTTGATATGCTATTATGCCGAATCGCCGTCATCGAAGACGGGTTTTTACTGAAGGAGTGAACAACGTATGGCTATCCCACAATTGAGTGCTGAAGAGCGTCAGGCCGCGCTGGAAAAGGCTAAGGCTGCCCGCATTAAGCGTGCGCAGGTTCGTGACGACCTCAAAAATGGAAAGCTGTCGCTGCAGGACGTTCTCGCTATGAAAGACGATCCTATCGTTGGTCGCATGAAGGTCTCCACGCTCATTGAGACGCTTCCCGGTTATGGCAAGGCCAAGGCTGAGAAAATTATGGGCGAACTCAAGATCGCCGAAAGCCGTCGCCTCAAGGGCCTTGGCGAGCGCCAGGAAGCAGCTTTGCTCGAGCGCCTCGCGTAATTCGATTTGAAGAAGGTCTGTGGCATGCAGCGCAAGGGCAACTTGTTTGTTTTGTCCGGGCCGTCTGGCGCGGGCAAGGGCACGCTGGTCAAGAGGGTTCTTGAACGCGTGCCCGATGCGTGGCTGTCGGTTTCCGACACCACGCGCTCTCCGCGCGAGGGCGAAATCGACGGAGTGCATTACTTCTTCGTCGACGATGCCGAGTTCGACCAGCTGGTCGAAACGGGCGGTTTTCTCGAGTGGGCCCGTGTCCACGAGAATCGTTACGGAACGCCGCGCGCCCGCGTCGAGGAACACATGGCCAAGGGCGGCCAAGTGCTTCTCGAGATTGACGTGCAGGGCGGCTTCCAGATTCGCGAGCAAATTCCCGAGGCCCACCTCGTGTTCATCGAGCCTCCGTCGCTCGAAGTGCTCGAAAGCCGGCTTCGCGGCCGCGGCACCGACTCCGAAGAAAGCATTGCCGTGCGCATGAAGAACGCGCAGGTGGAGCTTTCGCATAAAATGGAGTATGATAAGCAATTCGTGAACGATGATCTCGAAGCATGCACCGATGAATTGGTCGCATACATCGAGAGCCAAGCTAAGATGTGCGAGGAATAGCAAATGAGCATTATCGACCCTGAAATCGACGTCCTGCTCGACGAAACCGACAACGACCGCTTCCTGCTGTGCGCTCTGGCGTCCAAGCGCGCCCACGATATCAACGACATGATGCGTGGCCAGCGCGATCGCGCCATCCAGCTTTCCAGCGCTGTCGAAATCGCCAAGGCGAATCACGTGAAGCCGCTTTCCATGGCTTTCGCTGAAATCGCTCGCGGCGAGGTTTCCTTCGATCCCGAGACGATCGATATCAAAGAGCACTAAGCGTTTATGCGCATAAGCGCACCTGCGCACCGGGCCCTCTTCCGTTGAAGAGGGCCTTTCGTTTGCCTGGGATGCCCTTGTGCATTCCAGCCCAACAAGAGACGAGAGAAAGCGACTCCGATGCATTTTCAGCGAATCACGCTCGTGCATTACCATGAGCTTGGCCTGAAAGGCCATAACCGTGCCACGTTCGAGAAGCGCCTTATGCGCAATTTGGAAGTGCTGCTCGAAGATGCGCCCGTGCATGAAATCACGCGCATTTCCGGCCGCGTGCTCGTGGTCTACGATGCGGCTGCGGGCGCCGACGCTCCTGCGAAGGCTGCGCAGCTTATTGCGCGCGTTCCCGGCGTTGCCCGCGTAAGCTGCGGCTTCGCGTGCGAGCGCAATATGGATGATATTTGCGAGGCGGCGCATCAGGCGCTCGGCGAAGCGGGCGATTTCTGCACGTGGAAGGTCGTCGGTCGCAGGAATCATACCGATTTCCCCATTGATTCTATGCAAATCAACCAAATCGTGGGCGAGCATCTATGCGGGCTTTTCCCCGATAAAAAGGTGAAGATGAAGGGCGCCGACGTCGAAGTGCATGTCGAGGTCGTGCAGGGCATGGCATATGTGTACGCGCAAACCATGCGCGGCGTGGGCGGCTTGCCGGTCGGTACGGCTGGCAAAGTGGTGTGCCTGCTTTCTTCGGGCATCGATTCGCCCGTTGCCATGTGGCGCATGGCTCGCCGCGGTGCGACGTGCATCGCAGTGCATTTTTCTGGTCGCCCCCAAACAGCTTCGACGTCTGAATATCTGTCCGATGATATTTGCCGTGTGCTTGAGGAATTCGGCGGCGTGGCGCGCATGTATGTGGTGCCCTTCGGCGATTACCAGCGCGAAATCGCCATGCGCGTGCCTCCCGCGTTGCGTATTGTCATTTATCGCCGCTTTATGATGCGCATCACTGAGCGCATTGCGCGTCGTGAGGGCGCAAAGGCGCTGGTCACGGGCGAGAGCTTGGGCCAGGTTGCGTCGCAGACGCTCGATAACCTTGCCGCGACGAGCGATTCGGTGAAGATGCAGATCTTCCGTCCGCTTATCGGCTGCGACAAGCTCGAGATTATCGAAGACGCCAAAAAGCTCGGCACGTTCGAGATTTCGAGCCAAGATGCGCCCGACTGCTGCACGCTGTTTATGCCGCGCGCGCCCGAGACGCACGCGAAGCTGCGCGATGTATATGACGCGGAAGCCGATTTGCCTTTCGACGAGTGGTCCGATGAAATCATGGACGCGCTCGAGGTGCACGATTACCGTTGCCCCCAATCGTATTTCGGCAAGAAGGCAAAGGAAAACTAGCTCGTCACATTCGGGGCGATGCGTTTTGCCCGATGGACAATAACGAAACGGCACCAAATATAAATACCCTGCAGAATTGGCCCTTGCATCCATTTTAATTGAACACTGTGTTGTATTTTAATCAACGCATTGTTCAATTAACCATGAATGAATTGGATCGCAAGGGCCCTATGACTGAAATGACTGCGGCGCAAAGCCGGAATTTGCATGTTGGAATCGATATCGGATCGACTACGGTGAAGGCCGTCGTGCTCGATGCCGATACGAACGAAGAGCTTTTTGGCGTGTATCGTCGCCACGGCTCTCAGCAGATTCAAGCAACGTTGCGGGTGCTTGATGAAATCGTTGCGCGCTTTCCTTTCGCCCATATTCGCTGCGCTTTGTGCGGATCGGGCTCGGAGGACATCGCGCGCGGTATCGGCGCCCCTTTCATTCAAGAGGTTGTTGCGGGCGCTACGGCGGTTCGCGCGCTGTATCCGCAGGCGAATTGCACTATCGAGCTTGGCGGGCAAGACGCGAAGATGATCTTCTTCCGCCACGATGAATCTGGCGCGCAAGAAGTCGGCGACATGCGCATGAATGGCAGCTGCGCCGGCGGCACGGGCGCGTTTATCGACGAGGTTGCCGAGGTTCTGAGCATTCCCGTTGAGAAATTCAATGAATACGCTGAGGCGGGCACGCGCCCCTATGACATTTCGGGCCGATGCGGCGTGTATGCCAAAACCGATATCCAGCCGCTTTTGAACAATGGCGTCTCGAAGTGCGATTTGGCGCTTTCAACGTTTCACGCTATCGCTAAGCAAACGCTTGGCGGTTTGGCCCAGGGGCTCGATGTGAGGGCGCCTATCGTGTTCATGGGCGGGCCGCTCACGTTCAATCCTCGTCTTATTGGCGTTTTCAAGGAGCGCTTGGGCCTCTCAGACGAGCAGGCTCTCATTCCCGATCACCCCGAAACCATGGTCGCGCGAGGCGCCGCGCTCTCGCTTTCCGACTTGTTTGCCGCAGAAGACGCGAGCCTTTGCATCGAGCATGCCCGCGTCGCGCTCTCTGAGCTCGAAAGCTCGTTCGAAGCGCAGCCCACCGATGCGCCGCTGTTCGCGAATGCGGAAGAGAAGGCCGATTTCGAGGCGCGCCATGGAAAGCTTGCGGAATGCGGCGGCGTTGCTCGTGCGCGTGAACTCTGCGACTCAAATCGCTCTGTGCGCGTGTGGCTTGGCATCGATTCAGGCAGCACTACGACCAAGCTCGCCCTTGTCACCGACGATGGCGAGGTCGTTGATAGCTTTTACGCGTCCAACGAGGGCGAGCCGCTCGCTATTGCCCGCGATGCCCTTATTGCGCTGCGCGACCGATACGCTTCGGCGGGCATTCGGATCGATATCGCGGGCGTGGGCGTGACTGGCTACGGAGAAGATTTGTTCGCGAGCGCATTTTCGGCCGATTGCCATACGGTCGAGACGGTCGCCCATGCGCGTGCCGCGCGCGCGTTCGTGCCCGATGCGAGCTTCATTCTCGACATCGGCGGTCAAGACATGAAGGCCATGTGGGTCGAAGACGGCATCGTGCGCGATATCGTGGTGAACGAGGCTTGTTCGAGCGGCTGCGGGTCGTTTCTCGAGAACTTCGCGCAATCGCTCGGCATCCAAACGAGCGACATCGCGAAGGCGGCATTTCGAAGCGAGCATCCCGCGCATTTGGGCAGTCGCTGCACCGTGTTCATGAACAGCTCTATTGTGAGCGAGCAGAAAAACGGGCGCACTCCCGACGACATCATGGCGGGCTTGTGCCGATCGATTATCGAAAACGTGTTCACGAAAGTCATTCGCGTCTCGAACCTCGACTCGCTTGGCGATTGCATTGTGGTGCAGGGCGGCACATTCGCCAACGACGCCGTGCTGCGCGCGCTTGAGGCGTATGTGGGGCGCAATGTGGTGCGCGCGCCGTATCCGGGCCTTATGGGCGCCATTGGCTGCGCGCTTATCGCGCGCGATCGCAACGCGGGGGAGAAAAGTTCGTTTATTGGGCTTGATGCCCTCGACGGTTTTGCGTTCACGACGCAAGCCAACGTTCCCTGCGACAAATGCGCGAACCGGTGCGCACGCACGGTCGTGTCGTTTTCTGACGGTCGCGCGTTTGTGACGGGCAATCGGTGCGCGCGCGGTGAGATATCCGCATCGGCGCTTGAATCGCATGCTGCGGGAGCGGCTTGCAAAAGGGTTGCCACGCCGGTGAACCTGTTTGCGACGCGCCAGCGCCTTCTGTTCAAAGAGTGGCCCTCGCGCCCGCTGTGCCCGAAGCGCCATATAACCGTGGGTCTGCCTCGCGTGCTGGCCCTGTGGGACACTGCGCCGTTCTGGACGACGTTTTTGCGCGCGCTGGGCTTTGACGTGGAGCTCTCGAGCTTGAGCACGCGGAGCATGTACGAAGACGGCTTGCCCTCGGTCACGTCTGACACGGTGTGCTTCCCTGCGAAGGTCGTGCATGGCCACGTGCGCCAGCTCGCTCGCATGGGAGTCGATCGCATCTTCATGCCCATCATCACGACGGTGCCAACCGAGAATCGTGCCGAAACAAGCGTTTCGATGTGCGCCGTGGTGAAGGGCTATCCCATGGTGGTGAAGAGCAGCGACGACCCGGCGCGCACGTGGAATGTGCCGTTCGACACGCCGCTGTTCCATTGGTTCTCGACGGCCGATCGCGATTGCCAATTGTGCGCGTATATGCGCGAGACGTTCGGTATTGACGAAGATATGGCGCGCGAGGCTATTCGCATGGCCGACGGTGCTCAGATGCGCTTCAAGCGCGAGCTTGTCGAGCGGGGCGGTGCCGCTCTTAACGCCGCGCGCGAGGCGGGCGCCTACGCGGTCGTGCTCGCGAGCCGACCCTATCACAACGATCCGCTTGTGAACCATCGCCTTCCTGAGCTGTTCTGCAAGTTGGGCATTTCGGTTTTGCCGCCCGATGCGGTGCCGCATATCGAGGACGTCGATCTGTCGGCGAGCTTGATCGATGTGGTGAACAACTTCCACGCGCGCATGCTCGCGAGCGCCATGATTGCCGCCGAAAGTCCGAATTTGGAATACGTGCAGCTCGTAAGCTTCGGTTGCGGGCACGATGCCTACCTCAGCGACGAAATCGCGCGCCTGATGCGCGAGCGCTCGGGCGGCACGAAAACGCCGCTCATATTGAAGACCGACGAAAGCGACGCTTCGGGCCCGTTGCGCATTCGCGTGCGCTCGTTCATCGAGACCGTCGATGCTCGCCGCGAGCGTGCGTCGGCTCCCGCGACGCCGCATGAGCTGCCCGACCCTTACCCGCAGAAGTTCACGCGCGCCGACCGTCGCGAGAAAGTCATCCTGGTGCCGAATACTTCGCACGCGTTCTGCAGGCTTATGAGCTCGGTGTTTTGCAAGCAGGGCGTGCGCGCCGTTCCGCTCGATTTGGGCCGCGAGCGCGCTATCGAGCTCGGCAAGCGATACGTGCACAACGACATATGCTTCCCGGCGCAAATCGTGATTGGCGAGGCGCTCGCCGCGCTTGAAAGCGGTCGATACGACGATGCCGATGTCGCTATTGGCACGGGAAAATATATCGGCGATTGCCGCCTTACCCACTATGCGGCGTTGCTGCGTAAAGCGCTCGACGATGCGGGGTATGCACATGTTCCCATTATCACGAACGATGATGCTGACGCGCATAACATCCACCCGGGCTTTCGCATGAATCTCGCGAGTGCGATTCGCATTGTCATGGGCTTGCCGATGATCGACGCGCTCGAGGCGCTTTTGCGTCGCATTCGCCCCTATGAGCTTGAGCCGGGCGCCGCCGATGCGGCATTCGAGGCGGGCATCGACGCGATTATGGAAGGCATTGAGCGTCATGGCGTGGCTGGTGCGAAGCGTGGGTTCAAGCATGCGATTTCGCTTATGAACAACGTGAAGTACGACCGAAGCAACCCGCGCCCGACGGTGCTCATCGTGGGTGAGTACCTGCTCAACTTCCACCCTGGCGCCAATCGCGACATTGAGGCGTATCTTGAACGAAACGGATTCGAGATCATCGAGGCGCGCATGACCGACGTGATTCGCAAAACGTATTTCTACCAAGATGCCCAGTCTCGTGAATTTCACGTGACCAGGCCTGCTGCGAATGTCGCCTTCAATCGCATCGCGAACACGCTCTTCGAGCATGCGCATGATGTGTGCGACCGCATCGGCAAAGCGCACCCGCTCTATGAGCCGCCCTGCCGCATGGGCGATCTTGTGCAAGCAAGCGACCCCATCATCCATCACACCTTTGATGCCGGTGAGGGCGTGCTCATCGCCGCCGAGATTTTGCATCAGGCGCAGCATGGCTGCAGCTCTTTCGTTATCTTGCAGCCGTTCGGCTGCCTGCCCAACCATGTCGTGGGGCGCGGCATCGTCAAGCAGCTCAAAGAACGCTACCCGCATGCGAACATTTTGCCGCTCGATTACGATCCCGACGTGAGCTTTGCTAACATTGAGAACAGGCTGCAAATGCTCGTGATAAGCGCGCATGCCAGCAAGGGCGCCAGCTCGGCGGTAAACGACAATCGCGCGAAGGGGGAGTGTCGTGGCTAGGCCGAAAAAAGATACCGAGATATGCGCGGAACGGCGCATTCTTGATGCGTTTTGGCATGTGCTCGAAACTACGCCGCTGCGGTGCGTTTCCGTGCGAACCGTCGCCCAGGCGGCCGAAGTGAACCGCGGCACGTTCTATTACCACTTCAAAAGCGTCGACGCCCTTGTTGATAGGGCGATTGAAAGCGAGCTGCTCGAACAGCATTCCATCGTGCATGAAGTGCTGCTTATGACGACGGGCGAAATCGATCGCATGCCGTTCGATAGCATGCAAAGGCATATTGAACGTACCGTGCTGCTCGTGCGCCAGGGAGGCGGCGAGCATGTGATGAACGTGGTGTTCGACATATTCAGGAATATTTGGCGCGCCGTGCTCTGCCCCAATGGCGAGGCGCTCAGCCCTCAGGTCGAAATGCTTATTCGCTATAACGTGCACGGCATTTTGGGGCTGTATTCCTCGCTGGCGCAAAGTGAAGACGGGTTCCCATCGGAAGAGGCGCTCGAATTCCAGAAATGGAACGCCCGAAGAACGCTCGGCGATATGTGCGCATTGCAGGGAATAGAGCAAGGCGTTGTGCTCGATAGGCTTCTGGCGGCGTTGAGCATGGAAGGGTGCGTTGCGGGCGCGCGCGAACCGCGATGCAATTGCGGCTCTTCGCGAAAATAGGGAGACTGCCGATGGCTCTTTTGGGTATTGCGCGGCCTGCTTGGTTCGCGTTGTCCGGCGCGTTCTGGGCCGTTTAGTCGCGAAGGGTCGCGAGCTGCGGATACATCGACATGGTCTCGAATTTCGCCTGCATGGCGCCATCGCCGTAATGCTGCGCGAAGAATTGCTGGAGGGCACCTTCGGGCTCAAGACCGTTCAGGCGGTACATCCAGCAGTCGAGGGCGAGCATGGTTGTGGCGGCATCGGCCAAAAAGAAAATGAGCAGGGCCCAGGCGAGGGGTTCGCGCCAGGCGCGCGGAACCGCCTCCGAAGCCTCTTTCAGCATGGGAGCGGCGAGTTTTACCCATGCAAAGCCTGCAAGCCCCCATACGAGCGCGATTCCGAGGCAGGTTTTCCCGCCTATATTGAAGGGCTGGTCGATATAGCTCCAGGCAACAATGCCGAAGGCGCTTTCCCAAAACCATGCCGCGAAATATTCGAACGCCGCGCCGAATGCGGCCGACACCGCATAAATGACAAGCGGTGAGGCGTTTTCGAAGCGGTGCAACGCGAGCGTGATGAGCACGCCGCCTACGCCATAAATCGGCGAGAACGGTCCCCAAACGAATCCGACGCGGCTTTCCCAGCGGCCATCGACGAAATAGCTCACGACGGTTTCGAGGATGAGCCCCAAGATGCTGCACACCGCGAAAACGAATACGAGGTAATACAAAGTAAGGGGCTCGTGCGCCCTTTTTTCACGTGCTGGTATGGCAGTTGTCGATAATTGCATCCACTTATTATCCCGCGCGTCCACCTGACGAACGGAACATCTTGGCTCCGTTGCCGAATTGCTACTTGAGGAAAGCACGCGCTCGCGTGGCACGGCGGCGCAAATCGGCGTTCTGAAGCGGGAAATGGCGTGGATTCTGGGGGAAAACTGCGGGAGTTTGCGCGGAAAATGCCGCAGTTTTGCGTGAAGGTGCGAGGGATTTCGCGTGTTTTCTGCGGGAAAGCGGCAGGAAAACGGCGCGAGTTGGGCAGCGGCGGGGCAAGGAATCGGCAAGGTTTGCGTGCCATACTCGCCTGCATGGTTCTTCTTTGTTGTAAGGGGCGGCTATGCGCAGCGAAATACCTTTTTCGAGCGGTCGGGGCGGTGTGCGTCGTGCGATCAATCGCCTCATGCCAAGCATGCCGGCGAAAGTCGGCGCTGTGGCCCTTGTGGTTCTTATTGTTGCGGGGGTTGGATGGGCGGCGTTTTCCAGCATGCATGCTCCGGCGTTTGAGGTGCATGCCGGCGACGCCGTTGCGCCAAGCTCGCCCGAGCCCGAAGCGGTTGAGGCAAAGGCCCAGGTGTATGTGTACGTGACGGGCGCTGTGACAAACCCTGGAGTGTATTCGCTGGATGAGGGCTTGCGCGTGTGCGATGCCGTCGAAGCGGCAGGCGGGCTTGCCGAGGATGCCGACGCTTCAACGGTTAACCTGGCGCGGGTGCTTTCCGACGGCGAGCATATCGATCTGCCCACGAAGGCTGAAGTTGAGGCAGCTTTGGCACAGGGGCCCGCAGGCGGCGCGAGCGGTGTGGCGGCTGCGACATCGCTTGTGAACATCAATACAGCCGACGCGTCGGCGCTTGAGACGCTTTCCGGCGTGGGCTCCGCGACGGCTCAGGCGATCATTTCCGATCGAGAGCAAAACGGCCCGTTTTCGAGCATCGAAGACCTTATGCGCGTCGATGGCATCGGCGAGAAGAAATTCGCGAAGCTCAAAGATTCGATTTGCGTATGAAACGGGCTATTTCGCATGGCGCGAAGGCTTTGGGGCGCGTTGGGCGAGGAAGCAATGCCGTTTTGCTCGGGGAAGGATTGGTGGAAGGGCCGACCGATCGGTCGGCGCCTCGATTTCCGCGGCGTCCGTCTTTGCCCGTTTCGCTTGTTGTCGCGGTTGTCGCTTGGATATCGCTTGCGGCGTGGCAAGCGCTCGCGATTGCGGGCGGCGACGTACCGCTCGATGTGCCACGGGGCCTTGAACCAGGGGAATATGCGCTCGAGGTGGTGGAAGACGCCAAGCTCGGTTCGTATGGCTATTCCGTGCATGCGCGCGTGATTGATGCGAGTGGCGTTGCCCGCGACGTGTTGGCGACGTATGGCGACGCCGATATAGAGGGCGACGCGCGCCTGCTCGCTCGGCAGCGCGTTGTGGCGAGCGCGACGTTTTCGGAATTTTCCGAAGCGTCGTTTTCTCGATACGCCTCAAAGGGGCTCTGCGCGCGTGCGAAATTAACGCAGGCCACGATTGTTGACGACGCGGGCCCTCTCTCGTCGGTTGTGGCGGCGCGCTGTTTCGCCCGCGAGGTGTTCGACGCGTTTGAGGGGCGTGGCGCGGCGCTCGTGCGGGCGATCGTGATAGGCGATAGGAGCAAGCTCGAAGAGGATGGCCTGTACGACGATGTGAAAGCGGTAGGCTTGGCGCATATGGTTGCCGTTTCGGGCGCCCATCTTTCGGTGGTTGCCGCGCTTGCGGGTGCGTTGCTCACGCGGGCGCGCATGCCGCGCATGGCACTTTCCATCGTGTTGTGCCTGTTCTATTGCGCCTATGCGGCTTTCACGGGGTTTTCGGCGCCCGTCATTCGCGCGGCGCTCATGGCGGCTGTGGTGGTGAGCGCGATTTGGGGGGCTCGTCGATCGTCGTCGCTTGCGGCGCTTGGGGTATGCGTATGCATTTTGCTTGCTGCGCATCCGACGAATGCACTGTCGTTGTCGTTCTTCCTTTCGGCTGCATCGACTTTGGGAATCGTGACGCTTGCGCCCCTCATGCAGGCGTGGTTTGAGACTGTTTTTGGACGGCGGGCAGAAACGCTGTGCCAAACGTGCGCGCTTACGACGGCGGCGAATATTCCCATCGCGCCCGTTACGGCGTGCGTGTTCTCGCGCGTGCCACTCCTGTCGCCTTTGACGAATATGATTGCGGCGCCCCTGTTCACGGTTTTCATTGCGGGTGGTCTTGTTGGGCTGGGGCTTACCGCTTTGTATGCGCCGGTGGGAAAGGCGGTTCTTGCGGCGATTATCGTCTTGGCTCAGGCACTGTCTGCGCTTTTGGCGGCGCTCGCGCGCGTTCCCTTTGCGTCTCTTCCGTGTTCGGCCGAAATGTGGGTTGTTGTCGCCCTTTCCGCATTGGCGTTTGTGGCCCTGTGGGCCGTGTGGCCTCGTCCAACGCGAGCGTGCGCGGTGGGGGTTGCGGCTGCTATGGCGCTTATGGTGGTGGCGTGCGTCGTGGTGGCTCCGCTGCTCGAGCCCGACGAAATCGTCGCGCTCGATGTGGGGCAGGGCGATGCGATTCTGGTGAAAAGCGAAGGTGCATCGCTTTTGGTTGACACGGGCAATCAGGATGCGATGCTCGCGGCGGCGCTCGCTCGAACGCGCACGCCGCATCTTTCGGGCGTCGCGATTAGCCATCACGACGACGACCACTGTGCATCGCTCGACTCGCTTGCATCCGCCGTAGCTGGGTCGTGTGTGTATGTCGCCCGGGAAACGTATGCGTGCCCCTGCGATGGTTGCGCCGAGCTGCTCGCGCAAGCGCGCAGCGTTTCGGGACGCCAGGCAGTGGGGCTTAGTGTGGGCGATGAGATACGCGTGGGAAGGTTTACGTGCCGCGTGGTGTGGCCTCAAGTTTTTTCGGATGCAGGCGGCAACGCCGATAGCCTGTGTTTGCTCGTGAGCTACGAGAGCGAGGCGAGGCCGCTTACCGCGCTGCTCACGGGCGATGCTGAGGCCGACCAAATAGAAAGCATGGTGCAAAGCGGCGGCACGGGTTCTTTGGGGACGCCGGTCGTGAATGTGCTGAAGGCGGGCCACCATGGCAGCAAGGCGGGAATGACGACGGAACTCGCCAAGGAGCTTTCGGCAAATATCGCCCTTGTGAGCTGCGGCGCGAACAATCGCTACGGGCATCCCGCGCAAACGACGATCGATGCCCTTGAGGCGGCGGGAACGCGCGTCTTTCGAACCGATGAGCTGGGCGATATCGCCTGCGTGTTTTCCCGAGAGGGAATTGAGGTGCGGCCTCAGTATGCGGGCGAGGTTGCCTTAGAATAGGGCGTCAGAAAAGATATGGAATCGAGGAGTCAGAAGGCTATGGCCGAAGTGAATTTGCTGCCGGCATATTTGATCAACGGCGAAGACCAGCTTAAGCGCGAAACTGTGCTTAAGCGCTTGCGTTCGCGCCTGGAAGCGATGGGCGACCTCGATTTCAACTGCGACACGTTCGACGGTAAAGACGCTTTGGGTGGCGATATCGTGGCTGCGTGCAACACCATGCCCTTCGGCATCGACAAGCGCCTCGTTATCGTGCGAAATGCCGACGATTTGAAGAAGGCCGATTCCGAAGCGCTCGTCGCGTATCTCTCATCGCCGGCCGATTTCACGGTGCTGGCGTTGCTTGCGAATAAGCTTGCGAAAAACACGCGCCTCTATAAGGCTGCGGCGGCGGTTGGCCCTAAGGCGGTCATCGATTGCGCGCCGCGCAAGGCGTACGAATTGCCGTCCCAGGTGCGCGCCATGGCGACGTCGCACGGCATCGCCATGACCGATTCGGCTGCGAAGCTTTTGGTGGAGCTTGTGGGCGAAGACACGGTGCATCTCGATGCCGAGCTGAAGAAAATCGCGCTTGCGCACACGGGCACCCAACCCGTTGGACCCGAAGAGGTGTCGGCGCTTGTCACGCGTACTTCGCAGGCGAAGCCGTGGGATTTCACCACGCCGTTCACGCAGCGAAATGTCGCCGAATGCGTACGCGTGCGCGCGAAGCTCGGCGATACATCGGCGTATGCGCTTATCGGTTTTTGCGTGAGTTCGTTGCGCGAAATGCTCACATGCCATGCGCTTGCGGCTCGCGGGCAAAGCGGCCCCGGGCCTTTGGCGAAGCAGCTCAAGATGCCCGATTGGAAAGCGAAGAAGGTGGCGGCTGCTGCGCGTTTGTGGTCTGCTGCGGAGCTTCGTGCAGCCCTTTCAAGCGCCCGTGATTGCGAACGCGCGATGAAAAGCGGCGCCGACGCCGAGGGCGTGTTCTTCGATTGGGCCATTTCAACCTGCGTAAAGAAGTAGGCTTGCATCGCCTGAAATCAAGGGGTGCGTCGGCGCGCGGTTATGCGGTTCGGCGAAGGTCTATTCCTCGCTGCTTTCGTCGTTGTTGTAAGTTTTGATGCGGCGTTCGAGGGCTGCCTTCAAATCGTCAATGCCCGAGCCGTTGGCTGAAGAGATGGGAATGATTTCCACCTCATCGCGCGAGAATCCCAGCTGGCGGCGCAGCGCGGCGATATTTTGCATGCATTTGTTCTTCGAGAGCTTGTCGGCTTTCGTGCATACGATCATGAACGGCAGTTCGGCGGCAATCAAGAACTCGATCATATTCACGTCGAGCGCGGTTGCGGGGTGGCGAATGTCGATGAGCGAGACCACGCAGCAAAACTCGCGGTCTTGGTTGTAATAGCCTTCGATCATTTCGCGCCAACGGGCTTTTTCAGATTTCGAAACCTGCGCGAAGCCATACCCTGGCAGGTCGACGAAGTCGGCCCATTCGGCTTCGAAGAAATTGATGGTCGACGTTTTGCCCGGCGTGGCAGAAACCTTCGCAAGCTTTTTGCGATTGAACAGCTTGTTCATAAGCGACGACTTGCCAACGTTGGAGCGGCCGACGAAAGAAACCTCGGCGCGCGTGGAAGGGGGCAGCTGCTTGGAAGTGCCATAGGCTGCGGTGAATTTCACGTTGTGGTAGTTCATCGTTTTAGACATGCGATCTCCTTGTTGGTAACGCCGCCCATACTACCGTATGAAGCCGCGTTTTTCACACGGTTGCGCTTTTTCGCCCACATTCGGCATAAATTCTTTGACGTGGGCTTGACGAGCGCTTATAGTTTCACATTGCCTTGTTGCATGGGCCAGGCCGCAGTCCACCGGTCGAAGCGCCGCTTACAGGTTTCCAGCACACGTGAAACTGACGCGGGTAACCATGCAAAGGGTAGCGAAGCGGCAAATCCGCACGTCGACGCAGCTGAGTGCTGAAGATGCGTCGATTCGCTGGTACGGGACCATTTCTAATTAACCGGAGGAAACAGTGGCTAACATCAAATCTCAGAAGAAGCGCATCATCACCGCCGAGAAGGCTCGCAAGCGCAACCAGGCTGTCAAAAGCGAGCTGAAGACCGCCGTTCGCGCGGTCCGCGAGGCTGTCGCTGCCGGCAACGGCGTTGAGGCTTACACCAAGGCTCAGCATGCTTGCCGTCTGCTCGACAAGGCTGCTTCCAAGGGCATCATCCACAAGAACCAGGCTTCCAACCGCAAGTCTGGCGTCATGGCTCTCGCCAACACCGTGGTGACCGCGGAAGACATCGCTGCTGCGCCGAAGCGCGAGAAGAAGGTTGCTGCCCCCAAGGGTGGCACCAAGAAGGCTGCCGCTAAGGTTGCCAAGAAGGAAGCTTACAAGGCTGCCGACGCCGAGAAGGCAAAGCGCCGCGAGGCTACCCTGAAGGCCGAGAAGAAGGCTCACGACGCCAAGGCCAAGGCCGAGGCTGAAGCCGCTGCCGCCGAGGCTGCCGAGGCCACCGAGGAGTAAATCCTCAACAATCAACGCCGGGCCACAGCGCGGCGTTACGTTACTGAAAAGGGCCCGCGGAAGTGGGCCCTTTCCGCTATAGAGACCAGGAGCGCTGCAACTATATGAGCACCGATCCCAAGTTCATTCGCAATTTCAGCATCATCGCCCATATCGACCATGGCAAGTCGACGCTTTCCGACCGCATTCTCGAGCTTACCGGCACGGTATCCCAGCGCGATATGGAAGAGCAGCTGCTCGATACCATGGATATCGAGCGCGAGCGCGGTATTACCATCAAGAGCCAGGCTGTGCGCGTCGCCTATACCGCCGACGATGGCCAGGAGTACCAGTTCAACCTTATCGACACCCCGGGTCACGTCGACTTCACCTATGAAGTGAGCCGAAGCCTGGCGGCATGCGAGGGCGCGGTGCTCGTGGTGGATGCCACGCAGGGCGTTGAGGCCCAAACGGTCGCCAACGCTATGATGGCTATGAACGCCGACCTCGAGATTATTCCGCTCATCAACAAAATCGACCTTCCCTCGGCCGAGCCCGAGCGCGTGAAGGGCGAGATTGAAGATGGCCTGGCGATTGTCGCCGATGACGCGATTTTGGCGAGCGGCAAAACGGGCGTTGGCGTGAAAGACCTGCTCGAGGCCGTGGTGCATCTTATTCCGTCGCCCGAAGGCAACGCCGAAGGTCCGCTGCGCGCGCTTATTTTCGACTCGTATTTCGATCCGTATCGCGGCGTGGTCGCGCTGGTTCGCGTGGTCGACGGCTCCATCAAGAAGGGCGACGAGGTGCGCCTCGTGAACGCCGGCACCGAGATTCTTGTTGAAGAAGTTGGCGCGCGCCATCCCAAAGAGGTTGCGCTCCCGAATCTTTCGGTAGGCGAAGTCGGGTATCTGGTCACGGGCTTGAAGGACGTTTCCCAAGTTCGCGTGGGCGATACCATCACCTCGAGGGTCGGCGGCGTGACTGAGCCCTTGCCGGGTTATCGCGAGGCGAAGCCCATGGTATACACGGGCTTGTTCCCCATTGAAAGCGACCAGTTCGAGGCGCTCAAAGAGGCCCTTGAGAAGCTGTCGCTGAACGACCCTGCGCTTGAGTGGGAGATGGAGAACAGCCACGCGCTGGGATTTGGCTTCCGCGTGGGATTCTTGGGCCTTCTGCATATGGAGGTCATCAAGGAGCGCCTGGAGCGAGAGTTCGGCCTTGACCTTATCGCCACCGCGCCGAGCGTTGAATACCACGTGTACAAGACCAACAAAGAAATGGTGAGCGTGCATTCGCCGCAAGATATGCCCGACCCTTCGGAAATCGATCATATCGAAGAGCCGTATCTGCGTGCGACTATCATGATTCCGCCCGATTATGTGGGCGCGGTCATGGAGCTTACCGTGGCGCACCGTGGCACGTTCAAGACCATGAACTATATTTCGCCTACGACGGTGGAGCAGATTTGGGAGATTCCCTCGAGCGAGCTCATCCTCGACTATTTCGATCAGCTGAAGAGCCGCACGAAGGGCTACGCAAGCCTCGACTACGAGTTCGACGAATACAAGCCGGGCTCCCTGCAGAAGCTCGACATTCTGCTTTCCGGCAAGCCGATCGACGCCCTGTCGTTCATCGTGCACAAAGATAAGGCGTACGACCGCGGGCGCGTGCTGTGCGAGAAACTGAAAGACATCATTCCGCAGCAGATGTTCGAAGTGCCCATCCAGGCGGCCGTTGGCGGCCGCGTGCTTGCCCGTCAAACGGTACGCGCGAAGCGCAAGGACGTTTTGGCGAAGTGCTACGGCGGCGACATCTCGCGTAAGCGTAAGTTGCTCGAGAAGCAGAAGGCCGGCAAGAAGCGTATGAAGGCGATTGGCAACGTCGAAGTGCCGCAGGAAGCCTTCATGGCGATTTTGAAGGTTGACGAATAGTCCCGCCACGCGTCAGTCCTGGCGCTGCGCGGCGCTCCGAGCCGCACCTTGCCGCTTGGGCCGCGCGCATGGCTGTAAGGCTCATGCGCGCGGTTTCGCGGCGAGCTGCCCGCTCGGAGTGCCGTTCGTTGGCATTGGCCAAATCAGGTGCTTTCTGGTTTGACCTGCGACTTTTGCTGGTCCTTGCGGGCTTGGGTCGCTCTTTTGGTTTGGTTTTAACTGCTGAGCTTGCTTGGAGGTGTTTATGGGAAAGCACGACGAAGAATACGACTTCCTGGAAGACGCGTTTCGTGACGAGCCTCAGGCCTCGACGCCTGTTCATGCGAGCGACGAAGGCACGTGGCTTGACGATGCGTTCAGCGAGCAAGCCCCCGTGCGACGCAAAATGTCGGGCAAGGCGAAGGCGGCAATTATCGTGGCGATTATCGCGGCCTTGGTTTTGCTTGTTTTGCTTGGCGTTGAATCCATGAACGCCCTTGGCGCGTTTCTTTCCGTGGTCGCAACGAATTAGGAGGCACCTATGCCGCACGATCCGTATAAGGCGCTTTATATCCATCTGCCTTTTTGCAAGCATCGCTGCGCATATTGCGATTTCACCACGCGAGCCGTTGCTCCCGATTCGGTGGAAATCGACGAATATATCGACAATCTGATCCTCGAGCTTCGCCGCAAGGCAAAAGAGGGCGAGCTCGCAGAAATCGAAACCGTGTATGTAGGCGGAGGCACGCCGAGCTTTGTGGGCCAGGCGCGCCTTTCGAAATTGCTTTATGCCCTGGGCGTTTCCATGAATTTGACGCCTGAGGTCGAATGCTCCATGGAGGCGAATCCCGATTCGCTCACTCCCGAGCTCATTCGCGATATCTATGCCCTGGGCGTGAATCGCCTTTCCATTGGTGTGCAAAGCTTCGACGACGGTTTGCTGAAAACGCTCGATCGCATTCACGATTCGGCGCGCGCCAAGCAAGCGGTGCTCGATGCGCGCGAGCGCTTTGAAAACGTATCGGTCGACCTTATGTGCGGCGTGCCTGGCCAGACGCCCGAAATGTTCGAAGCCGACGTGCAAACCGCGGTCGACTTGGGCGTGACGCATGTGAGCGTGTATCCGCTTACCATCGAAGACCACACTCCGTTTCGCCGCATGGTCGACTCGGGCGAGATTGACGACGTTGACCAGGACAAAGAGGCGCTCATGATGTCGATGGCGCCCAACGTGCTCACGCCTGTGGGCTTCCATCGCTACGAGGTGGCGAGCTATGCGCGCGAGGGTTTCGAATGCAAGCACAACATTGCCTACTGGACGGGTGTTCCGTACCTTGGCCTGGGCATTTCTGCCGTCACCATGACGCAAAACGATGCCCGCCGCATGCGCGTGCAAGATGGGGAAGTGCAAGACGACCTCAATCGCAAGCAGATGTGCGCCGAAGACCTCATGATGAAAATGCGCATGACGCGCGGCGTTTCGGACGATGAGCTGTTCGCCGCCGCCGTGGTCATTCCTGGAGCGCTCGACGTCTTCAATTCGCTCGTTCGCGACAAGCTCGTGAAACGCGAAGATGGTCGCTGGAAGCCGACATTTGGCGGCTGGCTTTTGGGCAACGAGCTTTACGGGAGGATTTATGAGCTGGCTCCGTAAGGTTGCCTTCGAGGAATGCGCCGTTACGGCAAATAAGACGGGTTTTGTGGGCGCGCCGTGCTCTTCCGAGGAGAGCGCTGCATGCTCAAACAGTCCTGAGCTCGCACGGAAGCCACATTTAGTGGCTTCCGGCTCGTGCGGAACTGCGCGTGAAGCGCTCCCCTCGGAAGAGCACGGCGCACGCAACTCCATTCCCGTGCTTCTTGCTCCCATGGCTGGCGTGAACGACATCGCCTTCCGCCAGCTGAGCCTGGAGTTGGGCTGCGACATCACGTATACCGAAATGGTTTCCAGCAAAGCGCTCTCGTTCGCGAACGAAAAAACGCGCCACTTGCTCGATCGCGCGCCCAACGAACGCAAGGTTGCCGTGCAGCTGTTCGGCCACGAGCCCGAGACGATGGCGCGTGAAGCCGCGTGGATTGAATCCGAGATGGGCGATGCGCTCGCTTACATCGACATCAACATGGGCTGCCCGGCTCGTAAGATCGTGAAGAAGGGCGACGGCTCGGCGCTCATGACGACGCCCGAACTCGCTGCCGAGATTGTGCGCAAGGTGTCGGCCGCCGTCGAACATCCCACGACGGTCAAATTCCGCAAGGGATATGCCGCAGACGAAGACATCGCGGTTGATTTCGCCCGCCGTATGGAAGATGCCGGCGCTTCGGCGGTTGCGGTGCATGGCCGCACGGCGGCGCAATTCTATTCGGGATGCGCCGATTGGGATGTGATTGCGCGCGTGAAGGCCGCCGTCGAGGTGCCCGTTATTGGCAATGGCGATGTGACTGGCGGAAAAGAGGCGTGTGCGCTCGTGGCGCAAACGGGTTGCGATGCCGTGATGATTGGTCGCGGCGCGCAGGGAAACCCGTGGGTGTTCGAGCAGGTGCGCGCCGCCTTGAACGGCGAAGCCGCGCCCGAGCCCCCCACGCCCGAACAGCGCGTTGCCATGGCTCATCGCCATGCCGAGATTTTATCGAAGCGCATAGGGAACAATTTGGTCTATATGCGTAAGCACGTGATGTGGTATTTGCGCGGCATTCCAGGAGCCTCGAAGGCGCGCGGCGAGCTCAACCAGTGCGTGACGCTCGACGATTTCGACCGAGTGCTTGAACAGCTGCTTGCCGACGCCGCGCGCATTGAAGCGGAAGAGGAACGATATTTGGCACGCTAACTGGCGGTTCTCGCCTTCGCGAATATGCGCGTTGCGTGCCCGTCGGCATGTCTCCGCGGTGCTGTGGAGCTCGTTTCTTTCCGCAGCGTGACGGAACGGTGTCGTTTTCTTTGGTTTATTAGCACTCTTGGGGCATCGCTGCTAGAATCCTGTCACGTTAACGCGCACGCGCGTGATTCGTTGTGTCGTCTCGCGCCGATCGGTGCGCGGGGCATGGAATGCGTCGCATGAAAGGGGCCGAGAACCGTTGCTGTCCGATCGTCGACAGAAAGTGCTTCAAGCGCTTATCGAGGAGTACATCGCCAACGCGCAGCCTGTAGGCTCGCGCACCTTGGTCGATCGTTACCGGCTCGGCGTTTCCTCTGCTACGGTTCGCAACGAACTCTCGGTGCTTGAAGATGAAGGCTATCTCACTTCTCCGCACACTTCCGCCGGCCGCGTTCCGACCGATGCGGGCTATCGTGCATTCGTCGACGATTTGCTTTCGCGCGAATACGGCGAAGACGCCACGGGCGGCATGTTCGACGACGTGCGTGATGCGGCAACGAAGATGGACGACCTCATGGAGCAAACATCGGCCGCCCTGTCTCGCTTGACCGATTGCCTTTCGGTTGTGGTCGCGCCTTCTTTGCTCGCGTCTTCGGTGAAGCAAATTTCGCTCGTGTCCATGTCGTCTCGTCGCATGCTCATGGTCGTCGTTACCGACGACGGTCAGGTGTTCAACCGGTCGGTCGAGTTTGCGGAAGACGTTTCCGCCGATGAGCTGGCCGACGTGCAGAATGCATTGAACGCCGCGCTTTCGGGGCGTTCAATTTCCGAGGTGCGCAAAGCGAAGGGCGTGCGTATTGAAGCGCTTTCCAGCCCGCTCGCGCGCATCGTGATTGACGAGCTCGTTGTTTGCATGGCGAAGGCCGACGAAGGCCGCGCGCATAGCTTGGGTATGTCGACGTTGCTGAGCAAGCCCGAATTCAGCAACTCGTCCGCTGCGTTGCCCGTGCTCCAAGTGCTCGAAGACGACACGGTGCTTATGCATCTTTTCGACGACGTGGGCTCTGCGGGCAATGCCCCCGATTCGCTCGAGGTTCGCATCGGTAAGGAGAATTCCGCGAGCGAGCTATCGGGGGTTTCGGTCGTCGCCGCCCAATACGGTTCGGGCGAGGCTCAAGGCGTGGTCGCCGTCATCGGCCCTACGCGCATGGATTATTCGAAGGTCATCAGCGTGGTGCGCTCCGCGAAAAGCGCGCTGAAAGATTTGTAAATAGGAAGGCTCACACACACTATGGCAAAAGACCTCTACGCCATTTTGGGCGTCAGCAAAGATGCAACCGACGCCGAAATCAAGAAGGCGTTTCGCCGCAAAGCGCGCGAACTTCACCCCGATGTGAATAAAGCGCCCGATGCAGAGGATCGTTTCAAGGAATTGAACGAGGCCTACGACGTGCTTTCCGACGCCAATAAGCGTGCGCAGTACGACCGCTTCGGCACGGTTCCCGGAGCGGCGGGCGGCCCCGCCGGCGGCTACAACGTCGACTTCGAAGACATCTTCGGCGGCGGTTTCGGCGGCATGGGCGATATTTTCTCGAGCTTCTTCGGCGGCGCTGCGGGCGGTCGCGCCACGGTGCGCAAAGAAGGCCGCGATATGGGCGTTGGCCTGCGCCTGACGCTTGAAGAGGTCGCTGCGGGCGCGAAGAAGGAAATCGTCTACGACCGCCTGGCGCCGTGCGAGGTGTGCAATGGCTCGGGCAAGGCCGAGGGCGGCAAAGAAATCGATTGCCCCGATTGCCACGGTCGCGGCCGCGTGGTCACCGTGCAGCATACGTTCCTGGGCGATATGCAAACCGCCTCTACGTGCTCTACATGCGGCGGCACGGGCAAAGTCATCGACAAGCCGTGCGAAGAATGCGAGGGCCAGGGCCGCATCCCCGATCGCCAGCATGTCACCGTCGAAGTGCCTGCCGGCATTCGCGAGGGCCAGCAGCTGCGCGTGACGGGCTTCGGCGAGGCCGGCATGCACGGCGCTCGTCCGGGCGACCTCATCGTGACGTGCCGTATTCAGCCGCATGAGTTCTTCGAGCGCGAGGGCGACAATCTGCACGCCCGTGCGAACGTGAGCTTCATCCAGGCCACGCTCGGCGCCGAAATCGAGATTGACGGCATCTTCCATGACGAAAAGGTGAAGGTTCGCGTTCCCGAGGGCTGCCAAAACGAGCAGGTCATTCGCGTAAAGGGCATGGGCATGCCCCGTTTGAAGTCCACCGAGCGCGGCGATATGTATGTGCACATTACCGTGCTTATTCCGAAGAAGGTCACCAAGAAGCAGCGTGAGCTGCTCGAAAAGGTGGCCGAGGAATTCGGCGAAGACGTGGCCGCACCGCGCAGCCCGCTGCAGAAGTTGCGCGACGCGTTCAACTAGGAAGCATGAAGGCACCTGGCGTAGAGCTAGGTGCCTCTTTGTTGTTGCGGCTTTTTCGCTTTCGCTTCGGGTACACTGGTTGCCTGAAACGATTGAGCGCCGTTGACTGCCGTTGATTGCCGAATGCAAGGAATGCCTTTGTTGGAACAAACCAAAAAAAATGCAGCTTCTTTTCATGTCGTGAACCTTGGCTGCAAGGTGAACCGCGTCGAAAGCGACGATTTCGCAGCCGCCCTTATTGCGGGCGGTGGGCGAGAAGTGCCCATCGAGGCCGCCGATTTCATTGTCGTGAACACGTGCACCGTTACGGGCGAGGCTGAAAAGAAAACGCGCAAGGCCGTGCGCCAGTCGCTGCGCGCGAACGATTTCGCTCGCGTCGTTGTAACCGGTTGCGCCGCCGCCATCGATCCCATTACCTATACCGAGATGGATCCCCGCATCGAAGTGGTGCCGAAAAGCGCCATGGCCGACGTGCTTGGCGCGCAGACGAGCGAGTCGCCCGCCTTGGCCGCCATTCGCGCGGGCGAGGAATTTCCCACGCGTGTTGGCGTGAAGGTGCAAGATGGCTGCAACAATGCGTGCACGTACTGCATCGTGCATGTTGCGCGCGGGCGTGCCACATCGCGGCCTTCCGAAGAGATTATTGAGGAAGTGCGTGAGCTCGCGCGCGCGGGCGTGCGTGAAATCGTGCTCACGGGCATTAATTTGGGCTCGTATCGCGAGGGCGACATGCGCCTGGCCGATTTGCTGCGTTGCCTTATGAAAGCGGTCGATGAAGAATTTCCCGCCGATTCGGGCCTTGGCGTCGTGCCGCGCGTTCGTTTCCGCGTGTCGTCGATTGAGCCGCGCGACGTCGATGACGACCTTATTGAGCTCATGGCCGCATCGAATGGCCGCATTTGCCGACATTTGCATTTGCCGCTGCAATCGGGTTCGAGCAAGGTGCTGCGCGAAATGCGACGCCCCTATAGCGCCGAGCGATTTTTGGGCCTGGTCGAGAAGCTGTATGCCGCCATGCCCCAGCTGTCGCTTTCGACTGACGTCATCGTCGGCTTTCCCGGCGAAACTGAAGAAGACTTCCTCGAGACATGCCGCGTGGCTGAAATATGCCGCTTTTCGAAGATACACATTTTCCGCTACTCGAAGCGTGCGGGAACGCCTGCGGCCGAGCGCGACGATCAGGTCTCGCCCGAAGTGAAGGCCGAGCGCGCCAAAAGGCTCGAGGCGATCGAGGAACGTCTTCGCGCCGACGATATGCATCGCCGTTGCGGGTCGAGGGAATTGGCCCTGGTCGAATCGGAGGGCAACGCCACGACTGAGAGCTATCACGGAATCGATGCCCCAGCGGGCAGCATCGTGGGCGATTTGGTGGAGTGCGAACTATGATGGAAGAACGTTCGAATTCCGGCGCGTCTGGAAGCGAGCCCATGGCCGGCGGCGGCGAGGCAGCAGGCCAAAGCGTCGATGCGGGTGAGATGGGCGAAACGGGCGAAACGCTGAAGCGCAAGAACAATCTCGTGAAATCGTTCGGTTATGCGGCTTCGGGCGTGGTCCAGGCGGGAAGCGAGCGCAACTTCAAGGTCGATGTCGTGGCGGCGGTTGTGGTTTTTGCCGCGTGCGCGCTTTTGCAGGTGCCTGCTTGGGGGTGGGCTGTGGTTGCCATGTGCGTGGGCGTACAGCTCGCCATGGAAACCGTGAACACGGCGATAGAGGCAATCGTTGATTTGGCTTCGCCTGACATCCACCCGCTTGCCAAGCGCGCGAAAGATTGCGCGGCGGGTGCCGCCCTTATCACAGCCTGCGCAAGCGTCGTCGTAGGCCTTATCGTATTCGTTCCGGCGCTTTTGGCGCTGCTGGGAGCATAGGGGGGCAAGCGCATGTCATTCCATCATTTTTTTCTTGACGGCCAAGTTATCGCCGAAGAGACGGCGCAGGAATTCCCCGTGCGCCTTTCTGCGGAAGACGCCAAACACGCGCGCGTGCTGCGCCTGTCTGAGGGCGAGCATATAAGCGTTGTTGATGCGGCGAGCGATTATTTCGAACTGGAAATCATCTCGGCGCACGATGGCCTGGTGGCGCGCATCGCGCAGCGTCTCGATGCGCCGCAGGCGCCTGCGAGCATTGCGCTGTTCCAGGGCCTTGCCAAGGGCGACAAGATGGACGATATCATTCGCCATGCGACCGAGGTGGGCATTGACGAGTTCGTGCCCCTTTCGAGCTCTCGTTGCGTCATGAAGCTCGATGCGAAGAAGGCGAAGTCCAAGCTTGCCCGTTGGCAGGCCATCGCGCATTCTGCCGCCATGCAATCGGGACGCATGGTCGAGCCGCGCGTGCATGGGCCGCATACGGTGAAGCAGGCTGTGCAGCTGCTGCGCGAATTCGACTGCGTGCTCGTATGCTGGGAGGAATGCCCCTCGACGAAGACCATCGCCGCCGCGCTCGAACAGTCGCTCGGGAGCGCCGCTGTCGCCAAGCCGCGCATCGCCGTGCTGGTGGGTCCCGAGGGCGGCCTTTCCGCCGATGAGGTCGAAGCGCTCACGGCAGGCGTCAATGCCTGGCCTGTGACGCTTGGCCCGTCGATCCTTCGTACCGAAACCGCTGGAATCGTTGCCCCTGCGCTCGTTTTGTATGCGTGCGGAGGCATGGGCGCCGACAAGAAAGGGTTTTAAATGAACATCGAAATCGAAATCGAGCATGGCGCCGACATCGCGAGCGGCGTCGATATCGAGGGTATCACGCAATACGTGCTTGAGCAGGAAGGATGCCCCGCCACAACCGAGGTCTCCATCACGCTCACGACCGACGAGGAAGTTCATCGCCTGAACAAGGAATACCGCGGAATCGACCGCCCGACCGACGTGCTCAGCTTCGAGTGCGACGGCCTTGACGACGATTTCGACGGGGGAGCGGCGTACGACGACGCGGGCGTGCCCGATGACGAGCCGTTCATGCTTGGCGACATCATCATCGCCTCCGATTATGCGCGCGCTCAAACGGCCCAGTTCGGCACCACGCCGCAAGAAGAGCTCGCGGTGCTGCTCGTGCATGGCCTTCTGCACTTGTGCGGATGGGATCATGTGCATTCCGACGAAGAGGCCGAGGCCATGGAAGCTCGCGAGCGCGAGATGCTTGCTGGCGTGGGGCTGCCCAACATCCGCTAGAAACTGCGGCGGTATCCCGCGTGCGGGCGGTGTGGCGGGCGGCTCTTTCGTGCGCTCCATAACCGCATTTCGCGCGCCAATTTGCACAAGTTGTGTTCGCTTGCCCAAGGGGCAAAAAGCTCTTGGAGAGCGAGTGCGTCTCTGCTATAATTCAACGTCGGCTTCTTAAGCGCTCCGTTTCACGTCGGAACGAGCAACCTTCGGGTCGCGTTCGTTTCCATCCGACCTCTGCTGCGGTGCCAGGTTTTGTCCAGAACCTTGAAGGGCTCAGCTTAGTTGGGCATTGCATGCGATGCCCGCGCGCAAGCGCGAAGGCGAACCCGAAACTGGCGTTTTAAGCAGCACAGTCGAAGGAAAAGACTAGCAGAAGGAAACGAAATGGATATCATCCGCGCTATCGAGCAGCAGCAGATCAAGGAAGTCGCCCCGTTCAACGTCGGCGACACGGTCAAGGTGCACTATCGCATTACCGAGGGTAACCGCGAGCGCATCCAGGTTTTCCAGGGCGACGTTATCCGTCGTCACGGCCATACCTGCCGCGAGACCTTCACCGTCCGCAAGATCAGCTTCGGCGTTGGCGTTGAGCGTACCTTCCCCGTGCACTCCCCCAAGATCGAGAAGATCGAGGTCGTGCGTCACGGCAAGGTCCGTCGTGCCAAGCTGTACTACCTGCGCGACAAGGTGGGCAAGGCTGCCAAGATCAAGGAAAAGGCATTCTAAGTCTTTACCGAATTGGTGCTTTGGAAGGGGTCCTTCGGGACCCCTTTCTTGTTTCATTTTCCATGCGCTGGGGTATTCTGCGCGCGCATTCCAACGGTGTTCACTGCTGTTTTGCGTGAGCGAAATGCTTCGTCGCATGGAAAAAGAATCGTCGCCCAGAAACGAGGGGAACGAATGGCTCAAACGCTTGCAGAAATACGAGAAGCCCTGAAGACCGCGAATCGCGCGGAATACGAGGCGCTTGCCCGCGCCCTTGCTGCCGATGGGCGCAAGGGGGTCAAAGCTGCCCTGAAAAGCGCTGCGCGCCGCTTCGCCGCCGAAGACGCGGAAGCGGCTCGTCTGGAGGGCATGTACAGCTTCCAGGCAAAACTTGCAGGAGGCGGCATCGCCGTGGGGCTCGATGAAGTGGGTCGAGGCCCGGTCGCAGGTCCGCTTGCCATTGGTGCCGTCGTGCTGCCCGACGACCCGCGTGTCGAGGGCGTGAACGATTCGAAGCAGCTTTCTGCTGAGCGTCGCGAAGAAATCGCCGCCGTGGTGCGCGAGGTGGCTATCGCGTGGGATATCGAATACATTCAGCCTCAGGAAATCGATGAACATGGCATGACGTGGGCGTTGCGTATGGCGAACCTGCGCGCTATTGCAGCTATTGAGGAGCAGCTTTCAGCGAAAGGCGCTTCGCTCGATGCGGTGTTGCTCGATGGCAATGCGCAGCATCTCGACGCACGCGAGGTCAATATTGTGAAAGGCGATGGGAAATGCGCGTCCATCGCGGCGGCGTCCATTATCGCGAAGGTCGATCGTGACGCGCTCATGTGCCGCTATGCCGAGCGGTTTCCCCATTACGGCTTCGAATCGAACAAAGGCTACGCGAGCGCCGAGCATATCGAGGCAATAAAGCAATATGGACTTTCTCCCGTGCACCGCGCGAGTTTTTGTCGTGCCTGGACGCAGGAGACGCTGTTCTAAGAAGGCCGCCCTTCCACGCCGCGGGAAACGCGGGGAATTTGTGCGCGAATCGTCGGAGAATTGCCGGAAAAATGCGTGAGAACGCGATGGAAACGAAGAGCGATTGGCATTAAAGGCCAAAGAATACGCTGGGGAATCGCGGGGCAATTGCAAGGTTGTCGCGAGGAAAAGCGCGTGATTTGGGCAAGAATCGGACAAGGTTTCACCTCTACACTCGCCGTACGAGAAAGGGGATGCCATGACCGAAAAAAATGCTGCACCACGCAATCCGCACTCCCATGCCCATGTGAGCGACGAATGCGCCGCTGTCGATGAGGGCTATTGGGGCGACGATGAAGAAGAAATCGCTTTCGTCAAGCGCTGGAATTGCGACCCGAAGACACTGGGGGCCTACGGCGAAGACCTCGCCTGCGAATTGCTGAAACGAAACGACTACATCATTCTGGAGCGCAACTGGGCGTGCGCCGCAGGCGAGGCCGACATCATCGCTCTTGATGACGGCTGCCTCGTATTTGTTGAAGTGAAAACGCGCGCGGGTGGCGATAAAGGCTTTCCCCAGGAAGCGGTCACGCCGAAGAAGCGCGCCCGTTATGAACGCATCGCTTATAGCTTTTTGTCTAGCTATGATGGGGCCGATGCCCGCGTGCGCTTCGACGTGATCGCCATTCAAGCAATGCCGAATTCGAAGGGCTTCGTGAAACATATCGTGAACGCTTTCGGCGCGGGCGCGTGACGTCATGCAGCTGCGATGCTCGTTATATTCGGCGACCATTGTGGGCGTGCGGGCGATTCCTGTTGCCGTTGAAGTGGTTGTCTCGAACGGATTGCCGGGTTTTTCTATTGTCGGCATGCCCGATGCCGCCGTGCGCGAATCGACCGAGCGCGTGCGGGCTGCCATAAAAGCCTGCGGCTTCACCATGCCGGGCGATAAAGTGGTGGTGAATTTGGCGCCAAGCTCCATTCGCAAGGCCGGGTCGGGCTTCGATTTGCCTATCGCTGCGGCGATTTTGGCGGCAACGAAGCAAATCGACGCAGAAGCTCTTGGTGAATGCTTGCTGGTAGGGGAGCTTGGGCTCGACGGCTCCGTGCGACCGGTGCACGGTACGCTCGCATTCGCCGCGTGCGCTCGTGAGCTCGGGTGCAAACTCTTGGTGAGCGCCGATGCGCGTGACGGAGCGCCGCTTGGGCACATGGAGCAGCTCGCGTTGCCCTCGCTTGCCAGTTTGCGCTCCATGGCCGTGCGGCCACTCGATTTCTGCGCGCCTTCTTCTTCGGTTGAGGCGCCCGATTTTGGCGATATCCGTGGACAGGCGGCTGCCAAGCGCGCTATGCAGGTTGCGGCCGCGGGCGGCCACGGCATTTTGCTCATGGGGCCTCCGGGATCGGGCAAAACCATGCTTGCGCGTGCCCTGCCTTCCATATTGCCGCCGCTTTCCGATGACGAAAGGCTTGAGGCGGCTATCGTCCATTCCGTTGCGGGCGAGCCCATCGATTCTATTCTCGCGGGCACACGGCCGTTTCGCCGCGTGCATCACAGCGCTACGGTGGCGGGCCTTGTGGGCGGGGGAACGCCCGTGCATCCAGGTGAGATATCGCTTGCTCATGCCGGCGTTCTGTTCCTCGACGAATTGCCGGAATTCTCGTCGCGATCGCTTCAAGCGCTTCGCCAGCCCATGGAAATGGGCCGCATCGTGATAACCCGGGCCGATGGCAGCGTTGCGCTTCCTGCACGTTTTTCGCTTGTCGCGGCGGCGAATCCCTGTCCTTGTGGGTATTACGGTGACCCTCAAAAGCAATGCACCTGTCCGCAATGGAAAATCGAGCGGTACCAGGGCAACATCGGCGGCCCGCTGCTCGACCGAATCGATATGCATGTCGATGTGTGGCGCTGCGATCCCGGCGAGATGCTCGATCGCGCCGATGGCCGCGACCCAATCGACTCCGAGCGTTTGCTGGCGGGTGTTTTGGCTGCTCGCGAGTTCAGTTCGTGGCGGCGGGCCGTGCTTGGCGATAGCGATGCCATCGATGTGGGCGCGCTGCTTGCCCGTTGCCGCATGGCGCAACGAACGCGGGGCTTGTTGGAAACGGTGTCGCGCACACAGCTTCTTTCTGGGCGTGGAATAACGCGAGCGCTCATGGTGGCGCGCACAATTGCCGACATCGCCGAATCGAAGTCGGTGGCCGAAGAGCACCTTATGGAAGCTCTGAGCTTCAAGCTCCGAAAGGGGGTATAACGGCCATGGAAGAACGTTTTCGCATCGATGGCCCGCGATTCGAAATTGCGCGGGGCACGAAAGGGTATCCAGATGCGTTTGAGGCTGTGCCCGAGCCGCCAGAACGGCTCTATGTGATCGGCGACCCCTCTGCGCTTAAAGAGGGTCTTGCGGTCGTCGGGGCGCGCAAGGCGACGCCTTATGGGTTGAATGCGACCAAAATGTTGGCAGGCCGCGCAGCTGAGCTCGGCGTGGTGGTGATTTCGGGCGGTGCGCGCGGTTGCGACGCAGCCGCGCACGAGGCGGCTCTTGCGGCCGGCGGTCAAACCGTCGCGTTTCTGGGCGGCGGTTGCGACGAACCGTATCCGAAATCGAACGTGGATCTGTTTCGGCGCATCGTCAAGGGCGGAGGAGCGGTTGCTTCGGAATTTCCGTGGCATTATCCGCCGAAGCCCTTCATGTTTCGCAAACGCAATCGCCTTATCGCGGGGTTGGCGCGTGCGACGCTTATCGTGGAAGCGGGGCTTCCCAGCGGTACGTTCTCTACGGCCGACGAAGCGCTTGCTGCCAATAAAGATGTGCTTGCGGTGCCGGGGTCGATTTTTTCCGCCACATCGGCGGGCTCGAATATGTTGCTCGCGCAGGGAGCTATGCCCATCGTGAGCAAGGAAGTGTTCGATTCGGCGATTATGTCGTTATTTCCGGAAATCGTGGGAGGCGGCTATGGCGCTGAACAGTTGGCGTTATTTGCGGGCGATGGGGCCGATGCGGGGGTCGACGATCCTATTCTTTCGGCGCTTGCGGCGGATCCTATGCGCCTCGAAGAAATCATCGCCCTGTTCGCTGATGGCGATGATCCCATGGCCGCGGCGACACGCGTCATGGCGCATGTATCGCTGCTGGAAGGGGCGGGCGCGCTCACTCGTTTTCCCGATGGCCGGTTTGGCGCTGTTGGATAGCTTGCGGGCTTTTATGAATTGCCATGCGGGTGTGTTATCCTCGCTGCATGGATAAATTTGTGAACATAATCGGCGCGGGTCTCGCAGGCAGCGAGGCCGCGCTTCAGCTCGCCCAGCGTGGCGTGCATGTGCGTCTGTTCGAGATGCGCCCCGAAACCGAAACCGATGTGCATCGCGGCGGCGATTGCGCCGAGCTCGTGTGCTCGAACTCCCTGAAGAGCACCAAGCCTGAAAGCGCTGCAGGCATGCTGAAGGCGGAGCTTGCAGCACTCGGTTCGCAGCTTATTGCGGCGGCGGGCCGAACCCGCGTCGACGCGGGTGGTGCGCTCGCGGTCGATCGAGACGAGTTCTCCGCCGACGTCACTTCCATGGTGAAGGAAAACCCTTATATCGAATATCGTGTGATGTGCGTTTCCGACCCGCTCGACGCTTCCTTGGGCGCTGCGGATGCTACCATTTTGGCAACGGGCCCGCTTACGAGCGATGCGCTTGCTCAGTGGCTTGTTGACAAAACCGGCTCCGACAATCTCGCGTTCTTTGACGCGGCGGCGCCCGTGGTCATGGCCGATTCCCTTGATATGGATGTGTTGTTCCGCCAATCGCGCTACGAGCAAGATGCTCCCGGCGATTACCTGAACGCGCCTTTCGACAAAGAGAGCTATGACGCCTTTATTGCGGAGCTTGTTGCTGCCGATCGCGTTATTAAGCGCGACTTCGAAACGAAAGACTTGTTCCAGGCGTGCCAGCCTATTGAGGAAATCGCCCGCAAGGGCGCCGACGCACCCCGATTCGGTACTTGCAAGCCCGTGGGGCTTACCGATCCTGCAACGGGTCGTCGTCCGTGGGCGGCGGTGCAGCTTCGTGCCGAAAACGCCCAGGGCACGGCCTACAATCTGGTGGGCTTCCAGACCAATCTCACATTTGGCGAGCAGAAACGTGTCTTCCGCATGATCCCCGGTTTGCAAAACGCCGAGTTCGCGCGTTATGGCGTCATGCATCGCAACACGTTCATCCAGGCCCCGCGCCTGCTCGATCGCGATTTGCGCTTGCGCGGCATCGACGCCCCCGTGTATGTTGCCGGTCAGCTTTCTGGCACCGAGGGCTATTGCGAGGCCATCGCGTCGGGTCTTATGTGCGCGCTGTTCGTGTATGCCCGGCTCCAAGGCATGCAGGCTCCGCTTTTGCCTGTGGAAACCGCTTTCGGCGCGCTGCTCGATTACGCCACCGACCCCGCAACGCAAGACTATCAGCCCATGCACGTGAATTTCGGCATCTTGAAGCCGCTCGATCAGCATATTCGCAACAAGGGTATGCGCTACGCCGCCTATGCCGAGCGCGGGTCGCGCGCCATGGAGGGCTACGTGGCTGATATTCGTGCCAAGGGCCTGCTCTAAGGCATGGCGAAGGCGAAACCGGAAGTCGGGAAGGCGTGCGCGCAGGTTGAGTGGGAGCTTGCTGCGCCAGTTGTGCGCGAGGCGAACGTTCAGGTTGAACGCGAGGCAGCCGTGCGGGTTGATTACGAGGCGGGAGCGCAAGCCGAACGAGGGTTGGGCGCGCAGGTTGAAGGCCGGACGGGCGCACAAGTTGAACGCCAGGCGGACGAACCCGGGCTTCCCGCGATTGACGAGCTCTACTTGGATTATCTCGCAAGCTATTGCGACATGCTCGTTGTGGAGCGCAATTCGTCGCAGCATACCGTGCGCAATTATCGGCTCGATTTGCTCGACTTCGGCCGATGGGCGGCACGCTCCTCGGTGAATCCGCTGTGCGCGACGCGACGCGATATGCGAAGCTATTTGGGCGATTTGGACTATGCCCAGTATTCCCGTCGCACGGTGAACCGTCGTCTGTCTTCCATTCGCTCGTTTTTCCGATGGCTTGCGGCCGAGGGGTTGGTCGAGTCGAATCCCGCCGATGTGGTGAGCGGCCCCAAGCTCGCTCGCAGCCTTCCGCGAACTATTCCGCCCGCCGACATGGCGCGTTTGCTTTCGGTGTGGCGCGGCAGCGATAAGCCTTCCGATATGCGCAACCGCGCGATTCTCGAGTTCTTGTACGCATGCGGCGCGCGTATTTCGGAAACGTCGGGCTTGCTGGTCGACAATGTCGATTTCGACACCGCGCAGGTGCGCGTGTTCGGCAAAGGCTCGAAAGAGCGCATCGTGCCGCTGCATGAGCTCGCTATCGCTTCCATGCGCGACTATCTTTTCAACGCGCGCCCGGCGCTGCTCGCTGGCAAAGAGAGTCCGTATTTCTTCGTGAGCACGCGCGGCAATCGGATGTCGCCCGATGCGCTTCGCAAAATGTTCAAGCAAAGTCTGCTTGCTGCGGGTCTCGACCAAACGCTTTCGCCGCACGATATGCGTCACACGTTTGCGACCGACCTGGTCGAAGGTGGCGCTGATTTGCGCAGCGTGCAAGAGATGCTCGGCCATTCGAGCTTGTCGACCACGCAAATCTATACGCATGTGTCCATCTCTCATTTGAAAGAGGAGCATCGCCGCACCCTTCCGCGCGGATAGGGGAGGCGTGCGGGCTGTCGTTTTGCTGCAGATAGAAGAGGCGTGCGGGTCGTCGTTTTTCTGAAGGTGAAAGAGGTATGCGCCGTGCCGTTTTTGCCATGGGAGGAAAGGCGTGCGCCGTGCCGTTTTCCCATGGGCAGAAAAGGCATGTCTCGCGCCGTTTTGCTGCGGGCGGAAGAGAAATGCGGGCTGTCGTTTTGCCGCGGGCGGGAGACGTGCGGCGTGCCGCTTTGCTGTGGAGGCCGCGCGAAGGGCGTGGTCGTCTTCACTTCGGCTTCGTGGTATTAGGCTCGCCGAGTGTGATCGGCGGGTATGTTTGGAAATTGCTTGCCAAGCAGCAGCTCCCCATAAGACGGAACCGACCCGTGGACGAGTACATCTCTATACGGAGGAAAAGACGCAGGAGGCTGTTCCGTTGCGAGGAGTATGCGGCTACTTGCGATAAAGCGGCGTGCGCGCCGCTGTTGTGCCGTGGAGGGCGCGAATTCGGGCGGCGCATTCGCGATGTGCCGCCGCGTGGCGCTCGGTCGTGTTCTTTCGCTCCCTTTCTGTTCCTTCGCGCACAGAAATGATCTATGAAATGATCAAAAAGGTGCTCGAATGTGGTTAAAAAATCACCCATCTAGCGAGGTTGTAATTTGAGAGCGAGAAAACGGCTTTCTGACCTGGTGGTATGGGAAGAAATGAGTGGAAGGCTGCACGATGTGCTTGCTGTGACATGCGAATATGCCGCATTCGAGCACCTTTTTGAACAATTGTCGGGTTTACGCTGCTGGCAGTATGGATGAAACGCTGCCCATGTTCTACGATGACTCCATGCAAAATATAAAGGAACATACCGACAACTTTGATCCAGCCGATTGTGGCACTGCCAATTGTGGAGCTGCTGTCTTTGAGCCCGAAGCGAGCGGGCGTTCTTGCCCTCCGTGCGCCGTAGAACCCTCTTTGCATGGCGAATGGGCCGGAGAGCAAGCCGCAGGTCATGCTGGTGATCGTGCTGATGGTTGCGCTGAAAATCAGGCTGACGGCCACGTCGAAGGTCGCTCTGACGGTTGCACCGAGGGTCGCGCCGAAAGCTGCCCCGAGGATCGCGCGCAGGCCGCCCCTCATTCCCGCCCCGATGCTTCCAGCGAGGAAGACTTCGCCGGTTTCGTGAAGCACAACATCGCGTCAAGCGGTATTTTCGGCGGAGTGTCGGAAAAAGGCGCCGCGCCCCAGAATCGCAGCGCGGCCGATTGGGGAATCGACGTTGCCGTCGCTCTTGTCGCATTCGCGTTTGGCTGTGCCCAAATGGTGATTACCGCTTCTTCCGTCGTGCATGTTGATGCTGGTCCCTATGGGTCGAGCTGGGTTAATTACGTTCCTAACATCTATGCATATTTGGCGGTTGCCCTTACGACTGCGCCGTTGATTCTTCGTCGCGAGGCGCCGTGGTTCGTGCTCGCGCTCACCCTTGCATGTTATGTTTTCCTGTCGAATTCCATGGGCGGAACGGTTTCGCTTTCGCCCATTGGCCCCATCGTGGCTGTCTATACCGTGGCAAGCGAACGCGCCCGCGGCGAGGCCCTTGCGGCTGCGGCTGTGGTGGGCGTGTGCGCGGCGGTGGTTCCCATGGGTGCTTCGAGCGTCGCCATGGCGCTTGTGATGCGCATCGAAAACGTTGCGTTTGTGGTGGTCGCGGCCTTGGGCGGTTTCGGCGTGCGCATGTACCATGCGTACATGGAAGAGACGCGCCGCCGTTTGGCTGAAGCCGAGCGCACGCGCGAAGAGCTCGCTGCGCGCCGCGTTGCCGACGAGCGTGTGCGCATCGCGCGTGAGGTGCACGATATTACGGCCCATTCCCTCTCTGCGGTCGCCATTCAGGCGGCTGCGGCGGAGCGCCTCATCGACTTGAACCCTGCTGCAGCGAAAGAAGCGATTGCCGACATTCGATCGGTTTCGAAATCGTCGCTCGATGAGATCCGCTCGCTTATCGGAGTGCTGCGTGGCGACGAAGCCGCTGAGCATGCGCCCGCCGAAGGCACCGAGCGCATGGCCGATGTCGTGTCGTTCTTGCAGCGCGCTGGCATCGAGGTCGATTTCGACGAAAGCGATTACGACAAGGCGCGGGTGCCCGCATTCGTCGATATGGCGCTGTTCTCGCTCGCGCGCGAGTCGGCCACCAATGCTGTGCGCCACGCCCATGCCTCTCGTATTCGCATTGAACTGGCATCTTCCCCCTCGAAGGCGACGCTCGTATTTTCCGACGACGGCGTCGGCATGGGCAGCGGGGTGCGTGAGCATGCCGAAGGCCATGGCCTCGAGGGCATGGGCGAGAGAATCGAAGCGCTCAACGGCGCATTCACCATAGAAAGCGAGCCTGGCCGCGGATGCACGATTCGCGCCGACGTACCCTTGGAGGTGGTACACGATGACGAACATCGATGAGACGTGCGGCGGCGCACCCATTCGGGTCGCCATTGCCGATGACCAAGACCTGGTTCGTAAGGGCTTCAGGTTCATTCTTTCGTCGTTTCCCGGCATTGAAGTGGTGGGCGAGGCGGTCGATGGCGCCGATGCCGTCGCATTGGCGCGTCGCATGCGCCCCGACGTGCTGCTCATGGATATTCGCATGCCGCGCAAAGATGGCATCGAAGCCTGCCGAGAGCTCGCGGGCGACCCCGATACGGCCGATGTTGCGGTGCTTATTCTTACGACGTTCGATATCGATGAATATGTCTACGATGCGCTTGCGGCGGGTGCGAGCGGCTTCTTGCTGAAAGATGTCGATCCCGACGATTTGGCGCAGGCCATTCGCGTTGTGCATGAGGGCAATGCGCTCATTCAGCCCTCGATCACGCGCCGCTTGGTTGAGACGTACGCCGCGTCGCGCAGCAAGGCGCGCTTCGATGGCACGCGCATCTCTGATCTTACCGACCGAGAGCGTGAGATTCTCACTATGGTCGGCAAGGGCATGTCCAATGATGAAATCGCTGCTGAACTGGTGATTTCTCCCGCAACGGTTCGCACGCATGTGGGCCGCATCATGGTGAAGCTCGACGCTCACGATCGAGCCCAGCTCGTGGTTGCCGCCTATGAAAGCGGTTTGGTGAAACCGGGCATGTAGGGCGCCTCGAGGGGAAGGGCGACCGTCGACGCGCCATTCTTGCGGCACAATCCATGGCGAAATCGTGGGGCGCTTTATGAAGAAGAACGAATGAATGTTCTATTTCTGCTATTATGGCGCGGTTGCAAATACTTGGCAGAAAGGTCGAGATCGTGGCCAGCGATTCCATCGTCATCAAGGGCGCGCGTGAGCATAACCTGAAAAACGTCGACGTCACCATCCCTCGCGATAAGCTCGTGGTTATTACGGGCCTGTCGGGTTCGGGTAAGTCGTCGCTCGCGTTCGACACCATCTACGCCGAGGGCCAACGCCGTTATGTGGAAAGCCTTTCTGCTTACGCCCGCCAATTCTTGGGGCAAATGAACAAGCCCGACCTCGATTCGATCGACGGCCTCTCACCCGCGGTGGCAATCGATCAGAAAACCACGTCGAAAAACCCGCGCTCAACGGTGGGCACCACGACGGAGATCTACGACTACCTGCGCCTTCTGTTCGCGCGCGTGGGCACGCCGCATTGTCCTGAATGCGGGCGCGAAATCAAGGCGCGCACCACCGACCAAGTAACCGACGAAATTCTTGCGCTCGGCGAGGGCAAGAAGGCGCTCATTTTGGCGCCCGTCGTGGTCGGACGCAAGGGTGAGCACACGAAAATCCTTTCCGACCTGCAAAAAGAAGGCTTCTCGCGCGTGCGTATCGACGGCGTGGTGCAGCGTCTGGAAGGCGAGCCTGTCAAGCTCGATAAAAAGTTCAAGCACACGATCGATGTCGTGGTCGACCGTGTGGTGTTGAAGGCGTCTGCGACGAGCCGCATTGCCGAATCGGTTGAAACGGCGACGAAGCTTTCCGATGGTCGCGTGGTGTGCCACTTGGTCGATGAGGAAGTCCAGGAAGCCGATGGGCAGAAATCGACTCCGGGCTTCACGACGGTTATGCCGGGCGACCACTTCTATTCGCTTGCCCTCGCGTGTCCTGAGCACGGCCATTCGATGGACGAGCTGCAGCCGCGCGACTTCAGCTTCAATGCGCCCTACGGCGCCTGCCCCGATTGCGCGGGCCTCGGCAGCCGCGAGGAAGTCGACCCGAGCCTGCTCATTCCCGACCCGTCGCTGTCGCTGAACGAGGGCTGCATTGCGCCGTTTGCAACGGGCAATTATTATCCCCAGGTGCTTCGAGCGGTGTGCAAACATATGGGCGAAGACCCCGCCACTCCGTGGGAAGATTTGAAGAAGAAAACGCGCGATGTGTTGCTGTATGGTCTCAAGAACGAAAAGGTTTTCGTCGACTACGTGACCGTCGACGGTCGCGAAACGGGCTGGAGCATCGATTGGGAAGGCGCCTGCGAAGCGGTCATGGGCCGCTATAAAGACTCGACGAGCGATTCCCAGCGCGAGAAATACGAGAAATATTTCGCCACCATTCCATGCGCAACGTGTGGCGGAAAACGTCTGAAGCCCGAGATTCTCGCCGTGACCGTTGGCGGCAAGAATATCCATGAAGCGTGCGACATGTCGGCCGCCGAGGCGCTGGAGTTCTTCAACAACCTGCAGCTCGACGAGCGTCAGGCATTCATTGCCACGGCCATCGTGAAAGAGGTGCGTGCGCGCCTGCAGTTTTTGGTCGATGTGGGTCTTGATTATTTGACGCTCGAACGCGGCACGGCGTCGCTTTCAGGCGGCGAGGCCCAGCGCATTCGCCTGGCCACGCAGATTGGTGCTGGTCTCATGGGCGTGTTGTACATTCTGGACGAGCCGTCCATCGGCCTACACCAGCGCGACAACGAGCGCCTCATCGCCACCCTTGAACGCCTGCGCGATTTGGGTAACACGGTTATCGTCGTCGAGCATGACGAAGACACCATTCGCCATGCCGACTACGTGATTGATATGGGTCCTGGTGCGGGCGAGAAGGGCGGTCATGTGGTTGCCGCCGGCACGCCCGATGAAGTGGCGAGCGCCGAGGGAAGCTTCACGGCTGATTACCTGTCGGGCCGCCGCCGTATCGAGGTGCCTGAGGTTCGCCGCAAGCCCAAACGCGGTGCCATTAAGCTCACCGGTGCTTGCGAGAACAACTTAAAGAACGTGTCCATTTCCGTTGAACTTGGCACGCTTACCGTGGTCACGGGCGTTTCTGGGTCGGGCAAAAGCTCGCTTATCACCGACACGCTTGCGCCGGCGCTCGCGAACCGCATCAATCACGCGCGCCATCGCACGGGCGAATACCGCAAGCTCACGGGCTACGAGGCGCTCGATAAGATCGTCGATATCGACCAAAGCCCCATCGGTCGCACGCCGCGCTCGAATCCCGCGACGTATATCGGCTTGTGGGACGACATTCGCGCGCTGTTTGCGAGCACGCAGGAGGCGAAGGCGCGCGGCTATGCGCCTGGTCGCTTCAGCTTCAATGTGAGCGGTGGCCGCTGCGAGGCGTGCAAGGGCGATGGGCAAATCAAAATTGAGATGCACTTCTTGCCCGATGTGTACGTGCCGTGTGAGGTATGCGGCGGCATGCGCTATAACCGCGAGACCTTGCAGGTGACGTACCGCGGCAAAAACGTGTACGACGTGCTCGATATGACGGTCGACGAGGCGCTCGAGTTCTTCAAGAATTTGCCGGGCTTGGCGCGCAAGCTCCAAACGCTGCACGATGTGGGCTTGGGCTACATTCGATTGGGCCAACCTGCCACCACGCTTTCGGGCGGCGAGGCCCAGCGCGTGAAGCTCGCGAGCGAGTTGCAGCGTCGTCAAACGGGCAAAACGTTCTATATTCTCGACGAGCCCACCACGGGCCTGCATATGGAAGACGTGCGACAGCTTCTTGATGTTTTGCAGCGTCTTGTCGATGCGGGGAATACGGTGCTCGTTATTGAGCATAATCTTGATGTTATTAAGACCGCCGACCGATTGATCGACCTCGGACCCGAAGGCGGCTCGCGCGGTGGTACCATTGTGGCCACGGGCACGCCCGAGCAGGTTGCGAAGGTTCCCGAAAGCCACACTGGTCGCTTCTTGCGAGATATTTTGAACGTCTAGCCGCCCGCGCACGGCTTGCGCGCTAAAGGGGGATGTTACATGCAGAAATCGCGGCCGCATTTCGCACGCGGCGTGCTTTTCGCTCTTATCGGAGGCGTGAGCTGGGCTTTTTCTGGCACATGCGCAGAATTCCTTTTTGAGACGCAGCATCTCTCGCCGGCGTGGGTCACGTCGGTGCGATGCATGATTTCGGGCGTCGTGTTCTTGATTCTTGCGGCCATCATCGACCGCGAGCGCTTTCTTGAAGCCGCCAAAAACAAGCGCGCGTGGATTGCGTTCGCGGTCAATGGCCTTTTCGGCACCGTGTTTTGCCAGTTCACGTACCTCACGTCCATCAGCTATACCGATTCGGGCACCACGACTGTGTTGTCGATGGTGGGCTTGGTTTTGGTTATGGGCTACAGCTGTCGGGCAAGCCACCGCCTTCCGCGAAAGCGAGAGGTATTCGGCCTCGTGCTCACGCTCGTCGGCGTTGTGCTCATTGCGACGAACGGCGACATTTCGAGCTTGGCCATGCCGCTGCCCGGCCTTGTATGGGGCCTGCTTTCGGCCGTGGGCCTTGCGGCATACAACATCATTCCCGTTAAGCTTATCGGCCGCTATGGCAGCCTGGTCACCATGGGTTTCTCGATGTTCGTGGCAGGCGCTTCCATGTGCTTTATCGAGCAGCCGTGGACAGTTCCCGTCGACGTGAACACCGAAGTGATTTTGGGCATGGCCGCGATTATCGTGGTTGGCACGGTTATCGCTGCATGGATTTACATGCAGGCGATCGCCGATATCGGCGCGGTGAAGGCGTCGATGATTGCGGCGGTCGAACCTGTGGCGGCTACCATTTTCACGGTCACGTTGCTTGGAACGCGTTTCGAGCTCGTTGACCTTATTGGTTTTGCCTGCATCGTTGCCATGGTGTTGCTTGTGAGCTCGAAGGCCGATGACGAGCAGAAGCTCGCGGAAGACTTGGCGGGCAAAACCGGGGAAGAAGATACGGTCCCAACTCCCGAGTCTATTGAGCTCGCCCATGCTGAGGCCGCGATTCGTGCGGCGAAAGCTGCGTCGGGGTCTCAGGCTTCGCTCGAGGAAGTTCCCGCTCCCGAGCCTGTCGTGCTGTGGGATCCCGCCATTTCCCAGAAGGCGCGCGAAAAGGCCAACAGCGGCGAGCTTTCTTTAGAAGAAATGATCTGCTCACCAGAAGCGGCCCATTTGGTTGACGCGAAGTCAAACACGAAAGACACCGTGCGTCATGGCGTGCGCGAAGGCATCGCGCTCACGGTGTTTGGGCTACTCGTCGTCGCAGGTTTCATAGCGCTCACGACGTATATTTCCGCCGGACATAATTTGAACTATGCCTCTACGGGTATCGACGATATCGCGGGCGACATGTCGGGGTATGGCGTGATTCTGTACGAGGGCACGGTCGAATTCTCATCGTCGGCCGCGTCTTCGCTGACGAGCGACAACGCGCTGGTCCCCAACGGATCGGCCCGCACGGGCGAAAGCGGTGAATCGGACGAAGGCGCCGAAGAGGGCGCGTCGGGCGCGAAGAGCAAATCGGACGAGCAGTCTGTCAAAGGCTTCGTGAAAATGGCTCTGGGCCTCGATTCCGAAACCGAGGAGGGCGTTTCGGGCTCGGCGAAGGCTTCGGAATCGACGGGCGCAGCGACCTCGACGTCGAGCTCGGCTTCCGATGGTGCGAGCGACCCTATGACGATGGACGAAGCGAAGCAAATCTACGAGGCGAAGAAGGCGACCGTCCTCGGGCTCGACGTGAACGATTTGGAGCAATACCAATATGGCCGCATCATCATGAAGGGCGGCCATACCTACGGCGTTGTGAGCATTACCGACGACGAGCTTGCGGCGCTTGATTTGCCGAAGGCGGCCACGACCACGAAAACCACCATTACGACGTCGCGCGAGTCCCGCACATCGTCGGTAGGGTCGAGCGCGAGGGTTTCCACGAAGAGCGCGTATGCGAATGTGGCTGAACTGCTTGCCGATGTCGATGTCGACTCTATTGACGAGGAACTGGTTGCCCGTGTCGGCGATGTTATCGACCATTTCCGCAATGCCGGCGTCGATATCATCGTTGTGCTTACGCATGACGTGCGTCCTATGGCGGCAATCGATGGCGCCGATGTGGTGATCACGGTGCGATCCGATGAGCGTTTCTCGCAGAGCCAAATGATCAACCATACGCTGTATGTCGATACGCCCGAGGTCGGCTCCGTGGGAGCCTTGCTCGTTGCTCCCGGCAACGTGGTCTCGAGCCGTGTGCTCACGGGCGAAGCGACGAGTTCAGGTGCCTCGACGAGCGCCGAAAGCAATGTTCCATCCTATGTCGAGAAGGCCGATTAGTCAGAGTGATTTTGAAAGAAGGGCAACTAATGCTGAATGTCAATCACGAGAGCGCCATGCCCGCCGATGCGCGCAACGCGGCTTTGGAACTTTCCGCTTTCATCGAGAAGTGTCCAAGCATGTTCCATACGACGGCCGAGATTTCCGACCGTTTGAAGAACGCGGGATTCACGTTCCTTCCTGAAGGCGAGGCGTGGAGCGTTGAGCGCGGTGGGAAGTATTTCACGACGCGCAACGGTTCAACGGTCGTCGCGTTCAAGGTGGGCGAGCAGCTCGACAATTACCATTTCCAAATCACCGCCGCGCATGGCGATTCGCCGACGTTCAAGCTTAAGGCGCAAAGCGAGCTTGAAGGCCCTGGCGCATATGTGCGCCTGAATACCGAGGTATACGGCGGCGCTATCGACTACACGTGGTTCGACAAGCCGCTTGGCTTGGCGGGTCGTGTGCTTGTGCGCGAAGGCGGGCGCATCGAAAGCAGGCTGTACGATTCGGCTTGCGACGTTGCGCTCATTCCGAGTTTGGCGATTCATATGGATCGCTCGGTGAACGAGAAATTCTCCCCGAACCGCCAGACCGACCTCATGCCGCTGTTTTCGGCCGGCGCGCTCACGCGCGGCGCGCTTGATGAATACGTTGCTTTTGAACTGGGAGTTTCCGCGGACCAGGTGATTTCCCGCGATATGTTCTTGGTGAATCGCCAAAAGCCCGAGCTGTGGGGCGCGGGCGAAGAATTCCTTTCGGCGCCCAAGCTCGACGATTTGGCATGCGCCTTCGTTTCGCTCGAGGCGTTCTTGGCAGCCGAAAACGACCACGACGTTTCGGTGTATTGCTGCTTCGACAACGAAGAGGTCGGATCGAACACCAAGCAGGGCGCCATGTCCACGGTGCTGCGCGATACGCTTGAGCGCATGAATGTCGCGCTCGGCTTCTCGCGGGAAGATTATCACTGCGCCGTCGCGAAATCCATGCTCGTGAGCTGCGATAACGCCCATGCTCTACACCCGAACCGACCCGAAGTGGCCGATGCGGAAAATCGTCCCGTTCTTGGTGGCGGCATAGTGGTCAAGGAGGCCGCGAACCAGAAATACTGCACCGATGCGTTTTCGCGCGCCGCGTTTCTTTCGGTATGCGAGGCGGCGGGCGTGCCTGTGCAAACGTTCGCGAACCGAAGCGATATGGCGGGCGGCTCCACGCTGGGCAACTTGTCGAATACCCAGGTGAGCATGCATGGCGTTGACGTGGGTTTGCCGCAGCTCGCGATGCATTCGAGCTATGAGACCTGCGCCGCATGTGATGTGAAGCTTTCCATCGATGCTCTGAAGGCGTTCTTCGATGCGGAAATCGTGATTCATGGGTCCGATTCTATCGAGCTGAAATAGGGAAGCCTACCAACGGGCAATAAAAAAGCGCCCGAAGGCGCTTTGGTGTGCTATTTGTGCTCGCCGACGAAGAACAATGCAAGCGTTCCCGGTCCGGAATGCGCGCCGATAACAGGGTCGACGTAGTTCACGACGAACTCGGTGCAGCCGAGACGCTTCGTGATTTCGCTCTCCAGCAGCACGACGTCTTCAATGCAATCGCCGTGGGTGATGAAAATCGTTTGGTTCGCGGGGTCGATTGCTGTTTGCTCCATGTGGTCGACGAGTGCCTTGATTGCCTTGCGACGGCCGCGCGCTTTTTCCATGGGAACAAGGCGGCCTTCGTTGTCGACGTGCATCACGGGTTTGATATTGAGCAACGTGCCCGCCCATGCGCTCGTTCGGCTCACGCGTCCGCCGCGGAACAAGAACATCAAATCGTCGACGGTGAACCAGTGGCACAGGTGGTCGCGCGTTTCGCGCACGAAATCAGCGACTTCTTCAAGCGACGCGCCCGCTTCCTTTTTCTTGCAGGCCAAATATACGAGCATGCCTTCGCCGCCCGATGCCGCGAACGTTTCGACGGCGCAGAGCGTGCGCTCGGGATATTCCCCGGCGAGCTGTTTCATCAGCAGCTCTGTGGCTTCATAGGTGCCTGAAAGCGCGCTCGAGAACCCAAGGTAGAGCACGTCGCTGCCTGCATCAAGCACGCGGCGCAGCGTGGTCTCGGTTTCCTGCATGTTGGGGAGGGACGTGGTAATGACCTTCCCTTCGCGCATCATCGTGTAGAACTGGCGCAGGTCAGTTTTCTCGCCTTTGAGGTAGCTGCGGTGCTGCACGCCGTCGACCATGAAGGTGAGGGGCAGAATCTCGAGTCCGAATGCGTCGATCATCTCTTCGGTAAGGTTGCATGCTGAGTCGGTGACAATTTGATAGCCCATAGGTGCTCCCGTCGTTGCGGCCGCGTTCGCGCGGCGTTCCGCTCTTGAACTGCGGAATAGAAAAAGTATAGCCGTAGGTGTCAAGAAGTCTTGACATGAGCCATTTTTTATTGTCCGCGAACACGTGCTTGCCATAGGCAACGACACGCGGCGACACGTGCGGGCGCGCTGCGGCCGATGGCGCTGAAGCGCCCGCGTGGGGCATGCGTTTCGCCGTGAAGGGAAAATCTGATTCAGTACGTGCGGCGGGGATGCCTGACACGCGAAGCCACCCTGACGCGCGAAGCCACGCCTGACACGTGTGTGCTTGCCCGTGTGGCGTGTGAACCTCATAGAATGTGCCTGTTGCCGTAGGCGTTGGCGCCGCGATGTTTTATACTCGGAAAACTTGCGCGAAGGCCGCGGTGGCCATCGCGTGAACCGTACTGCCCCAAGCGCGATTCGGCGCTTGGAACACGCACAGAAGAAAGGAATCGGAGTACACGATGGGAAACGATTACAAGCAGTCGATGAATCTGCCGAAAACCGACTTCTCCATGAGGGCGAACCTTCCGCAGAACGAGCCGAAGCGCCTGGAGAAATGGGCCGAAGAGGACATCTATCATCGCATTCTCGAGAAGAACAAAGATGGCGAGCCCTTCATCTTGCATGATGGCCCTCCGTATGCGAATGGCCCGATTCACATTGGTCATGCCTTCAACAAAATTCTGAAAGACTTCGTGATCAAGTCGCACGCGCAGCGCGGCTATTTCACCCCGTATATCCCTGGTTGGGACTGCCACGGCCAGCCGATTGAGCATGAGGTCGAAAAGAAGCTCGGCACCGAGAAAATGCGCGAGCTGCCTCAGGCGACGGTGCGCCGTCTGTGCCGCGAGTGGGCGGAAAAGTTCGTCGACGTGCAGCGCAACGACTTCAAGCGCCTGGGCGTGAACGGCGACTGGGAGCACCCATACCTCACGTTCCAGCCGAACTTCGAGAGCGCGAACGTTGAAGTTTTCAAGCAGCTCTATCTCGATGGCGCCGTGTATCGCGGTCGCAAGCCTATTCACTGGTGCTCGCATTGCCATACCGCACTCGCCGAGGCCGAAATCGAATACGCCGACGAGACGTCACCTTCGATTTACGTGAACTTCAAGCTCAACAACATTCCGGCTGCATTCGCCGAGGCCGGCGTCGACCTCGATCGCGCCTATGTGCTCATTTGGACCACCACGCCGTGGACGCTGCCTTCGAACACCGCCGTGTCGCTAGGTCCCGACATCGATTATTGCTTCGTCGAGGCTGACGGCAAATTCATGATGTTCGCGAAGGACATGGTTGAGGCCGTTGCCAAGGTTGCTGGCTGGGAGAGCTATCGCATCGTTGAGGCGAATGGCGAGCCCGTCACCATGAAGGGCGACCAGTTCGGCGACATCACGTATATCTGCCCCGTTCTGCACGAGAACACGGGCCGCATCATCTGGGGCGAGCATGTCACCCTCGACGCAGGCACCGGCGCCGTTCATACGGCTCCCGGCCATGGCGTCGATGACTACAAGGTTGGCATGAAGTTCGGCGTCGACACCATCATGCCGATTGACGACGACGGCCGCTTCACCGACTACGTGCCGCAGTGGGCGGGCCTTACCACCGATGAGGCCAATCCGAAGATCATCGAGTGGCTGCGTGAGCAGGGCACGCTCGTCGCCCATGTCGACATCGTGCACAGCTACCCGCATTGCTGGCGCTGCCATGAGCCCGTCATCTTCCGCGCGACCGACCAGTGGTTCGTTTCCATGGACAACACGGGCCTGCGCGAGGCTGCGCTCGATCAGATTCACAACCACGTTGAGTTCATTCCCGAGTGGGGCGTGAACCGCATTGGCGCCATGGTCGCCGATCGTCCCGACTGGTGCATTTCGCGCCAGCGCAGCTGGGGCGTGCCGATTCCCGTGTTCAAGTGCGCGAGCTGCGGCGAGACCGTTGCCACCGAAGAGACCTTCGACGCGGTTATCGACCTGTTCAACACCGAAGGCGCCGACGCATGGTTCACGAAGGAGCCTAAGGAATACCTGCCCGAGGGCACGTGCTGCCCGAAGTGCGGTTGCACCGATGTCGTGCCCGAGAAAGACATTCTCGACGTGTGGTGGGAATCGGGCGTGTCGCATGTGGGCGTGCTGAAGCATCGCGCCGAGGCCGATCACCTGCGTTGGCCTGCCGATATGTACCTTGAGGGCTCCGACCAGCATCGCGGCTGGTTCCAGAGCTCGCTTCTGTTGGGCACGGGCGCGTTTGGCCAGTCGCCCTACAAGAGCGTTATGTGCTGCGGCTTCACCGTTGACGAAAACGGCGAGAAGATGTCGAAGTCTAAGGGCAACGGCATCGCTCCCCAGGAGGTCATCGACAAGTACGGCGCCGACGTGCTGCGCCTGTGGGTCGCGTCTACCGACTACTCGGTCGACGTCTCCATCGGCGACAACATTTTGCAGCGCACCTCCGACGCGTATCGTCGTTTCCGCAACACGTTCCGCTTCCTGCTCGGCAACCTCGACGGTTTCGACTTCGAGCGCGACGCCGTTTCGCTCGACGAAATGCGACCCGTTGACGTGTGGGCGATGCTGCGCTTGAAGCAGCTGCTCGACGATGTGGAGCGCGGCTACAACGAGTACCACTTCCATCAGGTATTCCGTGCGCTCTACGACTACGTCGTCGGCGATTTGTCGTCGGTGTACATGGATGTCGTGAAAGACCGCCTGTATGCCGAGGCTCCCGGCTCGGTGGCGCGTCGCTCGGCTCAAACCGTGCTCATGAACATCCTCGAGGTGCTCGTGCGCGTCATGAGTCCGATTCTGTCGTTCACCTGCGACGAGGTGTGGGATCATTATCCCGAGACCGAGCGCAATCGCGAGGGCCGTCCCGTGAGCGTGCAGCTGGCCGGCTGGCCCGAGGCTGCCGATTTCAATCCGGCGCTGCCCCAGGGCGAGGCCGCCGAGGCCGTTATGGCGAACTTCGCGTGCCTGCTTGAGGTTCGCGACGCCGTGACGAAGGCCATCGAGGAAGCTCGTAACGCGAAAACCGTGGGCAAGAGTCAAGAGGCCGTGCTGAAGATTACGGTTTCCCAGGCTGTCGCCGACGTGCTTGGCGCATATGACGCAGCCGACCTCGAAGAGCTCTTCATCGTGAGCCATGTCGACGTTGTCGCGGGCGACGTTGAGGAAGCCCAGGTCGAGGTTTCCGCGACCAGCGAGCCGAAGTGCCCGCGTTGCTGGAACCATCGTGAGCTGGGCGGCAACGCGAACCACGCCGAGGTGTGCAAGCGCTGCGGCGACGTGCTCGACCAACTCGCGTAAGCATCCGCATTTTCGCGTAATACGGGCGTGCGAGCTCTGGGCGTGCTGAAAAGCAGCTTGGAGTTTCGCGCGCCATCGCACGCGAGTTCAAAGGCGGGCCGGGGGAGTGATCTTTCGGCCCGCTCCGCATTTCTAAAGAAAGGTTCACGTGACTACCGATATCGTGACATCGAAGAATTCGAAAAAGAAGTCAGCTGCGCTTTTTGCAGTGGTCGCCCTCGTTTGGCTGGTGCTCGATCGTCTTACGAAGGCGTACTTTGAAGGCGCCTATGAGCTCGGGCAGGCGGGCACAAACTGCGGCCTGTTCCGCTTCACGCTCGTGCATAACACGGGCGCTGCATGGGGCATGTTCGGCAATTCGACGTTTGCCTTGGGCATTACCTCGAGCATCGTCTGTGTGCTCATCGTGATTGCGTTCGCCTTCTGGGAAAAGCTCGCCGGCCACGCGCCAAGCGCGCTTGAAACGCTTGCGCTTTCGCTGGTGTGCTCGGGGGGCTTGGGCAATGCCATCGATCGCTTCAGCCAACTCTACGTTGTCGACTTCATCGATTTCACGTTCATCGACTTTCCAGTGTTCAATGTTGCCGATATTGGTGTGACCTGCGGTTTCGTATTGCTCGTTGTAGGCTATTTGCTCGCGACGCGTAAGGAGGGCGCCCATGTCTAGCTACGCGCGCAATGTGGTGCCTGAAGGGTGCGAGGGCATGCGCCTTGACGCCTATATGGCTTCCCAGGGATTGTATCCCACGCGCAGCGCCGCTGCAAAATGCATTGCCGATGGCTGCTGCGCGCTCAATGGCAAGCTGCCGCGCAAGAGCGCTTCGGTTTGCGTGGGTGATGTGCTGGAATACGAGACCTATGAAGACCCGCACGCACCCGAACTCGTTGCGGCCGATATTCCGCTCGACATTCGCTACGAGGACGACTATCTACTCGTTATCTCGAAGCAGGCGGGACTGGTGTGCCATCCGGCGGAAGGCCATTACGGCGATACGCTCGTGAATGCGCTTATCGCGCACTGCGGCAAGGAAAACCTTTGCGACGTGCAGGGCGAGCAAGACCGCCTCGGCATCGTCCATCGCCTCGACCGCGACACGAGCGGCCTTATGCTGTGCGCGAAAACGAACGAAGTGGGCCTTGCGCTCATGGAGGATATTCGACTGAAAGACGTCGATCGCCATTATCTGGCGCTCGTGCAGGGGTGGATTCCTCTCGATACGGGCATCGTCGACGCTCCCATCGCGCGCGGCGGCCGCGATCGCCTTCGCATGGAGGTTTCCGATCGCGAAGACGCGCGCCCGTCCATCACGACGTTCACGGTCAAACGTCGCTTCGAGCCCGGCAAGAACGACGACGGCTTTACGCTCATCGATTGCAAGCTCTTTACGGGCCGCACGCATCAGATTCGCGTGCATATGGAATACATCAAGCATCCGTGCGTGGGCGATCCGGTGTATGGCTGGAGGAAGAAGGAAAATCTCGGCCTCGATCGCCAGTTCCTCCATTCGTATCGCCTTGCGTTCACCCATCCCATTACGGGCGAGCGCATGGAGTTTGAAGATACGCTGCCGCCCGATTTCCAAGAGGTTATCGACGAGTTGGAAGCTCGCGAATAGCGTTCTTTGTGCGCTCCCCTTGGGTACCTGAATCCGCTTCGGTCAAGTCCTGCTCGCTACGAACAGCACATTAAGTGCTGTTCTGCTCGTGCGGAATCTATCGGATCCAGGCACCCAAGGGGAGCGCTTTGCTTTGTGAGCTCTCTTAGATGCGTTTATGGGCGTAGTCGGTCGTCTATCCTGTCTCTTTTGGATTGGACGAAAGCCATGCCTAGGGCGCTTCAGTTCTCCCTGCATATGAAATAAAGCTGGGCAGCTCAGGGCGAGCCGCGCTGGGGGCGTTTCTTTTTAAGGGCGACAGAGTGACGAGATGTGCTGTAGAAACGAAAAGAGACGCATAACGCGTCTCTTTTCGACAAGCTGAAAGCGAAGGGTAAGCGCTCGCTCTCAATATGATTCGGCCGACGCTTTCGCGCCAAGGAGTGGCCGAATGTAGCGAAGGGGAGCGCCCGCACGCTTAGGGGGCCGTGCGGGCGCCAGGAAGAAGCTGAAAGTTCGCTCGAATTAGCGGCCAACCCAGTTGGGGGTGCGCTTCTCGGTGAAGGCCAGCGGGCCCTCGATGCCGTCTTCGGTCTTCTCGAGGAAGCGATAAGCACCGTCGCAGTAGCGCATCGCGTCTTCCTCAGACATCTGGTCGGCAGCATGAACCAGATACTTGGTCCACTTCAGAGCCAAAGGAGCGTTCTTCAGAACCTGCTCGGCCAGCTCGATAGCCTTGTCCATGACCTCTTCAGCCGGAACGACGTAGTTGATCAGGCCAAGCTCTTTTGCCTCAGGAGCCTTGATCTTCTTGCCGGTGAGCAGAAGCTCCATGCAGTCCTTGCGGTTGATGTCGCGAGCGAGGCGAACGATGCCGCCCGTAGAAGCGATGATGCCCAGACCAACCTCGGTGCAGCCGAACTTGGCGTTCTCGGCAGCGACAACCATGTCGCAGGAAAGGGCGATTTCCATGCCGCCGCCAGCAGCGGAGCCGTTGCATGCCGCGATGATGGGCTTGGAGCACAGACGAGCCGTGATGCCACCGAAACCGTGCTCGGTAACGGTCTGGCACTCGCCGCCCTCAGAGAGCTCGGAGAGGTCCTCGCCGGCGCAGAAGACCTTGCCGGTGCCCGTCACGATGATGGCGCGCACAGCCTTGTCCTTCTCGGCGTGGTTCATGATGTTTTCCATAGCGTCGGAAGTTGCGCCGTTCAGCGCATTGGCGACCTCGGGGCGGTTGATGCGGATGATCAGCAGTCCGTCCTCGCGAAGCTCGGATACGACAGTGTCGGTTCCGTAGTAATCTGCCATGTTTCCTCCTTGATGTCGCGGCTTTTATTTTTAAAAGCCTTTATACGCCCAGTGGCATATCCCCTGGTTGTTTCAAGCGGGGCAAACCCGCTTTTACTCGAGGTGCGTTGCCGACCGATTCACGCATTTGGTCGGTTTGGCTGTCCGCTGCCGAACCGACCATTCGGTCGGCTTCGCACCTCGTGGTAGCTACAATATGGCCGCCCGTGGCGCTTCGGTATCGCTTGAGTTGGTGTAATTGAGGTTTCAGCGTAAATTGAGTGCATCGCTAAAAATGTAGTAGATGGGTCATTTTCGCGTTTCTGTGGTACAAATTACCTGCAAAAAATGCGATAAGGCGAAATGGCGGTTATAATCGCGCCATTGCATTATGGAATGCGCCACGCTTTGCAAAACGGAAAGCAAGGGGAGCTTGCTGCGGCGCGCATTCCGAAACATATGTATAAGGGGTGACGCGACGAGAATCCGTCGCGGTTGCGCGAATAGGAAGGCGCGGCAATGGATTTCATGTTGAGCGATGCCGATCGCGTGCTTATTTCGCAAGTGCGCGAATTTGGCAAGAATTACTTTAATAAAGAGTCGGTTGCGCAATGGCGCCGAGATATGGGCTTGCCCGATGAGGTCGTGAAGGCATTCGTTGACCTCGATTTCAATGGGTTTGGCGTTATCCATCGTCGCAACCATGTTCACTACGACATGCTCGCGCAGGTTCTCGTGCTTGAGGAATTGTCGCGCGTTTCGGGCGCGACCCTGCCGTTCCAAAACGATTTCCTTCAGCTCCAGATTCTTGAGGCTTTCGCGAGCCCCTCGCAAACCGATCCCATTCGCCTTGAGTATCAGAATACTGGGCGCCTTGCGTTCGCTTTCGCGGTTTCAGAGCCGAATTCGGGTTCCGATACAACGGGCATGAAGACGTCTGTTCGATCCGTTGACGGCCGTTTGTTCATGAATGGCGAGAAGATGTTCGTGAATAATGGCGAATACGCGCCAGCCCTGCTTGTTGCTGCAATCGATGAGGATGCGCCTGCTGAAAACGGGCATCCTGCGTTGTCCATGTGGATGGTTCCGCGTACCGCAAAGGGCGTCGAGGCGGTTCCCGAGAGCAAAATCGGCCAAGAAATGCTCCCGTTCGCCCATATTCGATTCGATAATGTCGAACTTGACGAGTCGTGGCGTCTGCAAGGTCCGGCAAAGGGCTTCCCCCAGTTGTTCAGCTTCTTCGAATACGGCCGCGTATTCGCGTGCGCAACGGCGCTTGGCGAGGCCCAGGCCGCGATGGACGATGCAGTCGAATGGGCGCGCGAGCGCTCTGCCTTCGGCACGCCCGTGTCGAATTTCCAGCAGGTCCAAGAGATGCTGACCGACATGGAAGTGAAGCTCACGAATATGCGCCATATGGTCTATAAGGCGGCGTGGGAATTCGACCACGGCGTGCACGAACGCTTGACCGTGGCACTTATGAAGCGTTATGTGCCTCGTGCTGCAACCGAAGTCGCAAGCGATGCCATGCAGATTCTTGGCGGCCGCGGCTATACGACGCACGAACGCATTTCTTCTATTTGGCAAGACTGCCGCGGCTTCCAAATCGCCGAGGGCACCGATCAGATCATGGTCTACATCGCAGCGCCTCTTGTGATGCGCAAGTATGCGGAAGCCGAGATGTAGCCATCTTTCGCCGAATTCTTATCAATTGCGAGGGGAGCGTTTGCTCCCCTCGTTTCTTTTGGGTCAGTTTTTAAAGAACTGTCCATCGATTTCAAGCCTATAACGTAAAAATTGGGATAGAAAACTATCCAATTTGCTTATATTTGTGGGGCAACTATCGCTGATACTTATCGTTTTAGGGTCAGAAATGCAATATTGACCGTAACATGATATGCAGATTTGCAGGATTATACTTAGTGAATTTGTTCTTGGATCGGCGCCTTCGGGTGAAATCTAAGGCGCCTGCCTTCTTAAGGGAATTCTGGCCCCCTTAAGAAGGCAGGCCACATCGTCTGGTCTTTCATAAGGAGGAAAGAAATTGGGCGAAACTGCAACCTACACCGATAAGATGAGCGTGCGTCACATCCTCATCATTATCTCGGGCATCATGATCACCTTCGGATGCTCGGCTCTCGTCTTCTCGACGTGGAGCGCTTTCCAGGCCTACGTCCCCGATCTGCTGGGCGTTCCTACCACTCAGTGGGCGCTGTACATCACGGTGCTCTACCTGGCCGAAGCTTTCTCGGCGCCGTTCATTGGCAACCTGCTTGCTAAGACCGACATCCGCATCGTGCTTTCCGCATCTGCGCTTCTCGTCGGCGTCGGCTTCATCCTCATTTCGCTCATCAAGAGCATGTGGATCTTCTACGTTGCCGGCCTCATGATGGGTCTTGGCGAGGTTGGTCTGCTCTGGCTGGCTGTTCCTACGCTGTGCAACAAGTGGTTCAACCAGAAGTCCGGCACCATCATCGGCGCTTGCATGGCATTCACCGGCATCGGTGGCGCCATCTGGCTGCAGGTCTTCAATGCGCTCATCGCTTCCGGCATGGACGTGTGGACCATCTACATGATCTGGGGCGTCGCCGCTCTTGTCACTTCTCTGCCGTTCACGCTGCTGTGCATCCGCTCCACTCCTGAAGAAGCTGGCTGCCTGCCCTATGGCAAGCCCCAGACCGCTTCTGGCAAGCCCGCTGGCATCGACGCCAGCAAGGCCATGAAGTCCGTTGCCTTCTACGCGGTCTTCCTGCTCGCCGGCATCATCAACCTGCTCACCATCGTTGCTCAGCAGTTCCCGAAGTACACCAAGTCGCTCGACGACGGCACCGGCACCTTCATCGCCGTTGGCGTTACCATGGCAACCGTCATGATGGCTTCTCAGGCTATCTGCAAGCTCGCCCTGGGCGTCTGCGCCGACAAGAACTCCAAGCTCAGCTTCTTTGCGGCTTGCGCTTGCGGCATCCTCGGCGTCCTGCTCGTGTGGTTCGGCACCGGCTCCGCTATGATCCTGTACGCCGGCTCCGCTGTGTACGGCTTCTTCTTCGCCAGCTGCGTCGTTCTGGTTCCCATCTTGGTTCGCCAGCTCTTCGGCCAGCGTGAGTACCCTCAGATTTACTCCCGCGTCTCCATGTTCGTGAACATCGTTGGCGCTGTGGGCGCTCCCTTCTGGGCCTTCTTCGGTGACATGAGCTACAGCATCCTGTTCACCGTCGCTATCGTGCTCATGGTTGTGGTTCTGCTGCTCGGCATCTTCTGCTTCGGCAAGATGAAGGGCCTGCAGGCCGACTGGACCGAATAATATTCGCTCCAATCTAGAGCTCCTGAAAAGGGCCGCGCTCGAAAGGGTGCGGCCCTTTTTTTCCGAATGAATTGCGATGCAAATTCCCACTATGCAAAAGGGCCCGAATATGGGCTTCTGCGACATTGAGAATTCAAGCCGTCAGCCGCCTTGGCATTGCTGGGCGATTGACGGCTTGATTTTTTCTGTATGGGCGGTGCTTTGCGGCTCTTGTTGATGACGGCCCTATGGGGTTTCGTTCGTGGCGTCACGTGTTGTTGAGAGGGCGTGGAGCCTTCATGCAACGATTATCGCTTGCTGTCCCATTCGAAAGATCGGGTGAACTCGATGAAGTTCTCAACGGCGCGCGTTTTGTACGCGGCAGTTTTAAAGGCGAGGCATACCGTGTGGAAGTCGTCGTCGACTTCCGGCAGCCGTTTGGTGATGAGCTCGCGGAACGGGGTGAGCCCAATGGTATCGAGGGCGAGGCCGACGGTCCCCGGCGTGCTTTCCACCATGCTGCCCAAGGTAATTTCGTCGTTCGCGTATGCGCGCGTTGCGCTCAGCCCGTGCGTTGCCATGAGCGCGGAAACCTCGGCGCCAATCGGCGTGGTGGGCGGGTAGGTGATGATGTCGCGCCCGCGCAGAGAATCGAGCGTGAGATTCTTCGACCATGCGAGCTTGTCTGAGCGGTGCACGACCGCCACAAGCCGTTGGGTAAGCACGGGCACGAAGGTGAGATCGGGCTTGTTGCCGACGTAGGCCGTGAAGGCGAGTTCGTAGCGATTGCTCTCGAGGTCCTCCAACAGAGGTTGCGTAAGGCCCTGGAAAACGTTGACCTGGGCGTCTTTTCCGTATTGGTCGCGATAGCCTTTGATAAGCGATGGGAGGTAGTCGCTCTGTATGGTATAAATCGCCCCAATGTCGATGCTGCCTGTTGGCGACCCTGCGTGCTCGTGGGCCAGCGCGATGCCTTTCTCGAGCGCGTTCACCGCTTCGGTGGCGTATTGGTAGAACTCCTCGCCATATTTCGTGAGTTTGATTTTGCGTCCTTCGCGCTCGAAGAGGGGAATGCCCAATTCGCGTTCGAGCTGCGATATGGAGTTTGAAAGTGTCGGCTGCGATATGAACAGCTCTTCCGCGGCGTGGGTATAGTGCTTCACTTCGGCGAGTTTGCGGAAGTAATACAGCTGCGAAAGGTTCATAGCGCTCCATTCTGAGGGTTTTGAGCTGCGAATAGTGTACTCCAGGTCATCTTCGGGCTTTCCGCTCGAAGCGAAAAAGCTCCAAAACGCGAAACAGCCGCCCCGAAGGACGGCTGCTCGCACAAGCTTTTAAGGTAAGCGCTAGGCTTCCGAAGGAATTAAACGTTCACGCGCTGCAAAGTCGAGTGAAACGAAGGTTTAGTCGAAGGTGTATTCGATCTTGCCGCCATGGTTCTGGCATTCGCGTGCAATGGTGATGCGCTGCACGCAGGGAGCGCCTTCCTCGAGCCACATAGCGCGGCAGTCGCGGTAGAGACGCTCGGTGGGGCCGTAGGGGCAATCCTCGAAGTAGCCGTCGCCGCCGAAGATCTCGAGCATTTCGTCAGAGACGAGCTTCACAGTGTCGATGGAGAACAGCTTGCAGATAGCAGCCTTCTCGGTGACGTACTCGTTGTGCGGGTCTTTGTTGAAGTCGCGAGCGAAGTCGTAGATTGCGCAACGCAGAACATGGATCATCTTCTGCATGTCGGCGATCTTGGCCTTGATCATCTGGCGGGAAGCGATCGGCTTGCCGAAGGTCACGCGGTCGTTGGCGCGCTTGAGGGAGATCTCAAGCATGCGCTGGGACATGCCGAGGTTCGACATGGCGATATGCACGCGGGAAACGGAAAGCGAGTGAATCGCGATTTCCATGCCCTGGCCCTCTTCGCCAAGCAGGTACTTCGGGTCAAGCACGAGGTTGGTGAACTTCAGGCCCGCATGGCCGGCGCCGCGGCAGCCCATCATGTGAGGCATGGGGACAATTTCGAAGCCAGGAGCATCGTTGGGGACCAAGAAGCCCGAAAGACGGGTGTCCTTGTCGTCATCGGGGTTGGTAACGGCGATGACGTAGGTGTAATCGGAGCAGTCGGTGTGGGAGATGAGCCACTTCTCGCCATTCAGAACGTAGTTGCCGTCGGCGTCTTTGATGGCGGTGGTGTGAAGGTCAGCGCCGGTGCCGCCGGTCTGCTCGGTGATGGCGAAGTTGCAGTAGACGGTCTTGTCCTGGAACTTGTTCATGAGCTCGGCCTTGACTTCGGGGGTGCCGTAGTCGTCGAGGATGCGCCAGTTCATATCGGCAGCGTGATGCAGGTGCATGCGCATGCCGCCAGGACCGCGGGAGAACTCTTCCTGAACACGCAGGATCTCGAGTTCGTCAAGGTCCCATCCGCCGTACTCAGAGGGAAGATAGAAACGATACAGATCGTTCTTCTTCGCGAGTTCGTAGAACTCTTCGGGGAAGGTGTTGGTGACTTCGACTTCCTTCTGAATCTCTTCGAAGGGGCCTTCGACCAGTTCGCGAATCTGCTTCAGATACGCCTCAAACTGCTCGTCGGTGATTTTGGCATTGGGATTCATGAAACCTCCTCTAGTTGCATGACAATCCGTATTTCCTCCGGAGCTCCTCGCTCCTTATGCCTTGTATTATGCGAGCGGGGTCAAAGGAAGTCCAATTCAATCGTTTTACGTATTTGAACACGTATTATTTGAAAAACAAATAGTAGGTATTTACGTTCTTTAGGGACCTCATCAGGCAGGATGAAAAGCGACGTGCTGAGCTGTTGCTCGGCCCATGAAATTAAACCCTCGATATACCTGTTTGTTTCATATAATGAACGAGATGCGCTATGCGCAAAGGGGATGTTCGCTTGGGAGGAAAGGGATAACGGTGAACCTTTCGCAGCTGTATTATTTCCGCAAGCTTTCCGAATTGCAGCACTATACCAAGGCCGCCAAGGAGCTTTATATTACGCAGCCTGCGTTATCTGACGCCATTCGTTCTCTTGAGAAGGAACTCGGCGTTCCGCTGTTTCAGCGCGAGGGGCGCAATGTGAAGCTTACGCGCTATGGCAAAGAATTCTCGGCCTATGTGCACGATGCGTTGCGCGAGCTCGATAAGGGCATCGCGATTATGCATGAGTACACGGGCAAGCTCGCGGGCGAGTTGGCCGTGGGTGCGTTGTACACCATCACGGGCGATTATCTGCCGGCGCTCATTCGTGCCTATCACGACAACTTCGGTGAAGCGGTGAAGTTCCGTGTATCGCAAGGTTTCTCGCTCGATCTTATCGAAGGCTTGAAAGACGACAAATATGACGTTATTTTCGCCGCCAAGAAGGAAGGCGAGTCGAGCCTTTGTTTCGAGCCTGTCGTTGCCCATCAGCTGGTTGTCGCGGTAAGCAAGCAAAGCCCGCTTGCGTTCCGTCGTGTGCTGCAGCTCGAAGACCTTAAGGGCATGCAGGTGTATACCTATCGCACGGGCACTCCCATTGGCGACGAAGTCGATAAACTCGTCACCCGTTATGGCCTTCAGGTTCATCAAGATTACGACGATGAAATCACGATGGGCGGTATGATTTCCACGGCGCCGCCGAATTACTGCGCGTTGCTCACGAATACTATCGGCTTGAAACCCTTTAATAACCTCGCCGTTATCGCGATTGATGAAAACGAGGTTCCGCGCGAGTTCCATTCCGTGTACATGGTGTACAAGAAGGAAGAATTCAAGAATCGTGCGCTCGAAAGCTTCATCGACTTCACGGGAGGGTTTGTATGCCCCAAAGGCGTGCTTCCCGATACCGATAATCAAGATTCGGGTCCCGCATCTCCTCCGTCGGACATCATTATGTAAAACGAAAACAACCGGCCATGCAGCCGGTTGTTTTTTTCGATAGGGGATTGTCCAATTGGCCTATTTGATTTGGTCCATGTTGAGCATCGAGATGCGATCCATGCTCATACGAACGATTCCGAGGCCCTTGATGTTCGCGTAGAACACGAATCCGCTTTTGCAGCGGAACGCGCATTCTTCGCAGGGAATCTTATTGCAATACGCAAACGCGTCCTCGTCGGCGAGGGCGAACAGCAATGGCGGGAATTTCTTCGGCATCACGTATTTCAACTGCATGCCCGTAAACGTTTTCAGAGCAACCCAGGTGATTTGGTATTTCGTTTTGTCGGCAATCTTCCATTTGAAGTACACGGCATTGTTGTTGAAGCCGCCGCTGATCTGGTAATCGAGCTCGATGCCTTCGGGCAGATCTTCGACTTCGATAAAATCGACGGGGTCGTTGGTGGATTCAACGGCATCGTTAAGATGGGCGTAGGGAGGCTCTCCCACGAGCGTGCGACCCGTGCCGGTGTATACCGCGTCGGCGTCACCTGAAAGGGCGACGAGCGTATTGCCGTCTTTATCGGTGAAAAAAGGCATGTCGGCATCGGTCACGCGCGGCTTCCATGTGGCTCTGGTGCGTGTGATGGTGTACTTCTGTTCAATCATGGTTCCCCCTTAATACGCTGAACGGTCTGCTTGTTTTGAAGGGCGCCGGTCGCGCGTATCCTGCAAAACAAAAAGGCCAACTTTGAAAATGCCTGCAGCTGCGGACGTCAGCTGCAGGCATTTTATCGTGCGTGCCCATGCATGGAAAGCATGGTTTTGCGTTATTGGTCGATGCCCATGCGGCGCTTGACCTCGCGTGCGAGTTCGAAGCGCTTGATTTTGCCCGTAGGCGTGCGTGGAATGGCGTCGATGGTCTCGATACGCTCGGGCCACAAACGCTTAGCCACGCCCTTGCTTGCAAGATACTCCGTAAGGTCGTGCAGGCAAAGCTCCTCGGTGACGCCGGGGGCGGGCACGGCGAAAAGGCAAATGCGCTCGCCAAGGCGATCGTCGGGCATGCCGACGGTTGCTTGGTCGCAGATGTCTTCCCAGTCCATCACGTTGTCGTCGACTTCGCGCGCGGAAATGTTCTCGCCGCCGCGAATGATGATTTCCTTCTTACGGCCATTGATGCGCACGCGCTCTTCTTCGTCGATCGTGCACAAATCGCCGGAATAGAACCATCCCTCATCGTCGAGCGCTTCATTGGTGCGTTCGGGATCGTTGAGGTAGCCGCAGAACATGTGGGGGCCACGGCTCGCTTCCTCGCCTTGAACGCCATGGGCGACTTCGTTGCGGAATTCGTCCACGACCTTCACTTCGATGCCGGGATAGGCAACGCCCGAGAATCGGCCGTCCCATTCGAGGCACTTGTCGCGCGGAACGCGCAGATGAGGGCAGCTTTCAGTGGAGCCGTAGAGCTCGCACAGCAAAAACCCGTGTTCGGCCGCACGTTCGATGAGCGTGCTCGGCACAGGAGCGCCACCGCACAGATAGAAACGCAGGCTCGGAATTGCCGTGCCGTTTTCTTCCATAGCGGCAATGAGGTCATGCACGAACGGCGTAGCGCCACACGACCACGTGACGTGTTCGCGATTGATAAGCTCAATGGCTTCGGCTGCCTTGAAATGCAGTTGAAGCACGCAACGGCTGCCGGTAAGCATGGGCGAGATGAGTCCATGGTAGAAACCAGTCGCGTGGTTGAGGGGCGATGGCATCCACATCACGTCATCGGGAGTAAGGTCCAAATCGGCGGTGTAGGAGCGCTCCGAGAACAGGATATTGTTGTGCGTGAACATAGCCTGCTTCGGTTTGCCCGTCGTGCCTGAGGTTGACAGAATGCAGCACACGTCGTCGGAATGAGCGGGGCAGGGCCCATCGAATCCCGAATAGCTGTCGAGCACTTTGCTCAGCGTGACGGCGTTTTTATCGTGCGTGGGGAATTCTTTATCAAGCAGCAACACGGCTTTAAGCGATTCAAGCTTGCCTTCGATTTCGTGGTACTGGTTTTCGAAATCGGTTTTATGGAAGAACGTAGGACATATATATACGACCGATTGCACCTTGTTGATGATGTAATCAATGTCGTTTGCGCTCAAATTCGTTGCAAGCGGGTGCATAACGGCACCCACCTTAAGGCAGGCCAGGTAAATAATGCAGAAATCTGCCCATTTGGGCACTTGAAAGGAAACGACGTCGCCGTTTTGCACGCCGACTTCCTTCAGCCACGACGCGAGCTTACGCGCGCCGGTATCAACCTGCTTATACGTAAGCTTCGTGCCCAAATCGTCTTGCACATACGTGCGGTCGCCATACTTTTCGCACTGTTCATCCCAGACGTCTGCGATAGTCTTGTCTCCCCAGTAGCCATGCTCGTAATAGAGTTTTTTCAGGGCTTCGTTGATTTTGACGTCGGTGATCATGAATTGATCCCTCCATGTGAAAAAGAAGAAGGGAGCGAGACGTATCTCGCCCCCTTCTCGAAAAAGCGATGCGCTTTAATCTCTCTTGGCGAGATGGGCTTACTTGCCCTGCAGAACAGCCAAGTCGACGGGACCGGAAACGGCACCCTCTTTCTCGGCGGCCTTGATCTCGTCCTCGGAGTAGCCGAGTTCCTTCATGACGTCGGCAGTGGCAGAGCCAAGCTTGCCGCCCGGGATAAGGTCGTCGGTCTCGCCGAGCTCGAACTGAACAGGGGCAGTCGGGCACCAGCGCGGGCCATCGGGATAAGGAACAGCCTTGATATACTCGTTGATGAGCGCGTTCTGATCCTCGTAGATGTCGGTCGGGGTCTGCGCGGGCTCGCACGGCATGTCGTTCTCAGAGAACATCTTCAGCAGCTCTTCGCGAGTGAACTGGGCAAAGCCGTCGTCGAGAATCTTGACGACCTCAGGAGCGAGACCCTTGTCGTTGACGGTCTGGCAGCACTTGTAGTCAGGGTGATCGGCGAGCTCGTCGCGACCGATGAGGTGCATGACGCGCGGCCAGTCGCGGTCGTACTCGGGCAGGCACAGAACAACCCACTTCTGATCCTTGGAGCGGAACACGTTGTTCAGCGGGTTGTTGACCTCGAGACGGCTCTTCGGGTACGGGTTGCCGTACTGGGCGGAAATCATGCCCGTGGCAAGCGTGTAGATGCCAGCGTGCTGCAGAGCGCAGGTGACATAGTCGCCTTCGCCGGTCTTCTCGCGGCCCTGGAGTGCGGCAAGGATGCCAGCAACCAAGAACACGGAGCACTGGTAGTCGCCGTAGCCGTTGGTCGGGATCATGGGGGAGTCGCCCTTGTTAACCGTGGTGCCGAAAACGCCGCCGCGGCCCATGTAGCAGGTAACGTCGAAGCCTGCAGCGTCCTTCTCGGGACCCTTCTTGCCATAGCCAAGGCCGTGGCCCATGATCAGGCGCGGGAACTTCTCGTGCAGGGTTTCCCAGTCGAGGCCCATCTTGGCCAGAGACTTGGTGCGGGTGTTGGTAATGAAGACGTCAGCTTCCGCGAGGAGCTTCATCATGACCTCGAGGCCCTTTTCGGTCTTGAGGTTCAAAGCGACGAAGCGCTTATGGAAGTTGGCCACGTCGAACGCGAGGTTCTCTTCGTCGCTGGAGGGCATGCCGAAAACGACAGCCTGGTTGACACGGCAGGGATCGCCCTTGAACGCCTCAACCTTGATGACATCGGCACCCCATTCGCCGAGGATGCGGCCCGTGGTCGGGGTCGCAAGGAAGGTGGTGAGGTCAACGACTTTAAGACCCTTGAGTGGTTGCATGCTTTCCTCCTTGTTGAAATATGCAATACCCGGTTTCCCGGTTGTATGGTCCGGGAGCTTCCGGACGCATTTCGTGGCGATTTCGCAAAAAAAGAAAAGGGGGCCATCCACCTAAGGCAGACGACCCTCCTTTCATGAGTGAATTTGTTCTTGTGCGATCGACGCCTTCAAAAGGGTGATTACAGCTGGTACTCGACCTTGCCGCCGAACTTCTGGCAGTTGCGGGCAATGGTGATGCGCTGAACGTTGGGAGCACCCTCTTCGAGCCACATGGCGCGAGCGTCGCGGTAGAGGCGCTCGGTCGGGCCGTACGGGCTGTCCTCGAAGTAGCCGTCGCCACCGAAGATCTCCAGCATGCCGTCGGAGACGATACGGGTGGAGTAGATGGAGAACAGCTTGCACATAGCAGCCTTCTCCTCGATGTACTTGCCGTTAGGATCGGCGTCGTACTCGCGGCCGAAGTCGTAAACCATGCAACGGAGAGCATGGGTGTACATCTGCATCTCAGCGATTTCGCGCTTGATCATCTGACGGGAAGCGATCGGCTTGCCGAAGGTGATACGGTCGTTAGCGCGGGCGAGGGAGATCTCGAGCATACGCTGGCACATACCGAGGTTAGAAGCAGCGATGTGAGCACGGGAAACAGACAGGGAGTGGATAGCAATCTCCATGCCCATGCCCTCTTTGCCGAGCAGGTACTTCTTGTCAAGCTTCATGTTGGTGAACTTGAGGCCGGTGTGAGCAGCACCGCGAGCGCCCATCATGTGAGGCATCGGGGTGACTTCGTAGCCCGGGGTGTCAACGGGGACGAAGAAAGCGGAGAGACGCTCGTCGCCCTGCTTGGTGGGATCGGTCACAGCGATGACGTAAGCGAATTCGCAGCAGTCGGTGTGAGAGATGAGCCACTTCTCGCCGTTGAGGATGTAGTCGCCATTCTCGTCCTTCTCAGCGGTGGTGTGGATGTCAGCACCGGTGCCGCCGGACTGCTCGGTCAGAGCGAAGCAGGTGAAGATGGTCTTGTCCTGGAACTTGTCCATGTACTGGGCCTTGAGCTCGTCCGAACCGTAGTCGTCGAGGATGCGCCAGTTCAGGTCAGCTGCATAGTGCAGGTGCATACGCATGCCGCCAGGACCACGGGAGAACTGCTCCTGAACGCGCAGGATGTCGAGCTCCGAAAGATCCCATCCACCGTACTCAGCGGGGAGAGCGAAACGATACAGGTCGTTTTCCTTGGCCAGCTCGTAGAACTTCTCGGGGAAGACGTTCGTCACCTCGATCTCGGGCTGCATCTCCTCGAACGGACCCTCTGCGAGCTCCTTGATTTGCTCGAGATATGCGTCGAACTGCTCCTTGGACAATTTGCTCATGTGAACCCTCCTTAAGGTTACCTAAGCGCTTACCTTGAACCTCGGCTCGAGTGCTTTTGCTCTCTCGCCTCCGTTCAGCTTGTGAGCATATTGTGCACCGCTCGTGGGGAAAAATCTAATTAATAGAAACACCAAAACTGTTTTGAATTCATAAGCCTCGCTTATACATAGGTGCCAAAGTGGGTGCTTTTATGTGTGGGCATAAGGAAATACCGTCTAAAACAGGGGATAAATATCCGAAAAAGAGAGGTGAAAATACCCACAGAATAGCGAAACTGTTGGGTATGGCATTTTTAACTATAAGCAGAACTAGGGTAATTGATAGTGATAGCTTATCGAAGTTGGAAGTTTTGTTGCTTGACAGATGCGGAAGTCGTGATACGCGTGCGCCCGTTCAAATAAACAACAAGAATAAACGTTCATGATTTTGCCGTGAATGAATCTTGCATACCCGTAGGTGACTGTGTTATAAAAAGACCACGCACTCGGGCGTAGCCCTTGTGCATTACAACTTTTTCGTCATTGAGAGAAAGTGGGGCCTGGTCCCGCTTTCTTTTTTGTATAGGGGAGTTTCGCCCTCGCGCGAAACCGTTCGAAAGGAGGCATCGATGCTCACCGCCAAAGAGAAGAGCCTGCTTGCGGCTTTGGAACCGCGTGCGGCGTCTGAAGGCGTCGAGGTTGTGACCGTCGAAATCGTCGGCAGCCGCAAAGCCCCCACGATTCGCGTGTATCTCGATACCGCAAAGGGCATTTCGTTCGATGAGATCACGGCCGCCCAAGTGTGGGTGAACGAGATCATGGACGAGATCGATCCGTTCCCGGGTGCATACACCTTGGAGGTCAGCTCGCCCGGCATTGACCGCCCACTGCGCACGCCCGAGCATTTCGAGCGTTTCGCTGGCGATGAGGCCTATGTGGTCACGAATGGTCCCATTGAAGGCCGAAGCCGTTTTACGGGCACGCTTGCGGGCTTTAACGCCGAAACCGAATGCGTGTTGCTCGATGTCGATGGCGCGCGTTGCGACATTCCGCTTGCCGACATCAAGAAGGCGCATGTGAAAGGCGTCGTCGAATTCCGTTAATCGAACTTTTCTTTATAAAGAGAAGGTTGCCCCCAATACGAATTTGCACCGAGAGGGCGCATATGCGCCTTATTGAGAAGAGGAAGGAAGACAATGGCATCCCAGCTTATGGAGGCCCTGCAGGCCTTGGCGCACGAGAAGAAGATCGACGAGTTCTATCTTATCGAGCGTCTTGAGGCGTCGCTTGCCAAGAGCTACCAGAACATTCTTGACCTTGAGTGGGACGCTCGCGTCACCATCGACCGTACTACGGGCAAGATCTATGTTTACGAGCTCGTTCCGGTTGGCGAGCCTGACGAGGAGACCGGCGAATACGCCGAGTTCGAAGAGCGCGACGTCACTCCCGAAGGCGTGAGCCGCATCGCCGCTCAGAATGCAAAGGGCGTTATCGCCGCCATGGTTCGCGAAGCGGGCCGTCAGAGCATTTACGAAGAGTTCAGCGACCGCGTGGGCGACATCGTGACCGCCACCGTGCTTCAGGCGACGCCCGACTTCACCATCGTGAAGATTCGCGACGGCGTCGAGGCCGAGCTTCCGCATTACGACCAGAAGCGCAACCCCAACGAGCGCAACGAGCGTCCGATGGGCGAGCACTATCGCCACAACCAGCGCATCAAGGTGCTCATCATCGATGTGCGCGACCCCAACTCCCTCGAGCCTCGTACCCGTGGCGAAGCGGCACGTCCCGCCATCGTCGTGTCCCGTACGCACCCCGACCTCATTCGTCGTCTTTTCGAGCTCGAAGTGCCCGAGATTTATGACGGCATGGTCGAAATCAAATCCATTGCCCGTGAGCCCGGCGCCCGCTCCAAGGTCGCCGTCGCAAGCCGTGAGCCCAATCTCGACCCGGTTGGCGCGTGCGTTGGCCCCAAGGGCTCTCGCGTGCGCATGGTTGTCGAAGAGCTTCGCAACGAGCGCGTCGACGTTATTCAGTGGGACGAAGATCCCGCGAAGTACGTTGCTCAGGCTTTGAGCCCTGCTCGCGTGAACCGCGTCATCATCGACGAGGATAAAAACTACGCCACCGTCATCGTCCCCGACGATCAGCTCTCGCTCGCCATTGGCAAGGAGGGCCAGAATGCCCGCCTCGCCGCGCGCTTGACCGGCTGGCACATTGACATCAAATCGGCAAGCTTCAATGCTTCTGCGCCCGTGCACGAAGAGAACCTCTTGCTCGACGAGGAAGAGGACGTTGAAGAGGGCGAATTCTGCGCATATGTCGCCGAAGACGGAACCCCTTGCCGCAACCATGCACGTCCTGGAAGTCGCTTCTGCGGCGTCCATGCCGACTGCGAATAGCATCGCAGGAGAGGAGACTAGGAGAACCATATGGCCAGCATGAGAGTTCATGAGTTGGCGAAGGAATTCGGCATGGACAGCAAGGTGCTGCTCTCTCGCATCCAAGATCTCAAGATCGCCGCGAAGAGCCACGCAAGCGTCCTTTCCGAGGCCAACGTAGAAAAAATCCGCGAGGCGCTCGCTCCCGAGCTCGGCGCCAAGGCAGCTGCGGGCATGGATGCCGAAGCAGCCGCCAAGGCCCAGGCCGAAAAGGCTGCCGCCGACGAGAAGAAGGCCGAAGAGGAGCGCGCGCGTCGTGCCGCCGTCGAGCGCGAGCGTGAGCTTCGCGCCGAGGAGCGTGCGCGTCGCGACCATAATTCCGCAGCAAAGGGCGAAGCTTCCGCTGCGGCCGCTTCCGCCAAGCAGACCAAGCGCCCGCCCGCGCCTGCGGTGAATTCGGGCCTTTCGAGCCTGGCTCGCCAAATCGAGGAGCAGAAGGCCGCCGCTGAGCATCGTCGCAAGAAGGCCGCGCAAGACGCGCGCGCCGCGAAACTCGCTGCTGAAGTCGCCAAGAAGAAGGCTGTCGCCGAGGCCTTGGCGAACCGTGGCGCGAAAAAGCCTGCCGCGAAACCCGCTGCCGAGCGTCGCCCGAAGCCCGCTCCGACCGCCGCGCCGCGCAAGTCTTCCTTCGACTCGCTGCTTTCGCAGATCGAGGCCGAGAAGAACCGCCTTACCGCCGAGAAGGCAGCCCGTCCGTCTCGCAACGACAATGCCGCTGCGGGCAATAAGAAGAATGCCAAGGGCGCTGGCAAGCGTGGAGGCCACCATTTCGAGCCCGATGTTCCCGAGCTTTCCAATAACGGCGAAGACCGTTATGCCCAGATGGCCGTTCAGGCCGAGAAGATGCAGCGCGACAAGGTGCTCGCCGAAGCGCGTGCCGCCGTTGCCGCCGCATCGAATAACGAAGGCGAAGGCCGTCGTAAGAAGCGCAAGGAAAAGCGCGAGGCCGCTCAGCGCGAGCGCATTGCCCAGGAGGCAATGGAGCGCGGCATCGATCCCAGCCTGATGCTCGACGAGAATGTCGTCGAGGTCATGCAGGGTTCCACCGTGGGTGAATTCGCCGATTTGCTCGGCGTTCCCTCGGGCGACGTGATCAAGCGCCTGTTCCTGCTCGGCCAGGCCCTTACCGTCACCCAGACCATGAGCGACGAGCTCATCGAGCTCATCGCCGACGACATGGGCCGCAAGGTGCGCATCGTGTCGCCTGAAGAGGAATTCGCCGTCGTGTACAACGACAAGGAAGAAGACCTCAAGCCTCGTCCTCCCGTGGTCACCGTTATGGGTCACGTCGACCATGGCAAAACGTCGTTGCTCGACGCCATCCGCCACACCGGCGTCGCGTCGGGTGAAGCTGGCGGCATTACGCAGCACATCGGTGCTTCGGTCGTCGACATCAATGGTCGTCAGATCACCTTCATCGACACGCCGGGCCACGAGGCATTTACCGCCATGCGTGCTCGCGGCGCCCAGGTGACCGACGTCATCGTCTTGGTGGTTGCCGCCGACGACGGCGTTATGCCCCAGACGATTGAGGCTATCAACCACGCGAAGGCCGCAAACGTGCCTATCGTGGTTGCCGTGAACAAGATCGACAAGCCCGGCGCGCAGCCCGACCGCGTGCGTCAAGAGCTCGTCGAGCATGGCGTCATCCCTGAAGAGTGGGGCGGCTCCAACATGTTCGTGAACGTTTCTGCGAAGCAGAAGCTCGGCATTGACGATTTGCTCGAGACCATCATCCTTCAGGCTGACGTTCTTGAGCTCAAGGCTAACCCCGATGCTTTGGCCTCCGGCTTCGTTATCGAAGCGAACCTCGACAAGGGTCGCGGCCCGGTGGCTACCGTGCTCGTGCAGCGCGGCACGCTCAAGCCGGGCGATTCCGTTGTCGCCGGCGAGAGCTACGGTCGCGTTCGCGCGCTTATCGACCCGCATGGCAACCATGCCAAGCAGGCTACGCCTTCCGACCCCGTTGAGATTCTGGGCCTGTCGAGCGTTCCTACCGCGGGTGACGAGTTCCGCGTGTTCGAGGACGAGCGCGATGCCCGCAAGCTCGCTGAAGAGCGTGCGATGCGTGCCCGCCTGAAAGAGCAGCAGACCAAGAGCCATATGAGCCTCGACGACCTCTTCAATCGCATCGAAGAGGGCACGACCGAGCTCAACCTGGTCGTCAAGGCCGACGTTCAGGGCTCCATCGAAGCGCTGCGCGACGCGTTCGAGAAGATGGACCAGTCCGAGGTCAAGATCCAAATCATCCACTCTGCCGTGGGTGGCGTGACCGAGACCGACGTAACGCTGGCCGCCGCGTCCGACGCAATCATCATCGGCTTCAACGTGCGCCCGACCGCAGGTGCGCGTAAGGCTGCCGAGCATGAGAAGGTCGACATTCGCCTGTATCGCGTTATCTACCAGGCGATTGAAGACATCAACGCAGCTCGTATCGGCATGCTGGCGCCGGAATTCGTCGACAAAGACACCGGTTCCGCCGAGGTCCGCGACGTGTTCCGCGTTCCGAAGGTTGGCAATATCGCCGGCTGCTACATCACCGAGGGCGAAATCTCTCGCGATGACAAGGTGCGCGTCGTGCGTGACTCCAAGGTCATCTACGAGGGCAAGATTTCCTCGCTGCGCCGCTTCAAAGATGACGTCAAGTCGGTCAAGCAGGGCTACGAGTGCGGCATTGGCGTCGACGGCTACCAGGACATCAAGGTCGGCGACGTTATCGAGGGCTATCGCACCGAAGAGGTCGAGCGCACCGAGTAGTTATGAGTACTTTGGCCTGTCGGCCAAAGTACTTCGCCGACGCTGTGCGGCTATCGGGCGCTCCATCTTGGCCTTCAATCGTCGCTCGCGTACCGAAGTACGCGTCGCTCCTCTTTCAGGCCAATCTGGGGCACCGGATAGCCGCTCGCCGACCGGCGTGCGACAGCATCTTTGATGTTGTTATGACTTGAACAAATTGAACTCCAGAATGCGCAATGCCGAGTTCTCGGCATTGCGTTTCCTGCGTTTGAACCGCCTATGCGGCGCCGACGCGTCGCGAGAAAGGGTGATTCCACATGAAACAGAACTCTTCGAGCCGAAAGCTCAACGAACAAGCGCGCGAGGTGCTCGCGCATATTCTGTTGTTCGAGGTAAGCGACCCGCGCCTCGACATGGTTACCATCACGGGCTGCGAGGTGAGCTTCGACCGCAGCATGTGCAACGTGTATTACACCGTCGATCCGAGCCGTTATGAAGACGCCGCCGCGGGCTTTGCCGCCGCTTATGGCCGCATTCGTTCGCTCATGGGCCGCGCCCTGCATTGGCGCGTGACTCCCGAGCTGCGTTTTATGCTCGATGCGAGCGTTGATGAGGCGCAGCGTATCGCTGAGGCTCTTGCGGGCGATGCTGAGCGCAACGAGGAAAGCGCGCGCAAAAATGCCGACTTCGACGATTCGGTGTACCACCGCGACGACGAAGACGACGATTTCGAAGACGAGGAGTAGCGGCATGGCAACTACTCCGCAAACCAATGTGACGCTTGCGGAATTCGCCGAAGCCCTTGATCGCTTCGAGAGTTTTGCCTTGTGCGGGCATGTGAGCCCCGATGGCGACTGCCTGGGCTCGCAGCTTGCGCTCGCGCATGCCTTGCGTGCAAAAGGCAAGCGTGCGGTGTGCCTGCTTGCGCACAACGATGCCGTGGATAAGAGTTTCCTCTTCCTTCCCGGGGCGAGCGAATTGATTCCCGCGTGCGAATTCGAAGGGGATGTCGACGCGTTTATCGCGATCGACGTGCCCAATCTTGAACGTTTGGGCGATGCGGCCCGCGTTCATGAAAGCGCAGGCGCGCATTTCACGCTTGACCACCATGCGGTTGAGAGCTGCATGGCCGAATACAATTACGTAGACCCCGATGCGCCGGCTACGGGCATGCTCGCGTGGCGCCTTATTGGCGAGATGGGGGTTGAGCGCACGTTCGAGATGGCTCAGTGCTGCTATTTGGCCCTGATGACCGATACGGGGCGCTTTCAGTTCCAGAACACCACTCCTGAAGCGTTCGCGCTTGCGGGCGAAATGGTGTCGGCTGGTGCGAGGCCTGAAGAATGCTCTCAAGAGATCTATCAACGCCGCAGCGCCGCCTCGCTTGGCCTTGAAGGGGCCATGCTTTCGAACATGCAGGTTGCTCCTTCGGGCGAGTGGGCGCTTTCGTATGCGCGTCTCGACGATTTCGAGCGCCTGGGTGCGGTGAAGGCCGATGCCGAGCCTCTTATCGACGTGCTTCGTTCGCTCGACGGCATTCGGGTCGCTTGCATGCTGCGTGAGCAGGAAGACGTGGTGCGTGGAAGCCTTCGCGCCAAGGGTGACGGCATCGACGTGGCTGCGCTCGCGCGCGAAATAGGGGGCGGCGGCCATAAAGCGGCTGCAGGATTCACCTATAAGGGCAGCATCGACGACGCCTTGGCCGAAATGCCCGCTTTGCTCAATGGTTTGTTTGCAGGCGGTGAAGGCAAGGAATGAAGCGTGGAGATTCCGACATGTGCCTCGTCGTGGGCGTCGACAAGCCCGAGGGTAAAAGCTCGCACGACGTGGTGAATGCCTGCCGCCGTATTTTCGGCGAACGCCGCGTAGGCCACACGGGCACGCTCGACCCTTTGGCGACGGGTGCGCTCGTCGTATGCGTTGGTCCTGCGACGAGGCTCGATGCTTACATGGTTGGGCATGACAAAACGTATGACGTGCGCATTTCGTTCGGCGCCGCCACCGATACCGATGACAAGCTCGGCGAAGTGATTCGCACGATCGACGTTCCCGCCCAGGTGTGCGATCCTGAGTTCGCGCAGGTGGTACTGAGTGGGTTTGTGGGCAAGCAGAAGCAAATGCCTCCTGCATATTCCGCAGTCAAAAAAGGCGGCGTGAAGGCGTGCGACGCGGCGCGAAGGGGCAATGTGATCGCGCTTGAGCCGCGTGACATTGAAGTCTATTCGGCTGAATTGCTCGATTTGGAGCGCGATCCGCGCGCCGATAGCATTTGGTGGGATGTGCGCTTCTCCGTTTCGAAGGGCACATATATTCGCGCGCTCGCCCGAGACGTGGGCGCAGCATGCGAAACGTGCGCCCATGTCGAAACGCTGCGTCGCACGCGAGCTGGCGTGCTCGATGTGGAAGACTGCCTGTCGCTCGATGCCCTGGAACGCTATGGCGCCGAGGCAGCGATAGACCCGGTTTTCCTGCTGGAAAGCCGCATGGCGTTTTTGAGCGATGAGGCATATGCCGATGTGTGCAATGGCAAGCCTCTTCACGCATCGGAGCTTGCGGTGTATGAGGCCCCGCATCGTTTCGACGCGGACGATTGCGGCCCGCGGCGATGCGCTGTGCCTGCGACGAGCCCGCTTCGCGATGGGGAGCTCGTCTGCCTGGTGTACGGCAACGATTTGAAGGCGCTCTACGCTTTCGACGAAAAAACTGGTAAGGTTTCGCCTAAGTGTGTGTTCTCGCAAGGAGTTACGCGTGGCAAAAGTCTATAGGGTCGACGAATCATTCGACCATACATTGTTTATTGGCGCTTCCTGCGCATTCGGCGTGTTCGATGGCGTGCATAGGGGGCATAGGTTCCTTATCGACCAGGCGAAGCGCACCGCTGCGGAAAGCGGCGGCAAGTCGATCGCCCTCACGTTCGATATCGACCCCGATGAGCGTTTTCATGCCGACCGCCTGAAGAAGCTCATGACCAACGAGCAGCGCGTGAAAGCGCTTGCCGATACGGGCGTCGACTGCGTCGTGGTTCTGCCGTTCACCCCGGCGTTTTCCGCGCAGTCGCCCATGGCGTTCATGGATGCGACGTTCGGTGGATGTGCGCCGTATGCGATGCATGTGGGCACCGATTTCCGTTTTGGCGCGAAAGCGGCAGGCACCGTTTCTGAGCTGCATGAGTGGGGCGATTCGCGCGGAACGCGTATTTGCTCGCACGATCTGGAGAGCTTCGATGGGCGTCCCATCACCGCCACGCGCATTCGCCTTCTTTTGGGCGATTGCAAGGTTGCGGCGGCGATTGAGCTTTTGGGCCATCCGTATACGTTCGAGGGTGTGGTGCAGCAAGGCCGCGGCCAAGGCAACAACATGGGCTTTGCCACGGCGAATTTGCAGCTGCCTGCGATGATGCAGGTGCTCGGCGAGGCCGTGTACGCTGCTTATGTCACTGTCGATGGCGTGCGCTATAAGTCTGCGATGAGCGTGGGGGTTGCGCCTACGTTCGCCGATGCGACCGCAACGTGCGAAGCGCATATCCTCGATTTCGACGGAAAGATTTACGGCGATACGATCAAAGTCGAGCCGGTTGAGTTCCTTCGTCCGATGATCAAGTTCGACTCGGTCGATGAGCTCATCGCAACCGTCAAGGGCAATATTGAATGGGTGAGGGAAAACCTCTAGGCGCACGCGCGTCATGGACGATTGCCTTTGGACCTGTTTTCGCGGTTGCTGGGCGGGAGCCTGGCGCTGGCCTGACCGAAGTGCCCGCGAGGCTACCGCTCGCCTTCGGCTCGCTTTGCGCCTCGCTCCGGTTTCCCGTTTTGGAAGATTTGAGAAACCGAGCACTTCCGTCGGGCCAGCCCCAGGCTGTTCGGCTCGTGCGGAATCTATCGGATCAAGGAATTCGCGCCGCAAACGGTGCTGGCAGTGCGTCTTGCTAATCGGTGGAGCGCAAGCGGCAAGCGATGAGATGGAAAGGAAATGCTTTGGCGGGAATTCCAGATGATGATATTCGCCGCGTGCGCGAGGCGAGCGATCTGGTCTCCATTGCGGGGGAGCGGGTCGTTCTGCGTCAGCGTGGCCGCGATTTCTGGGGTTGCTGTCCGTTCCATAACGAGAAATCCCCCTCGTTCAAAATCGATCCGTCGACGCAGTTGTGGCATTGCTTCGGTTGTGGCGAAGGCGGAGATGTTTTCAGCTTCGTGATGAAGCTCGACGATATCGGTTTCGTCGATGCCGTGCGCGAGCTTGCGCGCCGCGCGGGCATTCAAATTACCGAAGCGCCTGGCGCCGCCATGAATCGCGGTAAGAAAGCGCGCTTGAAAGAGGTATGCAACGCCTCTGCCGAATTCTTCCACACCCAGCTTATGCGCGGGCGTGGCCCGAAGGTTGACGAGGCTCGTTCCTATTTGGCAGGGCGTGATTTGGGCGGAGAGGTGCCGAAGAAGTGGCAGCTCGGTTTTGCTCCAGGGTCGGGCTCCCTCGTCGCATATCTCAGCTCGAAGGGCTTCAAACCGAAGGAAATGATCGAGGCCAACGTGGCCGTCGAGGGGCGAGGCGGCGGTGCTCGTGATCGTTTCTATGAACGCATCATGTTTCCTATTCGCGATGTCGACGGCGATGTGATTGCGTTCGGCGGACGCGTGGTGGGCAAGGGCGAGCCGAAGTACCTCAACTCGCAGGAAACCCCCATCTTCCATAAATCTGAAGTGCTTTTTGGCCTCGATAAGGCCAAGGCGGCTATGGCGTCGACCGGCGTTGCCATCATTTGCGAAGGCTATACCGATGTCATCATGATGCACGAGGCCGGCGTGACCAACGTGGTCGCCACGCTGGGTACCGCCCTTACCGTGCAGCATATTCGCGTGCTGTCGCGGCATGCCAAGCATAAAATCGTATACCTGTTTGACGGCGACGAGGCTGGTCAACGCGCAGCCGATCGCGCGGCGCGATTCATCGACGAAAGCATGCTCCCCGAGGCGGGCCGCAAGCAGGTCGACCTGTGCGCCGTTACGCTTCCCGATAATCTCGACCCGGCCGATTTCGTGGTGCAACGCGGGGGCGAAGCGATTCAGGAGCTCATCGATAATGCGGTGCCGCTCCTTCGTTATGCCATTGATCGAAAGCTTCGCGGCCGCAATCTCGTCGATTTCGGCGAAAAAGGTAGGGCACTTACCGAAGTGCTCGAGCTTTTGGCGCCCATCAAGCATTCGGTGCTCGCGCAGGAATATGCGGGCTATATCGCCGATTGTTTGCAGCTCGATGTGAATGCGGTGGTTGAAAAGCTTGCGGCGACGCGCGAGCCCCGCCAATTCGATTCTGCGCCTGCTACGGCTGCTGCGGCGCCGGTACCTCGTGAGCCTAAGGTTGCGTTGCCCCCGCGTGAAAAGGAGCGCTTGCGCATCGAGCGCGATTTCCTGTCGCTGTGTGCGAGCGAGCCTTCGATTGGCTTAGCGTATGCGGGCGCTTTGGCGCAAACGGTGTGGCATCGCGACATCCATGGCCAAATCGCCATGCAACTACTCGACGTGCTTGCCGAAGATGCAACGGCGCCTGCGGCGGAAATCGTGCGTCGGCTCGAGGAGTCCATTCCTGGAGCGGCATCGGTCATTTCTGGTTCAAGCACGCACGACGATCGCGAGCCGGGCGAACTCGCGCGCTTTTTCTCCGAAGAGCTCGCGATTCGCGACATGGAAGACCTTATTCGCGAGATGAACGCGCAACTCAAGCGCCCGCAGGATATGTCGGCCGACGACTACAATCTCGTGTTCGAAAGCGTGGTGGCCATGCAAAAAGAGCTTGCCGCTGCGAAGCTCGCGCACAAGCCGTTCGGAATCGAATAGCGACCCGAAGAGTCTCATTTTGCGGAAATCATGCGGTGAATCCCGCACAAACATAGGGAAAAGTGATAAGCTAGTGAGCTGTATCTTTAGGGCTCCTATGCCCTTTTCACGGCGAAAGGATAGCATCTGTGTCTGCTGCCAAAACTAATGCGACCGTAGAGAAGAATAAAACCAAGAAATCCGTCGACGACGTCGCGCTTCCTGCCGACGATGTCATCGAAGATGAAAAAGACGAATCGCTCGAAGACGAGGATTTGCTTGAAGGCATCCCCGAGGAAGAGCTGAAGGCCGTTGAGTCGAGCGCCGTGGCTGCCCTGCCCAAGGTGAACTCCACCCGCGCTCGTGCACGCGCGCGCCGTCGTTCGACCGATGCGTCGGTCACGATGCTTACGGGCGACCCCGTGCGTATGTACCTCAAAGAAATCGGCAAGGTTCCGCTGCTCACCGCCGCGGAAGAAATCGACCTCGCCATGAAGATCGAGGCCGGCGTTGCAGCTACCGCCGAACTCGAGAAGGCCGAAGAAGAGGGCGTTGAGCTTGAGCGCCGCGAGAAGCGCCGCCTGTCCCGCGTGGAGCAGGTTGGCCTCGATGCCAAGCAGCAGCTTATTGAAGCGAACCTGCGTCTCGTCGTTTCTATCGCGAAGCGCTACGTGGGCCGCGGCATGCTGTTCCTCGACCTTATCCAGGAAGGCAACCTGGGCCTTATTCGCGCCGTCGAGAAGTTCGACTATACGAAGGGCTTCAAGTTCTCCACGTATGCCACGTGGTGGATTCGCCAGGCTATCACGCGTGCTATCGCCGATCAGGCGCGTACCATTCGTATTCCTGTGCACATGGTTGAAACCATCAATAAGCTTGTGCGCATTCAGCGCCAGCTGCTCCAAGAGCTCGGTCGTGACCCTTCGCCGGAAGAAATTGGCGAGAAAATGGGCCTGACCGCCGAGCGCGTGCGTGAAATTCAGAAAATCAGCCAGGAGCCGGTCTCCCTCGAGACGCCTATCGGTGAAGAGGAAGACTCTCAGCTGGGCGACTTCATCGAAGACGACGCGGCTATCGTGCCTCCCGACGCGGCGAGCTTCTCGATGCTGCAAGAGCAGCTCTCCAAGGTGCTCGATGGCTTGGCCGAGCGCGAACGCAAGGTCATTAGCCTGCGCTTCGGTTTGGAAGACGGCCATCCGCATACGCTTGAGGAAGTGGGCCGCGAATTCGGCGTTACCCGCGAGCGTATTCGTCAGATCGAGAGCAAGACGCTTGCGAAGCTGCGCCACCCGAGCCGTTCTTCTAAATTGAAGGACTATCTGGAAGATTAGTCGTTGCGTATCGCGTTGCGTCCTATGTAGTTTTGCCATCGGGCGCAACGCTTTCGACGCTGCCGTTAGAATGCGGCTCCGCTCAAGGGCGTTTTACGCTACAATAGGCGGGCTGCATGCGCGGCGTATACAGAAGGGCCTGTAGCTCAACGGTGGAGCAGGGGACTCATAATCCTTTGGTTCTCGGTTCGAATCCGGGCGGGCCCACCACTAAACACCTGGTCGGAAGTCATTTTTGCTTCCGACTTTTTTGTTTTCAGGCCCAAAAATCGGCCTATGGTGTGGGGCCTAGGCCTGAGGCCCCACACTAGCGCATGAGCGGGGCGGCGCCATGGCAGGTGATGGCTCCGAGCAGCGGCGCGGCTTCTTGCGGGTCGACGCGTTTGCCGCGCCGCACCCATTCGCGGTAAAAGTCCAGCGCCGTGGTGCGGATAAAGTTCAGCACCAACTCCTCGGCGTCGGCGTCCATCCATGCAAAAGGGTCCTGCCCAGCGGACTTATAGCGCATCATCTGCTCACGATAGATATGGTTGCCAAAGTCGTAGGGCCCGGGCGAACAGATAAGCTTCTCAATGGTAGGAGTTTGCCCGGCAAGGAACAAAAAGAAACGCTGCGCATGGCCGTCAAGGTCTTTTGGCTGGTCGGCAGTGGTTTCGTAATTATCGAAAAAGTCGTTCATAACTTCATTCATCACGCTGTCGTACAGCGCTTCGATAGATTCGAAGTGCAGATAGAACGTCTTGCGGTTGATGCCGGCGCGCTCGGTTAAATCCTTCACCGTGATTCTCGCCACGCCTACTTCGCCCACCATATCCATGAACGCATCGCGTATGAGTTTGCGCGTGCGCACGACGCGCAAATCTGTTTTGCTTTCGGTCATGATCCCCCCGTACCTTGGCTGCGCCTATGCGTTTCGCCACAGAAAAATGCACGTGTGGCGAATCCCCCTTCGTTCGAAATATGTCGATTATACCCCGATTTCTTGCGCTCGTTGCCTAAGCACCATATCGCGAAGCTGGACAGTGAACGAGGTTTCCATACCCTTCATAATGCAGGTGCAGAACGGGTCCAGTATAAATCGGTCATCGTAATTATATCCCTTTTACCTGGGAAAACGGGATATGCGGAACGAAGGAGAGGATATGGAAGGTAGCAAAAGGATGCGTGCGGTGCTTAATCGTCGTAGCTTCCTCAGGCTAGGTGCTGCCAGCGGCGCACTTGCTGCTGTGGGCGGTATGGCCACCACGCAGGGCTGGCTGGCACCTGCGCAGGCAACAGCGGCGCCTGAAGAGCGCACGGCGTTCACGTACCACAACGAGCATTGCCTGTGTAACTGCATGTTGCAGTGCACGGTGCGTGACGGACGCCTGGTCATGGTGCAACCGCGCCCGAATAGTGACAAGCGTTTCCAAAACGTGTGCCTTAAGGGCATTTCCGAGATCGAGCACATCTATGGCGAAGCGCGCATTCAATCGCCTATGCGTCGCGTGGGAGAACGCGGCAGCGGTCAGTTCGAGGTAATCAGCTGGGACGAGGCGTTTAAAATCATCGCCGAGAAATTTCAGGCCACCATCGACAAGTACGGTTCGCAGGCGTTGTGGATTCAATACTCCACGGAGGCTTCGCAGCGCTTCAGTCCGCTACTAGCTTCCATTTTGGGCGCGCAAGCTGGCGGTTTGAACGGCTACGACATGGGCCAGGGCAACGGTCAGGGTCAAGCGTTCGGCTGGTCGGGCATGTTCGCGCTCAACACCATATGGGAGTGGAAGCAGGCTAACGTGGTGCTTATGGCCAACTGCAACGTGCTGGAAACGGGCATGATGTGGTCGCGCGCTTTCCTTGATGCTCAGGCTGCTGGCACGAAGATCATCGTACTTGACCCGCGTTTCACGGCAACGGCAAGCAAGGCAGACCAGTGGGTTGGGCTGCGCGCGGGTACCGACCCGGCGTTTTTCCTGGGAATGGTGAAGTACCTGCTGGACAACGACTTGTGCGATCGCGAGCACATGCTGGCGCACACGTCGTTCCCCTTCCTTGTGAACGCGAACACCGGTGAGGTGCTCGGCGAGATGCACGATACAGTGGATAAGGAAACTGGCGAGCCGAAGCAGGTGAAAGTCCCGTATGTGTGGGACAGCGCAACGGGTGCGGCTGTGCTGCATAATACGCCGGGCGCGCAGCCTGCGCTCGAAGGCACCTTCACGGTGGACGGTGTGCAATATATCACCGAGTATGACTTGCTCAAGCAGCAGATGGCCGACTACACGCTCGACTGGGCCGAGGGCGTTACCGGTGTGCCGGCCGATACTATCGCCCAGGTGGCGCGCGAGTATGCAAAGGGTCCGTCTATCATCTGCAATGGCGTGGGCGGTATCGATAAGTTCTCCAACAACGACATCGCCGGCCACTGCTATGCGCTTATCGCCTCGCTAACCGGCAACTATGGCAAGCGCGGTACCGGTTGTGGTATCTACTGCTACCACACTGTCCTGTCCGAGGCCAAGTTGGGCGCCTGGAAGCTGCCTGAGAACAGAAAGCCCACGCCTAGCAAAAAAGGCTTCTACGATATTGTGAACACCGACGACGTGCACGCGGCCATGTTCTTCGGCGATATTCCCACGCAGAAGGCGGCGAACTGGGCAAAAACGCAGCGTTGGTTGGATTCGCTTGACTTCGTGTGCCTGGCAGACATCTATCACAGCTCGGTTGCTGACTACGTTGACCTGGTGCTTCCCGTGTGCAGCAAGTTCGAGTGCGCCGACAGCGTGGGCGGCGTGAAGAACGCCAACGGCTACATTCTGGAGAACCAGAAGGTGCTTGACCCGTTGTTCGATTCCAAATCCGACTTCTACATTGAGAAGGGCATTGCCGAAGCCATGGGGCTGGGCGGTTTGTATCCGGAGAATGGCGAAGAATATGCTCGCGCTATCTTGACCACGGACGACCCGTCGTGTGAAGGTATCACACTTGAAGCGCTGAACAGGGAAAATGGCGCCTGCAAGCTGGTGCTGGATTGGGACGATACCGTCGGCGAGGAAGTGGGCATGACTTACGCAACGCCTTCGACCAAGCAGGAGCCGTACTACGAGAACATGCTGGCGTGGGGCCAGGCGTTCCCGCAGTGGGAGCGTCCTAACGAGGCGTACCCGGAAAACCCGCTGCGCGAAAAATACCCGCTGCAGTTCAGCCAAGCTCGTTCGCGCTTCCGCGTGCATTCTGCCTATTCGGGTGCGAAGTGGATCCGGCAGCTGTTCGAGCCGCATATCGAGCTGAACCCGTCCGATGCCGCTGCGCGTGGCCTTGTCGATGGCGACGAGGTTGAGGTGTACAACGATCGCGGTTCGTTCCGCACGAAGCTGCGCCTGAACAACGCCGTGCAGCCTGAAAGCGCGTTTATGGCCGAAAGCACGTACCGTCAGTATCTTGAGGGGACGCTGATGCAAAGCGTATCCAACGATACGATGAACCCGCGCGGTTACGACATGATGTTCGGTCCCATGATTCCGTATAACGACACGCTCATTGAGATCAAAAAGGCAGGTGAATAGCCCATGACGAAACTGGCTATCGGAATAGACCTGCACCGCTGCATCGGGTGCAACACATGCTCGATCGCTTGCAAGATGCAGAACAACGTCCCTGATGGCATGCTGTGGAACCGCGTGCTTACCGAGGGCGTGGAAATGTTCGACGACGCTGTTGGCGTGTACCCCAACCTTTCGCGTACGTATCTGCCGGTTGCTTGCCAGCACTGCGAGAATCCTGCATGCATGAAGGTGTGCCCGACCGGCGCCACATACAAAGATGAGCAGGGTCGCGTGGAGATTGATTACGACCGCTGCATCGGCTGTCGTATGTGCATGGGCGCCTGTCCGTATAACGCCCGCGTGTTCAACTGGAACGAGCCTGTGCGCGCGACAGGTTTCCACTATGGCGATGCCAGCGTGCCGGTTCGCCCACGCGGCGTGGCCGAGAAATGCAGCCTGTGCAAGGAGCGTACCGATCGCGGCGACGAGCCTATGTGCGTGCATTGCTGCCCGGGTGATGCTCGCGTGTTCGGCGACCTGGATGATCCGGATTCAGCAGTGTCGAGGCTTTGGCGTCGTGGCGGTCATGTGCTGCTCGAGGAAAAGGGCACGCGTCCGCAAATGTTTTACGTGAACTAGGGGGTTGATGGATGGATAAGCGAAAAGCCCTGTTCAGCGGGCGAACTATGGTGGTTGTTGTCGTGTTGGCGGCGGTGGTTTTAGCCGCGGTGGGCTGCTGGGTTGCCCAGCAGATGTACGGCCTGGGTATCACGGGCATGAACAACTCCAACTCATGGGGCCTGTACATCATGGCGTTCATGTTCTTCGTCGGCCTGTCGGCTGGCGGTCTGATTGTGGCAAGCTCGGCGCACGTGTTCGGCATAGAGTCGTTTAAGCGCGTGTCGGTGCCGGCGGTCATCACGTCCATCGTATGCATCTGCTGTGCTGGCGCGTTCGTGCTCATCGACCTTGGCGGCGTGGCGCGTGTGTGGCGCATGTTCGTGGGGTTGAACTTCATCAGTCCGCTTGCGTGGGACATGATCGTTATCACGTGCTACCTGGTCATCAACGTGCTTGACCTGGTGTGGTTGGTGCGCGGCGACGAGCGCAAGGTGGCAGTGCTCTCTCGTGTGGCGCTGCCGGTTGCCATCCTGGTGCACAGCGTGACGGCATGGATTTTCGGCCTGCAGATTGCCAAGGCGTGGTACTCGGCGATCATGGCTCCCATTTTTGTGGCATCGGCCTGCGATTCGGGTCTGGCATTGCTGCTTATCTGCCTTTTGGCGCTTGACCGTGCGAAGTTGTTCAAGTTCGACCGCGATTTGATGAAGTCGTTGGCGGGGCTGCTTGCGGTGTTCGTGGCGGTGGACGCGTTCTTCATCGCCTGCGAGTGTTTGACCATGGGCTACCCGGGTGCGGGCGAGGCCGAGGCGCTGGCTATCATGGCCACCGGCAAGACGGCGCCGTTCTTCTGGTTTGAGATTATCGGTGGCTTGGCTGTGCCGTTTTTGGTACTCGTGTTCGCTCGGAATCGCGAAAAACCGGCGTGTGTGGTGCTGGCGAGTGCGCTGATAGTGCTTGGCGTGTTCTGCAAGCGTGCGTGGCTGTTGCTCACCAGCTTCACCGTGCCGAACGTCTATGGCGGCAACGGCATTACGTTGGGTACGGCTGCCGCTCAGGTAGGCGATGCCGGCGACGTGTGGACTACGCTGGGCGTGTATGCGCCTACGCTGCCGGAGGTCGTAGTGTTTGCGGGCGTGGTGTGCGCGGGTGCGCTGGCGTACATGATCCTATCGAAGTGCGTGCTGCCAAAATGCGGTGGTGAACAATAGCTATGGCGTGTAGGAGTCGGTTGCAATTAGTGACCGGCTCCCTTTTTCGTGAGAGGTAGCGGATTGCTGATGGTGGATAGGGAAACGTTTGCGCAGGTGGCGCCCTGGCTGGCGATTGCCGGCAACGCGCTTTTAACGCCGCCCTTGCAGGCAGGTGTGCAGAGTGCGGCTATATTTGACGCTCGCCTATGGGAAGAGCTTGCGGCGTGCGAAGACGCCGAGGTGGCGAATGCAGCAGATAAGCTGGTGAAGTATCTTGACGGGCGCGAAGAGACGGCGGCCGCATCGTGGGAAGCGCAAACTGGGGTAAGTATTTTAGACGCCAGGGATGGCTCGAGTAATTTTGATGATCGAGTGCAACGCGCATCGGTGGAGTTCGCGCATCTGTTCGTGGGGCCGCCGAAACCGGCTGTTGCCCCGTGGGAGACGTTTTACTGCCAGCAGGGTTGTGCCGTCGGGTTCGGCGAGGCGACTCATCAGATGCGCACGGCCTTGCGCGACAACGGTTTGGAGTTGGCGCAGGCGGGTAGGCAGTACGAGGACCATATGGGCATCGAGCTTCTGCTGGCAAGCGAATTATGCCGCCGAGCAGGTGAAGGCGAGGATTGGGGCGCAGATGCAGGGTGTGTTCCCTCTGCTGTGAGCGAAGGCGCGGATGCGAATACGCAAAACGCCCTGAGCGCGGCGCAGCATGCTGTCGACTTCGTGCGCACCCGCCCGCTTTCCTGGATGTCAGCCTTGCGCGAAGCGGTAGAACGTGAATCCCCCAACGGTTTTTACGCACCTCTGTTGCAGCTAATCCAAGCGTTGTTGGAACTGGTTGCGTAAGGAGGGGATATGTCGTCAGCGGTAACATAGCTGATAGTGTTTGAGGTTTGCGCTCTACTGCCCGTTCAAGACGATGCTCGCTAATTCACAGGGGCATGCGGGCGGCCATAGGGGTGGCTTGCGCGAGTTGAGAGGACCTGCTATGGAGATATCGCACGAGGCGAGGGAAGCCGTGGTTTAGGGCTAATGCCGGGAATTAGCAATAGGGATTGCTGGTTTGCGATGGGCAAATAAGTAATCGCCGGGAGCATATGCTCCCGGCTTTTTCGTTTAGAAGCCCAGGTCTTCTGCGATGAGAATGACTTTAATGCGGCCAGCGTGGCGGCTATGGCGCGTGATGACGGTGTTGCAGCACATGCAGCCCGGCTCGTGGCACATGCCGCATACACCTACCGTTTCGCAGGGCGTGCCTGTGTGCAGGCGGGCGGCGTTCGGCGGGCACGCCATGGTGCGTACGCGCTTGAGGCCCTCTTCAACGTCCTTAGCGATTTTATTCATGCCCACGAGCACAATAACGTGCTTTGGTCCAAACGAGAGGCATGCTACGCGGTTGGAGTTGCCGTCGATGTTCACGAGCTCGCCTTTGAGCGTAAGCGCATTGGCGCTCATGAAGAAGAAATCGGAATCGAAGTGCTGCAGATAGATGGCTCGCTGCTCTTCGGGCGTGGTTGCTTTCGCGCGGTCGAGCATGGTGTAGGCGCCCGCTTCGAGCATTTCCTTCACGCCGGTTTCCTTGAAAGTCTCGGTGCCGCCCCACGCGATGCTCGAGCCTTCGGGCACAAGGGACTTCACGAGCTCGCGCGCGTCGGCGGACGTTTCACAGAAGTAGCCCTCCATTCCAGCTCGCTCAAGATTCTTGATAATCGTTTTCGACGTGGTGGCAAAGGCGTCTTTGCGAGGATCGGCCATGATTCCCCCTTGGTTTCGGTAACGAATGCATCATGTGCATTGTCGCACCTTTTTCTGGTACAAAATATCTTTCTCCCGTTTTTCCAGGTCGTAGGGAAAAGAAGGCGCATTTGCCATGCGTCTTCGAAAAAAGTTGAAAATAATGCTTGCACCGAAGGGGGAAAGTGCGTAATATACATTTTCGCGCTGCGGCGCACGAAAGAAATGGGCGTTTGGCTCAGGGGGAGAGCGCTTCCTTCACACGGAAGAGGTCATAAGTTCAAATCTTATAACGCCCACCATTTCATTCCTCGGTAGCTCAACGGCAGAGCACTCGGCTGTTAACCGATAGGTTGTAGGTTCGAATCCTACCCGGGGAGCCATTCAAAATTTGAAGCCGCCTTAGGGCGGCTTTTGATTTCGCATATTCCTCGGTAGCTCAACGGCAGAGCACTCGGCTGTTAACCGATAGGTTGTAGGTTCGAATCCTACCCGGGGAGCCATCCAAAACTTCGGGCTCGTGCAATGCGAGCTCTTTTTGTATCTTGCTCGATTCTGCAACATTTTCGCCCCGTCTATCGTGTGCAACATATGGCGCATTCGTCGAGGCCTCCCTCAAAGAATCGTCTGAAGCATTTTCGCTGCTATACTTCTGATTTACGACTTCGTAACAGTCGTGCTGTGTTCGATTCAAAGAAGGGTGACTGCCGTGGAAGGCAAGCACGCATCTCAAAATAAGCAACAAAAACCGCATCGCTCTGAGGCATTCCCTCAGTTGGACAAGGCAGAAAGTGCCGCTCATGCGGCGAAGCCCTCCATGTCGTCCGATTTCGATTTGGGTTCAATGAGCGGTGGCGTTAATCCGGTTCAGACGAGCGGCCACGGTCCCCATCGTTTTAGCGCGGCCCCCGATGCGGCTTACCCGGGGGGCAAGGTTCCGGGCGGAACTGCTGGTTCCCAGAAGTTCGCTGAAGGGCGCAGGCGCAACCCTGCTGCAATTGCTGCGCTCGTCGTTGTGGCGCTTCTGCTTGTCGTGTACGTCGCGGGCGCCGTTGTATTCATGGGCCGCTTCTACCCGAACACCACGTTGGGCAATTTCGATTTGTCCATGAAGCCGTTCGACCAAGCTGTCGATGAACTCGAATCGGCCGAGAAATCATACGCGCTTTCGATTTCGGGCGAGGGCTTTTCTACGAATATCACCGCGAAGCAGGGTGGCATTCAGCTCGATTCCGACAAGGTGATTGCTGCCGCGAAGGGCGGCATGAATCCCGCGCTGTGGTTTGTGAACATGTGGGGTACGCATGACGCTACCGAGAATCTGACCGCTTCGGCCGACTCGACGGCGCTTCGCAACCTGCTCACTGAGGAAATCGAGGAATTCAACGCGGGTCAAACTGCTTCCGAAGATGCCGCGATCGTCTACGACGCCGAGTCGCACAGCTACATAATCCAGCCCGAGGTCAACGGTTCGCAGCTCGATGCGGAAGAAGTCGTGCAGCAGGCGATCACCGCCATGCTCAGCATGCAAGACACGCTCAAAATCGGCGATGACGTGGTTATCAAGCCCCAGGTGCTCTCGACCGATTCTCGCCTGATTCAGGGAACCGAAGCCGCGAACAAGCTTGTCGCGTGTGACGTGACGCTTGTGGCGCAACTCGCCAATACGACGGAAGACATCACGCAAATCAATGCCGATGTGATTTCCCAATGGGTAACCTTCGACGAAAACTACGCTCCCGTCTTCAACGAGGCCGTTATGAGCGAATGGGCGAACGCCCTTGTTGCCTCGCTGAACACGGTAGGCTCCACGCGAACCTACACGCGTGGCGATGGCAAGCAGGTGAGCGTGAGTGGCGGCGATTACGGTTGGGCCGTTGATACCTCGTCGCTCGTGTCGACCATTGAGGACGCCGTTACCAACGGAAGCCAAGGCGAAATCTCTGTACCGTGCTCGCAAACGGGCAACGGGTTTACGGCGCCAGGCATGGATTGGGGCGCCTATTGCGACGTTGACCTTACCGAGCAACATGCGCGCTATTACGACGCGTCGGGCAACCTGCTTTGGGAGTCGGGCATTGTTTCGGGCAAACCCGGCGGTGGCGATGCGACCCCTACGGGCACCTATTATCTTAAAACCCACCAGAGTCCCTCGATGCTGCGCGGTCCGAAGAAAGAGGATGGCAAGTACGAATGGGAATCTGAGGTGCAATACTGGATGCCGTTTGTGGGCAATCTGGTAGGCCTTCACGACGCCAGCTGGCAGCCTTCTTCGGTATTCAGCAATCCCGATGCTTACAAGACGTACGGCAGCCATGGCTGCGTGAACCTGCCCACCGATAAGGCGGCCGAGATTTACGGCATCATTCAAAACGGCGACCCGGTTATCGTGCACTGGTAAGCGCCACTATGTAATGCAATTATCGCAGGCCGCCTTTCGGGGCGGCTTGCTTGCGCCAAGACGCAAGGCGCGATAGAGGAAGAGGCAACGCACATGATTATGCAGGTAGAGCATCTCACGAAAAGCTTCGGCGGCAGAACGCTATTCTCCGACGCGTGCTTTCGCCTTGAGGCCCATGATCGATTGGCGCTGGTGGGCCCGAATGGCGCGGGCAAAACTACCATGTTGAAGGTCATTACTGGGCATGAAGATGCCGATTCGGGCAATGTGGTGTTCGCCAAGGGTGCCGTTGTTGGCTATTTGGAGCAGGAAGCCATCGAGATGGAAGACCGCTCCATTTTCGACGAGGTTATCTCGAGCCAGCAAGAAATTCTCGAGGCCGAGCAGCGCCTCCATGAGCTCGAGGTGAGCTTGAACGAAAATTCCACTCCCGAGAAGCTTGCCGCGTGCGGCCGTGCGCGCGAGCGCTATGAGGCACTCGGCGGGTACCGCCTTGAATCACAGGTGCGCAGCGTGTTGTTCGGTTTGGGCTTCAAGGAAGATGACATGGCTCGCCATACCGGCGATTTCTCGGGAGGCTGGCAAATGCGCATCGCGCTCGCCAAGCTGCTTATTCGCAAACCCGACTTGCTCCTGCTCGACGAGCCCACCAACCACCTCGACCTTGAAAGCGTGAAGTGGCTTGAGGGCTTTTTGCGCGGCTACGACGGCGCGGTTGTCGTGGTAAGCCACGACCGTGCCTTTATGGACAACATGGTCGATCGCGTCGCCGAGATTGATGCCGGCCGTCTTGAGCTGTACAAGGGCAACTATTCCGCGTATCTGAAGCAGCGCGATGAGCATATCGAGCGCCTTCGTCAGCAGGCCGAACGCCAGGCTGAGGAAATCGCGCATATGGAAGCCTTTATCGAGAAGTTCCGCTACAAGCCCACGAAGGCCAAGCAGGTGCAAGACCGCGTGAAGAAGCTCGAGAAAATCGAGCGCATCGTGGTGCCTCAGGAAAAGAAGACCGTGCACTTCAACTTCGTGCAGCCGCCGCGCACGGGCGATATGGTGGTGCGCTGCAGCGGCGTGGTCAAGCACTTCGGCGAGAAGCATGTCTACGATGGCCTCGATTTGTCGCTGTATCGCGGCGAGAAGGTCGCGCTCGTCGGCCCGAACGGCGCTGGCAAGTCGACGCTTCTGAAAATGATCGCGGGCGTGCTCGCGCCCGATGCGGGCACCATCGAATACGGCGTGCACGTGTCGAAAACCTATTTCGCCCAGCATCAGCTTGAAGAGCTCTACCCGGGCAACACCGTGTTCGAGGAGCTCGACCACGCTGCCCCTGGTTGGACCATGAGCCAGGTTCGCAGCCTTCTCGGCGCGTTCTTGTTCACCGATGACGCTGTCGACAAGCGCGTGAGCGTGCTTTCCGGTGGCGAGAAATGTCGTTTGGCACTTGCGAAAATGCTCGTGGCGCCCGCTCCGCTTCTGTGCCTCGATGAGCCTACGAACCACCTCGATATCGCGAGCGCCGACATTCTTGAGCAGGCGCTCAACCGTTTCGAGGGCACCGTACTGCTCATCACGCACGACCGCCACCTCATTCGCAACGTCGCGAACCGCATTATCGAGGTCGTTCCTGGCAAGGTGACCGTGTATGACGGCGATTACGACTATTACCTGTTCAAATCGGGCCAGCTTGAAGGCGGAAGCGACCTTTCGGCGAGCTCGCTCGACGATTTCTTGAACCAGCCCGAAGGCGAGGTGCACGATTCAGCGTCACGCTCCAAGGCGAAATCGAAAAAGGCGAAAACCACCGTATCGGGGAACGATCGCCGGAAGGGCGCGCCCGCAAAGCCTGCTGAGCCGCTTACGGCCCCGCGTGCGAGCGCACCGAAAACGAAAGAGCAGAAGCGCCGTGAGGCCGAAGCCCGTAATCGCGCATATGCGGCGCTCAAGAATCATCGCAAGCGTATCGCCGAGCTCGATCGCCAGCTCGAGCGCGACAATGCCCGCATGAAAGAGCTGCTCGAGCTTATGGCCGACCCCGATTTCTATATCAATGAAGCGGAAAGTTCCGATGCCATCGCCGAACACGGCAAACTTAAGGCGCGCATCGCCGCTGCGGAAGAGGAATGGTTCTTGCTCAACGAAGAGCTCGAAGAAGAAATGCGCAAGCAGCAGGAGCAGGCGTAACCATGCTGAATATCGTTCTCGTTGAACCTGAAATCCCCCAGAACACGGGCAACATCGCGCGCACGTGCGCATGCATCGGCGCGCGGTTGCATGTGGTGGAGCCGGCGGGCTTTCGCATTACCGAGCGCAATCTGCGCCGCGCGGGCTGCGATTACTGGAACGACGTCGAAATCGTGCGCTGGGCATGCGCCGAGGAATTTTTCGAAGCGCACGCTGCCGATGAGCTGCATCTTTTCACGGGTCATGCGAGCACGACGTTTGGTGAAGTGGCGTATTCCGACGAATGCTATTTGGTGTTCGGTCGTGAGAGCCGTGGGCTCGACGAACGTTGGATGGAGCGTTTCGCGTCGGCCTGCGTGCGCATTCCCATGCGCGATGGCATGCGCAGCTTGAATTTGAGCAACGCTGTGGCCATCGCGGCGTTCGAGGCTTTGCGACAAAACGGCTACCCTTATTTACAATAGTGTGGCAGTCTGGCTAAAGCGAGAGTTTTGATATACACTATCAAATTACTATGTTTAGCCAGTCATACATCATCTACATCATCATTAGCGTCCTGTGCTTCGTGCCCGCCATTGTGTTGCATGAAGTCGCGCACGGCTTTGCTGCGCACAAACTCGGCGACCCAACTGCGAAAAGCCAGGGCCGTTTGAGTCTGAACCCGCTCAAGCACGTCGACCCGTTCGGCACGGTGCTCATGCCGCTGCTGCTCATGGCCATGGGCGGTCCGGTGTTCGGCTACGCGAAGCCCGTGCCTTACAACCCTATGTATTTCAAGAACCTGCGCAAAGGCGAGGCCATTGTCGGCTTGGCTGGTCCTGCGGCGAATTTGCTCATGGCGCTCGCCTCGGCTTTTGTCGCCTGGATTCTGTACCCGTATGCGCCGGGCCTCGTGGGTTCAAATGAGGTGTTCGAGTACTTCTATCTCATGTTTTTGCCCATGTTCACGCTCATCAACCTGTATTTGATGTTCTTCAACCTCATTCCGATTCCGCCGCTCGATGGCTCGAGCATCATTGCGCTGTTCCTTAACGATAAGCAGCTGCGTTCGTATTACCGCATTCAGCAGTACGCGTTGCCCGTGTTCATGATCGTGATCATTTTGGTGCCGTACCTTTTCAACGTGAATCCCATCGGCATATATCTCGATGTCACGGCGGGCAATTTGGCGAATTTCTGCTTCCCGTTCAAAATCTACTAGCGGTGCAGCGTGTCGTATCGCGTACGCATAGAGAGCTTCGAAGGGCCTTTTGACCTGCTGCTCTACTTAGTGAGCCGTCAAAAGGTCGATATCGGGTCTATCTCAATCACAGAAATTGTCGACCAATACGTGGCCTATATCGATCGCATGCAAAAGCTCGATCTAGATGTCGCGAGCGATTTTCTGCTTGTGGCGTCGACATTGCTCGACATTAAAGCCGCCTCGCTCATTCCCAGCGAGAAAAGCGAGGTCGAAGACGAGCTTGAGGAGCTTTCCCCGAATGAAGCGCGAGAAATTCTCATCGAAAAGCTCATCGCCTATAAGCAATATAAGAATGCGGCCGCAGCCCTGAAAAGCCGCTTCGAGCTCGAAGGGCGCATGCATCCGCGTCTTTGCGGCCCTGACCAGGAATTTTTGGGAATTATGCCCGATTATCTGGAGGCGACCACGCTCGATTCGCTCGCGTTTTTGTGCGCCGAGGTCATGGCGCGGCGCGAGGTGTTCCTACTCGAAAGCGAACATATCGCGGCGAAGCCCATTCCCGTGGAAACGCATGTGCGCGCAATCCATAGGCGTATCAGCATGCGTAAGCGCATGATGTTCAGCGAGCTTTTGGAGGCGGCGCCCACCTTGCAGCTGCGCGTGGTCAATTTCCTGGCGATACTCGAGCTGTACAAGCGCGGCATGGTTTCGCTTGAGCAAACGGGCTCGTTCGCCGACATTCGCATCGACTATATCGAAGGCAGCGGCGAGCTCGTCTTCACCGAATCTGATGAGGAGCAATGGACGTAATGGAAGAGCATGGGGAAGTGCAATCGCCCGATATTTCCGGAGCCATTGAGGCGTTGCTGTTCGTGAGCGACGAGCCAGTGGGCGCGCTTACGATAGCCGAGATGCTCGAGGCCGATCTGAAAGCCGTCGAAGCGGCCCTCGATGCGATTCGTGCGCGCCTCGAGGCAGAAGATCGCGGCGTCCAGCTGCGCGAGGTTGCGGGCGGTTGGCGCTTCTATACGCACCCGCGCCACCATGGGCTTATCGAGAAATACGTGCTGTCGTGGGACACGCGCAAGCTTACGCAGGCGGCTCTGGAAACGCTTGCCGTCATCGCGTACAACCAACCTATTACACGCGCTGGCGTGACATCGGTGCGCGGCGTGAATTCCGACAGCCCGATTAATTCCCTTGTCGAAAAGGGTCTCGTGCGCGAGGCGGGACGCGATAAGAATGCGCCCGGCCAGCCGATTCTCTATGCCACATCGCGTACGTTCTTGGAGAAATTCGGCCTTGCGTCAACGCGCGACTTGCCGAATTTGGAAGATTTTGCGCCCGACGAGCAGAGCCGCGAGCTCATTCGCGAGCGTTTGGGCGCCACGCGCAAGGCCCACGAAGAGCAGGCCGCGACGCTTTTCGATGACGATTTGACGCTCGATTTGGGCCTTGACGAAAGCGAGCGCATCGTGGGCGATTTCGCGCCTGCGATTGAAGGCGGGGAAGGCGACGAGCTCGCCGCAGCATCGAATATGGGCGACGCGATCGCCCAGGCTTTCGGCATGCCTGAATCGGTATGGTCGGTCGATGAAGGCAACGAAGAAGCCGCGCGAGGCGCTGAAGGTGATGCACACGGTGCAGAAGCCGACGTTCGCGACGTCGAGGGCGACGCGCGCCGCCGCAGAAGCGATTTGGCTGGCGCCGAAGATGGCGCTTGCAATACCGAAGACGCTGCGAGCAACGACGAAAGCGAGGCCTAGCCGATGAGCGACCCCAAGCCCACCCAGTTTGGCCCGAACGGCGAGGCCATTGTTCCCATGCGCCTGCAGAAGTTCCTTGCGCGAGCGGGCGCCGCGAGCCGTCGCGGAAGCGAAAATCTCATGACTGCGGGCCGCGTGCGCGTGAACGGGGAAGTGGTGACCGAGCTCGGCAGCAAGGTGGATCCGCTGTGCGATGTGGTCGAGGTCGACGGCGTGATCGTGCGCCTGTTCGATTCGTCGGTCACTATCATGCTCAACAAGCCCGCCGGCTATTTGACCACCATGTCCGACCCTCACGGGCGTCCCTGCGTGGCAAGCCTTGTGCCTACCGATCGCTTTCCTGGGCTTTTCCCTGTGGGGCGCCTCGATATGGACACCACGGGTCTTCTGCTGTTCTCGACCGACGGAGAACTCGGAAACAGCTTGCTGCACCCGCGCCACCATGTCGATAAAACGTACCATGCGCGCGTCGCGGGCATTATGTCGCAAGAGCAGGCGCAAACCCTTGAGCACGGAATCGAACTCGATGACGGCCCCACGTTGCCCGCCCAGGTGCGTATCGAACGCATCGCCAAAGGCAAAACCGATGTGGAAATTACCATCCATGAAGGCAGGAAGCGCCAGGTGAAACGCATGTGTTCGGCAGTCGGCCACGAGGTGCTGCAGCTGCATCGCTCGAACTTCGGACCGCTTGCCTTGGATGGCCTGCCAGAAGGGCAATGGCGCGAGCTCAGCGATGCTGAGGTGAAAGCCCTTCGCCAAGCCGCTGGCATGGAGTACAAGGCGTGCTAGAATTTCGATAGGCAACCAGCCGTTGCCGTTCGCCTCGGACTTCAAGCTCTGTTTCGGGCAGGTCCTGGCTCGCGCGAAAGCCACATTACGTGGCTTCCGGCTCGTGCGGAATCTTGCGTATCGCGAGGTTCGAGGTGAACGGCAAGGCGCAGAATCACTTGTTTGCGTGCGCTCCCCTCGGGCCGCTAGATTCCGCACGAGCAGAACAGCACCTCATGTGCTGTTCGTCGCGAGCGGGACTTGACCGAAGCGGATCAAGGGGAGCGAACGCAAACGACAGGATTGGTGGATTCGCGGGAATGAGGAGGGGCGATATGACTGCCCAGGAAAACCTTACGACTATCGAGCCGGTTAACGGCCCGCTTATCGGCAGCATCTCGGTGCCGGGCGACAAATCCATTTCGCATCGCGCGGTGCTTTTCGCGGCGATGGCCGAAGGCACCTCGCGCCTTTCGGGCGTGCTCGATTCTGAAGACGTGCGCAGCTCCCTTGGCGCGGTAAGCAAGCTCGGCGCCAAGGTGAACTTGGAAAAAGCTCCCGATGGAAGCCTGTATGGCGGCATCACGGGTTGGGGCGCGAAGGGTCCCATTGCGCCTGGCGAGCCAATCGATTGCGGCAATTCCGGCACCACGACGCGTTTGCTCATGGGCATTCTTGCCCCGTGGGATATCGAGGTTGAGCTCACCGGTGACGATTCGCTTCGCCGCCGCCCCATGCGTCGCGTTTCGGGCCCGCTTTCGAGGATGGGCGCGAAGTTTTTGCCTGAAGGCCAAGACACGCTGCCGCTCACGATTCGTGGCACGCGCAACCTCAAGGCGCTCGATTACGATGCGCCTGTTGCGTCGGCCCAGGTGAAAACCGCGATTCTGCTCGCTGGCCTTTCCGCCGATGGCACCACGCGCGTCACGGAGCCTTCGCCGAGTCGCAACCATACCGAGCTCATGCTGCCCGAATTCGGCGCCCATACCACGGCTGCTTCGGGTGTCGCGGAAGTCGTCGGCCCCACAACGCTTAAAGCGTCCGAAGTCGTGGTTCCGGGTGACCCGTCTTCGGCGGCGTTCATCGCGTGCGCTGCCGCCCTTATTCCGGGCAGCGCCATTCAAATCGAAGGCGTGTCGCTCAATCCTGCTCGCATCGGCTTTTTGCGCACGCTCGAGCAAATGGGCGTCGACGCATCGCGTCGCAGTGTGTCGTCGTCGGGCAAGGAACTCTCGGGCATCATTTCGGTGCAATACTGCGATAAGCTCCACGGTTGCGAGGTTCCCGCTGATAAAATTCCGTCGCTCGTCGACGAAGTCCCCGTGCTCGCGCTCGTCGCGGCGCACGCGAAGGGCATCACGGTATTCCGCGGCGTCGATGAGCTGCGCGTGAAGGAAACCGACCGCGTGGCCGCTGTTATCGACGGCCTTACGAAGATCGGCGTCGACGCCTGGGCCGATGGCAGCGACCTGTTCATCGAGGGCAACCCCGATTTGGTGATTCCCGAAGGCGTGAAGTTCGAAACCGGCAAAGACCATCGTCTCGCCATGACATGGGCACTTGCGGGTCTTTCGGGCAATTGTCCCGTTCAGGTTGCCGATTTCGAGTCGTGTGCGGTAAGCTACCCCGCGTTTCTTTCCGACATTCGCTCGCTTGTTCGTGAGCGCTAGAAAGGCAAACTATTCATGATTATTGCTATTGACGGCCCTTCTGGAGCCGGTAAGTCGACTGTGTCCAAATCGGTCGCGAAGGCGCTTGGCTTCAACTGCCTCGACACGGGTGCGATGTACCGAAGCATCGCATGGTATGCGCTCGAGCATGGCGTCTCTCTTGAGGATTCTGCCGCTTTGGGCGAAATTGCACGCGAGCGTGCGATTTCCTTTTCCCATGAGCCGGGCAATCCAGCGCCGAAGCAGGTGTTCATCGATGGCGTTGACGTGACGAGCGACATTCGCACGGCACGCATCGACAGGTCGGTGAGTTCCGCCTCGAAGCACTCCGAAGTGCGCGAGGCACTCGTCGATCAGCAGCGTCGCATCGGCTCGCAGGGCGATTACGTGGTCGAGGGTCGCGATATTGGCACGGTCGTGTTCCCCCGGGCTGAAGTCAAGGTATTCCTTACCGCAAGCAACGAAGAGCGCGCGCGTCGCCGCGTGGCGCAAAACGAAGCTCGTGGCATTGGGTCCGTCGATTTCGATGAGGTGCTCGCTGACATCGTGAGGCGCGATGAACTCGATTCCGCCCGCGAGACCTCGCCGCTCGTTGCCGCCGCCGATGCGAAATGCATCGATTCCACCGGTTTTACGATCGACGAAATCATCGAGCAAATCTGCGATATGGCGCGCGCTGCTGGCGCGAACGCATAGGAGGAACGCGTGTTTCTCGCATACAAAGACATGTGGGATATGCCCATCGACCCTGTTGACGGGCTTGAAAAGGTAAGAGAAGGCGAGAGCGCCCCGAAGCGCGTCGGGCACTTCGTTGGCAACATCGTGTACGCGATTATTTTCATTGCGTTCAAAATCGCCTTCCGCTACAAAGTCGAAGGTATCGAAAACCTGCGCCAGTTCGATGGCAAGCGCGGCGCGGTGGTCATTGGCAACCATGTTTCCTACCTCGATCCGGCGTTTTTGTGGATTGCTGCACGTCCGAAGCAATGGGTGCGGTTCATGGCGCGCGACAACATGTTCGCCAACGCCGGCGGCCTTGCGGGCCAGGTGATTTCGCGCGTCGGGGCGTTTCCCATTAAGCGCGGCTCCGCCGACCGTGCGGCGATCAAGCGCGCATCGGTCATGCTGAAGCGCGGCGAAAGCGTAGGCATTTTCCCTGAAGGCACGCGTCGCGGCCGTGGCACGGCCGAGCCGGAATTGCACGGCGGCGCGGCGTTTATCGCGCGCATGGGCAAGGCGCCCATCGTTCCGTCGTCCATTCGCAACGTCGATGCCATTAAGCGCAAGGGCGAGCGCATGCATTTTCCGAAGGTCACGGTGGTGTTCGGCGCCCCCATTTACCTGGAAGATTTCGACTTCCTGCCCAAGGAAGACCGTCTCGATGCTGTTTCGTGGTACGCCATGCGCGAGTGCTATGCGCTTCGCGACGATGTGAACCGCGAGGACGTGGACATGAAAGCCCTGTTCCCCGAAGCGCGCGATTTTTCCGCTGAACTTGCGGGGAAAGTGCTCTCGCGCCCGCTTGCCTAGCGCATGCTCGCCTAGGCGGCAATCCGATGGGCTTCGAACGCGTCATGTCGCGCGAGCGGAACGTCGCGCTTCGCCTGTTATTCGATAAGAAAAAATGCCGGGGTCGCGCAATGCCCCGCCAAACAAGGAGGATGTGCCCGTGGAAGTGATTCGCGCCAAACATGCTGGCGTTTGCTACGGAGTCGAGCGTGCGCTCGATATGGCAAACGCTGCCATGCTCGACGATGAAGACACCTATACGCTTGGACCCTTGATCCACAACCCCAAGGTTGTCGAAGAGCTCGACGCCAATGGCGTGCACGTTGCCGCATCGCCCGATGACGTGCAAGAGGGCATTGTAATCATTCGCAGCCACGGTGTGGAGCCTGACGTGCTCGCGACGTTGCGCGAACGAGGGCTTACCGTCATTGACGCGACGTGCCCCCATGTGGCCAAGGCCCAGCGCTCCGCTGCGCAGCTTCGCGATATGGGCGGTACCGTGGTGGTTGTGGGCCGCGCCGACCATCCCGAGGTGCGCGGGCTGTGCGGTCATGCGGGCGAGCGCGCTGTCGTGGTTGCCAATGCCGACGAGTTGCCCGATGAGCTTGTCGAGCCCGTTGGCGTTGTGGTGCAAACGACCCAAAGCACCGAAAAGCTCGAATCGGTAGTCGAGGCTATTCGCGCGCGCGGCATTGAGCCTACCGTGAAAAACACGATCTGCTTCGCGACGCGCCAGCGCCAGGAATCGGCCGCGCGCCTTGCTGGGGAAGTCGACGCCATCGTTATCGTGGGCGGCAAGAACTCGTCGAACACCACGCATCTCTTCGAGATTTGCAGGGCACACTGCGAGAAGTCCCACTTCGTGGAAGGCGCCGATGAACTGGACGCTTCGTGGTTCGAGGGCTGCAAAACCGTGGGTGTGACTGCTGGCGCCTCAACCCCTGCCGATCAAATCCAAGAAGTGGTGGAATGTTTGGAAGCAATGTAATTGCTTCTCGTCGCATGTGTTTCCTGCTAAAATCAGTCTGTTGGTCTGCGCATTCTCGCATTGCGGGGTGCGCAACGACAGATTAAGGAGCAACCACGCTATGAACGAAACTGGCTCTGAACTTCGCGGCTGGACGCGCCGCAATTTCTTGAAAGCTGCCGGCATCGCGGGATGCGCGATGCTTTTCCCTTGGCTGGCATACGCCGCCGAATCCGATGAATTGAACGCGAAAGCCGACGAACTCGCCGCGTCTGCCGCCTCGAAGCAGGCTGAAGCCGACGAAATGAAGGCCAAGCTCGATTCTCTTCAAACGCAATACAATGAAGCGCTCGAGCGCTACAACACCGCAAACGACGCCCACGAGGCTGCCGTTGCTGCCATGGATGCCGCCCAGCAGCGCATCGATGAGGCCCAGTCGCTCATCGAAAGCACGCGCAACCAGCTGGCCAAACGCGCGAATTCGATCTATCGCGAAGGCAGCATGAGCATGATCGACGTCATCTTCGGTTCCCAGTCGTTCGACGACTTCGTTACCAACTGGGATTCCGTTGAGCGCATCAGCCAGCAAGATGCCGCATTGGTGCAGCAGAACAAAGACGCCAAGGCTGAAGCCGAGGCGGCCCATGCCGAATACTCCAAGCAGGAAAAGGTCGCGGCGGAAGAGCTCGCCAACGCCAAGGCAGCCAAGGAAGAGCTGGAAACCGCTCAGGCAGCCCTGCAGAAGCAGTACGACGACATGAACAGCGATATTTCCGCCATTCTCGCCGAGGCTGAGCAAACGCGCATGAGCGCCGAAGAGGCCAAAAAGAAGGAAGAGGAAGCTGCGGCGGCCGCCCAAAGGGCCATTCAGCAGAGCTCGTCAAACTCCAGCTCGTCGAACAGTTCTTCCGCGAGCTATTCCGGCAGCGTTTCGGGCTGGGTGAACCCGGCTCCTGGCAAGTATGTCACGAGCGGTTTTGGCTGGCGACCCTCCATTGGCGACTTCCATCAAGGCGTCGACCTTTCGAGCTCGTATGAGCCTGTCTACTGCATGGCTGATGGCACGGTTACCACGGCCGGTTGGTTTGGCACGGGCGGCATCGCCGTTACGGTCGACCATGGCGGCGGCTTGGTAACGTGGTACCTGCACAATTCTCAGGTACTCGTTTCGGTTGGCCAGCGCGTTTCCGCCGGCCAACAGATTTCGATTTCTGGCAGCACGGGCTTCTCCACCGGCCCCCACCTGCACTTCCAAATCAATACGGGGTGCAGCAATGGCGTAACGGGCACGGCCGTGAACCCGGCGGCCTATTTCGGCTGGTAGCATTTATCGAATGTGACATTTTGCGGGCGGCGTGCGGCCGCCCGCTTTCGTATTGAGGAAAGGAGTGTGCATGGCAGAGAGCCGCTATGTGCACGAATATCCGGGTGCGCCCGAAGGCGGCGGCGAAATCATCAGCGTTGCAGAGGGCTCGCCGTTCGATGACGCGGGCTTCACGCCGGGCTGTCGTATTCTTTCCGTCGACGGAAACCCTTTGCGCGATGTGCTCGACTGGCGGTGGTATGCCGATGGCGAGGAAATCACAGTTGCGTACGTCGATACCGATGGCGAGGCGGGTGAGGTCGACCTCTTCCGCGACGAGGGCGAAGATTGGGGCATCGAATTCGACGGCGCCGTGTTCGATAAAATCAAAACGTGCCGCAATGCCTGTGTGTTCTGCTTCATGCGCCAGCTCCCCGAAGACGCGCGCGCTTCGCTCGTGCTGCGCGACGACGATTGGCGTCTGAGTTTTCTGCAGGGCAATTTCGTCACGCTCACGAATTTGACCGAAGACGATTTTGAGGAAATCGTCGAGCGGCATATCTCGCCTTTGCGTCTTTCGCTGCACTGCATCACGCCCGAGGTGCGCCGCAAAATGATCGGAAAGCATGCGCCGCATGGCATCGAGATGCTCGAGAGGTTGCTCGATGCTGGCATCGAGTTCGATGCTCAAATCGTGCTCACTCCCGGCTATAACGATGGCCTCGAACTGCAGAAAACGCTCACCTGGGCTTATATGCATCCTGGGATTCTGAATATTGGCATTGTGCCACTTGGATATACCAAGCACCAGTGCTCGTTCGAGAAGAGCTATAACGACGTCGATGCCGCTCTTGACGTGATTGACACCGTGGAGCCCATGCAAAAGCACGCCTTGGCCGAGCGCGGCTTTCCGTGGGTGTATTTGGCCGATGAGTTTTACTGCAACGCGTACCCCGACAGCCTGCTCGAGCACCTTCCGCCCACCGAACACTACGGCAACTTCGAGATGTTTGAAGACGGCATTGGCATCGTGCGCACGTCGGTCGACGAATGGGAATCGTGCGCCGAGCAACTCGAGCATTTGGCCGAAGTGCTCGAAGAGGAAGATGCGCGCGTGTACTACATCTTCGGCGAGGCACAGCGCCCCTGCATGGCTCGTTTGATGGAAGAGGCTCCCACCAAGGGCCGCCTGGTGCCGCTCGTGGTGAAGAACAACCACTTCGGCGGCAACGTCGACGTCACAGGCCTTCTGTGCGGTTTCGACGTGGCTATGGCGATTCGCGGCATTTCCGCTCGCGACTACGTGGTGCTTCCGAAGATCATGTTCAACTCCAACGGCTATACGCTTGATGATATGACCGTGGACGATATTCGCGACACGTCGGGCGTGCCCGTGACCGTGGTATCATGCAGCGTGCCTGAATACCTCGCCGAAATTGAAGAACTGGTCGTTGGCTATTAGGCGAAATTGCAAGTGTGTTGCGCTAGGCGCGATGCGGCCACGCCGCGAAACCCCATGCGCCGGTCCGAGCCTGGTGCTCGATTGGCGCTCATGTCGCAACCAATTATAGATTGAGGATCAACCATGGCTTTACCTGTCGTTGCTATTGTGGGCCGCCCCAACGTGGGCAAGTCCACGCTTGTCAACCGCATTGCCCGCAAGAACGAGGCCATCGTTCACGAAATGCGCGGCGTCACGCGCGACCGCTCTTATCATGAGGCCGATTGGAATGGTGTGCACTTCACGCTCATCGATACCGGCGGCATCGAGATGGGCGACGAGGACGCGTTCCAGAAATCCATTCGCGAGCAGGCGTTTGCTGGCGCGAACGAGGCCGACGTCGTGATTTTCCTCGTCGACGGCCGCACGGGCGCTACGCCCGACGACATCGAAGTGGCCCGCGTGCTGCGCAAGAGCGGCAAACCCGTGTTGCTTACGGTGAATAAGCTCGACAATCCCGATAAGGAAGACGAGGCCCTGTGGGAGTTCTACAGTCTGGGCCTGGGCGACCCGCGCCCCATTTCCGCTTCGCATGGCCACGGTACGGGTGACTTGCTCGACGAGGTCGTCGAAGAGCTCGCCAAGCTTCCCGAGCATGAGGAAGTTGAGGAAGAGGAAGTCATCAACGTCGCTATTATCGGCCGTCCGAATGCGGGCAAAAGCTCGCTCACGAACCGCCTTATCGGCGTCGACCGCTCTATCGTGAGCGATGTCGCCGGCACGACGCGCGATGCAATCGATACCGTGGTTGAGCATGACGGCAAGAAATACAAGATTGTCGACACGGCGGGCCTGCGCGCCAAGAGCAAAATCGACCAAGATGTCGAATACTACAGCTTCGTTCGCGCGATGCGCGCCATCGACCGCGCCGACGTGTGCCTGCTCGTGATCGATGCCACGCTCGGTCTTACCGACCAAGACCAGAAAGTCGCCGGCTACGCGCAGGAGCGCGGCTGCGCCATGGTGATTCTGCTCAATAAGCGCGACATCGTGGAATCGGGCGAGCAGCTCGAAGATTTGCGCGATCGCATTCACGACCGCATGATGTATGTGGGCTATGCGCCCGTTATCAGCATTTCGGCGCTCACTGGCAAAGGCGTGCTGCGCATTTGGGACGCCATCGACAAGGCATATGACGCCTTCAGCCGCCAGGTTTCCACGAGCAAGCTCAACGCGTGGCTCGAGGGCGTGCGCGAATTCGGCCACACCGTGCGCAAGGGCAAGGCGGTGCTGAAGCTGAAGTACATGACACAAACGCACATTTGCCCGCCTGAGTTCACGCTGTTCTGCAATCAGCCCGACTTGGTGCGTGAAAACGACAACTATCAGCGCTTCCTCGAAAATCGCTTCCGAGATACGTTCGATTTCGAGGGCACGCCCATTCGTTGGAAGTTCAAGAAGAAGGACTAGCGGAACATGATAGATGCATTGGTCGCGCTTGGCGTGTTTGTCGCGGCGTTTTTGCTCGGTTCGATTCCTTGGGGCCTCATTATTTCCAAGGTGTTTTATCACACTGATATTCGCGAGCATGGTAGCGGCAACATCGGTACTACGAACGCCATGCGCACGATGGGCAAAAAGGGAGGCGCCGCGGTATTCCTGCTCGATTTCGGCAAGGGTGTCGCGTCGGGCTTCATTGGCATGGGCGCGGCGTCGCTTTTGACGGGCGGCTTCGTCAGCTATGAAACCCTGCTCGGCGTAGCGACGATGGGCTGCACCTTGGGCCATATTTTCAGCCCATGGCTGGGCTTTCACGGTGGCAAAGGCATTGCCGTGGCCATTGGCGCGCTGTTCGTGTGCTGGGGTCCTGCGGCGGCGTGCATCGAGCTGTTCGGCATTTTCGCCGTGCTCGTCGTGCTTACGCGCTATGTTTCAGTGGGCTCCATCGCATCCGCTGCGCTGTGCCCGGTTATTGCATGCTTCCTGTTCTGGGGCGATTGGGGCGCCATCGCGTGCTATTTCGTCACGGGCATGACGGTCGTGTGGGCCCATCGTGGCAACATCGAGCGTTTGCGCGCGGGCAACGAGCGCCGCGTGGGTTCGAAAAAGTAACGTTCGCCGTTCTGACGAACGATGAATTATGCCGACGCTGCAAGCGAGCGATGCACTGCATCTTGGCTTTGAATCTTCGTCTTGCGGAGCTCTGCGACGCGGCGCCTTGATTTCAAGCTGATCTGTGGTACTTCGCTCGCTCTCGCTGACTATTGTCGGGCGCGCAGCTTTCTTTGCTGGAGGTCGAAATGAAGGTTTCGGTTATTGGCGCTGGGTCGTGGGGCACGGCTCTTGCCCACGTTTTGGGACTTGGCGGCAACGATGTGATGCTCTGGGCCCGCAAACAGGAAGTATGCGATGGCGTAAACGAGCGCCACGAAAATCCACGGTATCTTATTGGCTGCACGATTGATTCCCATGTGAAGGCATCGACGAGTTTCGAGGAAGTGCTTTCCGACACGTGCGCCGTGGTTATTGTGACCCCTTCGGCCGTGATTCGCCAAACGTGCGCGAACATCGCGCCGTACATCAACGGCGACACTCCTATCGTGGTGTGCTGCAAGGGCGTCGAAGAGGGGAGCGGCCTTGTTCCGGTCGAGGTGCTTGAGGCCGAACTGGGCAATGCGAGCCGCCTGGCGGCGCTTGCCGGCCCCAACCATGCCGAAGAAGTGATTCTTGGCATTCCTGCCGGCACGGTGATCGCCTCACAAAGCGAGCAGACTGCCCGCTTTTTCCAAGAGCTTTTCGCTACCGATGCCTTCCGCACCTACATCAGCGAAGATGTGATCGGCGTTGAAGTGTGCGCGGCTGCGAAAAACGTGGTCGCCATCGCGTGCGGCCTGTCGTATGGCATGGGGTATGGCGACAATACGGCGTCGCTTTTGATGACGCGCGGTCTGGCGGAAATGAGCCGCTTGGTCGCCGCGTGCGGCGGCATGCCCATGACATGCTTAGGCCTGGCGGGCGTGGGCGACCTCATTGCTACATGCACGAGTGAGCATTCACGTAATCGCACGTTCGGCTATCGTCTGGCCCAGGGCACAACGCTTGAGCAGTACAAAGCTGAAACCCATATGGTGGTCGAAGGCGCGCTTGCGTGTCGCACGCTCATGTCGCTCGCCGAATCGGTGGGAGTTGAGCTGCCCATTGCCGAAACCGTGCGTCGTGTGGTGTGGGAAGGGTCCAACTTGGAGCAGGCTGCCGCGCAGCTGTTCGGTCGCGAGTTGAAGCCTGAGTTCTATTAGACCACTCGAAGGCCGCGCGGCGAGGGGACAGTTTCAAAAGATGCGAGAATGAGCCCCTCGGTACATTCGGCGGCGTATGGCGGAATGAACGAGACGGATGATCCCTAGGGCAAATTTAGATCGCCTCGGGCGCTGCCCGCATCGTTTTATCGGGACGAGTCGAAGCATGATCGTGCCGCCCGATTGAATCGAAGCAAAAGAAAAGGCGCAACCAAAGTTGCGCCTTTGCGTTCTTGTCCTGGTGCTATTCCTTCGCGCCGTACTGCTCGTAGTACTTGTCGATGGCGGCCTTGATGTCGTCGTTGATAACGACCTTGCCGTCGATTTCGTGGTTGTGCAGAGCTTCGGTCACTTCTGCCATGCTCACGATGCTGGCTACGGGGAAGCCGTACTTCGCCTGGATTTCCTTCTGCGCGGTGGTTACGCCGCCCTTGCCGACCTCCATGCGGTTGAGCGACACGATAAGACCCTTGACCTCGACGTTTGCAGCGCCCGTCACAATGGGGTAGGTCTCGTCGATCGACTTGCCCGAGGTGGTCACGTCTTCGACCATGATCACGCGGTCGCCGTCGTTGAGGGTCGCGCCCAGCAGGTTGCCCGCATCGGCGCCGTGGTCTTTGGCCTCTTTGCGGTTGCAGCAGTAACGCACCTCTTTGCCATAGAGCTCCTGCAGCGCGATGGCGGTTACGACGGCCAGCGGAATACCCTTGTAGGCAGGGCCGAACACGACGTCGAAGTCGAGGCCGAAGTTGTCATGAATGGCCTTGGCGTAGTACTCGCCCAGGCGCTTGAGCTGCTCGCCCGTCACATAGGCGCCCGCATTCATGAAGAACGGCGACTTGCGGCCGCTTTTCAGGGTGAACTCGCCGAATTTGAGCACATCGCTTTCAACCATGAACTCGATGAATTCGCGTTTGTAATCTTCCATTCCGCTGAACTCCTTCGATTCGCGCCCGGCCCCAACGGCTGGGCTATAAACTATTCGCCATGATACCCGATTTGGTTCTATAATCGGCAGCGTTTAGCGTAAGGGCCGCAAAAGGCCATCGTCTGCGCGGTTTTTGACGCGGGGCGGATTATGACGGAAGGCGATAGCATGGGCGAATCCATCAAGCAAGACGTGTGTAAGCAATGGGTCGAGCGCGACAAGAAGGTGATTGCGCCGTGTCAGCACCTGTCGTATTTTCCGCTGGCGGTTGACCATGCGAAAGATTCCACGGTAGTCGATACCGACGGCAACGAGTTCATCGACTTCCTCACGAGCGCCTCCTCGCTGAACTTGGGGAGTTGCAACGAGCACATTACCGCGGGCATTCAGGAGCAGCTGGCGAAGTGCACGCAGTACACCGCGGCCTACACGTACAGCCCTGCGACGATCGAGTATGCCGAGCGCCTGTGCTCGGTGTTTCCCGGTCGTCCCGCTGAAGACGTGCGCATCGCGTTCGGCAACTGCGGTTCCGACTGCAACGACGCCGCGGTGAAGTTCGCGCGCGCCTATACCGGCCGCCGGAAGATCATCACGTTCATCAATGCTTACCATGGCTCTACGTACGGCTCCATCGCGCTTTCGTGCGTTACCACGCGCATGGCATCGAAAATGGGCCCGTTCATGGGCGATATCTACCATTTCCCGTTCTACGGCTCCGAAGCGCCCGACATGCCCGCCGAGTGGTATGTGAAAGAGATTCAGGAGGCATTCGACACGTATTTGCCCGCTGAAGAGGTGGCCGCGGTCATCATCGAGCCCGTGCAGGGCGACGGCGGCTTGAATTTGGCGAATGACAAGTTCATGCATGCGCTCTATGACCTGTGCAAAAAGTACGGCATTCTGTTCATTTCCGAAGAGGTGCAGCAGGCATTTTGGCGCGACGGCCATTGGTTCGGCATCGAATGCTTCGATGGCATCGTGCCCGATGGCGTCATCATGGGCAAATCCGTGGGCGCGAGCCTTACCTTGGGCGCGTTCATGGCCCGCAAAGACATTATGGAGAGCTTGCCTGCGCCGGCGCATCTGTTCACGCTTGGCGGCAACGCCATCGCGTGCGCGGCTGGCTGCGCGGCGTTCGACTATTACCAAACCGATGAATTCCAGGGCATTTTGAAGCGCAACGAACGCGTGATGCTCGAGCTTCTCGAGCAGACGATGGCCGACCACCCCAATACGATCGGTTTCATTCGTGGCGTTGGCATGTCCCGTGGCTTGGCTGTGGTGAAGAAGGGCGAAGACGGTTCTATGAAGGCCGATACCACGGGCACGTTCAAAATCGTGTATCGCTCTTACGAGTTGGGCTTGCTCATGATTTCGGTCGCCGACAATATTTTGCGCATTCAGCCGCCGCTTAATATCACCGAGGAAGAATTGCGTCGCGGCTTCGCGATTGCTAATCAGGCGATTTCGGAATATGAAGCGGGCGAGATTTCTGACGACGTGCTGGTAAACCAAGCGGGTTGGTAATCGTCGGCGCGCCTTTTTGCTGCGGTGCGACATATTTTCAAAAAAAGTTGAAAATAACGCTTGCGCGGCATGGGAGAGATGCGTATACTAACGTCTTGCGTTTGAGCGAAGAGCTCGAAACCGCAACGGGTTGTGGCGCAGTTTGGTAGCGCACTTGACTGGGGGTCAAGGGGTCGCAGGTTCAAATCCTGTCAACCCGACCAGCTTATTAGAGCAGGTCAGATGATAAAAAGTCTGGCCTGCTTTTTTATTTGTCTCGGGCTTGGCAGCGGCCTTGGCGTCGCATTGGTAGTAAATCGGGGCTTATAGGACAAAAATTTTCTGACAATGCGCAGTGACTCTGCTGCAATCAGGCCCCCTTGTCGCGTATTCAGCCAATTCGCAGCGACCCTGATGCAATTGTGATCCCTATCTCGCACATCTTGCCACGTTGGGGCTTTTCACGGTGCGATGATATGGCATTTGAAACGGCCTGTAAAAACAAGGCTTCAAGTGGGAAAACATTTCTCTCTTTCGAACGAAAAACTCGCTCGCTGGGTGTTACATTGCTCAGTGCAGTTGCAAGAGCGGTTTTTTGAAAGGAATGGCACATGGACAAGGAACTTCTTGCGGTAGCGGGCGGCAGCAAGCCGGCGGACGTCGTGATTTCGAACGGTCGCATCGTGAATGTGTACACAGGTGAAATCTACGATGGCGGCGTGGCGATAAGCGGTCAAACGATTGCCGCGGTCGGCGATGTGGATTACTGCATCGGCGAAGGCACGAAGACCATCGATGCCGAAGGCGCCTTCATTACGCCGGGCTTCATCGATGGCCATATTCATCCCGAAAGCTCCGACTTGGCCATTCGGCCTTTCGCAGAAGCGGTGCTCAAGCATGGTACGACGTCGATTATGACCGACCTGCACGAAGTGGGCGTGGTGAGCGGCCTTGAAGGCATAGAGGCGGTAATCGAGGAAAACCAGGCGACCGATTTGAACCTGTATTTCGTCGTGCCCTCCCATGTTCCTTTCTCGCCCGCGCTTGAAACAAGCGGCGGTTCCTTCAATCCCGAGATTATTCGCGAAGCGCTTAAGCGCCCCGACGCGGTAGGCATTTCCGAATGCGTTGGTCCTTATGTTCTGGCCGATTTGCCCGATCTTCTGGAATCCCTCGACGACGTTGCGGGCATGAAGGGCATGACCGCCCAAGGTCATTTGGTCGACATGAAGGGCGCCGATTTGAACAAGTGCGCAGCTGCGGGCATCTCAACGTGCCACGAGGCGCTTTCGGCCGACGAAATCATGGACCGCGCTCGCGTGGGCGTTCATGCGATGCTGCGCGAATCGTCGGCTGCGCGCACGCTTGCGCAGCAGCTCGAATGCATCGTGGGCAAAGACATCGATACTTCGATGATGAGCATCGTGACCGACGACCTGCATTGCTGCGACCTGAACGAGACGGGGCACCTCGATCACCATTTGAAGCTCGCCCTTGGCAGCGGCCTGCCGTTCGTGAAGGCTATTCAAATGGTGACTATCAACGCGGCGCGCGCGTTCGAGCTGACCGACATCGGCGCACTGGCGCCGGGCAAGCGTGCCGATATCAATATCGTGTCAGGCGATACGGCCGACGATTTCAACGTGGTGAGTGTGTGGTCGCGTGGCAAGCAGGTTGTCGACCATGGCGAAATGCTCGTGCATTACGAAATCGCCCAGCATGACCCGTGCCTGTTGAACACGATGACGCTTCTGAACCCCATCACGCCCGAGAGCTTCAAGATCGCGGCTCCCGAAGGCGCCACGCGCGTGAAGGCCACATGCATGGACACGCTGCCGTGGATTCCCATCACCCAGCCGCGCGAGGTTGAGCTCGCTTGCGTCGACGGCTACGTGGCGTGCGATGTCGACCAGGACGTGCTCTATATCGCGCAGGTTGAGCGTTATGGCAAGAACGGCAACGTGGGCAAGGCGTTTATGGGCGGCTTCCATATGACGAGCGGCGCCATTGCCTCGTCGGTGGGACACGACAATCACAACATCATCGTTATGGGCACGAACTTCGAAGACATGTCGATTGCGGTGAACCATCTCGTTGAGATCGGCGGCGGACAGTGCCTCGTCGACGGCGGCGAGGTTATTGAATGCGTCGAATATCCTATTTGCGGCTTGCTTTCCGACCTTTCGTGCGAGGAGCTCGCGGCGAAGAAGAGCGCGTTGAATGCGGCGTGCGCTGAGCGCGGCTGCATCATTTCCATCCCGTTCATGTTCCTGTCGTTCATTTGCCTGGCGGCGTTGCCCGCGTGCGCCATTACCGACCATGGGTTCATCAACGTGCTGACGCTACAAATTGAGGACCCCATCAAGGGCGTCGTGGAATAACGCGAGGGGGTTTCATGTCGAAGGAAGTGAAAAGCGCGTACTACGGCTCGTTTTTCCATGCTCCCGTGTATGGCGAATTCGAGTATTTGGAAGACACGCTTATCGAAGTTGATGGCGATGGCGTCATCGTGCGCGTCGTGACGAACGACGACCCGTGCAAGCGCGACCTTCTTGAGGCCTATCGCGATCGCGACATGCTCGTAGAGCTGGGAGAGGGGCGTTTCGGGCTGCCTGGCTTCGTGGACATTCATGTTCACGCTCCGCAATGGCCCCAGGCCGCGCTTGCGCTCGATGAGCCTCTGTATTTGTGGCTCGAGCAGCGCACGTTTCCCTTGGAGTCGAAATTCTCTGATATGGAATTCGCGCGCCGCGTGTACGGCGACCTCGTGGATGCTTTGCTCGCGCGCGGCTCGACGACCACGGTGTATTTGGGAAGCGCGCATTTGGAATCGAGCATCGAGCTTGCGGCGATTTGCGCCGAAAAGGGCCAGCGCGCACTTGTCGGTAAAACGGTCATGGACGACCCGGCTGCGAACCCCGAATATTATCGCGATGCTTCGCCTGCGCAGGCTGTCGCCGATACGGCAACGCTTATTAAGGAAGTCGAAGCTATTGGCCGCGCGAGCAAACAGGGCATTTGGCCAGTTATCACGCCGCGCTTCATTCCGAGCTGCACCGATGAAGTGCTGCGCGGTCTGGGCGACCTTGCGGCTTCAACGGGCGCCTACGTGCAAACCCATTGCAACGAGGGCCAATGGGAGCACGATGTGGTGCTGGAGCGTTTTGGGAAAACCGACCCGTATGCGCTTCGCGATTTCGGCTTGGTGAACGAACTCACCATCATGGCGCATTGTCCGTACGTCACGGAGGAAGAGGGCGAGATGTTCGCCGAGCTGGGCGTGGCGATTGCCCATTGCCCTATGGCGAATTCGTATTTCTCGAGCGCGGTGGCTCCGATCCAACGCTTCCGCAAGCAGGGCATTCACGTGGGTCTTGGCACCGATATCTCGGGCGGTTATAGCCCGAGCATGTACGAGAATATTCGCCAGGCGGTTCTCGTTTCGCGTCTTCTTGAAACGGGCGTGAATGCGATGCTGCCGCCTGATGAACGCGGCGGATTGGGCGAGGGCACGCGCGTGTCGATCGTGGAGTCGTTCTGGCTTGCTACGACGGGTGGCGCCGAGGCTCTCGGTCTGCCGGTTGGCACGTTCGAGCCGGGCCGTGCATTCGATATGCAAGTGGTCGATACCAAGCGGCCCGATTGCGACCTTACGGGCTTTGGCGTATTTGACAGCCCAATTGACCGCTTGGCTCGCATTCTGTATTTATCGACGCCCGATAATGTGCGCAAGGTTTATGCGCAAGGGCGCCTTGTGTGCGATAAGGATGCTCGATAGCGCGAGGAAGATGCGAGGTAGCGCGCATGGGCGCTCGAGTGCGCGACAAGGTTGCACAGTAGTACGGCACGAGTGTTCGATTGTGCGGCAAGGATGTTGAGGGGTACATAAGGTGCTCGATAACGCAGCGAGAGCAATAGGATGGCTGCATTCGAACGCTCTGATGTGCGGGGAGGCTCAGGAGGTCTAGAGGCCCAGGAGGTTCGGGAGCCACAGAAGACCTACAGAAGGCCCAGGAGGCACGTAGCTGTCTCCTGGGCCTCTCTTTTTCGAGATGAGTTGTTCGATGCGCTGAATGCTTTGGCTCCCGGCGCATCGAGAGCTTCAAAAAACTCGTTTACAGCACGAAGCACACGATGGCCGCGGCAATGGCGCCCGCGACAAAGCCTGCTACGGCACCCGCGATAACGGCCTGCTTGGTTGCGGGATTTTCGAAAAGCGCTGCGAGCGCGCTGCCAGATGCCCCATTGTTTGAGGCTTCGGTCTGTTCGTTGGCCTCTTCAAGCGATTCGCTGTCGTCGTCGTTTTCGCCATACGCTTCGGAGGCCTCGGTTTCGAAATGCGGCTGCGGCTCGGCGTGCGCGGTGCGTTCGTGGTCGCTTTGCGCATCTTCTGCCGCAACATCGATAGGCTCATCGAATGTCGCGGGCTCATCGAACGCTTCGGACTCGTTGAAGGAAACGGCTTCGTCGAACAAGGCGGATTCGTCGCCTCGATTTGCAGCGAAGGTGGGGTTGGTGAGCGAGCGGCCAGCCGGCGTGATGTCTTCGAAGAAGAATTCGCCGCCTTCTTGCACGCCTTCGATAAAGCCCAAATCGGCGAGTGCGGCATACGCTGCTACGATCGATTCGTCGAATGCGCCTTCTTGGCCGGTAGGGCACAGCCTCATAAAGGCCGCGAGCATAACATCTTCGCCGCTATCGGCGGCTTCTGCGAGCGTAAGCAGCTCTTCGTATTCAACGTCGCTCAGTTGTACGCCGTTGTGTATTTTCATGGATTCAACCTCTTCTTTTGGAAACAGCGTCTGATTCTAACACCTCGGTACCTGAGGAAAGCGCGCTTTCGAAAAAGGCACAAATGTTCGATTGTTCATTCATTCGCTCGTATGATTGCTTTGGAATCCCATAGGAACTCGCCTGTATTTTCCAACTGTGACATCTTCGTAACAAATCGGAAATCTTCGTTTGATATAACAGCTTCTTAACTTGGGACAAGCGATATCGATTTGTCCCAAAGAAGCGTGCAAGAGCGATAGCGCGAAGCGCCATGCACGTGAAGAATGCCAGGAGGCATTCGCGGGCGTTTCATTTGGGATGCGCGGGCGAATGTCAAAGGTCGCCACACTGCCTGGTGAAGGGACTTCGCGCTTGAGACAAGGAGGTTTGGCCATGGCTGAAGAAGTCAAAGAGTCAACCAAAGAAAAGTCCAGTGCTGGGCGCGTGCTGCAAATCGGCGGCGCCGTCGTTGGCACGCTCGTCGGTTCCGGTTTTGCGTCGGGCCAGGAAGTCATGCAGTACTTCACGGCGTACGGCATTCCGGGCGTGTGGGGCGCCGTGCTTACCATGGTGCTGTTCGCGCTTATGTGCGCGGCCGTTACGTATTACGGCTGGAAGTTCGCGAAATCGGAGCACTTCTCCGCATTCCGCCACTACTGCGGCAAGTATTTCGGCACGTTCATGGATATTTTCTCGGTGCTATTCTGCTTCCTGGTCGGCATCGTCATGACGTCTGGTTCGGGTGCGATGTTCGAGCAGTACTTCGGCATTCCCGCGGTTGCCGGTTCTACGGTTATGGCGCTTATCGCCTTGGGCAGCGCATGGCTCGGTCTGGAAAAGCTGACCAAAGTTCTGGGTTCCACGGCTCCCATTTGCATCGTGTTCTTGGTTGGCGTGTCCCTTGTGACTGCTGCGATGAACTGGGGCAACCTTGCTAATGCCGACGCGATGGTCGCTGCCGCTGACGCTTCGGGCAACGTGCTGCGCGCCGTCGATTTCGCGGCTCCGCTGTGGATCGTCATTATCGTGACTGCCTTGAACTATGTTGCCCACAACATCGTCGCGGGCGTTCCGTTCATTTCCAAGGTTGGCACGCAGGCGAAAAACGGCAAGGAAGCTCTGTGGGGTGGCCTGCTCGGCGGCATTCTGCTGGGTCTGTGCGCGCTTGCGCTGAATTTCGGCATGCTCACCACCTACGATCAGGTCTACATGCTTGAGGTTCCTGGCCTTGAGTTCGCCAAGATGCTCAACCCCGTTATGGGCGCAATTTACGCGGCCATCCTCATCATCATGATTTACAACACGATTGTTCCTATGATGATTTCGGTTGCGAACCTGTTCGTGAAAGACGACAAAGATCCCGTGAAGTATCGCGCGATGCTCATTGCGCTTGCTGTGATCTTCCTCATCGGCGGCCAGTTCAAGTTCTCGGTGCTCATCAACATCATTTACCCGTTCGTGGGCTACGTTGGCATCATCTTCATGGTCGTGGTGCTTGTGCAGGTTATTCGCTGGAAGCTCTTCGGCAAGAAGGAGCCTCAGGAATAAGGCTTGTTCCATAGCATGAAATTAGGCGCTGGCTTCGGCTGGCGCCTTTTTGATTGCCTGAAGTTCGGGTGAGCGCGGCGGCATGCCAGCGAGCGCCGCGTTGGCGAGCGGCGTGTCGACGGATGGCACGTTGCGCGTTGTGCGTTGGCTCGTGGCGGTCGGCGAATGGAGCGCTGCGCATAACCTTCACTTGCTTTGCCTTAGGCAACTGTTCTTTTTGCGTTGAGGAGGCGCGCCGTGGAAGGCGTTCTCATAAAGGTTGCAGCGTTCGTGGCGATAATCATCGCTGGATACTTCGCTGGGCGATCGGGCTCGTTCGGAAAACGCCCCGGCGAAGTTGTATCGAAAATCGTATTCACGTTCACGCTGCCTTGCTCGGTGGTGCACGCGTTCGGAAGTGCCCAGTTCACGCCGCAGCTTCTGATACTCGTTCCCATTGGACTCGCGTGCGCGTTCATTCCGTACGCCGTGGCCGCAATCGCGAGCCGGCGCTGCGAGCGGGCCGACCGAATCTTCTACATGCTCAATATTTGCGGCTTCAACATCGGCTGCTTCGCGCTGCCGTACGTTCAGGCGTTTTTTTCACCCGAAATGGCTGTTGCGGTATGCATGTTCGATGCGGGAAACGCCATGATGATGACAGGCGGCGCCTATGCGCTAATGGGCCTTATTGTGAGAACGGGCAAGGGGCCAATCGAACAGCCTTTGAAATTCATCGCGAAGCGCCTGTTCGGTTCACTGTCATTTGACGCGTATCTCGTTTTAATCGTGCTCGCGATTCTCGATATTCAAATTCCGCAGCAAATCGTCGCCTTTACCGAACCCATTGCGAATGCGAACGCATTTTGCGCAATGCTTATGCTCGGTCTTATGATCGGCTTTACGTCGGCGGGCGCGAAGCTCAAGAAGGTTGCGATTATTCTTGGCGCGCGTGCATTGTTTTCGATTGTATTTTGTCTGATGGCGCTCGTGCTTTTGCCGTTCGATTTCACGACGAAACTCGTTATTTGCATTCTTCTTTGGGCTCCTGCGAGCGCCATGGGACCCACTTTTACCTTATGGTGCGGCGGCGATGAAAAACTCGCCGGTCTTTCGAACGGCATCACGATCGTTGAGGCAATTGTGGCCGCAACGGCAATCGTGCTTGCGACGAGTGTCGCGGTGTAGGCAGAGCAGCAACCCGATCGAGAACCTGTACTCCGCTGGCGAGTTCGGCTCCATCTGGGGCAACATGTACCAGGGCACGGGCAATATCGGCGAGTGCGTCGTGTTCGGCCGTATCGCCGCCCGCAACGCCATGGCGAAATAGTTTTCGCATCCCCTCCGACGCGAGACGCCACCCCTCCCTTGGGCGCCTTGCCATTTTATCAGCGGCTCCTTCTCGCTCTATGCGGTGTGAAGGAGCCGCTTTTCTGTTGTTTGGCCCAAAAAAGCGAGAGGGTGAAAGGCAGGGCATAGCGTGGATTGATGTTCGAAAAGATAAAAACCAAGAGGAAAAGATAAAAACCAAGAGGGGGCCTAATTCTCATTCCTGAACGCCTGGAACGTTGTGAAGGAATGAGAATTAGGCCCCCTCGGTAGGTCGAACGAACTTCGAAGAAAGCAACTATTCGGTGGTCGCAGGAGCTGCGTCGGCATTTTCGCGCAGCATGCCATCGAGGGTGCGCCAAGCGAGTTCAGCGCACTTCACGCGTGCAGGCATGTGGGAAATGTCCTGCAGCTGGGCGGCTTCATCGAGGTCGATTTTGTCTTGCTCGGTGAGCTCCTTGCCTTTAATCATGTCGATGAACAGTTGCGAGAGACGCAGCGCCTCTTCGACGGTCTCGCCAGTAATCACGTCGGCCATCATGTCGGCAGAAGCCTGGCTCACGGCGCAGCCATGGCCGGTGAAGGCCGCTTCCTCAATCACGCCGTCCTCGACACGCAGCGACAGCGTGAGCTCGTCGCCACAGCTCGGGTTGATGCCTTCGTGCGTATGCGTGGCGCCATCCATCTCGTATTTGTAATCGGGGTGGGCGTTGTGGTCCATCAACGCCGTGGTATAAATTCCGCTATTCGCCATGGAACATGCTCCAAACTCGATTCAGGCCAGCCACCAGCTTGTCGACATCGCCCTTGTCATTGTAGAAAGCAAGCGAAGCGCGGCAGCAGGCGAGGTTTTCAACGCCAAGCCAGGTGAGAAGCGGCTGGGCGCAATGATGGCCAGCGCGAATGGCGACCTGGTCCATGTCGAGGATGCTCGCCACGTCGTGCGGGTGAATGCCGTTCACGTTGAAACTCACGACGCCATGATGCATGTCTGCATCGGGGTGGCCGATGATAGTGATGAAGTCGAGCTTGCCGAGCTCTTCCATACAATAGGCCACAAGCGCCTTCTCGCGAGCCTCGATGACGTCGATGCCCACCGATTCGACGTAGGCGACGGCAGCCGCGGTGGCATAGATGCCCGCCGCGTCTTGCGTGCCGGCCTCGAACTTCTCGGGAACGGGCGCCCAGGTGGCGTCTTGCTCGGTCACGTTATCGATCATTTCGCCGCCGGTAAGGAAGGGCGGCATGGCGTTGAGCAGCTCGTCTTTGCCCCACAGCACGCCCATGCCGAAGGGGCCGAAGAGCTTGTGCGCCGAAAACGCCAGGAAGTCGCAACCGATTTCGGTGACATCGACCTTCACGTGCGGCACGGACTGAGCGCCGTCGACCACGAAGTAGCCGCCCTGTTCATGCACGCGGCGACCGAGCTCTTCGACAGGGTTTTCGATGCCTAAAACGTTGGACACGTGCACGCACGAAAGAATCTTCGTCTTCGGGCCGATTTTCGCGTCCATTTCCTCGGGCGTGATAATGCCGTTCTCGTCGGGGTAGAGGTACACGAGCTTCGCGCCCGCCGCGCGGCAGGCCTGCTGCCACGGGATGAGGTTCGAGTGATGCTCCATGATGGTGATACATACCTCGTCGCCCGGTTCAAGCACCGTTGGCGCAAACGCCTTGGCAACGATGTTGAGCGCCTCGCTCGCGTTGCGGCACATCACGACATCTTGGGCCTTGGGGGCGCCGATGAACTTCGCGACGCGGTTGCGCGCCACGTCGATTGCTTCCGTTGCTTCAACGGACAGGCGGTAAAGGCCGCGCAGTGCGTTCGCGTTCATTTCCTCATAGAAGCGGCGCTGGGCGTCGAGCACGGTTTTCGGGCGCTGCGCGGTTGCGGCGCTGTCGAGGAACGCGAGGTCGGGATGGTTGGCAAGCAGCGGGAAGTCGCGCTTGTAAGGGTTTTCGGCGATGTTGGCCGCGCACACGATGTCGGGGGCGGTGGCCGAAGTTGCCGCGGCGTGGGCAGCATCGGCGATGGCGCAGGCGCTCGCGGCGGTGTTGGTGGTTTCAGTCATAAGCGTGAGCCTCGAATCTATTCGGCTTCGTCGAATTGGGCGGGAACGCCAATTTCGGCTGCGAGTTTCGCAATCGCCTGGCGCGTGTAGGCGTCGGGCGTGGTAATCGCGGCATCTTCGAACGTGGCGGTGGCGAACAGGCGCTCGGCGGCTTCTTGCGAAATGCCGCGGCTCATGAGGTAGTTGAGCTGCTCGGGGCGCATGTGGCCAATGGTGGCGCCGTGGTTGCCCGCGACGTCGTCTTCGCTGCACAGAATGATGGGAATCGATTTGTTCTTCACGCGCTCGTCGGCGAGGATGACCGATTCGGTTTCGGTGCCTTCCGCTCCAGCGCAGCCGCATGCCAAATCGATGGTGCCGCGAAGGATCTTCGTGCACTCGTCGGTGAGCACGCCCTGGGCGTCCATGAGACACGTGGTTTTCTCACCGCGGTGGCGCAGCAGGTAATTGAAGTCGAGCGCTTCTTCGCCATGGCCCACATAGCGCGTGGTCACGTGCACGTCGGAGCGCTTGCCCGACAGGTTGCCCGCCAAGCCTACAAACGATTTGCCTGCGCCGAGCACGGTGTGGCGCACGGTGATGCGCGCATCGTCGTCGAGGAACAGCGCGGTGTCGTCCATGGTGGTAAAGCCGTCGCTGGCGGCATGCACGGTTTGGATGTCCACATGCGCGTCGGCGTCGGCAAATACGCCGAGCGTGGAGCCGATGACGCCTTCGCCCGTCTCGGGGGCGTCGAAGCACACGAGCACCTGCGCGCTTGCGCCTTCTTCGACGACAACGTCGAGGGAAGCGACGCTTGCGGCGGCGTTTTTGCCGTGCGCATGCACGACGATGGGCTCGGCAAGCGCGGTGCCTGCGGGAACGCGAACGGCACGCGTTTTGGCTGCGTGCGCGGCGAGCCATTCGCCCGCGACACGGCCCATGCCGTGTTCGAAGGCCTGAGGCACGTCGCGCGTGACGGGCGACGTTGCGGCCAAATCGAGGTTCACTTCGCCGCCGTTGAGAATCTCGTCGTCGGGTTGGGTGTTATTCGGGGTTTTCGCCTGCTCGGGGCGCGTAGCCCACGCGGCAAGCGCAGCGGTGGCAAATGCGCCGAACTCGGCTTCTTGCGCGCCTTCAGGCACACGAATCTCGATACCGTCGGCAATGGAGTCGATAACGTCGACTTCCGCTTCGTTCATATCCAAACGATGCCAGGTGGGGGAGATGAGCGCGTTGGCGCGCAGGGTCGTCGTAGTGGTTTCGACCATTATCCAATCGCCCCTTCCATTTCGAGTTTGATGAGGTTGTTCATTTCGACCGCGTATTCGAGCGGCAGTTCTTTGCTCACGGGGTCGGCAAAGCCGTTGACGACCATGGTGCGCGCTTCTTCTTCGGAAATGCCGCGGCTCATGAGGTAGAACACGGTGTCGTCGGAGATGCGGCCGATGGTGGCCTCGTGGCCTACGTCGACGTTCTTGCAGCGAATGTCCATTGCGGGAATGGTGTCGGAGCGGCTGTCGGCGTCGAGCATGAGCGACTGGCAGCTTACCGACGCGGCGGAGTTTTCGGCCTTTTCGGTTGCCACGACGCTCGAGCGGAACGTGGACACGCCGCCGCCCTTCGAGATCGACTTCGTCTCAATCGCGGCGCTCGTGTCGGGCGCGGCGAGCACGACTTTGCAGCCGGTATCGAGGTTTTGGCCCTGGCCGGCGAACGTGATGCCCGTGAACGTGCACGTCGACTTGCGGCCGGAAAGAATGGACATGGGGTAGAGGTAGCCGACATGGCTGCCGAAGCTGCCCGAAACCCATTCGATCGATCCGCCCTCGTCGCATACCGAGCGCTTGGTGTTCAAGTTGTACATGTTCTTCGACCAGTTCTCGATGGTCGAATAGCGCAGATGCGCGTTCTTGCCGACGAACAGCTCGACGGCGCCTGCGTGCAGGTTCGCCACGTTGTATTTCGGGGCCGAGCAGCCTTCGATGAAGTGCAGATCGGCGCCGTCTTCCACGATGATGAGCGTGTGCTCGAACTGGCCTGCGCCCTTTGCATTCAGGCGGAAGTAGCTCTGCAGCGGGAAGTCGAGCTTGGTGTCTTTCGGCACATAGACGAAGCTGCCGCCCGACCACACGGCGCCATGGAGCGCTGCGAATTTATGGTCGGTGGGCGGAATGAGCGTCATGAACTTCTCGCGAATGAGCGGCTCCCACTTGGGGTCGTGCAAGGCTTCTTCAATGCCCGAATACACGATGCCCATCTTCGAGGCGGTGTCTTGCATGTTGTGATACACGAGCTCGGAGTCGTACTGGGCGCCGACGCCTGCGAGGTATGCGCGCTCGGCCTGCGGAATGCCCAAGCGGTCGAACGTGTTCTTCACGTCGTCGGGCAGGCTTTCCCAGTCGCTCTTCTGATCGGTATTGGGCTTGACGTAGGTGACGATGTTGTCCATGTCCAAGCCCGCGATGGACGGACCCCAATCGGGGGCTGCCATGCTCTTGTAGATTTCGAGCGACTTCAGGCGAAACTCGAGCATCCATTCGGGCTCGTCTTTCTTTGCGGAAATCTCGCGCACGATTTCGGGCGTGAGGCCTGCGTCGAGGCGCTCGAAGCCCTCTTCTCCGTAGCGGAAGTCGTAGAGGCTGCGGTCGATGTCCGCAACTTCAGAATGTTGCTTTGCCATAGTGAGCCTCCGCCTTTACGCTTGCGCGGCCTGGGCGGCTTGCTCGAACTGTTCGAAGCCCTCCGTGTCGATTTTCTCGATGAGCGAGGCGGGGCCTTCGTGCACCATGCGGCCCTTCACCATGACATGCACGCGATCGACGTCGACGCGCTCAAGAATGCGCGTGTTGTGCGTGATGATGATGAGCGTGCCGTCGCAGGTGCGGCGATATGCGTCGATGCCGCGCGAAACGACGGAAAGGGCGTCGACGTCGAGGCCCGAGTCGGTTTCGTCTAGAATGGCCAGCTTCGGCTTGAGCAGCAGCAGCTGCAGCATTTCGAGCTTCTTCTTTTCGCCGCCCGAGAAGCCGACGCCCAGCTCGCGGTCGAGGTAGGCGGGGTCGAAGTCGAGTTCTTCGCACAGCTCTTGGGTGTGCTTGCGGAACTGCTTGCCCTTAAGGTTCAGGCCTTCGCGGCCGGCGGCGGCTGCGCGCAGGAAGCTCGACAGCGGAACGCCGGGGATTTCGACGGGAGCCTGGAAGCTCAAGAACATGCCCGCATGGCTGCGCTTGTCGGGCGAAAGCGCGGTAACGTCCTGGCCGTTGAACACGATGGAGCCAGCGGTCACGTTGTACGTGGGATCGCCCATCACGACATGGCCGAGGGTGGATTTGCCGGCGCCGTTAGGGCCCATGAGCACGTGGGTTTCGCCTTGAGCGACGCTCAGGTCGATGCCGTGCAAGATCTCCTTTTCGTCGACCGACGCGGTAAGGCCGCTGACGCGCAGCAGCTCTCCCGTTGAGGTTTCTAATGCCATGGCAATTGCCTTTCTCTTATATATACCCCTTTTGAATACAAGAGTTGTTGGCAGGCGACGCTGCATGGTACCTTCGTCTTCGGATTCGGGCGCCCGCGCGTGCAAGCCTATTAAACCAACCTATGTAACGGGATTAAGATAAACCAACCAGGCACCTCATTCAAGGCGAATTATCCTTCCATGGGACGAATCGGCACGAAGAGTCCTTATGAGGTTGCTGAAAGGGCGATTGCCGGGGCGGCGAAGGGTTGCTGGGGTGGCGCGGTTGCTGGGGTGGGCACACGTGAAGGCGTCGGTTGGTTCGCTGCGGCGCGGGCGTTAGGCTAGGGACGGTTGCTTTGTTTTGTCGTCGTGGTTCGTTCGGCTTGGTTTCTGCGCCTATTGGCGCTTTTGTCGAGCGCGGCTGTTCCCTCTGCCTTCGTGCGGTGCTGCGTAGCGCTATATTGCCGTGCGGCGTTCCCGCTCTTTCGTCCTTACGCTTGGTTTACGTTCGCGCAACGGTTTTCTGCTTATTGACGGCGCGGTCGATGCTTCTTCTTTCTAAAAGGCTATACTCTGGCAGTTACGAAAAACGGCTACGCTTCCGCTTGGCCGCTTCGAGTCGATATTGAAATGATTGGTATGCCGAATTCGAAACTGCTGACAATTGCCGTTCCCGCATATAATGCTGCGTCCTATTTGCACACGTGTCTCGATTCGCTCGTTCAGTCGGGCGACGAGGTTGAGGTGCTCGTTGTCAACGACGGTTCGAAAGATGGCACGCTTCAGGTGGCGCGCGATTATGCCGAGCGCCATCCGGGCATTGTTGTGGCTGTTGACCAGGAGAATCGCAACTGGGGCGGTGCGGTGAACCACGCTCTCGAACTGGCGTCGGGAACGTTCTTCTATATCGTCGACTCCGATGATTGGCTCGATTCCGCGAAGCTTACCGAAGTCGTTTCTCGCCTTCGCATGTTGGAGGAACAGCAGGCGGGCGTTGATTTGTACATGGTGAATTACGTGTACAACCGCGTAGAAAACGGCGATCGACATACCATTTCGTACGAGAAGCTCCTTCCGAGCGATAGGGTCGTTGGCTGGGACGCGATGAGTAATCCGAGTCTTGACCAGTACATCATGATCCATAGCGCCATGTATCGAACGAGCGTGGTGCGCGAGAGCGGCTTGGTGTTGCCTGAAGGCATGTCATATATGGACAGCCTGCTCATGCTCAAGCCCCTGCGTTTCGTGAAGAAGCTCTATTACCACGATTGCGACTTATATTGGTACACCATTGGCCGCGAGGGCCAGTCAATTGACCCTTCGGTGCTCAAGCGCCACATTGCCGACCAGATTCATGCGACGCATCTGGCGATTGACGGTTTTGATTATGAGAAGCTGCAGGCGATCAGCCCTCGTTTGGCGGGTTGCTCGATGCGGTATCTTTCCGCGATGCTCACCGTGTCGTCTATCCATCTGTTCCAGATCAATACGCCCGAATCCATTGAAGACAATAAAAAGCTGTGGCGCTACCTTCGCGAGAGCGATCCCGTACTGTGCCGCAAGCTTCGATTCACGCTGGCGGGTCTGGTTAATCGTAAAACGGCACTTGGTCGCTGGGCTGCGAAATGCGGCTACGGCATAGCGGCGAACCTGTTCAAATTCGCATAGCGCAACGTGAGAAGAGGCCATGGCAAACGATAATCAGAAAAAAGAGCCATTTGAAGAGGCGATTCTCGAGCCGAATTTGCTCAATGAAATCGCTCCCGAAACGGCCATGGAGCGACCCCATATTAAAGGGCGTTTGCTCAATGTCGTGCTGTGCATTTTCGCATTCGGCATGCTCGTTGGTTACCTGTTTTTCGCAGGCGAGGGCGAAGATATGGCCAACGCCCTTTCGAGCATGCGCTGGCCGTGGCTCGTGCTTGCGGTGCTCATGGTTGTGGGCTATTGGTTTTTCGAATCGGTATGCATGCAGATTTTCTCGCGCGACATGTTTCCGAAATTCCGTTTCCGCGATACGTTTCTGTGCACGATCATCGGCCAGTATTTCAATTGCATCACGCCGCTCTCGAGCGGCGGGCAGCCGTTTCAGGCGTATTACTACAACCGCTTCGGCATGCCGCTCTCCAAGAGCATGCCGATGCTCGTGAGCCGCTTTGTGACCTATCAGGTCGCGACGAGCGCTTTTTGCGCATTGGTGTTGTTGTTCCGCCTGCATTATTTCGTCGAGGAGAACCCCGCGCTTACCACGCTTGTCGTTATTGGCTTCATTGGCGGCTTGGGGCTGCTTTTGATGCTGTTGGCCATCGCATTTTGGCGCAATGCTATCGTTAAGCTTATGACCTGGGCGTTTAAGCTCGCGGGCAAGATGCATATTGTGAAAGACCCCGAAAAGCGGATCGCCGATACCACAAAGACCATTGACGACGCGTACAACGAGATGCGCTACATGATGAAAAAACCGCGTCTGTTTGCGAGAAGCATCGCGGTTACGTTCGTCCAGCTGCTTGAGTTCTTTGCCATTAGCTATGTGATTATGCGTGGCCTGGGCTGCGACGGCGATTTCCTTACCGTGATTTCGTGTCAGGCGTTCGTGTACATGATTTCGTCGTTCGTTCCCACGCCGGGCGCCATGGGCGCTGCTGAAACGAGCTACGCGCTCTTCTTCAGCACGATTTACCCAAGCGCGTCGTTTGTCGCGCTTTCGACGTTCATTTGGCGCTTCCTCACATTCTATTTCCCCATTGTGACAGGCATGCTGGTTACGCTCGCCGTGAATCGCGGCGATGCCGTGCGTGCTCAAGAGGCAAACAAAAATCACGAATAAGAATAACGAGCGTTCATGATTTGAGGCGATGTCGTGCGTGGGGCTGCGCGGCGTGCGGCGCGTCGTGTGTTGGCTACGCTGCCCTGAATTGCGGCGGCGTTGCGGCGTTGGATTCGCGACATGGCGCCATGAGCTGTTGCATCGCGGCGCCGTTGAGCCCATAGGCTGCCGTTGCGCAGTGTTCGGTTCGTGATGTAGGGTTTACGGTCTGCTGCTTTCGGCTATACGACCTCATGCTTTGCGGCGCCGTTTTATTGAAGCCTGGTTGTGTCGCCCATGTTCCATTAGCTGTCGGGTTTGCGGCTTTCTTTATGGGCATACGTTTCATTCGGTGGAATCAAATTACGAATGGTCGCGGTTTTGACCTCTTTGCGCCTATCGCTGGTCAAAATCGCCGCTATTCGCAGCATTGTCTGACCGTTGGAATAGAAATTGCGATCAATATGTTCGGATTATCGTTTTAAGGGGTGCTTTGGGCGTTCTTTCGGGGCCGATGTGCTCCCTCGCGTCTTTCGGATTGAATTCCTTTTTACGAATAGCCGCAATTTTGACCATAGGCGTCGATTTTTTGGTCAAAACTCGCGCAATTTGTAAACCGCGTTATCGCTTGCGAGCTTGATGGGATTTGGAAATCGCTTGCTCGAACCAGTTTGTCGGCATGATTGCACGGCGAAGGATACGTGATTTTTCATATGCCGAAGCAGCGCGAATGCGATTGCGGTGGTTGAGAGCTTTGGCGAGGGTTTCGCAAAACTCGCTGAATGCTACTTCGTCATAGACGATATCTTTCGTTAGTTCGAAAAGCGTTATGTTCTGGCCAACAAGTCTATTGTTCTTTACTGCGTCGCGCAAAAGAGCGCTTTCGTCTGAGTGCCATTCTTTGCCTTGATATTCAACGACTACCAGGCGCTTCTCCTCCCAAACAAGGTCGCATTCAAACGAGTTGATGATTCGGGGGTATCCCCATTGGTCGATTGCTTGGATTGGGGTTTTTAAATCGATTCTAGAATTGAGCTTCGGAGCGGGGAGCTTCGCGCCTCCTTTGACATGGCTCAGCGTCAGGAGCATGAAGCATTTCCATTCCATAGGGGAACGGGCTCCGTCAACAATGAAGCCGCATGCTGCTTTTGCTTTCGTACAAGAGCGTAGATTGCTGTTCATCTCCAGGAATTTGCCCAGCTTTGCCGAACTCGTAATCGTTTTTCGTTGCGAAATTTGATCCTGAGAAATGACGTATCGCGAGCAAAGTTCATTTCCAAGGGCGATAAGCTGCGTGCTTTCAAGTAGCGATGACATTTGCACAAATGTGAGTTCTGGACTCGAGACGGCTATTTCTCCATCAATGAGAAGGCACGAGGCCGCGACATCGTTTTCTATCTTGTGCGTTGCGATAGCCGAGCTTCGCGCTGCGGCTACGCCATTCGAGGCTGTTATGTGGGCTTTGCCGCGTACATCTACGAAGCCGTTGGCTTGGGCGAAGCTGACGATTCGGTCGCGTTGACGTTTTCGATTCTCTGGATTTCCGTTAACTATCGAAAGCGGCTCCACGCGAAAACTGGCGCCGTCGAAGCTGCGCCAGAATAAGTATGCCGATATGTGGGAGAGATACATCATGGGCACATCTTGCCAATTCCGATATGTTTTGAAAAGGGGGTTGCTGATATTTGAAAACAAGCTGTTGAACAGGTGATATGTACTCCAAATTATTGCGTGAAAACTGCGAGAAAATTGAAGGGAAACGTGCAGAAGTCAGCTGGGGAAATGCATGAAAACGCGATGATTGGTATCGTGGGGCATGCGATAGCAAGGGCGCACAGCGCACAGCGCAGGCATGATGGTGGTAGCTGCGATTCCCTTGAGGTGAAACTTGCGAATGGTGCCGATTTTGACCAAGAAACGTATTTATGCGGTCAAAACTGGCACCATTTGCAAATTTCTTCCTGGGTCTTACTGTTTGCGGGGGAACGTTCGCTTTTGGAAGGCGCTTATCCGGCCGCGAGAACGAGGCGATAGTGTTTCGGAACCCAATTTGCTGCGTTTGGAGGGTGCGTCGTTTGTTGCATCGATATTTTCGGCTTTGCCATAGTTCCTAAGTTTTGCGAATGGTGCTCGTTTTGACCAGCGGCGGCTATTTCTTGGTCAAAACCGGCGTCATTCGCAAAGCGGGGATGTTTAATTGGCTCGCTTTTCGCTTCAAAGCAAGAGGTTGCTCAGTAAGGTCGTAAGGAGATTTGAATAGGGAGCGCGATGGGGAAAGCCTCGATAGCGGTTGAGATGGAGAAGATTCGGACTCATCCGACCTTTTGAGATGGGAAGGTTCTAGGATTAGCTCCGGACGCCTTCTGCGTAATATCGAAGAGGGACGTTACGGGTAATCGGGCTAAGCTTTCGTGCGACTTGCCGGAATGGGATGCTTGCGTCGTGGGAAGAGGGCTATGTTGCGCTTGCTTCCGGTCGAATACGGTGAGTTGTGGAGCGCGTCCTGTTTAGGGCTGCGCTAGTATGTGCAGCATCGCGATACACTCCTTGTCTGAAAGGGACGCCATATGAGCCTGGCCGATATTCTGCATATTGAAATCGTTGAAGATACCCCGGATCGTTACGTCATGCATACGCCCGTGACCGCTGATATGCTGCAACGACATGGCGTAATCCATGGTGGCATCAGCGCCTATTTGGCTGAGCACGCGGCAAGCGAGTGCATCTCGGCGCATACCGACCCCGCCGTTTCGCATGCATTGGGCCTCGAGCTTACTACGACGCATTTGCTGCCCGTCTTCGAAGGCGACACCATCGAGACCGTGGCAACGCCAGTGCGCGATGGCGGCCGCGTGCGCGTATGGAAGGTCGAGCAATTCCGCATGTCGGACGGCCAAATGTTCAACACGTCCCAAATGACGATGTACATGAAGAAGGTCAAGTAAGGCGGGGAGCTGGTCGTGTGGTGGCGGGATGCGCCGCGCATGACTCGGAATCGTTTCTTCGCATGGCGACTTGATTGCAGGCGCGGAGATTCGCGCCTGTGTTTTGGCATTTGGGGATTGTGGGGCGTGATTGGCGCTCGTGCCGCTTTCGCGTCTGCGACTTCCAATGCGTCTTCTCGGGTTTGCTTGAGACCTGTTAAACGCTACGAGCATTTAACACATCAGGGCATGTAGTAGGTTGGCGCATCTTGGCTAGAATCGGTTGATTGGGTGCTCCTGAATGGCCGTGTAAAGGCTTTCTTGCACGACGTTCCAAAACGGGTTCATGTGCTCGTCGAGCAGCGTTTGCGTGCTGCCGCGATTGATGAGGAAGAACTCTACGAGCGAAATCGCCTGATATGCGCATGAGTCAGCGAGCAGGGCTTTCGTCTCGTCGGGCATATAGCGTCCGTCTAAAATGAAGTCGATGTCCGCTTTGAACGCAGGAATGAGCGTTTCGGCAACCTGCTGGATGAACTCGTGTTCGCGCGGCGTAAAAAGCTTGCGGTAGAAATCGGGATCTTCGAGTACCGTAGTGACGAGTGCTTTGTAGTAGCCGCTCGTATCAAGCGTGCGGGCGCCCGTTTCCTTATGCACGTAATAGGGGAGTGCGTCTTTGCCTGCGCCCGTTGAAGAAAAAGGGGCGCTCACAAGCTGGCTTTCGGGGAAATCGTGACGCAGTTTGGCGGCGAGCGACGTGCGGAAGATCCACATGGCGACATCGTATTTGCTGCCGAAGTGATAGTAGAACGTATTGCGGTTCACGCCGAGTTCGGAAATGAGGTCGGCAACTCGCGTTTGCGATAGCGACGTTTTTCGAACCGATTCTTTGAAAGCGGCGGCTATTTCCGCGCGCGTGTCACGCTTTGCCATGCGATACCCCTTATTTGCTTCCCCTGGGTAAATTATAGGCACTTGAAGGGCTCAAGGCGAGAATCTATCGCCTAATGGCCCAAATACATCCTGTTCATCTATGAAAGCGTGCTCATTGGTTGCTTGCAATTAGTCATATCGTGAATCTGTCTAGCAACCCTTGGACGCGCAGTATTTCCGTCTAATGAATTTCCTCTTCACACAATCCACAATACAAGGTGTCCGGATGAGACATGAATCCGGACTATAAGGGGATTTTCTTTTAGGAGGAAACATGGAAGACGTTAAGCGTCCGCTCGATGGCGTGAAGGTCGTTGAAATGGCGACGTTCATCGCGGTTCCCGCCGTTGGCCGCATTCTTGCCGACATGGGTGCCGAAGTTATCAAAATCGAATCCGCCAAGGGCGACAATCTGCGCTTCACTGCTCCGAACGAGGGCCGTCCGTCCGACCCGCACGAGGACACCAACTTTGACCTCGAGAATGCCAACAAGAAGGGCATCGTTCTTGACCTTCGCCAGCCCAAGGGCAAAGAAGTGCTGTTCAAGATGCTCGACGACGCTGACGTTTTCCTGACCAACTGGCGCCCTGGCGCGCTCGCACGCCAGAACCTCACCTATGACGAGTTGAAGGTCAAGTACCCCAAACTCATTTATGCAAGTCTCACGGGCTATGGCGACAAAGGCCCCGACAAGGATCTGCCCGGCTTTGACTACACCGCGTTCTTTGCTCGTTCCGGCTGGTCGGGATCGCTGTACCAGAAGGGCACCGTTCCTTCGAACCTCATTCCTGCTCTGGGCGACCACCAGGCTGCCCTCGCGCTGACTGCTGGCGTTCTGGGCGCACTCTATCGCGCAGCCAAAACCGGCAAGGGCGAGAATGTTTCCACCAACTTGCTGCATACCGCTATTTGGGTTCAGTCGTTCCAGATCCAGGGCGCACAGTACGGAACCGAGTTCCACGGCGTCAGCTATCCGTTCGATCGTCGCGAGAATCCTCTGCCTTATCAGCCGGCCGTCAAGACCAAGGACGAGCGCTTCCTGCAGGTCATGGGCCCGAACTTCTCCATTTACTGGCCGCTTATCATGAAGGCGATCGGCCGCGAGGACGTTCTCGACGATCCCGTGATGAACGACCAGAAGAAGATTCAGGAGGCCGGCCGCCTCGGCGAAGCCTACGACCTGGTTCAGGAGGGCTTCCAGCAGAAGACCATGGAAGAGTGGATCCCCATTCTGACCGAGCTCGACATTCCGTTCGCCGCATGCAAGACCTACGAAGAGGTCTCCAAAGACGAGCAGGCTTGGGCAAACGACGTGTTCTACGAGATGGACTACCCGCGCGGCCCCAAGGCTCTGGTTCGCACTCCGATCGACATGTCCGACACGCCGCTGCCGAACTACGACAAGGCACCGCTTTTGGGCGAAGACACTGAAGACGTTCTTAAGGGCCTCGGCTACACCGACGACGAGATCAAAGAGCTCGAAGAGGCTGGCATCGCCAAGCAGGGCGAGCGCAAGTAACTCTCTCGGCGATCGATTGATTCTGCTCGGAGTTTAAATGGCGGCGAGCGGCGCAGTTCCGCACGAGCCGAAAGCCGCATCGAGCGGCTTCCGAGAGAGTTCAGGACTGTTTGAGCACGCCGCCGCCATTTAAACGGAGAGCCTGATGGGTTTTGGCTTTTATTGTTTCGTAAAGGGGGAAATATGGCCGAAGAAATAAAAGAGGTACCCGAGAAGCTTCCCGCGAAGAAAGTTCTCGCGAATATCGCCGACAACGTATACGAGAGCGCCATTGAGGCGAAGGCTCGCGGCGAGAAGGTCGGTTGGATTTCGTCGAACTTCCCGCAAGAGATTCCTGAAACGCTCGGCTTGCATTGCGTGTATCCGGAAAGCCAGGCAGCTGCGATTTCCGCTAAGGGCGGCAGCCTTGCCATGCTCGAGCACGCCGAAGGCGACCTGGGTTTCTCCAACGACCTGTGCGCATATGCTCGCATTTCGATGGCGTACGCCGACCTGGGCAAATGCCCCAACGAAGAGCGCGAAATGCCGCTGCCCGATTTCGTTTTGTGCTGCAACAACATTTGCAACTGCATGATGAATTGGTATGAGAACATCGGTAAGATGCTCGACATTCCCGTAATCATGATCGACGTGCCGTACAACGACAAATACGACGTCGACGCCAAGCGCGTTGCCTACATGCGCGGCCAGTTCGATGACTGCATTAAGCAGCTCGAGGAAATCACCGGCAAGAAGTGGGACGAGGATCGCTTCGCCGAGGTGTGCGAGATTTCCAACAAAGTTGGCCAGGCGTGGCTCGAAGCGACTCAGTACATGCAGTACGAGCCCAGCCCGCTGAACGGTTTTGAGCTGTTCAACCATATGGCCGTGGCGACCATGGCCCGTGGCAAGCAGGAATCGCTTGACGGCTTCCTGCAACTTATCGACGAGTACAAGCAGTTCGTCAAGGAGCACAAGTCCACGTTCAAGGTCGAAGAGAAGAACCGCGTTATGTTCGAGGGCATCGCTTGCTGGCCGTTCCTGCGCGCCACGCTACATCCGCTCAAGCATTCTGGCACCAACGTGACCGCATGCGTGTATGGCCCGTCGTTCGCCTTCACCTATGGCAACACCGATGAGATGATGCGCGCTTACGCCGAAATGCCGAATGCCATCAACCTCGAGCGCGCCGTTGAGCTGCGCGAGGAGCTGTGCAAGGCTGGCAAGGTCAACGGTGGCCTGATCCATAACAACCGCTCCTGCAAGATGTGGAGCGGCATCGCTCCCGAAATGGGACGTCGTATCGCGAATGACCTGCATATTCCCGTGGTTACGTTCGATGGCGACCAGTCCGACCCGCGTAACTTCAGCGAAGAACAGTACAACACGCGCGTCGAGGGCCTGCTCGAAATCATGGAAAACAACAAGAAGGGGGAGTAGACGATGGCTGAAATCAAAGAAATGCTGGCCGGTTTCGCCGAGGTCGCGAACAACCCCAAGGCCCAGCTCGACAAGTACCTCGCCGAGGGCAAGCGCGTGATTGGCGTGGGCCCCTACCATGTGCCCGAAGAACTCGTGCATGCCGCTGGCGCTGTGCCGTTCGGCGTGTGGGGCGCCATTGGCTCCTCCGATAACGCCAAGAAGTACTTCCCGCCGTTTTATTGCTCCATCTGCCAGATGACGCTGGAAATGGGCATGACGGGCAAGCTCAATGGCCTGTCGGGCATGATGATCACCGGTTTGTGCGACACGCTGCGCGCCTTCAGCCAGAACTGGAAGGCCGCCATGGGCACGAAGATCCCCATGATTTACGTGACCAATTCGCAGAACCGCTTTATCGAGGCCGGCCGCACCTATGCCATCGAGTCCTATACGGAAGTCAAGCGTGGCGTTGAGGAATGTGCAAACGCGATCATCGAGAACGACGACATGCTCGCTTCCATCAAGCTCTACAACGAATGGCGCGCCGCGATGCGCGAGTTCGTCGAGCTTGCCGGAACTCATCCGGCGGAGGTTTCCGTCGTCGAACGCGTGGCCGTTATTAACGCGGGTTACTACGAGCTTAAGGAAGAGCACCTCGCTCAGGTGAAGGCGCTCAACGCCGAGCTCGCGAAGTTGCCCGAATCCACCGCTGGCTTCAACAAGATCGTGCTTTCCGGCATTTACGAGGACATCCCGGCAATCACCGAGATTCTCGATGCCAACAAGTACGCCGTGGTCGCCGACGACCTCGCAAAAGAGAGCCGTGCGTTCTCTCGCGAGGTTCCCGAGGCCGGTTGCGCCATTGAGGCACTCGCCGATGGCTGGTGCAACCTCAAGGAAGACCCCGAGCTGTTCGACCCGAAGAAGGCGCACCTCGACGCGCTCGTCAAGAAGGCGAAGGATTCCGGCGCACAGGGCGTGGTGATTCTTCTCGCGAAGTTCTGCGACCCCGAGGAATTCGAGGCTCCGCTCGCCACGAAGGCGCTGCGTGAGGCTGGCATTCCTGTGGTGACCATCGAAGTCGACCAGTCCACCGAGTCGTATGAGCAGGCTCGTACGCAGCTTGAAACGTTCAAAGAACTGCTTGCGTAAAACTGTTTGATACGCAGTACGCACTTTTGTTTTGATGGGCCGGGGCGTTTTCCCGAGCGCTTCGGCCCCTTCGGGGCGAAGGCCCCGCATAGGCGTTCCCTGTGGGCCCATCGAGGGGATGGCGCACAGGGGGCGAAGACCTTGCCGCTTCGGCGGCGCATATCCTGAAAAGGGGATACGTTATGGCTTCTGAACAGGTTCAGAAAAAGGGAGGCTTCCACTATGCCTTCCTGATCGTTGCCGCCGGCATCGCGATCACGTGCATTCCGTGTGCTCTGGTGTTGAGCTGCGCGGGTATTTACTTCACGCCGGTTTCTAATTACTTCGGTGTGCCCAAGGCGTCGTTCACGCTGTACTTCTCCATCTTGAACCTCGCAATGATGATCATGCTGCCTATCGGCGGCAAGCTCATGTCGAAGATGGACGCGCGCGTGGTTCTTTCCGCCGCGGTTATTATTGACGGCCTTACGCTCATCGCGATGTCGTTCTTCACTGCGGTATGGCAGTTCTACATCGCTGGCGTTTTGCTCGGCATTGGCACGGCTCCGCTTATCTACCTGGCCGTTCCTTCGCTGATTAATGCTTGGTGCAAGAAGAAGGTCGGCTTCTTCATTGGCCTGTGCATGGCTTTCACGGGCATTGGCGGCGTTATCTTCAATCCTATCGGCACTGCGCTTATTAACATGGGTCCCGAAGGCTGGCGTACGGGCTACCTGGTGTTCGGCATCATCGTTTTGGTCGTGACCCTTCCGTTCACCGCGCTGATCGTTCGCAGCAAACCGTCCGACAAGGGCGTTCAGGCCTATGGCGCCGACGAGGTTTCCGCTGACTCTGGCAAGCCCGCCGCTCCTGAAGTTGGCGTCTCTGCCGACAAGGCCATGAAGACCGCTGCGTTCTTTGCGCTGGCCGGCTTCTCGTTCCTGATCACCGTGAACCAGACCGTGTATCAGTTCCTGCCCTCTTACTGCGCTTCCTTCTCGAACACCGTTCCCGAGATTGCCGCTGTTTCCGGTGTCGTGGCTTCCGCCTGCATGGCTGGCCAGGCAATCGGCAAGGTCATCCTGGGCGCTGTGAACGACAAGTCGTGCAAGGGCGGCATGGCTCTGGGTATTGGCTCTGGCCTCGTGGGCGTCGTGCTCATGTGGTTCCTGCCTTCCGTGGTTGCCCTGTTGTTCGTCGGCGCGTTCCTGTTCGGCTTCGTGTATGCCTGCACCACCGTTCAGACCCCGCTGCTTGTTCGCACCACCTTTGGCTCTCGCGATTACACCAACATCTACTCTCGCGTGTCGATGGCTGGCACCCTGGGCGGCGTTGTCGCATCCACGTTCTGGGCTTGGGTCGTTGACCTCCCCGGCGGTTTCTCCATCATGTTCACGCTTTCCATCGTCTGCATGGTCGCATGCTTCCTGTTCGGCGTGTTTGCGCTGGGCCAGGGCAAGAAGCTTGAAAAGACCGAGAACTAGCCTCTTTTTTCCTCGCTTCCGCCCGTTGACTCCTTACTGCGGGCAGCTAGCAACCGGCCCTTCCTCGAGGGCCGGTCCCCCAATCGCCTTTGCGCCCAAGCGGACAGGGTTCCAAGGCGATCGGGGGGCCGATTTCGGTTGCGCCCCTTGCGGCCTCGCCAGCGCGCGGTGGAGGCCGTGACCTCACGATTCCGATTTCCCGCGAATCAAAGCCGCGCACGCGGCGCCAATTCAATTCGAGCTTTGCATACCAATGATGAAGGGATGAAAAGATGGATTTCGCACGCACCGACGAACAAGAGCTGCTGGTTGAGAGCATCCAGGAGTTTTGCGAGCGCAACCTCGATGAACGCAAGATTGTCGAGATGTTCGATGCCCACGGCATGACCGATGAACTGCTGAAGGAATACCTTGAGGCAGGCTTTGGCCTTATGGGCATTCCCGAAGAGCTCGGCGGCGTTCCTTGCGACCGCGTGACCCTTGGCGTTCTGACCGAGGAATTCGCGCACTATGCCGGCAGCATCACGCCGTTTTTGAACAATACCCTCGCCATGTGCGACATGATTGACTTCGGCAGCGACGAACAGGTCGCCTTCTGCATGGAAGAATACATGAAGACGGGCAAGCCGATTTTCAGCCTGGGCTTCTCTGAGCCGGCGGCTGGTTCCGACAATATGTCGATGACCGCTACCACCAAGAAGCAGGCCGACGGCACCTATATCCTCAATGGTCAGAAAACATGGGTCACTGCTGGCGAAGCACTGCCGTACTGCCTGGTCATCGCCAAGAACGAGGATCCCTCGCACGACAATGCCGAAATGACCATGTGGCTCGTTCCAAAAGATTTGCCCGGCGTTTCCACTGCGGGTCTCGGGAAACGCGGCCAGCAGATTATGCCGTTCTGTGAGATGTATTTCGATGACGTGAAACTCACCGAAGACATGATGGTTGGCGAATATGGCGCCGGCTTTAAGAATCTCATGAAGAACTTCGAGATGGAACGCTCGCTCATCATCGCCCAGTGCCTCGGCTGCGCTCAGGCCTGCATGGATGACGCCGCCGCTTACGTGAACGACCGCATCACTTTTGGCAAGCCGATTTCGAGCTACCAGCTCATTCAGGAAAAGCTCACCGAGATGGAGACGAAGCTCATCAACGTGCGCAACATGCTTTACTACGTGTTGTGGCGTATGGACCAGGGCATGTCGATTCGTACCGAGTCTGCTTTGCTGAAGCGTTATGGCGCCCGTGCTTGCACCGAGGTGTGCCAGGAAGCTGTTCAGATTTTCGGCGGCCTGGGTTACACCACCGAGACGCGTGTCGGCCGTATCGCAAACGACGTTCGCGGCATGCAGATTGCAGGCGGCACCGATGAAATCATGGTTTACATCGCCGGCCGTCAGCTCGCGAAGAAGTACAAGAAGTAATCGAATCTCGTCCGGCGGGGCGAGCGGCGGCCCACCTGGGGCCACGACTCGCTACCGCTTCGCCCTATGGGCTTCGCTATGCGCTCGCCTGGCTGCGCTTCTTTGAAATGAAAAGAAGTTTGAGCGCAGACGACCCCAGATGGGCCGCCACTCGCCCTTTCGTTAGGCCGTTGCAGTTGCTTTCGCGATTCCGGTTTTCATGAGGGCCGCCCCTTCTCGCCCGAGCGCTCGCCAAAGACCGTCGGTGTTCACTTCTGTTCTTCATTAAAAATGAAGCACCGCCAAGCGAGCGCATAGCGAAGCCCCGAAGGGGCGAAGCGGTAGCGAGCTGTGGTCGCGGGCGAGCGCTCGGGCGAGAAGGGGCGGCCGCAGGCGAAGGCGCCGGGCGCTGGGCGATTTGGGGAAAGACGAAACGGGGGAATGTCATGTTCTTTCTTGGCATCGATATTGGCTCCACGGCTTCAAAGTGCGTCGTGGTGAACGCCGAAGGCGAAATCGTTGGCAAAGGCTTGTACGGGTCGGGCGCCGGCACGAATGGCCCGAAGACGGCAATCGACGCCGCGCTTACGGAGGCTGGAATCTCCATCAAGAGCGTTGCCTATTCTTGCGCGACGGGCTATGGCCGCAATTTGCTCGATTGGGCCGACATGACGCTTTCTGAGCTTTCGTGCCACGCGAAGGGCGCTGGAATGCTGTTCCCCACGGCGAAAACGGTGATTGATATCGGCGGTCAAGATGCCAAGGTGCTTCGCATTGGCGAGGGCGGTCGCTTGGAAAACTTCGCCATGAACGACAAATGCGCCGCCGGTACGGGCCGTTTTCTCGATGTGATGGCGGGCGTTTTCCAGTGCAAGGTCTCCGATCTTCAAGATTATGATGCGCAATCTACGAAGGTCGCGAGCATTTCCTCAACCTGTACGGTCTTCGCCGAATCGGAAGTCATTTCGAAGCTTGCAGCTGGCGAGCAGATTGCCGACATTGTCGCGGGCATCCATGAGTCGGTTGCCGAGCGTACGGCAGGCCTTGCCAAGCGTGTAGGCATCGCGCCCGAGGTCGCCATGACGGGCGGCGTTGCTTTGAACGAGGGCCTTCGCAATCGACTGTCCCGAAAAATCGGCCATCCTATTCTTGTTTCCCGGCTTGCCCAGTTCAACGGTGCCCTGGGCGCCGCGCTTACGGCCCGTGAGACTTTTCTGAAAAATGCTCCCGCAATAGACGTCGATGAGCCTCGTCGCGAGGGTCCTGTGTGTTGCGAAGGTTGTGCTGGCGATGCCCGCTAGAATTATGCACGGCGCTCCCGCCCGGCCCCTTTCGGCGCCGTGGGGAAAGCCTACACTTGCCGGTGCTATTCGCCATGGCTACGAGTCGGATGGCACGAAACGCATGGCTGTGAGCATGTCGACGAGCGTCACCTATGGAGAGGCGTACCACGGCGCGAATGCGCTTGCCCGCTATTGGCGCGATGCGTGCGGTATGACGCAGGAGAGCACCATTGCCATTTGCGCGCCCAACGATGTGAATTTTCCCATTGTTATGGCGGCGTGCGAGATACTCGGATGCCGCCTTGTGCTGTATTCGCATGCGTATGCGAAAGACGATATCGTGCGATGTTCGAGTCTCGTGCATCCCGACCTCTATATTATGTCGACGGAAGCCGCATGTCGTATGGTGCGTGCTGCGTTCCCCGACGCGCGCGTAATGTCGATCGGCATTCCGTATGGTTCTTTCCCTTCTGTTGCCGATGTGATGCGTCGTGGCAATTCCGAACCCCTTGAAAACGAGCACGATGACTTCGATTTGGTCGTGTTCTCTTCGGGGTCGACTGGTTTGCCGAAGGCAATCGTGGTCGCAGCCTCTTCGTTTGCGCGTAATGGCTTTCAGCTGCAGCGCGGCTTTTCCATCGTGGAATCTGACGTAGTGTTCGTTCCTGTACCGCTTTCTCATGTGTTTGGCCTGGTGGGAACATATGCGACGATTTTGTCGGGTGCGACATTGGCGACGTTGGTGAAATATCGCCCGCAAACGGCCCTGGCATTTTTGAACGACGTTCGTGCCACGATTCATATGGGCGTTTCCACGATGTTCGTGCGCGAGCTCCGTCTTGCCACGGGCAATGCGTGGAACCTTTCGAGCCTTCGCGCCGGTCTTGTTGCGGGCGCGAGCTGCCCCGAATCGGTGGTGCTTGAATTCGAGCGTCGTTTCGGCTGCCGCATTATGCAGAGTTATGGCATGAGCGAAACCGCGGCCACGCTCACGGTGACGCCGTTGTCGATGGACGCAAGGGGCCGTTGCGAAACGGTGGGAACGCTCGTCGACGGGGCCGAGGTGAAGCTGGCCGATGGCACGAACGAGATTCTCGTGAAATCGCCTTCACTTATGCGCGGCGTTATTGGCTCATCTGGCGAACTTGAGCTCGACCTTGACGACGAGGGCTATTTCCATTCGGGCGATGTTGGGTCGATTGACGAAGCCGGCATGCTTTCCATCACGGGACGCATCAAGGATATGATCATTCGCGGCGGCATCAACATTTTCCCCGCTGAAGTCGAGCGCGTGTATTCGTCGAATGATATCGTCGCCGATTGCTGCGTCGTTGGATACCCCGATCCCGAGCTGGGCGAGCGCACGTGCCTGTGCGTCATCCCCAAGCCCGAGGTCGAAATGACCACGTTCGAGATGCGCGAATTCGCGAAGGGCAAAGTCGAGAAATGCAAGATTCCCGATACAGTGCTCAAGATGGACGACTTCCCTCATTTGGGCAATGGTAAGATTGACAAGCGTGCCTTGCGCGCCCATGTTGAAGACTTGTTTGGGTCGATCGGAAGGTTCCGCACGGCTCAGAATGCGCGGTGATAGCAATGGGAATGTATGAAGAGAACGCTCACGCCGTCGAAGTGGTCGACGCGTTTGCGAAAAAATATCTGACGGAAGATAACGTGCGACAGTGGATCAAATCGCGTGGCGTGCCCAGGTCGGTGTATCGAGATTTTTACGCGAGCGAGCTTGGCTCATACGTTAAGCCGGCGAATATTGGCGGCAAGAGCTGTGGCTTCGTTGAGCGCGCTGCGGTGATTGCTCGCCTCACCGAGCATGCGGGCGCAACGTTGCCGTTTCTGTCTGACATGATTTCCATGGCGCTCATGTCTACCATGCGCGAGCTTTCCCAGGAAGAAATCGCGCACGACTTCATGGTTCGCAATGGCCGCGTGTCGTTTTCGCAGGCTTTTACCGAGGCGAATGCCGGCACCGATGCGTCGGCCGTGAAAACCACGGTGTCGCTTGAAGACGGTGGCATTTATCTGGATGGCCGCAAATCGTTCGTGTCGAATGGCCAATTCGCGCCCGAGACGCTCGTGCTCGCGAGCGACCCGATGTTCGGTGGCGCCGATGGCGGCTTCTCGTTGTGGCTCGTGCCGCTTTCCCGACCGGGCATTGCAACGTACCCGCTTAACGCGGTCGGTCAAGAAATGCTTTCGGCTGCTGCTATCGAATTCCATCACGTGCGCTTGGCCCCTGAATGGCAAATCCAAACAGAGGGGCGCCTCGATTCTATGTTGAAACGCCAATATGAGCTTGGCCGCATTCTTGTGTGCGCTTCGTCGCTTGGCCTGGCGCGCGCTGCCTTCAATGACGCCGCGAAGCATGCTGCGACGCATATGGTGAAGGGGCGTTTGCTCGCGAGCATTCCGCAGGTGCAAGAGAAGCTCACGAATATGGAAATCAAGCTGCGATCCATGCAGGCGCTTATCGTGGATGCTGCGAATGCCGCCGACCAGAATGGCGAAGCGGGCGAGAGCCTGTCCCATTTGGATTCAGCGCTCATGAAATACTACGTACCGAAGGCGGCGACCGAGGTCGCCGATGACGCCATGCAGATTTTCGGCGCCATGGGGTATACCGATGAAACGCGCGTGAGCCGTATTTGGCGAGATTGCCGAGGCAACCAGCTTGCTCAAGGCAGCGATGACATCATGGCCCATGTGGCGGCAAAGTTCATCATGGCTGAATTCATGCAGCCTGAATACGAAGCGGAGGAGCTGTAGCTCTTCCTTGCAATTGCCCAGTTTCAGTGGATTCATTGAACCTGCTCAAACCTGCTTAATGCTCGTGGCATTAAGCAGGTTTTTTATTGAAAGGCGTCTGCCTTTTGAAGGCTTTATTGTGAAGGGCGTGAAATATCGGGCTTTCGTCCCTGGCTCCATTCTGCATCGCCTCGAACCTGTTAAACGCTACGAGCATTTAACAGGTGTCGCGTCAAACTCGCAATGAATGGCTCATATGCTCCAACCGCTCGCCGTGTAGCTTATGCACAAATAGAACCCTAGCGGTTACATTTCGCTCCATTTCACTATAGTGATATGCGGCGGGTAGCAATTCCCGCTTGTTTTATCGCTAGGCAGGAGTGCTTATGGAACTGATAGTCTCGTTGATCATGGTGCCGTGCGTGGCAGCGCTGCTCATGCTCGTCGTGCGCGCCGACAAGGCTCGCGACGTGCTGTGCGTGGCGTCCGCTGTCGTTATCGCGCTGCTCTCCATCGCGTTCGCCGTCCAATATCTGGGCGCGGGCTCGTTGTATTTCGACCTTCCCATGAAATACAGCCACTTCCTTGCCGTCGTCAATATCGTCATCGATATCACGGTTGGCCTGTACATCGTGTGCTACTCGGTGAAGTATCGCCGCGTGCTGCCGCTCGTGCTGGCAATTGGCCAAATTCTTACCACGCTGTGGTTTGAATACAATATCCAGCGCGAGGTGCAGTTCGAAAGCCAAATGCATGTCGACTCGCTTAGCATCATCATGGTGCTCATCATTGGCATCGTTGGCACGGGAATCTGCGTGTACGCGCTTGGCTACATGAAAGATTTCCAGGCGCATCATCCCGAGCAGAAGGACCGTCGCCCGTGGTTCTTCGCCCTCATGTTTGCGTTCCTTTCCGCAATGTATAACGTCGTGCTTTCCGATAACCTGTGCTGGATTTACACGGCTTGGGAAGTCACCACGCTGTGCTCGTTCCTGCTCATCGGCTTCACGAAGACCGAAGAGGCCATCAACAACGCGTTCCGCCAAATCGTCATGAACATGTTGGGCGGCCTCGCATTCCAGGCAGCAATTCTTTGGCTTGGCCTTCAGGGCCAGTCGCGCCTGTTCAGCGTGTTCTTGGAAACCGCCGCGAACACGGCCGTTGCCAACCCCGCCGCGGCTGGCGTATTCGTTCTGCCTGTGGCCTTGCTCGCATTCGCCGGCATGACGAAGGCCGCGCAGATGCCTTTCCACACGTGGCTTTTGGGCGCCATGGTCGCGCCTACGCCCACCAGCGCGCTGCTGCACTCTTCCACCATGGTGAAGGCTGGCTGCTTCCTGCTCATCAAGCTCTCGCCGCTGTTCCTGGTTTTCCCCGTGGCTTCGGCTATGGTCGTGCTCATTGGCGGTCTTACGTTCTGCATCGCTTCCTTCATGGCCATCTCGCAGAGCAACGCCAAGCGCGTGCTCGCGTATTCGACCATCGCGAACCTGGGCCTGATCGTCGCCTGCGCCGGCGTCGGCACGCCTGAAGCGGTGTGGGCGGCCATCTTCCTGGTCATCTTCCACGCTGTGGCGAAGTCGCTGCTGTTCCTGTGCGTCGGCACCGCCGAGCATCACATTGGCAGCCGCGACATCGAGGACATGGACGGCCTGTTCGAGCGCATGCCGCGTCTGGCTCGCTTCATGATGCTCGGCATTATGGCAATGTTCGTGGCTCCGTTCGGCATGCTCGTTTCGAAATGGGCGACGCTCGCGAGCTTCGCGTCTTCGGGCGAAGTGCTGCTGCTCGTGCTGCTCGCATTCGGCAGCGCCGCAACGTTCATGTTCTGGGGCAAATGGCTCGGCAAGCTCGCCGGCATCGCCGCCCACGAGCAGAACGTCGAGCTTTCCGTTCATAAGAGCGAATGGTTCGCCCTCGCGCTTATGGCGGTGCTCACGGCGAGCGCCTGCATCTGCATGCCCACGCTGTCTAACCTGTTCGTGCAGCCGTTCCTCGTTGTGACGTATGGCGCGCTCGGCGCGAACATCAGCGTCGACAACATGTACATCATGTCCATCATCGCGCTCGCGGTTGTGGTTATGCTCTTCGGCACGCTTGGCATGTCGAAGTCGAAGAAGAAGACCGTGCCTGTGTATATGGCGGGCATCACCGTCAACTCCGATGAGCGATTGTTCCGTGGCTCGTTGGGCGGCGAAGTGAAAGCCACGTCGCGCAACTGGTATATGAACGAGCTGTTCGGCGAAAAGGTGCTCGACAAGCCTGCCACTATCGTGACTGCTGTGATCATGGTCGTGGGCCTGGTCGCGAGCCTTGCGGGTTCGCAGGTGGGCACCGAGAACTTCGTTGGCACGTCGCTTGCCATGTACATGCCGCTTGCCACGATGAACGAGGGCTTGCTGCAAACGCTGCTCGGCATTGTGCTGTTCGCCATCGCCGGCCCCGTGGTTGGCTGCGTGCTCGCAGGTCTCGACCGTAAAATCACGGCTCGCATGCAGGGCCGCGTTGGACCTCCGTTGCTGCAGCCCTATTACGACGTGCGCAAGCTCATCGAGAAAGACGACATGAGCGTGAACACCGTCGAAGGCACCTACATCACCTTCGCGCTCGTGCTCACGGTTATCGGCGGCGGCGTGTTCTTCGCGGGCGGCAACTTCCTGATGTGCGTCTTCCTCATCACGCTTTCGGCGCTGTTCTTCATCGTGGCCGCGTATTCTTCGCGCTCCCCGTATTCCGAGGTTGGCGCCGACCGCGAAACGCTGCAGGTCATGGCCTATGAACCCACCGTGCTCTTCGTTGCCGTGTGCATGTTCTTGGCTCTGGGCACCTTCGATGTCGCGGGCGTCGCGACCATCGGCCTTCCCATGATCGTCGTGTGCATTCCTGCATTCCTGGCGCTCATGTTCGTGCTTACCATTAAGCTGCGTAAATCGCCGTTCGATTTGTCGTACAGCCACCACGCGCACCAAGAGCTCGTGAAGGGCGTGACGACCGAAATGAGCGGCCGCACGCTGGCGAAGGTCGAGGTCATGCACTGGTGCGAGACCACGTTGTTCCTGGGTTGGGTCGCGATGTTCTTCATCTGGGACAACCCGGCATCTATCGTGCTTGCTGTTGTCGTGGCTGCGCTCGCGTTCTTCCTCGAGATCTTCATCGACAACAATTTCGCCCGCGTGAAGTGGCAGAAGTGCCTGAAGTGGGCATGGATCGTGGCGCTGGTGTGCGGTCTTGCCAACACTGCCTGGCTCGTGTTCGCCCTTATCGCGTAAAGGAGGCTCGCTTTGAGTAACGTTTCGAAATCTCCCTGGGTCATCCATTACGACGGCTCTAGCTGCAACGGCTGCGACATCGAGGTGCTCGCCGCGCTCTCGCCGCTTTACGATGCCGAACGCTTCGGCGTCGTGAATACGGGCAACCCGAAGCATGCTGACATTCTTTTGGTCACGGGCGCCGTGAATGCGCAGAACACCGAAGTGCTGCGCGAGATTTACGACCAGATGATTGAGCCGAAAGTTGTTGTGGCATGCGGCATTTGCGCCTGTTCGGGCGGCATTTTCCACGATTGCTACAACGTCATTGGCGGCGTTGACCAGGCGATTCCCGTCGATGTGTATGCTCCCGGGTGCGCGATTCGCCCCGAGACCATCATCGACGCGGTGGTAGAGGGCATTGGCGTGCTGGAAGAGAAGCGCGCGAAGCTTGCGGAAGCTCGAAAGGGGGCTTAAGGGCAATGCAAATGGCTCAGCATTTCGAAGACATTTCGATTGACGATATCCTCAGCGTCGCAGAGCGCGAGCACGAGGCGCATTCCCGCTTCGTCCAGGTGCTTTGCATTAATGGCGAAGAAGGCATCAATTTGGTGTATTCCTATCAAAAAACGGCCGATAAGGGCTATGCGGTGCATAACTATCGCGTGCATGGCGTGAAGCCCGAAATGCATATTCCCTCGGTTACGAAGTTCTACCTGGTTGCGTTCCCCTTCGAAAACGAGGCGCACGACCTGTTCGGCGTGCAGGTGGACGATATCGCCATCGACTTCAAGGGCGGCTTCTACAAGGTCGCCATGGATAAGCCCATGACGGTTATTTCTCCTGCTCAGAAAGCCGCGCGTGAAAAGGCCGCGAAATTGGCCGCCGCAAAGGCCGCCAAGGCTGCAAAGGCCGCCCAAGAGGCTGCCTCGAAAACCGAAGCCGCGGCGGGCGAGGGCGCCCAGGCCGCGCCGGTCATCGATTGGGAGGCCGAGCGCGCGAAGGTCGAGGCCAAGTGCGCGAATCTTGACGCCGATAAGGCCGCTAAGGTCATGGCTGCTTTTGAGGCGAAGATGAAGAAGGCCCAGGCCGAAGCCGCCAAGGCGGCTGACGTAAAGCCTGCGGTTGATTGGGAAGCCGAGCGCGCGAAGGTGGAAGCCAAGTGCGCGAATCTGCCCGAAGACAAAGCCGCGAAAGTGATGACGGCATTTGAGGCGAAGGTGCGCGCCGCTCAAGGCGACGCGTCTGCGAAAGGCGGTGAGTAGCATGGGCAAGGCGACCGTGATTCCTTTCGGCCCGCAACACCCTGTGTTGCCCGAGCCTTTGCATTTGGATCTCGTGGTTGAAGACGAACACGTTATTGAGGCCATTCCGCAGATCGGCTTCGTGCATCGCGGATTGGAGAAGCTCGTTGAGACGCGCGATATCCATCAGTTCATCTATGTTGCAGAGCGCATCTGCGGCATTTGCAGCTTCGGCCACTCGCTCGGCTATGCCGAGACCATCGAATCGCTCATGGGCGTGGAAGTTCCCAGGCGCGCGCAGTACCTGCGCGTGATTCTGCACGAGCTGTCCCGTGTGCATTCGCACCTGTTGTGGCTGGGCCTTGCCGCTGACGCCTTCGGTTTCGAGAGCCTGTTCATGCATTGCTGGCGTTTGCGCGAGCGCGTGCTCGACATTTTCGAGGCCACCACGGGCGGCCGCGTGATTCTGTCGTATGTGCAAATCGGCGGCGTCGTGCGCGATATCGACGCCGACACGCTTCGTTGGATTTGCGACAAGCTCGATTCCATCGAGGGCGAATATAAGGAAATTCGCGCGACCTTCCTGAAGGATTCCTCGGTGCGCAGCCGTTTGGACGGGGTTGGCTACCTGAGCCAGGAGCAGGCTTCCGAGCTGTGCATGGTCGGCCCGTTCGCCCGTGCGAGCAATGTGCCGTACGACTGCCGCGTTTTGGGCCATGGCGCCTATGGCGAGCTGAGCGATTTCGCGCCCATCACGTCTACCGGCGGCGATTGCCTCGCCCGCGTCGAGGTGCGCTGTGCGGAAGTGAACCAATCTATCGCCATCGTCAAAGAGCTCGCCGCCAAGATTCCCAACGACGGCATCGGCGAGAAGAGCAAGCTCAAGCCTGCGGCCGGCGCTCAGGCGTGCAACGTGCTCGAGCAGCCTCGTGGCGAATGCTACTACTACGCGCTGGGCAACGGCACGGCGAACTTGGAACGCATGCGCATGCGCACGCCTACCACACAGAATCTCGCCGGCATGGTGAAGGCGCTCGAAGGGTGCGATTTGGCCGATGTTCCCAACATCATCTTGACGATTGACCCGTGTATCAGCTGTTCGGAAAGGTAGGGCAATGGGAAGCTTCAAACTGGGGAAGATGACCTTGCGCTCGCTGTTCGGCAAGCCTGAAACGGTCATGTACCCTCTCGAAAAACGCGACATTCCCGCAGGCCATCGCGGCACGGTTGAAATCGACATGGCGAAATGCATTCTGTGCGGCATCTGCGTGAAGCGTTGTCCGTGCTCGGCCATCGAGGTCGACAAGGCCGCCGGAACGTGGTCTATCAACCATTTCGGCTGCATTCAGTGCGACACGTGCGTGCGCGAATGTCCGAAGGGCGCGCTTTCCATGAGCATGGAATTCCCGCATGTTGCGGCCGTGAAAACGCGCCAGGTCGAAAGCAAGCCTGAGCCTACGCCCGAAGAGCTTGCCGCCGAAGCTGCCAAGAAGGCCGAACGCGAGGCGCGCATCGCCGCCGCGAAGGCCGCGAAAGCCGCCAAAGCCGCTCAAGAAGCCGAAAGCGCGAAGGAATAACGTAAACACGCCGCCCCCGATGGTTCTTGGATCTTCGGGGGCGGTTCTCGTTTGCCAAGAGGGCCGAAACCGGCGCTTTCAGCGGATTATGCTTCAGCAGGATGGGCTTCGGCGGGTTGCGCTTCGGCAGACTGTGCTTTCTGGAGGCGTGGTTTCTAGGTTGCTGCGCCTTGCTCTTCTGCCTCAATGCAACTCGGAAGTTTCTCTGCATTAATTTCAACAGCTGTGTGCCAGATGTTTGAAAACGCTGTATAGTGCGCTTTTATTTGAAATCGCTTGTGTAGAATGATTTTCGCTCGCCACGGCGAGCTTATTTTTGGTTTTCAGCAGTGGAAGTTGGGCTATGAGCGACGAAAAAGAGAAACGACCTTCGTGGGATACGCCTGAAAGCGAAGTGACCAATCGCATTTTCACGGCGGCGAACGTGGTGTCGTTCATTCGTCTGTGCATGGTGCCCGTGTATTTGGTGCTGCTGCTCGACGGCCACGATATTTTGGCAACATTCATTTTCGCGCTTGCCGCTTCCACCGACTTCATTGACGGGCAGCTCGCTCGTCGCACGCATACCGTCTCGAGGCTCGGCCGCCTGCTCGACCCCGCCGTCGACCGTGCGCTCATGGTGTTTGGCGTGGTTGGCCTGCTGCTCGTGGGTCGCCTGCCGGTATGGATCGTGGCGCTCGTAATCGCTCGCGACCTGCTGCTGATTGTCGGTGGCGCATATTTGGGCGCTCGCTACAAGGCGCGCGTTGCCGTCATTTTCCCTGGCAAGGTTGCCACCACGCTGCTGTTCGTGGGCTTTGCGGGCCTGCTGTTGAACTGGCCGCTCGTTTCGGGCCTCGGCGTATGCGACTTGGCATGGCTTCCCGGTTTTAACGCTGACCCGTGCTCGTGGGGCATTTGGTTCGTGTATGCCGGCCTTATTCTGTGCATTTATACGACCACCGTGTACGTGCTTCGCGGCATCGACGCCATGAATCGGGTCAAGGCCGAGCGCGCTGCCGCGAAGGCTCAGGCGGCCAGGGCGGAGTAGGGGCCATCTGCGAAGTGCGTAGGCGCCCTGGCGTGCTCCCTCTTTCCTTAAAACAAAATCGTTCTTTATGCCGCGCCCCGAAGAGCGTGGCATTTTACTTTGATATTCAAAATTTCTCTTCATATGCATGCTTTAGTGCGCTAAAGTAATCGTCACGACTTTTTGGGTCGGGCGCCCCATGCGCTCGCCTGTTGTGAAGTCGCGAGGCTCTCCACAAGGAAGGACTTCCCGATGTCGAAGTACTATCAAGAAGAAATCGAGTGCATGGACCACTCGAAGCTCGAGGAACTTCAGCTCGAGCGTTTGCGCGACGTTGCCGTTCGCTGCTACGAGAACATCCCTCTCTATAAGCAGCGTTTTGATGAGGCTGGCGTCGATCCGTACCATATCGAATCTCTCGAAGACATCAAGAAGTTCCCCTTTACCGTGAAGCAGGATATGCGTGACGCCTATCCGTTCGGCCTGTTCGCCGTGCCTCGCTCCGAATGCGTGCGCGTTCATGCGTCTTCGGGCACCACGGGCCAGGCGACGGTCGTGGGCTACACGAAAGACGACCTGCAGGTGTGGGGCGATTGCTTCGCCCGCGGCATTTACATGCTCGACGGCGGCGAAGATTCCGTCGTACAGGTTTCTTATGGTTACGGCCTGTTCACGGGCGGTTTGGGCGCGCATTTCGGCGCCGAGGCCGCAGGCGCCATGGTCGTTCCCATGTCCACGGGCAACACGAAGCGCCAAATCCAGATTATGAAAGATTTCGGCGTCACCATTTTGTGCGCGACGCCTTCATATGCGCTGCTCATCGCCGACACCATCGCCGAAATGGGCATGAGCATGGACGAATTCAAGCTCACGGGCGTCATTCTTGGCGCTGAGCCCTGCAGCGAAGCGACGCGCGACGAGATTCGCCGCAAGCTTGGCGTGCAGTACTGCGACGTGTATGGCCTTTCCGAAATCATGGGCCCGGGCGTTGCCATGGAGTGCTCCGAGTCGAACGGCCTGCACCTGTGCGAAGACCAGTTCCTGGCGGAAATCGTGAACCCCGACACCTTCGAGCCTGTGCCCGACGGCGAATTCGGCGAGCTCGTCATTACCACGCTCACGCGCCAGTGCACGCCGCTCATTCGCTATCGCACGCGCGATCTCACGCGTTTCATTCCGGGCGAGTGCGGCTGCGGCCGCACCCATAAGAAGATCGACCGCATCGTGGGCCGCACCGACGACATGCTCATCATTCGTGGCGTGAATGTGTTCCCGTCGCAAATCGAGCAGGTCGTGAACAGCTTCGACGAAATTACCCCGCATTACCAAATCGTGCTCACCACCAAGGGCACGCTCGACCAAATCGAGCTGCGCGTGGAAACCGCGCCCGACTTCCCGTTCGACGAGATTCGCGCGCTCGAAGATTTGAAGAAGCGTTTGGCGGCCGCGTTGAAGTCGAACTTGCAGATTGCTGTTAAGATTAAATTCTGCGAGCCGAAGACCATCGAACGCAGCGAGGGCAAATCGAAGCGCGTCATCGATTTGCGCGAAGTGAAGCAGCAGAACTAACGAGGGGGAGCACAATCATGATCGAACAGCTCACCGTTTTCATTCAAAACGAAAAGGGCCGCCTGTCTGGCCTGTGCCGCACGCTTGCCGATGCGAATATCAACATGCACGACCTTTTCATCGCCGACACGAGCGACTTTGGCGTCGTGCGCGTCTTCTGCGATACGCCCCAGGCCGCCGCGAAGGTGCTCGACGAAGCGGGCTTCCGCGCGAGCGTTACCAAGGTGCTCGCCGTGCGCGTGCCCAACGAGCCGGGCGGTTTGGCACATTTGCTCGAGACCATCGAATCGATGGGCGCCAATATCGAATACGGCTACTGCTTTTCGCGTGGAGAGGCCACGGCTATTGACGTTTTGAAGGTTGTTGACGATACCGTTGAGGGCAAGCTTTCCGAAGCTGGCTTCGATGTCGTTTCTGCTGAGGAGGTCTACAAGCTTGATTAGGGCTTTAGCTCATCAACGCAATAGATTCGAAGCGCTCGCACCTGCGGGCGCTTCCGTTGTTTCGCGCGCAGGTCGCATTCTCGCGGCGTGCATGCTCGCTGGCACGTTTGCGCTTTCCGCGCCTGCGGCCGCTTTCGCCGAGGTGCTCGAGAGCGATGAAATCGGCAACAAAACCGTTGCCGCGCGCGGCCTTTCGGCCGATGCGTGCCCCGATATCGAGGCGACGCATGCCATGCTCGTGGGCTCCGATGGCACCGTGTATTTCTCGCGTGACGTGAATGCGGAAGCGAAAATCGCGTCGCTCACGAAGATCATGACGGCGGTCGTAGCGCTTGAGAACGCGCCCCTCGACCTCACCGTGACGGTCGACAACGAAGCAGCCACGGTGGGCGAGTCGAGCGCTGGCCTCCTTGAAGGCGATTCCATGTCGCTTGAAACGGCCTTGTACGCCCTTATGGTTCCTTCGGGCAACGATGCGGGCATCGCCATCGCGAAGTCGGTTGGCGCCCATATGTCGGGCGACGCATTGACAGGCTACGACACGTTCATCGCCGCGATGAACGCGAAGGCTGCCGATTTGGGCATGTCCCATTCGGTGTACACGAACCCCCACGGCCTCGATTTCGATGCGTTCGGCGATGAGAACTTGCATTCGAGCGCGCGCGACGTTGCGACGCTCGTGTCGTATGCCATGCAAAACGACACGTTCCGCGGCATTGTCGATGCGGGTTCGACGACAATAACGGTCATGTCGGCCGATGGCGCGGCGCGCAATGTCGCGCTGCAAACCACCGACGAGCTCATGGGCGTCTACGACGGCATATGCGGCGTGAAAACCGGAACGACTGACGACGCGGGTTACTGCTTCGCGGGCGCCGTTTCGCGTGATGCGGGCGAGTTCTACAGCGTTGTGCTCGATTCGCCGTCGAGCGACGAGCGCTTCAGCGATACCGTGGCGCTCATGGATTGGGCATATACCAATATCGCACAACGCTCGCTGGTCAATAGCGACCAGTATGTGGAATATCTTGGTGCCCACGTGCCGCTCGTGGCCAAAGTGGCTCATAATGATTGGGTGGATGTTACCGTCGATGCCACTGTTTCCGACCCCGATTTGGCTGCGAACGTCTTTGCCGCGTTCGGCTCTGTTCAGGCGAAGGCTACGTTCGACGAGCTTTCCGGCGATGTGCATGCGGGCGATGTGATTGGCAGCCTTGCTTTCATGCAGGACGACAACCAAATCGCGCAAACGAACATCATCGCCGCCGAAGACGTTGCCGCGCCGAATTTCTTTCAGGGCATCGGTGTGGGCTTCGACCGTTGGATTCGCTCGATTCAGCACCAGCCCACGGTGGCAGAAACGCAAGAATGCTATTACACGCAGGCTTTAAGCGATCGCTAGCGTGCGTTTGAAGAAACAATGCGCCGCCGCAGCGCCTGATGCGGTGTGAGAGATAACGAGGTGAACGCCATGACCGATGAGACCATGGGTACCGTTTTGCAGAACTGCCCGGTGTGCGGTGCGCCCGTTGCCGCCGACGCTACCGCGTGCGAGGCGTGCGGGTTCAAGCTGCTTGGCCGCACCCAGGCTTTCAAGCCGCTGAACATGCAGGCCCAGGCAAGCCCCGCGATGGCAAACCCTGCGCTGCTTTCGGAGGCGACTCTGAAAATCGTGAAGGGCCCGCAAATCGGCAGCTCGTTCCGCCTGGCGGCCGATCGTCTTACCGTGGGCCGCAGCCCGCAGTGCGACATCTTCCTAAACGACATGACGGTTTCGCGCATGCATGCGACCATCGAGCGCACGCCGGCCGGTTTCCGCATCAGCGACGCCGACTCGTTCAATGGCTTGTGGGTTAACAACCTCAATGTGAAAGACGCCGATCTGCGCGATGGCGACATCGTTCAGATTGGCACGTTCTGTCTGATGTATTTGGCTACGCCAACCATGCGCTAGGCGTCCATGGGCCCGCCTGGCGGGCCTTTTTCTTATCGCGCAAGCGAGTTTTTGTACGACCCAAGGGGGATTGGATTTATGGAACTTATTTCCGGCAACGAGGCGATCGCGCGCGGCGCGTGGGAGGCTGGCGCCACTATTGGCGTGGCGTACCCCGGTACGCCTTCGACCGAAACCATGGAAACGTTCGCGAAGCAGCCCGGCGTATATGCCGAATGGTGCCCGAATGAGAAGGTCGCCGTAGAAGTTGGCTTGGGCGCATGCGCCGCTGGCTGCCGCGTGCTCTCGAGCATGAAGCACGTGGGCGTCAACGTGGCTGCCGACCCCTTGTTCACGGCTGCCTACACGGGCGTCAACGGCGGTTTCGTGATTCTCGCGGCCGATGACCCGGGCATGCATTCCTCCCAAAACGAGCAGGATTCGCGCTTTTATGCCCGCGCCGCGCATATTCCCATGTTCGATCCCGCCGATTCTTCCGAGGCGCTTGCGTTCACCAAGAACGCTTTCGAAGTGTCCGAGCGCTTCGATATGCCGTGCATGATTCGTTCCACGGTGCGCGTGTCCCATACGAAATGCCCCGTTGAGCTGGGCGAACGTGTGGAAGTTGAGCCGAAGCCTTATGCGAAAGATGCCGCGAAGTGGGTCATGATGCCCGCATACGCCAAGCCGCGCCGTGTGTCGCTTGATGCGCGTGTGGCCGCCGTGACCGAATACGCTGAAACGTGCGAAATCAACCGCATTGAGCGCAACGGGGGCGCAATCGGCGTTATTTGCTGCGGTGCAACCTACCAGCACGTGCGCGAGGCATTGCCCCAGGCTGATATTCTGAAGCTTGGCATGTCGTGGCCGCTTCCCCCGAAGAAGATTCGTGAATTCGCGGCTTCCGTCGAAAACGTGTACGTTATCGAAGAGGGCAGCGATTATCTGAGCGAAGGCGTGCGCGCCCTGGGCGTGCAGCTTTCCGAGCCCGAAGGCACGCTGCGCCCCGATGGCGAGCTTACTCCTGGTGCCATTGCGGTCGCCTTCGGCGCCCAGGCTCCCGAGCATGCCGAGATGCGCGACGATTTGCCGGGCCGTCCGCCGGCGCTGTGCCCTGGCTGCCCGCATCGCCTTGTGTTCCGCGAACTTTCCCGCATGAAGGCCATCGTCACGGGCGATATTGGATGCTATACGCTCGGTGCGCTTGCTCCGCTTTCCGCGATGGATACCTGTGTTGACATGGGTGCGTCTATTTCCATGAGCCATGGCTTTGAACTGGGCCTGCAGGGTCGCGAGCATAAGCCCGTGGTTGCGGTTATCGGCGATTCCACGTTTGCGCATTCGGGCATCACGTCGCTTTTGAACACGGTATACAACCGCGGCGCGGGCATCGTGTGCATTCTTGACAATCGCACCACGGCCATGACCGGCCACCAGGGCAACCCGGTGAATGGCATTACGCTGCAGCATCGTGAGAGCCGCGAACTCGACCTGCCCGGTTTGGTTCGCGCTCTTGGCGTGGAAGACGTTGCCGTGGTGAACCCGATGGACCTGAAGGCCACCCGCGCGGCTCTGAAGGCTGCGGCCCAAAACGCCGACGAGCTTTCGGTGATCATCTTCTGCTCGCCGTGCGTGCTGCTTTCTAAAACCCATGAGCCCGCGCTCGTTGTGTCTTCCGACTGCCGCGCGTGCGGCGCGTGCACGCTCATTGGCTGTCCTGCTATTTCTCGCGACGAAGACGGCAAAGCCCATATCGATGCAAACCTGTGCGTCGGCTGCGAGCAGTGCTCTCAGACGTGCGCGTTCGGTTGCATTGGCAAGGCGGAATAGGAAGGGCCGAAAATGAGCAACGATACGAAAACTGTGCTTCTGTCGGGCGTTGGCGGCCAGGGTGCTATTCTCGCTGCCGACATTTTGAGCCGCGTCGCCATGGCGTGCGGCCAAGACGTGAAGCTTTCCGAAATCCACGGCATGGCCCAGCGCGGCGGCGCCGTGACCACTGTGGTTCGCCTAGGCGATTCGGTCGCCTCGATGGTCGCCGACAAGGGCAGCGTCGATTACCTGGTTTCTTTCGAGAAGGTTGAGGCGCTGCGCAATATCGAGTTCCTCAAAGATGGCGGCGCGCTGCTCGTGAACGACGAGTTCATTAAGCCGCTGCCAGTTGCTACGGGCGCCGTACAGGCTCCGAGCGGCGTTGTCGAATCGCTTGAGCAAGCGGGCGCCGTGCTGGTGCCAGCCGAGGCTTTGGCGAAAGAGGCCGGCAGCGTGAAGGCTGTGAACGTCGTGCTGTTGGGCGCGCTTTCCACGAAGCTCAGCTATGATGAGGCTACCTGGCTTTCCGTCATCGAATCGCGCGTTCCCGCCAAGTTCAAGGACGTGAATATCGCAGCCTTCAAACTTGGACGAAAGTTCGTGGAGGAATGCTCCGCATAAGGGTTTTCCTCTTCAGGATTGGAGCGGCTGACATGCGTCTCCGCTTCGGGCGGGTCCTGCTCGCTCGGGTGCAATTGAGTGGGGCTTAAATGTCCACAGGGCATTTAAACGTGCGGAATCTTGCGGATACGCACATCGGCTGCTCCAATCCCTGTTTAAATCAAAACCGTGCAGATAGTGCTGTTCAGCGGGGCGGTCGTGCGATTCCGATAGATTCCGCACGAGCCGAAAGCCACTTAATGTGGCTTTCGTGCGAGTCAGGACTTGACCGAAGCGGAAGCGCATGAGCGCGCCGCTGAACAGCATTTGCGAAGGATTGCTTGAAAGGGGAACTGTATGAGCATTTCTCAGATTGGCGTGTTCGTCGAGAACCATCCGGGCCACGTGGCTCGCGTGCTCGATGCCTTTGTCGAGGCTGAAGTGCAGGTTCGCGGCTATTGCATGAGCGACACGGGCGACTACGGCATTGTTCGCTTCGTGGTCGATAACCCCGAAAAGGCAAAGCAGGTGCTGGCCGACATGGGTTGCGCCGTTGTCGCGAAGGAGGTTTTGTGCCTGCGCCTTCCCGACAAGCCGGGCGAGCTTGCCAATATCATGGGCGTGTTCGCGAAGCTGAACATCAACGTTGAATACAGCTATTCGCTCGTTTCCACCTATATCGCCATTTCGGTGAAAGATTTGACGGCGGCCGAAGAGGCTTTGAAGGAAGAAGCGGTTGAGCTTATCGACCAGGCACAACTTACCGCGCTCGTCGATCTCGATCGCAGCAATGCCCAGGAAGGCAGGTAGTTCCGTGGCAGACATGACCGTGAAGGGCGCCGCGCTGAAGGCGGCGGCCGAGGGGCGCTTCGATGAGTTGCCCATCCACAACCCGTCCATCGAGTGCGCGAGCCGTGAGCGCATTGAGGCTATTCAGCTCGCTCGCCTTATCGACCAGGTTGAATGGACGTATAACCGCGTTGCGTGGTACCGCGACAAAATGGATGCGATGGGCGTGAAGCCTTCCGATATTAAGACGCTGGCCGATGTGCGCAAACTACCCTTCACCGATAAGAACGCCCTGCGCGAAACGTTCCCGTATGGCCTGTTCGCCGAATCGCTCGACGATATCGTCGAGTTGCATGCCTCTTCGGGCACCACGGGCAAGCCGATCGTCGTTGGCTATGACCGCGGCGACATGGATTTGTGGGCCGACTGCATTATGCGCCTGGTGCAAATGGCGGGCGTCGTGCCGAGCGACCGCGTGCAGATGGCATTCGGCTATGGCATGTTCACTGGCGGTTTTGGCCTGCATTACGGCCTGCAGCGCCTTGGCTGCATGATGATTCCTGCGGGTTCGGGCAATACCGAGCGCCAGATTCAGATGATTCAAGACTACGGTTCCACGGTTCTCGTTGCCACGCCGAGCTACGCCATGCACGTGTGCGAAGTGGGCGAGAAGATGGGCGTCGATTGGGAGAAGAGCACCCTGCGCGTCGGCCTGTTCGGCGGCGAGCCTTGCACGCCTGCCCTGAAGGCTGAAATCGAGAGCCGCATGCACATCGTGTGCACCGACAACTATGGCCTGACCGAGGTCATGGGCCCGGGCGTTTCGGGCGAGTGCCTCGCGAGCCGCGACATGCAGCACATCGCCGAAGACCACTTCCTGTGGGAGGTCGTCGACCCGAAGACCGGCGAGCCGGTGCCCGACGGCGAAGAAGGCGAACTCGTGCTCACGCCGCTTGGCAAGCATGCCATTCCGGTGCTTCGCTATCGCACGCACGACCTCACGCACGTCATCAAGGAAAAGTGCGCGTGCGGCCGCACCACGGCGCGCATGCAGAAGGTGCGCAGCCGTTGCGACGACATGCTCATCATTCGCGGCACCAACGTGTTCCCGAGCCAGGTGGAAGACGTACTTTCCACCATCGAGGGCGTTACGCCGCATTATCGCATCGTGGTCGATAACGAAACCGGCCTCGATCGCATGGTGGTGCATGTGGAACTCAAGCCCGAAGCCTTCAGCGATTCCTTCGAGGAAATGGACGCATTCCGTCGCATGATCGAGGAGAAGCTCAAGAGCGTCATGCTTGTGGCTTCCAAGGTGAAACTCGTCGAGCCTGGCGGCATCGAGCGCTCTACGGGCAAGACGAAGCATGTGCAAGACTTGCGTAAATAACGAATATTGATACATTCAAAGCGGGCCTGGGAAAGTTTTTCTTAAGGCCCGCTTTCTATGGAGGGGCATTCGAAAGGGGTATTCACATGAATAATTTCACGTTCTGCGTTCCCACGAGGATTCATTTCGGCAAAGGCCAAATCTCGCATTTGAACGAACTTGCGGAAAGCGGCTCGAATGTGCTGCTCGTCTATGGCGGCGGCTCCATTAAGAAGAGCGGCCTGTATGGCGAGGCCACGGCGATTCTCGCCGACGCAGGTCTGCATGTGGTGGAGCTTTCGGGCATTGAACCGAACCCGCGCATCGAGTCGGTTCGCGAGGGCGCGCGCCTGTGCAAGGAGCACGCGATCGACATGGTGCTCGCTGTGGGCGGCGGTTCGGTGATCGATGCGGCCAAGGTCATTGCGGGTGCTGCGAAATACGACGGCGACGCGTGGGACCTGGTGATCGATCGCACGAAAATCAAGGCCGCGCTGCCGGTGTATTCCGTGCTTACCCTTGCGGCTACCGGTTCCGAGATGGACCCGTTTGCCGTGATTTCCGATTTGAACAAAAACGAGAAGTGGGGAACCGGGTCGCCCCTGTTCGTGCCGAAGATGTCGGTGCTCGACCCCACGTATACGTTCTCGGTCTCGAAGAAGCAGACGGCTGCCGGCACTGCCGATATGATGAGCCATGTGTTCGAGAACTACTTCACCAACGTTGAAGGCGCCACGCTGCAGGCGCATATGAGCGAAGCGATTCTGAAAACGCTCGTGCATTACGGCCCCATTGCGCTGGCCGAGCCCGACAACTACGATGCCCGCGCGAACCTTATGTGGTGCGGCTCGCATGCGATTAACGGCCTGCTTGACAGCGGGGCCGAAGTGGCGTGGTGCGTGCATCCCATGGAGCATGAGCTTTCGGCGTTCTACGACATCACGCACGGCGAGGGCCTGGCCATTCTGACGCCGGTGTGGATGAAACACGTGTTGGCGAAAGACCCGAGCAAGGCAGCTGCGTTCGCCGAATACGGTCGCGCGGTGTTCGGCATCGCCGAGGCCGACGATGCACAGGCGGCACTCGCTGCCATCGAGCGCACCGAGGATTTCCTGTTCAACCAGATGAGCCTGCCTTCGAAGCTGCACGAGGTCGGCATCGAAGACGAAGAGAACTTTGCCGCAATGGCGAAGAAGGCCGCTGCTGGGTGCGTGGGCAGCTTCGTGCCGCTTGAGGAAAGCGACATCGTGGAAATCTACCGCGCAGCGCTGTAGGCGAATTTTTGCGAGGGCGTGCCTTATTCGGATGGCACGCCCTCGAGTGCTATTCTGTAGAACATGGAAAACAGCAACGTACATATTAAAGGTCGCTTCGCGCCTTCGCCCACGGGCCGCATGCACGCGGGCAATATTTTCTCGGCGCTTGTGGCGTGGCTTGTGGCGAAGTCTCAGGGCGGCACCATGGTGCTTCGCGTGGAAGATTTGGACCGCGAGCGTTCGAAACCCCAGTTCATCGATGCGGTTCAGCGCGATTTCGAGACGCTGGGCCTTACGTGGGACGAAGGCCCCTATTTCCAGCATAACCGCGACGAAACCTACCAGGCGGCGTTCGATTCGCTCGTCGAGCGCGGCTTGGTATACCCGTGTTTTTGCACGCGCGCCGATTTGCATGCGGCTTCGGCGCCACATCATGGCGAAAAGCTCGTGTATGCGGGCACATGTCGTAACCTTACCGCCGAGCAACGTGCGGAAAAGGCGGCAGTGCGGAAACCCGCGATGCGGCTCGTGGTGCCCGACGAAACCATCGCGATTGACGATTTGATCCAAGGCCATTTCGAGCAGAACCTTGCGCACGATTGCGGCGATTTCCTCATCCGTCGAAGCGATGAAGCATTCGCGTATCAGCTCGCCGTGGTGGTCGACGATGGAGAGCAGGGCGTGAACAGCGTGGTGCGCGGCATGGATTTGTTGTGCTCGAGCCCGCAGCAGCGCTACCTGCAAGATTTGCTCGGCTTGCCGCATGCGCAGTATGCGCACGTGCCTTTGGTGGTGGGCGAGCATGACCGCCGCCTGTCGAAGCGCGACCACGATGCCGCGCTCGATGCGCTGCTTGAGCGCTTTAAAACTCCCGAAGCGATTATCGGCCATATCGCGGGCATTACGGGCTTGGCTCCTACGTGCGACCCCGCAACTCCCGAAGAGCTGCTGCAGACGTTTAGCGTGGACGACTTGGGAAACGATTTCCCCAACCTCGTTCAAATTCAGTGGCGGTAGACGCTTTTCCTCAACCCTGAAAGCGGGGAAATCGTAAGGCGAGGAAGCGATTTGTGCAAGAAGACATTAGATACAATCGGAGCGGTATAAGAGGGGGACTCCGATGTTCAAGAAATCGTTCTTCAATCCGTCTTCCGCGATGATGCTTGCTCTGGCGAAGCGTTGCGGCGTCGTCTATTCGAAGCGTCATGTGAACTTCGGAAGCGTCCTCTCTCTGGAGCTAGCCGGCATGGGGGTGCGAGCCCGACCCGAGGGCCGGGGACCGCGGGCTCGCGGCGGCGGTCCCGGACCCATTTGCTGACGGTTTTCGGGTTGGGGCCGAGTTCGGAGCAGCACCGCACTATCGGCCCGCCCGCCGAGATTATGCAGTCGGCGGTCTCGCGCCTGAATTCGCCGGCGTGCCTGGCGGATGGGTTTGACATGGCATCGTTCCTTCGGTCGCCGTCGGCATGAATTCTAAAGCATCGAAGTCTCTAGCATGCGTGTCCGAAAAGACGATACAGGTCAAAGCCGGGGAGCGCTATCCCAAGGACCCGACTGTAGATGTGTTGGCTACAGAGCTCGGTGTCAGCAGGGAGGCGTTGGTTTCCGACTGCGCTAGTACCGTTGATGAGGCGATGCAAGCGCTTTTCGATATTGAGGAAAAATTCGGGATCAAGCCCATCAAGCTCAACGGCATGGTCGTTGTCGCCATGCCTGAAGATGCAGTCGCCGCGGATCAGGAATTGCTTTCGAGGGTGCTGCATGCCTGGTACGGAAGCCGTAGGGACCTCGATGACGATGAAATCACGGAAAGTGAGTACTTCGCTTGGAAGGATTCCTTTAAGGTGTAGCGATTGATATTCCTTCGTTCCATGAAGCACTGCTCAGCAGGGCTTTTTTTAGCGCGACAATACTGTGGCAGAAGATGATTTGTCAGTAAATGATAGTACCGATACGAGAACGTATCGTTCCATTAGTGGTGCATGGTTTGGTGGTCTGCTTGGGGTAATCGCAGATAGCGATACGAGTTTGTATCGATTCATCATTCATTGGGGGTAAATCCCTGAACTGGGCATATGCAAAACGCTGAGTTCAAGGTGAGTTCAAATTGAGTTCACGAATTTCCTATCGCCGATGTATCGAGGCAAGTGGCTTGGAAGTGATGACGCTTATACGGCGCATTATTTACGGTGCCAAATTGGCACCGTTGCTCCGAACTGGGGTTTCTTGAGAAAAACGATTTAGGCGGGCTCTGAAATGCCCATGTGGTCAGGTGCGTCTCAAAGAAGGCTGGGACGGGAATGATGCAGCGCCTTTTCTCTATGGAGTCGCGCCAAGTACGCTTGGCGGCGTTCTCGATTCGTGTGTTGAAAGCCACGCCCGGCTTCCAGGACTTCTCGAGGTCTCACGCTAGTCATTCGCATCTCATTCGCGAAGAGGAGATCCGCTGGATTGGCGCCGCCATCACCAGCTCGTCTGACGCCAGCATGCGTACGACGGACCAGAGTTTGTATCGCCTGATAAAGAAAGGTACGATATTCAAGGAAACATGCTGCAGCACGCCATCCATCAGCAGGTGCTGATAAAGCGCTTAGAATACGCGAGCATGTAGCGTACGAAGAGACAAGCTGATTTCCCGGTGAGGCAGAGGCCGCCTACGAGATGTCCCTCTGTGCGTGATGAGCGGGAGAGTAGCGAAAAGGAGGGAAAAGATGCTGCGCATAGCGATCGTCGATGACGAGGAGGAGCAGCGGGAACGCATAGAAAGCTATCTCCAGCGGTTCGCTCGTGAGCAAAAGCGCGAGATTGCGACTGAACTTTATTGCAACGGGTTCGATTTCCTTTCGGTATTCGACCAGCGCTACGATGCGGTATTCCTCGACATTCAAATGCCCGATATGAATGGTATCAAGGTGGCCGAGGAAATACGCGAGGTTGACCAGCGTGTCAAAATCGTCTTCATCACGAACTTGGGGCAGTACGCCGTTCAAGGATATGCGGTACGCGCCATGGACTTTATCGTTAAGCCCGTTGAATGGGAGAGTTTCCGAGAAAAGATGCTGCACTTCTGCCGCGACTACGATGACGAGCAACCGCGATTTGCGACTATCCACAATGGCAACGGCATTGTGCGGTTGCGTGTCGACCGCATTGTGTTCGCCGAGCTCGTGAACCGCAAGCTGCATGTTCATACATTGGACGGCGAATACTCCGTTTACGAGTCGTTGCGCGATTTCCAAAATCAACTCGGCGACGACCAGCGATTCTTTCGCTGTCACGCATCGGTCCTCGTGAGCCTTATGTACGTGGAGCGCGTTGTGGGCAACAGCGTGATAACGCCGTGCGGAGAGGTGCCTGTTAGCAAGCAGAAGCGTGCGGCGTTCATGAAGGCGCTCGCTAAGCAATTGGCCGGGGGTCGTTCGTGATGATTGTCTTGTACGACTACGCGCTATTTGCGCTGGAAATGGCGGGTATATTGTACTTCCTTACGGGGTTGCCGGTACGATTCGAAGAGTCTTCCAAGGCGAGTGCTCGGCTTTTTCAGATAGCGGTGTTGGTGGTAACGCCCTTTCTACTGGCTCTGCGCAGCGGGCTCGATGGTGCGTTGGCCAACCAATATGGCGCGTTGCGCCTGACCGAATTGTTTGCGACATTGCTCTTATTCGTGGTTGCGCGCTATCGTATCAGCCTGCGTGAGGCGCTTTACTACACGTTCATTCTCTTTCTTGTGGAAATCGCCGTGGAGAAAGCTGCGGCTGCCTTTGTTCTTTCCCAAGAGGGGATGAACCTCGAAAACCATGCGGCCATTCTTGAGTTTCCCTCGGCAGCGGCCATATATCTGATCACTCCTACGACTCTCACGCTTGGAGTATTCTTCGTGCTGAAGCAGTTCTTCGTTCGCGTGCAGCCGAAGCAGATCGGCTGGAGGGAGCTCGTTCCCATGGCTCTTTCCATGGTACCCGTGTTGGTTGTGGGATATTTCGAACAGGCGATGCGCCTGGAGGGGGGAGGCGAGGCCCTGGGGCTTGCACTGTACGAGTTCTGCAGCATGACAAGCGTGCTTGTGATGGTCGGCGTGGATAACGTCGCCTCTATGCGCGAGGCCGAGCAAGAGCGGCGAATGTTGGAAGCGCTGATGCGGCACCAGGCCGATCAATACGAGCAACGACGCCGCGCTATGGAGGAGATTCGCCGGAAGCATCACGATCTGAGACATCATTTGCAATATATGGTGCAGCTCGATTCGGAAGACGAGCGCCTTGCTTACGCGAGCGAGGCGCTTGACATGACGTTTGACTCCGACCAGTTTTTACAAACCGGCAATGCCGTGCTCGATACGGTGCTTTCGGCCAGTGTCCAACGCTGTCGGGACAACGGCATACGGCTCGTCCTGTTCGTCGAGGCCGACGCGATGAGCTTCATGCGTCCTGCGGACATTGTCGCTATCGCAGGAAACGCGCTCGACAACGCGATCGAGGCGACTTCGGTTCTTCCCGTAGGTCGTCCACGCGAGGTGCTGGTGCGCATCAACGACGACGCGCACTGGTTGTACCTACATTTCGAGAACGGGTTTCAGGGTGCTCTGCGGTGGCACGAAGGTCGTCCGGTGACGTGCAAGGAAGATGCGCGTGGCCATGGCCTCGGTCTGAGAAGCATCGAAGCGGCGGTGGAACGATACGGGGGCACCGTGCAGATGGACGCCGAGGACGGCGTGTTTTCTCTGAACGTCCTCGTTCCGCGTGAAGAGTTTTCGAATATCAAATAGACAGGCGCTTCTCCCAATTTGACAGGTATCGCCCTTCAAGCTTGTCGCTGCTTCTATGCTGCGCTTATCGAGGCAAATGCAACGTACAAGGAGGACGGAAATGTCTCAGTTAAGTCGAAGGTCTTTTCTCAAGGGGTCGGTAACCACGGGTGTTGTTGGTGCAATGGCGGCAGCGGGCTTTGGATGCGCTTCTCAGGTGAAGAGCGAGGAGTCTGCCAAAACGGGGAGCAATGCTGCGACGACAGAGGGAGCTTCGGAGTCTGCGTGGCGCGTCGCTCCCGATCCGGTGGACGATAGCGCTATCGTCGATGAGTCGGTAGCCGATATCGTAGTAATCGGTGCAGGCCATGCCGGCACGGCGACGGCGCGCAGCGCTGCCGAGAAGAGCGACAAGAGCGTCATTCTCCTGGAGGCGCTCGAACAGAAGTACTACACTATCATCGGCAACGATATCGGACATTTGAACTCCCAGTACCTGAAGGATCACGGCGTGCCGGAGGTCGACCCGATTGAGTTCTTCAACGACTGGATGATGCGCAGTCAAAATGCGGCAAACCCCTCTCTCATCATGCAGTATGCAAAGCGCAGCGGCGAGGCGGTCGACTGGTTTCTGGAGAAAGTTCCCGCGAATCTGATGGAGACGATGACCATTTCATATTGGCCGCGTCACAAGAACATGCTCGACGAGATTGCTGGTCAGAAGTTCTGGACGGGAACCGTGCAGTGGGGTATGGGCAATGAGCACAATATGACTGAGGTGTATAAGGCCATTCACGCCTCTCTCGCCGAGATGCCCAACCTTGAGATTATCTTCGATCGCAAGGGCGTTTACCTTGAGAAAGACGGAGATGCAGTTACAGGCGTGGTGTGCGTCGATGCCGCTGGGGACTATCATCGCTATCGCGCCAACGAGGCTGTTGTCTTGGCTGCGGGCGACTTTAGTGCTGACAAGGAAATGATGACCGATCTGTGTGTGACCGCTCAGGACGTGCTGCAGGATGGCGTTACCGAATGGCATGACCCTATGGGTGGCAAGGACGGTTCGGGCATCAAGATGGGCGTGTGGGCCGGCGGCCGTCTAGAGCCACGTCCACTCGGCTCGATGAACGGCGACTTCGTCATTCCTTCTATGAACCCGGGCGTAGGCATCTATCTCGATGAGAACGGCAATCGCTACTGCAACGAGTTCTTCGGTGATCCCACATGGACCGGTAAGCCGGCTGCCCGCATCAAGCAGAATGTGTACTACACATTGTTCGATTCGAAGTTGAAGGAAACCTGCACGTATTCCGTGTCTGGCCATACCTGTTTCGATCCGCAAGAGCAGAACATCGCAAACATTGCTGCTCAATTCGAGCAGGGATTGGCCAACGGAGCCGAGGGCGACGGCCGTGGTACGTTTGTGGCGCAAGATTGGGATACGCTTGCCCAGTATATGGGCATCGAAGGTGAGGCCAAAGACAATATGATGGCCTCCATTAAACGCTACAACGAGCTGGCAACGGCAGGTGTCGACGAGGACTTCGGCAAGGATCCACGCGTGTTGTTCACGCTCGACACCCCGCCGTATATGGGCGTGGTGGCCGGCCCCGATCACGTGGGTGGTGTCATGGTTACTGTGGGCGGCTTGATGACAGACAAAAACTGCAACGTACTGAACGACGCCCTCGATCCTATTCCGGGTTTGTATGCTGCCGGCAACTGCCTTGGCCAGCGTTTCGGCGTTGCGTACTTCTCGCCCATTCCAGGCGTGAGCATCGGTAGCGCCCTCACGCTGGGCTATACGCTCGGCGAGCACTTGGCCCAAGCGTAAGCTCACGTCAATTCATCCCCTCCTCCGTCAGAAGGCCGCATTATCGCGGCCTTCTGGTGTTATTACGTTCCGAGTTCTCATTGCGTCACGATATTTACGGTGCCAAATTGGCACCGCTTGTCTGAACTGGGGTTTCTTACGAAATACGACATGATTGACTCGAACGTATACTTCGCTTCACTGCTTCCGGTTTGTGTGTTTGCATGTCTTGTCGCGCTGGGTCGATGCGATTCGGCTGCGCTTTCCGAATATCGCGCCCGCAAAACGCTCTCGAAACAGGGTATTTATGACCTCTTTTTCTTACTTGTTGCCGTTTCTTTGATGCTTGCTGCTCTTCGTGGTACAAGCCATCTTGGTTTATGGGGTGCGGGTTTTACGGGATCTCCTGTATCGAGCTTTATGGGATACGTTGTGGTCGGGATGGTTTTGTTTGCCTTTGCCTATCTGACCCTCATACGCAACAGTAATAACCAGATGCTTGTACGTTTTCAGCCTGCGTTTTTGGTTTTGGCGGCGGGTTTCGTTCTGTATGTTTTGCAAGATTCTTTCCTTGTGGTTCCAGGGTATGCTCAGTTTTTCGAATGGCTGTATTTGACGGTTGAATTGTTTGGACATTTGCTGAGCGGCACTTTGATTATTGCAGCAATACGATGCCTCCTTGGTGTTTTCAGGGCGTAAGCGATTCGGCCTTTGGATTGCTCGCGATTCCTTGGATCTTCTTGGCGCAGGATGCCACTATGGATATTCGTCCGCTTATGGTAATTGCCATTTTCCTCGTTATGGTTGCAACTATTCGCCCAATGAGTACTCGCCCGCTCGAGATTGAGCAAGTTATGGGAATTCCTTCGTCGGGCTTCTCGTTTGCGGCGGAGGGTGTCTTACATCGAAATGAGGTTTCCGATACCTCGTCGCCGAATCCACTGCTTGATCAGCAGGGTGAGTCTCTCGAGCGTCCTTGGCTCTATGCTATGCGGTAATAGCAAAATCGCACAGTCTATCTGCGCGAGAAACGGACGTCTTTATGCTCCTAGCGCAGGGTCGTAGTCGGCCGTATATCTGCGAAGCGTTGTATTTGTCCGATGGAACGGTAAAGACTCATATCTCGCATATCTATCGCAAATTCGACGTGCATGGACGCCAAGAACTGCTCGATGCCGTGCAAAGCGAACTCGCTCATTTTGATCCGGCTGAATTCGTTGATATCAAGAATTAATCGAGGTCGAGAACAGCGGTTGTGTTGTGACGTGTTTAGGGCAACTCATTCATGGACGATGCATTGAGCGATAATTTACGCCGTAAAGTTTCCGACTTGCTTTCCGCGTTATCTTCTTTACAGCGTAAAACAAACTCCTGAACTGGCAAGAATCGCTGCCGCGTAGAATGCGCCCAAAGCGATGTTCAGGCTGCAAATCTGAGCCATGGCGCCAATGCGCGAGTGCGAATTGAGCGGGTTGGCGAACAGCGCCTTCAGCAGCGGAATGGCGGCGAGCAGCATGAACGGCACCACGATAAGGCCGCCCGTGAAAAATGCGCCCACGAGCACCACGATCGCTGAAAGCCACGCCAGCACGAGCGCGTGGTAGGTGCTGCGTGCCTTCTCGCGACCGAGCTTCGCGGGCAGCGTCTGGCGGCCAACGGGAATGTCTTTCTCAATGTCGCACGTGTTGTTCGTCATCATAATCAGGCCTACGCCAATAATCTCGGGCACGGCCCACAGCAGCATAAGCCAGTTCAAATCGCCCGTGAGCGCCTGGTAGCACGCGAGCGGAATAAGGCCGCCCATAACGCTGCCGCTCACGGCCTCGCCAATAGGCAGGTAAGAAACGGGCGTTTTGCCTGCGGAATACACCACTACGAACACGGCGCCCACAACGCCAATCGCCAAGGGAATCCAGCCTGCCTGCCAAATAACGTAAGCGCCCAGCAGAAATGCCGCTACCAGAAACCCAATGCCCAGGCGCAGCGCGCACACGGGATTCACGTTGTTGTATACGAGCGTGGCATCGCTCACCTCAACGTCGTCGTCGGCCGAGTCGGTGCCTTTCACGAAGTCGTAGTAATCGTTGAACGTGTTCACCGAGGCCTGCATAAGAATGCATATCGCGAGCAGCACGCACGCCATGATCGGCGAAATCGCGTGTCCCGTTGCCGCTGCCGCGCTCGTCGCTACGAGCGCGGGCAGAATCGCTGCCGGCCAGGTGTGCGGAGCGGCCAGTTGCACGGCCATTTTCACGGTGAATTTCTGGTATTCAGGTTTGGTAGTGCTTTCCACGGTCTCTTCTTTCGAGGTCTCGTTAGTTCTTCCTGCGCGTGCTTTGCGCTTCGTCGCGTTCGGTGTCGATGAACGGCACGGCTTCCTTCATGCGCTCGATCGTAGCACCCAAGCGCTCACGCAACGTGTGGCCAGCCACGTCGCCCAGGTTCTTAATGGCATGTGCCATGACTTCCTTGGTTTGGTCGTCGAGGTTTCGGCCGTCGCGCATGAACGTTGCCATGTTGGACATGAAGCTGCTCTGGAAATCGGCCCAGCTTTTCGCGTCGCTCGAGGTAATGAGGTCATACATCGTGTCGATGAACACTTCGCGCTCGTGCTGCGAGCAGCTGCGCAGCCAGCGATCAAGAGTGATGTCGAACATTTTCGCGCTGTTGTTCAGCGTGCGCTGCGTGCTGAAGTCATACCCGTCAACAATCCAGGTGAACGGCACGTGCTGGAAGAATCCCATCGCGTTCGACTGCACAATGCGGAAGTCGTCGCGGCTTTCCAGGATCATGCCGAATACGGAAGACTCGGGCACGGTTTTGTCGAGCTTCGCCTGGAATTCGGGCTCGTCGATGCGCGGCGAGGGTGCTTCCAGAAAGCTCGGGCCATCGTGGTTGAACACGCGCTTGATGCGCGCGTAGCCGCCCTCATCGATAGTGAGCGCGGCGAATTCGGCGAGGTTGCCGCCCTTCGAGTGGCCGCCCACATATATAGGCATGTCGCTCGGCAGCGCAGAAAGCACGCCCGACACGTATGCCGTCGCGGTTTTCTGCGAGGGAATCACGGGCATATAGCTCAGGTTGAAGTCTTCCTTCCAGCCTGCGAGGGTGCCGTCGGTTCCGCGGAACGCCAAGTATGCCAAAGGGGCGCCGTCTTTCGCGCCCACGGTGAACGTGCACGCGCAGAACTGCTTCTCGATAATTTCGGCGGTCTCGTTTGCGAACAGGCTCACGCCTAAATCGGCATAGCGGCGGCTGCATGCGAGCGCGCGCAGGAACTCGGGCAACTCTTCGGCATCTTCGAGCCAGCCGCCCGAGAGCATGCTTTGCAGCGGCGTGAAACGAAGAATGTCGATTACGGGCACGCTTTCTGCGCCATGCACGTTTCCGTAACGGTATTCGTCGAGGTTCAAATACACGAGCGACGAAAGCACGAGGCTGTCGACGGGGCAGAACGGCACTTCGATGAAGCTTTCCTGCGTCTCGCGCAAGAAATCGGCCATGAACTTCTGCGTTTTTTGCTTAGGCGCCATCGAATGCATCGCGCGGGCGTTTTCGCTCATTTTTTCGGGTGCTTCCATGAGCTGCTCCTATTCGCGCGATCGCAGGCTGGCGGCGGTTTTTTCGGCCAAGTCGAGCAGTTCTTGGCGGCTGTGCACGCCGCACTTCGAATAGATGCGGCGAAGGTGCGTATCGGCGGTGCTTTTCGCGATGAACAGCTCCTGCGCGATACGCTCGTTGGTGCGGCCGCGCAGCGCGAGCGAGAGCACCTCGGTTTCGCGCGCCGAAAGAGCCGCCCCCTGGGCAATGGCCTTTTTCACGTCTTCGGTGTTGTCGACGGCAACGGTGTCGACCGCGCGGGAAAGCGCGCTGAAATCGCGCTCGGTGAACAGGAACACGTAGGCGCACACCATGGCGAGGCCCGCGGTGGCCATGGCGGCATAAGGCGTGGTGTTCAGCGAATTCGCCGCGTCGAGGCCGTTCGCGAGGAAAATTCCGAGCGCCTCGCCGCCGTAGAGCACCGCAAACCCTTGCGCGAAGGCGAGCGCGCAGCTTGCGCCTTCGAGCTGGGCGCTCGCGCAGAACAGCGATGCAAAGGCCGCGCATAGGCCCAAGTAGCCTGCAAGCACAATGGCGTCGCCCGTGATATCGACGTTCACGAGCACGGGCGCGAACAAAAAGCCCGCGAGCATGAGCGTGAACGCGATGCGGTAGCTCGCCGAGAACGTGTCGCGTTCGCCCGCCGCGCGCAGCGTTTCTAAAACGCCGCCGCAGAACAGCGCCACGATGAACATGGCATAGGGGAGCGTGGGTGTGGAAAGCGAGCCGGGGTCGCTTCGGTAGGCCTCAACGAAGCCCGCAGCCAAGCCAAAGATGAGGGCGCCTGTGAGCATGCGTGCGGAAAGCGCGCGAGCGCGCGCTGGTTTAATGATGGGAGGCTGCGCCGTTTCCGGCGTGTCGCCGCTTTGCTCATGTCGAGCGATTTCCATGAACGCCACGCCCGCGAATGGCAGAACGCATCGAAGTGCCAAGCCGATTTCCTCTGGCGCAAACCACAGTGCGAAACAGCATGCGGCGGCGATGCCCGTGGCGGCGAAAATCTCGGTTGCGGCGAGGCGCGGCGGGTTGGCGCCGAGCGTTTTGCCCCAGGCCATGAGTGTGAGCGCCATGGGCGCTCCAATGAGCAGGCCTTCTGCGGCAACTTCGGCCGCGGTGGTGCCGGGCGCGGCCGAAATGGCGGCTCCGGCGCTCATGAACGCCGCGAACGCGGCGAGCGTGCCGCTGCGCGACAGGGCGCGTTCGGCGACATCGGGCGCGAGGCGCTCTCCAATGAAAGCGGCAACCATGAATGCGAGCGTGAGCAGCAATTCCGCACGCTCCACCGAAAAGGGGCCGAGCTGCATTTGGTGGTTCGTGCCCAAATAGAAAGCGGCGTATACAAAGCCCTGGTAGCATGCGAAGCCTGCGATGCGCGCCCATGACGGCTTCGGGGTGTCTTCTTGGGTTTTGTTCACGCGGGCGCCTTCCTGAATATGCTTAGTGGGAGCTTTCATAATAGCGCGACCGCTCGCCAGATATGGTGCGCTTTGGGAGAATGCGCACGCGTTTCACGTTGCTTCGTGCGCTTGTCGTATGCTAGGCGCGTATACGACAGAAAGAAGGAAGAGCTCATGCCTACTAACGCCCAGCTCACCGATGAATACCTCGCGCTTGTCGCCGAACGTGGCGGCGACGCGCAGGGCCGCCTTGCCGCGCGCGAGCACATGAACAATTCAACGGCGATTTACCACCACGAGGTGGTCGACTCGTCGTACGTGCCGCGCCTGTACAACCGTGAGACGCACGAGCGTTTCGCGTATATCGCCGAAACCACCTATTCGATTTTGTCGAAGGTCATGCGCGAGTATTTGGAAAACCCCAGCTACCGCCATGTGTACGATATTGACCCGCGCTTGGTGGAGCTTATTTTGCTGCCGCGCGGCTACGACGCGCTGCTGCCGTTCGCGCGCGTGGACTTGTTCCTGAACGAAGACGACATGTCGGCGCAGTTCTGTGAATTCAACGCCGACGGTTCTTCGGGCATGAACGAGAACCGCGAAATCACCGCGAGCATCGCGGATTCCGAGCCCTTCAAGGCGTTCGCCGCGGCCCACAAGGTTCGTACGTGCAACGAAGAGCTGTTCGCCGGCTGGGTCGACGAGTTCCTCAAAATCTACGACACCTACGATTTGAAGGTCGCCAATCCGCACGTCGCGATTGTCGACTTCTTGGAAAACGCCATTACCGAAGAGTTCAAGATTTTCGCCGGCCTGTTCGCCGAGCGCGGCATCGAGTGCTCGGTGTACGATGTGCGCGATTTGGCGTTCGAGAACGGCGAGCTTATTGGCAAGAAGGCGTTCTATGGCCGCGACGACGCGAAAATCGATGCCATTTGGCGACGCAGCGTGACCAATGACATCATCGACAACTGGGATGCGTCGCAGGCGCTTATCTCGGCCGTGCGCGAGCGCAAGGTGGCGCTCATCGGCAGCTTCGCGGGCCACTTGGTGCACGACAAGCAGATTTTCCAGGTGCTTCATATGCCCGAAACGCAGGCGTTGCTTACCGACGATGAAAACGCTTTCGTGCGCGATACGGTGCCGTTCACCTCGTTTTTGACGAGCGACGTGGTGGCCGAACGCAACGTGAAGGCCATGCGCGAAAACTGGATCATCAAGCCGACCGACGCCTATGGCTCCAAGGATGTGTTCGCGGGCTCGAACTATACCGACGAACAGTGGGTCGAAATCGTCGACGCCCACGTCGATAGCAAGGCGGGCACGCCGTTTTTGGTCCAGCGTTACTGCACGCCGTTCAAGACGCTCGCCATTCCGCTGTATGGTACCGAGGCCGATGCCACGGTAGAGCCCTCGCCGTACAACAATATGGAAGGCCTGTACATCTACAACGGCCGCTTCACTGGCGTGTTCAGCCGACTGGGGCCCGAGCCGGTTATTTGCAAGAAGACGCACGGCATTACCGCCGCGACCATTTGGGTGGATGAATAGCATGGCGAAAAGCGAGTCTTCGGCGCGCATCGTAACGAGCGTCGTGGCCGTGATTTCGGCGGTGGCGTTGGCCGTGAGCCTTGTCGCGGCCGGCTTTGCGGCGTGCGCCGTGCCCGACATTTCCACCAAGGCGCTTGCGAGCGCTTATTCGACCGATGACGCCTCGCCGTTCACGAAAGACGAGCTCGTTGCGGCTGCGGTGCAAACGAAGCGCTACACCATCGACGACAACGACAAAGCCGCGGTGTACGCCACGATCGCCGCGATCAATGCGCAAGAGGCGCTCGCCGGCACGGCTGGCAAGGGCGCTCCCAAGATCGATGCGACGGCGAACTATGCTGCGGGCGAGCTTTCCGACGAGCAGGTCGCAACGCTTGAAGCGACATTCGACGCGGCGAGCGAGCGCTACGTGCTCACGCCCGACGCCATAAGCCACCTCGACGACGTGTTCGGCGTGGTGCAGGCTGCGAAGTGGTGGCTTCTTGCCGCCGTGGTGGCCGCGTGCGTTGGCTGCACGGCGACGGCGTTTCGCGGCGGAAAGCGCGTGCTTGGGCGCGTGCTCGCAGGTGCGGGCGTTTCCGTTTTGGCGGTGTTTGCGCTGCTCGCGGCGTGGGTTGCTGTCGATTTCGACGGCTTCTTCGCGCAATTCCACTCTCTGTTCTTTGCGGCAGGCACGTGGACCTTCAGCTGGGATTCTTTGCTCATTTGTATGTATCCACCTGAATTTTGGGTGGGCATGGGCGCTATTTGGCTCGTGGTCACGGTTGCGTGCTGCGTCGTTTGCATTACTATAGGAAGGCTGCTGCGCAAAGGGTCAACCCAAAAGCGCTAAGAGACTATTGGAAGGATAGATTCGTATGGCAGATTCGACCTCTGGCGTGCGCGTTCGTTTCGCGCCTTCGCCCACGGGCAAGCTTCATATCGGCGGTGCCCGCACGGCTATTTACAACTGGGCGTTTGCTCGCGCCACGGGCGGCACGTTCGTGCTGCGCATCGAGGACACCGATCCCGAGCGCTCCACCGAGGAAAACACGCAAATCATTCTGCGCGCTATGCGCTGGCTCGGCCTCGATTGGGACGAAGGTCCCGAAGTGGGCGGCGATTTCGGCCCCTACAAGCAAACTGAGCGCTTCGACACCTACAAGGCTGCCCTGGAGCAGCTTAAAGAGCGCGGCGCGGTGTACCCGTGCTTCTGCACGAAGGAAACGCTCGACGCCAAGCGCGAGGCTGCCGAGAAAACTGAGGGCGGCTATTCGGGCTACGATCGCACGTGCCGTTCGCTTTCCGCTGAAGAGGCGCAGGCGCGCATCGATGCAGGCGAGCCGCATGTATGGCGCCTGAAGGTGCCCGAGAACCATGGCCCCATCGAGTTCGACGACGCCGTGTATGGCCACATGAGCTTCCCGGCCGACGTTATGGACGACATGATTCTGGTGCGCACCGATGGCACGCCGACCTATAACTTCGCCGTGGTCTGCGACGATGCGAACATGCATATCACACATGTAATTCGCGGTGACGACCACCTGTCCAACACGCCGCGTCAGATTCTGATTTATGAGGCATTGGGCCTTGAGGCTCCGACATTTGCGCACCTCTCCATGATTCTGGGCGCCGACGGCAAGAAACTTTCCAAGCGCCACGGTGCCACGAGCGTCGAGGAATACGCTGCGCGCGGCTATTTGCCCGACACGATGGTGAACTTCCTGGCCCTTCTGGGATGGAGCCTCGACGGCGAGACCACGATTATCCCGCGCGAAGTGCTGTGCGAGAAGTTCGGCCTCGACCGCATTACGAAGAAAGACGCCGTGTTCGACGAGACCAAGCTCGATTGGATGAACGGCCAGTACATCAAAACCATGCAGGCCGACGAATGGGTGAAGCTGTCCACGCCGTGGCTGGCGCAGGCTCGCGCAGCCGGCATGGCTGCCGCCGAGGGCGCTGTGGTGGTTGACGCTGCCGAGGCTGAGCCGTTCGCGCTTTCCGACGACGAGCAAGCTGCCGCCGTTGCCGAAATCGCTGCCGACATCGAGGCGCGCCCCGCATTCTACGAGGCGCTTTACCCGTTGCTCGCCGAGCGCGAGACGAGCCTGAGCGATGCTGCCGAGAAGCTGCCGTACATGTTCTGGGGCAAAAACGTCGTGCTCGACGCCAAGAGCGTGAAGAAGGTTCTGCAGAAGGAAGGCGCCCGCGCCGATGAAGCGCTGCGCGCGTGCCGCGAGGTGCTTGCAAACGCCGAGGCTTGGGAATGCGATCCCATGCAGGAGGCGTGTCGTGCGCTGTGCGAGCCTATGGGCATCAAGCCCAAGCTCATGTTCCAGCCGCTTCGTGTTGCCGTGTGCGGCAACATGGTGAGCCCGCCGCTGTTCGAGAGCATTGAGCTGCTGAATCGCGAAGACGTGCTTGCCCGCATCGACGCGACGCTCGCTGCCGCATTCTAATATTTCGCCCGCGCCGGCAATGCGTTCGGCGCGGGCGCTCTGCGTTGTTAAGGCTGCTTAAAGGGGGATTCTCGCAGCGATGAAAGTTCTCACGATTCCTGAACACTGCACGCGTACGCACGGCGCACATTGCACGCGCTGCCAGCTCGCGTGTCCCGCCAAGGCTCTTTCCTTCGACGAGGCGGGCGCGCCGGTTATCGATCGCGATGCGTGCACGAAGTGCGGCGTGTGCATTGGCGTGTGCGACGCGTTCTCTTCGAGCTCGGCGACGGCTTTGCGCCTGTATGACCACTTGCGCAAAGTGGCCATGCGCGGAGAAATCGTATACCTCACCTGCGAAGAGAACGTTTTCCCTGGTTTTGAGCCGGCGAAAAATGTCACGGTGCTTCCTTGCTTGGCGTGCGTGCCTCCCGAGTTGTGGACGCTTCTGCTCTCGCAGAACGTTCCTGTGTGCGTGGCGTGCGATTTGAAGTACTGCGAAGATTGCTCGCGCGCTGCGAAAATCGGCGAGTTGCTTTTCACCAAAGCCATCGAAATTGCCGAGGCGCAAACGGGCGAGAGCGTTCACTTCGATCGCGAAATTCCCGAATATGCGCCTCCCGTGGAAGCTGTGGTCGATGACGAATTCGACCGTCGTGCCGCGTTTGACAGCGTGAAAGACGATGCGTTCGGCATTATTTCTGGCCGCCGCCGTCTGAAGCAGTCTGACACCCTGAAGGAGGCCTATCGCAAGAAGGAACGCGAACGCATGCGCGAGGCGCTGAATTTGAGCGAGGGCGAGTACTTAAGCGACGCGCTCGAGAAGGGCAGGGCGATCCGCGTCATGCCGCCTCGTCGCCGCATGCTGCTTGAGGCCTATGCCGCCAAGCCCGATATCGCCGAAAATGTCGAAATCGCCGTGAGCGCGACCGACCATGACGCCTGCGTGGAATGCCTCGATTGCGTGGCGAAGTGTGCGAGCGGCGCGCGCATCGCGACCAAGGAAGGCCACCTGGAGTACGACGCGCGCTACTGCGTCGGCTGCGGCGCGTGCGAGGCTGCTTGCCCGCGCAACGCCATCGAGCTCGTCGAGGCGACCTTCGCCGATCTTTTGCCGGAAGGCCCCGGCAAGCCAGCTATTGAGCCCAATCTGGCCGATTACGAGTAGCTGTACGAAAGTGGGGTAGGAGGAAAGCCTTCTGCCCCATTTTTCCTTGGTGGGAAACTGCTGGTTTCCGGCTTTCCGGGCAGGGCAGGGAATCGATCCTGCCTCGTTTTAACGTACGAGGGGAGTGCATGTGGAAACGATGGACCGCGATCGCGCCCGACTGATTGCCGACATTGAAGCTTTCAAGCCGTTCAATGAACAGGAATCGGTCGATAAACAGGTGATTCTTCGCGCTCTTAAAAGTGACCCCAATTGCTTCGAGCGCTCTGCGCAGGCGCATATGGCGACATCGATTTGGACGGTTGATGCTTCTTTTGAACGCACGCTGCTTGAATGGCACAACATTTACCAATCGTGGTCGTGGATTGGCGGTCATGCCGATGGCGTGGCCGATTTGCGCGCGGTTGCTCTTCGCGAACTCGAAGAAGAGACTGGCGTGCATGGCCGCATTCTTCCGTATGGCCGCGGCGTTTCGGCCGAGGGCGAGCTTGTTCGAGGGAATGGCGTTCTGGGAGGTTCGAATCTTCCACTTGAGCAAGACGCGTCGAGCGAAAGCTGTTTCGCGCGGGGTTTTGAATCGTGCCAACGAGCTGATTTCCGCCCTAACGGTGGCGATATTTTCTCGCTCGAGGTGCTCACGGTGAACGGCCACGAGAAGCGCGGCGCATATGTGGGCTCCCACTTGCATCTGAATGTGACGTATTTAGCGCAGGCAAATCCCGATGAACCGCTGAAGGTGAAGCCTGACGAGAATTCCGCCCTGAAATGGGTGCCGCTCGACGATGCCGTTCGCCTGTCAAGCGAGCCGTGGATTCGCGATCGCATCTACCGCAAGCTTATCGCCAAAACCCGTGCCTATCGCTGATCGAACCTGCTAAACGCTACGAGCATTTAGCAGGTCTCTGCTTCTAAGATTCCGTTGACGCCTCGGGTCATTGCTTTCGCAACGATTCGGGCGATTTCGTTGAAAGGCACGTCGTCGCCCGAGTTGTACCAGCTTTCATAGGCTTCGAACATGCCGCCCAGAATGAAACGTGCGTAGTACTCGGTGTTTTCCAGGGACTTAAGGCCGCGCGCCGCGCGCTCGCGCTGAATAGCTTCGACCCAATAGGGCGTCATGGCCGAAATAAGGTGCTTAATGGGAAGCTTTTCCATGAATATTGGGTTGAACAGGCGCGTTTGGCGATAGCTTTCACCAATCTCGTGCGCAACGCCATCGACATCGAGCGGCACGGTGTCCAAAACGCCGCTTGCCTTGATGCGCTCCATGGTTTTTTGCGCGTGTCGTTTCGTCATAGCGTCGAGCACGTCGTCGACCGAGTCGTAGTGCAAATAGAACGTCTTGCGATTGATGTTGGCTTCTTTCGCCAAAGCGCTTACGGTGATTTTGTCGTAGTCGGTTTTCAGGATGAGGCTCGCCAAGCCCTCCTCGATTGCTTGGCGTGTTTTCAATACGCGTCGATCGATTTTCTTCGCGCCGCTTTCCTGTGCCATATTCTTTTGCGCCCCTTTGAATCTGAAATCAACATTTCGGCAAAGTTAACCCCAAATTAAAACACTCTGTTGCTTATGCTTCACCTGTAGCAATACTGGCAATTGTCCCCTTTGCTTCGAATCATAATAATGCACATATGAGCATAAAACCACACATGTAGAAAAAATATTGAAGCACCACGTCGCCAAAACGCGGCGAGAAAAGGGGAGTGTTATGGTCGCTTTGGATTCCGTGAAGCATGCGGCATTGTGCAAAATGGTCGATTACCTGTTTGAAGACCCCGAAACAAGGTTTCCAAAGGCGATGGAGATGGTCGACAAGGCCGCTCCGCGCAACCTTTTCCCTTCGCAACGCGAGGCATTCCGTAATGCGATTGACGAGAAGAACAACTGGTATCAGCTGCTCATGAAAATTGCCCATCTGAACCCCGAAGTGCGAAATCGCCTGGTGAAATCGTTCTTGATCGATTCGAACCTTATGGTATGGGGCGAGCAAGAGAAGAACCGCGACAAATATCAGTGCAACATTCCGTGGGCGATTCTGCTCGACCCCACGAGCGCGTGCAACCTGCATTGCACGGGTTGTTGGGCCGCAGAATACGGCCATAAGCTCAACCTGAGCTACGACGACATCAATTCCATCATCGAGCAAGGCAAGGCCTTGGGAACGCACGTGTTCATCTACACGGGCGGCGAGCCCCTGGTGCGCAAGCACGACCTCATCAAGCTGTGCGAGGCGCATCCCGATTGCGCGTTCCTCTGCTTCACGAACGCCACGCTCATCGACGAGGCGTTCTGCCAAGACATGCTTCGCGTGGCGAACTTCGTGCCGGCAATTTCGGCTGAAGGCTTCGAGGAAGCCACCGATGCGCGCCGCGGTGAAGGCGTGTTCCAGAAGGTGTCGAAGGCCATGGCGCTGCTTCGCGAGCACGGTCTGCCGTTCGGCGTTTCATGCTGCTACACCGCTCAGAATGCGAGCTCTATTGCGTCTGAAGAATACTTCGATTGGCTTATCGACCAGGGTGCATTGTTCGCTTGGATTTTCTCGTTTATGCCTGTTGGCCACGGTTCCACGCCCGATCTTATCCCCAACGCCGCTCAGCGCGAGCATCTGTACAACTTCGTGCGCGAGATGCGCCAGACGAAGCCCCTGTTCACGCTCGACTTCCAAGACGACGGCGAATTTGTGGGTGGCTGCATTGCCGGCGGGCGTCGCTACTTGCACATCAATGCCGCGGGCGATGTGGAGCCGTGTGTGTTTGCGCACTATTCGAACGCGAACATCCATGACGTAAGCTTGCTTGACGCGTTGCGCTCGCCCATTTTCATGGAGTACTACTACGAGCAGCCCTTCGACGGCAACTACCTGCGCCCGTGCCCCATTCTGGAAAATTCGGGCATGCTCGCCGATATGGTCGCGCGTTCCGGCGCGAAATCGACCGATTTGCAGCACGAGGAAAGCGCCGAGGAGCTCTGCTCGAAAACCAAGGCGTTCAGCGAGGAGTGGGCGCCCGTCGCCAAGCGTTTGTGGAACGACCCGCGCGACCCCATGCATGGCAAGCGCATGACGAAAACCCAGGGCATGGCCGAGGCCGATATGCATAAGTTCGAACGCCTGCAGAAGGAAGGCCGCACGCTGCATTACAACGGTGGCCTGCGCTCATAATCGCCTGTTCGTGTCGTTATCGTGTGCGCAGGCGGCCTGGCTCGTCGTGCTGTCGATTTCGGCTACTATGTGTAGCTTGTGCGCCAGGCGCACCAGTATTTATCAAGATCCGGGGAAGAGGGTTGGCTCGTCGATCCCGGTACCAACCGGGGGCAACACCCACGGTGGTCCCGCCAACAGCGATGAAGAAAGGAATTCTGAATGTCCAACGAGAATGCTACCTACCTGTTCACGTCTGAGTCGGTGACCGAAGGCCACCCCGACAAGTTGTGCGACCAGGTTTCCGATGCCATTCTGGACGCGATTCTCGCTAAAGAAATCGAGCTCGAAAAAGCCGGCTACATTTCGCCGAGCGGCAAGCCTGCCGACGTGTCGCAGGTTCGCTGCGCATGCGAAACCGTTGCCACGACGGGCACGGTGTTCGTGACGGGCGAAATTCGCACGCAGGCCTACGTTGACGTCGACACCATCGTGCGCGACGTTGTTCGCTCCATCGGCTACGACCGTGCGAAGTATGGCTTCGACTGCGACACCTGCGGCGTGATCAACGCCATTCACAGCCAGAGCCCCGATATCGCCCAGGGCGTCGATGAGAGCTGGGAGGCCCAGCACGGCGAAGCTGCCGACAAGGAAGACGAAACTGGCGCGGGCGACCAGGGCATGGTGTTCGGCTACGCCTGCAACGAAACGAGCACGCTCATGCCGATGCCCATTTACCTGGCGCATCGCCTCTCTGAGCGTTTGACCGAGGTTCGCAAAAACGGCACGCTTCCGTTCCTTCGCCCCGACGGCAAAACCCAGGTTTCGGTCCGCTATGTCGATGGCAAGCCCGAAGCCGTTGAGAAGGTGCTCATTTCCACCCAGCACGATGAGGGCGTTGAGCCTGATCAGCTCGAAGCCGCGCTTATTGAGCATGTGATCAACCCTGTGCTTGCCGCTGAAGGTTTGAAGGCCGCAAGCGACATGGATATCTACGTGAACCCCACGGGTCGTTTCGTCATCGGTGGCCCCATGGGCGACACGGGCCTCACGGGTCGCAAGATTATCGTCGACACCTACGGCGGCATGGGCCGTCACGGCGGCGGCGCGTTCTCGGGCAAAGATTGCACGAAGGTCGACCGCTCCGCAGCATACGCGGCGCGTTGGGTCGCCAAAAACGTCGTGGCGGCTGGCTTGGCCGATCGCTGCGAAGTGCAAATCGCCTACGCCATTGGCATGGCTCGCCCGGTGAGCATCATGGTCGACACCTTCGGCACCGAGCATGTGCCTGTGGCCGACATCGAGAAGGCTGTGTCCGAAGTCTTCGACCTGCGCCCGGCCGCGATTATCGACGCGCTCGACCTTCGTCGTCCGATCTATCGTCTCACCAGCAACTACGGCCACTTCGGCCGCGAGCTTCCCGAGTTCACGTGGGAGCGCCGCGACAAGGCCGAGGCGCTGCGCAAGGCGTGCGGCTTGGAGTAGTTCGTCCGCCCGCATTTCGCAAACACGAACATATGTTGTATTTTGAAAGCGAGTCTCTTCCGAGGCTCGCTTTTCTTATATACTCGCCTGCATGAGAACCGTTTCCTTAGTTTTGGACATACAAACCCAGTCGCTTGACAGCCTCTATACCTACGTAGTTCCCGCCGATATGGTCGGCGTGGAAGTGGGTTGTGCCGTGCTTGTCGAATTCGGCGCGCGCCGTGCGATTGGCTATGTCATGGAAGTTTGCGAGCGCCTCGATTCCGAAATTGATCCCGAATCGGCGGCGCGCCTCAAACCGTTGCTCTCGGTGCTTTCCTCGCCCTATTTCGATGAGGACGGCGCCGCGCTTATCCAATTTATCGCTCATGAATACGTGGCGCCCCTCAGCTCGTGCGTGCATTTGCTCACGCCCGTGGGCCGCGCGCCGAAGGTCGTGAAACGCGGCGATGTGTGGGAGCTGCAAAAGCCTGCGCGTCGCAGGAAGAAGAAGGGCGAAGCCGAGGCGCCCGTGCCGCTCGATGAAGAAATCGCCGAGGCCGCCGAGGCGCGTGAGGGTTTTGCGCTCACCGAAGGCCAGACTGCGGCGCTCGCGTGCGTCGACGCGTGCATTGACCGCTGCGCCGGCGAGGTGTGCGTGGTCGACGGCGTGACGGGGTCGGGCAAAACCGAGGTATACCTGCGTGCGATTCGCCATGCGCTCGAGTTGGGGCGCGGTGCTATCGTGCTCGTGCCTGAAATCGCGCTTACCCCGCAAACGGTGTCGCGATTCGAGAGCCGCTTCGGCGATACCGTGGCCGTTATGCACTCGCGCATGACGGCTGGCGAGCGCTTCGACCAGTGGGAAGCGGTGCGTCTGGGCAAAAAGCGCGTGGTCGTGGGTGCGAGAAGTGCGCTCTTTTGCCCCATGGCAACGCTTGGCCTCGTCATTATCGACGAAGAGCACGAAAGCACCTATAAGCAGGAAAGCGCGCCGCGCTACCACGCGCGCGATGTGGCCGCATGGATGGCCCAGCGCACCGGCGCGGCGCTTGTGCTGGGCAGCGCGACTCCTTCGATCGAGACGCTGTGCCGCTGCAAGGTCGACGATATGTGGCATCGCGTGGTGCTTCCGACGCGCGCGAACGGCAAGCCCATGCCCGAGGTGCGAATTGTCGACATGGCGAAGGAATTCGGCCGCGGCTCTCGCTCTATGTTTGCGAAAGAGCTGCAGGAAAACCTGTTCGCCGCGGTCGATGCGGGCCGCAAAGTCGTGCTCATGTTGAACCAGCGCGGGTTCGCGAACTTCCTGCTGTGCCGCGATTGCGGCTATGTGCCCGAATGCACTACGTGCTCGGTTTCGCTGACCTATCACGAAGTGGGCCGCAAGCTCGTGTGCCACCATTGCGGCAAAACCTCCCAGGCGCCCGTGACGTGCCCGGTGTGCGGAAGCCCCTATTTGAAGAAGTTCGGCGCGGGAACGCAGCGTGTGGAGATGGAGCTGCGACGCGTACTCGACGACCACGCGAGCGCAACCGGCCAGCCGGCTGTTCGCGTGGTGCGCATGGATTCCGACACCACTGCGACGCGCGATGCACATGAAAAGCTGCTCGCCGAATTCGGCCAGCCCGGTGCGGCAGTGCTTTTGGGCACGCAGATGATCGCGAAGGGCCTCGATTTCGACGATGTCGTGCTCGTGGGCGTGATCAATGCCGACACGCAGCTGCGCCTGCCCGATTTCCGATCGGCGGAACGCACGTTCGACTTGGTGGAGCAGGTCGCGGGCCGTGCGGGCCGCGGGCGCTTCGAGGGGCGCGTGCTCGTGCAAACCTATATGCACGACGCAATGGCCATTCGTGCGGCTGCGCATTACGATCGCAAGCGTTTTCTTGCCGATGAGCTGCCGAAACGCAAGATGCTCGGGTACCCGCCGTATGCGCGCTTGGCGAATATTTTGGTATGGGGCGCTGAAGAGGAAGCCGTGCGCGCTGAAGCCGAGGCGCTCGCGAAGCGCGTGCAGGAGCAGATCGACGATATCGTGGGCGATGGCTGGCAGAGCTTGGGTGCGGCGCCGTGCGCCATCGACAAGCTGCGTGGCCAGCATCGTTGGCATATTTTAATCAAGGCGCCTGCAGGGGCCGACATCTCAAAGCTCGCCGAGCCGGTGATTCGCAAACGACGCGCGAACAAAAAGGTCAACGTCGCCGTCGACGTCGATCCGTACAGCTTGCTGTAGGTGGTGTGAGCTTTGCTCCGGTACGCCGCGCTGGGGTGGCGTGCCAGAGGGCCATGCCCAATCGGCCACTCGTCAGGCGCGCATGTGTCGTCGACCCCCGCCGTCCGCGTATTTGTGTGTACCATCTGCGCATTTGTCGGGCCGTGCGCCACTCTTTGATATACTCTCGGCTGCAAACTTTGCTTGTTGAAACGGGGCCTGATTCGTGGCCCTTTCGATAAAAGGAACTGAATATGGTTTTTGACACGCTCCCGGTGGTGGAATACCCCGACCCCATTCTTCGCCAGGTGTGCGAGGAGTGCGACATCAAAGACAAGAGCTTGAAGAAGCTCGCGAAGCAAATGGCGAAAACGATGTACAAGAACAACGGTTGCGGCATTGCCGCGCCGCAGGTGGGCGTGCTTAAGCGCATCATCGTGATTGACTGCGACCAGGAAGATGGCCGCCAAGATTCCATCACGCTCATCAATCCTGAAATTCTTGAGCTCAAAGGCGAATTGGTCACCGAAGAAGAGGGCTGTCTTTCGTGCCCCGGCATTTCCGTGCCTGAATGCCGCCGCGAATACGCCGTGGTGAAATTCACCGACTTCGACGGCGAAGACTACATCATTGAAGGCGATGGCCTACTCGGTCGCTGCCTGCAGCATGAAATCGATCATCTGAACGGCAAAACGCTGTTTGAAAGCGCTGCGCCCGCTGCGCGTCTCAAGGCGCTGCGCGATTACGAGATTGCGCGAGCGGCAGGCGCCAAGCCGGGTGACACGAGCATCGACTAGCAAACACTTTCGAAAGGCGGTGATTCCATGCGCGTTGTGTTCATGGGAACCCCCGATTTTGCGGCGAACATTCTTATCGAGCTGAAGGAACAGCACGACGTCGTCGCCGTGTACACGCGCGCCGATGCGGTGCGCGGCCGCGGCAAGAAACTTGTGCCGTCTCCGGTGAAGGAAGTCGCTCTTGGCGCGAACATTCCTGTGTTCGAGCCCCGCACGCTTCGCGACGATGCTGAAGTTGAGCGTCTTCGCGCCCTTAACCCCGACGTTATTTGCGTCGCGGCGTACGGCATGATTTTGCCGCAGGCTGTGCTCGATATTCCGAAGCATGGTTGCTTGAACGTGCACGCGTCACTTCTGCCGAAGTACCGCGGCGCGGCCCCCATCGAGCGCGCCATTCTGAATGGCGACGACGAGGCGGGCGTGTGCATCATGCGCATGGAGGCCGGTCTTGACACGGGCGATTACTGCATTTGCCGTTCTTGCCAAATCGCGGGCATGAATGCCGAGCGTTTGACGGGCGAACTTGCCGACAAGGGCGCGTATGCGCTGCTTTCCGCCCTCTACGATGTGGAGCACGGCGTGGAACGTTGGGTCAAGCAGGTTGAGGAAGACGCTACGTGGGCGCCCAAGATTGAAAAGGGCGAACTGAACCTGAATCCCGCGATCACCTGCGTCGAAAACCTTCGCCATGTGCAGGCATCGGGCGTGCAGCACCCCTCGAAGTGTTCCATTGCGGGCAAAGGCGTCACGGTGCTTTCCGCATCGGCGCTTTCGCAAGACGATTCGTGCTTCGAGGCCGCTTCGGGCCTCGCGCAGGGCAAGGTGTTGTTCGCGCAAAAAAGGTTGTTCCTCGGATGCGCCGACGGCGTTTTCGAGATTCTGGAAATAAAGCCTGATGGGAAAAAGGAAATGGATGCTCGTTCGTTTGCTGCGGGCGTGCAGAACATCAAGTCGGGCGAGATTGAGTGGGAGACATTGTAAATGGCATACGATAACAAGGGCGCAGGCGATTCTCGCGGCAACCGACCGAACAACAACCGCGGCGGCAACGGCCACGGCAATGGCGGCTATCGCGGAAAGGGCGGCGACTCTCGCGGGCGCGGCAACGGCGACAAGGGCGGCTTCCGCGGCTCGAAGGGCCAGGGCGGCTACAAGAAGCACGACGGCGAGCGCAAATTCGACCGCGACGACAACCGCGGCGGCTATAAGGGCGGCAAGCCCCAGGGCGGCTACAAAGGCCGTGGCAATCGTGACGATCGCGGTGAAGGCCGTAAGTTCGACCGCGACAATCGTGGACCGAAGCGCGATTTCAAGCGCGACGACAACCGCGGCGGCTACAAGAAGCATGACGGTGAGCGCAAGTTCGACCGCGATGGCGACCGTGGCGGCTACAAAGGCGGCCGCGACTTCGACCGCAAGCCTCGCGGCGATCGTCGCGACGGCGATCGTGATTTCAAGAAGGGCGGCTACAAGAAAGACTTCAGCCGTGACGAGCGTAAGTTCGAGCAGGGCGAGCGTAAGTTCGACCGCGATGGCCGCAAGTTCGATCGCGACGACCGTGGCCCGAAGCGTGAGCGCTCCTTCGATGGCGACAAGCGTGACGACCGTCGTTTCGACAAACGCGATGGCGGCAAGTTCGAGGGTCGTGGAGACCGCCGTTTCGACGATCGTCCGAAAAAGCGCTTCGACGACGACAAGCATGGCTTTAAGCCGCGCCGCGACGACGAACGCAGCGACGCGCAGGTCGACGACGATGCTCCTCGCAGCGAGTATCGCGAGCACCGTCGCAAGGGCGAAGGCTATCGTGGCACGGGCGGCGGCTACCGCAAGCCCAAGGGCCAAGTGCATGTGACGCCTGCTCGCCAGGCCGCCTGCGCCATTGGCCGCGTAGTGCGCGAGCGCAATGCCTATGTTGCCGAAGTCACGCCTGCCGTGCTCGCCAAATTCCAGGGTATTTCTCCCGAAGACGCCGCGTTCGCCACGAAAATCGCGCGTGGCGTAACCGCGACGGTCGGCACGCTCGACGAGTTCATTAACCGCAACATGAAAACCCCGAACGACATCGACGAGGTCGTTCGCGACGCTATGCGCGTGAGCGCCTATGAGCTGCTGTTCCTCGACAAGCCTGCCTATGTGGTCGTTGACCAGGGTGTTGAGCTCGTGTGCTCCGTTGCCCCCAAAGCGGGCGGCCTTGCCAACGCCGTGCTGCGCCGCATGTCGGAAAGCGCGAAAACGTTCCCGTTCGGCAACCCGAACCTGAGCCTGCAGGTGCTCGCGCGTTCGCAGGCCTTCCCGATGTGGCTCGCCAAGCGTCTCATGAACGAAATGACGCTGCCGAAGGCGACCGCATTCATGCGCGCCTGCAATACCGACGCCCCGGTGTTTATCGCCGTGAATTCCGTGAAGGGCGATTTCGAGCAGATCGAAGAGGCTTTTGACCAGGCGGGTTCGCTGCTTGAGCCGTCGGAAGACGTGCAGGGTTGCTATCGCGTGAAGGAGGCCCGTTCGCTGCGCAGCGCCGACGTGCGCGCGCTGTTCGAGGCCGGTGAGCTGCTCGTGTCCGACGAGGGCGCGCAAACTGTGGCTCAGCTTGCCATGCCTGCCGAGGAGCCCGCGAGCTTCCTCGAAATCGGTTCTGGTCGCGGCACGAAGACCATTCTGCTCCAGAGCGCCGCGCATCGCGCATTTGGCCATTGCGTGCCTATGACCTCGGTCGACGACCATGAGTTCAAGGGCAAGATTCTTGGCGAGCGCTGTGCTGCGTATGGCATCGACACGGTTGAGTCGCTCACGGCCGATGCGCGCACTCTTTCGCAGAAGTTGCCCGAGGCGAGCTTTGACGCCGTGCTGCTCGATGCTCCGTGCTCGGGCGTTGGCACGCTGCGCCGTCACCCCGAGATTCGCTGGCGTTTGAAGCCCGAAGACATCACCAGCATGGCCTCCATCAACCTCGACTTGCTCATCGAGGCGGCCAAGATGGTGAAGCCGGGCGGCGTTATCACCTATGCCACCTGCACGGTTTTCCCTGAAGAAAACGAGCAGGTTGTCGAGCGCTTCCTGAAGACGAAGTTCGGCGAGCAGTTCGAAATCGAGGAGCAGGTACAAACCACGCTCACGTCGAATGGCCCCGACGCCCATTACGCCGCGCGCCTGCGTCGCCACTCATAACGAATTGCCGCGCAGAGCGTGAACGTATATGAAAAGAGCCCCGATTGGGGCTCTTTTCTTGCTCTATGGGCTTTCTTTGCGTGGGCAATACGCGAGGTCGGTATTCGTTCGGTGTTCGTCGGCCATGCTCGTAACGTCTTTTGGCGGTGTATGTCGGGTTCGAATACCGCGCGTGATGTCCTTTGGGGTCTTGTGCTCGACTGAATCGCTCGTCTTCGCGCCACTTAGCCTATTTCATTTTCGAGGTATCGACGCCCTCGAGGTCGAGCAGGTATTTCTTGATTTTCACTCCGCCCGCGTAGCCCACGAGCTTGCCGTCGGCCCCAATGACGCGGTGGCACGGCACCACAATGGGCAGCGGGTTTTTGTTGTTGGCGAGTCCCACCGCGCGAAAACCCTTGGGGCTGCCGACCATTTCGGCGATTTCCGCATACGTGCGCGTTTGGCCGTAGGGGATCGTTTCGAGGGCTTTCCAGACTTTGAGCTGGAATTCGGTTCCATGCGGCGAGAGGGGAATGTCGAAGAAGCGGCGCTTGCCTGCGAAGTATTCCTGCAGTTGCGTTGCGGCTTTGTTCGTGAGCGCGCTCGGGCGGCGCGGGCCATCGTGTGCAACGTCGCCAAAAGCTATCGCGCAAATGCCCGCCTCGTCGGCGGCGATGCTCAGTCGCCCCATGGGCATGGCGTATACAAAATAGTTCGTGCAGCGTTGCATGGTCATCCTTTCGTGTGTTCTTCGATTATAGGCGGCAAGCGCTGCGGCTGCGTTAGAATGGAGGAAAAGGCAGGGGCCTCGCCCGAAATTCATGCAAGCAAGGAGCCAATGTGTTCACCGAGCCGAAAATCGCACCATCAATTCTGTCCGCCGACTTCATGAATATGGCCCGCGATGTGGCCGAAATTGAAGAAGGCGGTGCCGCGTTCGTGCATGTCGATGTGATGGACGGCCATTTTGTGCCGAACCTTACGTTCGGCGTGCCGTTCGTCGCTGGCCTGAAGAAAATCACGAAGCTGCCGCTCGACGTGCACTTGATGATTTCCAACCCACTCGAGCAGCTGCCCTGGTACCTGGAGCATACGCCCGACATCGTCACGGTGCATGCCGAGGCGCTCAATGCCGAAGCCGGTCAGTTTGATTTGGCGATCGACATGATTCACGAGGCTGGCTGCAAGGCCGCCATCGCCATGAAGCCCGATTACGATGTCGAGCATATCAAGCCCTATATCGCGAAGCTCGACATGGTACTGCCTATGAGCGTGTTCCCGGGCTTTTCTGGCCAGAGCTATATCCAAGGAATCGAGGCCAAGGTCGCACGTATCGTTGAAATGGCTCGTGAGGCGGGCGCCTCGCCGCTCATCGAGGTCGATGGCGGCCTGAAGGCGAACGATCCCACGCGTGCTGTGTGCGCGGCGGGCTGCGATGTGCTTGTTGCGGGCAGCGGCGTGTTTGGCGCGTCCGACCGCGCGGTCGCAATCGCGGAAATGAAGGCCGTTGCCGCTGAAGCCCAGAAGAATGGTTTCGTGGCTCCGTGGACGAACGACGTGCAGGCGTAAAAGGGGCATGCAAGCAATGCAAAGCAAGCGCATATATCTGGACAACGCGGCAACCACGCCATTGTGTGATGCGGCAGCAAAGGCCATGGCGCCTTATATGGAGCCGGGAACGCAGGCGCCTTTCGGCAATGCGAATTCGCTTCACTCCATTGGCCGCGAGACGTTTTCCACGCTCGAAGATGCGCGTGCGCGCGTGGCTCGCGCTCTGAAGGCCCACCGTCCCGACGAAATCGTGTTCACGGGCGGTGCCACCGAATCGGATAATTCGGCAATCGTGGGCATGGCGCTTGGCGCGCGCGAAAAGGCTCGCTTGGCGGGCAAGCATGGGCCGTTCAAGGTGGCAACCTCGCGCATCGAGCATGAGGCCGTTCTCGAAACGAGCCATATGCTGCGCGCGCTCGGCTTCGAGTTCGAATTTGTCGACAACGATGGCTCGGGCAAGGTAACGCCTGAAGCCCTGAAGCGTGTCGTCGATGAAAACACCCTGGTGGTAAGCGTTATGGCGGCCAACAACGAGGTGGGCACCATCGAGCCTGTGGCTGAGCTGTGCGGCGTTGCCCATGCGGCTGGCGCGCTGTTCCATGTCGATGCCGTTCAGGCGCTCGGGAAAATTCCCGTCGATCTGAAGGGCTGGGGCGTTGACGCCGCTTCGTTTTCCGCCCATAAAGTGGGCGGCCCGAAGGGCGTCGGCGTGCTCTATCTTGCGGCGAAAACACCCTATGTGGCCTATTTGCCTGGCGGCGGTCAAGAAAACGGGCGCCGTAGCGGCACGCAGAACGTGTGCGGCATCGCAGGTGCTGCCGCGGCCATTGAGTTCGCCGTGGCCGAGCAGCCTGCTTATGCGGCGCGAGCCCGTGCCATGCGCGACGATTTGTACGCGCGTTTGGGCGCCATTAAACGCGTGGTTCCGTCGGTTTGCGTGCCTTGTGGCGGCGAAGAATTCCTGCCCAACATCGTGAATGTGTGCGTGCGCGGCTTCGAGAGCCAAACGCTCATTCTGCAGCTCGATATGCGCGGAATCTGCATTTCGGGCGGTTCGGCCTGCGCATCGGGAAGCCTCGATCCTTCGCATGTGCTTTCCGCCCTCGGCGTCGAACGCAACCTTGCCCAAGGCGAGCTGCGCGTGTCGATTGGCATGGAAAACACGCAAGCCGACATCGATGCATTCTTCGAAGCGTTCAAGGAGGCGATTGCATGACCGAGCTTATAACGATGCACACGCACTCCACGTTCTGCAATCACGCCAAAGATCCGCTTGACGACATGGTGCAGGCGGCGGTTGATGCGGGCATTGCCCATATGGCGGCAACGGAGCATTATCCCATTCCCGATGAACTCGACCCGTCGAAGCGCTCCACCATGCCGATCGAGCGACTTGGGGCCTACATCGAAGCCGTGCGCGAGCAGCAGAAACGTGACGATATCGATGTGCTTTTGGGCTGCGAGCTCGATTGGCTTGGCGAAGACGAAACGCGTAGCTTGCATGCGAGCGATTTCGACCAGTTCGATATCGTGCTCGGCTCGGTCCATTTCGTTGACCGCTGGCTCATGGTGAGCCACAAGCACGTGTCGCGCTGGAAATCGATTGACCTCGAGGCATTCTGGAACCGCTATGTCGAACTGTGGTGCCAGGCTGTGAAAAGCGACATGCCGTTCACGGTCATGTCCCATGCCGACGTGGTGAAGAAGTTCAGCCCGAAGCCCGGATTCGACCTTGAGCCTTTGTATGAGCGCATGGCGAAAGCGGCGCGTGAGGGCGGGCGCATGATTGAAGTGAATACTTCGGGCGCGTATGCCGAGTGCGCCGAGTACTATCCGTCGCCGTCGCTTTTGCAGGCGTTTTGCGCCGAGGGCGTTGCGTGCACGGTGGGTACCGACGCGCACCGCAAGGAAGATATCGCGCGCGACATCGAACGCGCCTACGATTACATGCGCGCTGCCGGCTATACGCGGCTCGCCGTGCCTACGCGCGGCCGTGGTGTGCGCATGGTCGATTTGTGACGTTGACGAGCCGCCTTTCGGGGCGGCTTCTTTATAGCGTGCGTCACGAATTCGCCGACCTGTTAAACGCTACGAGCATTTAACACGTGCCAATAATCAATACGGCTCGAAAGACAAGGAGGCCGATTATGGCGAATGAAGAGGAATATGAGATTGATGAGGAGCAGCGGGGCCTGCGCCATGTAGGCCGTGGGCCTCTTGCGGAAAAGGGCGCACAGGCGCCTGCGTTGGTGGGCGAGCTCGTCTCAGCGCTGAACCGCATGTTTCCGCCGGCCGATGCCGAATCGTGGGATAGAACCGGCCTGCTTGTGGGCGACCCTGCGACAAAAATCGAAGGCGTGGCCTGTGCGCTCGATCCTACGGTGTTCGCCGTTCGTGAGGCCGCGCAGCTCGGCGCGAACGTGCTCGTGACGCATCATCCGGCGTTTCTCGACCCGCCCGATTCGTTCATGCCCCTTTCGTCCCACGCCTGTGTGCCAGGCTCGGTGGTATACGAGGCGGCGCGCCTGGGCGTAGCGCTTGCCAATTGGCACACGGCGCTCGATGTGAGCGCGCCTGCGCAATCCATGCTTCCGGGCATGCTGCGCCTGAAGCCCTCGGCTGTGCTTGAGCCGCTCGCTCGCGACGAATCGCTCGGCTATGGTCAGATTTGCGCCATCGACGCCAGTGAGGGCCTCACGCTCGGCGACCTGTCGGCTCGTTGCACGGCGGTGTTCGGTCGTGCACCGCGCGTGTGGGGCGCCATGGACACGGCTCTTTCTACGGTTTGCACGTGGACGGGCGGCGCGGGCGATGCCGCTTCCGAGTGCGTGAAGCGTGGAATCGACGTGCTTGTGTGCGGCGAGGTGAAATACCACGCCGCGCTTGAAGCGTCGCAGCAGGGCCTGTGCATTATTGAGCTTGGCCATGATGTGTCGGAATTGCCATTTGCGCGAATTCTTGCCGAATCGTGCGCTCGCGTGGGCGTTGCTCGTGAGAAGATAACGTTGCTCGATCAAAACGATGCGTGGCAGCATCCCGAAACGAGGAGGGTCTAGTGCAGGTAACCCAAGAGCAAATCGCGGCGCTGTTGAAGCTTCAGGCGATCGATTCGGAATGCGCGCGACTGAACAAGCAACTCGACGAGCTTCCCCAGAAAATGGCGATTCTCGATGTTCGCCACAAGAAGGCGGCGCTTGCCGAAAAGCGCCGCACCATTGTGGGTATGCATAAAGATACGCAAACCCAGCTTGCGCACGCCGAGGGCGAAGATGCCGATTTGGCGCGCAAATCAAAGGTGGCGCAAAACCTCATCGATACGGCGGGCGGTGACTACCGCTCCATTACGTTGCACAGCAAGGAGCTTTCAGGCTACCAAAAGCGTCGTGACACGCTCGTCGATGAAATTGCCGGCTATAAAGAAAAGCTTGCTCAAATGGAGAAACTCGAGGCTGAAATCGACACCATCGAGGCTTCGCTGTGCGCGAAAGAGGAAAAGCTCATCGCTGAATACCGCGCCAAGGGCGGCGAGATTCTGGCGAAGGTGAACCAGTTCAAGCCTGAACGCGATCGCATGGTCGCATTCGTTAACGACCCGAAGCTGCTTGCGACCTACGAGCGCATCGCGAAGGCGAAAGGCGGCGTGGCGCTTTCCGCCTTGAACGAAAACGCTTGCACGGTATGCCGTACGACGTTCGACCATAGTCGCGTGCTGGGGCTTCGCACCGAGGCTCCGCTTTCGGTGTGCCCGAGCTGTGGCCGCCTCATGGTCGTCGACAAGAAGTATCGCGGCTAGCCATCTACGGTGTGGTTTCGGCTTCATGCAAAGCGCAAAGCGCATCGCTTGGCCCCGTCGTATCGCGTAGTCCCGTCGTCTCGCTCAATGAAACCTTTTAAACGCTCCGAGCATTTAGCAGGTTTCAAAACACAAGCGCGTTTGTGGCTTGCCGTTCACGTTTTCGACACAGAACACAAGAAGTCACAACTTTTCTTGTGTGACCTCTAATCGTGTGTTATAGTAATCAAGCTTTTTTGCCTGTAATCAGAGATTATCTGAAGTAATGGAGTGAGAGAAATGTCCCAGGTTTGTGAAATTTGCGGTAAGCACCCCGTGGCCGGTCGCAGCATCAGCCACTCCCACCGCGTAACCAATCGTACCTTCCGTCCGAACATTCAGAAGGTTTCCGTCGTCGTCGACGGCAAGTCCCGCAAGATGAATGTCTGCACTTCCTGCATGAAGGCCGGCAAGGTCGTCCGCGGCTAAAGCGCGACAACTGCACAAACGCAAAAGCCCGCTTCTGCGGGCTTTTTTGTGTGCAAGAGTACTTTGAGTATCAAAGTATTACCGCGCCTGCGTTGAAACGGGTATACTTAATGTTTGTCTCGCAGTCGTGGGAAAGGACGATTTCATGACGCAAAAGATTTCCGGCAATCTTCACGTATCGAACGACGTGCTGGCCGACCTCGCTGGTACCGCCGCCCTCGGCTGCTACGGCGTCGTTGGCATGGCAGCGCCTTCTTTGCAAGACGGCATTGCGAAGATTCTTCCCGCCAACCGCCTGCGCCGCGGCGTTATCGTGACGCCTCGCGAGGCTGGCATTCATGTCGATCTGTATGTGGTTATCGAATACGGCACCAACATCACCGTCGTTTCGCAGAACCTTATCGACAACGTTACCTATGTGCTCAATGAGTTTGCGCAGGTGCCGCTCGATGGCATTGAAGTGCACGTTCAGGGCATCAAAGTTCGCAAATAGCGAGCTTTGCTAAAGGTCATCGAGGAGACACCACCTAATATGAGCAACTATTCTACGCATGAAGTTCTGAACGCGATCGCTGCTGCCCAAAAGGCGCTTTCCGACCGCAAAGACGAGGTCAACCGCCTCAATGTGTTCCCCGTGCCCGATGGCGACACCGGCACGAACATGTCGCTCACCATGCAAATGGTCGTCGACAACCTTGCGAAGCTTCCGATTGGCGCTTCGAGCGCGGAAATTCGCAAGACCATTACCACGGGTGCGCTCATGGGCGCCCGCGGCAATTCCGGCGTTATCACGTCGCAGATTCTGCGCGGCCTGTGCGAAGGCTTCGAAGGCTTCGAGGAAGAGGGCATTACCACCGCGTCGCTCGATTCCTGCTTCGCCCGCGCGACCGAAGTGGCGTTTCAGGCCGTGCGCAAGCCGGTTGAGGGCACCATTCTTACCGTAATCAAAGATACCGCGGCTGCCGCGAAGAAGGCTCGCAAGAAGAAGCTCAGCACCGAAGAGGCGCTCGACTTCATCGTGAACGGCGCATACGAATCGGTGCAGCGCACGCCCGAATTCCTGCCCGTGCTGAAAGAGAACGGCGTCGTTGACGCCGGCGGTTTTGGCCTGGCTATTCTTATCGACGCGTTTGCCGCGACCCTCACGGGCAAGGAAGGCTTCGCCGGCGACGCGCTTGCGATGTCCCGCCCTGCTCCGAAGGCCGAAATCGAGCAGATCGACGACTGGGATGTCGATTCCGCGTTCCGTTACTGCACCGAGTTCCTCGTGCATTCCAACACGGTCGATGTCGACGCCGCGAAAGACTTCCTGCCCACCATGGGCGACTGCGACCTCATGGTCGGTATGCATCCTAACTTCAAGGTGCACGTGCACTCCAACCGCCCCGACCAGGTTCTGGGCTGGTTCCTTATGCACGATTGCCAGATTTCTGAAGTGCATGTCCACAACATGAAGCTGCAAAGCGACGAGCGCAACGAGAAAATCGAGGCGCAGCTCGAGGCCGAGCACAAGCCGCTCGGCGTTGTCGCTGTGGCTCCCGGCTCCGGCACGGCCAAGATTCTTGAATCGCTCGGCGTCGACGTCGTTATTTCCGGCGGCCAAACCATGAACCCGTCCACGGCCGACATCCTTGCTGCCGTCAACAAGGTCAACGCTGACGCGGTCGTCGTTCTGCCTAACAACAAGAATATCATCATGGCTGCTCAGGCCTGCGTCGAGGTTTCCGAGAAGCCGTGCGCAGTCGTTGCCACCACCAGTGTGCCGCAGGCGTTCTCTGCGATGTTCGGCTTCGATGGCGAGGCTTCGCTCGAGGAAAACGTCGAAGCCATGACGGAGGCTTTCGCCGAGGTTAAAACCGGCGAAGTCACCCATGCCATCAAAGATTCGAAAGACGCCCATGGCAACCCCATCAAAGATGGCGACGTCATTGGCATTGCCGATGGCTCCATCGAAGCCGTTGGCTCCGACGTCTCCGACGTCGTGCTTGCGCTTCTTGAAGCCATGGAGGCCGATGACGCCGATACCATGACGATTCTCGCTGGCGAAGATTTCAGCGACGAAGCTCTGGACGCGCTGGTCGCTCGCATTGAAGAGGCCTACGAAGATCTCGAGATTGACCCGCACCGCGGCGAACAGGCGCTTTATCCCGTCGTGTTCTCGCTCGAGTAGCGCAACAACCGCATCATGTCTGACCGCTTGGCCGCCACCCTGGCTCTCGACGCGCCCGTGACTTCTATCCCGGGCGTTTCGTCGGGCAGGGCGGCGGCTTTGTCGCGTTTTGGGGCCACGACGATTCGCGGCGTGCTCGCGCATTACCCCAAGCGCTATCTCGATATGTCGAATATCTGCACCATCGGGCAGGCGCGCATCGGTGAAAACGCCACCATCGTCGCTACGGTGCACGAGGTTGTTCTCAAGCGCCCCAAGCCGAAGTTCGATCTGGTGGAAGTCACGCTCGTCGATGGCACGGGCACGCTCATCGTCACCTTTTTCAAGCAGCCCTGGCTCGTGAAAACGCTCACTGCTGGCATGCGCGTAAGCGTTGCGGGCAAAGTTGAGTTCAACTACGGTTTCTTGCGCATGACCATGCCGTTTCTCGACAAGGTCGACGGCGACAACGTCGAAGAGGTCACCGGGCAGGTGATCCCCGTACATGCCGCTTCCGAGAAGGTGCCGCAAGGCCAGATGCGCCGCATCGTTCGTGGGGCGTTGGCTCAGCTCGGGCGCGTGTACGACCCGCTGCCCGCTTCGCTTCGTGCGAAGTATCGCCTTATGCCGCGCGCGGAAGCATTGCGCGCGATTCATTTCCCCGTCGATATGGCCGAACAAGCTCAGGCGCGTCGCCGTTTGGTGTATGAGGAAGTGCTTGCGCTCGAAATGCATTTGATGCAGCAGGCGCAGGCGGAGCTCGGCGATGGCTCGCCGCGCACGCACGTGGTTGACGGTCCAGCCCGCAAGGCATTCGAAGAACACATGCCCTTCTCTTTGACGGACGACCAACAGCGCGCGGTTGTCGACATTTCGCAGCGCATGGCAGCCCCCGAACGCATGCGCCATATGCTTCTGGGCGATGTGGGCACGGGTAAAACCATGGTGGCGGCGTATGCGCTCGTTATGGCGGCCGATTCTGGTGAGCAGGCTCTTATGATGGGTCCCACCGAGGTGCTTGTCGACCAGTATGCGCAAGGCCTGGGCCCGCTTCTTGAAAAATCGGGCGTGACATGGGCGAAGCTCACGGGCTCAACGCCTGCTTCGGAACGCGAGTCGATTCTCGACGGCTTGGCTTCGGGCTCGATTTCGGTGTGCTTTGGCACGCATGCGCTGCTTGTGGGCGACGTGCTGTGCCATAATTGCGGGCTCGTGATTATCGATGAGGAACAACGTTTCGGCGTTGATCAGCGCGAGGCCCTTATGGCGAAGGGCGCGGCGTGCGATGTGCTCGAAATGACTGCGACGCCCATACCACGTACGCTCGCTCTGGCGCTGTACGGGTCTATGACGCAGTCGTATTTGCGCGAGGTTCCCTTCGAGCGTCCGCCGCGCACGACGAAGGTTTATGATTTCCGCGAACGCGGCCGTGCCTACGATGTGGCGCTTGAGGCATGCAAAAGGGGAGAGCAGGTTTATATCGTGTGCCCCTTGGTTGGCTCTCAGGGCGAAGGGGCAGCGCACGCTTCCGGGCCGCGCCCGAAAGAGCGTTCGCGTTTCGGCTATTCCGGAACCGCCGGCGAGCAGGACGAGCCGGTGTATATCGATTCGTTCGACGATTTTTCTGGCGATGACGCGAAGGCGGCCGAAGCTCAGGCGAAATTCCTGCAGGCGAAAACATTTTCCGCTTATAAGGTGGGACTTTTGCACGGCCGCATGAAAGCGGCGGCGAAGCGCGAGGTCATGGAGCGCTTCCGCGCAGGCGAAATCGATGTGCTCGTGAGCACGACGGTCATCGAGGTTGGCGTCGACGTGCCGAATGCAACGGTGATGATCGTGGAAGACGCTGATAAATTCGGCCTTTCTCAGCTCCACCAGCTGCGTGGACGCGTGGGCCGCGGTGAAAAACCCGGTTTCATGTGTTTGGTCTCGGCCACGGGCGATAAGGCGGCGTGCGAGCGCCTATCGGCTATGGAGAAAACCGAAGATGGCTTCAAGCTCGCCGAATATGACTTGTCACTTCGCCGCGAAGGCGATATTTTAGGCAATCGCCAACATGGCGCTTCAGTGCTCAAGCTCGTGAACGTGGTTCGCGACGGGGCCGTGATCGAGGCCGCTCACGCCGACGCGCGTGAATATATGGAAACTCAGGTTCGTGCGAATACGCTTGAATCGAAGCTTTATCTGCGCGAAGTGGACGCGGTGTTTTCCGCTGAAGCGCAGCGAAAAACGCACACAGCGAAAAAAGGAGGCGTGCGATGAGGGTTATCGCAGGAGATTTCAAGGGCAGAAACCTTAAAGCCCCCACGGGAATGGATACGCGCCCGACCACCGATCGCGTGAAGGAATCGTTCATAAGCTCGCTTATTTCGGCCTATGGCTCGCTTGAAGGCGCGCACGTGCTTGACGCCTTTGCGGGCAGCGGCGCCCTTGGCATCGAATGCCTCTCGCGCGGTGCCGAATCGGCGGTGTTTTTCGAGCGCGACAAGGCTGCGCTCGAAGCGCTGCGCGCCAACATCGATATGCTGAAGCTCTCGCAGGAGCGCGCTCGCGTTCGCCAGGCCGACGTGCTCGCTACGCCGCCGGTGTACGGCGCGCCTTTCGACATCGTGATTTTGGATCCCCCGTACGCGTATCCCACCGAAGAAGTGTGGGCGTTCGTCCAAACGTTGCGCGAGCGTGGTATGCTCGCGCCCGATGCAGTGATAACCTACGAACACCATTCGAAGGTTGACGTAGCGGGCTTCATCGAGCAAACGGGCGAGCCCGTTGAAATTCATGCGAACAAGATCTTTGGCAAGTCCAAGGTTGGCTTCGTGCTGTTTTCGTTCCAGGAAGACGCTGAGCCTGCGGAATAGCGCAGCGGAGGGGAATGCGTTTCCCATATAAGGAGGAATAAGGAGGATTATCGTGAGAAGAGCGTTGGTTCCGGGTACATTCGACCCTATTACCAATGGGCATATCGACGTTATCGCCCGCGCATCTCAGATGTTTGACGAGGTTATTGTGGGCGTTGCGAAAAGCGACAAAAAGCGCCCCTTGTTCACGCTTGAAGAGCGCGTCGCGCTCGCGAAGGAAGCCACGGCTCACCTGGACAATGTCTCGGTTGTCGGCTTTGACGACCTGCTCGTGCATTTCGCCGAGGAAATCGACTGCAAGTTCGTCGTAAAAGGCCTGCGCGCCATTACCGATTTCGAATACGAATTCCAAATGACCGCGGCGAATTATCGTCTGAACGATTCGATCGAGACCGTGTTCATCATGTCTCCGCCGCAGTATATGTACCTGTCGAGCTCCATCGTGCGTGAAATCGCCTCGTTCCATGGCAATATTTCTGAGCTTGTGACGCCTGGTGTGGAGAAAGCCTTGCGCTCGCGTTTTTCATGCTAGAATAGTTTGACTTGCGATAAGGTGCCAAGTATCTTATCGATTGCAATGAAAGCAACCTGCGGCCTTCCGCAGTGTATTGAAATGCAGCATATACGCAGCAGGCATGAAAGGGATGCAATGGACGAAACAGGAGTTCTCGGTCTCATTGAGGAACTCTCTATCCTTCTTGAGGATTCGAAACCGGTGTTCGGCAAGAACAATCTTCGTCAGGTCGATATCACCGCGGCTTTTGAGATTATGGATGAAATCCGCGATACGTTCCCGGGCGAATTCGCGCAGGCGCGCCAAATCGTTCGTGAGCGCCAGAGCCTCCTCGACGATGCGGAAGCCGAGAGCTCTCGCCTCATCGAAGACGCTCGCAGCCAGGCTATGACGATTGCCAGCGAGCAGGAAATCGTGCGCATCGCGCAGCAGCAGGCCGATACCATCATGGCTGACGCCCGCGAGCTCGAGCGTCAGACGCGCGCTGGTGCCGAAGACTACGCCGACGAGGTGTTTGGCCACGTCGAGCAGAGCCTCGATACGCTTATCACGAGCGTTCGCCGTTGCCGCGATCGCTTGAACAACCAGGGAATCGGCCGCTAATGGCTGCGAACGTGGAAAATAATCCGCTGGTCATAGACGTTCCTGCAGAGCTCTTCGCCCCGGCGGAGAGCTCTTCTTTCGAGGGAACCTATGATATGGGCGAGTTCGACTTCGGTCCCGATCATTACAAAACGGTTGGCACCATGCAGTGGAATGCTTTTGTGAGCAACGTTGGCGGCGCCTTGCTTGTTGCGGGCTCCATTACCGGCGTTGTGGCGACCGAATGCTCTCGCTGCCTCGATGAAGTCGAATATGACGTGAATGGCGAGCTTGAGGCATACCTTATTATTCCGGGCGAATCGGAAGCGCCGGAAGATATGGATGAAGACGAGTTCGACTACCTTCCCGAAAGCAACCAGCTCGATTTCGAGCCTATCCTCAGGGCTGCCGTGTTGGTCGATTTGCCCTATGTGCCGTTGTGCTCAGAGGACTGCAAAGGTTTGTGCCGCCAATGCGGCGCGAACCTCAACGATGGCCCTTGCGGCTGCAAGCCCGTCGAAGACGATGTCGTGCGAACCGACTCCGGCAAGCCGAGCCAATTCGCCGCGCTTAAGAATTTCAAGTTCGAATAGAAAAAAGGACGCGTAAGCGTCCTTTTTCGTTTTGGGGTGGTAGCTCAGCCTTGCGGGGGCTTCCCCGAAGTCGTCTGAGCTCATGCTTGTTCTATTCTAAAGTTAAGCGAAGCCAGGCGAGCGCATAGTGAGCGCAGCGAACGGTAGCGAGCCGTGACTTCGGGGAAGCCCCCGCAAGGCTGAGCTACCGTATGAACGCATGAATGCGTATTCGATCCCTCCTCGCTATTCCGCGAGATAAAATTCGACGACTTCGCCTTCAATGATCATGCGAATCGTCCCGCAATGCACGGCATGCACGAGGTGGGCGAGGGTTTCGCCGAGCGAGAAGAACTTCTGCTCCATTGCCCAGCTTTCCCAATTGGGGTATTTCCAGCTCGCGTTGCTCGTGATGTCGATGATGTCGTGATGTCCGGCGCGCACGAGGTCTTCCATTTCGGTCAGGCGCGCCTCATGGTGGGCGATGAGCTCATCAACACGGCGCGCAAGTCCGCTGAAGGGCTCTCCGTGGCCGGGGAGGGCTAATTTCACATCGTAGTCGCGCACCTTCCGCAAACTTGCGAGGAAGTCGCCCAGCTCGTCGGTCTCGAGCATGAACGACGAGATGTTCGGGGTAATGCGCTCGAGCACATGGTCGCCCGTGAGCATGATTTTGGTGGCCTCGTCATAGAGGCAGATATGCGTCATATGATGGCCGGGCGTTTCGATGACTTGGAAGCGGTAATTTCCACGGCGGAAGATGTCGCCATCCTTCAGATAGGTTACGGGATAGTCGCCCTTCACGGCGGAAAGGTCGGTCGAAAACACACGCGAGGGTTGGCGTTGCGATTCGGCGCACAGGGTCACCGCGTCGACGATGGGCAAAAACGTGCTGCTCTGCAGGTTGTTCATAATGCGCGGCTCTTCGAACGAATGCATATGAGCGTACATGCGCATGCTCGGACGCCAAATGCGATCGAGGTTGCCCACGTGATCGGGGTGGCTGTGCGTCGCAAGCACATCGATGTCTTGGAAATCGAGGCCGAAATCATCGAGGGCTTGGCGCAATGCCTGCTCGCACTCTATGCGGTTGAAGCCGACGTCCACAAGCGCGGGACGGTCTTCATCGAGAATCAAATAGGAATTCAGCTGCTTGAGCGGGTTTTCGGGCAGCGGCACTTTGATAAGGAAAATGCCTGGTGCGATTTCGCATGAATGCTGGTTGTCCGCCACGTGAGACCCCTTTCGATATGCGCCTTAGGTGTGGAATGCTCGTGTGCGCCCTTGCGCCTTTAGTTTCTGACGTATACTTTACTGCCGTACGGAAAGCAGTTGGGTCCATCTGGGCTTGCCGCATCAAAATTCCATGCTAAGTGGCGTTTTATGCTTGCATGCACCGTGATGCTTTGCTATCATCTGCTTTCGTCTGAATTCAAGCATTTGAAGCGTTTCGGCTGAAGGTCGGCCGAGATCGATAAGGAGAAGTGACAACCATGGCAGTGCCTAAGCAAAAAACCGGTCGTGCTCGTACCCACTCCCGTCGCAGCGCTAATGACGTTTGCGCTATGCCCTCTCGCTCTGTGTGCCCGCAGTGCGGCGAGGTCAAGTTGCCCCACCGCGTGTGCGGCAACTGCGGCTACTACAAGGGTCGCGAGGTTGTCGAGACCGAGTAATCTCGCTCGATACCACATGCACGGTCAATATGCCGACTCAGTTTTGGGTCGGCATTCGTGTTTCTAGGACTTTTACAACGCGAAGCGCAGCCTTTTATTGTAAGGCGTTTTCGAAACGGGGCTGTCGTATTTTCGCGTTTGTTACCACAATGACGAAAGGGGTTCATCGATGCCCTTAACCGAAAACGTTACCATCGCAGTCGATGCCATGGGCGGCGATAACGCGCCTTCCGTTGTGCTTGATGGCGTTGCCGCTGCTCTCGCTGAAGACGAGAACCTGCAGGTCGTGCTCGTTGGTCCCGCCGATGTCGTGGAACCGTTCGCAAGCGCGCACAACCGCTGCACCGCCGCTGTCGCGACCGAGGTCATTGGCATGGCCGAGCATCCCGCTGAAGCGGTGCGCAAAAAGAAAGATTCCTCCATCGTGGTCGGCTGCAAGCTGGTGAAAGAAGGGAAGGCGCAAGGCTTCTTTTCTGCTGGCTCTACAGGCGCATGCTTGGCAGGTGCCACGCTCGGCATTGGCCGCATCAAAGGCGTTTCTCGTCCCTGCCTGTGCAGCGTAATCCCGTCTCCCGTGGCGCCGGTCGTTATGGCGGATATCGGAGCGAATGCCGATTGCAAGCCCGAATATCTTGCTCAATTCGCCCAGATGGCCTCCATTTATGCCGAGAAAATCGTTGGCATTAAAAGCCCGAAGTGCGCATTGCTCAACATTGGCGAAGAGGACACGAAGGGCTCTCAATTCGCGCAGGCCTCATTCGCGCAGCTTAAGGAAAAGGTGCCGAATTTCGTGGGCAACTGCGAGGGCCGCGATATTATCGCCGCGAATTACGACGTCATCATCACCGACGGCTTTACGGGCAATGTCGTGCTCAAGACCATCGAGGGCACTTCGAAAACCCTGTTCAAGTCGGTGAAGAAGGTGTTCCTTTCGAACCTTGCCACGAAACTCGGCGCGCTCGCCATCAAGGGCAAGCTTTCCGAACTCGCGAATAGCATCAATCCCGATAAATTCGGTGGTGCGCCGCTGCTCGGCGTCAAGGGCGCCTGCATCGTGGGCCATGGCTCGAGCAACGCCGATGCCATTAAGAACGGCATCCACGCTTCCAGCAAGGTCGTGCGCGAAGATGTGTGCGGGCTCATTTCCCAGGCGGTGTCACGATGACATTTACCGAAAACCATACCGAGGAGCAGAAGCAGAAGGTCGAGCTCGCCCAGAAGATTTTGGGCTACGAGTTCAAAAACCCCGAGATTCTGCTTGCGGCAATCACGCACCCCTCTGCAACCGAAGGCAAGCCGGTCAAGTTCTCGTATGAGCGCCTTGAATTTCTCGGCGATTCCATTTTGGGCGCCGTGGTGGCGAGCGAAGCCTTCCATACCTACCACGAAATCGATGAGGGCGGCCTTACGCGCATCAAAGTGGCGCTCGTTTCTGGCGCGAGCCTTTCCGACGTCGCCGAAAAGCTTGGCTTTGCCGACGTCATCGTATTTGGCTCTTCGGAGCGCGGCACGGGTCGACGTGGCCTGCATTCGGCGCTTGAAAACGTGTACGAGGCCGTTGTCGCGGCTCTGTATCTCGATGCCGGCATCGAAGGCGCGCAGCTCTTCATCGAGCGCACGCTTATTCCGCGCATGAGCATCGATATGGCGAAAGAGCCCGAAAATCCGAAGAGCGCCTTGCAGGAAAAGCTGCAGGAAGAAGGCATCACGCCGACGTACAAGCTCATCGAGACCCAGGGTCCCCCGCACGATCGCACCTTCGTGTCGCAGGTGTTCGCGGGCATGAAGGCGCTTGCTTCGGGCATGGGCCGCACGAAGAAAGAAGCCGAAAGCCAGGCAGCGAAAACCGCGCTTGACGAAATGAACTCCAAGCAAGCTGCGAAGGCGGAGGCCAAGGCGGCACGCGAGCAGGAAAAACGTGCGAAGCGCGAGAAGCGCGAGCAGGAAAAGCGTGCGAAGGCAGCTGCGAAGCACAGCCAGGAGTAGGCATACATGCATCTGAAATCCCTGATCCTGAAAGGGTTTAAGTCGTTCGCCGACCGTTCCGTGATTTCTCTCGAACCGGGCATCACGGCAATCGTCGGTCCGAACGGCTCGGGCAAATCGAATATCTCCGACTCGGTGCTGTGGGTGCTTGGTGAGCGCAACGCGAAGAACTTGCGCGGCCAGGCCATGGAAGACGTCATTTTTGCGGGCTCCTCGGCCCGCAAAAGCGTCGGCGTCGCCGAGGTTGAACTCGTGCTCGATAATTCCGACGGCACGCTGCCCGTCGATTTCAACGAGGTGTCGCTCACCCGCCGCATGTACCGTTCCGGTGAAAGCGAATACCTCATCAACGGCGCACCCGCCCGCCGCATGGACTTCATGGACATCCTGCACGATACCGGCCTTGGCACGGGCGCGCACTCTATCATCAGCCAGGGCAAGCTCGACGCTATTCTTGCGAGCAAGCCCGAAGACCGTCGCACGCTCATCGAGGAAGCTGCGGGCGTTCTGAAGCACAAGCAACGCAAGGAACGCTCCGAGCGTAAGCTTGCGAGCATGGATGCGAGCCTCGCGCGCGTGAAAGACGTTACGGCCGAGGTTGAGCGCCAGCTGAAACCGCTTGCCCGCAAGGCGCAACGAGCCAAACAATACCAAGGCTTGGCCGATGAGCTCGCCCGACTCGATTTGGTGCTCGCGGTCGATGATTTGCGCACGCTGCAGGGCAAATGGGATGCGACTCTGAAGAGCGAAAACGAAGCTGCCGCGGGCATCGATGTGCAGAAAATCAAAGCCCAGAAGGCCGAGGAAGAGCTCGAAGCACTGCAGCTGGCGCTTCAGGAAAAAGGCCTGTATGTGGGTGATCTCACCGCGCAGCGCGGGCGCTTCCATATGGTGGTCGAGCGTTTCGAGTCGGCCGATATGCTTCTTTCCGAAAAGGCGCGCTCGATTCGATCCCGTCGCGAGCAGGCCGAAAACACCGCGATGGGCAGTGCCCGCCGCATCGCGAATTTCGAAGAGGAAGTAGCCGCGTTGCAGGAGCAACTCGACGAGCGCACGGCTCGCCGCGATGCGCTGGCCACGCAGGTTGAAGAGTTGAAGACGCAATTCGACGAAGCGAAGGCCGAACGCCAGTCGCGTGACGTTGAGCTGGCCGAAGTGCAGCGCTCTTTGCGTCAGCGCGAGCGCGAAATCGACGAGAAAACGGCGAAGCGCGCGCGTTTGCAAGATGCTCTTTCGGGGCGCATGTCAACCAAGCAGCTCCTTGAATCGAAGCGTGAGGAAATCGATGCCGAGCTCGAGGGCGCAACGGTCGAGCTCGATGAGAAATGCAAGGGCCTCGATGAAGAGACCGCCGCGCTGGCCGAGCTGCTCGAGAAGAGCCGCGCGGCTACCGAAGACGTGACAGCTGCTGAGCGTGCGGTGGCCATGGCGACCTCAACGCTCGACGATAAGCGTAAAGCCGTCCAGCGTCTCGAAGGCAAAATCGCCGCTCTTGAGGAAATCAACCGCGGCATGCTCTCGAAAAACGATGCTTCGGCATGGGTTGCCGAGCATGGCGAGGAATTCGACGCGGCCATTGCGCCCCTCGCCGCAGAGGTTCGCGCCCCTCAAGACCTCGAGGCTCTTGTTGAGCAGCTCCTCGGCGAAGATATCGCGAGCATGTATGTGCGCGAAGCCGCATCTGCGCAAAGCATCGTGGATGCCCTTTCCCAAACGGGCGCAACTGGCACGGCGTCGGTACTCGTTGCCGGCAGCGCGCCCGAGTGCATTTCGTGCGACAAGCCGCGGCTGCTCGATGCGCTCGACTATCCCGAGCACGTGCGAGGGCTTCTGGAGTCGCTTTTGGGTGATGTGTTCCTGGTCGACTCGCTCGAAGAGGGCCTTGGGGCCCGAGCGGGAAGCGCCCGCGCGCGATTCGCGACCAAGGACGGCATCGTCGTGTGGCCGGGCGCGAAAATCACGGTACGCATGGGGTCTGCCGGCGTAGAGGGCATGCTCGCTCGCGAGCGAGAGCTCGACGATTTGCGGGCGCAGCTCGAGGCTTCCAATAAGGAGCACGCCGCAGCACAGACGGAGCTCGAGCGCCTTCAGGGCGATCTGGAGCGCAAGCGCGCCATGAGCTTGGAACTTTCTCGAACCCATGCGCAGCGCGCTGGTGCTCAAGCAAGCGCCCAGGCCGAACGTGAGCGTCTCGCGAAACGCGTGGGAACGCTTCAGGCGTCGCAGAAAAGCGTCGCGGAAGACTTGGCTCGCGTGAATGTCGAGCTCGCCAAAACAGAGCCTGAAGTCGAGGAGCTTGGCCAGGCTATCGAAGCCTTGCGCGTTTCGCGCATCGACGCCGAAGAGCGCATGAGTGACATTTCGGGCGCTCGCGCCATTGCGTACGAACGTGAGCAGGCTCTTTCGAGCAAGCTTTCCGAAAGCAAGCTCGAATTCGCCACGGCGAAGGAGCGCTCGCTTTCACTCACGCGCGAGCACCGCGAACGCGTGCGCGATTTGGAGCGTGCGCAGCATGCGAAAGAGCATGCCGAGCGCGATCTCGTGGTGCTCGATGTCGCGAGCAGGCGCATCGAGCCGTTGCATGACGTGCTGCAAAACCTGAAAGAATCGGCCACCGCATGGGTGAACGACCTTGCGGGAAAAGCGGCGCTTGAGCAGAGCAATTCCGCCTCGCTCAATGCCTCCATCAATGAGGCGCGTGCTGCCTCGCGCGCCGCCCATGACGAACTTGAAGCGACGCAGGCGAAGCTCAATGAGGTTCGCATCGAGAAGGGCAAACTCGAAGTTCAGGTGGAAGCCGCGATTTCGACCATCGTCGACGAATGCGGCACGCCGCTTGAAACCGCGCTCGAGATTCCCGCGCCGGAAGACCGCGCCGCGGCCGAGGGCGAGGCGTTCAAAATGCGCCGCCGCCTGAATTCCATGGGCACCATCGATTCTTCGGCCGCCGAAGAATACGAGGCCATGAAGGAGCGCTTCGATTTCATGGCTGCTCAGGTGGAAGACATGGAAGCCGCGCGCCGCTCGCTCAAGCGCATCGTCGCCGCGATCGACGAGCGCATGCAGCAGCAGTTCGATGTGACGTTTGAACAGGTGAACGAGAATTTCAAGACCATTTTCGCCCAGCTGTTCCCGGGTGGCTCCGCTTCGCTTTCGCTTGTCGGTGGGGAAGAGGGCCAAAGCTCGCTCGGCGTCGAGGTCGAGGCGCAGCCGCGCGGCAAGAAAATCTCGAAGATGACGCTCATGTCGGGCGGCGAGAAATCGCTCACGGCCATCGCGTTGCTGTTCGCGGTGTATCGTATTCGCCATGCCCCGTTTTACATTCTCGACGAGGTGGAAGCGGCGCTTGACGACAGCAACCTGAGGCGCCTTATCGCGTATCTGGCCACGCTGCGCAACGAAACGCAGCTCATCATGATCACGCATCAGCGCCGCACCATGGAGATGTCCGATGTGCTCTACGGCGTGTCGATGCAGGCCGATGGCGTGACGAAGGTCTTCTCGCAGCGTCTGAAAGATGCGCTTCCGCATGCGGAATAGGCTTTGTATACGAAAGCGGGACAGGTTACCCTGTCCCGCTTTTCCGTAAGTGCGGTCGCAGCGAGAACACAAGGGTTCTCGATTTACGCAGCCTGCGTCTTCGTCCGGCCAATAAGCTCCGATATGCCTGCATATACGAGGAATATCGCAAGGATGAGAAGCCCTATGCCTCCCACCAAGCCAAATACCGCAACTCCGAGGTACGAGGCCCCGAACAGGCAGATGAACCCTGCAGCCGCACACCAGATGCATATACCGGCTAGCTTGCTTTGCGAGAAGTTCAGCGCGCCGACGGCGACGAGGATGATTCCGCCCACGAGATATGCCGCGCCATCTATAAGAGCCATTGCCGCGACAAGTTCGGGGTCGATGAGGGCGCCCTGAGCTGCGAACGCGAGATAGACGATGCCCTTCACAAAATTCTGGCCCATAAGCACAATGCTCAAAACGCCGTTGACGGTCGCATTAAGCAATTGCCCGTCGAGAATCATGAAGATTACGGCGATTATGATCGCTGGGTATGCCGCAAGCACCCAGGGAAGCACGCCGATGTCCGCGTCTCCTCCAATGAAGCCAAGCATGATGGGCACCTGCGCGATAATCAAAAGCCCGAGCAACATATTGCACAGCGGCGCCGTGGTCGCATACTTCGTATTCATGGCCGCCGCTAATCCCAAGACCTCGTTTACGATAAGCTCGCTTACCGTATCTTAGCCCTGGCCTCCGTATCCTTCAGGAATCGACATTCCAATGAAGCCCGCTTCGGCCAATTTGTCCCAACTGCGGCGGGGGAAGCCGCCCTGCATAGTATCGGCCTGGATGGCTGCGATGGTGTCGGGAGCAGTGCAGAATTGCTCAACGGAATCCCTAAGGAGCGATTGCTCGTCTGTCATGTCATGAAATAGCTCATCGCGTTCTCCTTGTGTTGCGTGTGGTATTTCCCTACGTTGCTTCAGGCGCGTCCCGGGTGCGCCTTGTCGAATGCTGCGAGAAAGTTCGTTGCATCACGTGATGAGACCACTATTCTTTGCGGTAAAGATGCATTGGACTCGTGTAACGTTTCGCCTACACCGTTTTCGTAACGTTTCGAATTTGGGACATATGCAACGCATTGGCTCTTGACTTTTTTGAGGCGCCCCATGGATAAGCGCTTAGAGGAAAATATCTGAGTGAAAAACCCAAATCGCCAGCGCATATTTCACGTTGCCCAAGCAAATCGAGGGGGATGACCCTGACGAAATCGCGATTTCTCAAATTGCGTCGCTGGCACGCGTGTCGCGCATGGCCTACTACCGGAATTTCTCATGCAGGCGCGATATCGTGCGCTGCTACATTGGCTCGGTGCTGCGCGCCGATATGAACAAGCTCATAAACTCGTCGTGCGATTTCTGGAGCCGTGAGTATGGAACGAAATTCTTCGAATTAATGAGGTAGCATCGTGAACTCATATTGCTGCTCGAACGTTTCGGCTATTCGTCGGTTCTGCTCGAATGTTCGAACGAGGCAAATGTCGAGTATGCCGGAGACATGCCGCAAGGGTCGATCGACCGCTTCTCGCTGTATTTCGCAACGGGTGCCACGTTTAACGCATGCATGATTTGGCTGCATGAGGGATGCAAGGAATCGCCCGAAGAAATGTCTGAGTGCTTCGGGCGATTCTGCTCGCTTATTGCGGCAGACGAGGCATGCCCCTCGCGATGAATTAGGGATTCGATAAAGCCCGCCAACTGCACAGGTTGGCGGGCTTTTTGCTGTGGTGGCGGAATCGGATGCCGCTCTCCTATATTGCGGTGAGCGCAGCTTTCATTGCGTGCGCGAGCAACGTCGCCATCTCGGCGTTGCCTGTGTAGGCGAGACCGAGATGAATATCCGGCAGGTCGGCCACTACATCGACGCATGCGACGTTGTAGTGTTGGGAGAACTTCTCGCATAGGCGGCTCGCGATGAAGATGCCTTGGTTGAGGCTCGCTGCAAGCATGGCACTTTCGCCATCGGAATATGCGGCGAGCCCTTCCTGCGGCAGGCCTAATTTATGCAGGCATGTGCCCATTCTGGAAAGCGAGCCATGTACAGGATATTGATACGAGCCTATGACATGCTCTTTTAAAAGCTCTTCAATATGCACCTCGCATTTTGCCGCAAGCGAGTTTTCCATGGAAACGTAAACGCATGGTGTACTTTTCGCTATGGGAATGAACGATATCCCTTCAAGTGTCTCGATTTCCACATCGACCGTTACGGCTGCGTCTATCAGATTGTCCACGAGGCATTCCGTCAACGAAGAAAGTGTGTCGCGGCGCAGCTTGATTCCTGCGGCGAAGCGTGGGTCTTTCATGATGGGCTGCAACGCTCGCTCTATCCAAGGCTCGGCGAGGGGGCCGTCATAACCGAGGGTAATCGCGCCTTCGCCGTTAAGGGCAAGGTCGCGTGCCGTGGCCGTATAGCTTTCGAAGGTCTCTTTCAGGCCTTCCATGCGCGGGAATAAATACGAGCCTGCCGGTGAGAGCTCGATATGCGAGCCGCTGCGCGTAAACAGTTCGAAGCCCAGCGCCTCTTCAAGCGCCGAAATGCGTTGGCTTACTGTGGGTTGCGACATATAAAGATATCGCCCCGCCGCGGAAAAGCTGCCCAGCCTCGCCGCGGCGAGGAAGCATTCTATATCCCTGAATTCCATTAGCGCCTCCCTTGACCGCCTATGCCGTCATTTTCCCACGTTCCCATCACGGGCGCTGCTGAATTTTGGCGCTTTTGCTTCTCCATTGAATTTTCGAATGGGCCATTGGAGGACGTTTCGATAGCGGCGTTTCGCTTTGGCTACAGTGAAGTTAGTCCCAAAAGGGGCATTCGTTCATCTCCGAGGAAGGGGAATGCGATGAGTGAGGAAGTAACGAGAAGGTCATTTCTGAAAGGCGCCGGGGCTACGGCCTTTGGCGCGGCTGTGATGGGTGGGTTTGCCGGCTGTTCGCCATCGGGTTCGACCGAGAAAGATGCGGATTCGGCGAGCGGTACGGCTTCGGTATCGAAAACGATCGAGTTCAACGGGCAAACGCTGCCGGCAAGCATGGCCAAGCCCGAAGCGATTCCGGAAGACAAAATCACCGAGACGCTCGAATGCGATGTGCTGGTAATTGGCGGCGGCATATCGGGTGTGCCCGCGGCTTCTATCGCCGCGGAAAAGGGCGCGAAGGTTATTTGCGTCGAAAAAGGCGCGACGCCCTGCGTTACCCGTCCCACCGGCATGTCGTGGTTCGGCACGAAAAAGCTCAAGGAGCTCGGTGTGCTGTGTACGGAAGAGGAAAAGGCGACCATTGTAAAAGACGTTTTCGGCGGTGCAAATGCCACTTCGAAGCAGGATATTGTTCGCCTGTGGCTCGATGAATCGGGCGAGGCGGGCGATTACCTGACCGACATCATCGAGGCAAGCGGCATCCCTGTGCGCGTCGGTGGCTACTACGGTTACTATAAGCACTTCAATACGGTCGAGGAATCTCAAGAGGATATGAAGAAGACTGGCGGCGTCTTCAGTGACTCGTACTGGAATATGTATGCGCTGCAGCACCAAGTGGGCGAAAACGACGAGCCGGGTGTCTGCCTTTGGGGTCGCCCCGATTTCTCGGATGCCGACTGGCTGACTCCGATTTACGAGCATGCGGCCGAGCAAGGCGCGGAATTCATCTTCAATACCACCGCAGAGCAGCTTGAACGCGAAGAAGGCTGGGAGAGCGATTCCTCGAAGCGCGTAACGGGTGCCATCTGCTCTCAGTCGGGCAAATACATCCGAATCAAGGCGAGCAAGGGCGTCATCCTCGCAACGGGCGGATTCGACTGGGACGACGAGATGGTTGATTACTATTACCCCATCGGTCTTCGTACGTGCCGCACCTGGCAAAAATGGATGACGGGCGACGGCCACAAGATGGGCGTTTGGGTCGGCGCGAAGATGGAAGATCCGGGCCAATACGTGTCTCATATGATGGGCACGGTGGCACCCGCGGCCGTCATGCGAAGTGACGCCATGATGATGGAGACGGAATCCACGGCATTCATCACGCCGTGGAAGGAATGGGCGCTTCCGTCAAACGCGTTGGCTCCTGTCCTCTACGTTAACCAACGTGGTGAACGCTTTATGAATGAGGAAATCGGCTATTTCATGTCGGGTCCGACCATCGATAAGCAGCCTAATGGTTTGCTCTGGGCTCTGTGGGATGGCGATTCCGAGAACAAGGTCGTGCCGCATTATTTCGACCGCCTCGTTGATGGCATCGACACGAAAGAGCATTCTGAAAAGATGATCGAGGCGGGCCTGCTTATCAAGGCCGACACGATCGACGAGCTTATCGAGAAGATGAACGACGCTAATTGGGACAACGGAGCATTCGACGGGGAGCAGTTCAAAGAAACGCTCGCGCATTACAACGAAATGTGCAAAGCCGGCGAAGATACCGATTTCTATAAGCCTGCTACCTGGCTTACTACGATTGATACGCCGCCGTATTACGCCGCCGAGATGGGCTCCTCGTGGATGACGACCGTTGGCGGTTTGGAAATTGACAAGCAGCTGCATGTGCTTGACGTTTCGCGCGAACCGATTCCCGGCTTGTATGCGGGCGGCAATCCGGCAGGATGCTTCTACGGAAACATTTATGCTCCGCAGGTGCCAATGAGCCTTTCAGGGCATTCCACTACGCTGAGCTACGTGGCCGCACGAAACTGCGTGGACGGAATCTAGCCTTCTTCTTTGGTCGCGTCCTCCCCCGGCGATCTTTCCTGCCGGCGGCGATTCCCCTCCCATACGCCGCCGGCCTCTTTGCCTTTCATTCGAAAAGATGATTCGATAAAGCCCGCCAGCGCGCGCGTTGGCGGGCTTTTTGCTGTGGTAGGCTAACAAGGTTGACTTTTCCATTCGCATGAAAGGGTATTTTCATGGGATTCTTTGATCGAATCAGCGAGGGCCTTTCGCGCTCGCGCCAAAAATTCACCGAGCAAATGAACGTCCTGCTCGATCGTGGTCCTAATTTGGACGACGATTTTTGGGACGATTTGGAAGAAACGCTCATTCTGGCCGATATGGGCGGCTCGGCCGCGTCGCAGGTCGTCGAAAACTTGCGCGACGAGGCTACGCGCAAGGCGCTGCCCGATGCATATGCCGTGCTCGATCGCCTGAATGATGAACTCGCAAGTACGTTTGCCACCGCTGAGGCCGATCCGTTTGGCGGCGATCCCGCATGCGTTCTGTTCGTCGGCATCAACGGCGCTGGCAAAACCACTACGGTCGGCAAGCTCGCCAAGGAAGGCGCCGACGCCGGTCGCAAAGTTATTCTGGGTTCCGCTGACACATTCCGCGCTGCCGCTATCGAGCAGCTCGAGGAATGGTCTCGTCGCGCGAACGTTCCCATTGTGGAGCGCGAGCGCGGAAGCGACCCGGCAAGCGTGTGCTACGACACCATCGAACGCGCCGAAGCCGATGGCTCCGATTTGGTGCTCATCGACACGGCGGGACGCCTACATACGTCTGACGACCTCATGCGCGAGCTGCAGAAGGTCGTGAACGTGGTGCGCAAGCGTTCGAAGGCGCCCGTGTACACCGTGCTCGTGATCGATGCGACTACCGGCCAGAATGGCCTGTCGCAGGCGCGCGTGTTCGATAAAGCGCTCGATTTGGATGGCGTGATCGTGACCAAGCTCGATGGCACCGCGAAGGGCGGCATCGCGTTGGCCGTGAGCCACGAGCTCGGCCTGCCCATTTATAAAATCGGCGTGGGCGAGGGCCTGGGCGATTTGAAAGATTTCGACGCGCACGATTTCGCGCGAGCGCTCGTGGGCGAATTCGACGAACGCGAAGCGCGATAGCAAGGAGCCATGTATGTTTGAGAACCTCTCCGATCGCCTGCAAGGCATTTTCAGCGGTCTGAAGTCGAAGGGCCGCCTTACCGAAGACGATATTAATGCAGCCATGCGCGAAATTCGCATGGCGTTGCTCGAGGCCGACGTGAACTTCAAGGTCGTCAAGAGCTTCATCGCGAATGCGAAGGAGCGCTGTCTGACCGCCGAGGTGCTCGATTCGCTCACGCCGGCGCAAAACGTCGTGAAAATCGTGCTCGACGAGCTCACGGCGCTGCTCGGCCAAACCGATTCGGGGCTCGTGCTCTCGAGCCGCATTCCCAACGTGATTATGCTCGTGGGTTTGCAAGGCTCGGGTAAAACCACCGCTGCCGCCAAGCTTGCGCATTTGTTGAAGGGCAAAGGCCACAGCCCCTTGCTCGTCGCCTGCGACGTCTATCGTCCGGCTGCGGCCGATCAGCTGCAAACGCTCGGCGACGAGATGGGTGTGAAGGTCTATCGCGGCTACGGCCAAGATCCAGTGAAAATCGCGAGCGAGGGCGTTCGCTTCGCTATCGATAACTTGCGCGATGTGGTCATCGTCGACACGGCGGGTCGTTTGCACGTCGACGAAGAGATGATGGAAGAGGCCGCCAATATCAAGGCTGCCGTGAAGCCCGATCAGATTCTCATGGTCGTCGATGCCATGACTGGCCAAGACGCCGTGAACGTGGCTCAGGCCTTCGCTGAGAAAGTCGATTTCGACGGCGTGATCATGTCGAAGATGGACGGCGACGCCCGTGGCGGCGGTGCGCTGTCGCTCAAGCAGGTCACCGGCAAGCCGATCAAATTCATCAGCGCAGGCGAAAAGCCCGATTCGCTCGAGCCGTTCCATCCCGACCGCATGGCCAAGCGCATTTTGGGCATGGGCGACGTGGTTTCGCTTATTGAGCACGCCTCGAAAATCCAGGCCGAAGAAATTGAAGCCGAAACCGCTGAGCGCGTCCAGAAGGCCGATATCAACCTAAACGACTTCCTCGAAATCAAGAAGCAGGTTTCCAAGATGGGCGGCATTTCGAAGCTCATCAGCGCGCTGCCGGGCGGCGATAAGGCCATGGCGCAGGGCCAGGTCGATACGGGTGCGCTCGACCGCATGGAGACCATCATCTTCTCTATGACGAAAGCCGAGCGCGAAAAGCCCGAGCTGCTCAACGGCAGCCGCCGTCAGCGCATTGCGGCCGGTTCCGGCACTTCGGTTCAGGAAGTGAACCAGGTCATGAAGCAGTTCAACGAAACGCGTAAAATGATGAAGAAGATGATGCCCGCAGCCGCGAATGCGGGTCGTCCCATGAAGAAGGGCAAGAAAGGCAAGAAGGGCAAAAAGCCACGTTTCGGCATGTCCGGTTTGCCCGGCATGGGTGGCATGAAGATGTCCGATATGAAGCAGCTGCAAGAAATGATGCAGAACATGGATTTGAAATAGTTGCGTCGTTCTGACGAACGACGCAACCGCTCGACGCTGCAAACGGCCCTGGCGGCGCATTTCGGGTTCAGCCTTCGGCTCGCGTACCGAAGTACGCGTCGCCTTGGCTTCACTTGAACTGCACTCGCCAGGGCCGTTTTCGCTGACTTTGAGGCGAGCGTGTCATTCTCATGTCCGCGAGCGGTGCTTTTGGGCCGCTCGCCGTGCTTTTGAGCCGCTTTTTGTTGTCCTTTCATCGCTCTCACCTATAATTCGATGCAGTAATGCACCTAAGAAAGGGGTTTGCACATGGCAATCAAGGTTGGCATCAACGGCTTTGGCCGTATCGGTCGTCTCGTTTACCGCGCGATGGCGAACGATCCCGAGCTCGACGTCGTTGCGGTTAACGACCTGGGCGACATTCCCACGATGGCCCATCTGCTGAAATATGATTCCGTCCACGGCCGCGCATTCGACACGGTCGAGGTTACCGAAGACGGCTTTGTGGCCGACGGCCATGCCACCAAGGTGCTCTGCGAGCGTGATCCCGAGAACCTGCCCTGGGGCGAGCTCGGCGTCGACGTCGTTATTGAATCCACCGGTATTTTCAAGACGGGCGAACTTGCTTCCAAGCATATCAACGCTGGCGCCGAGAAGGTCGTCATCACCTGCCCGGCCAAGGGCGAAGACATCACCATCGTCATGGGCGTGAACGACGGCGATTACGACAAGGAAGCACACAACATTATTTCGAACGCTTCGTGCACCACGAACTGCCTGGCTCCTGTTGCTAAGGTGCTGCTTGAGAACTTCGGCATTGAGCGCGGCTACATGAACACCATTCATAGCTACACCAACGACCAGAAGATCCTCGACCTTCCGCACAAGGACCTTCGTCGTGCCCGTGCTGCCCAGCTGTCCATGATTCCGACCACCACGGGTGCCGCTCGTGCCGTTGCTTTGGTTCTTCCTGAGCTCAAGGGCAAGCTCGATGGCTTTGCGACCCGCGTTCCCACCCCCGATGGATCTATGGTTGACCTCACCGTGCAGCTTTCGCGCAAGGTGACCAAGGAAGAAATCAACGCCGCCATGAAGGCTGCCGCCGAAGGCCCGCTCAAGGGCATTCTCGCCTACACCGAAGACCCCATCGTTTCGGTCGACATCGTGGGCGACGATCATTCTTCCATCTTCGATTCGGGCCTCACCATGGTCATGGGCGACGATTCCGACCTGGTCAAGATTGTTTCCTGGTACGACAACGAGTGGGGTTACTCCAACCGCGTGAAAGACCTGGCCAAAATTCTTCTTTAGGCTATTGGGAAAAGGCCGGACTTGTTTCCGGCCTTTTTTGTTTGTGTGACTTACCTGGTTTTCTGGCTGGCGGAAGGCGCTCCTTAAGGCGCGCTCGGCTACCGCTCGCTTTGCTCGCTATGCGCCTCGCTCCTTTGCTTTCGTATCTGGATGAAGAACATGTTTGAAGCTCAGAGGCCTTCAGGAGCGCTTTCCGCCAGCCAGAAAACCTATCCCTACCTTTGACCTGTCAAAAGTTCAGAGCATTTAACAGGTTCCCTGTATCGAAATTGACTGATGAGGAGTTTCCTTATGGCCGATATCAAGACTATCGAAGGCGTTGACGTCGCGGGCAAGCGCGTGCTAGTGCGCGTCGATTTCAACGTGCCCATCAAAGACGGCGTCGTGACCGACGACACGCGCATTCGTGCGGCGCTGCCGACCATCGAATATCTCGTGAAGGGCGGCGCGAAGGTCGTGCTCATGAGCCACTTGGGTCGTCCGTCGGGCGAGGGCTTTGAGGATAAGTTCACGCTTGCGCCTGCTGCTGCGCGTTTGGGCGAGCTCATCGATGCCCCTGTCGCCTTCGCCGCCGATACCGTGGGCGATGATGCTAAGGCGAAGATCGCGGCGCTTTCCGACGGCGAAATCGTTGTGCTCGAAAACCTCCGTTTCGACAAGCGTGAGAAGAAAAATGACCCCGAGTTCTGCAAGATGCTTGCTGAGCTGGGTGATGTATATGTGAACGACGCGTTCGGCACCGCGCACCGCGCTCATGCATCCACGGCTGGCGTTGCCGCATTGCTTCCCGCATATGCGGGCTTCCTGCTGGCTGGCGAAGTGAAAACTCTGGGCGGTATGCTCGACGACCCCAAACGCCCGTTCGTTGCCATTCTGGGCGGCTCGAAGGTCTCCGACAAGGTCGGCGTTATCGACGCTCTTATCGACAAGGCCGATACCATCATCATTGGTGGCGGCATGTGCTTCACCTTCCTGCTTGCTCAGGGTTACGAGGTCGGCACGTCTCTTAAAGAAGAGGATTGGGTCGAGCGCGCGGGCGAGATGTTCAAGAAGGCTGAAGAGCGTGGCGTGAAGATGCTGCTTCCGACCGATGTGGTTGTTGCTGATAAATTCGCCGAAGACGCGAATACTGCGACCTGCGCCGCCGACGCGATGCCTTCTGACATGATGGGTCTCGACATTGGCCCCGAAACCGAGGCCGCCTATGCCGCCGCTATCGCTGAAGGCAAAACGGTGTTCTGGAACGGCCCTATGGGCGTGTTCGAGATGAAGGCGTTCGAGCATGGCACGAAGGCCGTGGCTGAAGCGGTTGCCGCGAACAAGGAAGCCGCGACCATCATCGGCGGCGGCGATTCCGTGGCTGCTGTGAACAAGTTCGGCCTCGCCAGCGAGATGACGTTTATTTCCACGGGCGGTGGCGCATCCATGGAGCTCGTTGAAGGCAAGCCCCTTCCCGGCGTCGAAGCGTTACGATAGCCTCGCTTTGCGAACCGAAGCGTTCCCATTCCGCGACGCGATACCTGAGCTCGCGCGAACAGCCCACTGGGCTGTTCGGCTCGTGCGGACGGTCGCTCCATGGGGACGCTTCGGTTCGCCGCATGCTCGCCTTTCTCCGAAGTGGCGTGGCGCGCTTTGGTTGGGAATGGGTTCATAGCGACCGTCCGCACGAGCCGAAAGCCACCTTATGTGGCTTTCGTGCGAGCTCAGGTATCGTGTCGCGTAGAACCCATTCCCAACCAAAGCGCAGGTGAAGTCCATTGAAAGGAATCCTATGTCTCGCAAACCTTTGATTGCTGGCAACTGGAAAATGAATAAGACGCCTGCGGAGAGCGTGGTGCTTTCCCAGGGCATTTCCAATCGCTATTCTCGCAAATGGAACAAGGTCGACGTGGTGCTGTGCCCGCCGACGATTGATCTGCGTTCGGTGTTCACGGTGCTCGATTTCGACAAGTCGAACATTGACGTGGGTGCTCAGAACTGTCATTGGGAGCCTTCGGGCGCTTTCACGGGCGAGACGAGCATTCCCATGTTGAAGGATGTTGGCGCCGCTTGGTGCATCGTGGGCCATTCGGAGCGTCGCGACTATTTCGGCGAAACCGATTCCATGGTGAACAAGAAGGTTCGTGCGCTTGCCGAATCGAACTTTAACGCCATCGTATGCGTCGGCGAGAGCCTTGCTGTGCGCGATGCGGGCGATGCCGTTCGATTTGTGTGTGACCAGGTGCGCGCTGCGCTTGCCGGCCTTGACGCTCACGAAGCTGAGTATTGCACGATTGCTTATGAACCCATTTGGGCTATTGGCACGGGCCGCACCGCTACCCCCGAACAAGCCGAAGAAATCGCTTCGGCGATTCGCGCGACGGTTGCCGACTTGGTTGGCGAGCAGGCTGCCCAGAAGATGCGCGTGCTCTACGGTGGCTCTATGAAGCCTGAAAACGCCGACGGTTTCATGGCATGCCCGAATATCGATGGCGGCCTTATTGGTGGAGCCTCGCTTAAAGTTGAAGATTTCTGCGAACTCGTCGAAATCGCCTCTGGCTACGCCGAATAATTCGATACCACTCTTTGAAAAACGAGCAGAAATCCCGGTGCCTTCGCGGTTGCCGGGATTTTTGCAAGGGGGATAAGGCAGTCGCGGCCCGTTGGCCGCAATGTGATGCGCGCTTTTGCGCGGGAAAGAGGAACTATGCAAACGCTGCGTACGCCAGCCCTGCTTGTGATTATGGACGGCTTCGGTTTGGCGGAGCCTGGTCCGGGCAATGCGATTTCCCTCGCGAACACTCCGTATTTGGATACGCTTTTCAGCGAAGCCCCCATGTGCAAGCTCGAAGCATCGGGCGAGGCCGTGGGACTTCCTGCTGGCCAGATGGGAAATTCCGAAGTAGGCCATTTGAATATTGGCGCTGGTCGCGTGGTGCATCAGGAGCTTTCTCGAATCAATATGGCATGCCGTGAAGGCTCTATTCGCGAAAACGCTGTGATCAATGCGGCGCTTGATGCGGCGAAGGCCCCCGGTGCTGCGCTACACCTAATGGGCTTGCTTTCCGATGGCGGCGTGCATTCTTCTAACGAGCATTTGTATGCGCTGATTGAGCATGCGGCGGCTTACGGCGTGAGCGACATTCGCATTCACTGCTTCATGGATGGCCGCGATGTGCCGCCTGCGAGTGGCAAGGGATATATTGAGGAGCTCGAGCAGTTCATCGCCGAAAAGGGCCTTGCGAGTGTGGCGAAAATCGCTTCGATTTCGGGGCGCTATTACGCGATGGACCGTGACAAGCGTTGGGAGCGCGTGCAGAAGGCCTACGATGCGGTTGTGTGCGCCGAGCCGTGCAGCAGCCTTTCGGCCGATGCATTCATGCAGGCTTCCTACGACAACGATGTGACCGATGAGTTCGTGGTGCCAGGCGCGCTCGATGCTCGTGGCGTCCTCGATGGCGATGCGGTCGTGTTCTTTAACTTCCGCCCCGACCGCGCCCGCGAAATCACGCGCGCGATTGTCGATGCCGATTTCGGCGGCTTTGTGCGTGCGAGCGCACCCAAGGTGAGCTTCGTGTGCATGGCGGAATACGATCCCTCGATTGACGCTCCCATTGCATTCCCGAAAACATTCCCCGAAAACGTGCTCGCCGATGTGCTTTCTGCCGCTGGCTTGCGCCAGTACCACATTGCCGAAACTGAGAAGTACGCGCATGTCACGTTCTTCTTGAATGGCGGCATTGAGGCCGAAAAGACGGGGGAGCAGCGCACGATTATCGCGAGCCCGAAGGTTGCGACCTACGATCTGCAGCCCGAGATGAGCGAACCCGCTGTTGCCGACACACTTGCTGCGGCGATTGAAAACGACGAGGCCGACGTGTATATCGTGAACTTCGCCAATCCCGACATGGTTGGGCACACGGGCGTTATTCCCGCCGCAGTTGCCGCCATTGAAGCGGTCGATGCGGGCGTTGCGAAGGTTGTTGAGGCGGTGAAGGCCAAGGGCGGCTTTGCGCTCGTTACTGCCGATCATGGCAACGCCGACAAAATGATCGCCGACGATGGCACGCCGCATACGGCGCACACGACGGCGCTCGTTCCGTTCGCTCTGGCCAATGGCACTGGTGATGACCTCAAGCTCAATGGCGAGCAAGGCGCGCTGTGCGATATCGCGCCGACGCTTTTGGCCGCCCTGGGTATGGAATCGCCGAAGGAATTCACGGGTCGTAGCCTGCTGGCGTAACGCCCTGAGCGCTGCCGCCCCCCCCTCGCCGAGGCGTGTTGCGGGCACAGCTCGCTACCGCTCACTTGGCTGCGTTCAACTTTGAAATGAAATGCAAATATGAACGCAGACGCTCCGCAACGTGCATTCGGCGGGGAACGGTAGCGCAGACGCCCTGGCATGCGACTCTGCGCAAGGGCACAGTTCGCTACCGCTCACTTCGTTCGCTATGCGCTCGCTTGGCTGCGCTTAACTAAATAAAAAACAAGTTTCAGCGCAGACGCCCAGGCGCAGAGTCGCATGCCAGGGCGTCTGCGCTGCTCGATCTTTTATGGTTCTTGTCGAATTCCAGCTGTCGAATTCCGCGCGTGGATTCGCAATTCCTCTTTCACTTTATCACGCGATAGTGCTATAGTCTTGTAACCCGCTTGCAACACCTTTAATGCCGAGGCTGTCCGCTTCGGCATCTTTGTATTATGGAAGGATTCCGCGCATGATCGCAATTGTCAAACCTGGAACACCAAAAGAAGGTGTGGCGCAACTCTGCGAAATCATTGAGAGTAAAGGCGTTTCGACGTCGGTTATCGAAGGCGCGAATCAAACCATTATCGGTTTGGTTGGCGATACGACCCGCATTGACCCGTATTTGCTCGAGTCGAACAGCATGGTTGAGGCCGTTCGTCGTGTGTCCGAGCCCTTCAAGAAGGCGAATCGCAAGTTCCATCCCGATGATACGGTCATCGAGGTCGGCGGTGTGAAAATCGGCGGCAAGGGCAATTTCGCCGTTATGGCTGGTCCTTGCTCGGTCGAGAGCGAAGAGCAGTGTATGATCATTGCCGAGCAGGTCAAAAAGCACGGCGCCGCTATTTTCCGCGGTGGCGCGTTCAAACCCCGCACGAGCCCCTATTCCTTCCAGGGCTTGGGCAAAGAGGGCCTCGACATCCTCTCGAAGGTCAAGCGCGAGTTCGACATGCCTATCATTACCGAAATCATGGATGCCCGCGACCTCGATCTTTTCGATGATGTCGACATTCTTCAGGTGGGCGCGCGAAACATGCAGAATTTCTCGCTGCTCAAGGAGCTCGGCCGTTATGGCAAGCCCGTGCTGCTCAAGCGCGGCATGTCGGCCACGATCGATGAGCTGCTTATGAGCGCCGAATACATCATGAGCGAAGGAAACGACCAAGTCATGCTGTGTGAGCGCGGCATTCGCACGTTCGAGACTCGCACGCGCAACACCTTCGACGTGAGCGCCATCCCCGTGCTTCGCGAGCTTACCCATTTGCCCATTATCGCCGACCCGAGCCATGCGACGGGTTATACCCGCTTCGTGACGCCCGTGGCATGCGCCGCGACCGCCGCTCAGGCCGATGGCCTCGAGGTTGAGGTGCATCATGACCCCGCCCATGCCGCCTCCGATGGCGCCCAGGCGCTTCTTCCCGAGCAGTTCGAAGACATGATGCGTCGCGTGGGCATCATTCGTTCTGCCGTAACTGCGGAATGGTAGGCCGCCATGTCTGAGACTGATCGAACCCCTAAACGAGTTGGCATTGTCGGCCTGGGCCTTATTGGCGGCTCGTTCGCCAAGGCATATGCCGATGCAGGTATTGAAGTATTTGCTGCCGATATCGACGAGCGCGCCATGAACGCCGCCATGGCAGAAGAAACGGTCGTGGCTCCGTTGGATGAAGCGTCCATCCCTTCGTGCGATCTGCTGATTCTCGCAGTGTATCCCCAGGCGATTATCGAGTGGGTGCGTGCGTATGAGCAATTCATTTCGCCCTCAACGCTCGTTATTGACTGTGGAAGCGTGAAGCGCAGCGTATGCCCGGTGTGCTTCTCTATCGCGGAGCGTCGTGGCTTTACGTTCATTGGCGGGCATCCTATGGCGGGTCTGCAGTATTCGGGCTATCGTCACGCGCGTGCCGATTTGTATGCCGGCCAGCCTATGGTGCTCGTGCCGCCTGAAATTTATGACCCCGATATTATTCTGTGGGCCGAGGAAGCCTTGTCGCCTGCGGCGTTCGGCTCGTTCTCGATCACCACGGCGGCAAAGCACGATCAGATCATCGCGTACACTTCGCAGCTTGCCCATGTGGTAAGCTCCGCGTTCATCAAAAGCCCCACTGCGCAAAAGCATCGTGGTTTTTCCGCTGGCAGCTATAAGGACCTTACTCGCGTTGCCGAGCTCAATGCTGATATGTGGACTGAGCTGTTCATGGACAACGCCGACAATCTCACCGAGGAAATTGGCGTCGTCATAACCGAGCTCGAGCGCTATCGCGACGCGCTTTCGCGCGGAGATGAAGCCGAACTGCACGATTTGCTTGAACAAGGGTCGATCGCCAAGCGCAAGGCCGACGGCCGGTATTCCGATGCGCGCGAAGGCGGCGTGCGATGAGCGTGGTCAAAGTCGACGCCGCGTCGCACAGCTACGATGTTTTCGTCGATGAATTCACGCTCGATCAGCTTGGCGAGGTATGTCGCGACGTGAGCGGGGGAGACGCCTGCTGCATTGTGAGCGACAGCAACGTTGCCCCGCTCTACCTCTCGCGCGCGAAAGCGAGCCTCGAGGCGGCAGGCTATGTCGTATCGAGTTTCGTATTCGAGGCGGGCGAGCAATCGAAAACGCTTCAGACCTATGCTCAGGCCCAGCAGGCCTTTGCTCATGCGGGGCTTACGCGTTCGTCGCTCGTCGTCGCTTTGGGCGGCGGCGTTGTGGGCGACTTGGCGGGGTTCGCGGCTGCCACCTACATGCGCGGCATTCGATGCGTTCAAGTGCCAACCTCGCTTCTGGCCTGCGTCGATTCGTCGGTCGGCGGCAAAACGGCGGTTGACCTGCCCGAGGGAAAGAACCTCGTGGGCGCATTCTTCCAGCCCGATGCCGTGCTTATCGACACGTCGCTTCTCGCAACGCTCCCCGAGCGTTTCTTCATTGACGGCTGCGGCGAGGTTTTGAAATACGGAGTGATTTTCGATAAGGAATTGTTTGTCCAACTTGAGGCGTGCGCTGCGAGCGATATGCGCCTGCCTGAGGTGATTGCGCGCTGCGTCGAACTGAAGCGTGACGTAGTGGTTGCCGACGAAAAGGAAGCGGGCGCCCGACAACTGCTCAACTATGGGCATACTTTGGGCCACGCGATTGAGAAGCTGTCGAACTTCACGGTGACGCACGGGTTCGCCGTCGCGTGTGGCATGGTGCTCGTGGCGAAGGCGAGCGTTGCGCGCGGATGGCTTTCCGGCGCCGATGCCGCTCGAATCGAATCGACCGTGCGCGCGTGGGGGCTTCTTGCCGAAACCGAAGAGCCCGCGAACGCGATATACGAGGCGGCTCTTGCCGACAAGAAGCGCCATGGCTCCACGATGAACGTCGTCGTTGCGACCGAGATCGGCACGTCGCGCATCGAGACCTTGGAACTCGACGATTTCCGCGCATTCGTCCATGATGCATGCGCATAGCGAATCGAACAAGTGATACAGGGCGAAATGAAACATCGTGCCAGACGGCACCAACGATAGAAAGGCGGGGCGCATGGCTTCGCGCATTGGGAAAAATATCAGCGTGTCCATCTTTGGACAAAGCCACTCCGCCGGCATCGGCTGCGTGGTCGAGGGCATACCTGCCGGAAAGAAAATCGACCTCGATGAGCTGCAGGCGTTTCTTTCGCGTCGAGCGCCAGGCGGCATGCCGTGGTCGACGCCCCGCAAAGAGGCCGATCTTCCTGAATTTTTGGGCGGCTTGGTCAACGGTGCCACGTGCGGCGCGCCGCTTGCGGCCCTTATTCGAAACACGAATACGAAAAGCTCCGATTACGACGAACTTCGCCGCGTGCCGCGACCGGGCCACGCCGATTACGTTGCGAATATGAAATTCCACGGTGCGCAAGACGTTTCGGGCGGCGGCCATTTTTCAGGTCGCCTCACCGCCCCTTTGTGCATTGCGGGCGGCATTGCAATCCAGTTGCTGCGCGATGAGGGAATCGAAGTCGGTGCGCATATCGCACGCATTGCGGGCATTGCCGATGATGCGTTCGCGCTTCAGGGCCTTTCGTCCTCCGACGTTCATGCGGCGCATGCGAAGCCGTTCCCTGTTCTCAACGACACTCAAGGCGAGCGCATGATTGCCGCCGTCGCCGAAGCGCGCGAGGCGGGCGATAGCGTTGGCGGCATTGTCGAATGCGCTGCCGTGGGAATGCCCGTCGGCGTAGGCGAGCCGATGTTCGACGGGGTCGAGAACGCCGTCGCCCGCATTCTGTTCGGCATTCCCGCCGTGAAGGGCGTTGAATTTGGTCGCGGCTTCGATGTGGCCGATATGCGTGGCAGCGAGAGCAACGACGGCATGCGCATCGAGGATGGCCGCGTCGTGTTCGAATCGAACAACGCTGGCGGCGCGAATGGCGGCATTACGACGGGCGAACCTGTGGTGGTGCGCTGCGCGTTCAAGCCGACGCCTTCTATTTCGCGCGCTCAGCACAGCATTGATATGCAGGCGGGTGCGAACGAAGACCTTTCCGTGCATGGCCGCCACGATCCGTGCGTCGTCGTGCGCGCGGTTCCGGTCGTTGAGGCCGCGGTCGCGCTTGCCCTGTACGACTTGCTTTTGGAATCGAGGATGGATTAATGACCTCGCAGGAAACGAACACGACGCCCGTCGTCGACCTCTCGGTTTCGCGCGCGCGTATCGACGAGATAGACGCCCAGATCATCGAGTTGTTTGAGCGCCGCATGCATATCGCCGCCGACGTGGCGGCTTATAAGCGCGCGACGGGCAAGCCCGTGCTCGACAAGCAGCGCGAAGCGGCGAAGATCGACAAAGCGACCGAGCTTGCAAGCGACGAGTTCAAGAAATTCATTCCGCCTCTGTTCAGCATGATGATGGAGATGAGCCGCGCCTATCAGCACTCGCTGCTTGATGACGGCTCGGAAGGCGCGGTGCCTGCCACCATTGATGCGATTGCCGAGCTTCCTGCGGGCGCGCGCGTGGCGGTGCAGGGCGTTGAGGGCGCCTATCAGCACATTGCGTGCTGCGAGCTTTTCGACGATCCCGATATCGCGTTCGTGCCCACGTTTGATGCCGTCGCCGACGCTGTTGAAGAGGGGCGCGTCGAATATGGCATTTTGCCGCTCGAGAATTCAACGGCGGGCACGGTCGATCGCGTATATGACCTTCTGTATAAACGCGGCTTGTACATCGCGCGCGCCATTACGCTGCGCATCAACCACGATTTGCTTGCGAAGCCCGGCGTTGGAATATCCGATATCGTCGAGGTGTTTTCCCATGAGCAGGCATTGCGCCAGTGCACCGATTTCATCGCGCAAATGCCCAACGAAGTAACCTCGACGGCCTGTCGTAACACGGCGATGGCGGCGAGTTCCGTGGCGAACAGCGATCGACGCGATGTTGCGGCGATTTCTTCGACTGCCTGCGCCGAGCTTTACGGACTCAACGTTCTTCAGCATGCCATTCAAGACGAGGCTGATAATTTCACGAGGTTCATCTGCGTGACGAAAAAGCCGCAACTCGTTGGCGCTCCGGAGCGAAGCTCGCTTCTGCTCATCACGCCGCACGAGGCGGGCGCGCTTTTCCGCGTGCTTTCCCGCATCGCGGCACTTGGGGTGAATATGGTGAAGCTCGAAAGCCGGCCCATTCCTGGCAGCGAATTCGAGTTCATGTTCTATGTCGATATCGAATGCACGCCGAACGATGCGGCGTTTGACGAGGTAATTGCCCAAATCGAGCCGCTTTGCGACTCTTTGGCCTATCTTGGCAGCTATGCGGAGGTGTCGGAATAAATGGTTGGCGATATTCTTCTTACGACGCTGGGCCGATACGTGTTTTGACGCCCGCGCGGATTCTTTCGGCTCCCGCGCGGGCACGTGGCGAAATGTAACGCCGCCGACCAATGGTGAAATTCGCGCCATGTTGTGGCGCATTCTATAAAGGAGTACGTATGGCTGCCTCTCAAACGAAACCCGTATACGGATTGCTTGGTCGAAAGCTCGGCCACAGCTACTCGCCGCGCATTCACGCGATGCTGGGCAACTATGAATACCGTTTGCATGAAGTTGAGCCCGACGATGTTGCCGCCTTCATTCGGGAAGGCGATTTCGCGGGGTTGAACGTGACGATGCCGTATAAAGAAACCGTGATGGATTTGTGCGACAAGCTCACCGATGCTGCTAAGAAAATCGGAAACGTGAACACTATCGTCCGTCGCGAAGACGGCACCTTGCTTGGCGACAACACCGACTATTACGGTTTCTCCCATTTGCTTAATGTCGGCCACATGAACGTGACCGACCGCAAGGTCGTCGTGCTCGGTACGGGCGGTGCGGCGAAAACGGTGCATGCCGTGCTTACCGATCGTGGCGCGTCGGAAATCGTCATGGTTTCGCGCACGGGTGAGAACAACTACGAAAACATCGCGCAGCACTACGATGCGCGTTTCATCGTGAACACGACGCCCGTGGGCATGTTCCCCAACTGCCCCGATTCTCCCATTGACCTTGAGCCGTTCGCACGAACGGGTGAGTTGCGCGAGGGTCGCGCCGATGGCTTGTTCGGCGTTATTGACGTGGTGTACAACCCGGCTCGAACGGGCCTCATGCTTCAGGCTGAAAAGCTCGGCATCCCCCATATAAGCGGCCTGCCCATGCTCGTCGCTCAGGCGAAAGCGGCAAGCGAGTTGTGGCAGCACAAGCAAATCGGCAACGAAATCGTGAACGAGATCGTTGAGAAAATCACGTTCGAAGAGGGCAATATCGTCATTATCGGCATGCCTTCGGGCGGCAAGAGCACCATTGGCTCGCTGCTCGCCAAACAGCTTGGGCGCGAATTCGTCGATATCGACGACCATATTCCCGAAGCGGCCGGAAAATCTATCGCCGATATTTTTGCGGAAGATGGCGAAGAGGCGTTTCGCGCTATCGAGACGCAGGTCACGGGCGACGTGTGCAAGCGCAGCGGTTTGGTTATCGCGTGCGGCGGCGGGGTCGTTACCAAGGCGCGCAATTACGACTTGCTGCACCAGAACGGCATCATCCTGCTGCTGAAGCGCCCGCTTGAACTGCTCGTGTCCGATGGGCGGCCCATGTCTATCACCAAGGGCATTCCTGCTCTTGCGCGTGATCGCGGCCCGAAATATGACGCCTGGGGCGACATCGTTGTTTCCAATGACGCCGACCCGATGATCGTCGTGGGACGTGCGCTCGAAAAGTTGCAGAAGTAATTTGATCGATGCGCCTTGGCGCGTTGAGCGTTTCCGAAAGGGGATGAGCACTATGAGATTTCTTGTTATGAACGGGCCGAACATCAATATGCTTGGCGTTCGCGAGCCCGATATCTACGGAAAGCAAGATTTCAATGCGCTCTGCCAGCTCGTGCGTGATACCGCGGCTGAGTTGGGCGATGAAGTCGAGCTTTTCCAGAGCAACCATGAGGGCGCGCTTGTCGATCGAATTCAGGAGGCGTTCGGCAAGACCGATGCCATTGTGATCAACCCCGCGGCATACACGCATACTTCGGTGGCTTTGCTCGACGCATTGAAAGCCGTCGGCATTCCGTATGTTGAGGTTCATATTTCCGACGTGACCAAGCGCGAGGATTTCCGCCAGGTTTCCTTCGTGCGTCAGGCTGCGCTCAGGACCATAATGGGGCAGGGTATTGAAGGTTATCGGCAGGCTATGCTGTTTTTGCACGACCATCTTGCGAAATAGTGTATTGCTGGCTAGAATATTCAGGTTGCAATTTTCTGACCCCTATAAAGGAGAACGTCAACGTGAATCCGTTGCTTATTTTGGTCCTTATCGTCTGGGCTGTTTCTGGTGTTGGCCTTATCGTGTTCGTTTTGCTGCACTCTGGCAAGGGCACGGGTGTTTCTGACATGATCGCCAGCTCGCTGTATTCTACTCAGACTGGCACGAACATCATCGAAAAGAATCTTGACCGCATCACGATTATTTTCGCGATCGTTTTCATGTTGTCGCTGCTCGCGCTTATGCTCCTGTACCCGCAGGGCACGATTTCTCGCTAGGTTTCGAAATTTCTTTAAATTGGGTCTTGCTCAATTCAGAGAGTTCCGTATAATACCAATTCGCTGCTTGCAATGCGCAAGGAACCACGTCGGAGTGGTGGAACGGCAGACACGCTAGCTTGAGGTGCTAGTGCCCACATACCGGGCGTGCGGGTTCAAATCCCGCCTCCGACACCATCGAAACTTGAAAGCCACCCAGTCGGGTGGCTTTTTGTATGTGTGAGTCCGGCGGGCTTTGAGACTGAGGCTTAGGCTTATAGGGTCAGGCCTTAGCTGGGTTGAGTCAGCTTGACTGAGCGGGCTCAATTGCGCTTGCGGGAGGATCGGAGGCGAATCTTTAGGGTTATGTTTCAAAAAGGACACACTTTTTGAAACATAACCCAATCTTTACGTGTCTTTTTGAAAGTCGATATGAACCCGTGGATTGTATTGCAGGCGTGTTTTGATGGTTTGAGGCCTGCGCGCTTGTGGCATTGTTTGGGCGGAAAAAAATTCTAAAAATAGTTCTTGCATTCAATTGGCGTTCCTGTAAAATACTTTCTTGTCGCTTGCGAGGGGCAACCCAAACAAGGAACCACGTCGGAGTGGTGGAACGGCAGACACGCTAGCTTGAGGTGCTAGTGCCCACATACCGGGCGTGCGGGTTCAAATCCCGCCTCCGACACCATCGAAACTTGAAAGCCACCCAATCGGGTGGCTTTTTGCATCTGTTGCTATTTTGTCTTAGGCAAAGTTAGACCGATGCATAAGGGAAACGCTGATTAAGGTGACCTTCGAAGGGCGGGGCAGGCTCTCACTCCTATATGAGAGGACTTCTATTAGCCGCGCTTGGAGAAAACGCTATTAATCAGCGTTTTCTAAGGTCGGGCTTGGACTTATGCTTAGGCTTATAGGCGGGGCCAAACTTGGGGCCGTGGGTCTATGAGGCCATGGGTCTGTGAGACCGTGGGACCGTGGGCTCGTGGATCTGTGAGGACGTGAGGCCGTGGGCTCGTGGGCTCGTGGGGCCGTGGATTTGCGGTGCTGTGGAGCCGAGGCTGTGGGTCCGTGAGGCTGTTGGACTGTAGGGTCATGGACCGTGGGTCTGCGGAGCTATGAAGCTGATGCTGTGGGTCTGCGGAGCAAACGTGCGCCTTTGGATAGTTGCCGCGTTCCGGGAAAGCCTGTTTCAGAGCGGGAAGCCTTTTATGACAGAAAGTGGCGCAATGGGGCCTCTCTGCAAGCTTGCAGACTGCTATTAGACCCTGAAAACGTGCTCTGATTGCGCTTTTGGGCCCATTTTGACCTTCGTGTGGCATTGAGACCGCGACTTTGAGGCCCCATTGTCGTGATTTCTGACAAAACAAGCCTGATTTAATGCATTCGGGCCCCATTGCGGCGATTTCTGACAAAGAAGGTTCGCCCCGTGCATTCGGGCCGCATGGCGGCAATCTCAGACGCTTCTTTACAGAACGCAATTAATGTCCAGGGAGGCGGGGAGCGTAGCAGTTGGAAGCAGTTGAAATATTATTGGGCTCCGACCTGCGTCGATATTATTATCGTTGATCCAAGGGCAAAAATTTCGAAAAAAGTTCTTGCATTCGCTTGGGGAAGTCTGTAATATACCAACTCGCGCGGTTGAGCGGAACGGAAACGAACCGAACAACCAAACGAAGTGGGCGGTTAGCTCAGGGGGAGAGCACTACCTTGACACGGTAGGGGTCACAAGTTCAAATCTTGTATCGCCCACCACTTCGCGGACATGGCTCAGTTGGTAGAGCACCACCTTGCCAAGGTGGGGGTCGCGGGTTCGAGCCCCGTTGTCCGCTCCAGTTCATTCGAAGCCCGTTTTCGGGCGGGCTTCTTTTGATAATGGCGAGATGGCCAAGTGGTAAGGCAGGGGCCTGCAAAGCCCTCACCACCGGTTCGAATCCGGTTCTCGCCTCCATATTTGCGGACATGGCTCAGTTGGTAGAGCACCACCTTGCCAAGGTGGGGGTCGCGGGTTCGAGCCCCGTTGTCCGCTCCAGTCTTGTTGCGCCGTTCTAGCGAACGGCGCTTTTTCGTATGAGACGACCGACGCTGCGCTCCATGCTGGGCGGCATCTTGCCCCTCAATCGTCGCTCGCGTACCGAAGTACGCTTCGCTCCTCTTTCAGGGCAATCTGCCCACTCAGCATGGCGCTCGCTGCCTTTGCTGCGAATGCGGCTCTTCGGAATCCAACCTGCAACTCTGGTCTGAAGGGGGCACGGAGCGGGGCTCGAACCGATGAGGTGGAATTCTGTCAAGAAAACCGCCCAGTGGGCGGTTTTTAGGAATTCGCCCGAAGGCTTTAGCCTGAGGGGTAGGGGCGCGCGAAGCGCGTCCATGAGCCCGTTGTCCGCTCCAGTCTTTGTTGCGCCGTTCTAACGAACGGCGCTTTTTTGTATGAGGCTGCGAGGATGACTCCCCTCATCCATTCACCTTTATCGAGTGCCTTTCTACGCGTCGCGTAGCAGATTGCTCTGCTTTCTTTTCTGAGGCGTGCTACTATGCTCATTTGCCGCATAGACAGTGCGGCGAAGCTTCTCGAGCAGAAAGGTTGAGAGTGGATACGTTCTTCAAGATTTCCGAGCGCAATTCTTCGGTCGGAAATGAGGTCATCGGCGGCCTCACGACATTCCTTGCGATGTCGTACATCATCGCCGTTAACCCACAGATGCTTGTTGCGGCGGGCATGCCGTTTGAAGCGGCGCTTACCGCAACGTGCATCGGCGCAGCCATCATGACGATCGCCATGGGCCTTATCGCCAACCGTCCCGTTGCTTTGGCATCTGGCATGGGCATCAACGCCATCGTCGCTTATACCCTGTGCCTGGGCGGCGTAAACGTCGACTGGCGCGTTGCTATGGCCATCGTTATGCTCGAGGGCGTGGTTATCTTCATCTTGGTCGCGTGCGGCCTTCGTAAGGCGGTCATGGACGCTATTCCGGCCAGCCTGCGACACGCTATCGGCATTGGTATCGGCTTGTTCATCGCGTTTATCGGCCTGAAGGGCGGCGGCGTTATCGTCTCGAGCGAATCGACCCTTCTTACGCTTGGCGATCTGTCTTCGCCCGTTGCCATTGTCTCGATCGTTGCTATTGCAATTGCCGTTATTCTGCAGGTGCTCAACGTGAAGGGCGGCCTGCTCATTTCCATCGTTGCAGCGACGATCATCGGTATTCCGCTGGGCGTAACGCCGCTGCCGACGTCGTGGAACTTCGGCTTGGATTTCTCGGCTTTTGCGGCCCCGTTCCAAACCATTCCTGGCACCGACACCATGGCAATCGTTCAGGTGTTCCTGCAGCCTGCATTGCTGCTCTTCGTATTCTCGTTGCTTATGAGCGACTTCTTCGACACCATGGGCACGGTTGTTGCCGTTGGCCAGCGCGGCGAGTTCGCCGACAAAGATGGCAACGTTGACGACATCCAGCCCATTCTTATGGTCGACTCCGCGGCTGCTGCGGTAGGCGGTTTCTGCGGCGCGAGCTCCATCACCACGTTCGTCGAATCGGCTTCGGGCGCTGCAGCTGGTGCTCGCACGGGCCTCTCCAACATCGTCGTGGGCCTGCTGTTCGTTGTGTTCGCGTTCTTTGCGCCTGTCATTGGCATGGTGTCGTCTTCGGCTACCTGCGGCGCGCTTGTCGTTGTGGGTTATCTCATGCTTTCCGACGTCGTGCATATCGATTGGGAGAACATTGAGCATGCGTTCCCGGCGTTTGCGTGCATCATGGGTATTCCCATGACGTATTCCATCACGAATGGCATCGGCTTCGGCTTTATCTCCTACGTGGTCATTATGCTCGTGACTGGCAGGGCCAAGGAAGTCAAGCCGCTCATGTTGGTTGCCTCGCTCGCGTTCTTGCTCATGTTTATTCTTGCGTAAGGTCATCTATCGCATAACGAGAACGGCTCCCTCTATGGAGGGAGCCGTTCTTTTGCTGGGATGCATATGCGGCGTTGAACTTGTTAAGCACTACGAGCATTTAACAGGTCTCGCTCGGCGCATCGCCGTGAACGGCCCACGCGCGGTTTTCTGGCTTGTCATGAAATCAAACGGCCTGCCAACCTTTGGATATGGTTGGCAGGCCGTTTTCGTGTCGCGCTGGGTGTCGCTTACAGCAGAATGCGGTGGGTAAAGGTTTTGTCGTCGAAAATGCCGAAGCTGTGAGAGCCGTCTTTCGGGATGGATACGCTGCCTGGGTTGAACAGCCACACGCCGGTGTGGTGCACATCGCGCTCGTTCACCTTGATATGCGTGTGTCCGAACAGGAATGCGCTTCCTTTCGGCAATTTCGGCATGTTGTTGACGCTGTTATGCAGCCCGCTTCCGAATACATGGCCATGCGTGCAGAACAGGCGCATGCCGTCAGCGAAGACGAGCGCGTAATCGCTCATGCAGGGGAACTCGAGCATCATCTGGTCGACTTCTGCGTCGCAATTGCCGCGCGCGGCCACAATGGAACCCGCGCGCTCGTTGAGCATGGCGGCAACGCTTTTGGGGTCGTAGCCCTCGGGTTCTTCGTTTCGTGGTCCGTGATACAAAATGTCGCCGAGCAAAATAATCTCGTCGGCTCGCTCCTCGTCGGCCGCTTTCAAGAACTTTTCGCACCATTTCGCAGAACCGTGAATGTCTGAAGCGATTGCGAGCCTCATGGGTGTTCCTTTCCTTGTCGAGAGGTGAGTTGCCTTTTCATTATGCGCATTAGGCCGCCGCTTCGGGCTCACGATTCCGAAGCGGCGGCTGGTGTGCGTGTTTTTCGGTGGCTGTTGAGCACGTTGCCGAAGGGTGGCGTTTCCGCTCTATTCCCTTGTGCCGCGTTTCACGAAAAAGCCAAGCGGCCTTTTCGCGTTTGCTGTCGGCCTTTATTCCTTCGCGCCGCGTTTCGCAAAGGGGTTGAGCGACTTCTTTTCGCCCGCGATATTCCATTCGCTCACGAACGGGTCGTTGTCGAGGCCGTCCATAATGCCATCGAGCCCGGCGTCGATCTTGGGCAGGTGCTTCGCCTTGTATTTCACCGGCTTGCCGGCCATGTAGACTTGTTCAACGTTGCGCAGCGCGCAAAGATCGTCGAGTGGGTTTACGTCGAGCACGATGAAGTCGGCGCTTTTGCCCGTTTCGATGGAGCCGGTTTCGTTGGCCACGCCCAGCAGTTGCGCGTTCTTGAGCGTCGCGGTATGCAGCGCGAATTCGGACGTCACGCCGGTATGGCGCTGGAAATACACCACTTCGCGCCACATATCGTAGTGCGTGACGAACGGGCAGGCGGAATCGGTGCCCAGGCCTACGGGAATGCCATTGGCAAGCGCCTGACGCGTCGCGGTGGCGACGCCTTCGTAGACGACGCGGCCGTTGACTTTCTGCACATGGGTAGAGTGCGTTTTCTCGGGCGAAAGCACCGCGAAGGGGAGTGCCGGCGAGAGGGTGCAGGTAAGCGACGAGGCGTTGCCGAGCCCGTTTTTCTTGAACAGCTTCAGAAGCTCGTCGGTAAGGGGCGCGCCATGCTCGATGGTGTCGACGCCCGCTTTCAATCCAACCTCGACGCCTTCCGTGCTTTCAATATGGGCTGAGGTGCGAAGCCCGAGCTTATGCGCTTCGTCGCACGCTGCCTGCGCGATATCGAGCGGCATGCGCAAAACGCCCGGCTCGCCTTCGACTTCGGCATCGAAAACGCCGCCCGTGATAAAAAGCTTGATTTGATCGGCGCCATTGCTGAAGTGCTCATGAACGAGCGCGCGCCCCTCTTCGGGGGTCGTTGCTTTTTTCGCGAAGAAGCGCGCATGGCCTTCGGGAACAGTGATGCCGCAGCCCGATGCGATAAGGCGCGGACCTTGGAATTTGCCCGATTTGATTTGGTCGCGCACTTGGATATCGGCATACCCGGGGTCGCCGACGCTGCGCACGGTGGTTACGCCGCTTGCGAGCTGGTTTTTCAGCGAAGCCTTCAGCATGTGGCGCAAAATCGCCATGCCGACGGGATTGCCCGTGACTTTTTGAACCGCCCCTTCGGCGTTGCTCGAACTGCGGGGCGTACCGTCGCCAACCAGGTGAACGTGCATATTGATGAGTCCAGGCATGAGGTACTTGCCTTGCAAATCGACGATTTGCTCGCCGCCGCGCATTTTTACTTTGGCGGTGGGGCCGACCTCGACGATTTTGCCCTCGTCATCGACGAGAACCGTCGTGTCGGGCGCGGGCTTCATTTTTTCTGTGCCGTCGAGCACCGTGGCGTGGATGAATGCGTAAGACATAAGCTATCCTCCTTGAATCGCGTTACTTGGATTGTATCCCCTGCGGCATATTGTTGCAGCGATGAACTATCGTTTTTGCCTTTTCGTTGCTCTCTTCCCAATTAATACCTATAAACCTATTGCATAAATAGGGAAATAGAATAATAATGCAGAACCATCCTAATCAAAGGGGCCTCGGCTCCATGTTTCAAGGGGGGACGCTATGTCGTTTGGAACCGTCGCGTCGACGGTGGTGGTGCTCGCGATTCTCGTTGGCCTCATCGCCTTCCTCGCATTTTTGAAGAAGAAGGGCATGAGCTTCACGTTCCGCGTGTTCACAGCGCTTGGTTTGGGCGTGGTGTTCGGCGCGGGCATCCAGCTCGTGCTCGGGCTCGGCACCGATGCGACCAAGACGGCGCTCGATTGGATGAGCATCGTGGGCCAGGGTTACATCAACTTGCTGAAGATGCTCGTTATGCCTTTGGTGTTCGTGGCCATTGTCGGCGCCTTCACGCGCGCTGAAGTGACCGATAACCTTGGCAAGATTGGCGCGGTCGTGCTCGTCGTGCTGCTCGCGACGGTCGCCATCGCGGCAATCGTTGGCTGGGCGGTTATCGCGTTTTCCGGCCTGGCGGGCGCAAGCTTTGCCGATGGCACGGTGGACCCGACCAAGCTCGCAACCCTTCAAGACAAGCAGGAAACCGTTGCCGCGCTCACCATTCCGCAGGAGCTGCTCAGCTTCATTCCGACGAACGTATTCGCCGATTTCACCGGAAGCCGCTCCACATCCACCATCGCGGTCGTTATTTTCTCGGCAATCGTGGGCGTCGCATATTTGAAGCTGCGCGATAAAGATTCCGAGCAGGCTGAATTCTTCAAGAAGTTCATCGATGCGCTGTACGGCATCGTCATGCGTATCGTGAATATGGTTCTTTCGCTCACTCCTTACGGCGTGCTCGCCCTTATCGCGAGCTTCATGGCGAAGAGCGATTTCGCTGCCGTGCTCGACTTGGGCAAGTTCGTGATCGTTTCCTATATTGCTCTGATCACGGTGTTCATCGTGCACCTCATCATCGTGGCGGCGAATCGCGTGAGCCCGATTACGTACGTGAAGAAGGCATTCCCCGTTTTGAGCTTCGCGTTCGTTTCTCGTACGAGCGCCGGTGCGTTGCCCATGAATATCGAAACGCAGCGCCATGCGCTCGGCGTCGATTCTGCTACGGCGAATTTCGCGGCAAGCTTCGGCATGTCGATTGGCCAGAATGGCTGCGCGGGCATTTATCCCGCCATGCTTGCCACGATCATCGCCCCGACGGTTGGCATTAACGTGTTCTCGCCAGAATTCGTGGTTATGCTCGTCGCGGTCATCGTCGTGAGCTCATTCGGCATCGCCGGCGTTGGCGGCGGCGCGACGTTCGCATCGCTCATCGTGCTGGGCACCCTGGGCCTGCCTATCGAAATCGTGGGCATTCTCGCTTCCGTTGAGCCGCTCATCGATATGGGCCGCACGGCGCTCAATGTGAGCGATTCCATGGTTGCGGGAATTACGTCGTCCCACGTCAATGGCGGCTTCAATCGCGATGTGTTCAATGATTCCGAAGCTCAGGTGAGTTCCGCGGGTGCCATTGAGGCGTAAATTCATCCTTTATTTCGTTAGGTGAACGTTTGTTGACGCCGCTTCGCCCCGTCCGGAGTTTTCCGGACGGGGCTTTATAATTCCATGTGTTTATGCATTTCGCTCCATGGGGGCGTTGAAAGGGGATTTTCGCTTCGTTATGTCGAACGTATTTGTGAATAACGCGCTTACCAGGACTATTGGCCAATGGTGGAACCGCTTGCTCGGTGCCGCGAAAGATGGCTCGTTTTCCGATCAGGACGAGATGTATGCGTCGCACCGCACATCGCGCGACTACATTTGCAATATGTTCGGCATCGCCACGTGGGGCATGGTTTTCCCCGTGCTCACCGTCGTTATCACGCAGCTCACGAACGCCGAGCTTGCGGGTATGTTTTCGCTTGCGTTCATCACCGCTACGTTGCTTATGATGATCGGCAATTACGGCGTGCGCACCTATCAGGTTTCCGATATCGATGAGCGCCATTCGTTTGCCGATTATGAGGTGAACCGTTTCATTACCTGCGCGCTCATGATGGTTGTTGGCGTGGGATACTGCATGGTGCGCGGCTATGGCGGAGACATGCTCACCATTTCGATCGGCGTGTATTTCTATCGCATGATCGATGCGCTCGCCGATGTGTATGAGGGCCGCTTGCAGCAACAAGACAAGTTCTATCTTGCGGGCATCTCGCAGGCTGTGCGTTCGGTTCTCGTGGTGGTTCTTTTCTCGCTTGCGTTGCTTATTACGCGCAATGTGGGCGTCGCGAGCATCGCCATGGCTGTGGTCGCGGCGTTGACGTTCGTTTTCCTCACTTTCCCTTTGGGGCTTATCGAAACGCCGAAATCGCCGCGCTGCACTTTTGAGAACATCGTGGTTATTTTCAAGCAGTGCTTCCCGCTCTTTCTGGCGGTGTTCCTGTTCAACCTTATCGAGAGCATGCCGAAGTTTGTGATGGAAGGCGTGCTTCCTTACGACAGCCAGCTGTATTTCAACGCGCTGTATTTCCCAGCGCAGGGCATTATGCTCGCGATTCAGCTGGTATATAAGCCGCTGCTTGTGCGACTTACGAAGGAATGGGCCGACCCGAGCCGCCGTAAGCGATTCGATTTGGCGTTCTTGGCTATGATGGGCGTTGTGCTTGCATTCACGGGCGTGACGGCCGTTCTTATGGGCTGGATCGGCATACCTCTTATGAGCTGGATTTACGGCTTGGATTTCGAGCCCTATCGAGGCTTGGCCTACGTCATGGTCGCTGCTGGCGGCGTGACCGCTGCAGTCGACTTCCTGTATCAGGTCATTACCGTGCTGCGTCGCCAGGGTGACGTTACGAAGCTTTATTTCATCACGTTCGGCTTCTCGGTTTTCGTGCCCATTTTGCTCATCAATTTCACGGGCTTGCCGGGTGCTGTAATCGGCTACCTCATCGTTATGGCGATTCTTCTTTCGCTGCTCGCCATGGAATACATCACGATTCGCGTGCAGTTCAGCCATGGCGCGGTGTGGCAAGAAGACGACGAGGCTTCGGGTCGCACGCCGACGTTGCCCGTGAACCCCGCTATGTCGGGTCGTATCGATATCTCTCAGGCAGATGCGCTGCGAATTCGCCAGAAAACGAAGAAGGCCATGCACAGCGCTCGCGAGCAGGTTAAAACGGGCAAAACGAACGTGGTTCGCTCGCGTGGGTCGCATGCGGAATCGGCCGATGGGCCGGCTCGAACGACTCGTGTGCGCGGCTATAACGGGCAAACCTCGCAGCGCGTGCGCGTTTCGGGAGCTACCGTCGCCTCTTCGAGGGCTTCTTCCGACGCCGAAGCACGCGAGCGCGAGCGAAAGGCGCGCGTTCGTGCCCAGCTTATGGAACAGGCTGCGAAAGAGAAGCAACGCGCTTCCGAAGTGAGAGAATATGAAGACGACACGCAGGCGCTCGCCGGCAGGCACGCATCGCGCCAGCGAGTCGTGCATACGCGGCCTTCGAAGAACGCATCGAGCCGCGGCCGCGATACGCGCGGCAAGCATCAGCGTTAAATTCGTAAGCCTCGCAGGAAGGAACACATGATGGCTTATATTCCCGTAGCGCAAAACACCCCCTGGCAGCAAACCGATGTGTTCGATATGTCGAAAACGGCTGTGCTCGTCATCGATGTTTTGGGTGGCGAAGGGGGAGCGACGCCGGGTCTTGAGGGCATGGCTTCGAACAGCGTGAAAATCGTGAAGGCTGCTCGCGCAAAAGGGCTTCCGGTCGTGTTCTCGTGCGACGCGCATATTCCTGGCCTCGACAAGGAATTGGAGCTTTGGGGCGAGCATGGCATTGTGGGCAGCGACGCTGCGCAGCCTTTGGCCGAGTTCGACGTGCAGGAAAGCGATTTCGTTATCTCGAAGCGCCGCTATGACGGTTTCTTCCAGACCGATCTTGATTTGACGCTGCGTGAGCTGGGCGTTGATACGCTTATCGCTGTCGGCTGCGACACGAATATCTGCGTGCTGCAGACGCTTGCCGGTGCGTATTTCCGCGGGTATAAGACCATTGTCCCCGCCGACGCCACCGCGACGTTCCTTGTTGGAACCCAGGAAGGCGGCCTTGATTACTTTACGCGTTGCTACGACTCGCGCGTGACAACGACCGAAGCTGTTCTGGAAAAGCTCCAGTAATCAGTAAGAAGCAACTCGTCAATCGGTTTACCAGTTCGGAATAAGGCCCGCAGGTGCGCCCGCTCTTGGGAATGCCTGCGGGCTTCTTTTTTCTCGACCCGAATGGTCGCTTCCATAAAAACGGGCGTTGAACTGCGCCAACGCCCGAAATCGGACGCACTTTTCGTCCTATAAGCTAGTTTTTCTAAGCTATATTTCCCATCTAAGCCTTTATTTCTTCAATCCCGCCTCGTAGAGGGCAAGGATTTCAGCTCGATTATGCGTGTCGCATTTGCGGTAGATATTGCGTACGTGCGTTTTCACGGTCGCTTCTGAAATGAAGAGATTCTCTTGGATGTATTTCAATCCATGGCCCGTGAGCCACATTTCGCATACTTCCGATTCTCGGGGCGACAGCCCGTAGTGCTCGCAGAATTCGCGAATGGCGTCGCGCGAATCTTCAACGGGGGTTTCCTCGACATGCACGCTGCTTTCGTCTGCTTCGATGTCGAAGTCGAGCACAAACTGGCCTTCCGAGAACATGAGTCCCACGGTCAGAACGATGAACATGAGCACTACTGCGACAAAAATGGTCGAATGTCCTGCACAAAGCGGTGCCACGATATGTCCCGAAACGTTGCCGGCGCATTCCGCGAACCAGCCTATGATGAACACAACCATAGGCTTCGCGGGGCTTTTCTTCGCGATAAGCAGAAGCATGATCCACATAAGCACGTCTGCTGTGATGAAGCCCGAGAACACCATCGACAGCGGCACGTTTTCCGAATTGGAGAACAAAAAGACGAGTGCCGCGAAGCTTGCGAGCATCACCTTGTAGAGAATCGTCATGTCGACTTTGCTGCGCAGCGTCAGCGCGCTTACGGCGAAGAAGACAAAGATGATAACGGGAATAATGAGGAATTTGATTCCGAAATCGAATGGCGGCTCGCTTGCCGGTATGAGGGCCCCGATGGACCCCAGCGCGAAAAAGGTGACGAAAAGCCCTGCGAGCGTGCGCCATTTCACAGATTCTTTGACATTGTCGATGAGCGAGTGGGCCGTTTCGGCGGCGGACTCGGGGTTGCCGGCAACTGCATGCGGCTTTTCAACAAGGGAATGGGGCATAAGCGCAAACGAAGCGATCGGGAGCGCGGCGAGCAGCAATGCAGAGATGTCGAGCGGGACCGCTGCTATTACGAGGCATAAAATCGCCGCGAAAAGAAACGAGCATCCCGCAAGAAGCACCACATCGCGCGTGCTTAAGCGGGCGTAATTCTCGAACCACGAAGCGACGATGCCGATAAAGCAAAAGCCCGATAGCAAAAGGCCGAATAGGGCAACGGGCGACGATGGAAACATCGGGTACGCGTACAGAAGCGTTCCGATAGAAGCGCCCAGGGCGAAGAGGAACGAAAGCATCTTGCGGCCCGCGATCGTTTGCAGTTTGGGCGAAGCGAGCAGCAGCATAAGGCCGCAAAGCGCCCCTGAAAGCATCGAGCCGCTTACGACGATCGTTGAGTCATGCGCGCCAAAAAGCGGCACGAACAGCAGCATGAATGACCATGCGTTCGTAAGGCCGTATCCAATAAATCGAATGTGGCGAATCGGGTTCGCCATCATCGCGTTGTGTTCCATATTCCCTCCAATACCCAACAAGACATTATGCCATATCGTTGGTTCCCCTCATGAAAGTAAAGCTGCCACATCGCGCCTTGCGAGGGCGGGGCGGCAGCGTGGTTCGGCATTGGCATCACAAGGAATCGGATTTGCGCAAAGCGTTCTAGATAACGTAATTATCGCCCGATTGGTACGGCGCAACCAAATCGGCCACGGTGATTCCGTCGAGGTATTCGTTCACCACGTCATCGAGGCCTCTCCATAACGACACCGTGCGGCAATCGATCATGCGGGGGCACGACTCGGCGTTCGCCTCAAGGCATGCGACGGGCGCGAGCGAGCCTTCGGTCAGGCGCAGCACTTCGCCTATGGTGTATTGGTCGGGCTCGCGAGTAAGTCGGTATCCGCCGCCTTTGCCGCGCAGGCCGATGAGCATATTGCTTTTCACGAGCGACTTGATAATGCTTTCCAAGTATTTCTCGGAAATGTTTTGGCGTGCTGCGATTTCCTTCAGCGGGATATATCCATCGGTTTGATGCTCGGCGAGGTCGATCATAACGCGCAGGGCGTAGCGGCCCTTGGTTGAAACCATCATGGCAAGCCCTCCTTACAGGCGTAGTGTGAATGCATCGTGTCATGTATCAAACCTATTATATACAGGGTTGATAGGATTATATGGAAAATGTTGAGACGCATTCGGTTGGTAGAAAAAAATTCGTGGGCGCTTGACACGCGTGGTTCAAATCGTAAAATACCGTTATACCTACAGGAAAGGTGGGAATATGGAAATGAAGCATTGGAAGAGGGATGGCGTGGCGTCGTGCGCCGGCGAGCGATGTCGATGTTTGCGCTCCAGCGAACGGTAGATTCGCACTCGTTATGTTTTCACCCCACTTTATAAAAGGAGATTCCCATGGCTGTATACACCTCTATCGATCAACTTATCGGCAACACGCCGCTTCTGGAACTCAGCAATATCGAGAAGAACCTCGACCTGAAGGCCAAGGTGCTCGTAAAGCTCGAGTACTTCAACCCTGCGGGTTCTGTGAAGGATCGTATCGCGAAGGCGATGCTTGACGATGCCGAGGCTGCGGGCAAGCTGAACAAAGATTCTGTGATTATCGAGCCCACGAGCGGCAATACGGGTGTCGGCTTGGCTTCGGTTGCTGCGGCTCGCGGCTATCGACTCATCATCACGATGCCCGAGACCATGTCAGTCGAGCGTCGCTTGCTCATGAAGGCTTACGGTGCCGAACTGGTGCTTACCGATGGCGCCAAGGGTATGAAGGGCGCTATCGCGAAGGCGGAAGAACTTACCGCCGAGATTCCGAACAGCTTCATCGCGGGCCAGTTCACCAATCCTGCAAACCCCCAGGCCCATATCAAAACCACGGGTCCCGAAATTTGGAACGATACCGAGGGCAAGGTCGATGTCTTCGTTGCGGGCGTGGGCACGGGCGGCACGGTGACCGGCGTTGGTAAATATCTGAAATCCCAGAACCCCGACGTGAAGGTTGTCGCCGTTGAGCCTGCGAGCTCTCCGGTGCTTTCGAAGGGCACCGCTGGCGCCCATAAAATCCAGGGTATTGGTGCAGGCTTTGTGCCCGATACGCTTGACACAGGCGTCTACGATGAGGTTATCGCCGTTGAAAACGACGATGCGTTCGAGACGGGCCGTTTGGTTGGCCATTCCGAAGGCGTTCTCGTGGGCATTTCCTCTGGCGCTGCCGTCTGGGCTGCGATTGAGCTTGCCAAGCGTCCCGAAAACGAGGGCAAAACCATCGTTGCCCTTCTTGCCGACACGGGGGAGCGTTATCTCTCAACTCCGCTGTTTACTGAATAGCTGCCGTTGAAATGAAATGAAAGCCGCGATTGCCCATCGCGGCTTTTTTGTTTGCCGAAATGAATTATGCTTGCTGCTGATATTCGACACCGTGGCGCGATGCTTTGCATTGCGCATTCGATTAAGGACCACCATGCAAGAGCCTGTTTGCAATGCCTATTTGGACAACGCTGCAACCACGCCCGTTATCGATGAGGCAATTGAAGCGATGAATGACGTGTTGCGCCATGCATGGGGCAATCCGTCTTCGCCTCATAGGGTGGGCTCTGCTGCGAAAGAGGTGCTCGAGCAATCGCGCGCCACAATCGCTGAATGCCTTGGCGTCGATGCCGACGAGATCTTCTTTACCTCCGGTGCGACCGAGGCGAATAACCTTGCCGTGCGCGGGGCTTGCATGGCGCGCAAAGACGAATCGCGCCGCATTGTGACGTCATCCCTTGAACACGCCTCTGTTACGAGGTCGATTCGAGGCATGCGACGCGAGGGTTGGGATGTTGAGCATATTGAAGATGTCGCAGGCGATTTCGACATGGAGCAGCTGCACGGCGCCTTGCTCAAGCCCACGACGCTTATTTCTGTGATGCGCGTTCAAAACGAGCTCGGCTGGCTGCTTCCCGTTCCCGAAATCGTCGCCGCTCGTGATGAACGTGCTCCGAGTGCGCTTGTGCATTGCGATGCGACGCAATCGTTCGGAAAGCTGCCAACGCCTCCTCGCGAATGGGGGGTCGATCTGCTCACCATTGCCGGCCACAAAATCGGCGGGCCGCGCGGTATTGGCGCGCTCTACGTGAAGCGCGGCACGCAGATGTTCACCAATGCCTTTGGCGGGGGCCAGGAGCGGGGCCTGCGATCGGGTACTGAGCCGGTGTTTTTGGCTGCGGGGTTTGCCGTTGCCGCAAAAAAGGCGTGCGAAAATCGTGAGGCGAACCTCGCTCATGCGCATGGGTTGAAAGCTCGTTTTGTCGAAGGGCTGTACGATGCCGCTCCCGACGCTATCGTGAACTCTCGTGACGACGGCTCGCCGTATATCGTGAACGTGTCGCTGCCGAGCCTCTTCAACCAAGATTTGCTCGATTTCTTGGGCGAACGGGGCATTTTCATTTCGAAAGCTTCCGCATGCACTGAAAATCATACGACCGTTCCGAAAGGCACATGGCGTCCGAAGCATCCTTTGAGCCTTCAGGCGGCTGGAATTCCCTTGAAACTCGGCAAATCGACGATTCGCGTAAGTTTTGGCTTCGATACCACGGCTGAAGAGGTCGATCTGCTTTTGCGGGGAATCAAAGATTTTTCGAACATGCGTAGTTAGAGCCGCGTAGGTCGTAGGTCAAGGGAGGATGAGGGCGAATTATGAAGCTGAATCCTGAATATGTCAAAGTCGCATCGAAGATGATCGATGAAAGCCCCTATCTCAAGCTGCTCGGCACCACGACCGAGCTGCTCGATGCCGGCCATTATCGCTGTCGCATGGAGCTAGATCGAAAACATACGAACATGTTCGGCGGCATTAACGGGGGAGTGAACGCCGGGCTTCTCGATTCGGTGACGTATTGGTGCCTTTTGTGCTGCATGCCCGAAGACGTGGGCTATACCACCATCGACCTTACGGTGAACGATATGCATTCCGCTCAGAGTGGAATCATTTATGCCGAGGGTGAAGTTATCAAGCACGGCCGAACCATAAGTCTTACTGAAGGGCGTATCACCGACGAAAAGGGAACCCTCATCGCCTATGGCACGTCGAAATTATTTGCTTCGCCCACGATTCAGCCCATGTCCCTCGCTGCGGAATATCTTGGAATTGGCACCATGCCGCCGAAGTTCATCGATTAATTCGTCAATCAATTCGCTTTGTCAAGCGCATGGGCCCGCTTGCGCTTTGACTCTCTTGGGGCGTTGAATAACGCTCGGCAATTTCTTCCATGTGCGCAGGCGAGCGTACCTTGTTTATTACGATTGAATTCTTCATGCATAGAGCGTTGATTTTATGCGGTCTCGGTGTGGTGGCGCTTTGTACGTCATGCGTCGAAACGATAACGGGCATGGAAACATTCTCGCAACAGAACTAAAGTGACCCCATTAAAGGTCTCGTGTTGTTGGGGGAATATATGGTGTCGAACGCTTTCGTCGAATCGGTTGAAACGCAGGCTGCCATCGCACCCCAGGCGGTTGCTTTTGAGGCCGATTCTTGCCACATGACGTATGGCGAGCTTTCAACGGCGTCGAACGCCATTGCCGCAAAGCTTCACGAGATGACGTCCGACCGTTTCCCGGTCGTGGTTTTCGGGCATAAAGATTTTCGCATGGTAGCAAGCTTCCTTGGCTGTTTGAAAAGCGGTCATGCCTTCGTTCCTGTCGACGTGGAGCTTCCTGCATCGCGTATCGGCGATATCCTATCCCAGCTCGATTCCCCATTCGTCGTGTGCGCCGCTCCTTTGTCTGAAGCATTGGCGCCGTACGTCGCCACCGATCGCGTGCTTGATATCTCTTGCTTTTCCAATCCCACTGCGCTTATTGACGCGTTTTCTGGTTGTGACGCGCCCGCGAGCGATGCATGGGTGAGCGGCGAGGAAACGCAATATATTATTTTCACGTCGGGCTCTACGGGCAAGCCGAAAGGCATCGAGATTTCGGCGAACAATGTGTGCAATTTCATGCAATGGGTGCGCACGTTCCCCGTTGTTCGCGATGGTGGCCAGGTGTTTCTCGATCAGCCACCGTATTCGTTCGACCTTTCCGAATACGAATTGGTCGGCGCGCTCTCGACGGGTGGCCGCCTGCACGCCGTTTCCCATGAGCTCACGGCTGACACGCGCTCGTTGTTCGCCGATTTGGCGAAATCCGACGTCTCGGTATGGGTTTCGACCCCTTCGTTCGCTGATTTGTGCCTGGTCGACCCTTCGTTTTCCGAAAGCATGCTTCCGAGCGTGAAGCTGTTTCTTTTCTGCGGCGAGGCGTTGCGTCATGCGACGGCCGCCGCGCTCCGCGAGCGTTTTCCGCATGCCATCGTGGCGAACACGTATGGCCCAACCGAATCGACCGTGGCCGTGACGTATTGCGAGATCGGTAAAGCCGAACTTGCGAGCGACGCGCCTCTGCCGGCGGGTACGCCGCGACTTGGTACCGAGATTCGCATTTGCGACCCGGAGACGGGCGAGCCGCGCGCGACCGGCGATTCGGGTGAAATCGTTATCGTGGGCGACACGGTGGCAAAGGGCTATTATCGCAATCCCGAGAAAACTCAAAAGGCGTTTTCGCAATCGGCGCTCTGTGACGGAACGCAGGTGCGCGCGTATCGCACGGGCGATGCGGGGCATGTGGATGAGCAGGGCGTTTTGCATTGTGAAGGCCGCTTCGACTCGCTCATCAAGCTCCATGGCTTCCGCATTGAGCTTGAAGATGTCGAAGAAAACATCCGCGCGCTCAAGGGCGTGAAGCAAGCGTGCGTCGTGCCGGTTGTCCATAAGGAAAGCATCGCATACCTGAAGGCGTTCATCGTTCTGCAAAAGCACCCCGATGGAACTCCGGCATACGAGGAGCTCGAGTCCGACGCGTCGGATTGCGCTGGCCATTGCGGCAATGGGGAAGGGAAAGTCGAAATTCCCTCGAAGCTCGACCTGGAGCGTTCGCTTAAAGCGTCGCTTGCTGCGCGCATTCCTGAATATATGGTTCCTCGTCGCTTCGCCCTTATTGACGAAATGCCGCTGACCCCTAATGGGAAAATCGACCGCAAGGCGCTCGCGGCGTCTTCGCGCAGCAAACGCGCCTAAGCTGGTCGTTATGTCGTTTTACGCTGACCCCAGTTTTTTCGTTCTGCTTTCCGTTGCCGTCGTAGGCGCGGCGGTGCTTGGCTTGCTCGAAAAGCCCCTGAAGTGGTATGGCCTTATTGCGTCATTGTTCTTTGTGGCTCTGCTTTTTATGAACGATGTGCGCCAACTTGCCTGCTTCGTGCTGTTTTTGGCTTCGTCTGCTGCGGGATGCGCCCTGCTCATGCGCGCACCGAAGTCGAAATGGCGCTTTCGCATAGCGCTTGCGCTTACGCTGTATCCCCTTGTCGTATGCAAGGTGAGCGGTGCGTTTGACGCGAGCCTGCTTGGATTTGTGGGCATTTCATATTTGACGTTCAAGGCAACCCAGGTTGTTATTGAGGTGCACGATGGCATCATCGAGCGCATGAGCCCAAGCGATTGGCTATGCTTCATCGTGTTCTTTCCTGTGTTCACCTCGGGGCCGATCGACCGCAGCCGTCGTTTTGTCGAGGATCTTCATGCGACGCGTTCGCGCGACGAATACGCAGGGCTTCTTGCTCGAGGCATAGTGCTTATTGCGGCAGGCATGGTCTATAAGATGGTTATCGCCGCCTATATCTTCCGCTTCTATGACCCGCACGGGTGGGGAAATGCGGGGTTCGGCATTGAACTGTGGCAGCAGATCGTCATTGCATATCAATACGGCCTGTATTTGTTCTTCGATTTCGCTGGCTACAGCCTCATGGCGATGGGTGCGAGCTATTGCTTCGGCATTCGCACGCCGCGCAACTTCCGCGCACCGTTTTTGGCGGTCGATATTAAAGATTTCTGGAATCGCTGGCACATCACGCTCTCGTTTTGGCTGCGTGACTTCGTGTTCATGCGTTTCTCGCGTCTCGCGCTGAAGCATAAGCTGTTTAAAAAACGCCTTCGCGTTGCCCAATGCGGCTTCATGGTGAACATGCTGCTTATGGGCGCATGGCATGGTTTGGCCGCCGATTATTTGCTGTATGGCCTGTTCCACGGCGTGTTGCTGGCGGCGACGGAAGCGTTTCAGAAAACGAAATTCTATAAAGCGCATAAGAAAGAACTATGGTTTCGAGGCGTATCGTGGTTCGCGACGATGCAGGCGGTGTTTTTCGGCTTTGCGTTGTTCTCGGGCCAAATCACACAACTTGCGTGCGGTGCGTGACGCGTGCCATGCGTGAAGTGGACTGAATTGTGACGAGCGCCGCGAGGATGATAGAAGAGCGCCGCGAGGCGTTGATAGAAAGGAGACGGCAATGGCAACGATGACTCACGGGGAAGTCGAAGAGAAGATGCTCGACATGCTCGAGGAGGTATGCGGCGACGAAGAGGTTCGCGATCATCGCGATGAGGACCTTTTCGAGCTCGGCTTCCTCGATTCCATGGCGGCGGTTGAGCTGCTCGTCGATATCGAGGATGAATTCGGCGTTTCGATTGCGCCTACCGAAGTTGAGCGTGAAGAGATGAATACGGTGAACCTGATTATCGAACAGGTTGAGAAACGCCTGTAAGGCTCGCACGAACGGCGAAGGAAAGGAGGTGCGTTTTGGCTGAAAAGGAACCTGAAAAGAAGGTTTCGGGCATGCTTCTTCTTAAGGGCGTTGTGGCCGGTCTTGTCGCGATCGCCCTTGTGGTGGGCGGCGTTTGCTGTGCGCTTCCACGCCAGAGCGATGTGGTCGACCAAACGCGCCTCTACGATTACGTCTATTCGGGCACGAAATCGGAAAGCGTCGACTTCACAACGACGAACATGAGCGACGACGGTATTCTGACGTTTGGCACGTCGGAGCTCTATATTTCATCGCCGCTGGTGAACCAATGCCCTCAGAAAGTGTTTGGCGAAAGCGTGAGCCGCGTCGATATGACGTACGTGGGCGAGGCGTTCGACCAAAGCCTCTGGCAGGCAATTGCCGCTGGGGCGTATGCGCCATCGTCGAAGAATCGCAAAGTGGTGCTCATGCTTTCGCCGCAATGGTTCTTCAAAGGCAATGGCCAGCAGTCGAAGTTCTCGTCGAAGTTTTCTTATCAGCTGTATAAGGGCTTCTTGGAAAACGACTCCATCAGCGACGACACGAAAGCGTATGTTCGCCAGCGTCTTGAGGCGCTTGGCGTTGAAGAAACGCAAATTGCGGCCGCAAACGACGATACTTTCGTCGACGCCATGAATGATGTTGCTTATCAATTCTCAAATGACCTGCGTATTCGCAGCAAAATCGACGCGTTGGTGAAAGGGTCGCCTAAGAATTCTCAGGTGCGATCAGCTGGCGAGCCGACGGGGGAGCCCGATTGGGATGCGTTGCTTTCCGATGCGCAAGCGCAGGGCGAGCAATCGTGCACGAACAACGATTACGGCATTCACGATGCCTACTGGGATAAAAACTCTCAGTACAAAAGCGAGCAAAACCAAGATTTCGTGCATGCCGATGACGAATGGGCCGATTTCCAGTGCTTCTTGAAGGTGTGCAAGGAGGCGGGTCTCGAGCCACTCGTTGTGATTCTGCCCATGCATGGCAGCTGGTATGACGAAATGGGCGTGACTTCCGATACGCGTGCTCAATTCTACGACCAGGCGCGTTCTTTATGCGATGAGGCGGGCGTTGCTTACGCCGATTTTTCAAGCTGCGAATATGAGAAATACTTCCTGTGCGATACGGTGCATCCGGGCTGGATTGGCTGGGTGCGCATCGAGCATGCTGTGTATGACTTCGCGAATGGCCAAGACAACGCATTTCTAGGCGGAGCAGGCTTTGGGAGCGTTGATGGCCTTAAGGCTGCGATGTCTGCCGATTCGAGCGAGAGCGATGCGGCGATTGCGAACGGAGCCTCGGGCGATTTGAACGGTGCTTCGGGCGATTCAGGCGCAGGCGATGAACCTTCGACGCCTTCCGATAACGCTGCAACTGACGCAAATTCCGTTGTTCAAGAAGGTGGTGCAGAATGACATTTCGCGACGTTTTGAGAGAGCGTTCAAACCTGCATACGATTTCGTGCGAAGTCACCGCATTCGCCTGCAGCCACCCAATTGCCCTGACTGTTGGCGCTGGGCTATTCTTGCTGATGGCGGGTTGCCTTGTGTTTTGGTACGAAGTATTTTCGGGCTTCGCAGAGCCCGTTCAATTCATTTATGCCGCGTTTTAGCAGAGGATGCGGCGCGGTGCACTCAGTTCGTTTTTCATATTCCTCATGGGCAAGGCTCGTCACGGTGATTTTCGTCGGCGTCCTTTGCTTTGCTGCGGCATCGAATTTGCATGCGGCGTACGCCGATGAGCCCGCGAAACAGAGCGTTTCATCTGCAACCTCATCAATCGGCAACTCATCAGCCGATTTGGATGCCGACGAGCTTTCCGCCGCGTTAGATTCGTATCTTTCGCGCAACGTTGATCGCACTCATGAGCCTGGAGTTGCTGTCGCTGTTGTTACGAGCCAAGGGGTTGCGTATATGCGCACATTTGGAACGTGCGAGAGCGCTGGCGATGCGTTCTATATTGGCTCGTTGAGCAAGTCGATGTGCGCTGTTGCGATTATGCAGCTTGTTGAGCAGGGAAAAATCGATCTTGATGCCCCTGCGAGCGATTATGCTCCTGAATATCTCATCTCGCCCGAGGTCAGCGTTCGAATGCTGCTCAATCAGACAAGCGGGTTCGGGTATTACGAGTCGCTCAACGAGGCAACGGTAGGGGACAGCTTCGGCGAGTTTTCGTACGCGAACGCCAATTATGACTTGCTCGGGCGCATCGTTGAGCATGTGTCGGGGGAGTCGTATTCCGCATACATGGCGAAGCATGTTTTCGCTCCGCTCAATATGGTCGACTCTTCCGCCCAGGGCTTGCGCACGAACGATGTGCTTGGGGAATACGACAGCAACACCTTCGGCGGCATCAACGACGATGATCCCGATGATGCTGCGACGTATTCCGACTCAAGAGATGTGCTTGGCCACAGAAATTATTTCGGGCGCTATATCCAAGATGATTTCCAGCACGCTGAAAACGATGATGCGTGGGGTGGGCCTTCGTCGGGGTATGTTTCCTCGAGCATTCGCGACATGGCGAATTACTTGCAAATGTATTTGGGCGGCGGCAAGAACGTGCTCGATTACGATAGCGTTATGCAAATGTTCATGAGCCGCGTGCCTGATCCGGACGGCGATTCGTATTACGGTATGGGGTGGACTTCGTACAATAACGATGGCGAACTCGTATTTTGCCACGATGGCGATGTTGAGACCAACGTGGCGAGCATGGCAATTCTGCCGGACCGCGGCATTGGAGTGGTGGTGCTTGGCGATGGCTATGATTCCGTAGCGGGCAATTCGCTGTTCTTTCATTTGGCGAGTGGCGTTCTTGATGTCGCTATGGGCAACAACGCCGTTGACCTCGATCAATCCGAATATGACGAGGCGCATGCCGAAACAAATGTGGAATGGGCGCATTTCTGGCTGATGTGTGCGCTTCCGTTGCTGCTAACTCCCGTGTGGTGCTGTGTTGCGCGTATATTGGTGCGTAAAGCAAGGAAAACCATGGTGCTTGGTGCCGCGGTAATCGATGGCGCGCTCTACGCGTGCTTATTTGCGTGGCTTTTGTCCATGCCGCGTGATTTCGGGATTCCATGGCGCGACATTTCAACGTTCGACCCATCGATTGCTTGCGGCTTGTTTATCGGTGTCGTGCTGGTCGCCTTGGCCGTTGTGGTGCGTATTGTTGCTGCGATTGTAATTGGCGTAAAAGTGCGAAAACTGCACAACTTTACATAACAGAAACGGCTCATAAGTTGCAACCCCAGGTCGGGCGTGGTGTTTTCGCCCTCACGATAGAAAATGCCATCACTTCTTCCCGAGAATGCTTATTTTCGCCACCGCGTCGCGCTTTTGATCGTCCTGCACATGGGTGTAGACCTGCATCGTGACGGAGAGCGTCGCCTGCCTCGCGAGCTCCTGCATCGTGCGCGGGTGAACCCCAGCGCGAGCGAGCAGCGTGATGAAGGTATGGCGCAGTTCGTGCATCGTGTACGGCACGTCCCACTTCACGCTTTCTCGCTGCCACCACACGCTCATCGCCTCGGGCTTGAGGAATGAGCCGTCCCACGAGCATATCGGGGTATCGCCGTCGGCATCGAATATGCGGGCCTGCTGCGCGCGCCACTTTTCCAGGAAGTCGGCGGCGAACTCGGGCACGGGGACGCGTGCCACGCTGGCGGGGGTCTTGGGCCTGCCTATCGGCGTGCCGTCGTCGGCGAGGTTGTCGTACACGTCGATGGACGAGCCGTCGTAGTCCTTCCATTCCACGCGCAGGGCCTCGCTGCGTCGCAGGCCCATGCATAGGTACATCATCAGGGCCACGTGCCGAGCGTCGTTCGGTTGGAGCCTTTCCAGGAACGCGGCCGCCTCCTCGTCGGTCATGGCTCGTCGGTTCGGCTGAGCGCCCTTCGGCGCGTGCGACCCCAGCAGCGCGTCCATCGGTAGCACCTTGCGCTCGATGGCGTGGTGGAGCATTGCCTTGGTTATGGCGTGGTAATTGACGACGGTGTTCGGCGAGAGCGGCCTGCCGTTCGGCCTGCGCCCGTTGCGCAGGTCTGCCCAAAGCTTGTCGAGCGTCCTCGAATCGACCTCCCGCAAAGGCACGTCGCCTATCAGCTCGCACACGGCCTTCATGGCGTTTCGGTAGTTCTCGGAGGTTCGGGGGCTGTATTGCTTGGAATCGTCGCGCTCGTCGAGCCATTCCGCGGCGTACTCTGCGAAAGTCGCCTCGCTTTCGGTCTTGGCCTCTTCCGCGTCAAGCTCGCGCACGAATTCGAACAGCGCCGCATCCGCCTGGCGCATGGTGCCCGTGATTCCGTCGCGAATCTGGGCCTTCGAGGGGAAGGTGCGGGAGAGCAGGCGCTTGCGGCCTCCCTGCGCCATGTCGTAGACGCTCACGCGCAGCTGCCACTTGCGGCACTTGCGCGGCGGGTTGCCGTCAAGGGGACGCTTTGAGCCTGCGCCATTGACCTCGTAGCGCTTCATAGCGCGGCCTCCTTACTGTATAGACAACACTCCTTCGGACATGCGGAGCTTGAATTCCTCGCATTCGCCGTCGAGCCACAGGTACACGTCGGCGGTGTACGGCTCGCATTCGGCTGTGTAGCCGATATGGCATATAACGCTGTCGCGGCGGGAGTAGTCCCATATAACGCTCGCCTTGGCTATCTTCTTCGGCAGCTTCCCCGCCTTGGTGAGCGGTTGCCACTCGACCTCTATCTGGCTCGGCTCTTTGTCGGCGCGAACCTCGATTTGGCAAGGGCCGCCCACTATGTCGCGGGCATCGCCTACGATCCATTCGTCGGTGAGCAGGTCTACTTTCGCGCCCGCCTCCTTCAAAATGCGCCGCCGCATTTTGCTCTGTCTGCTTTCTTCCTCGTAGCGCCGCTCGCGCAGGGCTTCGAGGTATTCTTCCTCCCACTCGGCTTCGCGCATAGCGCGGCTGATGTGCCGGTCGATGGTCGGCTGCTCGGTTTCTTCCTGGCCGTCGCGTGCTTTTATAAATGCCTCTTTCGTCGAGGCAATCATTTTCCCGATTCCGAAGACCATGGCTAATCCAGCTCCTTCACAGGCTGGTACCAGACAACGGTTCCGACGAGGCTGACGGTATGGCCGTCCTCTTGGGTTATTACTATGTCCTTGTACTCGGGGTTTGTGCTTTCTGGAGAGAGCATCATGCTCGACGCGCCGCGGCGGAGCCTGCGCATTACGTAATCGGTTCCGTCGATGGACACCGCCGCGATCGAGCCGTCGGCGGGCATGCGGTCGGGGTCGACGAGAATCAAGCAGCCTTCGGGATACACCTTATTCATGCAATCGCCCTCGACTTCGAGGAAGTATGCGTTCGGGTGGTTCTTCGCCACAGTCTCAGGCAGCTCGACCATGCCTTCAAGCATGTCGGGGTCTTGCGGGTCGCCAGCGTGGACTTTGCCGCGAAGGGGCAGGAACGCGGGTTTCGAAGGCGAGGGCGCGATGGCCCCAGCCGGGGCCTCGGTCAGCCCGTGGATTTTGGCGTAGAGGCCGTCATTGAAGCCGTAGAGGTCTTGACGGTTCACACCGAACATCTCGCATATGCGTTCGACTAATTCCTTGGAGCGTGGTTGCTTGCCGCCCGTCTCCCAATTGCTGACGGTCGTTTGAGTAATTTCAAGTTTATCGGCCAGCTCGTTTTGGGTGATTCGCTCCCGTTCTCGCAGCGCTTTCACGTTGCGCCCAAAGTTGCTCACTTCCATGGCGGTTTCCTTCCTAACGGCCACTACCAATTTTGAGAGCAAATTAAAAAAAATTAAACGCAAATTAAAATTAATAGTTTACAAAGACGCCCATTTAATTATAATTAATAGCGTACTGAGAAACAAAAGGTTTGAGAGGGGGTGCAAGAATGGCAACCCTGGTAGCGAAGGCGCGACAATCTTCCCTGAAAACGCAGGAAGATTTCGCTGCGATGATGGGCACGACGGCCACCACTTTGTGCAAGTGGGAGAACAATCCCGACGAGTGGTTCACGCCGATTAAGCTTAAAAAGTACTACGAAGCCGTCGGGGCTGACGGCAAGCAGTACTTGAAGGACTACGTGTCCTCTTTTTTTGAATAAGGCTACCAAATTAAAATTGGTAACGAGGAAGGAACCGGCATGGAAAAGAAGCATCTGCTCGAACTTGCGAATGACTACGCGAACGAGGCAGACGAGCTTGAGGCGGGCGCAATCAACGCGGCGGAGGTCGCGATAGCCTCCATCAAGGCGGGCGAGCTTGAAGAAGCCCTCGACCTGCTCAAGGCGGCTGCTGAAAACGTGAAGGGCGCGGCAATCGACCGCACGTTTCAGAAGCAGAACGAGGAAGCAGCCGAAAAGGCCGTTTAGCAACCAGGAAGGAAGAACGATGAGCGAAGAGAAGAAAACCATGGACGCGGCCGAGGCTGGCGAGCTTTGGGGCCGCTTCGCGGAAGACGAGTACGCGTCGGCGCGAGTTGCCGAGCACGGCATCGAGAAGGCCTTGGAGCACGTCAAGGCTGGCCGCTACCGCGACGCAGCGGAATGGCTGCACGCCGCGCTCGGGGATATCGCCGAGGCCGACAAGGCGAAAACCAAGTCGGCGATGGTGCGCGACTTCGCGAAGTACCTGTAGCCATGGTCGTGAAGAAGTCGATGACCGTCGAGGAGTTCTCCGAGTTCTCTGGCTGCTCGGTGTGGACGGTTCGGAAGAAGTGCAAGAAGGGTGAGCTTCCCGCAATGAAGGCGGGGAAGCGTTGGAAGGTGCTCGCCCAGGAGTACGTGGACAGGCAGTTGGCGAAGGAGTGACGGGGGCTTGAAGCAATGGAGCCGCAAGGAAGACCAAATCTTGATGGAGTTCGGCAACCGTGGCGCGAAGTACTGCGCGACGCTCATCGCCAAGAACTGCCACCACGCCCGAAGCGTCGGCGCGGTTCAGGCAAGGGCGAGCCGAATCGGCGTGAGCCTGTTCCCTGTGGCGATTTGCCCGCAGTGCGGGCGCAAGGTTTCAAGGCTTCAGCCGACCACGGGACTTTGCGACCTGTGCCACGAGCGAAGCTTCGTGCCGCCCGTGAGAGTGCGCGCGGAAGCCATGCGTGAGGTTCGGGCGAACGAGAGCGACCCCGAGTACCTATCCGCCATCGCGGACGCGAAAAGGGCCCGGGCGCGTGAACGCAAACGCCGCCAGAGAGCGCGTTTGAAGGAATCGTGAACTTGTAAACCAAACCGTAAAGACGCAGGTCAAACGGCCTGGAAATTTTCAAGAAAAGTTGATTGGGGGAGTGATGGAAGCATTTCAGATGGCGGCAATCGCGCTCGGTTGCACGGCAATCGTCTGCGCCGACCTCAAGGCAATTCGAAGGCTGTTGCGGAGCCTTCTTCAAGAGCAACCACGGATAGGAGGAGAGAAATGAGCGCAAAGAAAAACGCGGCCCGCGATTGGAACCCGAAGGCCGCGACGCTTGGAGCGCACCGCCAGTTTACCACCGATTTGTTCTGGTCGCTGTCGGCGCTGAATGTCGGCGAGCTGTGGCGAGGGGGAATCGACGTTCCCCGCATGGTCGCCGCTTCGGTGCTGTGCCTTGGGGCGCTGCTAGTGCTCGGGCTGGTGCTGTAGATGCAGCAGTTCGAAGTGCCTGGGCGCTTCCCGAGCCTGAACGACGTGCTGCGAATCAAGAACGGCGTTCAGCGCAACCGCATGAAGCGCGAGCTTGACAACCGCGTGGCCTGGTCTGCGAAGCAGGCGGGAATACGGCCAGTCGGGCGCTGCATGGTTCGCGTCGGGTGGCTTGAGAAGGACGCGCGGCGCGATTGGGACAACGTCCGCACGGGAATGAAGTTCGTTCTCGACGGCCTGCAAAAGGCCGAAGTGATACCGAACGATTCGCAGAGGTACGTGCTCGACCTCGACGATTGGTACGGGCACGACAAAGGGAACCCCCGCTTGGTGGTTCAGATTTACGAGGAAGGTGAGCCGACATGGCCGAAGAGCAGGTGCTTGAGGCAGAAGTGATTGAGGAAGAGGCGAGCGAGCTTGCGGTCGAGTATTCGGCTCCGTCAATCGCCGCGAACTTCGACGCGCTGGAGGCGCATGTCCGCAAGATCGTGGCCGCGTACGACGGCGCGAAGTACGACCTCACGGACAAGACCGTTCTCGCAGGCGCGAAGAACGACCGCGCCTATCTCAACGGCCTCAAGGGCGAGATTGAGGCGCGACGCAAGGCGGTCAAGAAGGCGTATTGCATGCCCCTCGACGCGTTCGAGGCGCGATGCAAGGGAATCACGTCGATCATCGACGGGGCAGCCCAGAACATCAAGGCGCAGCTCGACCAGGCGGAAGAGGAGCGCAAGGCGTTCATCTACAGCAACCTCAAGGCGCACTACGAGGAGTTCGCCGAGCTGCTCGCGCCGGTGGTGCCGTACGAGCAGCTGCACGAGAAGCAATGGCTCAACAAGAGCTTCGGCCAGGTGAAGGCCGAGAAGGCGCTCGATGCGAAGGTTTCGGCGGTCGCCCGCGACTGGGAGACGTTGAAGGCGCAAAGCGGCATGGCGCACTACGACGAGGCGGAGCGCGAGTTCTTCCGAACGCTCGACCTGGGGGCCGCGCTCAACGCAGCACGCCGCGCGACCGAGTACGACGAGCGCATCGCGGAGATGAAGGCGGCGATGGAGCCTGAGCCGGTTGAGTCTGAGCCGATAGGGCAGCAGCCCGCTCCCGCAGCGCCGCAGCCGATGGGGCAATGCGGCGAGCCGCTTTGCGATTGGACGATTGACGTTCGGGGCGCGACGCGCTCGCAGATGGAAGAGGTCGCGAAGGTGCTCCGCTCCCGTGGAATCACGGGGCGCATCCAGAAGGTGAAGGAGGTTCAGGAATGAAGAAGCTGGTGGCCGTTCAGGCTGCTCTCAAGGCCCCCAAGGGGCAGTTCAACAAGTTCGGCGGATACAAGTACCGAAGCTGCGAGGACATCCTCGAAGCGGTGAAGCCGCTGCTTCTCGAGCAGGGCTTGCAGCTCACCATCACCGACGAGCCCGTGGAGGTTGGCGGGCGCATCTACATCAAGGCCACCGCGACCGTCACCGACGGCAGCGAGACGGCCACGGTGAGCGGCTACGCCCGCGAGGCCGAGACCAAGAAAGGAATGGATGAGAGCCAGATCACGGGCACGGCATCGAGCTACGCCCGCAAGTACGCGCTCAACGGCCTGTTCCTAATCGACGACACGAAGGACGCGGACGCGACGAATGAGAAGCCCAAGGCCGCCCAGAAGCCCAAGCAGGCCCCGAAGCCCAAGGCCGCCCCGCAGCCCCAGGGCGGCGAGTTGAAGGCGGCGAAGGTGCGCCTATGGCACGCGCTGCAGAACTACGCGGCGGAGCACGGCGGCATAGCCGACGCGCTGCTTGAGGGCGTGAAGAAGCGCCCGGGGGCGCAGATGGGCGACCCCGATTGGCTCAACCTCGTTGCGTCTGAATTCGAGGCGGCGTAATGGCTGGGTTCGACCTTTGGGAAGAGATTCAGGAATGCTCGCGAATGCTCAACGTCTCGTTGGGGCTTGCCAAGAGCCGAGGCATCCAGATGGTAGAGGCCGAGGCGGCCTACTACACGGCGAAGGCGCGGGTCGCCTACCAGATGGAGCGAGACGGCAAATCGGCGAGCTTCATCGGGATGGTGATAAAGGGCATGCCAGACGTGAGCGAGGCCATGGAGCTGTACCACCGCCGCGAGGTCGAGTACCGCAACGCCAACGAGGCGATCATGACCTACAAGAAGCAGCTCGACATGCTCCGCGAGCAATACGCCCGCGAATGGGGCGCGGCGAAAGAGGCGCAATGAGCGTGAAGGCAGAAATCAGGACGGCCCTCGAAGCGGGGCTGACGCTCGATAGCCAGATAGCTATCAGGGAATGGGGAACGACGAGGCTGGCGAGCTACGTGTGCATGCTGCGAGCCGACGGCGTGCCCATCCAGACGAGGAACAAGCGAGTTCAAACCAGGCGCGGCAAGGTGACCGTGGCCGAGTATTACATCGAGAAGGAGGCTCACAAATGAGCATCAACAAAGTCTGCATCACGGGCAATCTGACCCGCGACCCCGAGCTGCGCGAGACGGCGAGCGGCTTCCAGATTCTGAGCTTCGGCGTGGCCGTCAATGACCGCCGCAAGAACCAGCAGACGGGCCAGTACGAGGACTACGCGAACTTCGTCGACTGCACGATGTTCGGCAATCGCGCCGCGAGCGTGTCCCGCTTCTTGGGCAAGGGCAGCAAGGTCGCCATCGAGGGCAAATTGCGCTGGTCGCAATGGGAGGCCCAAGACGGCGGCAAGCGCAGCAAGCTTGAAGTCGTTGTCGACGAAATCGAGTTCATGACGAGCCGCGACGGCGGACAGCAGCCGCAGCACCAGCCGCAGCAGTACGACCAGCCGCAGCAGTACGACCAGCCGCAGTACCAGCAGCCGCAGACCGCCGACGTGTATGACGATGAGATTCCGTTCTAGGAAGCGCCATGGAAGAGAGAAGTTTTACATGGTTCCCGAAGCTGACCCGCGTCATGGCGAAGCTCCCGCCGGAGCTTGCGGGCGTGTTCGCCGCCGCCGTGGCAGCTTACGGAACCAACGGCACGGAGCCGAGCTTTGACAACGCGCTCATGGGAGCCGTGTTCGAGGGGGTTCGCGAGGATATCGACAATTCCGTTGCCGCTAGAACCAAGAACAAAGGCGGGCGACCTCCGAAGCAGAAGGACGAAACCCAGGTTTCGACGCATTGCGAGACGGAAGAAACCCAGGTTTCGGAGGTTTCAAAACAAGAGGAAACCCCCGTTTCGGAGGTTTCGGAAACCCAAGAAACCCCCGTTTCTGGTTTCGAGAAACCTACCGAAACCGAAGAAAACCCCTCTTATATATACCAAACCAAGCCAAGCCATACCAAGCCAAAGAAAAGAGAGGGGGGCGCGCGCATGGCGCGGCCCACGCTCCAAGAGGTCGAGGCGGAAATCAAGGCGAGGGGCTACCACGTCGATGCCCGCTCGTTCATCGCCTTCTACGACTCGAACGGCTGGAAGGTTGGCAAGAACCCGATGAAGTCGTGGAAGTCGGCGCTCACGACCTGGGAGCGCCGGGACAGCGGGAAGGCGGTGGCGAGCGATGCAGACTTTAGCCGATTCGGTTAATCCCCTCGTGGAACGGCTCAAGGAGATTCGGGCGGGGGTCACGCCAGAGCGGCAGGCCGAGATTGACGCGGAGCTCGCCATTCAGCGCGACTTGGCGAAGCGCAAGGCGATCGTGTCCGTGGGGATGCCGACCATCTTCGAGCGCGTCCCCTTCGAGGTGGCCCCGAAGCGCGCGCAGGACTGGGCGCGGAAATGCTGGAAGGGCGATTCGCGCAACCTGGTGCTCATCGGCGATTCGGGCGAGGGCAAGACGGAAGCCGCCTGCGCCCTGCTCGGAGCCATGGCCCCGCACGTCCGATGCCGCTTCGCAACCTTCGGGGACATCCTGCGCGAAGTCCGCGCCACCTACGGGGCCGACGGCACCGAGGCGGGTGTTATGGGCAAATGGGAGGGCTGCGCCGTCCTGTGCCTCGACGATTTGGGCAAGGGGCGGCCGACCCAGGACGTGCTCGACAAGCTCTTCGCCCTCGTGGCCCACAGGTACAACCACGGCAGGCCGACCATCTTCACGACGCAGTACAAGACGCCCAGCGACCTCGGCAATCGGCTCATGTCGCAAGGCGGGGACGCGGAGACCGCCGAGGCCATCGTGCGCAGGGTCTTCGGCATGGGCGACCACAAGGCGGAGGTGGTGTCATGCCATTGACGTACACGGCGGCCCAGCTGAAGGGCCGCACCGTCCGTGCCTTCTCGATGCTCGGAAAGCCGTGCGTGGGCGCGGCGTATACGGGCAAGGGGGACGCGCACCGGCTGGAGGAAGGGGCCGCCTGCTGCATCTGCGGCAGGCCAGCGGCCAACGCCCACCACGAGCCGCCGAAGGGCATGGGCGGGAGCGCGTTCCGATTGGACGCGCCGAAGGGGCCGCGAATCCTTCGCCCGCCGCTTCTGGCCGTGTGCGGCAGTGGGAACGCCGACGGGTGCCACGCGATGCTGCACAAGGGAATCGCGAAAGTGCGCTGGGAGTGGGACAGCGAGTTCTTCGAGCGCGAATGGCTCGAAGGCAGGCTCGCCGAGGAGCTTTACCGCAACGACGAACGGCTGTTCGCCATGGGGCGCTACGTGATCGAGATTGGCGGCGGCGAGAAGGAGGTGCGGCCATGCTGACGGAAGAACAGCTCGAAACGCTGGTGATGCTGTACGCGGAGCGCTGCGGCGGCGCGGGGGACGAGAAGTGCTTCGAGGGCTGCCCGTGGAATTCGGAGGCGAACGACGTGACTTGCGCGGCGTTCGTAATCGACGCGGCGAGGCACCCAGAGTGCTACGAGCTCCGCGACGGGCTGGTGGAGCCGACGGGATGGAAGCGGTCAAGCGAGCTTCCCTCGTTCCCGAGGCCCGCGGAATGCCCGCAGGAAGCCACAGAATCGCGCCTGAGCCGCGCTTCGTAGGTTTGACGAGTATGCGCCCGCCCCGAGCGGAATCGGGGCGCACAGGGCGCGAGAGGAAGGAAGAGAAATGGCAACGGTAATGAAGCTCGGAAGGTGCCCGCATTGCGACGGCCTCCCCGAAGTCCACAAGGCGAGCGGCATCGCTGGCGGTGACGTGTGGTGGATAGAGTGCGACGAATGCGGCGCGAGAACGGATAAAAGCTTCGACCTCGACAACGCCGCCGAGAAGTGGAACCGCCGAGCGGGAATGAAGCTTCCGAATGACAAGAACGGCGAGCCGATACGCCTCGGCGATATCGTGCGCGGCCCGTCGGGGTTCACCGGGCAGGTCGCCTGCATCGAGTTCGCGCTGTCGGGCGACGCGTATGTGAGCTTCGGAAGTTCGAGGGGCTACAAGAAGCTGAGGGCCGAAACGCTTGAGCGCCACAAGCCCGGGCGAGTGTCCGAGATGCTTTGCCTTGACAGCGATATGCAGCTGTCGCCAGAGGAGTACTGCGGCGAGGTTTTGGAGCACGACGAGGCTTCCGACCTCCTGCCGCTTGCGGCAATTGAGCTGAAGATGCGCGACGTGAAGCAGCGCCTGGACAAGCTGGAGGCAATGGAATGAGCGAGGAATTGAAGCCGTGCCCGTTCTGCGGCGGCGAGGCGAAGCTGCTGCACGTGGGCGCTGGCCGAATCGTGAAATGCGGGAGCTGCGGGGCGAGCACGTCGTTCGCCGCCGAGAACCCCGCGAAGGAATGGAACCGCCGAGCGGGAGAGGATTGGAAATGAGAATCGAGGAACACATCGGCTGGTGCGACGCTGTGGTGTACACGCACGAGTGCCCGAAATGCGGAGCCGAGTCCGACGTGCATATCGGCGAGGACGCGGACGCGACGGAGAAGCCGAGCTATTGCCCAGCCTGCGGCGAGCCGATCGCGCGAATGGAAATCGGAACCGTGTGCGCCGTCGAACAGATGCCGACGCGAGCGCATGCGCACGACGCGGGAGCAGACCTCCGCGCGAGCGAGTCCTACTCCATCGGAATCGGGCAATTCGTCACGGTGCCCACTGGCGTGCGCGTGAGCATCCCCGAGGGCTGCTTCGGCCTGCTGGCGGCGCGGAGCTCGCTTTGCAATCGCGGGCTGCTCATGGCGAACGGAGTCGGCATCATCGACGCGGGATTCACGGGAGAAATCAAGGTTCCGCTCTACAACGCGGGCAATCTTCCGAACATCGTGATGGCGGGCGAGCGCATCGCGCAGCTGGTAATCGTGCCGTGTGAATTGCCGACATTCCGACGAGTGGACGAATTGGAAGAGACCGAGCGCGGCGAAGGCGGCTTCGGAAGCACGGGGGTTGAGTAAATGAAAGATTTGAGAAGCGGAATCGAGCACCTAAAGCAGGCGAAAGCCCACATGAGCAAGGCGAACGGCATCATGAGCGACCACATCTCGAAGCTCAAGGCGCTCGAAGAGGAGAACGCCGCGCTGAAGGCGGAGCTCGACGATTGGAAGGGCAACGCCGAGGGCTTCGAGCCCGATGCGTATATGAAGCTGCCGCTCGATGCCGACGGCGAGCCGATTCGCATCGGCGATGTCTTGTATTCGAGCGGAAACGAGTGTCGCGTGGTCAGCATCACCGTAAAAGCCGACGAGGCATGCGTCGGCGTGCATACCGACGAGGGCGCGTTCCTTCCGTCGGTGAACCCAAAGTATCTGTCGCGAAAGAATCCCGCGCCGCTAGAGGATGACCAAGCCGACAGCTGGGAGAAGCTGGAAGCGGACATGATGAAGGGAACCACGTGCTTCTATTTCGGATGCGAAGAATCTACGGAAGATTGCTTTTGTTGCCCCCATGGGATAGAGAAGTCGGGAATGCCCTGCTGGAAGAACGAGCGCGTCGACATACTGAAGCGAGCCAAGAAGCTCGCGGGAATCGAAGAGGAGGCGGAGTGATGGGCGTCCAAATCAACCCTTTCATCCTACCGTTTCCAGTGAGCGTCGCGAGGGACGAGACCGAATACCGCGAATGCGTGCGGAACCTCGGAATCGACCCGCCGAGCATCGAAGCGTGCGACGGAAAGACGGTCGCCGTCAGGGGCGAAGGCATCGTCGTGTGGGTCGATAGGGGGCTCAAGCGCGACGCGTTATTCGGAGTTGCCGCCCATGAGGCCACGCACGCGGCGCTCGACCTGTTCGACATGATGGGAGAAGAAAACCCCGGCCATGAAATCCTGGCATACATGGTTCAGAGCATCGCGAGCGGGATTCTCGTAGCTTGCGAAATGGGAGGCGATAGCGAATGCAAGTAACCGTACTGGCCGCCACGGCGAACCCGATGGACGTGATAGGCATCGCCGCCGGCATGTGCTACGGCAAGCCCACGCCTTCGCCGAAGCGCGTGCGCCGATGCGCGAAGACTGGCCATATGAGCGTTTTCGAGCATGCTTCCGCGACGCTCATGGTTGAGGGAATCTCGCGCGCCTGCCTGGCGCAGCTCACGCGCCATCGAATCGCGTCGTACTCGGTCACGTCGCAGCGATATTGCAAGGTCGGCGGCGAAGACTGGTACGTGATGCCGCCGAGCATCGCGGGTACGGAATTCGAGCGAAGGTTCAAGGCCGCCATGACGGCGGCGAAAATGGACTACGAAGAAGCGCTGACGTTCAACGCGAGGGAGGACGCCCGCTATCTGCTCCCCGAGGCCACGAACACGAGCCTCGTGATGACCGTCAACGCGAGCAGCCTGCAAAACTTCCTGACGCTGCGTCTCGACAGCCGCGCGCAATGGGAGATTCGCGAGCTAGCTCTTGCGATTGAGCGCGAGCTTGAGGGCATCGGCGGGCAATGGCGCGAGCTGATTGAGCTGCTTCGGGAGGTGCGCAAATGAGCGACCGCAGAGAGATAACGGCCGAGCTTTCCGCGAAAGCGCTCAAGAGGCTCAGGAAAGAATTCAATTTGGTTTCGAGTGAGGTATGGGTCGACGAAGCCCACAGGGTTGATTTCGTGGCATACCGCATCGGGAGCGGCTACACGAACGCCGCAGCCGAGCGCGGCGCGTTCTGCTTCGTCGAGGTGAAGTCGTGCATGGATGATTTCACGAGCGGACACGGGCGGACGTTCGATGGCGACGAGAACTGGCTCGTGTGCCCGAGGGAACTTGCCGACGCACTGCATGGGAAGCTTCAACTCCCGAGGAACTGCAAGGTGCTTTGCCCCGACGCCGCAGGCAACCTGCGCGTCGCGTACGACACCAGCGAGCGCGGGCGAAGCTTCAGGAAGCTCTCGACCGCAGCGCTCCTGCTGCAAATGGTGCTGGACAGCGCCCAGTCGTGGCGCACGTCAAGGGAGGTTTTCTACGAGGAGGCGCGTAATGATTAGCGACGAAGAGCGCAGGCGTGCGGCGACAGAGCTGCGAACGGCCGCTGGTGGGGAATTCCGCCATGTCGATGCGCTTGACGTGATCGCGGGCAGCATCGGTGTAGATGTGAGCGGAATGTATACGCACGAGGCCGAGAGCAAAGTTTACGCCGCCCTGGCCGACCTCATCGACGTGCCGACGACCGTGCTCGACCTCACCGAGACCACGCGCACCGTCCATGGCGAAGAGGTGCGCGGTTGGGAGTGCCGAGAGTGCGGGCAATCGCACGAAGAGATGTACGGCAAATACGAGTACTGCCCGCATTGCCGGAGGAAGGTGGTCGAGCGATGAGGCTTTACAGATGCGACCGATGCGGCGAGTACGTGCCGGTGAGCGCGAAGCGCTTCTTCGTGCGCAAGCCGACAAAGGGCATTTACCGCTTCGGAAAGAAGCGCCACCTTTGCGAGAAGTGCGCGCATAGCTTCGACCGATGGATGAATGAGGCGAAGGAGGCGGCGGACGATGAGCACGAATAAGCGGGCGATTTGGCTCGTCACCGACTTCGGCGGCGAATGGGAGGACGCGTGGGAGCGGCCCGTAATCGCCTTCACCGACAAGGCCCGCGCTGAAGAGTGCGCGGCGAAGCGCGAGATTCGCCAGTACGACGAGTACGGCCCGATGTGGGACTACAGCAACAGCGGCGTGCGGGAAATCCCGCTCGTGGATTTTGGAGACAAAGAGGAGGAGAGATGAATCTCGAAGATTTCTTCATTTCGGAATACGAGAAGCTCAAGGAAGAGAACGAAAGCCTCAAGGCTCAAGTGGCCGAGCTTTCGAAGCCGAGCGTCACGGATGGCCTGCTCGATGTTCGAATCGTCGACATCGAGACCGAGGCGGTGAAGGTCACAAGCGCAGGCAGCTACACGCTCCGCGAGTACGTCTTCAATGGCAAGCCGTCGTCGTACATCGAGGAGAAGAAGGCGGACATAGACAATGCCGTCAAGTGGCGCGCTGGCGGCTACGAGAAGCCGCTCAGCATCTCGCGGAAGACCTTCACGATGCTCATGTCGAGGAAGAAGTGAGGAATCCGCAGAACCCGCGCCGCGGCGTAATCGTGGGAGGCGTTCCGTATCCTTCGAGGCGGAGCGCCGCCCTGGCCCTCGGGTGCCTTTGCAGCGAGGTATCCAGGGCCGCAGAGCGCGGCGGCGAGATACGCGGGAAGAGGATAGAGTACGAGGAAGCAAGATGATCGTATACGGGAACCGCAAGGACGGCAGAAAAAGCCCCACGGTGCAGGAGCCGTACGAGCCTGGCGCGAGGCGGGAGCCGCCGATGAAGAGGCTGCCGCGCTGGTGCCTGGTCGACGGGAAGGAGTACCCGACGATAACGGCCGCCGCGAGGGCGATGGGTTGGAGCCAGCCGCGGTTGAGCTCGGCGCTGAAGCGCGGAATGACGGAGCTCGACGGCCATTCCATCGCGCTGTCGAGCAAGGTGAGCTTCATATCGATGCCGAACAGCTCGCCGATGATTATCGGGGGCGTGAAGTACTGGAGCATCGCGCAGGCCGCGAGGGAGACGGGCATAACCAAGGGGAAGATATGCAGCGCGAGGCGAAGGAATGCGAAGGAGGTTGGCGGGATGCCCGCCGTGTGGCTATGAACGGTTCACGACGGCGTTTTACGGCGTTTTACGGTACTTTGTGACACGTTACGGATAATTAGGGAGGCCGCGAGAGCGGTTTCCTTCCTTTTGGCCCAGGTTCGCTCATGCCTGGGCCTTTTCTTTTGCTGTGACCGACCTGCGACAATGGAGTTACTGACCAGGAAGGAGACGGCATGAAAGAGCAGCCTGAGCTGTCGGTCGAGGAAGTGCCGACCGACGAGTTGATTCCATACGCGCGAAACGCCAAGATTCACACCAACGAGCAAATCGACCAGATTTGCAGCTCCATCGAGGAGTTCGGGTTCAACGACCCCGTGGCTGTTTGGGACGGCCCCGAGGGAACCGAAATCGTGGCGGGCCACGGTCGCGTCATGGCTGCGAAGAAGCTGGGAATGGCGAAGGTGCCTATCATCCGCCTCGACCACATGGACGACAAAGAGCGCAAGGCCTACGGGCTGGCGCACAACAAGCTCACGATGAACACCGGCTGGGACTTCGCGAAGCTCGACGCTGAGCTGGACGAGCTTGCGGGCGAGTTCGACATGGCAGACTTCGGGTTCGACGATATGGATCTTCCAAGCGACGACGATGTGGAGATAACCGAGGACGAGCCTGACAACGACGCCAGCGGCAGAGTGCAATCTGGCGAGCTTTGGCGCATGGGAGGGCACGTGCTGTTTTGCGGCGACTCGACCGACGCGAAAGCCGTCGGTCGCTTGATGTCGGCGATGCCCAGCGCGGGGGGCGGCGAGCGCAGACCTGCTTCTGACTGACCCGCCATACAACGTCGCATTGGGGCAGCACGACAGTCCGAGCGAGGCCAAGCAGCTGCACAGGCGCACGGATGGGCTGGTCATTGCGAACGACAGCTGGAGCAGCGACGAGGCATTCGTCGAGTTCCTACGCTCCGTGCTTTGCAGCGCCTTGTCGGCAATGAGGCCCGGCGCGGCCTTCTACGTCTGGTACGCATCTACGCAGAGCGCCAACTTCCTCGAGGCCGCAAAGAGGGCCGGAATGGACGTGAAGCAGATTCTCGTCTGGGCCAAGAACACCTTCGCGCTTGGGCGGCAGGATTACCAGTGGCGGCATGAGCTGTGCCTGTACGGCTGGAGGGGCGGCGCGGCGCATTACTTCACAGACAGCCGCAAGGAATCGACCGTCATTACCGACGACCGCAGCCCAAACGGCATGAGCAAGGCTGAGCTCGTCGAGTTCGTCAAAGACCTGCTCGCGCAGAAGGGCGCGACAACGGTGCTCGAATTCGACAAGCCGACGCGAAGCGAGCTGCACCCGACGATGAAGCCCGTCGGCCTGTTCGCGTACCAAATCATGAACAGCACAAGGCGCGGCGAGACCGTCCTCGACATGTTCGGCGGCAGCGGAACCAGCGTCGTCGCGTGCGAGCAGACGGGGAGGCACTGCGCATGCATCGAGCTCGACCCGCACTACGCCAGCGTCATAGTCGACAGATGGGAGCGCCTGACGGGTGGAAGCGCCGAGAGAATCGGCTGACAGCACTAAAAAAGCCCTGGCGCAAGCTGGGGCTTTCTTGTGACTGCTGGCGTAACGTTTCTGGCAAGCAACGGATATCTACCTGCGGAAACGTGAGCCAATGTCTAAAGAGAAACTTACCAAAGAGGGAATCGAGAAGGCGGTGAAGTACTGCCGCGCCGGGCTTCCTGACTGCCAGATAGCGGCGATTCTCGGCGTTCCGAAGACTACATACAGCCGATGGATAAACCACCCCACGACGGCGAACCAGCGAGAACTGTGCGAACGCCTTAAAAAGGCCGACGCGGAGCGCGAGGCGAACCTTGTCTCGCGCATCATGAGGGCATCCGATGACACGTGGCAGGCGGCTGCGTGGCTGCTTGAGCGCAGATACCCGGAGCGGTACGCAAGGCCGACGAGGCCAGAGGACAACACCGACACCGCCGTGCTCAAGGCGGCCAAGGAGCTCGTCTCGGCCGTCCCTAGCGCGATCAGGTAGCCATGCTGACGAGGATGCAGCAGGAGTACCTGCAAGAGTGCACGCACCGATGGAACGTGAAATGCGGCGCGACGGGCAGCGGCAAATCGTACCTCGACATAGCGGTGACGATTCCGCAGCGAATCATGGCGGCGAGGGGCGAAGGCCTGCTCGTGATGATTGGAAACACCCGCTCCACCTTGGAGCGCAACATCCTGGAGCCCATGCGCTCGCTCTACAGCGACGACGTGGTGGGGAACATCCGCGTGGACAACACGGCGATAATCTTCGGCAAGAAGGTGTATTGCCTGGGCGCGGACAAGAGCAACAGCGTCAGCAAGATTCAGGGCGCGACGTTCGAGTGGGTCTACGGCGATGAGGTGACCACGTGGGCGGAGCCCGTGTTCCAGATGCTCAAATCGCGCCTGCGCTGCCCCCACAGCCATTTCGACGGCACGTGTAACCCCGATTCGCCTAACCACTGGTTCAAAAGGTTCCTCGATTCAGAGGGAATCGACATATACCGCCAGGACTACACCATCTGGGACGGCGCCCTGCTTCCCGAGGTCGTGGCGCAGCTCGAAGCCGACTACGCGGGCACCATCTACTACGACCGATACATCAAGGGCCTGTGGACGCAGGCCGAGGGCCTTATCTATCCCGACCACAAGAACGCAGCAGAGGCCCGATTCGAGGGCGATGCGGAAGAGTACGCGGTGTCGTGCGACTACGGCACTCAGAACGCCTTCGCCGCTCTTCTGTGGGCACGCGGCGGGGGCTGCTGGCACGTGGTGAAGGAGTACCGATACAGCGGGCGCGACACGGGGCACCAGAAGACCGACGCGGACTACGCGGCGGACATGGCGGCGTTCCTGGGCGGTTTGCCGAGGGACACGCCGTTCATAATCGACCCGAGCGCGACCAGCTTCCACGCGGCGATGCGGCAGGCTGGCTTCAAGGTGCGCAAGGCGCGCAACGACGTGGCAGACGGCATCAGGGAGACGGCCATGTGCATGGCCAAAGGCAAGGTGAAGTACGCCGACGATTTGCCAGAGCTGGCGAAGGAATTCGCTGGCTACGTGTGGGACGCGAAGGCCGACGGGGACAAGCCCGTGAAGGTGAACGACCACCTGATGGACGCGCTGAGGTACGGGGTCGCGACCTTGCGCATGTGGAAGGAAAAGAGCACGTACATTTCACCGTTCAAGGGGGTTTGATGGGTTCCAATTCGACAATCATCACGTATCAGGAGCTTTTGGAGGATGGCGCTACGCCTGGCTTCGTCAAGGAGGCCATCGAGCGCCACAAGGCGAGCGAGATGTACAAGAATGCCCGAAGCGCCGACAACTACTACCGCCAGCGTAACGAGACAATCTGCAATTTCACGCGCACGCTGTTCGGCACCGACGGCAGCCGATTCGACGATTTCACGGCATCGAAGCTGCGAATCGCGAGCAACCTCTTCAAGCGCCTGAACGTTCAGCGCTGCATGTACTCGCTGGGCAAGGGCGTGAGCTTCGTTGAGGTCGGCGAGGGCGGCGAGGACACCACGAAGGCGAAGATGGGGCCTCGCTTCGACGACGACGTGAAGCAGATAGGCCTCAACGCCTTGATTCACGGCATCTCTTTTCCATTCTGGAACCTCGACCACATCGACGTTTTCTCCGCGACCGAGTTCGCTCCGATTTGGGACGAGACCTCTGGCGCGCTGATGGCTGGCATCCGTTTCTGGCGCTTGGATTCGACGCGCCCGCTTCACGCGGTGCTGTACGAGCAGGACGGCTACACGGCCTTCGACGCGAAGACCACCGACGATTTGCAGGTATGCCCAGAGGGAAAGCGCCCGTACAAGGCCACATACGCAGAGGTGCCGGCCGACGGCCTGAAGCTGGCCGTGGACGAGGAGAACTACTCGCGCCTCCCCATCATCCCGATTTGGGGCAGCGACGCGCATCAATCTACCCTCGTGGGGCTGCGCGAGAGCGTGGACGCCTACGACCTAATCAAGTCTGGCCTGGCGAACGACACGCAGGACTGCGCCGAGATTTACTGGATCGTGGAGAACGCTGGCGGCATGAAGGACGAGGACTTGCAGCAGCTGCGAGACCGGCTGAAGCTGACGCACATCGCGAACGCCGACACCGAGGACGGCGGCAGGATTTCGCCGTACACGCAGGAGGTGCCGTATGCGGCCCGCAAGGCCGTGCTCGACGCAATCAAGGCGGACATGTACGAGGATTTCGGCGCTTTGGACGTGCACACCGTGGCAGCAGGCGCGACCAACGACCACATCGACGCGGCGTACCAGCCGATGGACGAGGAGGCCGACGAGTTCGAGCGCCATATCCGCGAGGGCATCATGGATTTGGTGGCGTTGCAGGGCATCGTCGACACGCCCGTTTTCACCCGCAACCGCATCAGCAACGTGCGCGACCAGGTGGAGACGGTTCTGATGGAGGCGGAATACCTGGACGACGAGACCATTCTGCGCAAGCTGCCCAACATAACGCCCGACGAGGTGGCCGAAATCCTGAAGCGCAAGGACGAGGAGGCGGCGGACAAGATGGCCGCGCTTCCCCCAGCGTTGCAGGCGAACGCCAAGCAGGACGATGGCGAAGAGGAAGCCGAGGAGTAGCGCATGAGCGACCAGGCGCACGACTTCGCGGAGCGGAAGATAGCCGAGTTCCAGGCCGACGTTTATGAGACGTACCAGCAGGCGCAGGCGGACGCGCAGGAAGCCCTCTCGCGGTTCCTCAAGCGCTTCGAGAAGGAGGACGGGGAGCAGCGGGCGAAGGTGGAGGCTGGCGAGCTCTCCGAGGCCGACTACAAGGCCTGGCGCAAGGGCAAAATCCTGCGCTCAAGGCAGCTCTCGAGCACGCTCGACCAGGTTTCGCAGGCCATGACCGATGCGAACCAGGTCGCCATGGCTGCGCTGAGCGGCAAGCTGCCCGAGGTGTACGCCGAGAACGCCAACTACGCCGCCTTCTCCATCTGCAAGGACACTGGCGTGGCCGTGGCGTTCGACCTCGTAGACCCCGACACGGTGGGGCACATGCTCACGGCTGGCGCCGCGCTGCTCCCCGCCGTTGACGTGGCGAAGGATATGGCGTGGAACCGCAAGCTTGTCTCATCGCAGCTGACCCAGGGCGTTTTGCTGGGCGAATCCATTCCGAAGATAGCCCGCCGAGTGCAGAACGTCACGGGCAGCAACATGGCAACGGCCATGCGCACGGCCAGGACTGCCGTGACGGGAGCTGAATGCGCGGGGCGCATGAGCAGCTACAAGCGGGCGAAGGGCATGGGCATCAAGCTCAAGAAGGAATGGCTCTCGACGCTCGACAACCGCACGCGACACAGCCACAGGCAGCTCGACGGCGAGCGCATCGACAACAAGGAGAGCGCCAAGTTCTCGAACGGGTGCCGCTATCCTGGAGACCCGCAGGGGCGTTACGCCGAGATTTGCAACTGCCGCTGCACTGTGATCGCAGCCGTGGAGGGCTTCGAGACGGACGATGCCGAGCGGTGGAGCAAGCTGCCAGAGGACATGACGTATGAGGAATGGAAGGCTGGGGATGCGGCGAGGCCACCGCACGACAGCAGCGGGCGCACGATGGGAGAGTTCTTCGAGCAGCCGAGCGTGAAGGCGCAGCTAGAGAAGCGCGGCATGACCGAGGCGCAGGGCCGCAAGGCGTTGTCTGAGCACTTGAAAACGCGAGGGGCAAGCAGTAGCACGTTCAAGTCATTGCAGAGGATTGAACAGCAAAGGGCATGGAGCAACGCCCTTAAGAGTATTGAGATGGGGCCACTTGGAGGCTTCGTCCCGGTAGGTATGTCTGAAACCAGGGCGCAGCGAGATTTGGCCGTCGATATGGCCCATATACTGGCGAAGTCGAAGGACGCTGACATAAAGGCGCTATACCGGAAGTATGGCCCGCAGCTGGTGATTGCAATCGACGAGCCCGGAATCGGATGCTCGTTCAAGCGCAAACTCGGCGGCGTAGAGCTCGATATAGCCAGAGTGAAACGCGGTAACGAGGTCTACTTGCATCACGAGGTAGCCTTCCATGAGTTCGGCCATATGATAGATTGGCTTTCTTCTGGACGGAAAGGGCTTACGTCAAATGGCAGTGGAATCGTTGAATGCATCGACAACGATTGGACTTCGTATATCGGCAAGGCTGCAAAGCGCAAGGCATCGAATAAGTTCAACGAACTGTCGAAAAGCGACCCGAGTGAGGCAATCAAACTGATTCGCGAACGGGCGAAGGAAATCGGCGAGCGCAGCGTGGTCAGACTTTGCAGAGAAGCAACGCGTGCGAATAGGGAATATGGCACTGGTTGGCGCACGCTCCTCGTTCAGCTGATGGACGACGAGAGATTTGCAAAGGTCGCAGATTCCTTGCTCGACTCTAATGCGCGATGGGAGCTAAAGTATAATAGAAGGGAGCTGAACAACCTGGTAATTGCCGACTTGAAGAAGCTCGTAAACGAAAGGACGAAGCATTCGTACTACGATGCGAGCGACGTTATCGAAGGAGCAACGGGAGTACCGTTTCCGCTTGGGGCGGGACACGGCGGCGATTATTTCACGGATGCGCTGAGCGGCGAGGAAAGACGAGCCACGGAGTTCTTCGCCGAGGCGTGTTCTGCGAAGGTCATGAATGACGGGTCGTTGGAGATACTGCGCGAACTGTTCCCGACGGCAATGGGGCGGTTCGAAAGAATAGTCAAGGAGGTTCTCGAATGCTGACGCAAGAGCAGGTGATTGAGGCCGAGGATGCATACCGCGCCGCCTTTTACGAAATCCCCGGCTGGATGCTCCGCTTGAGCGACGAGGAATTCGTGAAGCTTGCAAACGATGCGGTCGAGAAAGGGAACCCCCTCCCAGAGCAACTAGAGTCCGAGCAGGCCGAAGAAGAGAAGGCGAATGCGGCGATTCGCGAGTACCAAAAACGCTTTGGCGGAGTGCCGTGGGCGTTTCAAGGTATGGACTGCGCAAAACTCGTCGATTTAGTCGAGAAATCCATAAGGACAGGTAGGGAGTACGTGCCCGAGTACGACGAGGGTGCTCTGTACTAAGAAAGGCCCGCTTCGGCGGGCCTTTTCCTTTGCTGTGACAATCCCGCGACAATTGAGCCCTAAGCCCGCAGGCTTCGAGTTACAGGGGCCGCAACCCTGGGCCTGCGGGAAGTCGCCGCGTTCGTGCTACGTGCGGTTCGGGCGGCGCGGAGTGCCCTGGGGAAACTTGGGGCATTTCGTTTTTAGGGGGACATATGGCGGGAAAGCAGGGCTTCAGCGGAAAGAACGACACGTACACCGACCGCAACGGCGACGTGGTGCATGGGATGCGCGAGAACGGCTTCACGAGCGGCAATACCAAAGGCCTGCTCGCCTCCGACATCAGCGGGCTGCTCGAAGTGCGGGAGAACAACACGCAGGCGATTGTAGAGGCGATAAACAAGGCGCTCGCGAAGGCGATGGAGGAAATCGGGCTCGTGGCGGAAGGGTACGCGAAGAAGGCGTGCCCCGTGGACACTGGCCGCTTGCGTAACAGCATCACGCACCTCGTGGGAGACGGCGGGCGGGCCGCGTACATCGGAACCAACGTCGAATACGCCGTGTACGTCGAGGAAGGCCATTCGACCAGGAGCGGAACGAAGGTCGAGGGCGTGCACTTCCTCAAGAACGCGGCCACGAACCACGGAGACAAATACCGCGCGATTCTTCGCAGCAACATGGGCAAGTGAGCATGCCCCATTGGAGCGTCCCTTCGGGGGCGCTTTTTTGATGCTGTGACCAGCGGCGCAAAATCGTACCAAGACGCGGGCAAGGCAATGCCCGCAACCAGCCACGAGGCAGCGTGGCGACATTCCGAGGCAAAGGAGAAATTGGGATATGGCACTGACCCGACGCATGCTCAAGGCACTGGGCATCGAAGACGAGAAGGCAGAGGAAATCATCTCGGCGCACATCGAGAGCACGGACGCCCTCAAGGCGCAGCGAGACGAGTACAAGGCGCAGCTCGAAGCGAAGCCCGCCCCGAAGCAGGAGCCGAAGGCCGAGCCGAGCGACGAGTACAAGGAGAAGTTCGAGGCCACGGAGAAGGCCTTCGAGGACTTCAAGGCCAAGGTCGAGGGGGAGAAGGCGGCGGCGCAGAAGAAGGCGCTCTACCGCGACCTCATCGCCAAGGCTGGCGTTGACGCGAAGCGCATCGACGCGGTGCTCAAGATTTCCGACCTGGATTCCGTCGAGGTCGCGGACGGGGCCATCAAGGACGCCGACAAGCTGGTCGAAGGCATCAAGGCCGACTTCGCGGACTTCATTCCCGTAATCACGACAGAGGGCGCGAGCGTCGCCAAGCCCCCAGCGGGCGACGGCGGAACCGCGGCCCCGAAGACCCTGCGCGACGCTTTGCGCGAGCGCTATGAACAGAAAGGCTAAGAATGGCTATCACCCTCCAAGAGGCAAAGGTCGGAATGGCCGACCACGTAGACCAGAAGGTTATCGACACGTTCCAGCGTTCTTCGCTGCTGCTCGACAAGCTGACGTTCGACAACGCGATTTCCCCCGGCACTGGCGGCTCCACGCTGGCGTACGGCTACACCCAGCTCAAGACCCCCGCGACCGCAGGAGTCCGCGCAATCAACAGCGAGTACACCGCCAACGAGGCCAAGCGCGAGAAGAAGACCGCGAACGCCATCATCATGGGCGGCAAGTTCTCCGTCGACCGCGTGCTCCAGAACACCTCGGGCGCCGTCGACGAGCTGACTTTCCAGCTTGAGCAGAAAATCAAGGCTACCGCGAACGAGTTCCATTACTACGCAATCAACGGCAAGGCGGCTGGCACAGCGACCCCTGGAAAGCCCGACGGCACGTTCGACGGCCTCGCGAAGCTGCTTTCCGGCTCCTCCAACGAGCTGACCTCCGAGGTCGACGTTTCCACCGGAGACCTCATGACCAAGAACGCGCAGGCGTTCCTCGACGAAATCGACGCCCTCCTCTCGCAGGTCGACGGCGCGAACATGCTGATGATGAACGGCAAGATGCTGACGAAGTTCCGCGGCATCGCACGCCGCGCTGGCTACTACGAGCGCACGAAGAACGACGCTGGCAACGTCATCGAGACGTACAACGGCATCCCGATGGTCAACCTCGGCAAGTACTTCAACGGCACCACCGCCGTAGACACTGTCGCGGACACCGCGGCCACCGCATCCGCGCTCGGCAAGTCCGACATCTATGCGGTTTCCCTTGGCCTCGACGGCTTCCACGGCATTTCCCCCACCGGCACTGGCGTCATCCAGTCCTTCATGCCCAACATGTCCGAGCCTGGCGCGGTCAAGACTGGCGAGGTCGAGCTTGTCGCTGGCGTTGTCCTGAAGAACACGCTCAAGGCTGGCGTGCTCAAGGGCATCGGCACCGCAGCGAAGCTGGGCTAGCGATGCTTGAGGAAGTGCTGCGAAGCCTGAACAACTGGTTCGAGCGCGACTACGCCACGGGCGTTTTCGAAATCTCGGGCGGAAGCATCGGCCTTCCCGAGGGCTGGCTGCTCGACGGGCAGTACTTCCGCATCGAGGGAAGCGTTTTCAACGACGGGCTGCACCAGTGGCCCGCCGTTGATTTGCAAGACGAGACGTTCACGGGCGAGGTCGCGGCATTGGCGATTCCCAAGGCCGTCACCGAGCTGGCGGCAAGCATCGGCGAGTGGCAGGCGAAGTACGGCGAGGAGGCGGCGAGCCCGTATTCCTCGGAGAGCTTCGACGGCTACAGCTACACGAAGGCGGAAGGCGCGGAAGGCTCCGCGAATTGGCGCGGCGCGTTTAGATCCGAGCTGAACCGATGGAGGAAGCTATGAGCCTTTGGGAGGCTGCAATGCAGCCGTGCACGCTCTTCGAGCTGAAGCGCGTCAGCGACGGCGAGGGCGGCTTCGCATCCGTCTACGCGCCATCGGCTCCGTTCGAGGCGGCCATCAAGCTCGATTCGAGCACCGAGGCCCGCATCGCGGCCAAGGAGGGCGCGGAAGACCGCTACACGGTCACGACGAAAGCGCCGCTCAAATTCCACGATGTTTTCCAGCGCTCATCCGACGGCCAGACCTTCCGAATCACGTCGAACGGCGAAGACCGCAAGCCGCCGAAGGCCGCGAGCTTCGAGTTCTACCGCCACAGCGCCGAGGCCTGGGAGGTGCCCAATGAATAAGGAGGCGGCCTTCAAGGCCTGGGCCGAGGGCTTCGGCATTCCCGCCTACGCGGAGAACGCCGTCCCCGAGGACGCGAAAGAGCCCTACATGACCTACTACCTCCCCACGGCGATGTTCGGCGATGGGGAGCAGGCCGCGACGCTGAGCCTTTGGTACCGCACCACGAGCGAGGCGCTTCCGAACGCGAAGGCGCGACAAATCGGAAAGGCGCTTGCGCGCGGCGGCGCGATTGCCGCTTGCGACGAGGGGGTTCTATGGCTCAAGCGCGGAACGCCGTTCTGCCAGCCCATGGACTCGGGCGACAGCGCCGTCAAGCGCCGATACATCAACGTCTCGATTGAGTACATCACGAATTACTAGGAGGTCGAATGAAATACAGCAAACTGCCTGCTGACATGTTCAAGAACATCCAGTTCAACGCGGGCATGATCGTAACCGAATTCAACCTTGAGACTGGAGAGGCTCCGGAGAATGCGCGACTTGGCGCAACGTCTGGCGGCATCAACTTCACCGCCACGCCGACGTTCTCGGACTACGGCGAGGATATTGACAACTGTCCAAAGAACATGAAGGAGATGAAGCGCCTCGATTCTTGGGAAACGAAGCTCTCAGGGACCTTCGTTTCTCTAAACACCACAGCTGGAACGATGCTGTGCGCCGCTGCTGACGCGTCTGGCGGCGGAATCATCCCTCGTTCCGTACTGAAGAGCACCGACTTCAAAGACCTGTGGGTTATTGGAGACTACTCGGAAATCAACGCAGACGGCACCACGGGCAAGGCTGGCTTCTTGGCCATCAAAGTGCTCAACGCGCTCTCGACTGGCGGGTTCCAGTTGCAGACAGGCGACAAGGCGAAGGGCCAGTTCGCGTTCGAATTCACTGGCCACTACTCGATGGAAGACCCCGAGAAGGCCCCATTCGAGATTCATATCAAGCAAGGCACCGCGGACGCGGCGTAAATCGAAAGGGAACCGCATGAAATTCTATGAACTCACGGCAAAGCAAGCCATGGACTCGATGGCGCTCATCGCGGAAGCCGCCGAGCACATCATGCAAGGCGGCGTAGGCGAAGACATTCTGGGCGAAATCAAGGCCTACCGAGGATTGCAGAAGAAAGACGCGAGCGACGCCCTCGATTGGGCGATGGGCGTAGTCGCGAACTACATTCCGCGCTTGATGAAGGAGAACGTCGAAGACTTGTACAAGATTCTGGCGGCGGTGGACGGCCAAAGCCTGGAAGAGTACGAGGCGTGTTCCGACGTGCGAAAGATCGTGAAGGACGTTGCCGACCTCAAGAAGGCGTTCGGCGAAGGCGGCGAGCTGCGAGAAATGCTGTCGGGTTTTTTCGATTAGCGGCCCGCGACCCGTCCCTTATATGGCTCTGCATGGGCGAGTACGCAGGAGTAAAGCGTGCTCGCCCTTTTTTGCGTTACTGCCAGGCCAGGCACGAGCGCGAGGACGAAGAGCGGAGCTGGCGGGTCTACATGAGCACGCAGGCCGCGCTCACGCCCCAGCACAAATTCATAAAGCAGCCCTGGAGGGAAATCGTAGGTTCTGCCCGGAAGCCCGTGGACAGGCGAAGCGCAGAAGAAATCGCGGAGGAGGTATTGGCTAAAGCGAAAATCTAGGAGGTGGTGCAGATTGAATCTGCTCGACCTGCTTATCAAAATCGGCGTGGACGACAAGGCGTCGGACAAAATCGGAGGAATAGCGTCCAAGGTCACGGGGACTTTGGGCAATGCTGCTGGCTTGGCTGCGAAGGGCGTTGCGGCCGCGGGCGCGGCGGTGACTGCCGCCACGGCGGCGGTCACGAAGCAGTCGCTCGATGCCTACGCGGCCTACGAGCAGAACGTGGGCGGCATTCAGAAGCTCTTCGGCAACATGGGGCAGAGTCTTGAGGACTACGCCGCGAGCATGGGACAGAGCGTCGACCAGGTGAGCGCTAAGTGGCAATCGCTGGAGAACGCGCAGAACACCATGCTGTCGCAGGCGCAAGAGGCCTATAAGACCTGCGGCATGTCGGCGAACCAGTACATGGAGCAGGCGACAAGCTTCTCGGCATCGCTCATCAGCTCGCTCGGTGGAGACACCGAGGCGGCGGCTGCGCAGGCGCAGAAAGCCATGGTCGCCATGAGCGACAACGTGAACACGTTCGGCACCGACATGCAGGACGTGCAGAACGCGTTCCAGGGCTTCGCCAAACAGAATTACACGATGCTGGACAACCTCAAGCTGGGCTATGGCGGCACGCAGGAAGAGATGAAGCGCCTCATCTCCGACGCGAACGAGTACGCCGCCAGCATCGGCGAGGCTTCTGACCTGAGCATCGACAGCTTCTCCGACATCATCACGGCAATCGACCTCATCCAGCAGAAGCAGCAGATCGCGGGCACAACCTTCCGCGAGGCCGCGACCACGATTGAAGGCTCGCTGAACATGGCGAAGGCCGCGTGGGAGAACTGGCTGACTGGCCTGGGCGATTCCGACGCGGACATGTCGCAGCTCACTGAGAACCTTGTCACGAGCGTGGAAACGGCGGCTTCGCAGGTCGTGCCGCGCGTGGCCGAAATCCTGGGGACGCTCATCGGCACCGTGCCTGGAATGGTGGCCGAAATCGGGCCCACGCTCGTGTCTTCCGCGGGGCAGATAGGCGATTCGGCAATCGAGGCGCTTCGAGCGTCGTTCGAGGGCAACGACTTCGCGCTCGGGCTGGTGAACGGCATCGATTCGGCGCTCGACGAAATCGAGCAGAGGTTCAACGGCTTCAAGTCGCTTTGGAGCATGGGCGACAACCCCGTGGAATCGTTCACGCTCGTTGCGAAGAACGCGCTCAACATGCTCAACGGCGATATCGAGGCGCTTACGGGCAACTCCCATTTCGCCGACGCGATAACAGGGGCGCTGCAGACCGTCGCCGACTTCGGCGCGAAGGCGGCTGAGGGAATCGCGCAGTTCCTTGAGAGTTTCGACGGAACATCCGCCATGGAGGCCGCCGCGACCGTCATAGACACGGTGGCTGGCTTCATCGGGCACCTGGCAGACCAGGCGGGCGAATACCTCATGCCAGTGCTTGAGGCGGCTGGCGAGGCCATGTCGGCCTTCTTCCAGGCCGTGGCCGACGCGCAGGTGTGGCTTGAGCCGCTCGCGACGTTCCTCGGCGACGTGCTGGTGGCAGCGCTCGAAATCGTGGTGGCGGCTTTCACCTTCGCGGTCGACACTGTGACGCTGCTCGTGAACGCCGTGACCGAGTTCGTAAACTTCCTTTTGGGAGTCCCCGCAAGCGTGCAATCCTTCGTCGACCAGGTGGGAGCTTTCTTCGGTCAGCTTCCTGACCTTATCGGCGGCTTCCTCGCGGGCGTGATAGCAAGCATCGGCGCGTGGGTCTCGGGAATCGTGGCCCAGGCCGTGCAGGCTGGCTCGCAATTCCTCTCAAGCGTCGGGAGCTTCTTCGGACAGCTGCCGGGGCAAGTCGGGGGCTTCCTCTCCTCGGTGATAGGCACCGTGGGAGGCTGGGTTTCGAGCATGGGCTCGAAGGCGGCGGAAGCGGCCTCGACCTTCGGCTCGAACCTCATCAATGGATTGATGGGAATCGTCGGCCAGGCGCAATCGGCTGGCTCGGCGATTATCCAGGGCGTTATCGACGGCATAACGGGAATGATCGGGGCGGCGGGAAGCGCCATCGAGGGCGTTTTGAACACGATAGCGAGCTACCTGCCGCACTCGCCCGCGAAGCGCGGCCCGTTCAGCGGCAAGGGCTGGACGCCGTACAGCGGTCGCGCGATCGTGCACGGCCTGGCCGAGGGCATCGCGGAACTGGCCGACGAGCCTGCGGACGCGATGGCCTCCGTGATGGAGGGCATTTCCGCCACGCAGGCGGTTGCGGACGCTGCAACTGTCGTTGGGGTTGATCGGGGACACGGCGCGGCTTCGGGCGGCGACCGAGGTCGCACAATCGTGCAGACGTTCAATACGAAGGTGGTGCGAGCCGACTCGGATTTATATACGGCAGCGCCAATCATTTATCGAAACGCCATGAGGGAGGCGAGCCTAGCATGACCGATGGATTCATAGAGATTTCCGACGGAAGCAAAGCCGTAAGGCTCGCCCTCGCGCCAGCCGAGGGCCTTTGGACTGCCAACAGGACGCCCCTCAAAGGCTGGTGGGGCACGCCTGACGCAAAGGTCGATTTGACGGAACGACAGGGCGCTGACGGCGCACACGCGGTGCTCTCCGATGCTGTGGTTTATTCCGCCCGCACCGTGACTATCGATTTCGCCGCCTATTCCAGGTCGGTAGCGCTTGAGGCCATCGCGGGCTTGCAGGCAATGGCGGGGCGCATCGTCAGGGTGCGCGTCAATGCCGACGGGGAGGACACCTATTGCGACGGGTATGTCGAAACGAAGCTCGATGATGTTGTCGGCGCGTTTGCGTCCGGGACGGTCACCGTTGTTTGCCCCGACCCGCGCCGCCGCTCGTCGGAGAAGCGCACTGCCATCCTGCTTCCGTCTGGAACGGGGGCGGGAGCGGGGCTGCGGTATTCGCAAGGGCTCTCTTACCCGCTCTCGTATGGGAAGGGTGCCACCGACGCGCGCAACGTCGGCGTTGTCGAGAACAGGGGCACCGCCCCGGCGTGGCCCGTTGTTGTCGCCCGTGGGCCGATGCCCGACGGATTCAGGCTCGATATCTCGGGCGATGGCTGGGCGTCTTCTGTGGAGTATTCCGCGCCGGTGCGCGGTTCGGTTGAGCTTGACTTCCTGTCGCGAACGGCGAGGGCGGGAGGCATCGATGCGACGGCAAACGCCTCGATAGCTGGCTGGCATTCGGTGCCGCCTGGCTCGTGGGCGCGGTTCGCTTTGCAGGGCGGCGGCGCGGCCGGCTCCGCGATCGTCGAATGCAGGGATACGTACATCTAAGGAGTTGCATCATGACATGCATCACGACAGACAGGACGGCGCTTGGCATCGCCCAAGACGTCGACGGAAATGGGCTAGACCCGCTGACTCATCGCAAGCTCATCCAGGCGAAATGGGAGAACCCTGGCATCGTTTGGGGGCTTGATGTTTCGGCTTCCAAGACAGGTGGCCTCAAGTACGACGTCTCGGAAGGCGTTGCGGTCGTATGTCGAAGCGAAGCCGACGGCTATGCCGAGGCATACTTTGGCGGCGGGACAATCGAGCTAGACCCCGCAGACGCGTCGCTTGGAAGACTCGACGTTATCTGGATTCGCGCGCACGACGCGAGCCAGGGCGACGTGGACAATCGCATAGAGGTTGGGTGTACCGCTGGAACGCCGAAAAGCGGCGCGCCTGATGTTCCCACATTGCCGACTGGCGCGGAGATAGTTCGCTTCGTGTATGTCGATGCTGGACAAGTGGCAGCGGACGACGCGAACTTGACGGACGGCCAGCGCGTGGCGAGCCTTCGCAATGTATCGCGTGGAGACGATGGCAGCGGCCAATGGCTTAACCACTCGAACGGCCGCAAGGTCAACATCGGCGAAGCATGGACTTTCGCAACGCGCGAGGTGTCTGTCGGAACGGCGTACCGCGAATACCTGGCGCTCATGGCGGTCAGCGTTTGGGCGAGCGATTGCCAAACGAAGGAATGGCTCGGCTCAGGATACGTCGACCTCCTTGTAGATGGGAAGGTGGAACAGACATTCCGATTCACCTGCTCGCCTTACGTCACCGAGACAAAGGGCTTCTTCTGGACGATTGGCTTGAGGAAGGGCAAGCATACTATCGCAGCTCGGCTTTGGGGAAGCGGGACCGACGTTATTTCGTCTGTCACGACCCAATACCAAGACGGCTATTTCCCTGGCTGCTACATGCGTCTTATAGATTTGGGGGCGAACGGATAGATGTGGCGCTGCTATCTGTGCGACACCGCAACTGGAGCCGTCAGGTCGCCAATCGACATCCCGAGCCTTTCGTGGTCGCTCACGGTATCCGATGCAAGCCTGTCTACAACGAAGGGCAAGGGCACTGGCGAGGGCGAGGCTCGCTCCATCGTTGTTCCGTGGTCGGCCGTCCCGGGCTCGACATGGCGCGAGAAGGCGTCAAGCCTATCGGCGGGCAGGCGAGCGCTGCTGCTCGGCTGGGACGATGGCGGCTCGTTCTATCCTGTGGTGTTCGGGGCGGTCGGGGCTCGAACCGACACCGTTGACGACACGTCGTTCTCGCTTGATTCGGTGATGCAGATTCTCGCAAGCCGCTATATGGTGCGCGAAGGGGAGTTCTACAAAGGCGCGGGGGCGTTGTCGTTGTCTGGCCTGTCGCTGCGGGCTATCGCCGCGAATGTTGGCTGGTACTGCACGGAGGGCAAGCCTGGCGGGTCTCTGCCCATCGACTGGGGCGATTTCTACGAGAAGGGCGAGCATGAGCGCACGTACTGGCCGTACAACGTGTCCAACCTTGCATGCGCCGACATCTTCGAGAAAATCGCGAACGTGATCGGAGGCCCAGACATCGCGTTTCGCCCGTATATGGCCGACGGCGCTCGCGTGCGCCTCAGGTTCGAGGCTGGCAGCGACGCGGACGCGTATATAGGGCAGCGTTCGGTCAGGACGTTGCGCATAGGCCCTGGCGGAAACGCGGGAAACGCCAGCGTGGCGCATTTGGCTCCAGTCTCCCGCGTGTACGCCACGGGCGCGGGAAGCGAGGCCGAGGAGCTGGTGCACCTGGCCGAAGACCTGTCGCGCGTGAATGCGGCCGACCCGTGGCCGCTCATGGAAGAGACGTTCAACGACTCGTCGGCGGAGGACGGCGCGCTCCTGGCCGCGCATGCCGGCGGCAGGCTCGCGGCCGACTCGCGCCCTATGGCGCAGCTGACCTGCGAGGTGAACCTGGGCGACGCCGACGCTCCGCGCCCAGGCGACCTCTGGCCTGGCGATGTTGTGAACGTTCGCTTCCAGGGCTTTCCGACTGTGCCAGACGGCGACTACGCCCTGAGGCTCATGCAGATGTCTGGCGACCTCGGCATGTCGGTGAGGCTCAAATTCGACCCGTTTATAGACCCGATGGAGGTATAGGGGATGGCAATACACAGGGATTTGACGCCCGATTTCCGCGAGAGCGTTGCGCGCACGGCGCTAAAGGCCCTGCATGCCGCCAATTCGCAAGAAACGGCGGGCAACGGCACCGTGAGCGTGCGCAACGCCGACGGAACCACTACCGTCATAGGCGCTGGCGCGGGCGTTGACGAGACGGGCGCGCCGAAGGGAATTGACAGTTTCAGGGGCGATACCGTGCCGCCGGGAATGCCGCTCGGCGTGACGTTCTCGTCGGTGTCATGCGACGCGACGGCGTACTGGGACGGCAGGCTCGAAGGCGGGGTCCCCGCCGATTTCGACCGCGTGGAATTCTATGCAAAGAATGGCGAGAAGACGTCAACGATGGGGTGCCTGACCGAAGCTGGCAGTCTTTCCATGCTGTTCGATGCGGGCGACCATCTGGCCTGCTGGGCCGTGGCCTTCGACGTCCAGGGCAACGCGAGCGTCAAGTCTTCCAACGTCGCCCTCAATGTGGTCGATGTTCCCAGCCAAGCGCAGGCTGCGGCCGACGAGGCTAAGAAGATGGCCTCGGCGGCGAGCGCTGACATCTCGAAACAGGCCGAGGAGGTGCGCAGAGTCGATGCGAAGGCCGACGCCGCCAAGCAAGCCGCAGCCGCAGCGCAGTCAAAGGCAGATGCAACGGCCTCCGACCTCGATGCGACGAAGGCCACCGTGGAGAGCCACGCTGGCGAGCTTGGCGAGCTGTCTAGCAAGGTGAGCAACGCGGCAACGAAGGCGGATTCCGCCCTCGTCGCGTCAACCGAGGCGAAGCAGACCGCGACCGAGGCCACCACCAAGGCCGAGACGGCCTACAAGGACAGCCAAACAGCGCTCACCGCATCCACGACCGCGACCCAGACGGCTTCAAAGGCCCAAACGACCGCCGAGAGCGCGGCTGAGACGGCCAATGACAGTCTGAAGCAGTCGAGCCAGGCCACCCAGACGGCCAACGAGATGAGCGCAAAGCTCGCGACGGAATACCAGACCAAGGCCGATGCCGACAAGGTGTATGCGACGCAGGCTAGCCTCAAGGCCACCAGCGAGAGCATCGCCAGCGAGGTGTCGAAGACCTACGCCACAAAGGCGACCGTCGACGCCTTGCAGAACATCGCCGACAACGCCATCGAATCATGGCGCGGAAGCGGCGCGCCCACGGCCGAGAACAAGCCCGCGAGCGATTGGACTACCGTCGCGCTCAAGAAGCAGCACAACGGCGACCTCTATTACGACAAGGCCACGGGCAAGGCCTACCGCTGGGGCAGCGACGACGGCATTGTGTACACGTGGGAGCTGAACCAGGATTCCGACGTTACTAAGGCGCTGAATGACGCAAGCGCCGCGCAGTCAACAGCCGACAGCGCGGCAACCGCCGCATCGAAGGCGCAGAGCGCCGCCGACGCCGCGGGCAGCAAGGCCGACGCCGCCCAATCCGCCGCCGACACCGCCAAGAGTGCGGCAGATAGCGCGGCGGGCGCGGCAAGCAAGGCCCAGGGCGACGTTGACAAGCTCAAGGTTGACATTCCCGCGACATACGTCACCAAATCGTCGTTCGAGCAGACCGCCGAAAGCATCACCGCCAACGTGACCAAGGCGCAGCAAACCGCCGACAGCGCCGTGACCGCATCGACCAAGGCGCAGCAGACGGCCGACGGCATAAGCGCCGAATTGTCGAAAAGCTACCAGACGAAGGCGCAGGCCGACGCGACCTACGCCACGCAGGCGAGTTTGAAAGCCACCAGCGAATCGCTCACCGCCAACGTGACGAAGGCCCAGGGAACCGCCGACGGCGCGGTAACGGCGGCGTCCAAGGCGCAGCAGACCGCCGACGCGGTTACGCTCAACCTGTCCAAGAACTACACCTCTACGGCCGATGCCGACAAGAAGTTCGCCACCAAGGCCGAAGTCACGGCCACAAGCGAGAGCATCACTACGACCATCGCGGCCGTGGAAGCCACTGCCAATGGCGCGAAGAGCACCGCCGACTCGGCCAAGTCTGCGGCCGATAATGCTTCCAGCAATGCCTCGTCGGCATTGACTAAGGCCGATGCCGCCGCAACGGATGCCTCGTTAGCGAAATCGACTGCAAGCACGGCCTCGACCAACGCGTCGAGCGCATTGAGCAAATCGACCACGCTTGAGACGCTGATTCGCCAGTCTGGCAACGGCATCGAAGTCGCCAAGAAGGTGGACGGCTCCTATACGTCCACCAAAACGCTGACGGATGAGACGGGCTTCTCGATTCTGAGCAGCATGGGAGCGGTACTGTCGAAGTTCTCGGACAGAAAAATCGAGCTTGGAAAGAATTCAGCCGATGCCGTTATAGAGCTTTGTGACGGATACGGCGTCATTTCCGGAACGAACGGTGGCGGCGTGAGATTAGCTTCGAAGACGACCAACGGATTCAATGGCTCGGTAAACGTGGGCGTATCTGGGGCGGGGATTGGCGGGAACTATGGAGGCGTGGAGCGCTATGCGTATGTTTACGCCGATGCTGGGCCGGAAGAAGGCATCGTAATGATTGGCGGCGATAAGTTGTACGTCAACCCGCCCAGGAAGTCCGATGGAACAGACCAGAGCAGTGGAATCAGCATGGTGGGCTTTGCCAACATGATCGTCGACAGCGGCTGGAGAACAGTCTGGAGCGACACCAACCATACCGTCAAGATTCGGCGCGTAGGCTGTTGCGTGACGCTGTTCATCTACTCCGACACCGGCAGCTTCGGCACGGATTGGAAAAAATGGACGAAGATTTCGGACGACCTAAAGCCGAGCTTCGACGTGTACGCCGCCGTGGCGGCGGGCGCGAACACCGGCAGCAACAATGTAATGCTCGCGGACGTGTCGTCTGACGGCTACGTGTACGTCAAGACCATGGGCGGAACGTGCACGGGCGTGCGCGGGCAGGTCACGTGGTTCTTGGACACCGACGGATAGAAACTGAGACAAAGCACACAAAGAGAGCTGGAGACCCAGGCGGGAGGCGATTTCAAAGCCGAACCCGCCTGGGTTTTCTTTTGCGCGGCGAAAACTGCGCCGCGTGACCACTCGCGCAGAATCGAGGCAGGGACGGCTGGCAGAAGGGAGACGGATTGGACATGGCGGCAATCGCCGCGAGCGTTATCAGCGGCCTTTCGCTGGCCGCTATCACTGGCCTTGCGGGCTTCATGTCGAGGCAGATGGAGGAGATTCGGGACGAGTGGGGCGCGATGAGGACCGCCCAGCGAAACGCGCTCAAGGCCTCCATCGTGCAGTCGTACGAGGCGGCGCAGCGCGACGGCTACATAAGCGCGTGCGAGCTGGAGACGATGAACCGACGGGCCGAGAGCTACTACGCGCTCGGCGGGAACAACTACGTGCACGCGCTCATGCGGCACGCGAACGAGGACTTCGAAGTCCGCGGGGAAATACCGAGATAGGAGGACGAATGAATATCAATTGGATTCTGCGGCTGAAGAACAAGGCGACTTTGACCGCGCTCATCGCGGCGGCGCTGGCCTTCGGCTACCAGGTCGCGGGCATCTTCGGCGTGGTGCCGCCAGTGTCTCAGGACGCGGTGGCGCAGGCGGCGTTTTTGCTGGTGAATCTGCTCGTGGCGCTCGGCGTGGTGGTAGATCCGACCACGCAAGGCGTGGGTGACAGCGAGCGAGCGATGGAATACGCGGAGCCGAAGGGGGAGTAATGGACGAAGAAGAGATTAAGGGCATGGGCAAGGGCGACCCGAGCGACGGCCCAATCGAGGGGGTAGGCCGATGAGCCTGACCTGGTACGGAACGCCGAACTTCAGCTACGGAAACAACGGCCGCTTCTACATCTTCGTGCACATCTGCGAAGGATGGTGGGACGGCAGCATCGCGACACTGCAAAACCCCGCGCGCCAGGCTTCAGCGCACTACGTAATCAGCGGCAGCGACGTGGCGCAGCTGGTGAGCGAGAACGACACGGCCTGGCATTGCGGCAATTACTGGTACAACCGCCGAAGCCTCGGCATCGAGCTTTGCGGCACCACGGCGAACCCGCCGAGCACCGAGACGCTGGACACCTGCGCGAAGCTGCTCGCGGACATGTCGAAGCGCCACCTCGGGGGCGAGAAGCTCGTGCACGGCGAGAACATCATCTACCACCGCGAGGTATACGCGACCTCGTGCCCGTCCACGACCAACGTCGACTACGCGGTCGCGCAGGCGAACAAGCTCCTGGGCTACGGCGGCGAGGACTACCCGTCTGGCTGGCAGCAGGACGCCGAATGCCGCTACTGGTACGCCAACGGCGACGGCACCTGGCCGACGGGCTGGGCGAAGATAGGCGACGCCTGGTACTGGTTCGACAAGAGCGGCTACATGCGAGCTGGCTGGCTTTCCGACGGCGGCAAGTGGTACTTCCTCAACGACCAGCACGACGGCGCCTTCGGCGCGATGGTCACGGGCTGGCGCGAAATCTCGGGCAAGTGGTACTACTTCACTCCATCGGGCGCGATGGCGACGGGCTGGCAGCTCGTCGACGGCGCGTACTACTACATGGACGAGAGCGGCGAGATGGTCAAGGGCTGGCAGCTCGTCGACGGCAAGTGGTACTGGCTCAAGGATGACGGCTCCATGAGCAACGACGAGGTTTTGCGAATCGACGGCAAGTTCTACGGCTTCGACGAGACGGGCAAGATGCTCGCGCACTCGCTGGAGGCCTAGGAGCTGCGACAAGCTATGACAAAGCTGTGACAAAGGGACGCTTTCGGGCGTCCCTTTGTCACGCCTTCTGAAAAATGCCAACAAAATGCCAACAAAAATCGGCGTTTTATACGAGCTCTCACGCGGCGTTGCGAGCGCTCACGGTGCAAAACGGTATTTTGAGCTGCGGCGATGCGCTCGTGAAACCGCGTGACGCCGCGTGGGACCTCACGTTGTTACTTTACATAACATGTATTATCAGAATTATAGATAACAAAAAGGCGCAAACAAAAGCCTTCCTTCAGATTATGCCGAAGGAAGGCTTTGAAAGAGATTCGCTTGATTGCTGCTTGGTGACACGCGTTTGGCTTGTTAGAAAAAGTCGTCGCCGGACCAAGAAAAGACGTGTGGCCAAGAGTTGCCGGACGTGTTTCGTTCTATGCTTTCGAGCGATTTCCTAGAACGTGGATGCAGACTTGGCAACCATGCTGTTCGCTTGATCGACCAGAACGGGCGTCAGGAAAACGGCGGTCAAAATGTTCGCAATGAATGCGACCAGCGATACGACGACAGCGATCTTTGCGAGCTTCAAAACATTTTCGACATAGGCGTCGCCAGGCATTGCTGCAATCATTTTCTTGGCGGAGGTAAGTGCGATGAATCCGATAACGAAGCCGACGATATCGAGCAAAGCACCGCCAATCACAATACTGATGCCAGCGCATACGATGCCGCCGATTGCAAAGTTGCGGCAGGTTGACTTGCTCAAATTCATGCGTGCTCCTTCCGTTCGATTTTGAAAATCGAACATTTGTACATAGCAACAGGGGAGTTGCCGATTTCATGATACCATGGACCTAATTAAGAAAGCTGCGCCTTGCGCGACGTTGATGTACTGTGAGAAAGCTCAATGGCGGAATTTGATTCGACATACCTGCAACCATGGACAGGACCTGCGATTTTACTCGTTGATCTCGATGCATTTTTTGCTTCTGTGGAGCAGCTTGACCACCCGGCGTGGCGCGGCAAGCCGGTAATTGTTGGCGGAGATGCCGACAAGCACGGCGTTGTTTCAACCGCGAGCTATGAGGCTCGCGCCTATGGTGTTCATTCCGCAATGGCCGCATCTGCTGCGCGAGAACTCTGTCCCCAGGCAATATGGACGCATGGTCATTTTGATCGCTATAAGGAAATGTCGGCTCGAGTCATGGCTATTTTGAAGGATGAGAGTCCTTACGTGCAGCAAGTGAGCATCGATGAGGCATTTGTCGACGTCTCCCCTACCGAAGTCAACTCTGAACATCCAGCCGCCATCGCCGCTAGAATCCAAAAGCGAGTTGCTCATCTTGGGGTTACGTGCTCAATTGGCGTCGGAACGAGTAAAACGGTTGCGAAAATCGCTTCTGACCAGGATAAACCACGCGGCCTTACCGTGATATACCCGGGTTCGGAACTTGATTTCCTTTTCCCTTTGCCCATTCGCGTCATGTCAGGCGTTGGCAAGCGAGCTGAAGAAGAACTGCTACGGCATGGCATTTGCACGCTCGGCGATATGGCTGAAGCTTCGGAAGATCTCTTACGCTCGATTTACGGCAAAAACGGCGAAATGATGCGCATGCGATGCTTGGGAATCGATGCAACTGCCGTAAAGCAGGACGAGACCGTGAAATCCGTTTCAAATGAAATGACGTTTTCTCAAGATCTCGTTACCTTCGATGCGATAGAAAATGCAGCGAATATGCTCGCGACTAAAGTGGCGCGCCGGCTTCGCAAAAATGGGCTCAAGGGGTCGACGCTCGCCCTTAAGCTTCGCTTTGCCGACTGCACATCGAAAAGCTGTCAAACGCAACTTCGCGCTCAAGACGATAACGAGCATGTGTTCATGCCCGAGATTCGCCGCATGATTTCTCAAATATGGAAGCCGGGAATGCGCGTGCGCTTGGTCGGCGTCGCAGTGTCTCATTTCGACAAAGATGAAGTGGTTCAAGAATCGCTTTTCGATACGGCCCCTTTCGATGCGTCCGCCCAGGATGAACAAGGTGCTGCCAAGAAGTCGTCGATCGATGCGGAAGTTGGCAGGAGCCTTTCGAAAGCGACCGATAAAGTGAAAGACCGTTTTGGTGAAGGCGCGGTCTTTTTCGGGCGCGATCTGCGCTTCAAAGATAAAACAACAGGCACTGCGGCTAAAAATCCTGCCGATTATTCTCGATAGCGCGCATTACGGCTCTTGGCGCTTGGCGGCATAACGGAGCATTGTTTTGCCGGCGGTCGAATCGTGAGGCCTCGAGGCGGGAATCCCTAACGCGTCGCTCGTCGTCCCTGCTGCACATTCGCCCGAAAAAACGGCCCCATTGGGGCCGTTTGCTGTACTGCGAAGTTCGCTGCTAGTTGAATTTGAAAATCTTTTGCGCGAGATGGTAAGCCGCCAAGCCGAACTGTCGACCTGCTTCGGTGGGAATGTTCGTTCCCCAGTTCAACGCGGTGTTCTTGACTCGCTTGTAGAGCTCGGGATCCTTCTCCTTGAGGTATTCCCAAATGGCAGCGCGATTCTCCTCATTTTCGTCGGTCTTTTCCATGCGCAGGAAAATCGAGCAGATGCACATCATCATGGAGAGGTAGTTGAGCATGTAGCGTTCGAGTTTTTTGGACTCGATTTCGGCAGCGTTCATCGCATCAATCATGATGCGCGTCACGCGAAGTTGCTGGTCGCGGCGGGCGTACATAATCTTTTCGTTCACGCTCTGATCTTCGCGGCCGATGAAGTAGCGATACATGTCTACGTCGAGGTAGTACATGGTGCGAACGCTTGGAAGAGGCTCAAACACGAAAATGTTATCTACGTAGAACGTGTGCTCGGGAAGCTTCAAGCCCAAATCTTGCAGAAGCTCGGTACGGTAAATAACCGAATGCATGAGCAAGTACTGCGATTGGCGGAAATGCTTCGTGTCGTCCCAGCCAAATTCCTCGCCTACGGGGAAAACGTTTTTGTATCCCATGACGGTGCGAGTGCCTTCATGCACCTTTTCGTAGACATAATTGCCAATCACCATATCGGTAGGCTCGGCGAGTTCCATTTGACGGCGCAGGTATGCCATAACTTCATGCATGGCGTCTTTGTCGAGCCAGTCATCGGAATCGACGACCTTGAAGTAGCGGCCCTCAGCGTTGGCGAGGCCGGTATTGACAGCCGAGCCATGGCCGCCGTTGGGCTTATGGATTGCGCGAATCGTGCCAGGGTACTTTTCCTGCCAGGCATCGGCGATTTCGGCCGTATTGTCTTTCGTGGAGCCGTCATCAACGATAAGGATCTCAATGTCGTTTTTGCCCTCGTCGCATGCGAGCAGTGATTCGATGCACTTGTCCATGTATGCTGCGGAGTTGTAGCAAGGAACGGCGAAAGAAATGGTTTTCATTTTTCGAGCCCTTTCGAGGCCATGCATAGAAACGCATACGACCTGGGAATAATTCATATCGACCGTGCGAAACGCGAATCACATGCGCCTTTCGCACCAGCGATACCTTAAACGCGCTTTATTATAGGGATTTACCGCGCCGTCTCTTCCCTGCCGCCGTTCAGCCTATGAAATCACCAGATTGAATGTTGATAAATCTCTGAAGCGCGGCTCTGCGTTATTATTGGGGGCATGCAGATTCAAGAGAAAGGACGCTGCATGGCAACGTTTCTGAGCACTATGATCGACCGCGCTAAGGCCGATAAGAAGACCATCGTTTTGCCCGAGGGCAATGACGAGCGTATCCTGGAAGCCGCCGAAAAGGCGCTGGAGCAGGGTCTTGCGAACATCGTGATCGTCGGTAAACCTGAAGAAGTCGCCGCGAAGGGCTTCAAACTCGATAGCGCGACCATTATCGACAATACCGAAGGCGAACTTCGTAAGGAAATGGCTGAGGCCTTCTACGAGTTGCGCAAGAGCAAAGGCGTTACTCCCGAACAGGCCGATGCGCAGATGGACGATGTCATGTATTTCGGCACCATGCTGCTGAAGACCGGCCATGCAGACGGCTTGGTTGGCGGCGCTTGCCATGCAACCAAAGACGTGCTGCATCCTGCTTTGCGCATCATTAAAACTGCTCCTGGCAGCAAGCTTGTGAGCTCCTTCTTCGTGATGGAAGTGCCGAACTGCGAGTTCGGCGATGCCGGCACGTTCATGTTCAGCGACTGCGCCGTGTGCATTCAGCCGAACGCCGAAGACCTTTCCGAGATTGCCGTCGCGACGGCGAAGAGCTACGAGAAGCTTCTCGGGGCCGAGGCGCGCGTTGCCATGCTCTCGCACTCGAGCTACGGTTCGGTGAAAGACGACGATACGCAAAAGGTTGTCGAGGCGCTTGCCCTTGCTAAGCAGAAGGCTCCCGAGTTCGCTATTGACGGCGAGCTTCAGGCCGATGCCGCGCTCGTTCCGAGCGTTGCCGCAAGCAAGGCTCCCGACTCCCCCGTTGCCGGTAAGGCAAACGTTTTGGTCTTCCCCGATCTCGATGCTGCGAATATTGGCTATAAGCTCGTGCAGCGTTTGGCCAAGGCGGAGGCGTATGGTCCCATTACCCAGGGCCTGGGCGCTCCGATGAACGATTTGTCTCGCGGTTGCTCTGCCGATGACGTGCTGGGCGTTATTGCCATTACCGCCGTTCAGGCGCAGGAGGCCTAATCGCCTTTTGGGCTGACCTTCTTATGGAAAATATTTCGGGCCGCCTCGTGCGGCCCTTTTTGTGTCGTTTGGAAGGCGAAAGGCGTTCCTCGATCCTAATCTTCGCGCTCCGGACTGCATGTCATTGATTGTCTGAAGGAGTCCGCAATGGTTGTGGTCTAAAGTGCGGCCTCGTATGAACGTGAATGCCTTGTCAAGCAATCAAGGGTCGTGGCGCCAAGTTGCTTTCTTAACGAGAAAGGCCCCATGTTTTGCTCCCCGATCGTTCGCGATTCTTGGGGTCAAAACATGGGGCCTTTGCTTTGAGTCGAGCTCGTTATTACTTGAGTTTCGACACGATGCTCAATGTATCTTGGGCAATCATGAATTCCTCGTTGGTTGGAATCACGATGATTTTAACTGGGGAATCGTCACGGGAAATGAAGCGCTCTTTGCCGTGGTAATCGCGGCGGTTCTTCTCCTGGTCAAGGATAATGCCCAGAGGCTGCAGACCTGCGAACACGATGCGCCGCATGCGGTCGCAGTTTTCGCCGACGCCCGCGGTAAGCACAATAGCATCGCAACCGGCCATTTCAACGAGATATTGGCCGAGGTATTTACGAATGGAGTGCGCGTACATCTCGTAGGCAAGCACCGCACGCTCATTGCCTTCTTCGGCGCCCTTGCGCACGTCACGCATATCGTTGCTGATGCCGGAAACGCCCAACAGACCCGATTTCTTATTCATGAGCTCATTGATTTGAGGTGGCGTAAGGTCTTCGGCTTCTTCCAAAAACGGAATGATGGCTGGGTCGATGGCGCCGCAACGCGTGCCCATCATAAGGCCGTCGAGCGGGGTGAATCCCATAGACGTGTCAACGGCGATGCCATGGTCGACGGCTGAAATCGAGCAACCATTGCCCAGGTGGCATGTGATGATCTTCAAATCTTCGATTGGCTGTTCCATGAGGGCTGCGCAGCGTTGCGCGATATAGCGATGCGACGTTCCATGCGCGCCGTATTTGCGAATCTGATGCTTCTCGCACAGTTCGTATGGCAGCGGATACATGTACGCCGAAGGCGGGAGCGACTGGAAGAACGACGTGTCGAAAACGGCCACCTGCGGCATGTCGGGAGCCATGCTCTGGCACACGTTGATGCATTTGAGCGCGGGCGGGTTGTGAAGCGGCGCCAATGTGCAGAGGCTTTCGATTTTCTTGATGACATCGGGCGTGATGAGCACCGAGGAGTCGAAATAATTGCCACCATGCACGATGCGATGCCCGATGGCGTCGATTTCATTAATGGAATGAATGGTCGAACGCTCGCTGTGGCACAGCGCATCGAACACGACGGCCAGGGCCTCTTCGTGGTCGGCCATGTATTGAGCGAAGATGCGTTCGTCTTTGTCGGCGCCGTGCTTGATATAGGAATCTTTGCTTCCGACGCGCTCACACAGGCCCTTGGCGAGCATCTTGTTATTTTCAGTGTCGATGAGCTGGTATTTCAATGAAGAAGAACCAGCATTGATGACGAGAATTTTCACGAAGTTCCCCCGTGTCGAACGATTTTAGAGAGCAGGCGATCCAGAGTTCATCGGGGCGCCGCCCAAAACGTGCACATGGATGTGATGAACCGATTGCTGGGCGTCGTCGCCGGTGTTGACGATGACGCGATAGCCGGTTTTATTGATGCCTTTGATTTCCGCGACCTTTTTCACGGTGTTGAAAAGATGGCCCATAAGGTCGTCTGGCAAACCGTCGCCAATGTTGGCGAAATGCTGCTTAGGGATGATGAGCGTATGCACGGGCATTTGGGGTTCAAGGTCGTCGAACGCAATAACCTTGTCGTCCTCGTATACTACGCTGGCAGGAATTTCGCCAGCGGCAATTTTGCAGAATACGCAGTCGGTCATATGCCATGCTGCCTTTCTCGCGCAATGCGCGCATTGAGAGAGTTTTATGCACTTTAGTGTAATGCAAATGCCAAGAATACTACGAAAGAGTGCTGTCAGTGGTCGCATCGTCGGCGGGAGCGTCGAGCTGGCCCATAAGCACATCGACTTTTTGTTGGGCGTTCGCGAGTCGGGCCTGCAGATCGGCAAGCAGCGCGACGCCTCGTTCGTAGGCTCTTAGGCTCTCCTCGAGTTCAAGAGAGTTGCTCTCAAGCGTGGTGACCGTGGCGTCGAGTTCCGCCATGGCTTCGCGAAAAGTTAGGTCGCTCACCTGTTTCGGCTCGGTTGCGGTGGTTGTGTCGGTCATGAGTCGCTCCTTTCCGAAGCGCGAATGGAATCAACGGTCGCGCAGATGCTGCCGTCGGCAACGGTTACTTCAAACGTATCGCCAGGTGAAAGCGCGGTAGCGTGTTTCACGATGCGCCCTTCCCCGTCGCGCGCTATCGCATAGCCGCGGGAAAGGGTTGCGAGTGGCGATAAATCGTGAAGGCGTCCTGCCCTCAATGCTACTTCATGCTGCGCGGGGGTGAGCAGTTTCGAGGAAACTTCACGAAGCCTGTCGCATTGCGCGGAAAGGCGCAGTGCATCGCGATCGAGCGAGGCGGTGGAGCCGCGAAGCCTCGAAGAGTAGTTTTCGAGTTTTGCCGAAGCGCGATCGAACACGGCTGGCTTTACGGCAAGTCGTGATGCGTATGCGTCGAGGCGGGTTTTATCTCGTTCGATATTGGCCGGCAGCGCCCGAGAGAGCTTGTCGTGCAATATGTCGAGCGTGATGAGGTCGCTTGCGAACATCGACCGAGGGTCTTTGAATACGGGGCGTGTGGCGTATCGTTCGAGCGAAAGCGATGCATGCTGGATGCGCTGCTGCTGACGCTGAGCGATATGCTCCCCCATCGCTTGCAACTGGGCTGCGAGCTGCGATGTTTGCACGGTGACCGCTTCGGCAGCGCCGGTAGGCGTGGAGGCGCGCAAGTCTCCAACCAAGTCGGCAATCGTGGTGTCGGGTTCGTGTCCGATGCCCGTTACGACGGGAATGGGGCATTTCACAATGGCGCGGGCGAGCTGTTCGTCATTGAAGGGCATGAGGTCTTCGTAGCTGCCGCCGCCGCGTACGAGCAATATGACTTCGACGCGGGCGCGAAAACACGCACGCATGCCTTCGACGATATATTCAGGAGCATGCGCGCCTTCGACCGGAACGCCTGCTACATAGATATGGGCAAGCGGGAAACGGCGGCGCGTTGTGCGCAAAACGTCATGAATCGCATCGCCACGTGGTGAGGTCACCACGCCGATTTTCATGGGGTATGCGGGCACAGGAACTTTGCGTTCGGGTGCCATAAGGCCTTCTGCTTCAAGCTTGCGTTGGAGCATGGCGACCTGCTGGCGCAGCATGCCCTCGCCCGCCACGGAAATGGCGAACACCTGAAAGTGCATGCGCCCTTTTTTCGGGTAGAGCGAAAATCGACCGACGAGTTCGACCATCATGCCTACTTCGAGCGTGACGCCGCATTTCTCGAATCGGTCGTGCCACATTTGGCAAGGAAGCGTGCCAGTCTCGTCTTTCAGCGTGAAGTACGCGTTGGCATACCCCGGTTTCACGTTGACTTCCGAGACCTCGCCGAGCACGCGCAGCTTCAGCTTCTCGAGCGAACCTTTTGCGACATCGAGCGCCTCGGAAATGCTCAAGGGCTTTTTCTCGTCATCGCCCTGTTGTTGTTCGACTTGAGAAGCGAGCATATGCGATTACTCTTCCGAGCGCGTCGAAAGCACCATGTAAATGAGCTGCAGAAGCGAGGTGAGCGCGGCGGCGACATAGGTGAGCGCGCACGCGCGAAGCACGTTGGAGGCGCCAGCGAGTTCGGCGCCGTTCATGCCAGAAGCCTTGAGGTATGCGAGGCCACGGCGCGACGCGTCGAATTCGACGGGCAAGGTAACGAGCTGGAACAGCAGCGTGGCTGCGAACATGATAATGGCGAGCTTGATGAATGCGCCGCCGGCGGCACCTGCGAACAGGCCAATCATGAAGATGATAATCCATGCGTTTGAGCACAGGTTCACGACGGGGACGAGCGCGCTGCGGAACTTCATCATGCCGTAGCCTTCAGCATGCTGGGTCGCGTGGCCCATTTCATGCACGGCGGTGGCAACTGCGGTAATGGAGGTGGTATGGTAGGCATCGGGGTCGAGGGTGACCGAGTTGCTGCGCGGGTCGAAGAAGTCTTGGCTCGGACCGCCAGAAAGCACGCCGACGTTGGAAATGCCTTTGTCGATGCTCATTTTGCGCGCCATTTGCGCGCCCGTGACGTTGAACGAGCAGGGGATTTTTTGGTATTTGTGCAGCATCGTGGTGACGTACCACTGAGCGCCGCCGCCAATGGCGAGGGTGAGCACCATAACGGCGATATACAGGCCCATATCGTTTCCGACCATAATCATATGCATCAATCCTTTGCGGTATGCGCCCCACAGGCGCTGCGTATGCCGAGCTTCGGCATTGAGTCGTTGAACAGTTTAGCGAACGGAAGTTTGCTTTAGGCTTGTTGTGAAGCGTTCGTTACTTTCAACACGCCGCCTTCAATTGTGAGCGCCATTTCCCCATTCATGAGTGCGAGCAAATCGTCGCCGATAAGCGTGCGCCTCCAGCCCTTGAGCACGTCGGTTTGGTCGTAGTGGCCGCGTGCGATTTTGGTGAGGTCGTCGTGGGACGCGAGCACGCCGAATGCGACGCCGTTTTCTTTCGCTCGAAGCTTGACGAGCGAGGAAAGCAGGTCGACTTGCGCGTCGACGTTTGCTTCGCTCTTCGGTGGTTTCGGCAGTTCGGGCCATGATTCCTTGGGCGCGTCGAGGCCGGCGATGCATGCGCGCAATACGGCACGGGCGTCGTCCATTTTCAGGGCGCCGCGAATGCCTCGAACCATGAAAAGGTCGTCGAGCGTGCGCGGTTCTCGTTTGCATGCTTCGACAATTTGTTCGTCGGAGCAGATCCATTTTCGCGGAATATCGCGTTTCATCGCAGTGGTTTCGCGCCAAGCTGCGATTTCGCGCGCGGCGGAAAGCTGTCTGCGAGAGAGCTGGTTCACGCGACGAAGGCGGCGCCAGCGTTCGTTGGGGTCCTCGATGTATTTCTCGGGGTTGGAAAGTTCGGCGAAATCGTTGTCGAGCCAATGGAGACGGCCGAGCTTTTCGAGTTCGGCGGTCATGGAGCGATACATCTTGGGCAGATACACGACATCGTCGAGCGCGTATTCGATTTGCGAATCGGCGAGCGGACGGCGGCTCCAATCGGTGAATGAATCGGCCTTCTTCAATTTCACGCCACATTCGCTCATAACGAGCGCTCCGTAGCCAACCTGCAGCGTGCCGCCGAGCAGCGACGCGGCGATTTGCGTGTCGAAAATCGGTTCGGGAAGCACGCCGAGCTCGTGATGGATGATTTCGAGGTCTTGCGATGCGGCGTGGAACAGCTTCACGATTTTCTTGTTCGTGAAAAGCTCTTTGAGGGGCTCAAGGCTGTCGAAGGCGAAAGGGTCAATGGCGACGCTTTCCTTCTCGGTTCCCATTTGAATGAGGCAGAGCTTGGGCCAGTATGTTTTCTCGCGGAGGAATTCGGTGTCGACTGCGAGCACTTCGCTGACGCGGGCGCGGTCGATGAATTGTTCCAACTGCTTGCGAGTGGTGATGTACAACGGTTTTCCTTTAGTTACGTATGTTTCGATTTGTATGTAGTACCATCTTAACGGTAGAGAGGGGGAATGCGCGATGAAAGCACTTATCATCAACAATCTCGCATCTGGATACCGAGATGGGTCCATTTACGATTTTGTGCGTTCATTTACGGAAGATGGCGACGAGGTGTGCATGCGGTCAACCGATGGCACCACGTCGATCTACGATTTGCTCGACGATGCGCGCGATTTCGATGTGGTCGTTGCTTCGGGCGGCGATGGAACGGTTACCTCAGTTGCGTACGCCCTTGCGAATTCGGGCGTGCCGCTTCTGCCCTACCCTGCTGGCACGGCGAACCTGCTTTCCCTCAACTTGGCTCAGCCGAACGAGCCGCACGCGTTGGCGAAGCTCGCTCGGCGTTGCGAGACGCTTGACTTCGATGTCGCCGAAATCGAAGCCGAAGGCGAAAAGCACGGCTTCATGATCATGGCAGGTGCGGGCTACGATGCGACGATTATGGAAAGCGCGGCTCCGAACAAGAAATTCTTCGGTACCGTCGCGTATTTCTTGGCCGCGGGTAGCAATATTGTTCCTCAGCGATCGAAAATCGCGGTAACCATCGATGGCGAACGCCACGAAACCGAAGGCTTGGGCGTGCTCGTCATTAATTTCTCGAAGATTCAGTTCGATATCTCGTTCACGCATACGAATCAGCCGCGTGACGGCATGCTTGACGTGATTGTCATGAAGGCCAAAAACGCTTTCGAGCTTTTGCCCGCCGTCTTCGCTGCGATGCTCGATCGAGACGGGGATTTCCCGGAGCGTGGCGACTCTCTTGAGATTTACCAGGGCAAAGAGGTTCGCGTTGAGGCGGACCCTGCGTTCGAGATTCAATACGACGGCGAAGTTCCGAAAAGCAAGACGCCTTTTGTCGCGCGCATTTTGCCGAAGGCGGTTCGCGTTGTGATCTCTGACGAGGGCAAAGCCTTGTTTGAATAACCTCTGTGCTTGAACCTGTTACATGCTCGTAGCATTTAACAGGTGATAAGCCTGGTGAATGTGCTGAATTTGAATGAAGCGATCTAGTTGGGCGCGGCTGTGCTCACTGGGTCGCTTTTTTGTTTCCAGATTTGGCTCTTTTGAAAAACCTGCTAAACGCCACGAGCGTTCGACAGGTTTTTTCTGCACAACGCTACGAGCATTGAGCAGGTGCGGTCGTTTTTTTGGTTGCGCCACTGCGTGTTAAACGACAGCGGCGCGCCCACGAATCGCTTCAGTGGACGCGCCGCTGTGACGTTTTGGCTGATTCTGACCTGTTAAAGGCTACGAGCATTTAACAGATTGTATAGCAGGCTAATTCATGCGGATGCCGACATACTGAGCGGTGCTCGGAAGGCCGGAAATGCTGTACACGCCGTCAAGGTCGCATACGGAAATGCGCCAGCTATGCGTGCCGCTCTCGGTTTCAATGGTGCCTTCGCGGTAGGTGTTGCCGATTTCGTCAACACCTTCGGCAGTAATGGTTACATTGCCGTTGTCGGCCCAGCCTTCACTTTGCCATGCGTGCTGTACCGCATCTTGCGCATTTTCGGCGGCAAGGTCGCAATAGCGCACTTTCATCTCGGTGCCATTAGTGTGCGAAACCGTAAACCGCCATGAACCTACCAAGTATTTCGACGCAGTTACCGCATCCATGCTTGAAACACCCTTAGCGTAAACGAGCGCGACATCGGCGAGCGTCACATCGCTCGGGATCTTCATGACATCAACGCCCTCTTCGCCTTCGCCAAGCATGTTGTACGTCTGGTATCCGGCGTCGGCGAAAGTTTGCACAATAGTGGCATCGTCGAGGGAAATGTAGTTTTCCATGATGGGTAAATCGTACGACACTCCGCGGTTGATATTCGTTTCGACAGTGGCGGCGTCGCGCTGTGCGCCATGAAGTATGCCGTCGATTGCGCCGAAAGCATAACGGCCGCCGATGATGGCCGCGATAAGGGCGAAAACGAGCGAGACGATAAGCACGGGCTTTGGTGGGTCGAACGGTCGTGCGAGAGACGAGCTGTCGATGGTGCGAACGGGTCCCTCGTCGATTTGTTTTTGTTTAGAGAACGGTAGTTTCGTGAAATTCATAGCAATCCTGTTCTTGGTTGCAAAAAACTCCGTCATTATATCACTCACGCGAAGGCGGCGAATAAACCGTCTCGTTTGTCTAAGGGGGAGTAGTTGGCACCCGCGATTCTTCGTGAGGTGCGGCACGTCAACAGACCCGGTATTTCACCTGGCGTGTCTTAAATAACAAGACTCTTGGCGCTACTGCAAGCACGTTATGGCTTGGGCGCTTAGGGGTCGTGTTCCTTTTTGCGTTCCAGCCGAAAGGAGCACCATGGATTTATCGATTTTCACCACACCGGAAGCATGGATTTCGCTGGTCACGCTCATTTTCTTGGAGATTGTCCTCGGCGTTGACAACATCGTTTTCATTTCAATTACCTCAAGCAGGCTTCCTGCCGAAAAGCAGCACATCGGTCGCAAGCTCGGTCTTCTGGGTGCCATGATTTCGCGCTGCATCTTCTTGTGTTTCGCAAGCTATCTCGTGCATATGACCAAGCCGCTGTTCTCACTCGACCTCGGTTTCTGGGCTCATGGCTTCTGCGTGCGCGATTTCGTGTTACTGCTCGGCGGCGCCTATCTTATCTACAAGGGCATCGATGAGCTTCGTGACGTATTGGCACTTACCGAAGAGAAGGCCGAGCATTCTGAAGAGCATAAATCGCTTCGCCAGATTGGCCTTGCGCAAGCCATTGCAACCATCATGGTGATGGACGTCGTGTTCTCCATCGACTCGGTTATTACCGCGGTAGGCCTTGCCGATCACCTCATTATCATGATCATGGCCGTTATGATCGCCATTGTGGTGATGATGGTGTTCATCGATCCTATTTCCAACTTCATTAACAAGCATACGGAAATGAAGATTCTGGCGCTTGTCTTCATCTCGGTCATCGGCGTTTTGCTCTTGCTCGATAGCCTTGGTATTAACTCCGGCATCGAAGTGCTCGATATGCACATGGAGAAGCTCATGGTGTATTTCGCCATGGTGTTTGCCGTTGTGCTCGAGCTTATTCAGATGCGTCATTCCACCAATCTTGAGACGTGGAATCACGAGCGCTGGCAGAACATGACCAGCGATGCCGTTAAGGCGGAATTGCTTTCCAGCGAGGGTCGCGAATCTGGCGACAGCGAGGGCGAAAAGGTCGAAAAATAGGCCAATACTCAACGTGCATGACAAATGATGACGTTGTGAACTGGGGTTTCCTAAGGCTGCATGATAGCCGCCTTACAGGGTGCGGGAGTATTCTGCAAAGCGTCAACAGGCAATGCAGACATGCAACCGCACCTATAAGGAGATATGCGTTATGAAAATTCTTGGTCTTGGCGTTCCCGAACTGCTCATCATTCTTGCTGTGGCCCTTTTGATCTTCGGTCCGAAGCACCTTCCGAAACTCGGTCGTTCTCTCGGCCGCACGATTCACAACTTCCGTGAGGGTCTTGGCAACGACAAGGATGTTGTGAAGGAAGCTGAGGAAGAAGAGGCTCCGAAGCGTAAGAAGAAGGCGGCCGCGAAAAAGCTCGAGGCTCCTGCGGATGAGGCTCCTGCGAAAGAAGCTAAGGCTGAAGAGCCTGCCGCCGATGTCGCCGAGGCGGTCGCTTCCGAACCCGCAAACGCCCAGTAGTTAATAACTCCTCCCTTTCCAATACGAAGCAGCCGTCACAACCTTCCCTCCCTTCGCTTGACGGCTTGCATGAAGAAAGCGGCTCCCCTGATGCGGGAGCCGCTTTCGTTTTCATTTGAAAAATTGCGGGAATGGACTCAACGTCGTATCTATATGTCCAAACGATATAGGTCGTATTGGTCCATGATCGCGATGAGCTTGTTGGCGTAGCTGCTGTCGGTTGCCCAGCCCGCGTCTTGGAGCCCCTGAGCCATGAGCGTTGACGAGCGTTCTGCTATGGCTTGCTGTATAAGGGCGTTATCGGCGTACGTCGAAGCTTGCAGGAACACGGCGGAGCGAAACTTGATGCAAGCCTTGTCGCTTTCGAATTCGATGAACGCGTCGTTGATTTGAACGTATTGTCCGTCGTATTCCTCGTTGGTGTCCCAATTCGTGGCCCCCACTACCCCATCGCATCCTGCAAAGGAGTTTGCCCATTTCATGCCGAAGAGATTGTGGTCTTCTTTGGCGAGCTGCGACAAATCCCCCTGATAGGAGCTTTCAGCGATGATTTGGGCGATTGTGCATCCGGCGGGGTGGCCGTAATGCGCCTGCATTGACCGTGCCTCTGAAACCATGTCTTCCGTGATATAGCTTGGCAGGCCGTCGAGATCGGCTTGAATTCGAGCTTCGGTGGTTACGGCGGTTCCGATGGCGCCAACGGCCAACACGAGGGCGGCCACGAAGGCGAGCATGACGCGCTTGGAGAAATGGCCGGCGAGCGTTCCTACAGCGCTTATTGCGTCATGTACCGAGGTGAACACGGTGCGCTTTTGCTTGGTTGTTCGTTTTCTAGCCGCTTGCTTTCTTGCCGAAGCTTTGCCTTGTACGCTTCGATTTGCCGAAATCGTTTTCGATTTTGCACGGGCTGTGCTGCTGGCTGGCGTCTTTTTCCTGTTCGCGGCAGACGCTGACTTTGATTTCGCTTGGCTTTGCGTACTCGATGACTTTTTCTTCGATGGAGGTGCGGCTTGGGCTGCCGATGTTCGAGCGCTGCGTGCTTTTGGCGTTGCGCTTCGCGCGTTTCGCTGAGCCCGCGATGAAGAGGACGCCTTCGTCGCGGGCTTCTTTTTCTCCCTGTTTGTTGTTGTTCGCTGCGTCATCGGCGGTTTGTGCCTCTCGTTTTGTTTCCTCGAGCGCGCGTCCCGTTTGACGCAGGTCTTCCGTCAGGGGCAATTGCGGGCCGGTCGGGCGTAAAAGGCACGGGGCGGCCATCGCCCGCAACGGGTGCCGAGGGGTTTTTCGGTGGCGTGGGAATATTGAGCCTCACCTTTGGCTTGCGAGTGACGCGCGCGCCTCCGACATAGGTGTTCGTTGCTTTCGGCCTTCCCTTTGTAGGAGCGCTCGGCGCCTCCCTGTCTGATGTCCCTCGTTTTGGACGTGTGCCTACGGTGTTTGTTCCGCATTCGTTCGATGCGCTCGCTTTGCCGGAACGCGTCGCTGCAGGGTTTGCCGGCTTTTTCCTGGTGGCGTTGTCGGGGGCGTCAAGCGGCAGTCCCGCCGAATCGATCGGTTTGAGGCTGAAAAGGAATTCCCATATGGCTTCCATGAGATTCTCCGGTTGCTCGTTTTCGAAATGCTTCATGGGAACCTGGAGCTTTTTTGTTTGGGCGATATAGCGGGCGCCTTCGCGTCGAAGCGGCGTCATCGTGCTGTCAGGCACGGAGATGGGCTCGACAGCGAGTTTGCCGCCGACAACCGTGATGACTTTCACGCCGACTTCGTTGGCCCATGCACGAATTTTTGAGCGTAGGAACATGTTTTCGCACGCTTCAGGCATATCGGGATGCGCTTCGCGCGTGGCTTCGCGCAAGTCGTCGACGGCGCCAAGCGTATTGGCACAGGCCAAGCGCCTGTAGAGCAAAACGCGCTCGTCGGTATCGGGGATGTATTCTTCCGCGACGTAGGCATGTACGGGAATGTTCACCGTGATGTCGGAAAGGGCCGGCGGCAAGGAATCTGCCGCGCCTTCGCCCGCGCGCGCTGCATCGACGGCGCTTGAAATCATTTGCGCGAACAAATCGAAGCCGACGGCGGACATATTTCCACTTTGCTCTGCGCCAAGAAGGTCGCCCGCCCCTCGAATCTCAAGGTCCCTCATGGCGACGCGCATGCCGCTGCCGAGGTCGGTATGCTCGTTGATCGCTTCGAGGCGTTGCTGCGCTTCTTCGGTGAGGCTTACGTGCTCGGGGAACATGAAGTAGGCGTATGCCTGTCTGTTCGATCGTCCCACACGGCCTTTAAGCTGGTACATCTGCGCGAGGCCGAGACGCTGCGAGTCTTCGATAATGAGTGTGTTGGTGTGGGGATTGTCGATGCCGCTCTCGATAATCGTGGTGGCAACGAGCACATCGATCTCGCCCGCGCTGAAATCTTCCATCACGCGTTCGAGCTCTTCTTTGCCCATTTGACCGTGCGCCACACCGATGCGCGCTTCGCCAGCGGCTTCTTGCACGCGACGGACGGCTTCTTCGATGGTGCGCACGCGATTGCTTACGTAATACACCTGTCCCCCGCGATGCAGCTCACGGCGAATGGCGTCGCTTACGACATCGACGTCCCATTCGCCCACGTGCACTTCGACGGGGCGTCTGTTGCCCGGCGGCGTAAGGATGAGGCTCATGTCGCGCACGCCCGAAAGACTCATTTGCATGGTGCGCGGAATGGGCGTTGCCGAAAGCGTGAGTACGTCGATTTGTTCGCGCAGGTTCTTGAGCTGTTCTTTGTGCTGTACGCCGAATCGCTGCTCTTCGTCAATGATGACAAGGCCCAGGTCATGTGGGTTCACGTCGCGTGAAAGCAGTCGGTGCGTGCCGACGAGCACCTGCACGGTCCCCTTCTCGAACCCTTCAAGCGCCGCCTTCATTTCTGCTGGCGAACGGAAGCGCGAAAGCACCTCGACAGTTACGCCGAACTCGTCGAAACGGTCTTTGAACGTTTGGTAGTGTTGCTGCGCCAGAATGGTCGTCGGGCACAGTACCATGACCTGCTTGTTGTCTTGCGTTGCCTTGAAGGCCGCTCGCAGTGCGACTTCGGTTTTGCCAAACCCTACGTCACCGCATACAAGGCGATCCATGGGCTTTGGTGACTGCATGTCGGCCTTCACTTCGGCGATGGCGGAAAGCTGATCTGCGGTTTCCGTATAGGGGAACGACTCTTCCATCTCGCGTTGCCACGGCGTGTCGGGCGAATAGCGGAAGCCCTGCGCGCTCGCTCGGCGCGTGTATACGTCGACGAGGTCGAATGCAAGTTTCTTTGCGGCTTTTTTCGCTTTGTTCAGTTGGCGCGACCAGTCGCTCGTATTCAAGCGTGTTAGACGAGGGCTTGCGCCTTCGGGCCCTACGTAGCGCGTCACGCGGTCGAGCTGCTCGACCGGTACATAGAGGGCATCGCCTTCCGCGTACTGCAAAAGCAGATAGTCGCGCACGACACCCGATACTTCTTGGCGCACGATTTCTTTGAACAGCGCCACGCCGTGCACCGCATGAACGACGTAGTCGCCCGGTTTGAACGGGAACGTGACTTCGGTGATGTCGATATGGCGGCGATTGCGCACGCTCGAGCCACGCCCTTGCGTGTCGTGGATCGAAATCATGCCGATTTTTGCCGCAGGAATGACCATGCCCAGGGGAATATCCACGTCGACGATGTTCACGACGCCTTTTTTCAGGGCACGAACATTGCGATGCCACCAGGGGTGGTCGCTAAGCGATTTCGCGCGTTTGGCCTGCGCAGGCGTGAGCGCGTACTCGGGCTCGGCGTCGTCGCTTTCGTCGGGAGCCGAGTCGAGAATTTCATGCATGGGCAGTGAATTGTCGACGCAGAAGAGCTTCATGTCCTCGCGTGCGCGGAAATTCGGCACCGAAAAAACCACCGTGTAATGCTGCTCTACGAGCGTTCGCAGGCGCGCGAGGAGTTTTTCCGAATCGCCTGCCACCTCGGTGCGCTTTACGGGGAGCTCGGCATCGAGCACGCCACCCACGCGCATGATGGACGCGAGCGTGAAGCGCTGGTTGCTTCCGAAATCGAGCTTGGGAGCTGGCAGATAGAGCCCGTCAATGGGAATATGGCTGCCTGCGGCGCGCGATGAGGCGTCGTCGAAAGCGCGCAGGGCGTCGTCGATAATGCTGCGCGGCTCATCGAGCACGGTAAGCACGGTGTTCGATGCATAGTCGGCAAGAATTTCGAGGTTGTCATACATGAGCGGCAAGGCTGCATCGACGCCGTCGTGGTCGTTGCCAGAGTCGATCCATTCGAAAATCTCGCGCCATACAGGGTCGGTTTCCGCTTTTTTAGCCGCAGCTTTCGAGGCCTTGTAGAGCGCAGCTCCGCTCAAGCAGTATTCGCGCACGGGGAAAACGCGCGCTTCGTCGAGCGATGTGATCGTTTGGCCGGTGGAGGGCACGATTCGGCGAATCTCGTCGATTTCGTCGCCGAAAAAGTCGAGGCGTACGGGAAAACCCGTATCGCCTGGAAAAACGTCGATAACGCCGCCGCGTACGCAAAACGTGCCGGGGCCTTCGATGGCGTCGCCAGTATTTTCGAAGCCACGAGAGACGAGCGCTCGCTCAACTTCCTCGAACGTCAGCACTTCGCCCGTGGCGGCATCGACGGGTTCTGTATCGCGATTGAAAATGACGGGGGCGAAAACACGTTCTTCATGGGGCGGCAATGCGCGAATGAGCGCAGCTCCGCTTGCGACGACGATTTTTTCCTCGCCGCGTTGAAGGGCCCAGCCGGCTGCCGTTCGGCGCGCCACCTCACGCGCGTCGGGACGCTTCGGCGCAAAGGGGTAATCGCTTCGCGCGGGAAAATGCAGCACGGTTTCGTCGCCTACGTACGACGCGAGCGAGCGCGCGAAGTTCGAAGCGGCGTCTTCGCCGGGCACGACGACCAACATGGGTTGCGGCGTGTCGGCGAAACGAGCCGCAACGGCGAATGCGCGCGCTGATGAAGCGATGCCGAGCGCCGCGTCGCTGCCTGCGTCGAGTTTGCTGTAAACCGCTGAAAGCGCTTCGCTTTCGCGGAGGGCTCTCGTAAGCGCGTCAATGAGCATGCTGCCGCCTTATCGTTAATGAGTATAGTTTGTGTTCTATACGTCTTGCCAAACACCAAAAGCCGCATTGCGCGGCCGAATGGGTTGAGTATAACAAAGCAGAATGGAAGCTCGATGTGGCGCGCATTTGCTTGGCGTGGTGCCGAATTTGCTCGATGTGGCACAAATGTGCGGTTGTGAACGCCCTTGTGAGGGGCTGTAGTTTACGTCAACCGTAAAACACCAGGTCAATGCTTAGTCTCCTTCAGTACCGCCTTAAGCACCACTTGATTCTGGGAAAAATATCGTTCACGACCGCAAATCTGTGCCAAAAAAGGACGAATCTGTGCCAAAAAAAGAAGCTGCTGCAACATATACACCCTGTTATTCGTGTTAGAGGCGTCGACGAATAACCGCGGCGATCGCATGACAGGTAAGGAATCGAATGAGTATCGACAATGAAGAGAGAAAGAAACGGTGCGCTGAAGCGATGCGCGTGCATGGCGATGCAGTGTATCGCTTAGCTTTCGCGCGCTGCCGAAATACACCCGACGCTGAGGATATCTTTCAGACAACGTTCCTTAGGTTCTATGCTTCACCTATTCCGTTTAGCAATCCCGAACACGTAAAAGCGTGGCTGCTGCGCGTATGCATCAATGCGTGCAAAGACCTTCAAAAGAGCGCATGGCGCACGAAGGTGTCTGCAATGCCCGATGAGTTCGATGCGCCCGACACGAGCGCGCGAAAAGAGACAACACCGCAAGAAGAGGCGCTCGATGAAGCCATGCAAGGGTTGTCGCCTGAACAGCGCACAGTTGTTCATTTGCATTATTTCGAGGGCTTTTCGACTGGGGAAATAGCGCAAATGCTCGATATGCGTTCGGCGACGGTGCGCAGCCATCTGCATAGAGCACGTATCGCCATGAGGAATGCCCTCGAGGATGCAGGTTTTCCGCAGACAAACGGACGAATAGGAGCTCCGGTTGAAGCGCAGAAAGTTTCATCACCCGAAAGACGTTCTTCGAATACGGCTTCTGACTCTTTTCGCGAATCCGCTCATTTCAACACCGACTCCCTTCTAGAAGGAGGAAGCAATGAACGATGATAACGACCTGCGTGCTCTTTATCTCGCATCGCAGAAAGATGTGCATGCGCCCGAACAATTGAAGGAACGCACGCTTGAGCTGCTTGACGACAACGATGCAGCCTTGGCCTCTGCCGCGCTTGAGCCCGCTGCGTCCGCTCGGAAACAACGTTTCATGGGGCTTGGGCGTAAGCCGTTCTACGGCATTGCCGCGTGCCTGGCGCTTGCGGCTTTGGGTTTTGGAGCCGTGCAGGCAATGATGCATACGAATGAGGGCGCCGCCGATGTGGGCGCGCTCGAGACGGCCAACCTTGATTTCACGGTTAAAGCCTATGCCGCCGGTACGCAATCGCCGCTTGCTGCGGGCGATAACGGAATGATCGTGTTTGGACATACGAGCGATCTGTCGCAAAGCTCGCCAGAATGGGATGATAACGGCACCTACACGGGATGCCTGTTTAAGGTAGAGGCCGAGGGCGTGAAAACCGTGCAGGCACATATTTCGAAAGGCATGCTGTATCGCTACGATACTCAGAACGTGAGCTATGCGAGCAATTCTGAGTTGTTGTACGAAGCGTCCACATGGAAGCCGCTGAAGCGAGGGCTTGGCGAGCATCTGAGCGCGTATGACAAAGTGGCGGTAGGTATTGCGAATGATGGGCTGAGCAAAGACGACCCGAACAAAACCTATCAGGTTCAAATGTCCAAGCGCTTGGGGCAAACCGCCGAGCTCAATTACGACGAAGGCGATGAGGGTGCTTACTTTGGATTATGGACCGATGAGGTGGGCGACTCCGATACGTCCGATGATTCCATGCGCGACCAATTCGGAGCAATTGCGAATGCGTTTGAAGGCGCCGAACTCACGGTGACGGTCACCTTTGAAGACGGGCATACATCAACCCAAGTTATCAATCTTCATGCCGGCAACTTCCTGGCCGATTGGAACGATGGTAGCGGTGAAGACTTGGGGGCTCTGGCGATACAGCCCACGCTTCTCGAGGATGGCGCAGAAGTACCCGATAGCGCTCTCGTGTTGCGAACCGTGTACGGCGAGGTGGCGTCATCGACCAGCGAGGCCTTTCCCTATGCGAATGAGCCCATCAATGAATACGCAAACACTACCGACGATCCTATGAAGTTGCCCAATGATGGCACGGGAGACTTCCTGGAAGATGGCGTGCAAGTCGAAATCGGCAAAGACGGCGAAGTTCTGAGTACCTACGCGAGTGCTGCAACGGACGAATCTTCCGAAACGATGTTGGACTCAAAGAGCGAACAGACTCCGAGTTTGGCGGTGAACGGAATTTCAACGGAGCTTGTTGATTGCCTGCCAGAAAGCACGCCTGTCGAAAAAACCGAGATTGCACGCATGGCTCCCCTGGATTATTGGAACAGGATTATCGAGCAGCGCTGCGGATTCACCATCGGTTCGGATTGGAAAGCAAGCGATGGGGCAAGCATCATCCATGTGAATTATTCCTTGGCCAACGGCTCCGACGAGCGCAAACTCTTTAGGGTGCCTTCTATGCAGTCGCTTGGCCGAATTGATGGCAGTGCGACCTTCTATAGCGCAGGAAACTCCGTAGCGCCCTTGATGTTCGTTGGCGCAAAGAACGACGGTTCTACGTGCGGCTGGTACGATAACGACGTGGCGACGCTTGAGCCCGGCGAATCAATGAAGGTCGATTGCTATTACGAAGTGAGCAATTCGCTTTTAAGCCGAAACGACCTTGCAATCGCGTTTGGCGCAAATGATATTCCGAATATCGCGGTAAGAATTTCTCTTGCCTAAACGAACGTGGGGCAGGTGATCGTCTCCTGCCCCACTCTAAGATATAAGTGCCAGCGATATAGACTTAAAGCGCACGGAGCATATGGCTACTTGCCCTTAACCATATCCAAGAACAGCTGGTGAATGGAATTGTCGGCATCGAGCTCGGGATGGAATGAAAGCGCAAGCTGGTTGCCCTGGCGAACCGCGACGATATCGCCGTTCACGCGAGCAAGCACCTCGACGCCCTCGCCCACTTCTTCGACCAAGGGGCCGCGAATAAATGTCATGGGAACCGCGCCGAGACCCTCGAATTCTTCGATAGCGCGGAAGCTGCCCAACTGGCGACCGTATGCGTTGCGACGAACTTTGATGCTCATGGTGGCGAAATAGGGCGGCGCAGCGGGATCGGGCGTGTTACCGGTCACGTGCAGGGTGGAGCCAGCGACCGATTCTGCGAACGTCGAAAGAGATTTGGCGCCCGTGCCCTTGCCCTGGGATACTTCGTTCGCAAGCAGAATCATGCCAGCGCAGGTCGCAAGCACCGGAATGGCGCCTACGATTCGAGCCTGCAGGTCGTTGAACATGCCAAGTTCGCGGAGCAGTTTACCCTGCACGGTTGATTCGCCGCCGGGAAGCACGATGCCATCGAATTGCTGGTTCAGGTTGCTCGCCTGGCGAAGTTCGACGCATTGCGCGCCCAGCTGCTCAAGCTTATGTTCGTGTTCAATGAAGGCGCCCTGGACGGCCAGAACGCCAATAAGAGGTTTAGCCATATTCGAAACTCCATCTGCGAGTCGCCCATGGAATCGTATGGCAGACGATACCTGAGCTCGCACGAACAGCACGTATGTGCTGTTCGGCTCGTGCGGACGCTGCCATCCAATCCCATGGGCGACTCGCGAATCTCTCCATTTCACGTTTCAATGGATTCCTATAGCGAGAATGGACAACGCGCTCTCGTATTGGGCAGCCGTCGATAGCCGAATGTCGCTTTAGATAATCTACCGAAAGAATCTGAAATAAAAGAAGCTCCTCGAATTGCTGGAGTCGCGTTCTTCCGCACGAGCCGAACAGCACTTAATGTGCTGTTCGTGCGAGCTCAGGCATTGAACGCGAATGCGGCAATTCAAGGGACGGACATCTTGGATTATTTGCCGCGCTCGGCCATAAGCAGGGCGATTTCGCTTTCGTTGATGCCTACCATGGCTTCGCCCAAATCTTCGGAAAGCTCGGCGATGAGTTTTGCATCGGTGTAGTTCGCGACGGCCTTCACGATGGCGGCAGCGCGCTTTGCGGGGTTGCCGCTCTTGAAAATGCCGGAGCCCACGAATACGCCCTCGGCGCCGAGCTGCATCATGAGCGCCGCGTCGGCCGGGGTCGCCACACCGCCTGCAGCGAAGTTGACAACGGGGAGTTTGCCGTTGTCATGCACTTCCTTGAGCAGGGCATACGGAACACCAAGCTGCTTGGCTGCCTCGAAGAGTTCATCTTCGGCCATGCCTGCCACGCGGCGAATCTCGCTCTGCATAGCGCGCATGTGAGTCACGGCCTGAACGACGTCGCCCGTGCCCGGTTCGCCCTTGGTGCGAATCATTGATGCGCTCTCGGCGATACGGCGAAGGGCTTCGCCCAAATCGCGCGCGCCGCACACGAACGGCACGGCGAACTTCGTCTTGTCGATGTGGTACACATCGTCGGCGGGCGAAAGCACCTCAGACTCGTCGATGTAGTCGATGTCAATCGCCTCAAGAATTTGAGCTTCGACGAAATGGCCAATGCGGCACTTCGCCATAACCGGGATGCTTACGGCCTCCTGAATGCCCTTGATCATTTTAGGGTCGCTCATGCGCGACACGCCGCCAGCTGCGCGAATGTCTGCAGGAATGCGCTCCAGGGCCATAACGGCACACGCGCCGGCTTCCTCGGCGATGTGCGCTTGCTCGGGTGTGGTGACGTCCATGATGACGCCGCCCTTGAGCATTTGGGCGAGGTTACGGTTGAGCTGCGAGCGATTTTCGGTAGGTTCAGTCATGATGGCCTTCCTTTCGGGCTTTGTTTGGAATGCCTGAAATCCTATCGAGTTACTGGTATTATTCGTAGCACCACTTTGCATTGTTTTACTAAGGTCAGATTAATGCCAGATTGCTTTAGTTAGCTAAAGTGATAAGGCCAGTTTGAAAGCAGGCGCCATGCTTACCTATGATATGGACCAACGCGGGGAAGAATCTTTGTACGCGTATCTGTACGATTGCATGCGTGCCGACATTGAAAATGGCTCCATCGCGGCAGGCGAAAAACTCCCCTCAAAGCGTAAGCTTGCCGATCATTTGGGAGTGAGCATCGTCACGGTCGAAGGCGCCTATCGCCAGCTCATTGCGGAAGGCTATGTCGAATCGCGTGCACGCCGCGGTTATTTCGCTGCATATATCTCAAGCTCGAATACTCGCGCCCTAACGAAGGAGGGCGGCGTCGCACCCGCGGGTACCTTCATGCCTGATGCATTTGAACATAAAGGCGAAAATGAGCCGGTCTTTTCGCCCTCATACACATTTGATTTGTCGAAAGGCCAGCTTCCCGAAAGCCTTTTCCCGTTAGCTTCGTGGTCAAAGGCGCTACGCGACACGCTTACGCAGGAGCCCGCATCTGCGCTCGTTGGCGAGAGCGACCCTTTGGGGTGCATGGCGCTTCGCGAGGAGATATCGCGATACCTCCGACAGACGCGTGGGCTCGTAGCTCCGCCCGAGAATATCGTGGTGGGTTCAGGTGCGCAAACTCTGTACAACCTTATCGTGCAGCTCATTGGCCGAAACAGAACCGTCGGCGTTGAAGACCCTGGCTATCAAAGGCTTCGCAGGGTGTATGGAGCAAATAATGTGCGCCTTTCCCCTATTCCGCTTGATGCATCGGGTGTGTCGATGGCTTCGGTTCACGCGGCGGGCGTCGACACGCTGCACATCACGCCTTCCCACCAGTTCCCCACGGGTATCGTGACAAGCGTGAGTCGACGTCACGAATTGCTCGGTTGGGCGACCGAGGTGCCTGGCCGCTACATTATTGAAGATGATTACGACTGCGAGTTTCGCCTGGCTGGGCGTCCGATTCCTACGCTTCAGGGAATCGATGCTTCTGAGCGCGTCTTGTATACCAACACGTTTTCAAAAAGCCTCGGCTCGGCTTTTCGCATTGCTTACATGGTGCTACCTGACCATTTAGCTCGCCGTTATCGAGACGAGATGGCGTTCTATTCGTGTACGGTGCCGGCGATTGATCAGCTTGCTCTCGCCCGCTTCATGCAGCGCGGCGAATTCGAGCGGCATGTGAATCGTTTGCGTACCCATGCCCGCGACGTGCGTGATGCCTTCCTCGCCACGCTTAAAGAATCATTGCCGCAAGGTAGCTTTTCTGTCGCGGGACACGATGCTGGCTTGCATTTCGTTCTTGGCTTTCCCGAAATCGATGATGCTCGATTCGCCGAAAGCCTTGCTGATAATTCGGTGCGCATGCCGTCGCTTCGGGAATTCAGTATGAATGAAAACGACGCAACGAACCGCTGTCGTTACGTCGTTCAATACCTTCAATTATCGACGGACCAAGCGCGAAGTGCGGCGCTTGCGATTGCTCGGGCGCACGCATCGGTTCGTTGACGCAAGCTTAAATGAGCCGCGTTCGTGCGCGTTCGCGGAAGGGGATTTCTCCCCTATCCGCTCTCGTGCGCGGCTACGAACGCTTCGGCATGACGATCGCACGGGCGCTGAAGTACGTCACGAGGAAATATGCGCCGTACACTGCAAGGAAGATCGCGGCGGTTGAAAGCGCGGTTGCGCTCAGATTGAAATTGCCGAATACGAGTACGAGGTCTTTCACTGTTTGCATGGCGCAGATCGTATGCGCCATTGCCACGATTAGGGGAAATGCGAAACAAATGAGCACTTGTTTGAAGAGCGCCCCTGAAATCATGCGTTGTGGCGCGCCCAGTTTTGCGAGCAGCTCGTAGCGGCGCGCGTTGTCGTTTGCGTCTGAGAGCTGCTGAATGGCGAGAATCGCCGCGCAGGCCACGACCATGATGAAGCCGATGTACATCGCGAGATAGCTCACAAGCGCGGTGAGGTTGTGGCTCTCGGCCTGCACGCCCGCGACGTTTTGGTACATATACAGGGGCCAGGAGCCTTCTTCCGCATTGTTCCTGTCGCTTAAGGCTTGGCAGAAATCAGCAAATGGTTCCTGCATGCCATCGGCGATGCGTGCGTCGAAAACCGCCATGGCGGGCTCGCCTGTTGCGACGTCGTCGGGAACGACGATCTGAAACGCCCTTGTGCTTATGCTCGTGCACTCAATCGTATCGGTTGCGATCTCGCGCTGCGCCTTTAGCTGCGTGTCGCCAATGGCGATGGTCGGCTGCTTCGCGGCCACGCTTGTTAAATACGGCTGCGTCGTGGCGAAATCTGACCAGAGCAGGCACTCGCCATCGTTGACCTCAATCGGCTCAAGGCCGCACAGTTCACGGGCTGCGTTGAAGTCGGACGCCTTGATAAGGTATGCCTTCTGCTGCGTTGTGTCTTCAGTGATCAGACCCGCGCCAACCGAGTCGAGCAAGTTGAGATCTGTGAGGTCGTGCAGCGTATCGAAAGACACATCGCTTGGGTAGAAGTTGATTTGCGCGGAATCTTCCACCATGCTGTTCCACGAAGGCGCCCCATATTGCTTGGTAAGCTTCGAGAGGCCGACGGCTGCATCGAAGTTCGATTCTTCGACGAATTCGTTGACGAGCGACCGCGTGCCCATGTTGCCGTTTTCGTCATAGACATTCATGGCGTAATAGCTGGTGAACGAGGCATCGCATCGTATGCCGCTTTCGGCATTCTTCTGCATGGCATCGACGATTCCTATGCCGCCGCATACGCTTGTGAGCGCGAGGAACAGCGTCATAGCGATGACCGACATGCTCATGAATGTGGAATTGATGCGCGATGCGAGCTGGCGCAGGAAGAACATGTTCAGTCCGCGCAGGTAGAGCGGTCGTATCATCTGGGCGGCTTTGAGCAGAAATCCCGAAAGCGAGAAGAACAGCAGCACTGTTCCTATGCATACGAGAATCGTTTCTACGAGTAGGTTCGACATGTCGTCGGAAAGAAGCCCCGTGCGAAGCAGCATAGAATACGAGTAACCAATAATGCAGAGCGACGCGATGAACAGGATGAACGAGAGCGGCAAGTTGCGCAAGCGAGGTTTGTCGTTCTTGCGCGATCCTGCGAGCAAATCGATGAGCTTCGATTTGGCAAGGTGTGCGCAATTCCAAAGCATCGATACGGCGAAGATGGCCGCAAAGGCCGCGACGGTCATCGCGAACGCCTTCGTCGAAAACGAGAACGTCACGCCCTCAACCGGCTGTGCCATCATAGAAAGGCACAAGCATGTGAGCGCTTGCGAAAGCGCAACGCCTGCAAGCAGGCCAACCGCAAGTGACGCGGTGCCAACGATGAGCGTTTCGCATGCCGAGATTTTCAGCAAATCGCCCTTCCCCATGCCGAGCGTTAAATACATGCCGAATTCGGCCCTGCGGCGGCGAATAAGGAACGCATTGGCGTAAAGCACTAAAAAGCCCAGCACGATAGCGATAAAGACTGAAACGCCGGCAATAATTTCGGAAAGGAGGTCCACGACGCTTGAGACGTCGGTCGGCAAGCTTTGCACCGCTGAGGAGTCGGCAATGGAGTTGAACGCGTAGAAAACCGCTACGCCCAGCACGAGCGTGAAGAAGTAGACGGCGAAATCGCGCGCCGATTTGCGCACATTCGCGAAGGCGAGCTTAACGAGCATTGGCGGCCTCGCTCTCCATCTGCGTGGTCGCAGCAACGATAGTCTCGAAGAACTGCGTGCGGTTGAGTGCGCCTCGTTGGATTTGGCCATAGAGCGCACCGTCGCGAATGAAGATGATGCGCGAGCACCAGCTTGCCGCGAAGGCGTCGTGGGTCACCATGACTATCGTCGAGCCCATGCGATTGAGCGTTGAGAACGTTTCAAGCAGCTGCTTGGACGATTTCGAATCGAGCGCGCCGGTCGGCTCATCGGCCAATACGAGGCTTGGCTTCGTGATAACCGCGCGCGCCGCTGCGGCGCGCTGTTTTTGCCCACCCGAGATTTGATAGGGGTATTGCTCCAAGATTTCCGCAATGCCGAGCCTCGTCGCGATTTCGTCGACCATGGAAGGTATTTCGTTCGTCGGTTTCTTCTGAATGGTGAGCGCGAGCGAGATATTCTCGCGCACAGTGAGGGTGTCGAGCAGATTCGAATCTTGAAATACAAAGCCGAGCTGGTCGCGGCGGAATTTAGCGAGTTCTCCCCCGCGCATTTTCGTGACGTCTCGTCCGGCGACGCGAATCGATCCCGAGGTCGGGGTATCGATCGTCGAGATGCAGTTGAGCAGCGTTGACTTGCCCGATCCCGAAGGACCCATGATGGCGACGAATTCCCCTGCGTCGACGAAGAAGCTGACTCCCGCGAGCGCGAGGGTTGCCGCCCCCGATTCCTTCCTCGATTTTCCGTATTGCTTTACGACGTTGTCGACTTCAAGCACGTGGCTCATGGCGTTTCCTTCCTTCGGTTTACCTGATAATCCAAAGGTACGAAACGCTTCTTTCGGCGCCCTTGCGCCTACCTTACGTTTGCCTGACTTTCTCGCTTTTCGAGTCGCGGCGGCTCGCTCTGCGGCATTGCGGTGGGTATGCGCATGGTCGCAGTGAATCCTCGTCCAGGCTCGCTTGCGAACGACACGTATCCGCCATGCATGATTGAAATGCGGCTCACGAGCGTGAGTCCCAGGCCATGGGCATCGTAGCTCGCATCGGGCGTTGATGCTTGCGACATGAGGGCGGCCATGCGCGACGTATCGCAGCCGCGTCCGTTGTCGGCGACCGTGATGGCGAGCATGCTTGAAGGTTCGACTTCGAGCGAGAGTGCAATCTTGCACCCTTCGCCATTGTGCCGCATCGCGTTGTCGATGAGATTTCGCACGGCTCGGCGCAACAGGCGCTCATCGGCTTGTATAGTGCATTCTTGCACCGCCGGCGTGTCAAAGAACTCGAGTTCGTATTGCGCGTCGATGCCGGCGTTAAGGTAATCGGCCACAATGCCGCGGGCGAAAGGAACCACCTGAATAGTCTCGATATTCATGGGCTGCGAATCATACTCGAGCTTCGAGACGATATTGAGGTCTTCGACTAAGTCTCGAATGCGTTCGTTTTGGCGAACGATGACTTCGCCTGACTCCCTCACCTCGGCCGGCGCGTTCGTCGCGTTCGCGATGCGCTCGGCATGTCCCATCGAAATGGCGAGAGGCGTGCGCACGTCATGGCTTACGCCTGAAACCCATCGCTTGCGGGCTTCGTCTTTATGCTGGATGATCGCGCTTGCGGCATTCACGCTTTCGGCGATATCGGCCAGGGGCCCCTTCATCTCCATATGCGTTGGTACTCCATGGGCCAAATCGTCAAGGGCTTCCACGGCGGGTGTGATCGCCTTGAGCATGCGCCGCCTTGATAGGCTATACACCATAAAGAAGATGAGCGCGTCGAGATAGATGAGGACTATTCCCAGAACAAGTATTCCGACGAACTCGCGGTTTCCCAGGTATTTGACGGGGAACGCCACGTATTCGTCTGTGGGGTATCCCACGATAATGGTGCCGTCGTCACGGCCTGTCCCAAAGAACGTTGGGTAGTTTTCGAGGTAGAACGTGCGCGCGGCATTTGCGATGTCGTTTTGGGTATAGGTGCGATTCGCGATTTCTGGGGGTGCATTGTGGCTCCAGAGAACCGTGCCGTCATTTCCCACGAGTAGTGCCCACGCGTTCTGCTGATCGAGCCACGAGGCGGTATTGTCGGAAAGCTTATAGGTCGTCGCGCCGTCCTCGTCTTCGATTGCTTCGAGATTGTCGGCAACCTCGAAGGTGGTGCTGTTAGGCGATCCGTCATAATCGGGATTGTTGTAAATCGCGAACTGGAAAACGATATATATCGCGATGTCGACGAAGAACACCAGCATCGTAAGGCCGATGAATAAGAAGGCTTGCTTCGCGAAATACGCAGGCGCAAAGCTTTGACGGCGCGTGCGATTGATGCGCCATTGGGCGGCCGCATCGCGGGTGGGCGTTGGGGCTTTTTTCTTGAAGGCTCCCATGCGCTACCCCTGAACGATGAGTTTGTATCCAAGGCCTTTCGCCGTTACGAGCGATGCGGGATGCGAGGGATCGTCCTCGATTTTCTCTCGAATGCGTCGCACGTGCGTCATGAGCGATTGCCCATAGCCGAAGCTGTCGCCCCAGGCGGCTTCGCACAACGCTTCGCTCGTGACGATGCGGTTCGCATTGCGCGCGAGCGCCGTGAGAATTTCGCGCTCTTTCACGGTGAGCGATACGCGTTCACCGTTTGGGCGAATCGCTTCTGCATTCGACAGGTCAAGCGTGCATGCTGCGAGCTGAAGCGTATCGGGTTGGGCGGGATAGCAGCGACGAAGCACGGCGCATACGCGCAGCACGAGCTCCTGGGGCGAAAAAGGCTTCGGAATGTAGTCGTCGGCGCCCGTGCGCAATCCCGCGAGTCGATCTTCGGTCTCGTTTTTCGCCGTAAGGAACATCACGGGCAATGGCGTGCCTGCGGAAAGCGAGCGCAGGTATTCGCACAGCGTAAAGCCGTCGCCGTCGGGCAGCATGACATCGAGCAGCGCAAGCTGGGGGTTTGTTTCGCGGAATACCGCAAGCGCCTCCATGACCGACCCGGCTTGTGAAATCGCGCAAAACCCCTCAGCGCGAAGCACGTCCACGATCATATGACGAAGTTGGGGCTCGTCATCGACTACCAGAATGCGTTTGTCTCGCAGGCTGTTCTCTACCATAGTGCCCTCCTTTTCACTGTGCATTATTGCACTCGGGGTAAACGTTGAAGGTGCGCGGTCCTCGAAAGTAAGGCAAATGTCAGGTGAGCTCTATATCGAGACGAAGCGAAAAGCTGGTTGGGGATTCGATGCGATTGGGGCATGTCGGCATATCGTACGGAAAATTGCCATCGAAGCGCTTTAGCGTGCAAAAGTGGCGTATACTTTTGCAGTTTCCAAATCATCTGGAAGGATTCCCATGTTCATTGAACCTAAAACGGTCGTATGGATCGCCGGCGCAAGCGGGCGATTAGGTCGCGCCATTGAGCATAAGCTCGATCATTCGCGCTACACCATCATTCCAACCGACATCGAGGTCGACATTACCGATCTCACCACGGTCGTGCAGCATGCCGACACCTATCGCCCCGAAGTCATCATCAACTGCGCTGCCATGGCGCGTAAGGAAGACGCTGAGGCGAACCCCGATTTGGCTTATAAGGTCAATGCGCTCGGCGCGCGCAATTTGGCCATCGCTGCGACGAGTTCTGCCGCAACGCTCGTGCATCTCTCGACTGACGACTTGTTCCCTGGCGTTATCGCCCACCCCATTAACGAGTTCGACAAAACCCTGCCTCCGCATATTTACGGCAAGTCGAAAGAAGCGGGCGAGCGCTTGGTTCGCGAGCTGTGCTCTCGCCATATTATCGTACGCTCAAGCTGGGTATATACGGCCAATGAAGACGATCTTATCGCTCGTCTTCTGAAAGCGTGCCGCGAGGGTCAAACTGTCGAAGTGCCTACGAATCAATACGCAAGCCCCACGTCGGTCGACACATTGGCCGAGTTCATCGTCGCCGCGCTTGAATGCGACGAATTCGGCACGTTCCATGCGGCCGATAAGGGCTTGTGCAGCCGTTTTGAATTCGCGAAGCACGTGTGCGATTTGGCAGGCGTTCCTACCACGACGCTTGTTGGTCGCCAAGATCCCGCCGAGGCCTATCGCATTGAGCTCGATAACCTCATGATGCGCCTTACGGGTGTGTATTCCATGCCTTCGTGGCAAGACGATGTGAAAAACTACCTGGGCGCCCACGGCCTGCTCGCCGAATAGCCCATAGAAAGGTCGACCATGACCAACGAAAACCAAACCGCTGGCAAGAAGCAGCGCAAGCTGGGCCTTACGTCAGTCATTCTTATCGCGCTTGCGCTCGGCATCGTGTGCGGCGTTATTTTCCATTACGTCATTCCTGCGGGAACCGTGCGTGACGACATTTTCGTGAACGGCATCTTCTATGTCGTGGGCCAGGGCTTCATTCGTCTTATGCAAATGCTTGTTGTGCCGCTTGTGTTCTGCTCCATCGTGTGCGGCGCGGCATCTATCGGCGACACGAAGACGCTCGGCACGATTGGCGTGAAAACGCTCATCTTCTATCTGTGCACGACTGCGCTCGCTATTGCTGTCGCTTTATGCATGGGCAACCTGCTCAATCCCGGGCTCGGCGTCGATATGTCCTCCATTCTGGTGAGCGACACCTCGAGCCTCGATAAGGCGCAAAGCAACAATCAGACGGTCGCCGACACGTTGCTCTCGATTATTCCGAAGAACCCCATTAACGCGTTGGCCTCGGGCGATATGCTCGCTGTCATCTTCTTCGCGCTGTTCGTGGGCATTATCATCTCCATCATGGGCCGCAAGGTTGAAACGGTGCACCGCTTCTTTGAACAGTTCAACGACATCATGATGAAGATGACCTCTATCGTCATGTACGTCGCTCCTATCGGCGTGTTCTGCCTGCTTTCTCGCACGTTTGCGAACGTGGGCTTTGAGGCGTTCGTGCCCATGGTGAAATACATGCTTGGCGTGCTGCTCGCGCTTGCGGTGCAGTGCCTCGTCGTGTACATGATTATGCTGTGGCTGCTCGCGCGCGTGAGCCCCATCATGTTCCTGAAGAAGTTCTTCCCCGTTATGGCGTTCGCGTTCTCAACGGCAACCTCGAACGCGACCATCCCTCTCAATATGGAAACGCTCGAGCGCAAAATGGGCGTCGATCGCCGCATTTCTTCGTTCACCATTCCTTTGGGCGCGACCATCAATATGGACGGCACGTCTATCATGCAGGGCGTCGCCGTTGTGTTCACCGCGCAGTTGTTCGGCGTGCCACTGGGTCCTGTTGAATACGCCACGGTTATCGCTACCGCAACGCTTGCCTCTATCGGAACCGCGGGCGTTCCTTCGGTTGGTCTTATCACGCTTTCGATGGTGTTCAATTCGGTCGGTCTGCCGCTCGAAGGTATCGCGCTCATCATGGGCATCGACCGTATTCTCGACATGACGCGCACGGCTGTGAATATTACGGGCGATGCAGTTTGTACTACCGTTGTCGCTAAGCAAGCTGGTCGCATCAATATGGATGTATATAACGACCCCGACGCCGGCAAAGACGTCGATGTGCCTGACGCGGCGTAAGCTTTTTCACGGGCGGCGCGAACGAGCGATTGCGCCGCCCGCTATGTCGGACTCTCGCATAAATCGCGAACCGATTTTATCCAATGCGTCGAGGTCTTCCAAAACTCCCTTGGGCGAAGGAAGCTAGACGTACCGCGCCATCTCTGCGTGCCTGCAATTTTACGGCATGCGTACGCCCCATCTTATTGGCTTCCGCTCGCAGCGCGCATTCCGCCGCATTTCTGGCAATGTGAAAAAGTTGGCGCTTTAGCGCGATGAAGCGGTTACCATTTCGTAATCAACAAAAGGCGCTCGTCGAAGCCCCTCCATCAAAAGAAGGTCGCCACGCGAAGCAGGAGCGGCCCCGACGCGCACCGCACGAGAAGAAAGGAGTTCCCCTTGAAAACCCTGTGGAACAAGTGGAACGATATCAGCCTGATCAAGCGAATCCTCGTATTCCTGATCATTGGCGCTATTCTTGGCGTCATTTTCCCGAACATGGATGGCACTTCGCCCATCGCGGGCATCACCATTCTTGGCAGCCTGTTCGTTGGCGCCCTGAAGGCTGTGGCTCCTATTCTGGTTTTCTTCCTGGTTATTGCCGCCTTGGCGAATGCCCATGCCGATGGATCGATGAAGACCATCATCATTATGTATGTGTTCGGCACGTTCATCTCGGCGCTGGTTGCCGTTATCGCGTCTCAGCTGTTCCCCATCGAGCTTACCCTTTCGGGCGTTGAGGCTGCCGAGAAGGCGGCGCCTTCGGGCATTACCGAGGTTCTTGAGACGCTGCTCATGAATGTTGTCGCGAACCCTGTCGATTCGCTCGCCAACGCTAATTACCTGGGTATTCTTGCATGGGGCATTTTGATTGGCATTGCGTTGCGCGCAGCGACCGAGGCTACCAAGGCTGTTTTCACGAACATCTCCGACGCTATCGCAACGGTCGTGCGTTGGATCATCAGCTTCGCTCCGTTCGGTATTTTCGGCTTGGTCTACGATGCGGTTTCCACCAACGGCATCGAGATTTTCACCGAGTATGGTTTGCTTTTGGCCGTACTCGTGGGCTGTATGTTCTTCGTCGCGCTTGTCGCCTACCCCATCATGATTGGCGTTATTGCCAAGACGAACCCCTACCCGCTCGTTCTTCGTTGCCTGCGCGAATCTGGCCTTACCGCGTTCTTTACTCGCAGCTCCGCCGCGAACATTCCGGTGAACATGACGCTGTGCCAGAAGCTGCACCTCAACAAAGACACTTACGGCGTTTCCATTCCGCTGGGCGCGACCATCAATATGGGCGGTGCTGCGGTGACCATTACCGTTATGGCGCTCGCCGCGGCTAACACGCTGGGTATTTCGGTCGACATTCCGACTGCGGTTATTCTCTCGGTGCTCGCTGCCGTGTCTGCGTGCGGCGCTTCAGGCGTCGCTGGCGGCTCCCTGCTGCTTATTCCCCTGGCTTGCTCGCTGTTCGGCATTCCGAACGACATCGCGATGCAGGTTGTCGGCGTTGGCTTCATCATCGGCGTTATTCAGGACTCCTGCGAGACTGCCTTGAATTCTGCTTCCGACGTTATGTTTACCGCCGCTTCTGAATTCCGCAATATGGCTAAGGCTGGCCAGACGGTCGATCCCAAGACGTGGGATAAATAAGATTCGCATACGCGCAATCGATTACAGAGCCACCCTACGGGGTGGCTCTTTTCTTGTTGCCTGGTCTTCGCTCTGCCGCATGCTCATTGACGCGTTGCTGAAATATATAAAGCTTCGAGGTCATGAGTGATGGCGTGATTTCGTTTGGCGGTTTAGTGTTTGCGTGACCTTTGCGAGGCAGCGTTTCGAGAATGAAAAGATGCGGGCATTCATCTGGGGCAAACTCGAACGCGCTTACGGATTTCGAATGCAGCCTCTTCCGCCCAGACGATGCGATATTGCATGGCGTCGGTGTTCGTTTTTTCGATTTCGAACTAAACGCCGTCAAGCGAGCGCATAGCGAAGCTCGTAGGGCGAAGCGGTAGCGAGCTGTGTCGAGCGATATCGCGCAGTCTGGGCGGAAGAGGCGGGGATATGAGAAAGCCGCCCCGAAGGGCGGCTTTCAGGCAAGCTTGTCTACGATTCGAGCTAGTCGACGTCGATCTTGCAGACCCAGCCGTGCTTGTCTTCCAGAGCGCCATCTTGAATGCCCGTGAGGGTTTCGCGAAGCTTCTTCATCACGGGACCGATTTCGTCTTTGCCATTCGGGAAGGTGACCTCCTCATTGGCGCCATAGACCTTGTTGTCGATCTGACCGACAGGGGAAATAACGGCGGCGGTTCCGCACAGGCCGCATTCGACGAATGCGCCAGAAGCGACTTCAGCCCACTCGACGAAGCGCTCTTCGACGTTCATGCCGAGGTCTTTGGCGACCTGTACGAGCGAGCGGCGCGTGATGGAGGGCAGAATCGAGTCGGTGTGCGACTTCGGCACAACGAGCGTGCCATCGCCCTTGACGAACAGCACGTTTGCTCCGCCGGTTTCCTCAACATAGGTGCGCGTCTCGGAATCAAGGTACAGGTTCTCGGCATAGCCCTGGCGATGCGCTTCCATGATGGGGCGCAACGACATGGCGTAGTTCAGGCCAGCCTTGATGTTGCCGGTGCCGTGTGGGGCAGCGCGGTCGTATTCAGAAATGCGAATCGTGATTGGCTTCAAGCCGCCCTTGAAGTAAGGCCCGACGGGAGTTACCAAGATGCGGAACTGGTATTCCGGTGCGGGAGCAACGCCGATAACCTCGCCAGAGCCAATCATGAACGGGCGAACATACAGCGTGGCGCCAGAGCCAAACGGCGGGACCCACGCAGCGTTCGCCTTCACAACCTGCTTCACGGCTTCAATGAAACGCTCTTGCGGGAAGCCGGGCATCTCGAGACGCTGGGCGGAGTTGTACATGCGCTCAGCATTCATATCGGGGCGGAAACATACAATGGAGCCATCTTCGGTGGTATATGCCTTGAGGCCCTCGAAGACCTCCTGGCAATAATGAAAAATGCCAGCGCACTCGGAAAGGTGGATTTCATGATCGGCAGTAAGGCCGCCTTCGTCCCATTCGCCGTCTTTCCAATTGGCGACATAGCTATAGTCGGTTTTGCGGTAGCCGAAATCGAGGCTGCCCCAGTCAAGGTCTTTCTTCTCGACTGTCATGGTTGCTCCTTCAACACGTACGTTCAATATGTCTCTACTTTACACCCGCGCACTGTCGCATGCTAAAGTCTTTTGGCTATTGGCGGCTCAATCCATGTAAATGTTAGACGAATTAACATGGTCGAAACAATCGTATATGAAATATGGGTTGCGGGGCGTTTCGGCGAAATTATTCACCATAGGAAACTTTCTTTCGAAAAAGTGTTGACACGGGTTAACTTAGCCTGTATAAACTTACCCGTGGTTAACATCCACCTTGAAAGCGACCGAGACGCTGGGCGGGCACCCCCTTTCCGCTCAGCATATCGGACTCGTAGAAGCCTTCTCTTCCTTCGCTTCTTCAACGATTCGCTAACTCGAGAGGCGGGCGGCGCCACGCGCCCCACCCCCTTGGCGCACTGCCGCCCCGCCCATTCCCCGGATGTTGCCCTTAACTTGTTTATCCGTAAGGCGAATGGCCTCTGCCCCACCCCCTTGGCATGCCATCTCGCCACTCTCCTTAGGGCAATAAGGAGCACTGACAAGGAACGCCGCTCAATTGAGCGGCGTTCCTGCGCTAAGAACCTTGCGGCGCGATTGGGTTGAATTGGCGCGCTTCATCCGCCGGCCGTGTTGGGGCTTTCTGCTTCGGCCGCGATGAAAAATCTCCGTTTCGACCGTGATTGGGTTCTGTGCCCCACCGTGATTCGGGCTCCACTCACAACCGGGGTTGGGGTTCGCTTCCTAACCGCGTGTGGGATCGAACTTGCGATTCATCATGCGGCTCGACATGGGCAATTCTTGTTCAATCGCGCATGGGACCGACGCCTCCAATCGAGCATGGGTCGAGGCTTCCAGCCGCAATACATGCTTCATGTTCAGATGCCGTTCGGCGTTTCATGCTTAAACTGTGCTGGGGCTTTATGCTCTAACCATGCTTCGTGATCGAGCCTTTCTAGCAGGAGGCTCTATGTTTTCTACCACGCTCGGAAATCTAGGCCTCAATCATGAATTTCTTAATTCCCGCGCGCCATTGCGCTTTGCTGCCGCCTTTGACGGCCGCTCGAGCCGCTTTCGCGTCTACGACAACGCTCCCAGCTAAACCGTTCACGCCGCGTTCGAAGAAAACTTGTGCGGGCACGACGCTCGGGCCCAGAACGTACAGCTTCGACTCGCGCGAGAGTTCCAGCAGGCGTGGCATCGTCTTGTTGGTGAGCGATGTTCCCGTTACGAACACGTAGTCTTGCTCGGGCAAGATGTATTCGCATGCGGGGTCGGGCGTATCGGTGGGCGACGTGCAATTGCGCTCAAGTACTGTTACTTGGGCGACTTTGCGCATTTCATCGACGTTCGGAAAATGACCCACGACGGCAACCTTACGGCCCGTATAGCGCCCCTTCAATCGATGGAAGGGGTTGCTCACATCGTCGCTTTCCGCAACGCCCTCGTCGATTGTGCCACCAAGGGACTCAATGGCATCGGGGGTCGCATAATAGGCATTGATAGCCGCGACCCCAAGGCTCGCTTCGAGCCAGTTCCATGATTTGGCCAATGCTGCAAGCGTTTTAAGGTCGACGTCGACGGGACTTTGCTTGAATCGGCCCTTGCCGTCTCCACGCACCGTTTTGGCGAGGCCCATGCCGCAATCGGCCACGATGTAGGTCCAATGCGCGCCAAGACAGTAATCGTGCACGGTGATGCCTGAGGGCATGGCGTCAATTAGTTCATCGTAAAGGGACCAAGCGGACATGAGGGCTCCTATCTTCGTATGTTGCGTTCCTTTAAGGCAAGCGACAGCTGCGTGTGTGGGGGTTCTTGTCGAAAAATGGGGTCGAATGTGGCATTTTTCAACCGTGCTGCTTCCTTCCAAAAAGTACCCACGCATCTGACCTGGGATTTTCGTTAGGTTTCTTCCGATCGTCATTCGAATGATGAAACTATAGCGAACTTGATGCCACATTCGAGGGCATTTTTGAACAAAACCCAGAATTGCATTCGACGCTTAAGCGAATCATGGCCGCCCCGAAGGACGGCCATGATGGAAGGCTAGGTTACGCTTGCCTGAAGCCTGTTCGTTGCGGATTAACCAACTCAAGCGAATTCTTCGCGAGGCCGATGCAGGTTCACCGCGATGCCACAATGCTAGAGCAGGTTCTTCACGATGTGCTTTGCCGCGGTACGGCCGCAGAACAGCGCGTTTGCCTGGCAAGTACCGTTACCATAGACCTCGCCGTCCCAGCCGCTCGTGCAAACGCCAGCAGCGTAGAGGCCAGCGATGGGCTTATAGCGATCGTCGACGACCTGGGCATTTGTATTGATGCGAATGCCGCCCGAGGTGTTCAACATGCCCGAGGAAATGCGGAAGGCATAGAACGGCGCGGTCGCGATGGGCCACATGTTTTCTGCCTCTTTACCCCATTCGGCATCGGTGCCCGTGTTGTACTTCTCGATTTCGTCGGCCAAGTTATCGGCATCGACGCCAATTTTCTTGGCGAGATCGGCGATGGTATCGGCCTTGAAGCACTCGTCGTTGCCAGAGACCGCCTTGTCGACTTCATCCTGCAGGCCATCGATTGCGTTGCCTACAAGCTTGTCGGCGAAGCCCGAGTAATGACGCTGGCAGCCGCCTTCCGCGTATTTCTGAATGCCGTCGGCATCGACGATTGACCATACGCTACCCTGAGTTTCAACAACCTTGCCAGAAACGGCGGTCGAAGAAATGTTCTCGTTCATGAAGCGTAGACCATCCTGGTTCACCCAGAAATTGCTCGGTTGCATGGCGACGCATACGCCAAGGGCGCTGTCATAGCTGAAATCTTTCACGTTATTGAACAGAGAGTCGACCGTGAGGTGATTTGCGCGGCCGTGGGCGGTCTGCTCGGCCATCAGATGGCCGTCGCCGTCTTGGCCCTGGCCCCAGCCAATCGTCTTATCAAGGTCTTGGCTCGTGTACCCGGCGAGCAGGGTCTTGTTCGTGGACATGCCGCCCGTTGCGAGCACGACGGCCTTGGCCTTGTAATCGACGTATTTGCCGTCCTTCGTCTTGGCGCGCACGCCTTCGACCGTGTATTCGTCGGAAAGCAACAGCTGCGTCGCCGGGGTTTCGGTAAGAACCTCGAGGCCGTCTTCCTTTTCAGCAGCGGCAGCGAGCTTCTCGATGGCGATTTTGCCATTGCCGCCCTCGTAGAATGCGGGAGCCTGGCCCTGCTTCGTCCAGCCGATACCGTGGGTGTCGAACAGCCAGCCGAAGTTTTCCTTCGCATCGCGGAACATGCTGTAAAGAAGCATGGGGTCGCTTACGCCATAGCTATCGGCCTGCGCGCCTGCGGCTGCTGCGCGAGCTTCTTCTTCGGTGTATTCAAACGGACGTGCGCCTGCCGGGCATTCAGCCATATTGGTGGAGCCGCCGAGCGAATTGTTCTTTTCGAGAAGCACAACGCTCTTCGCGCCTTCTTCAATTGCGGTGAGCGCGGCAGAAAAACCGCCCATTCCAGAACCGACAACGACGATGTCGACTTCTTTGGTCTCGTCGGCCTGCTTGGTGTCGGCGGTAAGCTCAAAAGAAGCGGATCCGAGGTCGCGGGTTTCACCGGCCGCAGCAGCGCTCGTGGCTTCAGCGCCCTTCGTTTCGCCCGAAGGCGAGCAGCCCGCAAGGCCCGCGAAAGCAGCGCCAGCGGCAACGACTGCGCCTGCGCCGAGGAACGAACGACGCGACATTCCCTTGGTTTCGATACCCATGATGTATCCTCCCTGATGACGTGATTGACAGGCCCCTCGCCTGTCGTCTGGCATGCATCTTGGCATCATCGCTGGAATATTCCATCGATGGGAATTGTCCATTTCCCAAGAAAATAGAAGCAATTCGTATCATCAATTACTGTTGATTTTTTCATCGGATTAAGTAAAAGGCCTGGTAGAAGCCATGGATGATTGCATAGAACGCCAACGTGGGAAAAACGTGCGCTTCGTCGTGATAAAGTACCGTTTACGAAAAGCCGACGCTTGGGAGGGCGGCCTTGGCGCATTCATCGAATCATACGTGCGCGAACAAAGCGTGGTTTCTTGGTTTTGGCCTGTATTGGACATGGGTTTATTTGTCATTTAATTCGGCGACCGTTGTCTCATTTTCCAATGGAGATGAAACGGCCATTACATGGTTGCATATCATTTCGGGCCTCGCGGGGTGCGCGACGTTCGCGGTAGCCATATTCAATCATAACAGGCTTGAGCGTGCCGGACGTTCGATCAATGTCCTTTGGGCTGCGGCCATGGTGTCGGCATTCGGGTCGATGTTCTACGCGACCGAGGTTATTGACAGCGCTGCTGCGTCGCTTATGCTTGGAGCTCTTTTACCGGGGCTTTCGACTCCCCTGCTCGCACTCGGCTGGGGTGTTTTGTTCTGTACACTCGATGCCCGCGAGGCTGCGGGGCTCACCGCCGGATCATTCATGCTTGCGGGCGTGCTGTATGGCCTGATTTCGCTCATTCCCGCTCCCCTTTCGGGCGTGATCGTTGCTTTCTTGCCCCTGCTTTCGGTTTGCATGATGGCGATGTGTCCTAATCGCGGGCCCCATCCATTCACGCTTCGCTCGCATGCGGCAAAAAGCCCCGAGGGCGTCAATGCGTTTCGTGATATTAAAGACTTGCTGTGCGGCCCGTTTTCGTCTCGCGCGCTTGCGGGCATTCTTCTGACCATGGTAGTGAGCGGCGGCCTGCGCACGTATACGGGCGCCGAAGCGCCGGCTGTATACCATGACCCCTTTATTGTGGCGGCATCGACGTTCGCGATTGCGGCCATTTTTCTTGTATACAGTCTCTTTTTGCCCCACACGAGCTTCAAGCTCGGGCCGCTTTATAGAACGGCGGCGCCGCTTTTTGCGCTGGGCGTTGCGGCGCTTACGGTATTCAACGAGCCCGACTCGGCAACAGCGTACTTCGCCGCTTCGGCCGGCTCGATGTTCATCGATATGCTCACATGGGTCTTGCTCATCGAAATCGCCCGTTCCTCGAGGCTTTCGGCGCTTCTGATTTTCGCTGTTGGGCGGTGTGCCATTCATACTGGCATGGCGCTCGGCGAAATTGCCGCGCTCGCATTTCCTTCCATGATGGTGACGTTCTGCGTAAGCTCCATCGTGATACTCATCGTTATTGCGGGCTTCATGTTTTCCGACCGCGACAATGCGCTTGTGTTTGAGCCGGTTGAAGAGGGCGAGCTTGACGTGGAAGCCTGCGAGCCCAATGCGGAAAAACCCGCGCCAACCATGGATGAACGCATTGCCGCAGTCGCCGAGAAGTTCGGCCTCACCGCGCGCGAGACCGAGGTCTTCATGTTGTGGGCCACGGGTCACGGAGCGAAATCGATCGAAGAAAAACTCGTGCTCTCGTCTGCCACGGTGCGCACTCATATTCGGCATATTTACGAGAAACTCGATGTGCATAGCCGTGCAGAATTGATCGAGCTTCTCGAGAGCCGCTAACGCGCCCCTCGCGTGGAGATTCAAGAATAAGAGCCCTCCTGCGAGTTGAAATTCGCTACAATCACTCGCGCAGTGAGCAGTTCACCATGCATTCTGGCGTATATCTCGCCCCGCATTTCACAACGTAAGTCCAGCTGTTGGGCCTTCGGGCTCGCATGTATCCGCAGCAACGCGGCGCCTTTCGTGCGCCCAAATAAGGAGTTTTCTGGTATGCAGGGAAAACAATCGACCATGCTCTTGGCAGTTTTATACGGCGGAGCATTCCTGGCTGGCTTTAATGAGAACCTCGTGAATATGGGCCTTATCGCCATCATGGACGAGTTCGCCATTGACTCAGTTACGGCGCAGTGGCTTGTAACGGGATTCATGATCGCCTCAACGATTGTCGTTATGTGCATGGCGTTCTTCTATCGTCGCATTAAGCTGAGAGCGCTGTTCTTTGCCGCGAGTAGCCTTACTTTGGCTGGCTCGGTTCTAGGCCTCATCTCAACGAATTTCGCCATGCTCTTAGTCGCGCGAATCATTCAAGCGGTGGGTTCGGGTGTGTTCATCCCTCTTATGATGAATACGATTTTGGCCGTGACGCCGAAGAATAAGCTTGGATCGTATCTCTCATTGGGTGGATGCACCATTACGTTTGGCCCTGCCTTCGCCCCTGTTGTATGTGGCGCATTGGTCACGAATCTGGGGTGGCGCTCGATATTTATTGCACCGATTGCGGTTATGGTGCTTCTTGTTGTTTTGGGCTTCATCTATGTGAAAGACCTCGAAAACAGCGAAGCGCATCTTGATGCGCCTTCGGTGGCCCTTTCGGGTGTCACGTTGTTCGCGCTTTCGTTTGGTTTGGCGGAAATCGCGATAGACACGATGCTCGGAGCCGTCTCGCTCGTTGTCGCGGTTGCGGCAGCCGTGGCTTTTGTCGCCCGTCAGCTCGCCTGCCAATATCCGCTTATCGAGCTTTCTCCCATGCGTCGCGTTTCGTTTTGGCCCGCTGCGGTTTTCGCTCTGGTCTCCCTTATGTCAACGTTCTCGATGAGCGTTTTGCTCCCCCTCTATCTTGAAGGCGCATGCGGCATAACGGCATTCATGGCTGGTGTGGTCATGCTCATTCCCGTGCTGTGCAACGCGGTATCGACCCTGGTGAGCGGCCGAATTATGGACAAACGCGGAGGATGGCCCCTTATCCCTCTTGGTTTTGCGAGCGTTGCCGTGGGCTTTGCGCTCATGGCAACGCTCGCCTCGTCGTACTCCATTGTTGCGATGTTTTTCGCGTCGGCTTTGGTGTTCATCGGCGTTGGCATGACGCTTTCTCCTTCTCAAACGGCTGGTTTGCGTACGCTTCCGCCGCGCGAAAACCCCTTCGGCGTTGCCCTTATGACGACATTCACGCAAATCGCCGCGTGTGCAGGTCCTTCGCTCTACATCGGACTTATGTCCTCGTCGGAAAACGCCGTACTGAACTCCGGCGCACTGGAAAACGCCGCTGTTGCCCAGGGTTTTGCCGTTGCCGTATGCTTCGCTGCCGCTTTGGCTCTCGTGTCGGCAATTGGCGCCACTGTCTTCTGCCGAGCCGCGGTAAAACGGGACAACGCTGCCCCCAAACACGTTCAAGCCCAGCAACCCACGGGAATAGCCTTGCTTATGGAAAAGACCCCCTTTGTCGTAAAGGGCACCATGCCTGTTGGGGAAGTCATGCATGAGCTGGTCAATCGCAAAGTAAGCGGCATGCCGGTCGTGAATGACGGCGGTGTCCCAATCGGCTTTATTTCCGACGGCGACATCATGCGGTACCTCTCCGAATGCCATCCGGCGATTACGAGCTCGTATTCGCTCATGGAGGCGGCAAATAGCCAAACGTTCGACGAGAAGCTTAAAGAACTTATCGCGCTTCCTGTTTCGCATATTGCCACGGAACGCGTCGTGAGCATTCCTGAAGACGCAACGCTCCAAGAGGCATGCACGCTTTTGGCGCAGCATAAATTGAAGAAGGTGCCCGTCATGCAGAACGGCGCGATTGTCGGAATGCTGAGTCGATCCGACGTCATTCGCTACGCGATGAACAACGCGCTGGCTGGAATTGAGGAATAGCGCACGCTGGACACGATGCCCCGACACGAGCGTCGAGCCTGTTTCGCGCCCCTGGGAATTGCGCGAACGAGTCTGTTAGACAGGGTGCTTCCTTCCGGCCTCAAAAGCGGGTTGTTCTCCCCGTGCGAGGAACGAGGCCCGAAGGGGGTCAACCGGCCGCCGCTTAGGACGGTTCTCCCCCGTGTAAGGAACTTGGCCCCTCTGCGCGCTCCTCTTCTTGCGGGCGCCTTTTCGCCAAGCGAAGCAAAATACTTGAAATTGTGGCGCTGCCTTTGTTGACAGCGCCGTTCTTATATCTATACTTATGAACAGTTGTTCATATGTTTGTTTGGTCTCATAAAGGAGCAAGCATGGCACAGACTATTGTTGAAGAACCGGCCATTCAAGAACCTCGCCTTTCCTGCAGCTGCGGTTGCGAGCAGGTTCATGAAACGGCCCCCGATATGCCCGACGAAGAGCTGCTTTACGATTTGGCAGACCTCTTCAAGGTTTTCGCCGATACGACGCGAATCAAAATTCTGTATGCCCTTATGGGGCGTGAGCTCTCCGTAAGTGATTTGGCCGAGGTTATCGGCGCCACGCAAAGCGCCGTTTCGCACCAGCTTCGCACGTTGAAGCAGGCCCACCTGGTGAAATTCCAGCGCGATGGCAAAAACGTAATCTACTCGCTTTCCGACGACCACGTATACACGATGATCGCTCAGGGCATGACCCATATTTGCGAATAAGCCTATTAACCCGCATGAGTGAAAGGAACAAGCCATGCGTAAGACGTTTAAGCTCGACGAACTTGATTGCGCGAACTGCGGAGCGAAAATGGAGGCCGCCATCAAGAAAATCGATGGCGTTGTCGATGCCAAAGTGACATTCATGACCCAGAAGCTCGTCGTCGAGGCCGACGATGCGCGCTTCGACGAAATCATGGACGAAGCGCAGGCTATTTGCAGAAAAATCGAACCCGATTGCGAGATCGTGCGATAAATCTCAAGGTGGATTATTGCCATGAATAAGAAATTGAGGCGCTGGAGAAAGCGCATTGTTCTTGCGCTCGTTTCGTTTGCGCTGATATTCGCTTTAACGGAGCTGTTGCCCCTTTCCGTTTGGCTCGGCAGCGAACGCAATGCGGTGTATGCGGAATTCGTGCTGTACCTTATTCCGTATGCGATTGCCGGCTACGACGTTCTTCTCAAAGCGGCGCGCAATATCAAAAACGGCCAGGTGTTCGACGAGAATTTCCTTATGGCCGTTGCGACGATCGGCGCATTTTCGCTCGTATTCTTCCCCGACTCCGGCCCCCATATGGCCGAAGGCGCAGCGGTTATGCTGTTTTACCAGGTGGGCGAGCTGTTCCAGCAATACGCGGTCGGCAAAAGCCGCAAATCGATCGCGGCGATGATGGACATTGCCCCCGATTTCGCGAACGTGCGTAACGCGAACGGCGATTTGGAGCAGGTTGACCCCGATAGCGTTGCTGTTGGCAGCGAAATCATTGTAAAGCCGGGCGAGCGCGTGCCGATTGACGGCATCGTTGTGGAAGGATCTTCCCAGCTCGACACGGCCGCCTTAACCGGCGAGAGTGTGCCGCGCGCCATCGAAGCGGGCAGCGAAGTGGTCTCTGGCTGCGTGAACCTCACAGGATTGCTTACCATTAAAACAACGAAGCCCTTTGGCGAGTCAACAGTGAGTCGTATTCTTGAGCTGGTCGAGAACGCTGCCGAAAAGAAGGCCCATACCGAGAATTTCATCACGCGCTTCGCTCGTTATTACACGCCTGCAGTATGCGGAGTCGCGCTCGCGTTGGCGGTGCTTCCTCCCCTGCTCGGCTTCGGCGCGTGGAGCGATTGGGTTTTCCGCGGACTTACGTTCCTCGTAGTGAGCTGCCCATGTGCGCTTGTCATCAGCGTTCCGCTTTCGTTTTTCGGCGGTATTGGTGGCGCGAGCAAGCTTGGCATTTTGATCAAGGGCAGCAATTACTTGGAGTCGCTTGCCTCGGTCGATACGGTCGTGTTCGATAAAACCGGTACGCTTACGAGCGGTACCTTCGGCGTTGTTGCTGTTCATCCCGCAGAAGGCGTCGAAAGCGATCGCCTGCTTGAGCTGGCGGCTCATGCCGAAGCGTATTCCGACCATCCTATCGCGATGTCGGTAAAACAAGCGTACGGCGAGCGTGTCGACGAAGCCCGCGTGTCGAATGCGAGTGAGGTAAGCGGGCGTGGCGTACAGGCTGAAATCGACGGCGCGCACGTGAGCGTTGGCAACGACAAACTCATGGCGAGCCTCGATATTGATGCCAGCAACTGCGAGCTCGTCGGAACGATGCTGCATGTTGCGGAAAACGGAAAATACCTGGGTCATATCGTTATCGCCGACATGGTGAAAGACGATGCCGCCAAAACTATCGCCGACCTGCATGCAGCGGGCGTGACCAAAACGGTGATGCTGACCGGCGATGCGGAAGAAGTCGCCCGTTCCGTTGCCACGACGCTTGGCCTGGATGAATTCCACGCCAAGCTTCTGCCCCAAGACAAGGTCGCGGAAGTTGAGCGCTTGCTGGATGAGGAAAGCAAGAAAGGCAAGCTTGCCTTCGTAGGCGACGGCATCAACGATGCGCCCGTGCTCACCCGCGCCGATATCGGCATTGCGATGGGCGCGATGGGCTCCGATGCTGCCATTGAGGCGGCCGACATCGTGCTCATGGACGATAAGCCGTCGAATATCGCGAAAGCGATTCGTTTGTCGCGCAAAACCATGGGTATCGTATGGCAGAACATCGTGTTTGCCTTGGGCGTGAAGCTTGCCGTGCTCGTGCTTGCCGCCGTGGGCATCGCGAATATGTGGATGGCGGTGTTTGCCGATGTGGGCGTGGCAATTCTGGCCATTCTTAACGCCATGCGCTGCATGAACGTGAAGAAGTTCCAGTAACCGTCGCGTGGGCCAATGAAACCCTGCAAACAATAAGCCCCAGATTGCCAGCAGCATCTGGAGCTTTCTTTTGGTCTGGGACCCGACGGCTTTTGCGCTACATCGTCACATTCAAGGCGCGAAGCGCGGGGACGATCGCATCGTCGCGAGAGATGCGAACTGCCGCCGCCGCCAAAATACAGCCGAGGGAAACCGCCGACGAGTCAATCGTTTCTCTCGCGGCAGCAAGGAGGAATTCGGCGTTTTCGGTCAAAGCATTCAAGGGGACGCCGTGTGCTTGAAGAATCGCCTCGTCCTCCTCAACACTGTGGCGTTTAAGGCCCTTCACCGACGAGAGCAGCTCGTCGAGTTCAGCTTTCGCCTCGGCGGCCATGTAGGAATTAAGCATGCTGCAGCGTTTATAGCAAGCGACCGCGGCATCGTACTTCTCGAGTTTCCAGAACGAATACGCGAGCCAATAGAACGCGAGTCCGGCGTCGTCGACCTTCCATGTGACTTCGAGCGCCTTGCAGCACATCTTCACTTCGTTTTCGTAGTCGTCTTTCATGAAGTACGCTCGAGCCGCGCGTAAGTACGAATAGGCGCGTGCCGGAGAGAGCTCTATACAGCGTTGCGCATGCCTGAGCGCCTCATCGGCGCCTGTAATCGTCGTTGTGAGCTCTTGTGCAAGGGAATCGTGCGCAAGAAACACTTCGTCGGCAAGAGGGCTCACGATGCGGCCTTTCGCGTCGTCGAGGCATCGTTTCGCATAAATCGCGCGCGTTTCGTAGCTGTCAAAATAGCGATAGCATACGCGCGAGGTGTCGCTGAAACCGTCAATGGCATCGCCTTGCGCGGCTAATTCCTCAAGGAGCCCAATGGCAGCCGGATCGTCGTCGCGCATGAGCGACGAAGCGCGCATCATGGCGGGCTTAAGGCCGTATGCATCCATGAACGCTTCCTTCACCTCGAGAAACGACGTTTCCCCTAAAGAGCCTTCGGAGAATGCGGCCAAAAGCCTATTGCAAATGTCACGCACAAGCAAATCTTCCGTGCGGTCATGAATCTGCTTCAAGGCGAGCTCGGCGTTTTCGACGCCAGCATCAAGCGCGGCTGAAACCTCATCGGCATACGCGCGCCGCTGGCCGTCTTCGAAAATGGACATGCGCATGGGACAATCAACATGGAGCATGTCGCGCGCCTTTTCATTGAATGGCGTGGTGTCGATTGCCACCAATCGCTCAAAGCTCGATTTAAAAGCGTCCTGGCCAAGAGAGAAAAGTTTATCAATGCGGCGGAGCCCATTATCGCCTTCGAGGTTGAAACGCGCATTGAACCTCGAAAGGGTCTCGAAGGGTTCCTTGAATGCATTCGCCTCGCTTGCCGAATATGCCTCGCAGAGCGTTTTGCGGTCGAATTCAGCAGAAATTACGATGTCGTCCCTCTTTCCGTCGCGCAGGCAATTCACGCAAACCTTTTCAATTGAGGCCGAGGCGTGAAATGCGCTCGACGCGGCCAAAAGCGCAGCATGCGCGGCATAGCGCGCCTCAGTCGCGTTCAATTCAAAAGAGGTATACGGTAGATAATCGTCAACATCGCTGTCCCAATGAGTTTGCGCCATGGCGAATTTGCAGGGTACGGCAAGATTAAAGCCGACTTCTGTGCATGCTTCGTTCAGGCAAAACTCATAGGGAATGCGGTAGGGCGCGCGCCACAACTCCCCCGCTTGGGCAATTGCGATGTGGGTATCCCAACGTCCTGTTGTTTCAAGCGGCGTATTCGGATCGGGCGCTTGCACACAGAGGTATTCGACGAAGGAATCGGCGAGTTTCGAAATCTCTTCTTCGGTTTGCTCGAATGTGTCGTCCTCTTCGCTTTCGAGGAAGTTGGACACCATGAGGAATCTGTTGAGGGCTCCTTCAGCGCGCAACAGCTTGTGACGTATCTCGCGCGTGGCGTCGCACGAGGCGAAAGCGCCATCTTCCAAACATTCGGTTTGCGTGTTGTACACGAAGTCGAGAAAGAACAGGTTCGAGTATCGCGACGTGCGAATGAGGCGAGCATTCGGCCCCTCGGCCGCCCCTTCGACCGTTAAAGCGTCGCCGGAGATACCGACGAGGCCGCTGTCGCGCAGGCCGTTCACCAAAAATCGCTCAATACCGCGCGCACGTTCGGGGTTTTCGGTCCATGACGTCTCCGCTTCCAGGACCTCTCGATTAATCGCGTCAAAAAAATCGGATTGCTGGAATCGTGAAAACACGGCGGCCAAATCGAAAGCCTCATTGGGCATGGCCCCATGGGCGCTCGAATCGCCCGATGCGGATTTGGGCTCCCACTCGGTGCAGCGCGCAAATTCGACGAACGCGAGATAGGCGATCGACATAAACTCAAGGTAGCGCAATGGGTTTGCGACTTCGAATTTCCCAGGGAACGAATCGTCTATTGCCGTGTAGCTGAACTCGGCTTTCCTGGTGTTTTCGACGTTCGCGACCCTGGCTTCGGCAACCGTTCGACGCGAGCCATCGCCGAGAAACACATCCAAACGTGCCGGTGACGTGGCGTCGGCGTTTTCGTTGTTGGCCCCCGCCGATTCGACGTTGTTCTCACAGGTGTACACAACTAAATCGGGGTCGCGCAGCGGTTCTTGGTCGAGGGGTTCATCGCAGGAATACGCTCGACCGAACCAATCGATATACGCAACGATGCGCGCCTTGCTCGTATTCGCTGGATTGTCAAAAGCGGCAACGTAGCACGCTCCGCCCTTAGGCATGGCGAGGCCGCTCGAGATGTAACCATACGTTGCACCCGAAGGCATCAAGGGAACGCAGCGAAGTACATCGCGTTTTGCAAAAAAGCTGAGTTTTACGGGAGATCCCATCGACGAGCACCTCTTTGATGTGGGTCGAAATTTCGACCGTCGTTTCAGTTCGAACATTATACCGCTCGAATAGAGTACAGGCTGCCCTCTGCGATATGCCGTTTTGCACACATCTAAGCATCTATGGTGCGTCTAAAACCCCGCATGACCGCTGCCCGTTAAATAGAACCGTCTCCCGCGAAACCAGCATCGCAGAGTCAAGATTGGAAATGATACAACTATAGTAGGTATTGAAGAAAAGACGATTTCGCAGATGAAACGCGTAGTGACGCGATGGGTGGCGCAATAAGGGGAATGTTCGAGCGCGCCCTGGGGAGAAGGAGCAAGCATGGGCACAACCGCAGAGGAGCCGCGCAGCATGCATTCGCATGAGACCGGGCATAGGCTCACGGCAGATGAAGCGGCCTTTTTGAAAGAATTCCTCCTTGATTCGCCGCAATTCGTCGTTGTTGGCGATGAAGGGACGAAATCCAAGAAGCATTCTCAGTCGAAGAAAAATAAAACATAAGAAAAAGGAGGCACTTCGCCTCCTTTTTCTTATGCTGAAATCGCCAAGCCTCATCGGCTCATGGTACATGTGCCTCATGTGCCCAATTAAGCCTGGAAACCTTCGTCCTTAATCCTTCCTTCGCCATCGGCCGCCGTCGTTGCAAGTTCATCGCAGCGTTCGTTTTCAGGATGCCCCGCATGACCTTTCACCCAATGAAACGTGACGTTATGAGGCTCTTTCGCCTTCAGGAGACGCTTCCAAAGATCGGCATTTTTCACGGGCTCCTTCTTTGCGTTTTTCCAGCCTCGTTTGAGCCATCCTTCGACCCAATGCTGGTTGAAGGCGTTCACCACGTATTGGGAGTCCGAGATGACGTCAATCTCGCAAGGACGTTTAAGCACTTCAAGAGCGGCGATAACGCCCAAAAGCTCCATGCGATTGTTGGTCGTGCAATCGAACCCCTGCGAAAGTTCCTTCACATGCAGTTTTCCAGAGGGATCGGTGTAATGCAGAACCGACCCGTATCCTCCCGGCCCCGGGTTTCCGCGCGATGATCCGTCGGAATAGATGGTTACATGCATGAGCGGCCTTTCTTCTTAAGCTCAAATTCGCATTTTGGTCAGATGATGGTAACACGTATACACGTTTGACGAACGATGCCATCGAAAAGGCAACAAGAGAGCATGCCGCGCCTTCGTGAAGGTACAATCATCGAGGTATCGAAAGGAACGTTATGCAGATTATCGTTATAGCCGTTGTTATCATCGCACTTGTCGCGTGGGCCGTTGTGAAAAACGACGAGATGTCCGGTTTGGGACGGAATGTGAAAACGGGCACCCTGCGACACCCGCATGGAAAACTCGTTCGCGCAAAGGCGACAACGGCCATGGCCGAAGAGACTCCCCTTGCCAATCGCATTAAGCGTTCGATGCCGCTCATCTCTTCTGTTGCCATTATTGCCGTATGCTTGGTGCTGTATGTGTGCGATTTCACGGTATTGGGCCATTCGAGTTCGCAGCTCCTCGCCACGCTTTCCTCAACGGGTATCGTTGCTTTGATTATCGCAGCTGAAGCAACGCTACGCGCGCCGGAAGACGCCCGAACGTTCTGGACGTATGTCTACGCCCTTGTTGCGGGAGTTGTATGCGCCCTTGTTGTGTGGGAAGTTGTTGCCGCAGCTGCTTCTATGTCGTTTAGTGAGGAATCGACCTTGCTTGTCTACGGCATTGTGACGTGCGTTTGCTACATGCTTGGCTCTGGTGCATGTGTAGCGCTGCTGCCGAGCAAGGTGACGTTTGAACGCACCTTCGAAGATGGCGCAAAACGTTCTATTACGGTTTCGACACGAAGCGCGGCCTATTCTGCTTACGTTGCTATGATGGAGCCATCACCTACGAAGGAGGACTAGCATGGGCTTTATGGACGATTTGAACGATATGTTCAACAAGAGCGCGGCTGCAGCTGGCGATATGCTCAATAAGGGCGCCTCCGCCGCGGGACGCATGGCCGATAGCGCGAATCTGCGTTTTAAGCAGGGCGAAATCGATCGTCGTTGGAAAGATGCCTGCGCCGCTTTGGGCGAAAGCGTGATAGAAGCGGTCAAAGCCGACCCCGCCCTTTTGTCGGGTCGCGAGCAAATGATGGCCGACCTCGATGCAATCGCCAAAGAACGAGCCGATGTCGCCGACGAACTGCAGCGCATCGCAGCGGAAGCAGAAGCCGCCCGTCGTGCAGGACGAGTGAAAACATGTCCCGAGTGCGGAGGCGAGGTTGGCATCGATGCGAAGTTCTGCATGCATTGCGGTTACCCGATGCCTATCGACGTTCAGCCCGAGCCTGCTGCGCCCGTATCGACTGAAGCGGAAAGCGGCAATGAGCCAGCCGCCGAAAAGGCAGCCCAAAGTGAAGTCGAAGTAACCGAGGGCGCACCCTCAGGCGAAGCTTCCGATGCGCCTAAAGCCGAGGCCAATGCTGCGAGCGAGTGCAAAGCCGAATAGGAGCCGCTCAAGGTTTTGCCATTCTGCAGAATCCGCTATTCCGAATGCTGGAACATTGACGTTCGGTCTCTTAGTTTAGGAAACAAAAAAACGCAGGCCATATGACCTGCGTTTTTTGATTAATTCAAGAAATCGCTTTTTTAGCAAACGCCCTGAGCGATCATGGCGTCGGCGACTTTTTCAAAGCCAGCGATATTAGCGCCCATGACGAAGTTGCCTTCGTGGCCGTACTTCTTGGCGGTGTCGTCAACGTTATGGAACATACCGCGCATGAGCTGCTCGAGCTTGCCATCGACTTCCTCGAAGCTCCAAGAGAGATGCTCGGCATTCTGGCTCATTTCGAGACCAGAAACGAGCACGCCGCCCGCATTCGCTGCCTTGCCGGGCATGAAAGCAACGCCGTTCTCGAGGAAGTAGTTGGTCGCCTCGATGGTAGACGGCATATTGGCGCCCTCGCCTACGACCTTGCAGCCGTTGGCCACAAGCGCCTGAGCGTCTTCGAGGAGCAGGGTGTTCTCGCGAGCGCACGGAAGCGCGATGTCGCAAGGAAGCTGCCATACGCCACGGCCGTCTTCGGCATGCCAAATAGCATTCGGACGCTCGTCGAGATACATGGCGAGCGTAACGCCCTTGTCGTGGCCAGAACGCTTCTTGTTGTAAACGTTCTCGAGCACCTTGTAGTCGATGCCCTCGGAGTCTTCAACCCAACCATGGGTGTCGGAGCACGCAAGCACCTTGCCGCCGAGCTGGGAAACCTTCTGAACAGCGTAAATCGCAACGTTGCCGGAGCCGTGAACGACGACATTCTTGCCCTCGAACGAATCGCCGTTCGACTTCAGATATTCGTCAACGAAGTACACCAGGCCATAACCCGTGGCCTCGGTGCGAGCGAGCGAGCCGCCAAACGAGAGGCCTTTGCCGGTAAGCACGCCGGTCCACTCGTTGCGAATGCGCTTATACTGGCCGAACATATAGGCAACTTCGCGGCCGCCAACGCCCAGGTCGCCCGCAGGAACGTCGGTGTTGGGACCGATGTGGCGGCACAGCTCAGTCATGAACGACTGACAGAAATGCATAATTTCGTTGTTCGACTTACCCTTGGGGTCGAAGTCGGAACCGCCTTTGCCGCCGCCCATTGGAAGCGTGGTGAGGCTGTTCTTAAGAATCTGCTCCAGGCCCAGGAACTTCAGCATGCCGAGCGTAACCGTGGGGTTGAAGCGAAGGCCACCCTTGTAGGGGCCAATGGCGGAGTTGAACTCGACGCGATAGCCGCGATTGACCTGGACCTTACCAGAATCATCGACCCAAGGAACGCGGAACATCACGACGCGCTCAGGCTCGACAAAACGCTCGAGCAGAGCGTTCTCTTCATATTCGGGATGAGCATCGAGCGCAGGGCCAAGCGTGCTCAGGATTTCCGTGGCTGCCTGAATGAATTCGGGCTGGTCGGCGTTCTTGGCCTTGAGCTCTTCAAGGATTCGTTCGGCGTAGGACATGCAATTCTCCTTTACGCAATACTAATGCGGGTCGGCCAAGGCCGCAGGACGCCTAATGCGTCTCCCCTTCTGATGAGGTTAGCATACGTGGCGCGTGTTTCGTGAATGTTACGCATTGCGAGAAAGTTTCGAGTGCAGTAAAAATATCGAACATTTCTACCGTTTGCCCCGTGAGCAATACCGTTTAAGAAAAACGGCCAGAGGCTTGCGCGACGCGAAGAGCTCTGGCCGTTTCGAAGGTATAAAAGGTGCAAGCGTTTATTGGACGCCGGAGCTGCCGAAGCCGCCGCAGCCGCGTTCGGTTTCGTCGAGCGCGTCAACGACGTTCCACTCGACATTCTCGACTTTTTGAATGACAAGTTGGGCGATTCGATCGCCCGGTGCGACTTCAAAAGTTGAATGCGCGTCAAGATTGATAAGCGCAACTTTAAGCTCGCCGCGATAATGGCTATCGATGAGGCCGGGGGTATTGAGCACGGTAACGCCCTGCTTAATCGCAAGGCCGCTGCGGGGCTGAACGAAACCCGCATATCCTTCAGGGATTGCAATCGCAAGGCCCGTGGGTACAAGTGCGCGTTCAAACGGGGCAAGAGTCGCAGGTTCTACGGCGCGCAAATCAACGCCGGCGTCACCAGGATACGCGTACGATGGAACTACCGCATCATCACGAAGTTTGGTAATGGGAATAGTGAGAGATGCCATTTTGCCAACTTTCCTATTGTTCATGCAGCGCATATGAAGCGAGCTGGAATCGCCTATTGAAGGCCTTCGAGTGCTTCGCGGAACTCTTCAACGGTTTGAAAATCTTTGTAGACGCTCGCGAATCGGATATAGGCAACATCATCGAGGCCGCGCAGATGCTCAAGAACGATATCGCCAAGATCTTTCGATTTGATCTCGAGGCGGCCTGCGGCACGAAGCTCAGCTTCAATGTCGTCGATAATTTCCGCTTTCTTTTCGTTCGGGATATTGGGGCGCTTAGCGCACGCGATGCTAATGCCGCGATAAAGCTTCTCGCGGTCAAAGACTTGCGTCGTGCCGTCAGATTTCACAACGATAATTGGGTTATCACCGAGGCGTTCGTAGGTCGTAAAACGGTTTCCGCATTTCAGGCATTCACGACGACGGCGAATTGAGTTGAACTCATCGGAGGGACGAGAATCAACGACTTTAGATTCGGGGTGGCCACAAACGGGGCAGCGCATATGCCCTCCAATCATACCCACCTCGCACAGAGCGAAGCAAGCGTACGAATCGACAATATGTCGTTCATGATACACGCTTGAAGCGAAAGCCGCCGAAACGAAAAAGAATATACACGATAAGTAAGAGCGCGCGGCGAACCGTAAAACCCGAATCGACCCACCGTAAAGTTGCATATAACGCCAGGCGATCGAGTACGGCGACAGATGCATTGTCGCAATGGGAACGACGTACGCAGCGCCACGCCGTCGCTTAATGCAGCAAAAACGACGGCGGGCGAAGATGGAGCTAAATCGCGATAACGAAAAGCGTTGCAAGAAACGCGACGAACCCTGCGGCAGTAAGCTTCGAAAACGAGGGCGCAGCTTTGATCGACGCATGGTTAGCGACGGTTTCGTTGTTGGGACCAAGAAGCTCGAATGCGCCAAGAGCACGTATCGAAAATGCAAGATCGTCGCGGAACGTTGCCGTTGAAGCGCTTTGAACATGAGGAGCGTACGCGCGGGCATTTGCTTCGCTGCGACGCGTTGCTCCCTGCGTATTTGCTTCAGACGCGAGAACGGAACGACGGTCGACCGGAATAATGCGAGCCCCATGTTCGATTTTGCGCGCCGCGGTGCCATCAAAGAAATCGGCCTGGTCATATGAGGGATAAGCGGGCTTTGCGCTGTTAACAACCGTTTTCATGACAACTCCTTCGAATAGCACTTGCAACGAACCTTTGTTCGTGGTTATAATAAATCGCACAAAAGTTCGTGTCAATGATTTTTCAAACATTTGTTCGACAGGAGTTCGCATGGGCGCCGAAGAGGTCAAGAACACCAAGAAAATAACGAAGAAGCAAAAGGCTGTGCTTGATTTCATCGAACAGCAAATCGATGAAACGGGCATTGCCCCTACAGTTCGCGATATTTGCGACGGGTTAGGCCTCTCCTCGCCTTCTACCGTGCATGTGCATTTGAAAACGCTCGAGGAAAAGGGCTACATCCATCGCGACCCTTTGAAGTCTCGATGCATTACCATCGTGGGTCGCGAGCAAAAGGCGAAAGAACCCGAGCTCGAACCAGTCGGTGCCGGGGCGTTTTCCGATGTGGTCTCGCTTCCCGTTGTTGGTAACGTTGCTGCGGGTTTGCCCATTCTTGCCGAGCAGAACGTAACGGAAACCATTCCCCTGCCCGTCGAAATTGTGGGAGATTCAAGCTCGTTCCTCTTGAAGGTTCGCGGCGATTCCATGATCGAAATCGGCATCAACGATGGCGATTATGTTGCCGTGAAAGAACAACCCACCTGCAACAACGGCGATATCGTGGTCGCCATTGTCGACGATGGCGCAACGGTGAAGCGCTTCTATAAAGAAAAGGGTCACGTGCGTTTGCAACCCGAAAACTCATCGATGGAGCCCATCATCGTGCGCGAGAACGTCTCCATCGCCGGCAAAGTCGTCGCGGTCTTTCGTCGTCTCTAAATCGCTGCAACCTTAAATCGTAGCAAGAATTACGCAGGCCCCTGGTGCTCCGTTGTCCAACGAAGTACCAGGGGCCTTACATTTCTCACGAAGCTTTATAGGGCTCAAATTGCCTCAATAAATCGCGAGGAATGCGAACCGTGAGATTCGCTCCATCTTCATCAAACACCTCAGCTATGATGGTGCATTTCGAGTGAGCGAGCGATACCAAATCGCCGCGCGAAAACGGCACAACGACATTCATAGTTTCTTCCGTAGCCGTAGCGGCGCGCGCGATGGCCTCGATAAGCTCGTCGCACCCCTGCCCCGTTGCCGCCGACACGAACACCGCACCTGGGTGCAATCGAGCAAGCGCCGCCGCCTGCGTGTCATCGACCAAATCGATTTTATTGAACACGGTGATGCGCGGAATGGTTTGCGCATCGATTTGCTGCAGGGTTTCCTCGACAGCCTTCATTTGCATTTCGCGCTCGGGCGACGATGCATCGATCACGTGTAGCACCAAATCGGCGCCACGAATTTCGTCGAGCGTGCTCTTGAACGCCTCGACGAGCGTCGTGGGAAGTTTTTGGATGAAGCCGACGGTATCGGTAAGCGTGACTTCGCGGCCTTCGGGCAACACGAGCTTGCGCGTGGTCGAATCGAGCGTGGCAAAAAGCTTGTCATAGGACAGCACGTCGGCACCGGCGAGGCGGTTTATCAGGCTCGATTTGCCCGCATTCGTGTAGCCTGCCTCGGCGATTTTGAATACGCCCGATGCATAGCGCGCGCTTCGTTGCGTTTCACGCATGCGCGAAACTTGCTCGAGCTCGCGGCGAATCGACGTGATGCGCTTGCGTACCATGCGACGGTCGACCTCAAGCTGGCTTTCGCCCTCGCCGAAGCGCGAGCCTACGCCGCCGCCCATGCGATTGCTCGCCAAATGCGCCCACATGCCGCGCAAACGCGGCAGCAGGTACTGGTTTTGTGCCAGACGCACCTGCAGACGACCCTCTTTCGTGGTGGCATGCAGCGCGAAAATATCAAGAATGAGTGCCGTTCGGTCAATGACCTTCACATCCTTCGGCACGACCTTTTCCAAATTGCTCTGCTGCGACGGCGTGAGTTCATCGTCGAAAATCACGATATCAGCCGCATACGCATGGCACATTTCGGCGATTTCTTCCGCCTTGCCCGACCCGACGAATGTGCGCGGGTTTGGTGCATCGAGCTTTTGGTAGGTGGTCGCAACCACTTCGGCGCCCGCCGTGTCGGTCAAACGCGCGAGTTCCTCAAGAGACGACGTGAGCGTTGAGGCATCGTCGCCCTTGAGTTGAATGCCAACGAGAATGGCGCGTTCGCAACCCTCGTCCATCGTAGAAAGTGAATCGGCGAAAGACACGCAGGCCTCCTAGAGCAACTGTTGAATTTCATCGGCCATGCGCGCGACGTCGCCATCGTCTGCGGCGACCCAACGCACCCGCTCGTCATGGCGCCACCATGAACGCTGGCGTTTCGCATAGCGCCTCGTAGCAAGCTTGATGGCCTCGGAGGCTTCTTCCATGGAACAACGGCCTTCGAGCGCGGCGACTACTTCTTTATATCCAATAGCCTCACGCGCCGTGAGCGCCTCGGTGAAGCCTTGCTCGCAAAGCGCGCGAACCTCATCGACGAGCCCCGCTTCGAACATGCCGTCGACTCGTGCGTCGATGCGCTTTTTCAAAAGCTCCGGATCAACCGAAAGCCCGAAAAAGAGCGCAGGCACCACCTGGCCGAGCGTGGCAAGCCCTTTGTGCTGCGAGGCGTACGAAACGCCGTCGAGCTCGAGCATCTCGAGCGCACGCACCACGCGTTTAGAGTTGTTGGGATGAATGATGGCGGCGCTTTCCGCATCGCGCTCGTTGAGCGCATCCCAAAGCGCCTGGGAGCCATGCTCGGCCAAAAACGCGGCCCACTTCTCGCGCACGGGGTTGCCTACCTGCTCGCCCGACGCGAAATCGTAGTCGTCAATTGCGGCCCGCACATAGAACCCCGTGCCGCCCGCGAGCACACAGCGCTTGCCGCGCGCATCGATGTCGGCGAAACATGTTCGCGCGTATTCCTGGAACAGCGACGCCGAATATGCCTCGCCCGGCTTGCGAATATCAAAACCCCAGTGCGGTACCACGCGCTCGGCCGCGGGCAGTTTACCCGTGCCAATATCCATGCCTTCATAAATTTGCATGGAGTCGGCCGATACCACTTCCCCATTTACGCGACGTGCGATTTCCTGCGCGACATCGGTTTTGCCCGACGCCGTGGGTCCCACAATAACGATAACGGGCTGCGACAGCTCAAGAGCCGGCTTTCCGCTCGTCTTAGGCATCGACGACCTCGCCCGACAAATACCAGGTGAGCGATTCGTCGATGCGTACCTTCACAATGGTGCCCTCTAGCTCGTCGATGGTTTTACCAGCGGGAATGGGCGCATGCACGGTCACATTGTGCGGGCTGCGGCCCGCAAGCACGTCTTCATCGCGCTTCGACGTGCCCTCGACAAGCACATCGAGCACGCGGCCGGTAAAGCGCTGGTTTTGCTCATGGGCGCCTTCCTGCACGATGTCGACAAGCTCGTCGAAGCGGCGCTGAATGGTTTCATGCGGCGTTGGATCGTCTATTTTTGCCGCCGGCGTGCCTTCGCGCTTCGAGTAGATGAACGTGAACACCTGGCCATAGCCCACCTCGCGCACAAGGTTCGCCGTGGCCTGGAAATCTTCCTCGGTTTCGCCCGGGAAGCCCACGATGATGTCGGTCGAAAGCGCCACATCGGGGTTGGCTGCGCGTACTTTGCGCACGAGCTCGCGATAGTGGTCGGCGGTATAGCGGCGGTTCATGGCCTTGAGCACGCGATCGCTGCCCGACTGAACCGGCAAATGCAGCGCGGGCATGAGGTTGGGCAGCTCGCCGAACAGCGCAATGACCTCGTCGGTCAAATCTTTCGGATGCGAGGTTGCGAAGCGAATGCGCTCGACGCCCGTGGCGGCCACCGCGCGCAGCACGTCGGCGAAGCGCGGCTCGCCATACAAATCGCGCCCGTAGGAGTTCACGTTTTGGCCGAGCAGCGTGATTTCCTTCACGCCATCGGCAACAAGCGCCTGCGCTTCGGCGGCCACGTCTTCGATGGTGCGCGATTTTTCGCGGCCGCGCACGTAAGGCACAATGCAATAGGTGCAGAAGTTGTTGCAGCCCGAGGTAATGGGCAGCCATGCGGCCCATGTGTGCACGCGCTTGCTGGGCAGGTCGGTGGCGAATTTCTCGCTGGCCTCGTACACTTCGGCCTGGTGTCCCTTGCCCACCAGCACCGACTCAATAAGGCGTGGCAAGCGATCGATATTCTGCGTGCCGAACACCACATCGACATGAGGCAGTTTTTCCATGAGCTTCGCGCCGTCGCGCTGGCCGATGCAGCCGCCAATGCACACGATGCGCTTGTCGAGCTTGCTACCCTGCGGAAGCGGAATGTTCTTCATCGAGGCGACCTGGCCCATAAGGCGCGTATCGGCGGCTTCGCGCACGCAGCACGTCACGAATACGACGATTTCAGATTCTTCGAGCTCGGGCACCTGAATCGCGCCGAGCGATTCGAGCATGCCCGCGATTCGCTCGGAATCGTGTTCGTTCATTTGGCAACCGAAAACTTGCAGGAAAAAGGTCTTATCGGAAATGGGAGACAGCATACAGCGAGCTACCTCTTTCTATAGAGATCTGTTGTACGGGTATTTACGAGCGGCGTTCGACGTTGAAGCGGATGGCGGTGCGATATTCGCCATCGATCACGATATCGGCAAACGACGGCGCGCAAACGATTTCGATGCCGATGGGCGACAGAAAGCCGCGAGAAATCGCGATGGCCTTCACCGCCTGGTTCACTGCACCCGCGCCGACCGATTGAATTTCTACGCACGAACCGTCTTTAATCATGCCGGCAATGGCGCCAGCGACCGATGCAGGTGACGATTTCGACGATACCTTCAAGCAGCCTGCATGCTGCCCGTTTTCAAAATGCTCTGGCATGTGCGTCCTTCTACGATGTTTAGAGTGCGTTATGTTGCATGTATGCCTTAGGGGCTCAAGCATCTTTTTATCTGGCCGATTGTACCGCATAGAGCGGCTGAACTGCGCGTGAGCACGCTTGAGCCACATTACTCACACGCGGGAATGTGCGGTTCAATGGGCAATGTTGCCCAAAGCTGCCCTAAAGCTTCGAAAGCGGGAAAGCCACGTGCACGCTATCGCCCGATATTCGTATTGAGGGCTCAACGTCGGCTTCGAGGTAATACGATTCGGCGAATTCGGCATACGCCTTCTTCAACGCCGAGGAAAACGATTCCAAATCGTCGGGCGCAATTTTGAGGCCGCGAAAGTCGCGGTTCGCGGAAGCAGTTGGCTTTGCGGCCTTTTTCGTTGATTCCAGCTCGCCCTCGCGCACGCGATCGAGCGTTTCGAGAAGCGGCGCGAGCGGAGCTATTTCCCCTGCAAGAATGCGGTGTGCGCTGCGCGTAGACATATCGATGCCGAGGGCCTGAGCGCCATCGACCAGCGAGGCGGCATCGCGCATAAGGCCAAGACGCTTGATGGGCGCGGCGGTTTTCACGGAATCGTCCGCGCCAAGGAACTGGCGGCCGAATGCGTACATTGTCGCCGCGCAATCGATGAGACTGCCGAGATACGTTGTGCACACGTCTCGATTGGCGAGCGCGAATTCCGATGCGCATTTCAAAATGCTATGCGGGCCCGACCCAACGGTCCACGTTCCGTCGCTTTGCTTCACGAGCGACGGTGGCGTGCTCTGGTCGCTTTTCTCGGGCGTTTTAGCGCAATCGAACTCGACAAGGAAAATGCTGCCCTTGCCTTCGACGGAGGCGATGCATTCTGCGCGCGCGGCATTTTCCCGAATGGAATAAAGCGCCATGCCACGCCCATGCACGCCCCAATCGTCCATGGTCATAGAATTGAGCTTCGAAGTCACACGAGGTTCGAATATTCGATCGCGCAAACGCTCTGGCACGCCATCGCCATCGTCGGCCATGACGATGCGCCGCATAGAGCCAGACCGCGACGTTCCAACGATGATCGTTCGGGCGTGGGCGTCGCGCGCATTGCGGAGCATTTCGATAACCGCATCTTCAACGCAGCGAATGTCCTGCTTCGCCTGGCGGCGCTCGGCTTCCGACACGCGCAGGCGAACGAAGCCATCGCCCAAATCGTCTTCAACGCGAAGCCTTGTACCAGCGGGCAGCGAGTCGAGAAATGCGGCAAGCTTTTCAGATTCGGACATAGTAAGCCCCTCGTACCATACAAAAAAGAGGCGCCAATATGGCGCCTCTTCAACGTTCGAAATTATTTCGCGTAGTCAACGGCGCGGCTTTCGCGGATAACAACCACCTTGACCTGGCCGGGATACTGCATTTCATCCTCGATTTGCTTGGCGATGTCATGCGCCAGAACAACGGCAGCAGCTTCATCGACCATTTCGGGAACAACCATAACGCGAATCTCACGACCCGCCTGCATGGCGTAGGTGCGTTCGACGCCCTTGTGGGCATTCGCGATTTCCTCGAACTTCTCAAGGCGCTTCACGTAGCTCTCAAGGCTTTCCTTGCGGGCGCCGGGGCGAGCAGCGGAAACAGCATCGGCGGCCTGGACCAAAACATCAAGCACGCTGTTCGGCTCGACATCGGCGTGGTGCGCCTCGATGGCGTGCACGATTTCTGGCTTTTCACCGAAACGACGAGCAAGGTCGGCACCGATCACGGCATGAGGGCCTTCGACTTCATGGTCGACGGCTTTGCCGAGGTCGTGCAGAAGGCCTGCGCGCTTAGCGGGAACGGGATCGAGACCAAGCTCGGAAGCCATAACGCCGCACAGATACGCGACTTCGAGCGAGTGGTTCAAAACGCTCTGGCCGAACGAGGTGCGGAAGCGCAGGCGGCCAAGCGTGCGAACGAGCTCGGGGTGCAAGTCGTGAATGCCGACGTCGAACGTCGCCTGCTCGCCAGCCTCTTGGATTTGCTGGTTTACGAGCTTTTCGGCCTTCGCATACATCTCTTCGATGCGAGCGGGATGAATGCGGCCGTCGGCGATGAGGTTTTCCATGGTGACGCGGCCAATTTCACGACGAACGGGATCGAAACACGAAATGGTTACGCACTCAGGCGTGTCGTCGATGAGCAGGTTCACGCCCGTAAGCTGCTCGAAGCTGCGAATATTGCGGCCTTCGCGACCGATAATGCGGCCCTTCAAGTCGTCGGACGGAATGTGGATGGTTTTCACCGTGGTTTCGGCCGTGTGATCGGCGGCGACGCGCTGAATTGCGAGGCTCAAGATCTCGCGCGACTTCTTGTCGGCTTCGGCCTTGGTGCGCTGCTCGGCCTCGCGAATAATGGCGGCGCTTTCATGCGTAACCTCATCGCGAAGGTTGTCGAGCAGTTCCTTCTTCGCCTCTTCGGGCGTCATGCCGGCGACATGCTCGAGGCGCACATTCACTTCTTGAATGGCACTGTTCAGATCGCGCTCGCGACGCTCGACCTGACCCTGCATGGAAGAGAGCTGATGCTCGCGGGCATCGAGGCTCTCGACACGGCGATCAACGGATTCCTCACGCTGAGAAACGCGGTTTTCGGCGGCACGAACTTCCTTCATGCGCTCTTTGTGCTCAGCCTGAGCCTCCTGCTTCATTTTGAACACTTCGTCTTTAGCTTCAACCACAGCTTCGCGGCGCATGGTTTCTGCCTGGCGCTTCGCCTCAGATACCACCTGTTCAGCCTCTTCATGGGCGCGTTTGGTGGACGAATTTGCGACGTAGCGGGTAATAAAATAGCCACCGGCGATGCCAACGGCCAAGCCGACGATCAAAAGTGCGATTTCCATCGGCCTCCCCTTTCTTCTAATTTCATATACGAAGACAGGCTGCCGGCAAAGAAAATGCCGGGCATATGCCTGGCATGAGTGAATACACAACAGTAGAGCTAACGCCGAGAAAGAGTTCGGCTATGCGATTGTTATATATCGAGAAAGCGCCTTGTGGGCGCTACTGCACTCAAGCCCTTTTATGATACACCGTGCTCGAGTGTTTTCCCTCCACCGTTTTGAAATAAATCGCTCAGCGCCTTAATTCTCCTCCATAAAACGACGAGTTGCCGCGCTCGCGACCGACGAGGAGTACCCTTTCGTCATGAGTTTGCGATATGCGGAGGCCCGAATATTTTTGGAACGCGGCGGTTTTCGGCGCAAAAGCGCGAGTGCGCGCTCGACTTCTTGCTCTTCATTAAACTCGCAACCAAACGAGCAACCAATGAGCCCATCTTCGTCATTGCTGGCGACGCGAAACGGATCGAAGTCACCGAGGGAAAAGAATTCATCGGGCCATCCAGGGATATCGGTTGCGGAAATTCCAGCCCGATCGAGTTCGTCTTCAATGCCCTTGCGACCGCGGCCTTGGGCGACGCGCGTACGAACAAGCACGGAGCCATAACGCACATCGTCGATGAGGCCGCAATCGAGGGCGCGCTGCACGGCGGATTCCGCCACTTGGCGCGAAAACCCATCGTGCACAAGCCGATCGATGAGCTCGCGAGAACCACGCTCTCGCGCACAGGCAAGGCGAGTGACTTTTTCGAAAGCCTTCGTTTCGTCTTCGGTGCGCTCGGCCATGATTGGCTCGAGGCTCAACGATGCATTCTGCAAACGCGAGCGAGCGCGAGACTTCGGCTGGAGCCTACTTTGGTCAAGCGAACCGAAGCGGGCGCTACTCGACTTGCAAGCAATGCAAGCCTCTTGCCCCGCGCCATCTACGTCACGCGAAGGCATGTCATGGGTGTAAGCTTGAGGTTTTTCCGCCTCTTGCTCTGTGCCGCCAGCGGCGCGGAAAGGCCCGCCATTGGCATGGGCTTGGGATTTCTTCAAAAGCTCTTCTGCATATTGCTTATCGATATACGGCATATCGGCCCCAATCGCTGCGCTCAAGAAAACGCCCGCTTCGCCATGGGCAAAAGCGGGCGTAAAAGGCTTATTCCTCGGTTTCGCTGAAGGGCTTGACCGTGGGGATCTCGAAATGGTCTCGAACCTTCTGCTCAATTTCGTCGCGAACATCGGGATGGGTGCGCAGCATTTCCTTGGCGGCCTCGCGACCCTGGCCCAGGCGATCTTCGCCATAGGTGTACCAAGCGCCGCTCTTTTTCACTACGCCAGCCTCGACGCCCATATCGATGATGCAGCCCTCGCGAGAGATGCCCTGACCATACATGATGTCGAATTCGGCCTGCCTAAACGGAGGCGCGACCTTATTCTTCACGACCTTGGCGCGCACGCGGTTACCCACAGCGTCGTTGGTTTTATTCTTGAGCGTTTCGATGCGACGAATATCGATGCGAACGCTCGAGAAGAACTTAAGAGCGCGGCCGCCCGTCGTGGTTTCGGGATTGCCGAACATCACACCGATTTTCTCACGGAGCTGATTGATGAAGATGCAGGTAGTATTCGACTTCGAAAGAGAACCGGCAAGCTTGCGAAGCGCCTGGGACATAAGACGGGCCTGAAGGCCAACGCTCGAGTCGCCAATTTCGCCTTCGATTTCGGCCTTAGGAACCAAAGCGGCTACGGAGTCGATGACAATGCAGTCGATAGCGTTGGAGCGAACGAGCATGTCACAGATTTCCAAGCCTTGCTCGCCCGTATCGGGCTGCGAGATGAGCACCTCGTCGATATCGACGCCCAAACGCGCGGCGTACGTTGGATCGAGGGCATGTTCCGCGTCGATGAATGCCACAACGCCGCCAAGAGCTTGTGCCTCGGCGAGAATTTGCAATGCGAGCGTCGTTTTACCGCTGGACTCAGGACCGTAAATTTCAACAATACGGCCGCGCGGAACGCCGCCAATGCCGAGCGCCGCATCGAGCGGCAAAGCGCCCGTAGGAATAGCGGCAACCTCAAGGTGTTCGGCATTGTTGCCGAGTTTCATGATGGCGCCCTTGCCGAACTTCTTCTCGATTCGCTCAGTCGTGAGCTCGAGCATTTTATCTTTGTTTTGAGTCTGAGCCATTACATCTCCTTGCCGCCGGCAGAGCCGGTTTATGTACCGCGCTCATTATTACGAACAGATGTTCTTACGTCAAGTGCGACGCGAAAATAATTCGCATCGTTGCGAAAGAAATCGTTGAACGAATTCAAGCACGCAAACCTTGCCGGAATCTTGCCCGGATGCCGCATTTTTAAAGGCGAACTATCGCCTATTTCTATCGGTTTCCCTTGAAGATTCCTATGCGTTTCCCTCAGTTTCCTCGCAGAATGCCCTCTAAAATGCCGCGTTTTCCCCGCGACAACAAGGCACTACAGCGCTTCGAGAAGCATTTCAAGTGCGGCCTGGGTCGCTTGCGCGCGCACGTTTTCGCGATTGCCCTTGAAATGGAATTCCTTCGCGAATGCGTTACCGTTGGAAGAGATGCCAATCCATACCGTGCCCACCGGCTTCCCGGGCTCCTCGCCACCAGGGCCCGCAATGCCCGTAACGGAGCACGCCACATCCGCGCCGAGCTCAGATGCCGCACCGCGCGCCATAGCTACGGCAACGTCTTCACACACGGCGCTGCCATCGATGAACGCAGTTTCAGGAACGTCGAGGCTCTTCATTTTCACGTCATTGACATAGCTCACCACGCCGCCGCGCACCACGGCCGAAGAACCCGGCACCTCGGTGAGCGATGCGGCGATAAGGCCGCCCGTGCAACTTTCGGCCGTTGCGACCGTCGCCTTCGCAGCGAGCGCCTTTTGCACGACAGCGCGTGCCGCTTCAACGCGAATCTCGCTGTCAAAATCGACTTCGGACTGCGCCGCAATATCGTCATTGTTGATGACGCGCGCGCGACCGCCCTTAGGCTTGAAACCAATGAGGTGGCGAGCCTTCCAAATGTAATCGGCCATAGAGATGATCGTGAGCACGAGGGCGGCCGCCATGACAAGCCAGCTCAGGATATAGAGCGTGACATTGAGCTCATGCGAAAGCATGCCCGTGATCGCGGGGCTTTCCTTCACGACGAACAGCACGATGGCGATCATTTGGAATACCGTCTTGAACTTGCCATACCACGAGGCGGCAATGACTTCGCCCTTGCTCGCGGCGACCATGCGCACGCCGCTTACGATGAATTCGCGGGCGACGATAATGAGCACGGGCCAACTCGGTAGCGACCCAAGTTCAATGAGCACGAGCAGCGCTGCAACGACGAGCACCTTGTCGGCCAAAGGATCCATGAATTTGCCGAAGTCGGTAACCTCGCCGCGAGAACGAGCGAGGTAGCCATCGAGCCAGTCGGTGCACGAGATCACGACGAAGATGATCGCGGCGATCCACGCCTTCCAGGGGTTGAGGAACGCAAGCCCAAAAGCGTCGGGCCATGGGCTAATAAGCGCCACGACAAAGACAGGTACCAGGCAAATGCGAATCATGGTGACGACATTCGCAGGGGTAAGAATCTTATCGACCGTGCCCTGACCCGCCGGCGTCGGCTTGCCAGAAGCGTAGGATTCTTTCGAATCAGGAGCCATGAACGACATCGCCTTCCATCTCGTACACAAGCGTATCGGTTATACGAACGCGCACAATGTCGCCGACTTCGCCTTCCTCCAAATACACCACGCCATCAACCTCGGGCGCCTGGCACATCGCACGACCGTAGAGCTGGCCGTCTTCCTCGCGTCCAAGCACGAGCACGTCCATTTCCTGGCCAATGCGCGCCGAGACGTGGGCTTCGCCAATCGCGTCCGAAATGTCGCGCAGGCTTTGAGCGCGCTCGATTTTGATGGCCTCATCGATTTGGCCATCCATTTCGGCGGCTCGGGTGCCCTCTTCTTGCGAATACGGAAAAACGCCGACGTAATCGAACTCGACCTCTTCGAGGAAGTTCTGAAGCACGTCGAAATCAACATCGGTCTCGCCCGGGAAGCCAGCGATGAGCGTGGTGCGCAACGTAATGCCCGGAACACGCTCGCGAATGCGCGCAACGAGCTCACGATGAGAGTTCTCGTCGCCACGACGGTTCATCGCACGAAGCACCGGCTTGCTCGCGTGCTGAAGCGGCATGTCGAGATACTTGCAGACGTTCGGCTTCGATGCGATAACGTCGAGCAACTCGTCGCTTACGCCCTGAGGCTCAATGTACATAAGGCGGAACCACGTTTGGGGGAACTCGTCGGCAAGCGTTGCAAGAAGCGCGGCGGTGTTGGAGGGCTCGGCGAAATCTTCGCCCCAGCGGCCCGTGTCTTGCGCGATGAGCGTAATTTCGCGCACGCCCGCCTCAACGCGTTCGGCGACCGAAGCGCGAACGGTCTCGAGCGGGAAGCTGTGGTAGCGCCCACGAATATACGGAATAGCGCAGAACGAGCAGAAGCGATCGCAGCCGTCTGAGATTTTTACATACGACGCGGGGGACGCCGCCCATGGCGATTGGGCATCGGCAGACGTCGACGCGCGAGGCGCCGCATCGCCCAGCACGCCCGCAAGCACCTCGACGATGTCGTCTTCCTTGCTGCACGGCACGAACGCCTGCGCCTCGCCAAGTTCGCTCGCCAAATCGTCGCCGTATCGCGCAGGCATGCAGCCTGCCACGACGAGCTTCGCGGACCCTTCGATGAAATTCGGCAGGTCGCATACCTCGAAAATAGCCTCGAGGCTCTCTTCGGTTGCGGCCTGAATGAACGAGCACGTGTTCACGACCACGACATCGGCCGTGGACGCGTCATCGCATACCTCATAGCCGGCCGCGGTCAGTCGTTTCGTCATTTCGGCGGTGTCAACTTCGTTTTTGGCGCAGCCAAGCGTCACGAAACACACGCGCGGCGCGCCCTGAGCCAAAACATTCACGTCAATGTTAGACATGCATATACCCTTTTGCGTTATCGATAGTTCACATACTGCAGAGGCTGGCCGTAATCTTGGCCCTTCAAAAAGGCAATCACCTCTTGCAGAGTGTCACGCGAAGCCGAGGAAACGCGCAGCTTATCGCCCTCGATGGTGACCTTGCACTTGAGTTTCGTGCCTCGAATGTCCTTCGAGATTTTGCTCGCGGTTTCCTTGTCGATGCCTTCGATGATCTCGGCGGTGCGACGAACGCTCTGACCTGCGGCGGGCACGATGTCGCCCCATTTCACAGCGGAAAGGTCGACGCCGCGCTTGATGAGCTTGCTGCCAATGACGTCGATAACCTGCTTGGCGACGAATTCCGCGGGAGCGGCGACAGTCAATTTGCGGCCGCCCTTGTCGAGGGTGATTTCCGCACCGGAATCTTTCAGGTCGTAGCGCTGTGCGATTTCTCGTTTCGCCTGGCCATACGCATTATCGACTTCTTGCATGTCGACGGTGGAAACAACGTCGAAGCTGGATTCTTTTGCCATGGTTTCCCTTTCTAAGAAAACAAGAGGTACGTGTTAGCCTTCAGTGGAGTTGGAAGTAGAGGCGCTGCTAGATGCGCCAGTCGTCGAGGAAGACGCGCTGCTCGCCGACGAGGCCGCGTCAGGATGGGCCTCGTTCCACGCCGCGAGAATGTCGCTGAAGTTCACCTCGTAGCGCAAAATGCCATTCGTGACATACTGCGACAAATCGACCGCTTGGCCATCGACCGTTACGGTAAGGCCATCGTACGGGCTCGCGACAATCGTGAGCGAGTCGGTTACGTCGTAGCTGTCAGACGCGCCGCCCGACAGGTTTTCGGCGACCAGGCAAGCATTGCCTTCGTAGATTTCGACATACGGCGTCTCGCCCTTCGCGACCGAATACGCAACAACAGCCTTTGTGGGAGCAGTTTCGGTCTTTTTGGTCGTCGTCTCCTTAGCCGTTTGCGAATCGGAGCTTTCAGAATCGGAAGACGAATTCGACGAAGAGCTCGATGGCGAAGATTCAGGAAGCCCCGTGATGTTCATCGGCGTGCTTTGCTGGGCGCTCGACGTTGCTTTCGAGCCAACGCCATTCGCCAAGAAAGCGATAACAACGACGAGCAGCAAGATGATGATGCCGGCAATGAGGAACGGAAGCTTTTCGCCTATGCCCGATTTGTTTGTCCCAAGATTGCGTGGGGCGGCATACACGCTGATTGAGTGTTCTTCGGGAAGCGCCGAACGCCTCGATTGGCGCGGCATGTAGGTTTCTTTTTCTTCATCCTCGGAACGGCGCAGCCTGCGCGTAGAGCCTGCGGCCGCCGGATTCGAACGACGAGAAGAAGGACGCGCAGGAGCATCGTCAAGGCGACGCGTGCGCTCAGGGCTATCGCCCGCCGCCTGTTGACGCGTGTGGTTATAGAGGCCCTGGCCATACGCATTGTATGAACCAACATGCACCGCTCCCGCGCGGCGGCTATGCGAAGTCGAGGGCGGACGTTGCGCAATGGCGCGTTCGGCCGAGGACAGTTCACGGGATTCGGCTGCGCCACGATCGATATCGTCGAACAGGCCCGTATCAAACGACGAGCCGCCGAACGAACGCGACTGGGAGGGGCGCGACGGCGAGCCGGTCGCACGAGAAGACTTGTTCGAACGCTGGGAATCGAGTCCCAGGCGACGTGCGCGGTTTCGCGAGCTTTCCGCTTCAATCGCCGCATAATCGTTGGGAAGCGCGTCATCGCGCGACACGCGATCCGCCGCTGCGGCGCGCGCCTGCGAACGCTCGTCGGCATGAATTTCTTCACGCAAACCATGATGGCGCCTGCCCGAAGGCATGTCGAAACCAGTCGGGCGAATATTCTTACGAGCTCGCTCGACTTGGTCTTGATATTGCTGCGACAAATAGGCATCGACGAGATTCGTGGGATTGAGGCCCAGATACCGCGCATATGCGTTGATCATATTGCGCGAATAGCCGCGCGGGGGCATGTTGGACAAGTCCCCCGCCTCAATAGACTCCAAAATATCGGGGCGAATGCGCAGCTTGCGGGCGACGGACATCAAATCTTCGCCCGAACGCTCGCGCGCTTCACGCAGAATATTGCCGAAATTCGATTCGTTCACTCTTACTCCTAGAATCCATCTTCCGCGGCGTCGCGCGCCTCAAAAGCCTTCAAAGATTCAAGTTCCATTTCATCGACAAGCACGTCGCGGGGCTTGCTGCCGTTCGGCGGGCCCACAACGCCTTTCTCTTCTAGCATATCCATGATGCGCCCTGCGCGGGAATACCCTACGCTCAATTTGCGCTGAATGTTCGAAGTAGAACCGAGACCGCTCGCCACGACGATGTCGGCGGCGTCCCACAAAAGCGGGTCGTCGGCACTCGAAGAGCCGCCAGAGCCGTCGGGCATCGACGAGCCCAGGCTGATCACGTTCGTTTGAAGAATCTCGCTGTGGTATTCAGGCTCGCCTTGCGACTTCAAGTGGCTCACCACGGCTTCGATTTCCTCTTCGGAAACGAAGCAGCCCTGCAAACGCTGGGGTTTTGGCCATTCTGGCTTGCTGAACAGCATGTCGCCCAATCCGATGAGGTTTTCGGCGCCGGGGGTGTCGAGAATAACGCGAGAGTCAATGCCCGAAGCGACGTTGAACGCGATACGGTTCGTGATGTTCGCCTTGATAAGGCCCGTTACGACGTTGGTCGACGGACGCTGCGTGGCGACGATCATGTGAATGCCAGCCGCACGGGCGAGCTGTGCAATTCGGCTAATGGAAAGTTCGACCTCTTTGCCAACGTTCATCATGAGGTCGGCAAGCTCGTCGATGATGATGACGATATACGGCATCTTTTTCGGCCACTCGTCTTCGGGTTTCTCCTCGTCATCGAGCTGTCCGCTTTCAACCTTCTTGTTGTATTGCGAAATATTGCGCACGCCGGCCTTCGACATGACCTTCAGGCGGCGCTCCATTTCAGCGACGCCCCATGACAGAGCGCTCGCCGCCTCCTTGTTTTCGGTAACGACGGGCACGTACAAATGGGGAATGCCGTTGTACGGGGTGAATTCGACGCGCTTCGGGTCGATCATGATGAAACGAACTTCATCGGGCGTGGCGCGCATAAGAATGGACATGATCATCGCATTGATTGCGACCGACTTGCCCGAACCCGTGGTGCCGCCGATAAGCAGGTGCGGCATTTTCGCAAGATCGACGACGATCGAATGACCCTCGACATCTTTGCCAATAGCCATTTCAAGCGGCGCGCCATGGGCGTCTTTAAGCACGTCGCCCAAAAGCACGTTCTGGCGCGTGCGATTCGGCACTTCGATGCCCACATGGTTCGTGCCGGGAATGGGCGCGAAAATGCGCACGCCGGGCGCCGCAAGCGCCAAAGCGATGTCGTCGGTCAGGCTCATAATGCGGCTTACGCGCACGCCTGAGGGCAAATCGACCTTGAACAGCGTGACCGTGGGACCAGCAACCCAGCCAACGACCTGCGCCATGATGCTGAAATCTTCGAGCGTATTTTGCAGTTCTGCGGCGAGCGTACGAAGCTCAGCCTCGTCGGCTTCGGTAGCAACTTCAGTATGGTGAATGAGGCCAAACGCCGGTAAGGTGAAATCACCGCGCGTCTCCCCTTCTTTATTGAATGCGGAATTATCGATCTTCTTGGCCTTGGCCGAGGCCGCTGCACGTGTTTTCGACACATCGGACGCAGCGGAAACATCGCTCAAGCGACGCGTCATCGGCTTTTCGGCAGCACTCACGTTCGAATCGGCCTGCGAAGCGTTGTCGGCCGCTTCAGCATCGTCTTCCCAAGGAAGCGGTTCACGTTTCGATTTCAGCAAGCGCGTTTGAGCAGAAGAATCAGATGCATTGCCTTTGACCTGCTTTTTCTTTTGGGAAAACGCCGGCTTCGCGCCAAGAAGCTGGGTGACGGCTTCGTCCTCGATGTCACCAAAGGCATTGCGAGCGCTCTCGACCGCGTGCGCTCCGCCCACGCCCGCGACGGCGGCAGCAGCCCCCACCACGGCGCTCGAAGCGGCGCTTGCACCATCTTCGGCGGCGCCAAAAGCATATTCAGCTGGCCAATAGGTATCGACCGTTGGGGCGGGAACCTGGCCAGGACGACGGCCTTCGAGCAATTGCGTCGAGAGCGACTCGGATGCACGGCGAGGGCGCGAAAGGTCGCGAGGAACGTGCACGGGCTCGGCACGACGAATGCGTGCTGGCGGCACTTCTCGTTGGACCTCTTGCGCAGCCTTCGCCGCAGCGGCAGCTTCACGCTCCTTTTTCGTCATGCCAAAGCCGGCAAGCAAACCGCGCTCTTCGCGACGAGGGGCGCCCGGTTTGGGAGACTCGACCTGAGCCTGAGGACGATCTTCGTCAAGCGCAGCATAGGGATTATCGTCCGCATCGACCGCTTCATAAGGAATGCCAGGAAGTTCGTCATCTTCCGTATCGCGTGCGGCACGCAGGCGAGCATTGAATTGCGAGCCCTTCTCGCGAAGCGACTCGAATGCGCCCGTAAGCGAAAAGCCAATGATGACAGCTCCGGCAAGCGCGACACCAAGGAGGAGCACGATGCTCACGGCTTCGCCGAACAGCTGCAGAAGCGCCCATGCAATGCCAGAGCCAACGTAACCACCGCGCGAAGCAAGCACGTTCGCGTCGAAAAGCACCGCGCCGTTAGTTGAGGCACCGGGCGTAAGAAGCGAGAGGGCCGACATGAACGCGAAGAAGAGCATCGCAAGGCCCACGCCCAAGCGAAGAGGCAAATCGGCGCGATCGACGCGCACAATGAGGCTCGCGCCCACGATAACCAAAATGAATGGCAGCACATACGCGCCAATTCCGAGCGAAAGATGCAACGCGCTCGAAAGAGCGCTCGTCAGAAAGCCGGACGGCTGCAAGACAACGGCCAGGAAGAGCACCACGGCGACCACGGCGACAATAACGCCAGCGATGTCGCGCTTGGTGCGATCGTCGAAAATGCGCGGCTCGCGATCGAACTCCTCAAAGGAGGCTTCCTCTTCGGCAGCGCGGACGCGCGCCCTGCTGCGAGACGGAGCGTCTTTAAGCGCGAGGCGCTCTTCGGCGTCGTTTTTTCCTTTTTTCCTTTGGGCTGAAGCGCCCTTGGCGCTATTCGATTGTGCGGTGTTCGTCTTTGAACCGCGGGCCAATGGCGTGCTCCTTCAAATACTGCGTTTACGATGCATATAAATTCGGCAGCGGCCGAGTTGTCCGAAAGGCAACCCGGCCGAAAAGTTCATACGGCTTGCACTGACGTGCGAAACCTGAATTATAGCGCAGCGGAATGTTCATTCCGCGAAACGTTTACACCTCGATAATCGTCGCAATGACCATGGGGCGCTGCTTCGTGCGATCCCACAGAAGCGAATGCAGCGAATCGCGGCACGCCTTCTCGAGGTCTTTGCCCTTCACGCCACGTTCCACGCTGCGACGCAGAGTGCATTTGACGCCGTCGGTCGCCTCGCGACGAAGCTCGGCGACGTCGCCGCCCGTGATGCCGTGCATCTCGACGCGCACATTGCCCAAAATCTGGTGGCGCTTGTGGTCAACGGCGGCGCAAATGCAGGCGAAGCCGCAATTGGAAAGCGTCGTGCGCTCATCGAGCACGTCTTTCGAGGTGTCGCCCACCGAAAGGCCGTCAACATAGACGATGCCGTTTTCGACAGGCTCTCCGAATTTCACGATGCCGTTCGTCATCTCGAGCGTGTCGCCGTTCTCGCACATAAAGATATGGCTCGGATCAACGCCCGTGGCTTGAGCGAGGTTCGCGTGAGCGCGAAGATGCATCGACTCGCCATGCACCGGCATGAAGTACTTCGGCTGCACAATGGAAAGCACGAGCTTGAGCTCTTCGGCGCTCGCATGGCCCGAAACGTGAACCATAGCGCGATGCTTGTCCCATACATCGCAACCGATTTTCGAAAGCTGGTTCACGATGCGCGTGACGGCCTTCTCGTTGCCAGGAACAGGCGTCGCGGAAATGATGACCGTGTCGCCTTCGTCAATCTGGATGGTCTTATGCTCGCCGTTCGCGATACGAGCAAGCGCCGAAAGCGGCTCGCCCTGGCTGCCCGTGCACATAATGACGACCTTCTCGGGCGGAATGCCCTTCAGGTCATAGGCGTCGATAAGGTCGACGTCTTGGATCTTCAGATAGCCCAAACGACGCGCGATATCGGTATTTTGAATCATCGAACGGCCTGTGACCACGACCTTGCGGCCAGATGCAACGGCAGCATCGGCGATCTGCTGCAGGCGGTGGATATGGCTTGCAAAGCTCGCGATAATGACGCGGCCCTTGGCGTTCTCGATAATGGGACGCAACGCCTTGCCAACTTCAGCCTCAGAAGGCGTGAAATTCGGGTTCGTGGCGTTCGTCGAATCGCTCATCATGAGGTCGACGCCCATTTTCGAGAAACGCGCGAGTGCTCCGAAGTCGGTGCGAACGCCGTCAATCGGGCTCTGGTCGAGCTTGAAGTCGCCCGTATGCAGCACATTGCCGGCCGGGGACTGGAAGAACACGCCGAGCGCGCCAGGGATGGAGTGATTCACCGCGAAGAAGTCGACCACAAAATTGCCGATCTTCATCTCGTCGCCAGGATTGACTTCGCACAGCTTCGCCTTGATGCGATGCTCCTTGAATTTGCCCTCGATAAGGCCGAGCGTCATCTTCGTGCCGTAAATCGGAACCTTCTTGGTGAGGTCCTTCATGAGGTACGGCAAGCTACCCGTATGGTCTTCATGGCCGTGGGTAATGATGATGCCGCGAAGCTTGTGCTCATTCTCGAGCACATACGTGTAGTCGGGAAGAATGAGGTCGATGCCAGGATGGTCATCGTCGGGGAACATGAGGCCAGCGTCATCGAGAATCATGTCGTCGCCGCACTCGATGACGGTCATGTTCTTGCCAATGCCGTCGAGGCCGCCAAGCGGAATGACCTTCAACGTCACATCGGGGTTGTTCTTCACCGCACGGCGAGAATTGTTGCCAGAACGAGGCTTGCGCGTGCGCGGTTTGTTGAACGATTCGGGCTCAAGCTCTGAGCCCGGCGTAAGCTGCGGGCGCTTATGCTCGAGCGAGACATGTTTAGTGCGCGTCGTGGAACGACGGCGATTCCCGTTCGAGGCCTTCGATGACGGCTCGGCCTGGTTGGCAGAGGCAGCCTTGGCGTCTTGCTGGTTGCCGCTTTGTGCGGCGTCTTTCTTAGGACCACGGCCGCGGCCCCCGCGCGAACCGCGAGAGCGGCTGCGGGTTTTCGCGCCGTCGGTGCCTTCGGCGCCGTTTTTTGCCGCAGACGACTTGGCAGCAGCAATGGCGCCGCCAAGCGTGCCGGAAGACTGCTCCGGCGAGTGCTGTTCGTTAGTCAAGTTTCATTCGCTCCTTAAGCATAGTGAAACGCGCATAGTGACGACCCTAAAAGTCGCACGTCGTTTCGATATTCCAATGAACACATCGCCCGGCAGCACCTACGCGCGCCAGCGCAATGCAACATCCATACAAGAGAACGCTGTATGCGTTCGAAGACCAACCGCCTATCGCATAATGCGAGCCGCAGAAAAATGGCAGTTTGGCCAGACGTCCACTAAAACGGACGTAAATCAACAATGCGTTATTGTACGCCAAAGGTATAACTGCCGCCAAATCGGGGGTTGAACGATGCGAAGAAATGGTGAATTGAGACGAGTCGCAGCTTTGGCGACGGCGCTCGGGAAGGCTTGCGCGAGACCACGGTTCGCTACCGTTCGCCTTTGGCTCACTATGCGCTCACCTCGCTGCGTTCAACTTTTGATGAAACCCTCATTTAAACGCAGAGGGTCTCGCGCAAGCCTTCCCGAGTGCCGTCGCCAAAAAGGGCGAGATTCGTTCAATGGGAGATCCGAACGAGGGTTTCGATTGCAAATCGGCTTATTCTCGTGGTCGTGCTTTCTGCCAGCTTTTGACCATGCGGCGCCGATTGCGACCGCCTGTGTTCACTTGCGCACTTCATTTCATAGTTAAACGAAGCCAGGCGCGCGCATAGCGCAGTGGCCGAAGGACAAACGCGGTAGCGAGCCGTGGCCGCATGCAGCGTCGCACGGTCAAACTTTGTGGTGCAGGAAGAATACGAAACGACCCCGCAGAGGCGGGGTCGTTAGATGCGGAAGTCTTTAAGCGAAGATGCTGGCGTAGCCCATGACGAAAATGGCCACGATGAGCACGGGGATGCCGTATTTGATCCACGGTTTTGCCCAGGCGGGGAATTTCACGCCTTTGCCCTGATCGGCTTCGGCAAGGAAATTATCCCAACCCCAGCCGAATTTCTGCGTGCAGAACAGCACGAAGACAAGGGCGCCCAGCGGCAGCATATTATTCGAGACAACGAAATCCTCGATGCTCTGAATATCGCCGATCGCGGGAATCGCGATGCCCGAAAGCACATTGAAACCAAGCGCGCACGGCAAGCTCAGCAGCACGAGCAAAATAGCGGTTATGGTGACAGCACGGCTGCGCCACATGCCGAATTTGTCCATCGTCCAGCTTACGAGATTCTCGAACACGGCGATAACCGTGGAAAGAGCCGCAAAACTCATGAACACGAAGAAAAGCGCTCCCCATACATTGCCCAGAGGCATTTCCGCGAATACGGCGGGAAGGGTAACGAACACGAGCGAGGGGCCCGAATCGGGCGTGACGCCATACGCGAAACATGCAGGGAAAATGATGAGGCCGGCAAGAATGGCAACGACAGTGTTGAGCGCCGTAACCGAAATGGCCTCGCCCGTCAGGCTGCGCTCGCGGCCAATGTAGCTACCGAAAATTTCCATTGCGGCAATGCCGAGCGACAGCGAAAAGAACGCCTGTCCCATTGCGGCGTAGACCGCCTGGCCAAACGTCGCCCACTGCTCAGCAGGCGTATTGCCGGCAAACAGCTTGCCGAAATCGGGAATAAGGTAAAACGCGATGCCCTCGCCCGCTCCCGGCAGAGTAACCGTGCGAATGCACAGCGCAATCATGATGACAAAGAGCGCGGCCATCATGACTTTCGTAATGCGCTCGACGCCTTTTTGCAGGCCCAAGCGGCACACAAGAAAGCCGATGAGCACAACGACGACCATCCATCCGATGAGCTGCGCGGGGTCGGCCAGCATGCCCGAAAACGACGCGGCAATTGCATCGGGGTCGGTCGTGGAAAGTTCGCCCGAAGCCATTTTGGGAATGTACGCGAGCATCCAGCCTGCAACCGTCGTGTAAAACATGAGCAACACGTAGCAGCCGATTTGGCCCCACCACGTAAACCAGTGGAAACGGCGATTCGGCTCCAAAACGTCATACGCAAGCGCGCCGCTCTTCTGGCTCGCGCGGCCCACGGCAAATTCCATAACCATAACGGGCAAACCAAGAATCACGAGGAAGATGAGGTACAGCAGCACGAATGCAGCTCCGCCGTACTCGCCGACGATATAGGGAAAACGCCAAACATTGCCCAGGCCAATCGCGCAACCTGCAGCGATAAGCAGAAAGCCGATACGCGATGCAAAATGCTCGCGCGCAGGTGCGGCTTGCTCGTTAGAAGCCATCGAAAACCTCTCTATATACATAAGTAGAACAACGCATTGCGTCACAGAACGCAAACTCTAGAAGTATATCCAATAACCAACTCTCTGCGCTAAAAAAGCCGCCCCTTAGGACGGCTTTTCGATAAATGCAGCAGAATACGCAACGATGCAATGCCTCAACTGCACAAAGCGGCTCATAGAGAAATGACCTTGAAGAATATCGAGGCACTCCCACCTTTCGCCGGCATGTTGAGACTCGCGTCGCCCATCAAGCTGGCAGCTCTTAAGCGGCGGCCACAGACCCTTCGATGATTTTGCCTTCTTCATCGACGCGAGGCGCACCAGCGGCAATTTGCTTCGCAACGAGCTTGCGCGCGAGCTTCACCGAGGCAACCATGCACACGCCCATGATGACCGAGATCACCATGCCGAAAATCCAGGCGGGCGTAAAGCTCAAAGCCGCGTCGAAAGCCTGGCCGGAAACGATGGCGCCCATAATGCCGCCAACGCTCTGCACGGCGACCATAATGCTCGTGGCTTTGCCGATGTCGAGGCGACCGAATTCTTTCGTCATCATAACCGAAGGGCCAACGGTGCATACGCACGTGCCGAACGCAAAGAACACCGCGGCAAGAATCGGGCCCCAGTCGGTCGTGTTGAAGATCATGAAGAAATTCGCCGCGAAGCACGTGAACGCGCCGATGACGGTCGAAGGAATGAGGCCAAGGCGGTCATACATCGAGCCGAGCGCAACCTTGCAGAACACGACCAGCACCAACTCGGCGGAAAGCACCGTGGAAGCCCAAGCGATATCATGGCCGCCCGTTACGATAGTCTCGCCGTTCATGACGACGGAGGTCATGTTCGAAATCGTGTTCACAACGATCATCGCATTGATTGCGCCAACCAGCATGAAGCCCAACGCAAGCAGCCAGAACGCGGCGCTTTTCTTCATAACCTTCCAGCCAACGGCAACCGTAACCTCGGGGTCGACCTGCGCGACCTTCTTCTTGCCCTTGTTCTCGATTGCTTTGATTTCTTCCCCAGAAAGCTCGGCGCCATAAGGCTGCAGGCCCTTGTCGGAAGGATGCGAACGGAAGAAAATCACAGCGATGGGAAGCGAACCGACCAAGCAGATGATCGCAAGCACCACGAAAGCGAAGCGCCAGCCAGAGGTGGCGATGATGTTGCCAACAATCGGCGAGAGAATTGCGCCGCCGAACGCGGAACCGCACAGCGCCAACGACACGGCAAAACCGCGCTTCAAGTTGAACCAGTTCGTGATGATGACCGAAACGAACAAGCGCGCGCCTGCGGTGATGATGGTGCCAGAAAGCGCGGCGAGCAAATAGATGTGCCACGGAGCGCTTGCGACCGAATACCCGAAGAGCATCACTGTCGCGAGGGCCGTAATGCCCACTGCGATAGCGCGGGCATTGATCTTATCGAGCAGGAAGCCAATGATGAGCGTGCCCACAATCGAAATGAGCGATGCGAGCGAAGTGCCCGTATTGTATTCGCCAATCGTCATGCCCAAATCGCCCACGATTTGCGCCTGGAAAAGCGACATGCAGTTCACGAAAGCCGTGTAGCATGTTGCCATGATCATGAAGCCGCCGATGACAATCCACCAGCCGTAGAAGAAGCCTTTTTTCTCTGTGCCGCCCGTCTTCGGCGCGCCGCCCTGCGCACCATTCGCGACTTGTTCTTCTGCCATTGTTCTTCCTTCCAATATGGCCCCCGCTTGCACGGAAAGCCGCAGATATAACGCGTAAAGGTACGACGAATGAGCACTTTAGTCAACTAAAGTTTTCAACTTATTTGCCTTTTAGCTGGATTTTTTTGAGACATTTGCCACGAAAGCGCGTAGAATCGCTCGCCGAACTCTTCAGAACTTCGGCTTGCCCGAGGCTGCGGCCCAGGCGGAAAGCGAGGCACCAATGCCGACATCCATCAATTTCTTCGAAGAGGCGACCGCGCTCAAAGAGCAACTCGTTGCATGGCGCCGCGACATCCACCAGATGCCGGAAATCGGACTCGAAACGCCCAATACGAGCGCGTATATCCAATCGGAGCTCACCAAGCTCGACATTCCCTTCCACACGATCATCAACGGCTCGGGCGTTGTCGGAACCATCGGAGAGGGCGAGCCGTGCCTTATGCTGCGAAGCGACATCGACGGCCTGCCGATGGCTGAAGAATCGGGCGAGGAATTCGCATCGACCAACGGCAATATGCATGCCTGCGGCCATGACATGCACGCGGCTACTTTGCTTGGCGCCGCCCATATTCTGAAAACGCACGAAAGCGAATTGAAAGGCACGGTGAAGCTGTTCTTCCAACCAGGCGAGGAAGGCTACAACGGCTCTGACGAAGCAATTGCTGAAGGCGTGCTCGAAAACCCGCACGTCGACCGCGCGTTCGCGATGCATGTGGTCTCGACGGTACCCACGGGCGTTATCGTGTACGGCGAACGACCCATGGCCGCGGCGTACAACTGGAAAATCGTCGTTGAAGGCGTGGCGGGCCATGGCTCCATGCCCGACTCGTGCGTCGACCCCATCACCGCCGCCGCCCACATCCATATTGGGCTTCAAGAGATCCTCGCCCGCGAGATTTCTCCTATGAGCGAGCTCGTCATTACCTGCGGCGCATTCAACGCGGGCGACGCAGGCAATGCAATTCCGCAGTCGGCCACGATGCAAGGAACTATTCGCGTGTTCGATAAGAAGACTGAAGAGCTCGCGAAAAAGCGCATCACCGAAATCGCAAGCGGCATCGCGCAAACCTACCGCTGCACGGCTACGACGACCTTCGGCCGCCCGAGCCCCGCGGTGTTTAACGACAAAGAATTCATGGAACAATGCGTCGAATACACCAAGCAGACGCTTCCTCAGGCGCAACTCTATGGCGGCGCGCACGGCATGGGCTCTGAAGACTTCGGCAGCATCTCTCAAGCCTGCACCGCAAACTACATGATGATTGGCGCAGCTGCCGGCCCAATCAACGAATGCTACGGGCAGCACAACCCGCATGTTCGCTTCGACGAGAACGCGCTTCCCATGTCATGCGCGCTTTACGCAAGCGTCGCGATGAATTGGCTGGACGACAACGCGAAGTAGGCGAATCGCACCATATCGCTTCAGAACGCTTCCTATCGCTTCGGGTGAATGGGCTCACGCAATGTGGGCCCATTTCTATTTGCGCAAAAAGAGCCTCGAATGCGGCATGACGCAGTGACCTCTGCATTATGCAGTTATGTCGATAAGCTTCTGACCTGGGAATTTGTACAACAGGTATGCACCGTTCTTAATCATTCGATATTTTTGACGCGGAAAAGACCACATTCGAGGGCCTTTTTCAACAAAATCGAAGTCGCATCGACGATGCAAGTCATTCCGTGACGCAGGTAAGATTCGCAATGCAAGCCGCATTCGCAATACAGGTCGCGTCCGCCGCACGAGTCGCATTGGAGCCATTTCCGGTCCGAAAGGGTAAAACTGCCGGCATTACTCGCGCATAATAGTTCTTAGAGGCTTTTCGCCATCTCTTCCAAACGACGAACGCGATGGTACACTGCGCTTTTCGACAACGGCGGATTGGCGCGCTGGCCAAGTTCTTTAAGGCTTGCATCGGGATTTTGCAGGCGCAATTTCACAAATTCCTGCAAGCCCGGCGAAAGCTCCGCCATTTTGCCGCTCTCGGCGAGCTTTCGAATGCTCACAATCTGGTCGATGGCGGCTTCGGCGCTTTTCGCCTGATTCGCGACTTCCGCGTTCACTTTGCGGTTGATTTCATTGCGCACGCTTTTGCGAACGCGCTCGTTTTCCATGGCGAGAGCGCACTGATGCGCGCCGACAAATGCCAAGAATTCCGAAATCGCTTCCCCGCTCTTGAGATAGACGATGTATGAGTTGCGGCGATGCAGCACGCGAGCATTGATGTCGCGGTCTGCCATGAGCTGCACAAGACCGTTTGCCAATTCTTCGCTTTCCACGGTGATCTCGAAGTGAAAATCGCCGCGTGGCTCGGCGATGAAGCCGCTGCCCAAAAACGCTCCACGCAAATAGGCAGCCGCGCAGCACGTCTTCTCGACCAAATGAGGAAGAATTCCCATTTCAATACCAGTTTTTGCAAGAATTCCCAAATCGTGCAACGCTGGCTCGAGGTTCGGCTGCGAAGGAACGGTAATGAGGTAATTCGGGGTTTTATGGAGCACGCTGCGTCGTACCGTAAGCTCGGTTTTCAGCTTATAGAGCGTGTGCAAAGAACGAATTACGAGGCGCGCAACCGAGCTGATTTCTGTGGCTATCTCGAGTTTGTATCGCCCCGGACCAGAAAACAACAACGTGCCCTCAATGCGAGCGATTGCGGCAAGCGTAGCTTTGTCGCAATGGCTGCACGTAGGAATCACGCGCGTGAGTTCATCTTTGACATCGGCGGTAAACGACATGAATAGGGGCTTTCTAGGCTTTGGGAGCAAGTCGAACGCTCAGTATACCGCAAATCACCTGCAAAATAGGGCGTTGAGGAAGCTCAATTGAACGATTTCCCTGCTCATTGGTTCAAACCCCCTTCGCGACCCAAGGTTTGCGAAGGAACACGACACACCCGAGGAGCGCAGCCGGACGACCTGAATTCGCATACCATTCTATTCAAGGTCAGCACATGATCGACACACGCACGAGAGGCGCGAGCATGGGCCGATGCGGCAAAGCAACCAAAATGGTCCCTACAATCTATTCAACGGAGGATCACAACGCAGCAGCATAGCAGCATGGTGGCGAAGCGGCGCACGCCAGCATGCCACCGCCACAATGCGACGACATGGCACATTATCGCTATTCCGTCGTACGCACCTTCACCATATCGGCAGCACGTCGCTCCACCTCGCGATCCCTCGCGAAACGAGGCTGCGTGCGGGAAAGGCGCAAAACCGTGCGGAACGCATTGCGCAGCGCAATCGGGTCGTGCCACGTGGGACGTTCGGGGTCAACGAGGTCGCGAACCATAACGACCGTGCCGCGCGACTGGATTAGGTCGGCGTCGTCGCAGGAAATGCGCACGGGACGAATCTCCTCGCCATGCACCCCGATTTGGCCAGAGCGAGCATCAAGGTCGACTCGTTCACAAGCGCCATCGCCAGGATGGAGAGAATCGACGCTATGAACGAGCATGTAATCGACGAGTCCCTCCATGCCGTGCCGGCACAGCGCCTCGTAATGCTCGAGTGCCGTCATGCCGCGCGTCTCGCCTTGCTGATCAGCGAGCGAGCACACAAACAACGTCGCGGCATGCGAATCGCGGATTGCATCGACAACGCCCGGCACAAGCAAATTGGGCAGAATCGACGTGAAAAGCGAGCCAGGTCCAAGCACGATGAAATCGGCTTCGCGAATCGCGTCAAGCGCGGGCGCGTACGCGCGAACCGGCGCAGCCGATTCCAGCCATACGCGATACAGCGTCGAATCGGAGTGGCTCGCCTTCGCCTGGCCATCAAGCTTGCACCCGTTCCACGTTGCGGCACACAAGCGCACTTCATCGAGCGTCGAAGGATAGACATGCCCCCTCGCGTTCAGCAATCGCGAGCAAATATCGATAGCCTCGGGAAATGAGCCTGTCGACTCTTCGAGAGCCGAAAGCATAAGATTGCCGAGCGTATGGTTGCGCGCAAACGAAAAACGGTATTTGAACGCCCTCGTGAGCGGGTCACCCTCGTCGGCGGCCATCGCGACGAGGCACTTGCGAATATCGCCGGGCGGCAAAACGCCCGCCTCTTCGCGCAAAATGCCCGTCGACCCGCCGTCATCAGCCATGGCGACAACGGCCGACGTATCGGCTTCGAGGGAAAGCAATGTGCGAATGGACACAGGCGCCCCCGTGCCGCCACCGACGACTACAGCCTTTACCGGCGCTGCCGTGTCATGAAGCGCCTGGGCGCCTACATCTTGTTCGAGCTTTGCGAAAGCCGCCGTCGCCGACGGGTCCAAAGAAAACGGGGCGCCCATTACGCATGCACCTTAGTTTCGCCCGTAAGTTCGTTTCGCACCGATTCCGCCAAAGGCAAATCGCGATGCGTCACACTCACGCGATATCCGCGCGTGCGCAGGTAATCGCCCGTAGCCTCGGCAATCGCGACGCTGCGATGCTGGCCGCCAGTGCAACCGACCGCAATGGCAAGCTGTTGCTTGCCTTCCTTCACATACCCAGGCATCACGCAATCAAGCAGGCTCTTCCAGTGCGACATGAACTCAACTGTCTCGTCGCGATACATCACGAAATCGCGAACAGGAGCATCGAGACCCGTAAGCGACTTGAGCGCAGGATCGTAATACGGGTTCGGAAGGAAGCGCACGTCGATAACGATATCAGCATCAAGCGCAGCGCCATGCTTGAAGCCGAAGGAGTACACGGTAACGGCGAGGCCCTCCCGCTCATCTCCGTCGCCAAAAAGTTCGCGGATTTTCGCGCGCAGCTGCATAGGAAGCATGTCAGTGGTGTTCACCACGTCTTGAGCCATGACGCGAAGCTGATAAAGCAGCGCGCGCTCGGCAGTGATACCCTGCGCGATCGTCATGCCCTCATCGCACAACGGATGACGGCGACGGCTCGCCTTATAACGAGCGACAAGCTTATCGTCGTCGGCGTCGAGGAACACAATGCGGAACGGAATGCCCTTGCGCTTCAGAGCATCGAGCTCATCGTCGAGATCGGCGAAATAATCTTTATTTCGAGCATCGCAAACCACAGCAAGTTTGCGCGAAAGGCCGTTTGCGTCATCGGCGGTCACAACGAGCAGCTGCCCCAGCAAACTCGCGGGCAAGTTATCGATGCAGAAATAGCCCAAATCTTCAAAGGCGTGCATGGCTTCGGTGCGACCCGCGCCGCTCATGCCCGTAATGATGACCAAGTCGTTCGGGCTCTCGCCCATCTTGCGTTCAACCATAGATACGCTCTCCCATCAACTAACTACTCACCACGGGCCCATTCGGGCACACCAGCGTTTTCGTCAATCGCACCTTCGGCAGATTGAGCAGGCGCAATTCCTTCGCCCAATTCTTCGACCTTTTCACGCTCTCCATTATACTGCGCGAGCACGGCAACCACCTCACGCGCAACTTCTTCCGGCACAGCCCCAAGGCCAATAACTTCGTCAACATTCATCTCGCGCAGCTTACGGAAGCCGCCCGCCGCCGAAAGCAGCGCCTTCTTACGAACGGGGCCCAAACCAACGACATCATCGAGAATCGACTTCGTCATGCCTTTGCCACGGAGCTCTCGGTGGAACGTAATGGCGAATCTATGGGCCTCATCGCGAACCTGCTTCACCAGGTACAGCGATGCTGATCCGCTTGGCAGCACCACCGGACCGCTCTCCTGCCATGGGACAAAAAGCTCCTCGTCTCGCTTAGCCAAGCCCGCAAGCGCAATATCGTGGATGCCCATTTCGTCAAACATCTCAAGCACGGCATTGAGCTGCGGCAAACCGCCATCGAGAATAATCAAATCGGGCTTCGAGCCAAAGCGCTCGTCGGCCATGCGCTCTGCGCAATATCGGCGCTGCATGACCTCCTGCATAGACAGGAAGTCGTTAGCTTCATCGAGCGGCGTCTTGATTTTAAAGCGACGATATTGGTTTTTATCGGGCCTTCCGCCCGTAAATACCACCATAGAAGCAACGGTATACGAGCCATGGATGGTTGAGATATCGAAGCACTCGATGCGCATAGGGGCGACGTCCATCGCGAGCGCGCTTTCAAGCTGCAGCAGGGCGTCGTTGATGCGTTTATCTTCGTAGTTAGTGCGCACCTTGTAGCGCATAAGCGTATGCTGCGCATTCTTGCATGCCATGTCGAGCAAATCTCGCTTTTCGCCACGTTGAGGCACGGTGAAATGGACCTTCGCACCATGGGCGGAGTCGAGCTTGCCGGTAAGCCATGCTTCCATCGCTGACGCATCTTCCAATTCGCGCTCAACAATGACCTCGTGCGGAATGGATGTGGTGGCGTCATAATAGCGAAGCAGAAAGGTGTGGAGCAAATCCTCGTCGGGCACATCGCGGCCGCGATCGAGCACGAATTCGTTGCCATTCACAACGCGGCCTTCTCGCACCATGAACACATGGACGCCCGCGATGGTCTCCTCGCGCGAAATGCCCACAACGTCAGCGTTCAAGTTGCGACACGAAACCGCATGCTGCTTATCGGAAAGCGAATTGATCGTATCAATTCGCGCTTTGATGCGGCCCGCGCGTTCGAAATCGAGCTCAGAGGCGGCATCGCCCATTTCACCCGTGAGCTCGTCGACGAATTCGCGGCGATTGCCCGCAAGAAAACGCTCGATCCGCTCGACATTGCGCCGGTATTCCTCGGGGGTAATACGGCCGCAGCATGCACCCGGCCCAAGGCCCACGTTCGCATCGAAGCATGGTCGCGTTCCCGCCTCCGATAAGAAAGCCTCGAGCGACCTGGCGTCGAGCTTTCGCTTCAGGCGGCGCCATTCGTTGCATCTTGACGAGCAAATCGGCACGACTTTGCGCGCGATATCGACCAATTGGCGCGCCGCGCGGCTGTCGGTGTAGGGCCCGAAATACCGCGTGCCTTCCACGTGCTTTTCGCGCGTGAACTTGATAGCGGGAAAAACATCGCTTTTCGTAATCGCGATGAATGGATAGCTTTTGTCGTCTTTGAAGTCGGCGTTGAAAAACGGCGAGAACTGGTTGATGAGGTTCTTTTCGAGCACGAGCGACTCGTGTTCGTTGCTCACCACCACGTACTCAAACGACGAAACCTGCTCAAGCATCATGGGGATTTTCGCACGCTCGTCTTGCCCCATGACGTATTGCTTCATGCGGGCGCGAAGCTGCTTCGCTTTTCCGACGTAGATTACCTGTCCCGTCGCGTCCTTCCACAGATAGACGCCAGGAAGCGTAGGCACGCTTTTCAACTGCTCTTTCAGGCGAGCGATCTTTTCATCGAACGATTCGTGCTCGGGTGGCGCATCGAGCACCACGCCGCCGGCAGCGCTCAAAGGGCCTTTGTTTTCGGTTGTTGAGGGCTCCTTTATGTTCATTCTCGTAATATCCTCAACATATCTCATAGCGACAATCCACTAAACTATTCTAGGCTATCGAAAAAGGATTCGGCTATGAAGGCTGTGTAGCTTTTGGGCAACACGCCAAAAACGTAAAAGGCTCTATCGCCGCACTTGATTTGCGACTCGCAACCACGCCACGGAAGCGATGTCGTTCATGCAGGCGCGACAACGCACGCAACGTTTCCGATCGCATAAGGAGAACACCACATGTCGCAATATGATTATCTCGTCGTTGGCGCGGGCTTGACGGGCGCCGTCTTCGCGCATGAAGCACAAAAGATCGGCAAGAAATGCCTGGTGATTGACCGCCGCGACCATATCGCGGGAAACGTCTTCACCGAAGAAATCGAAGGCATCAACGTGCATCGATATGGAGCCCACATCTTTCACACTTCCCTACGTGGCGTTTGGGACTATATGGGCCAATTCTGCGAGTTCAACAACTACGTGAACTCCCCCGTTGCCTACATTGATGGCGAAACATACAACATGCCCTTCAATATGAATACGTTCAGCAAGCTTTGGGGCGTATTCACTCCCGCTGAAGCAAAGGCGAAAATCGCTGAGCAGGTTGCTGCCGAAAACATCGGCGAACCCACGAATCTTGAGGAGCAAGCGCTTTCCCTCGTTGGCCGCGACATCTTCGAAAAGCTCGTGAAGGGCTACACCGAGAAGCAATGGGGCCGAGATTGCAAAGATTTGCCCGCCAGCATCATCAAACGCCTGCCTTGCCGCTTTACCTATGACAATAATTACTTCAATGACCGTTTCCAGGGCATTCCCATGGGCGGCTATACGAAGATGGTTGAACGAATGCTCGAGGGCGTAGAGGTGCGCTGCGGCGTCGAATACAAAGACCTTATTTCGGAACAACCCAACATAGCCAATCGAACGATTTATTGTGGTCCCATTGATGCTTTTTATGACTTCAAATTGGGCACCCTGGAATACCGAAGCCTCCGATTCGAAAGCGAGATTCTTGACGAGGAAAATCACCAAGGCGTCGCTGTCGTGAATTACACCGCGCGCGAGGTGCCGTACACTCGTATCATCGAGCACAAACATTTCGAATTTGGTACGCAACCCAAAACGGTCCTGACCCGAGAATACCCCGCCGATTGGAAGCCTGGAGACGAGCCCTATTACCCGGTAAACGACGCGCGCAACGAAGCGTTGTATGCTGAATACGAGAAGCTTGCAGCCGAAGAGGGCGACGTGGTATTTGCCGGCCGCTTGGGAGGCTATAAGTATTACGATATGGATAAGGCCGTTGCCGCCGCTTTCGACCTCGTCAAAAAGGAACTCGGAGTGGAAATCGCCAAATAGCCCTCACGAGGACATTAACGAGAAAAGCCTGCATACGCAGGCTTTTCTCGTTTTAGGCAATCAATTCGGGAAGAACTATTTCGCGTCTTCAGCCATGAATCTATACACTTCAATCTCCCACTGCTTACGGCTTGCCTTTGCAACAGAATCAAGAATAAGGCCGGCGGTAAAAGCGAGGCATCCGCAGAACACGAGCCCAACGGCCAGAATGGTAGAAGGAACGCGGAGCACCACTCCGGTCGCAAGAAACGCCGTGATGACGGGAATTCCCACGATCAAACCGAGCGCAATCAAGATGAGCGAAATCCATGCAAAGAAAGCGAGGGGCTTGTATTCTTTGAAAAGGCTCGCAATGGCCTTAAGAACCTTCGCACCGTCGCCGAACGTCGAAAGCTTCGACTCGCTGCCCTCAGGACGATCTCGATACTCGATGGGCACATCTACAATGCGCCAGCGTTTATCGACAGCATGAATGGAGAGCTCCGTCTCTATCTGGAAGCCCTCGGAAAGCACGGGCATGGTTTTTACGAAAACACGATTGAAGGCTCGGTAACCCGTCATCACGTCGTCGAACGCAAAGCCGTAAATGCCTTTAATGAGCCAACGGACCAAATTATTGCCAAAACCGTGAAACGCCCGGTCGTTTTCCTCGCCATAGCTTCCGTTGGAAAGGCGATCGCCAACGGTCATGTCGGCCTCGCCCGCCTGAAGAGGGGCCAAGAGTTCACGCGCCGCCTCGGCGGGATACGTATCGTCGCCGTCTACCATGATGTAATAATCGGCATCGATGTCGCGGAACATCGAGCGCACCACGTTGCCCTTGCCCTGGCGCGCTTCGTGACGCACTATCGCCCCATGCTCAGCTGCGATTTTTGCGGTCTCGTCTTTCGAATTGTTGTCGTACACATAAATTACCGCTTCGGGTAATTCGCGCTTAAAGTCATCTACCACCTTGGCAATGGTTACGGCTTCGTTGTAGCACGGTATAAGCACCGCAATGCTATCGCCCATTCAAGCCTCCATTTAAGTCTGTCATTTGCTCAGTCAAATAAAAGTTGTTGTGATTATAGCGTCTTACAAGTAAAGCAATTTTGCTATTAAACCATGCAAATAATCGGCAAATTCTCACGGTCATATGCGTCTTTGCGGGCCCACACACGGAGCATTGGGTCTCGAGAGCAGAAATCCTCAAACCCATGCATTGCATTGCCATCATGAGCATTCGGACTATGCGATATCATGAAGGCGTACACGAACACTCCGCGCATGGCGCGGTTTCAATGATAGGAGGGCTTCATGCCCGCAATGCTCGCAGCGCGTCTATACCGCGTCTTGCCTCTTCTCGCGATACTCGCGATTATCGGTGTCGTCGTCTATGTATTCATGTCGTGGCGATACACGCCGGCGCGCGCCAAAGAGGCCGTCATAAAAATCTTCATCGCCTTAAACGGCGGCCTGTCGATTCTTTTTGCGCTCGCAACGCTCTACGCATGGATTGAAAGCAATGCGTTTGTGGCCGATTTCTTCATTACATGCTTGGCGACCACGCTCATCATGCTCGGCATTACGTTCATTTGCCGCAGGAATTTCCTCAAACACAACCCAAACTACCGCTGGCGACTCACCGACCGCGCAAAGAAGCAGCCGAGGAAATAGAAAACCTGTTAAACGCTACAAGCATTTAACAGGTTTTAAGCGGGCTTGTCAGGCGTCGATGAATCCTAGGTGGACGCATGCGTTCCAGATGCCGTCATCGTCGACATCGGTCGTCACGTAATCGGCGCGCTGCTTCAGCTCATCGATGGCGTTTCCCATGGCAACGCTCGTCCATTCGGGCAAAAACATGCACACGTCGTTGCTGCCGTCACCGAATACCACGACATCTTCAATCGGCACCCCCAAACGCGCCATGCAGCGCTTGATTCCCTCGCCCTTATCAACGGGTTCAACGAATACGGCATACGGGCTGAAACGCGCCGTGGGCACCTTCGACAGAGAAGCGATGCGCGCCTCTTCTTCAGGCGAGCAAATCACATAGACCTTGTAGAAGCACTCGATCGAACGATAATCGAGCCCAGGGTCAACAACCGTTTTCATATACGAATCGTGCACAAGCGCGTCGTAGTTGGCATAGCGAGTCCAGCGGCGGCGGGAATCGTCGAAAGAGATTGCCCAAACAACGCCGAGACGCTCGCATTCCTCAATCACGTCGATACATGCTTGCGTATCGAGCGGCTTGATTCCCAAAAACTCGCCATTGAGCGTAAGGCTATTGCCGCCGTCGGCCACCATATTCCGAAAGCCGAGTTCATGCATGAAACCCTCACCCATTGCATGCAGGCGTCCCGTGCATATCGCGAGGAAATGGCCTTCAGATTCCAAGATTTCAAGCGCCCGCTTCGTCGATTCGGGGATATACCGCCCCATAATCGGCCCCGCAGCCAACGTGCCATCGATATCGAAAAAGAAATAACGTTTGCGCATATGCCTTCATCCCTATCGGTTCAATTGCATGAAGCAAACACGAACCACAACCGCGCTCAAAACAAACGAGCAGCATCCTGGCCAAGCGCAGCGACTCGAATGAGAACGGAATCGCAACTCGAGCGCGATCGCCAATCGAAAATCAAAGCGTCATTCAGAACGCCGCGCGGCATCCATAAAAAAGGCCGACGGTATGTCGGCCTTAGTTCGATCATGGAGCCAGTGACAGGAATCGAACCTGCAACCGACTGATTACAAATCAGTTGCGCTACCGTTGCGCCACACTGGCAAATGAGCTTGGTTATTCTAGCAGATGGCTCCGAGGAGCGTCAACCGTTACGCCACCTGCGGTTTTGATTCCGAGGATTACGAGGTTTTCGACCATTTACGGCCACTTAGGATATGCCTGGGATATTCCGCCGCCCGTTTCCAGGCGCGCCCCACCCCACTGGAATAAACGCAAAAATAGGGACGCCCGAAAGCGTCCCTTTGTCATAGCTCTGTCGCAGCTTGTCGGAGCCCCTAGGCCTCCAGCGAGTGCGCGAGCATCTTGCCCGTCTCGTCGAAGCCGTAGAACTTGCCGTCGATTCGCAAAACCTCGTCGTTGCTCATGGAGCCGTCATCCTTGAGCCAGTACCACTTGCCGTCGACGAGCTGCCAGCCCTTGACCATCTCGCCGCTCTCGTCCATGTAGTAGTACGCGCCGTCGACGAGCTGCCAGCCCGTCGCCATCGCGCCCGATGGAGTGAAGTAGTACCACTTGCCCGAGATTTCGCGCCAGCCCGTGACCATCGCGCCGAAGGCGCCGTCGTGCTGGTCGTTGAGGAAGTACCACTTGCCGCCGTCGGAAAGCCAGCCAGCTCGCATGTAGCCGCTCTTGTCGAACCAGTACCAGGCGTCGCCTATCTTCGCCCAGCCCGTCGGCCAGGTGCCGTCGCCGTTGGCGTACCAGTAGCGGCATTCGGCGTCCTGCTGCCAGCCAGACGGGTAGTCCTCGCCGCCGTAGCCCAGGAGCTTGTTCGCCTGCGCGACCGCGTAGTCGACGTTGGTCGTGGACGGGCACGAGGTCGCGTATACCTCGCGGTGGTAGATGATGTTCTCGCCGTGCACGAGCTTCTCGCCCCCGAGGTGGCGCTTCGACATGTCCGCGAGCAGCTTCGCGCAGGTGTCCAGCGTCTCGGTGCTCGGCGGGTTCGCCGTGGTGCCGCAAAGCTCGATGCCGAGGCTTCGGCGGTTGTACCAGTAATTGCCGCAGTGCCAGGCCGTGTCGTTCTCGCTCACCAGCTGGGCCACGTCGCTGCCGCTGATTACGTAGTGCGCTGAAGCCTGGCGGGCAGGATTCTGGAGCGTCGCGATGCTGCCGTCCCACCATCCTTCGCAGATGTGCACGAAGATGTAGAAGCGGCCGTTGTTGCCGTAGCTGAAATTCGGCGTGCCGTACCAGGTCAGGCTCATCGGCCCACCCCTTCGATTGGGCCGTCGCTCGGGTCGCCCTTGCCCATGCCGTTGATTTCTTCCTCGTCCATTACTCCCCCTTCGGCTCCGTGTAGCCCATGGCTCGCTCGCTGTCCCCGACTCCTTGCGTGGTCGGATCTACCACCACGCCGAGCGCGACCAGCAGATTCACCGCCAGCATCGCGGCCTGCGCCACCGCGTCCTGCGACACCGGCGGCACCACGCCGAAGATGCCCGCGACCTGGTAGCCGAAAGCCAGCGCCGCCGCGATGAGCGCGGTGAGCGTGGCCTTGTTCTTCAGCCGCAGAATCCAATTGATATTCATTCGTCCTCCTATCTCGGTATTTCCCCTCGTACTTCGAAGTCCTCGTTCGCGTGCCTCATCAGCGCGTGCACGTAGTTGTTCCCGCCGAGCGCGTAGTAGCTCTCGGCTCGCCTGTTCATCGTCTCCAGCTCGCACGCGCTTATGTAGCCGTCGCGCTGCGCCGCCTCGTACGACTGCACGATGGAGGCCTTGAGCGCGTTTCGCTGGGCGGTCCTCATCGCGCCCCACTCGTCCCGAATCTCCTCCATCTGCCTCGACATGAAGCCCGCAAGGCCAGTGATAGCGGCCAGCGAAAGGCCGCTGATAACGCTCGCGGCGATTGCCGCCATGTCCAATCCGTCTCCCTTCTGCCAGCCGTCCCTGCCTCGATTCTGCGCGAGTGGTCACGCGACGCAGTTTTCGCCGCGCAAAAGAAAACCCCAGGCGGGTCGGCGCGTCGCCGTTGCCCGCCTGGGGTCTCATGATTCGGTTGTCCTCGCCAGCCCTTACACGTTCTTCGGGAAGCACGCGCTGAACGTGACGCCCTTGACCGTGCCGCCCATCGTCTTCGCGTACAAGACGCCGTCGGGCTCGATGTTCATCTGCACGACGTTGTTGCCCTCGGTCGGCGCTCCAGAGAAGTACGTCTGGATGTCGGGCCTTCCCCACCACGGAATCGTGGTGATGCTCTTCCACGAGGTGTTTATCTCGTACGCGCGAATCTTGCCGTTCAGGAAGACCGTGCTGCCGATTCGGCGGGCGCGGATGTCGATTTCGTCGGTCTTGTACGCGGCGTACCAATTCGAGTCGGCGGTAGCTTCCGACACCCAGCTCCCGAGCGTCGCGAGCGGGGTCACGGCGCTGAAGAGCGACCTCGTGCTCGTGATGTTGACTCCGTTGAGCGTGATGCGCCAAAGCTTCAAATCGCTCGCCGGTACCTCTGGGTCGGACGGCGGGACGGTTGTCGGCGTGCCCTTGATGACGACGGGCTCGATGCTCTCGATGCCCTCAGCCGTGCGCGAGTAGCGCGCCACGATGATGTCGTTTCGGAACACGCCCTGCCCGCCGCTCTCAATCGTCAGCGTCGTCGGCGCCTGGTTCCAGAATCGCTTGCCGCCGACCATGCCCACGCCAGTTCCGAGCGTCACGTGGTTCGCCGAAGACATCGTCAGGTCGAAGTTGTCTCCGTACCACAGCACGCAGTTCTCCTCGCCGATGGTGGCCGTGTTGAGCGCCGACAGGTCGTCGCTGGAGATGTGTTTGCTTCCGGTCATGCCGTCAACGATTTCGAATGACATTACTGCTCCCCTTCCTGCTCGGTCGGCTCCTCAGCGCGGTCGAGCGCATCGTAGTACGCCGCCGCGAGCTCTTCCACCTCTGCGATGTCGGCCTCGTCGAAAAGGCCGCTGTCCAGGTGCGCGTAGGCCTTGTCGAGCCAGTACGCCACGTCACGGCCAGCCTGGATTTCGCGCTTGATGCTGCGCAGCGTGAGGTCGTGGCGGGCCTTGCTTCGGATTGCCATGTCTTCTCCTAACCTTCGGTGATGGATGCGATTGCGGATTCGAGGTGCGCCACGACGATGTTCACGTCCCGCACGTACTCGATGCCAGTGTTCGGCGTGACTTCCGCATCAGTCCACACGTTTACGATGCTGTCTTGGGCTTTTGGCATGTCGATTTTGCCCAGTCTGTATGCCTTCGGCTCTGTGTCGCAGTAATAGCAGGTCACGGGGTTTTTCTTCAGCCAGTCGGCGAACGCGCTCACATTCGCGAACGTCTCGCTCGGCCTTATACGGAATATGGTGCCGTTGGTGTTGGCGAAAGAGTAAGCGCAAACCTTTGAACCGTAGCTATATGGGTTAGCCGTCTCGAACCTATCGAACATGCCGCCCCACTGCTCGACATTTACCACTCCGCTCCCGATTGGCCGAATCGTCTCGTAGTAAGTTTTGGAGTCGCCAAACTTGCAGTCAGCGAATATCTGGGAGCCATCGAGGACAACCTTCGCAACCCGAGCAACCAGCTCCACATTCCCCTCTGCGTCCACCACGATTTCATCCGCCGTGCCGTCGTGGAGCTTCGCCAAATATGGATGCTCTGCGGGGAGGGTGAAGGCGAGGGATTGCCCTGCATAGGTGACGCTGGCTGTCGGGGCTGTTCCCCGCTCAAGCTGGATTTCTGCGGTAACAGGGTATTCAGGCCGCCCAGCCAGAACCTTTATCTTCACCTCGGTGTCGCTGCCGAGTTTGAACGCGCCGTTGCCGTATCTTAGTTCCGAGTTGTCGCTCGCTCTTCTAATTTCAAAAGAAACGTCACCGCTTACCCAGTAGGTTCCAGCGGGTAGCGTGCCGTATGACGGAACAGCGGCCCAAGCAATGGAGCAAGATTCGAGCGCCTTAACCTTACCGTCGTCAGCAACGTAGTACCTAGGCAGAATCTCGGCCAACCTTGAGCCGCTCAGGAAATTTCGCCCCACCACCTTCACCGTAGGATGCTCAATCACGGTGATTGCCTTCGGCTCTTCGGGGCTTGGGATTCCGTCCTGCTTGGCCGCACCCTCTACCACGATCCCGCGAAGCGCTGCGCCGTTGAAAGCGTCTTCCACGTGCGCCACGGTGCCCGATTCGCCGCCCACGAGGATGTTCTCGGCGGCGGGATACAGCTTCGCTTCCGTGGCCTTCACCTCAGCCATGGCTGTCCGAGCGTCTTCCGCGGCTTTGTTAGCGACCGTTGCGGCCTTGGTCGCCGGTCGCTGGAGTTCCGCGATTTGGCTCTCGGTGAAGTCGTCGTAAGTGAACGGGTCACCCTTCTCGCCTTTGACTCCCTGCGGGCCCTGAGCGCCTTGAGGACCAGTGTCGCCCTTCACGCCCTGTGGCCCCTGGATGCCCTGCGGCCCCTGCTCGCCCTTCTCGCCACGGTCACCCTTGGCACCGATGTCGCCTCTCGGGATGCCGAGGCGCAGGCATTGCGCACCGTCCTCCGGCACCAAGCTCGCGGTCGCATCGCTGCCGGGGTCGAGCGCCTCAGCCTCGGCGTGGATGATTCTGGACGCGAGCGCCTTCGCAGTCGCTTCCCTCACCTCGGCGATGAGCGGCTTGTACTCCTCTGCCTGCTCGCCGTCGGCGTCGATGCAGTCGAGGACGCTACCCGCAAATGAATCGGTGGTATCGACCAGCTCGTCGCCTTTGCGGATTTCGATGTACCCCGTAAACGTGCCTACTGCGGAATACAGAGCCACAGGCAGCATGATTCGCGCGATGCCTGCTTTGACGACCTCCATCGGATACGGGCCGACCAGCTTGCCAGCCGCGGTCGTGGCGACCAGGCTCGCAGTTTTGCCCACCAAGTCGTAGGGAGCGCCGTTCGCGCATACCTTCACGGTCAGGAGCACATTGTTGCGCTCGCCTCGGCGCAGCGGGGCGATTCGCGCCTCGCCGTACTTGTCCTCGCGCTTTCGCGTGTCGAGCTTGATTGTCTGGCCCATCGGCTAGTCCTTCTTCGCCATGAATTCCTGGAAAGCCGCGTCCTGCTTGGCCGCGAGCTGCTTGTACGCGTCCGTGCAGGCCTTGCAGAGCAGTCGGCTCGCCTTGCTGCCGTACTGGTCGAATCGCTCGACCTCGCGCCAGTCCGCCGATGCCGCCGAATTCGCGGCCAGGTACGCGTCGGCCCCGCATCGGTCGCACACGTAATGCGTGATTCCGTCAGTCTTCGCCATGCTTGTCTCCTTTACTTCGTCCTGAGCCATGTGTAAGGCCCTACGCTGGGCACCATGCTCCATTCGCCGCCGTAGTCCGACGGGTCATAGCCGCTCGTCTCCATGTACGTCCCTACCGGGTGCGACGCCTCGAACATCTCCCTCACGGTCACCGCCGATGCGGTACCGGGCGGGCCCTGCTCGCCGCGCTCGCCCTTCGGCCCTGCGTCGCCCTTCGGCCCCTGGGCGCCTTGCGGCCCCTGCACTCCGGCAGGCCCCTGCTCGCCGCGTTCCCCGCGCTCGCCCTTCTCCCCCTTGGGGATGCCCAGCGAGAGCGTCTTCTTGAGGCCCTCGCCCGAAAGCGACGCGGTGGCCTTGGCGCCTTCCGCGAGCGTGGCCACCTCGCCCATGGCGATGCTTGCCTGCGCCCACGTCTGGAGCGATTCCGAGGCGTCGGTAGCGGCCTTTTTGGCCTTCGCGTCGACAGCCGCCAAGGCCTCGGAATCGACTTCGGCGCTGAAGGTGTAGTTGCTCAGCGTCAGGCCCTTGCCCGCCAGGTAGGCGTGGCCTCCGCCGCCGCCCGACGTGTTCGAGAGCGACACGCCCGAGGCGGTGCCTCCCGCCTCATAGCGCACGTCGGTCTCGCCATCGCCGTCCATGATCACGGTCTTGCGCGTGAGCGTGGCCGTGGTGTAGATGCCTGTTACAGGTTCGCGGCCTCCCACCACGTCGCCTATCTCGTACTCGGAATCGTCTGGCAGGGTCACTTGAATCTCATCGGCGGCTTGCAGCTCCTCGAGCTTCTTCTTGCCGTCCTTCTCAAGCGTCTCTGCGTCCGCGCTGCTGTAGTCGTACACGGCGCCGCGATGCTTCGCGCCGAAGATGCTTTGGGTCTTGGACACGTTGCCCGAATCGTCGGCGTAGAGGTCGAGGCGAATGCGGTCTTTGAGCTCGCCGCTGCCGAAGCACGCGAGGTGGTTTACCGGCCTCCAATCGCGCTCGATTTTTACCGAGATTCGGTCTCCGTCGAGCTCTTCGGTGGAGTAGTCTCCCTTGGGGGCGGCCGACAGCACGCACTTGCGCGACGCGGAATCGAAGCGCGTCCGCAGCTTCGCGCCGCTGCCCGCGAGCATGTCGACGAGGCCTTGGTAGCCCGTGGCGGCTGGCCTGCCGAATTGGTACGACGCGCGCACGCCCGAATCCGCCGAAGCGGCGGCGAAGAGGTCGGAAAGCCCCATCTCGGCGATGAGCGCGCCGATGGCGGCATTCGCCTCGCCCTCCACGGTCTTGTAGTCCTGGCCCTCTGCCGGCGCGATGAGGTTGCCGTCGAGCACGCCGTGCCACGTGCGGCCGCTGAATGTCACGGTTCCCTCGCCCGTGTCTGGCGCGATGCCGTCGACCACGCCGCCAACCTCGCCGCCGTCGCAGTAGAGCAGCGAACCGTCTGACATGGCCGGCGCATCGTCGGCGGGGCATTCGAGCTGCCAGGAATTTCGCGAGCCCGGGCCGAATTCGCAATCCAATTCGCAGCCCGCGACCACGGCGAGGTCGTGCCACTGCGCGTCGGTGTATATCAATTCCACGGCGGCGTGCTCCTCTCGTCGTACGTAATGAGGTCGAAGCCGAATGAGCCGTCCCATTCCAGGCTGCTCACGCCGCGCGGCACGCGCTCGAAGACATACGAGCCGCTGCCCTTCGAGCCTCGCGTGCGCTGGTCGAAGACGTCGATGGCATCGCCCGCGGCCGTGATGAGCGTCACGGTTTTGGCGCGCCCGTCGATTTCGAGGCGGTCTCCTTCCGCGAGCGTGGCCTTCGCGCCGTAGGTGTTGCCTGCGATTTTTATATAGGGATTCACGGCTGGGCCGAAGATGCGAAGCAGGAAAGGCGCGTCGGCACCCGTGGCCTCCACGGTTATCTCCGTCGCCTTCGGCGGCGATGAGAGGTCGTACGGGAGGTCGTACGGGAGGTCGAGGAATTCGCCTTGGTTGGGGTCGTCGAGCTTCGGTGCGTAGCTGTGGGAATCGCCGCGCACCCAGGCCCCGTCGGTGGGCTGGACTGTGGCGTCGTCGCGCAGGTAGCCCGGGCGCAGGAGGTACTTGGTGAATGCGTGGCCGACCACGAAGCATTCGAGCTCGTAGCCGTTGGCGGTCACGAAGCGGCCGGGAGTCTGTGCCATGCAGTCGCGCTCCATGAGCGACACGATTCGGTCGCGCTCCTCGTAACCCCCCTCGTCCGGCACGCAGAGGCGCAGCGGCACGGTGCGCTGGCTGCGCGAGCGGCGCAGCTTCCACCGCTTGCCGCTCGCGCTGTAGCTCCACTCGATGTCGCGGAGGTCGCTCTCGTTGGCGTACGCGCCGCTACCGAAGGTCGCGACCTCGCCAGTCGCGCTGATGTATGTCAGCTCATCAAGCATCGGCAACCAACCTCGCAATCTCGCGCCCGCGCGACTTGAGCGAAAGTCCGCCGTCGAGCATGTCCTCCATCGTGGCAAGCATGGTAGCCAAGAGGTCACGCACCTCGGCGAGCTGCGCGTCGCGCACCGCCTGCGCCTGAGCCTCGCGCGTGTCGGCCTGGCGCGCCGCTGCCGTCTGCATCCCGCCGTCGTATGCAGGCTTCACCGTGAATTCCGGCGCAGGCCCCTCGGCGGCGTCGAGCGCCGAAGCCGCCATGGTCCTCGCGGCCGCGGCCGCATCGGCGGCTCCCGCCTCGATGTTGAGCGCGTAGCCCTGGGCGAAATAATCGCCGAGCGCGCGAGTCTTCTTCGATGGCGATGCCGAGGCCTGTTCGGCGGCAACCGCGTCGAGGGCGCTGCGCGCCATGCTGCGCGCCGCCTCCGCGACCCTGCCGACGAGCGAGCCGATGCCGTTGGCGAAGCCCTGCGAGAAGTCCTGGCCCTTGCCGTAGCTGTCGGCCCCGTCGAGGCCGCTCTCAGCCTTGCCCCTCACGTCCTGCGCCGCCCATTTCGCGACAGGCCCCTTGGCGGATATGGCATTGGCGAATGCCGCCGTGGCCGCGTCGCCCGACACGCCTGCCGCAGAAGCCGCCGCGTCGAATTCGCTTTGCGACATGCCCGTGACCGCCAGCGCGGCGTTGACCGCGGCCTGGGTCTCGGACGAGAGGCCGGCGGCGAAGTTCGCGCCGGCGGTCTGGCCGCTGCCCATCACGGTGATGCCGAAGCCGCTCAAGGTGTCGATGATGCTTTGCGTGGTGCCGTCGTAGCTGCTCGCGAGCTGCGTGAGCTGCTCGTCGTTCAGGCTCGCGAAGGTCTCCGCGCTCACGCCCGTGTCGGCGAGCGCCGCGCGGAATGCCTCGAGCGAGGTGCCGTTGCCCGCGAGCGTGGACTGCAAAAGCTGGTTGGAGCTGATGAGCGCGGCGTAGCCGCCGTCCATCCCCTCCATGGCCATCTTCGCGATGGTCATCTTCTCGCCGTAGCCGTCGACCGCCGTGGTCGCCGCGTCGTAGGCCTCCTGCGCCTTGCGCACTTCCGCCTCCGCCACAGCCTGCTCGACCGCCGCGGCCTGCACGGCATCGGCTCCGTACTTGCTCGCGTCGGCGTTGCGCTCGGTGGTCTCCTGAAGGTTCTTCTGCGCGGCGGCCAAAGCGTCGGCCGCCTCCGTCTGCCGCTGCAGGCCCTCCTCGTAGCCCGACTTGCTCGCGTCGAGCTGCAGCTGGTACTCCTGCGCCTCGACGAGCTTCAGTATCTCCTCCTTGGCCACGGTCGCGCCGTCGGCCATGACCTGGTACGCGCCGCCCGCGTCCTGCGCCACGGTGTAGCTCGTGCCGCATTTCTCGTTCACGCCGTCGACCGCGAGCTGCAGGTCTGCCAATTCCGACGCGCTCAGGCCAGAGCGGCCGGCGAGCCGTTCTATGGCGTCGCCGTAGCCCTCGAGCACCTGCACACCAGCCGCCGTCTCGTCGGCTCGGTCATTGAGCGTCTGAACCCATTCGGCCTGCTTCTTTATCACCGCGTCGAGCGAGGCTGCGGCCGTGGCGCAGCCGCCGGAGATTCCCGCCACGGAATCACCCGCCGACGTTGCGGCGTTCGGCACCCTCGCGAGCGCGTCGCGCAGGCCGTCGGTGGCCGTGCTGAATTCCTTCTGCCTCGCGCGCGCCTCGACCACGGTGGACGCGAAGAGGGCGATGCCCGCGATGGCCGCGCCCGCAGCCGCGCCAGGCCCGAGCGATGCGAGCTTCGTGGCGAGGTTGCCCGCGCCCGTCTTGGCCACTGCCATCGCCGCGCCGAGCCCCTTGGCCCCGCCGGCCGCCGCCTTGGCCTTGACCGTCCACTCGGCCATCTTCGCCGCGCATTTCGCGAAGCCGCCCACGACCTTGCCCGTGGAGGACACGAGCCTGCCGCCGATGGAGAGCACGGGGCCGAGGGCTGCGACCATGGCCACGGCCTTGATGATGCTCGCCTGCTCTTCCTTGCTCAGGTCGCTGAACGCCTTCGCGCCGTCCTCGATGGACTGAATCACCGGCGATGCGGCGTCAACGGCATCGAGCGCGGCATCGACCAGGGGTCCGCCGACCTCCTCGGCCACGGCCGTGACGCGGTTCTGCAGCATCTGCCATTTCGCGGCCATGGAGTCGTTCTTGTTGGCCACCTCATCGGACAGCGCGCTGCCGTCCTTCCACTGCTCGTTCGCGAGCTGCACGGCGTTGCCCAGGAGGTCGGTGTTGCCGGCGAGGCGGCGCAGCGCGTCGGACTGGCGAAGCTCGGTCACGCCCAATTCATCGAGCGTCACGTTCATGTTCTCGGCTTGGCTCAAGCCGCCGAGGAACGCCTCGAAGGCGCCCGCCGCGTCGCTCTTCCACGCCTCCGCGAATTGCTCGGCGCTCATGCCCGCGACATCCGCGAACGCCGCCAGCGACTCGCCGCCCGTGGCAACCGCCTTGTCGATGTTGGTGATGACCGTGGACACGGCGGAGCCGCCCGCCTCGGCCTCCATACCCAAGGACGAGAGCGCGCCGGCGATGCCCATGATTTGCGGCTGCGTCATGCCCGCCTGCGTGCCCGCCGACGCGATGCGCATCGACATGTCGGAAATTTCCGATTCGGTGGTGGCCAGGTTGTTGCCCAGGCCTACGATGACGTTGCCGTATGCGCGGTAGTCCTCAGCCGACATGCGCGTGATGTTCGCGAAGCGCGCCAGGTTGGTCGACGCCTGCTCCACGTCCATGTTCGTCGCGATGTCGAGGCCCGTGGTGATTTCCGCGAATTCCTGCAGGTTGTCCTTGGCGATGCCCAGCTGGCCGCCGAGCTCTTCCGCGGCGAGGATGTCCTCTGCCTTGACGGCGTTGGTCTTGCTGTAGTCGAGGGCGGCATCCTTGAGCGCCTCGTACTCCTCGGCGGTCATGTCCACGGTCTTCTTCACGCCCGTGAGCGCGCTGTCGATTTTCACGGCGGCGGCCATCGATGCCGCGGCGGTCGCGGCGATGGGGGCCGTCACGCTTTTGGTATAGCTGTCTCCGAGGTCGGTAAGCTTGCCGCCCGCTTTCTCCAGATTTCCCGAAAGCCTGTCGGCTTGGATGGAGGCCTTCGCGAGCGCGTCGGCGGCCGCGGAAGACGCCTGCATCTTCTCCGCCTTCGCCTGGAAGCCTTCCAGCGCCTTAGTCGCGGCCTTCGTGCCCTTGTCGTCGAATGCGCTCGTGATGGTGAGCTTCACAGTGCCACGCCTGGCCATCAATCCACCTTCCTCTGCAGCTCCGCCGCGGCATTGGTCACGATGTCCTCGACGGCCTTGCGGTACGCGTCCTCCTTGGCGTCGTACGCCGCCCATATGACGCGGCCTCCGCCGGGCCCGCCCTTCTTCTCGTAGTATTTGTTCAGGCCCTCGACGAGCGCCTTGCCGCTCGCCGTCTCGCCCTTTGCGGCGAATTCGGTGATGGCGGCGCCTTTGTCGGTCGCGTAAACGCCGACAGACAGCAGGGTCTTCTTGCGCGTCGAGTAGCTAGGCCTCGCGCCGCCCCGGTAGAGGCCGTGCGGGTGCGGCGTTGCCATCGCCCGCGCGCTCGACGCGATGTCGCGGCCAACCGCGACGAGCTCCTTCGATACCTTGCGCTTGATATCGATAGGGGCGTCCGCCAGTCCCTTGACCGACGCGACGCCCCTATCCATTCCGATTTTAAATCTGATCACTGGCCCTCCTAACGGGCGGCTCCAGCGAGCCGCCTTGCCATCTGCACGGCCCTCGACTCGCTGTCGCTGCGCCCGCCAGGGGTTTGCCCAGCCTGGCGTGCGATGACCGCGTCCTCGAGCGCCGAGTACACCTCCGCGCCCATGTCCAGCCCGTCGAGGCCGAGCATTCGCATGAGGTGCCACACGGGCTGCCCGCTCGCGAGCGAGACGCGCACCAGGGCCTGGGCCGTTAGGCCAAAGGGCTTAGGGCCTCTTCCGCCTCTTCGCCTTCCGCGACCTCCTCGTAGTCCCACTTCTCGAAGAAGTCGGAAGCCGCCTTGACGAGGGCGGGGCCTTTGAAGGTCTTTGCCGACGGCTGCGCCGCGATGAAGGCCATCACGAGCGACTTGGTGAATGCGTCGGCGGTCGGAGCGAGCGCGTAGTTGACGAAGAGCAGGTGTCCCTTGGTCAGGTACACGGTGCGCTCTTCGCCCGTCTCGAATTCCGTCAGCTTCACCTTGGTGCGAGTTGCCATTTCTTCTCCTCCTGCTTTTGTTCGCTTAGTAGCTGGCCACGTCGTTGGTCAGCGTGATGGTGATGGGGCCTGCCTCGTAGGTGCCGAGCAGGTTGTCGGCCGCGAGCTCGAGCTCAACGGCTCCGCCGCCCGCGTCGGATTCGGGCCAGTTGACGGCGAATGGCACGCGCGACGCCTCGATTTCGAGGCTCGCGTCGCCCTGCTTCACCTTGATCTTGAAGGCGCCCTCGACCACATCGCCCAGGACGGTGGTGCCGTCGGCCTTGCCCGTGATGGACTTGCGGAAGTCGTCGAGGTTGGACGGCTTCACGGTGATGGTGGTCTTGCCCTCGAATTTGCCCATCGACAAATCGCCCGGAAGCGGCGAGCCGCTGAAATACTCGGGATTGACGTTGCGACTCATCTCGAGCTCGAACTTCGTGATCTTGCGGGCTTCCAAGGACGCGCCCGCCACGTCGAGGGACACCTCGCATCCGTTGGGCGTGAGGTACTTCATGCCCGCCATCTCGGTGCCGCCCTTGGGTCGCGCGGCGTCGGCGCCGAAGGACGCGCCAAGCGCGGCGTATGTGGTGGCGATTTCCAGGGGCTTGTTGCCCTCGAAGGAAATCTTGATGGCGCCGACCTTCGCGTCGGTGGTCTTCACCTCGTCGGACTCCATATTGCCCCAGATGGTGCACCAGGGCGTGGCCATGTCCGTCGGGGACACGGTGAAGACGTGCTTGTAGAGGTTGCCAGAGCTGCCCGCCGCCGTGGTCTTGACGGTGCCGAGCAGGCCCTTGAGCAGCAGGCCGAGCACTGGCGGGTACGCGCGCGTCGGCGCGTCGAATCCCGTGGCCACCTCTTCCACGTAGGCGTTGATGGCGTAGGTCTGCCCCGTCTCCTCGTCGATGGTCACAGTCGGGCTCACGCCCGCGACCGCGCCGGAGCCGACGAGCGGGACGATGTAGGTCGGAGCGGTGGCAGGCGTCCCCTGCGCGGTCTGCTCCGCGATTGCCAGGTTGGAGATCAGCTTATTGAGCGACATCCGCAGGCTCCTTCTTCTCGCGTTTCTTCTCGGCGGGGCCGAAGTCCTCGCCGACCAGCAGGGCTATGTTCTTCGGAACGTCACCCAGGCGCTCGCCCTTCGCCCAGGCGTACTCGACGCGCCCGGAGGACACCGACACGGCGCGCTTCGCCGTGAGGTCTTGCGTCTCTACCATTGGTCGACCTCCACTTTCATCTCGATGGTGCTCTCGTGCTTGTTGTCGTCGGCGCGCCCCGAATAGAGCGTGGCCGAGGCCAGGCGGGCGTAGCGCACCGCGCCGCCAAGGCTCATGTCTGCCTCGATGGCGGCCTTGAATGCGTCCATCGCCAGAAGCGCGCGCTCCGCCGTGCCCATGTCCCCCGAGCGGCTGCCCGTCTCGCCGAAGCAGGCGTAGAGCGTCAGCGTGGCCGCGCGGTCGCTCTCGCCGCCCGACTCCTCGAAGTCGAAGGCGATGGGCACCTCGTTGAGCAGCACGCCGCAGCAGCCCGCCTTGATGGTGTCTGGCAGACCGTCGGCGGGCTTGAGGCCCGTGGCCTCCGCGAGCATCGGCGATATCGCGTCGACGGCGTCCATCAGCCAGCTCATGCGACCACCATCCTCTTGAGGCCGTGGCCTCCCGCCGCCTCGTCGCTCGACAGGAATGCGTCGACCTCGGGGATGCCCGTCGCGCCGTCCTTGCCCGCTACGCTGAATTGCATGTAGCCGAATTCTCCCGACTGGCCCGTGGCGCGCGGGTTGGTCGCTGGCTGGCCGACGATGGTGTCGGCGTATAGCAGCGCGTTGTGCAGCAGCGCGGCCGGCGGGATGCGGTAGCCGTACTCGAGCCACAGCTCCACGACAGAGCCGCGCGAGATGATTGCGGGGAACGACACGTTCCATCCGTAGGCCACGGCTCCCTCGAATTCCATGCCGTCGACCAGGCACTTGGTGACTCGGCACGGAGCGAGGTGGTCGGGGCGAATCGAGTTGGTGCCGTTGCCCGCGTGCCGCTCGTACGCGCCTCGCGGCGCGAATGCCGTGCCGCTCGCGCGGTCGAATACGTCCTCGACGTGCTCTCGCACCTTCGCGATGTCCGCGTCGGTGATGCCGTCGGACAGCTGCGGGTCGTACGCGCGCAAATCTTCGGCGGTGAAGTACGGCTCGCTGCGGAATTCGAGCAGCTGGATTTGCCCATCGCTCCACTCGGCGGTGTACTCGCCCAGGCGCGGCGGCTTCACCGCGGCCACGGCCTCGCCCGCCTCGACCGTGGCGGCGAACTCGCCGCAGGCGCGCAGGGATGCGTCGAGCAGGCGCACGCTGGCCTCGGCGGCGTCCGTCTTGACCGACAGCGCGAAGCTCGCGCCGTCGCTTCGGTAGAAGAACATCCGTTCTCCTTTCAATCGAAAAAGGGGCCGCGACTCCTCGCGGCCCCAAAGTGTTACTCGGGCTTCTTCGCCGGCGGCTTCTTGACCGCTGGCTTCGCCGCGCAGCCCTGCGCGACGAGGGCTTCGGCGAACTCGCCCAGCTCGACGGTCTCGCCCTCCTCGCCGGAGATGCGCACCACGCCATCGGCGGTGCATGCCTGGAAGTCGAGCTTGCGCAGGAGCTTGGCCTTCATTAGGCGCTCGCCTCGGTGGACAGGAGCACGGCGGCATTGGTGTCCCAAGCCTTGCCGCCGATGCGGCCGCAGGCGTAGAAGCGAATCTTCGGCGTGGCCGTGTACGGGTCGCGCAGGATGGTCGTGTTCTTGTGGATGCCCACCGCGTATGCCTTGGCGATGTCGCCGAAGGCGATGGGCGTGGTCTTCGTGCCGATGGCGGGCGCATTCTCGCACTCCTCGACGGGGCGGCCGAGGATGTACGGCTTGTCGCCGACCATGGTCACGAACGGGATGGTGCCGGCGGCCGCGGGGTGCGTCAGCTGCATAAGCTGGCACAGCGTGTCGCTGTTCACCAGGAAGGCGGCGTTCGCGCGATACGAGGGCGCGAGCTTGAAGTACATGGCCATGATGTCGGCCGCGGTCACGGCGCCTGCGGTCTTGACCTTCGCGCTCTTGTAGGACTCGGTGAAGAGACCCTTGATCTTGCTCTTGCCGTCGCCCGCCACGGCATCCTTCTCGGCCTGCTCGTAGATGTCCTCGTAGATCCAATTCATGAGCATGGACTCAGCGCCGGCCACCTCGTCGAGGTAGAGCTGCGTGGCTCGCTGGTCGGAGTAGTAGTCGTGCGCGGTCAGCGTCGAGTTGTCGATGGTCGGCGCGTTCTGCTCGGTGCGCTCGCCGGTCTCGGTCGCGTTGGCGACCGCGCCGTTGGTCGCCTTGACGGGCAGCTCGATAGAGTTCGAGCCGATCATGTTGAAGGTGGTGGCCATGCGCAGGATGGGGTTCACCGCGCGCACCGGCTCGACGAGCTTCGCGTGCAGGTTCTCTGGCACGAGGAAGCCGCCGTTCACGTCGGTGCCCGCGATGAGGGACTCTCGCTTCTCGACTCGCTCGACGCCGCCCTTGAGGAAGTCGCGGAAGGCGACCTCATCGCCGTCGGACTCGGCGCCGCCCTTGCCCTGTTTCTTCATCGCGGCGATGGCGCTGCGCAGCTCGTCGAGCTCCGCGTCCTTCGCGTCGCGGATTGCGCCCTCGACGCCGTGCAATTCGGCCTCGATGCGATTGAATTTCTCGACGTTCTCGGAGCCGAGCTCGCCGTTGACGGTGAGCGCCTCGAGGTCTTTCTGCAGCTGCGCGCTGCGCTCTTCAAGCTTCTGCAAAACAGTCATTAGTTCTCGCTCTCTACGATTCGGATTGCGCCCAATCGGGACGCCATATAGCGGGCTTCCGCACCAGACCCCGAGTCTTCGCCGCCGCAGCCCTGCTGCTCGGCCGCTTCCGCCGCTTCGCCAATGTTCTCGGGATGGTCACCCGCGAGCGCGGCCATCGCGTCGCGCGCCTCCGCCGTGGTCGTCGGGTATGCGGGGATGCCCGTCACCGTGAGGCTGTATACGTGGCAGTCCTTGACATGGCGCACGGCCACGCCGTCCTTGGTGCTCCACTCGTCGTCGAACACGCGCATGGCGAAGCTGCAGCCCGACACGTAACCGCCGCGCATCATCGCCATCACGTCGGCCGCCCACGAGGTCTCGGGCGGCACGGCCTCGAAGCTCACACCGTCATCGCGCACGTCGACGGACAGGGTGCCGTTCGACTGCCTGCCGAGGATGCGCGCGCTGTCGTGGTCGAAGTCGATGTAGAGGTCATCGTCCAAAGTCACGGCGTCGCGGTCTATCACCTCGACCCAGCCGCCGAGGTCGCGCGAGGCCTCGCCGAAGGCGATTGCGCGGCCCGAGATCTTGCCCTCTTCCGCCTTGGTCCCGTCGAGCGAGAAAGAGCGGATTTCGATTTTCTGTTTGTCCTGGTTACTCAATGCATGCCTCCACGAATTCGTCCACGGTCCCTACGATTCCCGCCAGCGCGAGCGACTCCACCACGGGAGCCGCCACGGTTCTGGCGAATTCCCAGCTGCGTTCGGTCGGCCCGTCCTTTGCGAATCGCGCCGCGATTCGCGAGCGCGCGTCTTTGGCCACGGGTTCGACCACGTTGGGGTTCACCACGGAGCCGTCCTCGGAAACCGTGCCGTTCGCGAGCGAGATGAGCGGCTCGTCCAAGCCCGGCAGCGGATTGAGATTCTCCTTGCGGCGCACCTCGTTTCTCGTCATGATTCCGCCGCTCGTCATGCGCAGGTAGCCCGCCGTGCGCGAGTTGTAGTCGCCTCGCTGCAAGCCGTCCATGTTGAATTCGGCGTAGCTGCCGCGCGGGAAGAGGCCTAGCGAGAGCACTTGCTCGGTCGCTTTGCAAACGGGCGTCATGGTGTATTGCGCGAGCCAGATGCTCGCCTGCTCGGAATTGGTGTACGTGCCGTGCGTCAGGTCGTTGATGATCGGCAGCGGCACGCGCCAGATTCGCGACACCTGCTCGAGGTTCCACCTCAGCTGCGGCGAGAAGTCCATGTCCTGCAGCGTCATCTTGTTCTGCTCAGGCCGAAGCCCGGGGCCGAAAACGAGCGTCTCGCCCGCGTGCCAAAGGCCGGCCTTGCCCTTCAATTGGGCCTTGAAGTCCTCTACCGCGCGGGGGTTCGTGCCAGGCTCGGCCGTGATGTAGGTCGGGAAATGGTTGCCGTTGTTGAGCAGCATGTCGAAGAACTGCTCGGCCTCCTTGCCGAGCTTGAGCGTGCCCTTCGTCAGGCGCACGAGGCTCTCGCCCTCGAACGGGTCTTTGAGGATGGAGCCCTTGAAGTGGAGCAGGTCGCTCGGGTGGATGAGCTGCGCTGGGATGTCCTCGTCCCCGGCGTACTGGTAGGCCATCTTTCCGCCGACGTGCTTCACCGTCATGGCTGCCGCGTTGAGCGGCCACAGCTGCGTGACCTGCCCGCGCCCGTTGCGAATCTTGAGCGCGTAGGCGTTGCCGTGGATGTCCTCGGATTGCTGCTTCCAGGCCCAGAACTGGTACGGGGTCATGAAGTCGTTGGGCCTGCGCTCCAAGAGGTCGGCGGTGCCGTCCTCGATGCGGTCGATGCCGCCGCTCTCGTTTGGCCTGTAGGCGTGGCACGGCAGGCTGGCCAGGGTCTCGGCGCGCACGCGGATGCACGCGAGCACGGCCACGCACGTGGTGGCCGTCTCTTCGCTCACGCCTCCGTCGAGCACGCCGCCGAGCCAGCCGATTACGGCGGGGTCCGAGAGGTCGACCGCCGCAGCCTGGGCGTCTCGCTTCTCGAGGCCCAGAAATCGCATGATTCGTCCCATGCGTCCCCTTTCTCTCGGGGAGGCATGTTCCGCCAAGCGTCACCTACACGGTCATGAGGCCCCAGGCCGCGCCGTCGTCGTTCGCGTCGAGCACGAGCGCGGCGATGGCGAGCGCGATGCAGCCGTCGATTTTGGCGCGCGATGCGGTCTTGCCCAGTCGCCAGCCCCATGCTCCCGCGTCGTCGCGCGTTGCGTTGGCCATGTGCTCGATGAGCTTCGCCGAATCGGGGCCGTGAATCTTCAGGCGCCCCTCGTCGACGAGCGTCAGGAGGTAGGCCGACGCGGCGCCCATGTTCGAGCCCGACTGCGCGAAGGACTCCACGGGAACGCCCCATTTCTTTTGCAGGTGCTGCGCCATGAGGAGCAGGCGCGCGGGGTCGATGGCGATGCGTCGCATGTCGCGCTCGTCGTAGTACTCGCGCACGAGCTGCTCTATCTGCTCGATGTCGTAGAAGCCGTCCTCGCCGGCCTCGTCGAAGATGATGGGGTACGCGTGCACGACCGAGCTGTTCTCGGGGTCGTTCGCGGCGATGGCGAGCGCGAAGCTGTCGCCGCTGTTCGCGCCGTCGATGCCCATCGACAGCGGCGCGTCCCACGGGAATTCGCCCGCGTCTGCGCACTTCTTCAGGCGCGACGGCTTGAAGGCCATGTCCGCGCCAAGGTCGTCGGGCGGGAAGACGTTCAGCTCGTACCGCACGAATTCCGCGAGCGGCAGCGTGCGGTACAGCTCTTCCATCTGCTGCATCGTGTGCCACGAGGCGAAGACGCACTTGCGCCACAGCCTGCGGTCGGCTGGGTTGAACTTCGCGCCCGCGAGCTGCTCATCGAGGGTCTGCGCGCCCTTCCAAATCACGTAGGCGTCGGGATTGGCCAGCATCGTCGGGATGATGTAGTCCCAAAGCACGCCGCGCCTCTTGCTGCCCGCCGTCGTGATGATGATGAAGAGGCTGTTGCGGTCTTTCATGCCCGACACGATCGCCGAGAAGATGGCCGTCGACTTCCACACGTGCGCCTCGTCTCCGATGCAGCACACGAAGTGGTGGCCCTGGATGGCGGCCTCGTCGGCGGGGTACGTCGAGAGCGTCGCGCCGGTCTCGCGGTGCCTGATTTCCTTCTTCAGCACCTCGAACACCGCCGAGAGCTCGGGGTCGAGCCTGACCATGGCGCAAATCTTGTCGAAGACGATTTGCGCCTGCGGCTTCGAGGACGCGATGATGCCGTACTCGCCCTCGGGCATCGGCTCCATCATCATCACGGTGAGCATGATTCGCGCGGAAATCTCGGACTTGCCCGTGTAGCGCTTCACGCCGATGAGCGCTTGGCGGTACCGCCTCGTGCCGTCGGGCTTGAGCGTGCCGAAGACGGGCTTCCAGATGTCCTCCCACTGCCATTTGTCCAAGAGGAACGGCTTGTCGTACCACTCTCGGTCGGTGTGCCTGACGTGGGTGCGCGCGAAGTAGTCGTAGATTTCGGCCTTCTTGCGTCCCTTCGGCGTGACGCGGCGCCTAGCCCTTGCCATGCTCTAGCTCGAACATCCGCGCCATGCGCTCGGGGAACGCCGTGGCCATGAGCGAGGCCGACGCGCTGTCGGCCAGGCGCAGCTGCGCGCGGGCAACCGGCGTGAGCCCCGTCTGTTTCGCTATCTTCATCATCTGGTCGCTCGCCTCGCGCATCACCTTGATGTCGGAATTGGCCTTGAAGCCCGTGGCCGTCTCCTCGCGCGTGCGCATGCCCTCGGGCTGCGACATGTAGCCCTCGCGCGCGTCGGTGTAGACCTGCCAGAAGTCGGCGTACTGGGCGAGCAGCGGCATATCTTCTGGCTTGAGCACCTTGAGCGCGGTTCCCGATTCGGAAAGCTGGCGCATGAGCGCGGCTCCTGCGGGAGGCATGCCCTCGGTCATGGCCTGCAGCATGGTCGCCATGAGCGCAGCCTCGCGCTCGGCGAGCTCGTCGGCGCGGTCCGGCGCGTTCTTCCCCCTGCCCTTAGCCATGCAGCCCCTCCGATTCGAGCACGGAAAGCACGCCGGCGGCCACGCGCGTGAGCACCGGCGCGGCCTTCGGGCTCGCGGCCTCGGCTGCGGCCTGCAGCCCGAGCGCGCAGCTCTCGAGCTCTGCGATGAGAAGCCCCGCCTCTTCATCCCCGAGCGGTTTCGGCCTCGGCGCCTGGATTCCCTTGTATTGCGAATGTATTGCGGCCGCCCGCTCGTCGCGCCTGCGCCTCTTGCTGGCCATCTTGCGGCACGTGTCGCTGCAGTAGGCCATCCTCGGCGAGGCGTTCGGCGGAAGCTCCTTGCCGCATCGGCGGCAGTATCTCGCTGGCATCATTCGGAAACCTCCCTGTCCAAGCGCTGAACGATGGCGATTTCCCTTCGGGAAAGATGCCATCGTTCAGCCGCTGCGCGTTCAGCCGCTGCGCGTTCAGCCGCTGCGCGTTCAGCCGCTGCGCG
>NZ_CAKTVX010000002.1 GCF_934630525.1 uncultured Slackia sp.
CGCAACCGCACTCGGGGCATGCGCGCTCTCCTGCGGGAATCTCATGGTCGATTACCAAGGTCTCGAACTTGGAGTAGCCGATGGTCGTCTTCCCGCCGCGCTTGCGGGGCTTTTTGGGAAGAGCCTCCTCGATGCCGGGCTCAACAGCGTCAGGCTTGGCTGGTGCCCGTCGCCAGCGCGACGCTGCCCGTGATGGCCGCCGCCCTGCCGTTCTGGCTCGCGGGCTTCTGGCGGCCCTTCGACATGAAGCTCGAGGAGTTCCTACCCCTGCTCGCCGACCACCGGCTCAACGCCCAGCACATGCAGTAGCGCCCCTGCGGCGCCGTCATCTGGCCTGCGCCGGCGGCGAAGAGTCCCAAACAGAAGTGCGGGCAGCGCAGGAGCTTCAAGAAGAAGGGAGGCGAGCTCTATGAGCCGAGCAAAGAACAAACGATAGCAAGGGCGACGCACCAGAAAGACATGTTCTCCGAAGACCTTGCCTCACTCGTACAGGGCATCCTGGAAAACGGGGTCCTTCACGGCAGCGTTGACAGGAAATAGACAAGACGGGATAGGCAAGACGCGAAATAGGCAGGAATTGATGCAAATCCATTCGGGGGCGACTCTTTTCCCCCGATCGTGCAATATATTAATGCTTACATATCGAGAAGAGTGAGGACCAACAGCAAAGAGATGCAGCACATGAAGGTGTTCTTCTTTACCGCGACGGTGGCCCTTGCTGCCATCGTCGCGCTTGCAATATCGGTTATTCGGAAGGCCTCGCAGGAGCTGCGCGGTTAGCGAAAGGTTCCGTCGATGTCTTGAGGGGTTTCGCAGCTAGCTAGGCAGACGGCCCTGCTTACGGCCTCGCGGGAGCCCCGTCGCAGGCCTCGCAGCTAGCGTCACAAGACCTCCGCCGCTAGCTGCCAGCCGCCTTGTGCCGTCTACTTGCGGTACACCCCGGGCACGATGTCGAGCTGAACCTGCTCATGGAAGTACTCCAAGATGCTGTCTCTCATGGGCATGGTCTGCTTGATGGAGATGGCGCCTTCCGGGCAACGTCCGCGGCAGTAGCCGCAGCCCTGGCAGGTCTCCTGGTTCACCACCATCTTGCCGTCGCTCTCGCGGAAGTGGATGGCGTCCTGTGGGCAGTAGGAATCGGTGCAGTGGCCGCAACCCGTACACAGGTCGTGGTTCACGGTGGCGGTCCAACCGCTTGGCATGAAGCCCCGCTTGATGTTGCGCGGCCCGTTCTTCGAAAGGTTCATGCCCACGCAGCAGCAGGGGCAGCAGAAGCATATTTCCAGGAACGAGTCCATCTGGTCGTTCCTGAAGCCCCAAATCAGCTGCTCGACCTGCACCCACAGCGATTGACAGGTAAGGCCCAGGGCAGCGGCGCGGTCCACGCGCTCGTAGGCTTCCTCCTTCGTCAGTTCCACCGCCATGCCGTGGTCCACCACCACATGCCCGCCAAGGTTCAGGAACAGGCAGGCCAGGTCGTGGGGGTACGTCTGACAGTCGCCGCCGGCCCGGCACAGGCACTCCTTCATGCCGCCGATGAACTCGGCTTCGTCGATGGCCTTCTTCACCAGGTCGATGGGCAGCGTGACAGTGGCCATGTCGTGGGCGACGTTCTTGCTGACCACCTTGTTCAACGTGATGGTCTTGGGCTTGTCGGCTGCATCGGCCGACGCAGCCTGGGTGCCCGTGGTCCCCGCAGCCCCTGCCGCGGCCGCCGCCTGACCCGATGCGCTTGCAGCCTGGCCCGACGCGACCTCAGCGCCGTCCGCGCCTTCGGCCTCAAGCTGCATATGCTTGCACGCGAACTCTTCCTGAGCATGGTGGGGGTTCTTATGCACGACGAAGTCGTTGTACTTCGCCGTTCCCGGAACGTCTTCGGGCACGTCCACGTTCAGGTTGAACGTGAAGCCGGCCGAATACGACTTCTCGGGCGGGTCAAACATCATGGCCTTGCGGTACAGGCGGTCGCCGAACGTCCCGGGCTTGCTCAGCACCTTCGAGGCGCTCAGAATGGCGGCGAACACCTTCAGGACCACCTTCCAATTCCACTGGCGCGCAGAGGTATGCACGACCAGGAAATTGAAGAAGCCCAGGCCGTTCGGCTTGTTCCTATACACGGGGCGCTTGCCTGGGAACGAAGACTTGCGCAGGGCGCGGTCCTCGTCAAGAAACAGGACGTTGCCCTGCTCGTCGATGTTCGTGAAGAAGGCAGGCTCCTCCCCTTCTGCCGGCAGCGTGCCATCGTAGTTGCGGGCGAACGCATTCCCCTCGTCGAACCCGTATGCCTTGAGGTACGCCTCCGTGGCGTCGGCCCCCATGATCTTCAGCAAACGCTCCTTGAAAGCCTTCTGGCTTTCTTCCTGGCTTTTCGTAGAAACGGCTGCATTCGTTTCTGCCATCGTCAATCCCCCTTCAATCGAAGTTATCCCAGCCCTCCGAGTTGCGCAACACGACCGTCGGCCCTGCCAGCACGGCGGTCTGCTGCAAACCTGCACTACGCGACCGCCGCCCTACCGGCTCTGCCGGCGCAGCGGCCTGCTGTAAATCCGTGGCCGCCAGCTTTACCGACGCGACCCGCGACGCTTGCGGGCGTCTGCCTCTGCCAAGTGCCCCATCTTGCGGGCCATCCCATGCATCATGAAGTTCGAGGGAAGGCCCCATTCCAGCGCAAGGCGGGCAACCGTCAGCTTGCTTGTGTTCTCAGGCCACCATGCCTGCAGGTAGCTGATGAAATGCGTGCCTTCGCCGCCGTTCGTCGGCTGCAGGACGAAGTTCCAGGTCCAGGCGAACCCGTTCATCCACTTGGGACACCAGGCGATGGCCAGATCCTGCGTGGGCTTGTAGCGCGTGTCCGAATAGGTGGTTATGTACTCGTTGCGCTTCACGTCCACCACGCCCGTGCCTGCGCCGTTCTGATGGTAGTACATCCAATCGCCCGGCTGGATGGTCTGCCATTCGGGCCTGATGGTGTAGTCGTTGCGAATGTGGAACCCGAAAAGGCGCTCCAGGTGCTGGAAGCTGTAGAAGCCGGCCTTCGTCAGGTTCATCTGGGCCAGGTAAGGAAAAAGGTCGGAGGGCGCGCAGTCGAAGTCGAACGACTGGCCGCCCGTCAGGCGGATGTCCTTCTTCGCAAAAATGTCGTGGCCGGGAAGCTCCTCCTCGCACAGGCGCACCTCCTCCTTGCCGCAGGCATGCTTCAGGCCGAAGCCCAAAAGGAACGCGATGCCCACGACGGCAACCACGATCACGCCGATAAGCGTGGGCATGCCGCCGAAATAGTTGGCGCACAGGGCGACAATCGCCACCACCAAGATGATGCAGGCCCAGGTGGCAGGCCAAACGCGGGCGCGGGACTCGTCGCGCTTCTTGGCATCGGCCGCCGTCGCTGGAACACGGAAGTTCACTTGTTTCATTGCAACCCCCTACGCCAACCCGAGGATTCTGTTCGCCGCATAGATGCCGGAGATGCAGGCGGGCTCCAGGCCAAGGCCGTTCATGTCGCCTGCAATCCAGCAGTGGTCGGCCCAGTCCTGCTTCAGCACGGTGTCGCCGTAGGTGTACAGGGCGCAGGGCCACACCTTGTATTTCAACACGTCGTATTCCGTGAAGAAATCGCCCAGGTCGATTTCCTTACGCGTGTACACGTTGTAAAGCCCGTCGGGACGCTTGCCGATGGCAATCACGTCGAACACGTCGTCGTAGTAATGCGCGCCCGATTTCGCGATGTCCGCGTTGGGCGTGGCCTTCACCAGATAGCTGACCAGCACGGTTGGCTGGCGGATCTGGGGGATGTCAAGCAGCTTCTGGGTGACGGTTGCCGTGGTGGCCACCACCAGGTTCTCGCACGTCAGATCTTCGCCGTCGGCCGTTTTCACGTGCCACACGCCCTTCGTCTGGTGCACCTGCTCCACCGTGGCAGTCTTCACGCGGCCGCCCAGCATCTTCGTGAATTTTTCGCCGTCAAACGTGAAGTCGCGCAGGGCAACCACGGCGCCTTGCGTCACGTTCAGGAAGTCCAGGGCGTTCAGCTGGTCCACGCGGCTTCCCGTGCAGGCGTAGGCGAACTTGTTGATGAAGTTGTCGGCCGCCTTCGCAATGCCAAGCTCGGCAATCGCGTCGCTGGCCTTCATGCGGTAATAGCGCTCGATGTTCGGGTACTTCTTGAACGCCTGAGCAACCGAATGGGTCTCGCAATACTTCTTGTATTCGGCGTATTCCGGCATGAAGGTCTTGTTCATGAAGCTGCGGAACTTCAGAAGCTGCGGAACGCCGCCAAGGAACGTGGGGCTTAGCACTTTGAATTCCTTCTGGGGAGAGGTATGCAGCATCAAGTCGCCCAGCGAAACGGGCAAGGGGCCGTTGTCGTCAAGAATCTCCAGGCTGTGCTTGTAGTTGGCCATGCAGAACACCGCCCCGAAGTTGCTCTTCAGCTTCGGGTCGTAGTACACCCGCCCGCCCAGGTGCTCCGTTACCAGCAAAACGTCCTGACCGTTTTCCCTCAGGCGTTTCGCGCAGCTCATGCCTGCCATGCCGCCGCCTACGACAATGGTTTTCGCGTCCATTCGAATCTCCTTCTCTAAGAATTCGACGAACATTGTAATTGGGCTGAAATGCGTGTTTGTACATTGGACCCCGTATCGTCTACCATGTATTCTTGCGAATATTTCTTCGCCGGTTCATCCGTTCCCAGAGAGGTGGTTGCATGGTCCGCGGCGACTATACGAAGCAACGTTTCGTCGACACGTTTTTACGCATGTGCGATACGCAGAAGCTGTCGGACATCACCGTGACTTCGCTTATTGCAGAGGCCCACACGGCGCGCCAGACCTTCTATAACCATTTCGAAGACATCAACGGCCTGGTAAGCTACATCCCCATCAACTTCATGGAGGAGTTCTGGCGCCCCGCTTACTACGTCGAAACCGTACGCGAGGCCTATTACTACGCCTACGAGCACAAAGGCTTCTTCTGCCAGCTGCCCCAGCATGCCGGGCAGAACAATTTCCGCGACACCTTCATCGAGCATTACCGCGAGATTCTGCACCGTACGTTCGTGACCGACGACCTAAGCCCCGAGGAGCAAATCTACCGGAGCGTTGCTATCGAGCAGCTGGTGATAGGCGTTGTGGACACGTTCCTGGAATGGTGCCGGCAACAGATGTCCTGGCCGATTGACGTGCTGGTACGCGTGCAGCACGATGCCACGCCGGCGTTCATCCGCCAGATGCAGCACGGCAATGCCGAGCCGCCTGCGATGCACCCAAGGCCGAGGGAGATTCGCTAGGCAAGCGTCCGCCGCCCCGACAGACACGTCGGCAAGCTCCGGCCGACGCGCCCGCGCGGTTCCAGCTTGCAAAGTAGATATTCGCCCGTGAATTGTCCACGCAGGCTAGAAAGCCCGCTCGCCCTGTCTGTTGGAACGAGACCGCATCTTCCTTACTGTTTTGTATGACTCGAAACATACTGAAACAGGAGGACGTAAGATGCGAACTGAACCAGCTCGACTTTGCACGACCGATGCAGACTACAAGAGATTCGGCATAGCTAAGGGAAATCCGCAGCCTTTCGAGGACGACATGCGCTCGCCGGGCGGCAAGGGGTCGTTCGAATGGTGGTACACCGACGCCAACTACGACGATGGAACCACGGTAGTGGCCATCTGGTTCACGAAGAACTACTTCGACGTCGAAGGCCCTGCGTGGCCCACGGTGGACATCGAGATCACCGAGAAAGACGGCACCCGCATCAACCACAGGATGCAGGGCCCCAAGGGCGTTCCGCTGAAGAAGTCGGGCGCCGCGTGCGATGTGAACATCGAAGGCAACACCATCCGCTACGTGGACGGCACGTACCAGCTGCACTACGACGACGGCTCCATCCAGTACGACGTGACCATGACCCCCACCATGCCCATGTGGCGCCCTGACTGCGGCATCTGGCTGTTCGGCGAAGGTTCGCGCGAGATCGAGTACGGATGGTTCGTGCCCTGCCCGACTGCACGCATCGAAGGCAGGCTTGTGGTGGACGGCGTTGAGCGCAAGCTTACCGGCAAGGGCTACCACGACCACAACTGGGGCTACACGGGCATCCAGAACATGCTCAACCATTGGTACTGGGGCCGCGCCCAGGTGGGAGACTACACTGTCATCGCCGTACAGAACGTCGCAGAGAAGAAGTACGGCTACAAGAGCCTGCCGGTGTTCATGATTGCCAAGGACGGCAAGATCCTGAACGACGACTCGTCCTCGGTGAAAATCGAACGTTTCGAGACTCACATCAACTCCTTCACAAAGAAGTTCATGGACGACGTGCTGGTGTACACACAGACCGTCAGCCCTGACGAGGAGTATGTGGTGAAATTCGTCCGCAAGCGCGACATCATGCCGCGCAGCCTTCTGGAGGTGGTGTCGCCGGCCAAGCGCTTCCTGGCGAAGCTGGCGCGCATGAACCCCACGTACATGCGGGTTATGGGAGACGTCACCGTGACCGTGAAGCGGAACGGCAAGACCGACACCGTGACGCGGGAAGGCCTGTGGGAGCAGTACTTCATGGGCAGCAACAAGCTGGCCACCATCGAAGGCGTCACCTACCCCTTGAGCAACTAACGGGAGCACGCGTTTACGAGGAAGGCGTTCGTGCACTCGATGCTGTCGGCCTTGAACCGCTCCTGCGCCGAGTTGCTGCGCGGCTCCCACGGTTCGTTCTCGCCGTAGCCCAGGAGTCGCCAATCGAGTATGAGGTCGATGTCCTCCGAGAAGCGCTCGATGAGCCCGAAGGCCTTCGACAGGCTCGTACCGCCTTTGAACACCATGGACTCGGCGAAGCCGCTTCTGTGGAAAAGGTGGTCCAGGGTGTAGCACACCCAGAAGTCCTTCTCGATGACGGCCGGCGCAAGCGCCATCCTCTGCGCGGCGGCCTCGAAGACCAGTCTGCGCTCGCCGGTCGAGGCCCTAGCGATTCTGTCCATGCTTCGCCTCCCATATCTTCTTCGCGGCGTCGGCGACCCAGGAGGTGAGCCCCGCCGACTCTTTCAGGAACGCGCCGGCCTGCTCTTCCGTGAGGTTGCGCGCGAGCGTTCCGATCTCCTCGTCGCCCACGTTCTCGCGTCCGAGCGCCTTGAGGGCCTGCACGATGGTGCAGGTGATCTGCGAGCAGTCGAGCAGGTCGCGGTTGGCGCGGTGCCGGAGCTCGATATCGTACGGCCCGTACTCGTAGCGCTTGTACGGGCCGCTGCTGACGTAGACGAGCTTTGCGGGCACCTGCGTGTCGAGGCCCAGCGCATTGAGCGCCGCGTCGCCGGACGGTGCGACGATCCACTTGTTGGCGCGGGCGACGGCGCGCACGACCTCGTCGGCGCTGGACGGCACCTCGGTGCCCATGAGCGCGCTGCGCTCCGGCACGTAGTAGACGCCGCGGATGGCGCGGGCGACCCCTCCCTTTGCATGCAAGCGCCCGAGCGCGTTGGCGGCATTGCGTCGGCCTGCGACGTCGGAGAAGTCGGCGGCCGTGAAGGCCCTGCCGGCGCCGAAGCTCTCTATGCGCTTAGCGATGGCCTCTGCCTCTGTCATACATTCCTCCTTTTTGATGAAAATAGTATATACCTTTTTCATCAAATTGCCTCTGATCGCCTTGGTCGCCCACGCATCGCGCCTGCGATCCCTCGCCGCGCCGGCACGCGCGCGTGCGCCCGGAAGCGGTTGCGCCTTGCAATCGCGGCCTGGGATCAGCGCCGCGACATCCCGAAGAGGTCGTCGCTGGGCCCTTTCTCGCGCGCTGAGCGCTTTCCCGATGGCGAGGCCTCGCCGAGCCCGTTGAATATCTCCATGACCAGGGCGAGCTGCCTTTGGAGGTCCCCGTCGAGCTCGTCGGCGTCGCACACGGCGAGGAGCCGCTCCGCCAGGCCCTTCATGGAGTCGCGCAGCGCCCGCTGCACCCGCGACGACGGCCTTACCGTTATCTCGGTCCCGGTCAGCCTCGCCATGATGTAGTCCTGCCTGCTCATGCCGCTCCAGGCGGCCATGTTGGCGATCAGCTCGTACTCCTCCGGGGTGCAGCGGAACGCCATCGTCTTGCTGCGCTTGCGGGCGCTGTTCTCGCACGGCATACTATTCGCCCCTCAGCTCGGAGAGCGCGTCGGCGATCTGCGCGCGCTTGGCGGGGAAAAGGTGCGCGTAGCGGTACGTGATGTCGATAGCCTCGTGTCCCACGCGCTCGGCGATGTCGAGGGCGGAGAAGCCCATGTTGATGAGCAGGCTCACGTGGCTGTGGCGAAGGTCGTGGATGCGTATCCGCTTGACGCCCGACGCCTTGCAGCCGCGGTCCATCTCGTGCACGAGGAAGTGCTTCGTGAAGCCGAAGAGCCGCTCGTCGGGCGCCACGTCGTCGCGCATCTCGATGAACTCCGCCATCTCGTCGCGGAGGAACGCGGGCATCTTGATCGTGCGCACCGACTTGCGCGTCTTCGGCTTCGTGACCACGTCCTCGCCGCGCAGCCGCTGGTAGGACTTGTTTATGCGCAGCTCCGACGTCTCCAGCAGGAAGTCCGAGGGCGTGAGCGCCATGAGCTCGCCGCAGCGTATGCCCATCCAGTAGAGCACCTCGAACGCGTAGAAGGCGAGCGGTTTGTCGGAGATTGCGTCTGAGAAGCGGAGGTACTCGTCCTTGGTCCAGAACTGCATCTCGCCGGCTTCCTTGCTGCCCATCTTGTCCACCTTGTGGACGGGGTTCTTCTCCAGGTTGTAGTAGCGCTCGGCGTGGTTGAAGATGGCGTTGAGCTGGTTGTTGATGATCCTCAGGTAAGTGGGCTTGAAGCCGTCTCCGTCCGCCCTTGTGGACCCCGTGAGGGAGTTCTGCCACCTGACGATGTCGACGGGCCGAATGTCGCACATGCGCATGTCGCCGAAGAACGGTAGCAGCTTGCTCTGGATGATGTTCTCCTTGGTGAGCCAGGTGTGCTCGCGGACCCTCGGCCTCACCTCCGCCTCGTAGACCTTGCAGAAGTCGGCGAAGGTCATGTCCATGGCGTCGTCCTTGAGGGCCTTGAAGTTCTTCTCCCACAGGAGCGCCTCGAGCTCGGTCTGGAAACCCTTCTTCGTCTTGTGCCGCTTGGCCCCGCGTACGTCGCGGTAGTAGAACTGCACGTAGAAGAGGCCCGTCTTCTTGTCCTTATAGGCTGGCATCGTTCACCTCCGGGAAGTAGCGGGACTCGAACAGGTCGCTGCGGACGCGCCCGCGGATCACCACGCGCCCGAGGGCCTCCTGCTCCTTGTTCATCTGGCGGATGACCTCGTAGGCGCTGCCTTTCTTGATCTTCAGGCGCTCCGCCACCTCGTCTGCGGTGAGCATGCTCGGCCTCGGCGTCCTCGCAACCGGTTGTTCCATCTTGAACCTCCTGTCTATCCGTACATATCCGTACGTTGATATTCCAGAGAATAATCGTACGAATCTGTGCTGTCAATAGAATTGCGTACAAACCCGTACGCTGATAGAATGGTCGCCGACGAAATCTATAGGAGGGCACATGGCGACAGGCGACAACATTCGGCGGCATCGCAAGGCGAAGGGCCTGACGCAGGCCCAGCTCGCCGATGCCGTGGGGCTCACCGAGGGCGCGATCAGGCACTACGAGAGCGGCATCCGCGCTGTTAAGCCGGAGCTGCTCGAGAAGATCGCGAAGGCGCTCGGGGTCTCCGAGGGCGCGCTCAAGGACTACGGCGTCGAGACGTCGCAAGACCTCATGGCCCTGCTGCTGCAGTTGGAGGGGGGCTACGGCCTCGTGCCCAGCGAGGACGGCATGGGCCTGACGGTCGACCCCAAGGCGCCGCATGCCCCCAAGCTCGCGCAGTCGATCAAATCCTGGGCGGAAAAGCGCGCAGAGCTAGAGCGCGGCGAAGTCGACGAGGACGCTTACGCCGGCTGGAAGGCCTCTTTCTGACATCTTCCCAGGTGAATTGATACTTCCTTGCGAACAGCCTCCGGTTCTCCGGAGGCTGTTCCATTATTCCCGTATGAAATCGGCGACGCAGAAGCCCCGTTCGAGGAATAATTGCGCGCTAAAATACAGCAGGATACACGGCGTTATTCGGCGGCATTCGGGGTTGTCGAAACTGCGGAAACCGATTTTCGCGTTTTATTATTCCCGTTTGTTGACCTGGGTAAATGCAATTGACGAGGGCTTGAATCCGCCTCGCAGTTTCAACTTAGTTTCGGCCGCGCGGAATCGCCCCTCGGGGGATCCGAATTGTGAATTATTCCCGCAGGACCCCATTATTCCCGTACCGCCGAGTACTCCGCCGTGCCGCCCAGTAGGGGCATGCGGGAATAATTGTGACGTTTTCCCAGGTAGGAATGCAAAAAGAAAGCCTCCAAACCAGAGGATTCGGAGGCCGTTATTCCCACTATTTCGCTGGTGGCTTTGTCCTGCGGCGATGCCGAAACAGTACCAGGCGGTACTCGGCAGCACCAAAATGCGAGTTCAGAAGCCAGTTCCTGCTATTCCCACTCAATCGTCGCGGGCGGCTTGGACGTGATGTCGTAGCACACGCGGTTGGCGCCAGGGACCTCGGCCACGATGCGGCCGGAAATTTTGGCCAGCACATCGTAAGGCAACTTGGCCCAATCGGCGGTCATGGCGTCGCTCGACTCAACAGCACGCAAAATAACGGGTCGCTGATACGTACGCTCGTCGCCCATAACGCCAACCGACTTAATGTCGGGCAGCACGGCGAAGTACTGCCAGCAGCTATGCTCGGAATTGCGGTCGCCCGTCTCTTCGAACAAACGCTGGTTATACGCATCGAGCTCTTCGCGCACAATCGCGTCAGCGTTCTTCAGAATCTCGAGCTTTTCCTTGTCGACCGCGCCGATGATGCGGATGGCCAGACCCGGGCCCGGGAAGGGCTGACGGAACACGATGTGACCCGGCAGGCCGAGCGCCAGACCAAGCGCGCGGACCTCGTCCTTAAAGAAGTGGTCGAGCGGCTCGATGAGGTCGAAGTGCACGCCCTCGGGGAACGGGATCAGGTTGTGATGACTCTTGATGGTGGCCGTCTTGCCGCCCGTCTTGCGTGCGCCCGACTCGATAATGTCAGGATAAATGGTGCCCTGCGCCAGGTACTTGACCGGCTTGCCATCGGTCTCGAGCTGCTGAGCCACAGCGAAGAATTCTTTCCAGAACTGCGTACCAATAATGCGACGCTTCTCCTCAGGCTCAACAACGCCAGCCAAAAGCTCGGCATAGCGGTCTTCGGCATGCACATGAATAAAATCGACGTCGAATTGCTTGGTGAAAACTTCTTCAACCTGCTCGGGCTCACCCTTGCGCAGCAGGCCATGGTTAATGAACACGCAGGTCATCTGCTTACCGATGGCGCGCGCGCCAAGAGCGGCAACCACGGAAGAGTCAACGCCGCCGGAAAGCGCCAGAATAACGCGATCCTCGCCCACCGTCTCGCGGAAATCGGCCGTCATGCTCTCGACCAGGTTATCCATGGTCCAGTTCTTCTCAAGACCGCAAATATTGAACAGGAAGTTCGAAAGAATCTGCTGGCCATACTCGGTGTGCTTCACCTCGGGGTGGAACTGCGTGGTGAAAATCTTCTTTTCCGCGTTCTCCATCGCGGCCACGGGGCACACGTCGGTCGACGCGACAACGGTAAAGCCCTCGGGCACATCGTTCACAGCGTCGAAGTGGCTCATCCACACGGTTTGGTCGGCGGGAGTGCCCTCGAAAAGAGCACCGCCGCTTACGTGCAGCTCAGCCGCGCCATACTCGCCCACCTCGGGATGGAAAACGCTGCCGCCAAGCGTCACGGCAGTAATCTGGTGGCCATAGCAAAAACCGAGCACAGGCACGCCAAGCTCGTAAATCGCAGGATCGACGCGCGGTGCATCCTCAGCGTTCACAGACGCGGGGCCGCCCGAAAGAATAATGGCGGAAGGCGCCATTTCGCGAACCTCGTCGGCCGTGATGTCGCACGGCACGATTTCGGAATACACGTTCAAATCGCGCACGCGGCGAGCGATAAGCTGCCCGTACTGGGCGCCGAAATCGAATACGAGAACTTTCTGGCTAGAAGACGTTGCCTGGGTCACGGCTTGCTCCTTCGTGTGATCTGTCAACCGCGCGCGGCACAGGCCAGCGACCTTTCCGCAACGCGTTTTTACATGTCTAACTGGCTATCTTACACGAAACATCGCACACGCGCGCGAACGCATCCTCAAACGCGCAATGCCCACACGACAAAACGCGCGAACTTACTGCAAAACTCGAGGAAGAGGAATCGCCGAGCCAATTGCGGCCGCAGCGAGCATGCAAACAACGCCAGACGGCGGAAAGCACATGAACAGCAGCAGCACAACCATCACGGGCTGCCGCATAACCGCGCCCATAAGCGACGCAATGCATACCGCCACGCAGAAAACCGCATCGACGCCCGCGATGAGCGCGAAGCCATAGCCCAAACACACCCCCGAGAAAATAACGGGGAAGAAATGCCCGCCGCGCCAGCCGAAATTGATGCACGCCGGCGTGAGCGCCGCCTTCACAAACGCCGTCGCGATGAGCGCCGCGGCCCCGAGCGTCGCATAAGACCCCATGACCATCTGCGTCTGCGATTCACCGGCGAACAGGGAAAACGGCAGAATCGTTCCGCATACAGAAAGCATGAGCCCCGCGAGCAGCGCCTTAGCCACGGGGCGATCGCCCATCGAGCAAGACACCGCAGCGCTCGCTTTGTCGCTCGCACGAAAGGCCCATCCGCACGCGACGCCCGCTATCACAAGGGGAATGAACCACGTAAGCTCCGCCCCGCCAACGACAGCCGCTTCGAAACGAGGCATGCCCATGCCTCCGCCAAAAAGCGCACCCAAGCCAAGAAATGCGCCGAGCGCACCCACGATAGCGCACGCGTACACAAACGCCTTCTGCGCTTTCGGCAGCTCAATCGTCACGGCCTCAGCATCGCTATCGCCATGCTTCCCATCGCTCGAAAGGGGCGCGGCGAAGCCATACAAAGGAGCTGTGAACAGCGCCGTGAGCGCCGCTTGACAACCCAGAACCGTTAACTCGCGAAAATCCGAGCCGAAGCGCCTCATGCGGTCGCCCACCCAGGTGCACAACCCTGCTATCACCCCAGTCAAACCAGCTTCGGGACCCACGCTGCCACCAAACAGCAGCGGCAAAAGCGCGGCGATGGACAATTTGCCCAAGTGATCATATTCATATCGACCGGTGCTTTTTACCTTGGCCATAACGTCAGGGAGGTCTTCGGTGGCAATGCCGGTCTTCTTTTCATAGAGCCCAATTACCACACCGCCGAGCATGCAAATAAGGAAAGGAAACAACGCCACGCCAAAGGGACCGCGAGAAAGCCCTGGCGCAACGTTATCGAGCCAACCAGAAAGCGCGAGACGGCCATCGTTCCACAACAAGCCGAGCCCGGCATCCATCAAAAAGAAGAACGCCCAGACGAAAGCGCCCGCAAGCGCCCCCGTCAGCACTACGCACGCCACAAAGAGCACGCGGTTCGCAGGCTTCACCAGGTTTGCCACTTCGATCCCTTTCCATTCATCCAAGGCGCATCGCACGAATCATGCTCCGATATGCATATACGCTTTTATATGCGGCGTGACGCCATGCTCGTTCAAAAGCCAAAACAGCCCCTTGTCCCACATGCAGTCGCCGCAAAATGAGATACATAAAGAATGCGCGCGGGCATGTTGCAATACAACCCGCCCACACACTGGCGAAAGCCGCACGTGCGCAAGCCCGCAGCGTTACGAAAGAATCTGCCAATCGGGAGGCGTCTCCCCTGCCCCAAGCAGCAAAGCGTTTGCCTTCGAGAAAGGATGCGATCCTATAAACGCAGGCATCCCACCCGCAGCTCGCGATGCGGAAAGCGGCGAAGGGTGCGTGGACGCGAGCACGAACTTGTCAGTGCCAAAAACAGACAAGCCGCACAACGCCGAGCTATTTCCATCGTCAGAACCCTCGCAAGACGAGCAGCCCTCGCGCAACGGGAAGGCATCCAAAACGTCGCTCGAAGCACGCAGCGCGGCTTCCTCCGCGAAATCGCGATTCGCACCAGCCGAAACAGCTGCCTTTTCTATAAGCTGCTGAGCATGGCGCCCCCACGCGAAAAATACAATGGGCTGGGGCATTTCGAAACATGCCTTCACCACGTGGCTCGTAAGCACGTCCCAGCCGAGTTTGGCATGGCTGGCCGCCGCATGCTCTCGAACGGTGAGCGTGGTGTTCAGCAGCAGCACACCTTGTTTCGCCCATGGCGTGAGGTCGCCCGATTTCGGCATATCGCACCCCAAATCGGCGGCCATCTCTTTATATATGTTGCGCAAGCTCGGCGGCAGTTTTTCGCCGACGGGCACGGAAAACGAGAGGCCCATTGCCTGATTGGGCCCATGGTAAGGGTCCTGACCCAAAATCACCACGCGAACATCGCTCGGGGCACAAGACGCAAGCGCGTTCAGAATATCGCCTTGTGGTGGATAAATCACCTGTTCAGCGCGCATTTCTTCAACACGCGCGAGTAACTCTTCCGACTTCTGCACAACTTCGCTCGGCAACACCGAACGCCATCCGTCGATTCCATCCTTGCTTTTCACATGCGACCCTTCAGCTTGTTTGCAAACGAAACGCATTGTATCGAAACCGAGACGCAATAACGATGACACGCCCACACGAAAGCCCCAACGGGCGAAAGAGTGCTCTTGGAGAGCTATTCCGAGGCGTCATTGCGCGCTTCCATTTTGGCTCGCTTCTCGGCTCGCCGGCGCAGCTTCAGCGCCACATAGGCTGTCCCAATCGCGGCATACGTCAACGCGTTCACCACGTAGCCCGCAAACCCATCGCCGCCCGGTTGCGCATACACGGCATGGCCGACCGAAAGCAGAATGCCTTGGGCCACCAAAAGCGCCATAAACGGATACGCGAGCTTTTGCACCTTTTTCCACGTCGAGTGCTCCATAATGCCGCGCACCGTGCGAAACGAGGTAATCCAAGGCACGAAGAAGCACACCGTGAGCGGCACGCCCACAACGCTCGCCGCGATGAACATGATGACGGACGTGGCGCCGTCGCCCCAGGCTTTATCCCAAATCGGAGTAAACGAAAGCGGCACCATTACGATCACCTGAATGACATGCGCAAAAATGATGAAGCCGCCGATAATCGACATCTCGGTGCGAACGGAAAGCAGCCGCTTGGTAAACCACCACTTCTTCGGGAGCGCACCCGCGAACATCACGAGCACATAAAATGCCACGCCCGTATAGCAGCTCGCGAAAATCTGCACCACATAATAGAGCCACGGAATCCAACGGACGATGTCGACGAATGTGGCCATGCAGGCGGCGACCCACACCGCGTAAAACACAACGGGGCATTTGCGCAACGCCGGAGCGAAAGCCACCACGAAAGCGGTGACAATCACGAGCGCAATAACAATATTCGGAACAACGTCTGGGATATATGGCAGCATAGGCTTCCCTTCTTCAGAGGTACGGCGATTCAGTATAGCCGCTCACGGCGCAATTGCTACCATTTACAACACATATAAGCCGTATAGCGTACGCCCGCACAAAACAAGGAGCACCCGCATGGGGCACCCCTTGAAACACAACGCCGTGACGCCCCTTGATACACGACGCCAAACGTACCTTGATGCGCGACGCGATGACGCGCCGAAATGAAAGGCGCCAACGTGTGCGCGATGACGCGCTGATTCGAAACACGATCGAGCGGTGCGGCCACTTCCGCGCCACACGATTCAAAAAAACGTTTAAACAGCCATAACGAAGCCCGCACCCAGGAACAGCACGCAGGTCACACCGGCGACAATGCCAATGTAAGGCAGCTGCGCCACAGCATAATCGACGTTGTTGATTTTGCACGCCGACGCACTCATAAGCGTGACATCGGAATAGAAGCACGCCTGCGCGCCGAAGCATGCCGCAGAAATAATCGCACCAAGCGTCAGCGGAATGGACGCGCCGCACGCCGCAGCCAGCGGCAGAATAATCGGCGTGCACACGGCGGGAATGCTCCAAATATTCGCGGTGGCGAAGCACACCAAGCCGACCAGCACAAACGTAATCACAGGCAACCACGCGGCGCTCATAAACGGCGTAGCAACCGAAATAAGGTAGTCGGGCAGGCCAATAAGATTGATGGCATTGCGGAAGAACAACGACGCAATGAGCACGGCGGCGATGAACAGCATGTCCTCAAGGCCCTTGTAGCACGCGTCACAGAACTTGCCCAGGCTCATGATCTTCGTAGGCACATACAGCACAAAGCACACCACGATGGCGCAAATCACGCCGTACAGAATGTCGTCCATAGCGATAGTCACCGCAATAACCACAGCCATCGGCACGAGGAACGCCCACAAATGCGGCGTCGCCTCCTTCTCGTCTTTCGCGGAGCCGTCGCTAATGGCGCCAAGCACCTCGCCCATTTCATCCTGGTTCATCACGTCGGAGGAATCGGGCCACAGCTTGCCGGTTTTCTCAACACGCTCGTATGCCTTCTTGATACCGCCCATTTTCGGCACTATGCCGAAAATCACGAGCAGCACGAACAGCACGCACAAAAACGGGTAGAAGAAATACGGCATGATGGAATAATAAATGCCCATTGCCGAATCGCCCAGCACGGCAGCTTCAGGCTGCTCGGCAAAGATGCCGCTGAAAAACACGACCCACGCAGAAATGGGAATAATCAAACACACGGGCGCAGACGTGGTGTTGATGATGTAGCACAGCATCTCGCGCGGCGTTTTCTTCTCGTCGGCAATTGGCATGATGGTATTCGCCGTAACCAAAATGGACAGGTAATCATCGATGAAGATGATCACGCCGCACAGCCAGGTAAGAAAAAGCACCTGACGCTCGCTTTTCACGTATTTGCGCGCCCAGTTCGCCATAGCCGTAGCACCGTTGCTTTGACGCAGCAACTGTACGAAGCACCCGAACAACAGGCAAATAATCACGATATAGTTGTTGTCGGCATCGCACGCCGCGTCGAGCAGGCCCTGGACCGTGGGTTCGAAGAAGTCGGCCCCGTAGTAGAACAAGAAGCCCAAAATGCCCGAAAGCAGAATGCTGAAAACGCATCGGCGCGTGATGAACGCGAACACGAAGAAGCTCAGCATGGGAATCAACGTGATGATTCCTAGATTGCCACCATCCACTGTTTTCCTTCTATGTATTGATGGTTGGTTCTATCATTCAAAGAAAACCTTAGAGTCTCCCGAGCACTTCCGTCCTCACTCCGATGTCATCTTCGAAATACCGTTTAATCTCGGCGACCCGCTCGTCACTCGGCGCAGTGAATTCTTGCTGCTGCGAACCGATGTTGCGAGCTTTAGCGATGCCGAGCGCGTGATAAGGGAGCAGTGCGACGCGGCGAATGCCGCATTCGCGAACGATATCGCCCGCCGCTTGAATGGCTGTTTCGCCATCATTCACTCCGGCGATAAGCGGCATGCGCGCCGTAATCTTTGGCAGGATCGCCTCGTCGGCCGAAAGCAACCGCACATTCGCGAGAATCGGCTCAACCGAAACGCCCACGAATTCGCGATGAATCTCATCGTCGACGGCCTTGATGTCGAACAGCACATCGGTCACACCGGGACGAGAAACAAGGTCGAGCAACGCGCGCGACGAGCCAAAACCTGACGTGTCCACGCAACTCGAAATACCTCGAGCCGCAGCGGCATCAATGAGCGCGCCGGCGAATTCCGCGTGAGCGAGCACTTCCCCACCGCTCACCGTGAGGCCGCCGCCCGTGTTGTCGTAGAAACCCTTGTCCTTCTCGACCTCGGCAAGCACCTCGCCGACAGTCATGCGGCGCGCAACGGGACGCAGCGCATTCGCAAAACAGCCATCGGCGCAGGCCAAACACATCGTGCACCGCGAGCGATCGATCGAGATGCCAGCTTCGCCGAGAGAAATAGCATGAGTCGGGCACATTTCAACGCAATGCCCGCAGCCAATGCAATTCGAGGGGCTCACGATGAGCTGCTGCTCATTCTCGATGAGCTCAGGATTGTGACACCATGCGCACTTCAGCGGGCAGCCCTTCAAAAACACCGTCGTGCGGATGCCCGGCCCATCTTCAGTCGAAAACTTTTGAATGCTGCCGACAAGAGCCGAAAGCCCCCCTTCTCTATTCAATTTCGCATCGATACCGTCGAAACCCACGAGCCGGCCTTCGTCTCAGGCCGACAGATGCGCGGTACGCGCGATAATCGCATCTTGCGCAGGGCGGTCGAGTTCGGTGAAGTACGCCATGTATCCAGCGACGCGCACCATAAGGCCACGATAATGCTCCGGGTTTTCCTGAGCCGCAAGCAGTGTCTTATTGTCGACGACGTTGATTTGAATATGCTCGCCGCCATGCTGGAAGAACGTGCGAATCACGCCTTCGATGATGCGGCGACCGCCTTCGCCCTGCACGCCCTTGGGATCAAAGCGCAGATTGAACAGCGCGCCCTCCTGCAAATCGGGCTGGTCGATCGCGGCAACCGACTTCACCGTAGCCGTGGGTCCGCAAACATCGCGGCCCATCATGGGGCTCGATGCGTCGCAGAAAGCCTCGCCCGCCAAGCGGCCATCGGGCAGCGCGCCAGTCACTTCGCCATGCGGGATGTTCATCGTTTGCGAGTCAATGCCAAACGCGTAATGGCCGCCGCGCGCATCGGGCCAGCTTTGAACTTCGTCGGCCACGAAGTGCATCATTTCGCGATAGATGCCATCGACATGGGGCGAATCGTTGCCGTATTTCTCGGGCTTGTTGAGCAGCAGCTGGCGCAGGCGCTCATGGCCCTCGAAATTCGCGTCGCAAGCTGCGATGAGCTCATCCATCGTCACGTCGCCGTCTTCGAACACGCACTTTTCAACGGCAGCGATGCAGTCGGCCAAATTCGCCGCACCGGTCACATACATGCCGCAGGTCGAAACGCGTGCGCCGCCCTGCTGCACCGACTTGCCGCTTTCCACGCAGCCCGCCGTGACCATGCTCGCAAAAATCACCGGATAGCGATTCATGTGAATCGACTGCATGAGGTTGTAGCCAATGCGAATTTGGTCATACGCATGAATGATTTGCTTCTTCAAAGCGTCTTTGAACTGCTCGATATTGGTGAATTCGCGCGGGTCGCCCGTGCGCAAGCCCATGAGCTTGCCCGTGCGCGGGTCGACACCATCGTGCAGCACGAACTCGACCATCTTGCCCATGTTCACGTATCCCGCATCGGGGCTGCCGTCGGTTCCGCCGCCGCCAGGGCCCGCCTGAATGCAGCCGACAATGGTCCAATCGCGCGCGTCTTCGAGCGTGCCGCCTTTGCCAAGCGCCATTTTCATAGCGGTTTCGTCATTGAAGAAACCAGGGTTGGCCTGGCCTTCCTGAATCATTTTGCACCCGAAGTCGATGAGCTCGTGCGGCGTGGTATCGCATACGCGCAGCGCCATGACGGGCTGCGTGGTTTGCAAATCGTCGGCCGCTTGCAGGCACAGAAGCGACAAATCGTTGCTCGCATCGCTTCCGTCGCGCTTCATACCGCCCACCACGAGAATCTGCCACATGGGATAGCCCGCGAACGCCGTGACGTACCACGTATCGCGCACTTCATACACCTCGCACGCCTTCAAATACAGACATTCAACGAGCTCGAGCGCCTCATCGCGCGTGAGAACACCCTCGTCGATAACGTCTTTTTTGTAGAAGGGCCACATGTACTGGTCGAAACGCCCAAAACCGCATGCCGTGGTGCATACCTCAATATGGAACATCACGTGCACGAACCATACCATTTGCACCGCCTGGGCAAAGGTTTGCGGTGGGTTTTCGGGGACGACGCGGCAATTCTCGGCAATGCGGCGCAGCTCAGCAGCGCGCGCTTCGTCAGAACATGCCGCAGCCTGGCGCTCCGCCTCGTCGGCCATACGGTGCGCATACGTCACAAGGCCCTGCGCCTGGATAATGCATGCGCGCCAGAAATCGACCTTCGCAGCATCTTCTTGGGTTTGCGGCACGCACGAATCGATATTACGCTGACATTCCTCGATATATCCGCGCATGCCCACACGCAGCACCTTTTCATGGTCGCATGTGGTTTCGCCCGATACGCCGTTTTCCAAACCCACGCAAAGGATATCGTCGGCCTCGAGCTGTTGAATATATTCAGGCATCACCGCATCGGAAATGTCTTCCATCGATTTGCCCTGCCAATATGGCAGCGTTTCCAGAATAGTTGCCTTGTCCTCGGCAGAAATGCGATAAGGATCTTTCGGGCGCGTGCTGAACTCGTCAATATCGCGCACGTACCAACTGCTGCTCTGGAAATCGGGATGCAGGTTCGCGCCGCGATAGGCATTCGTCGGCGTGCCCACAATGAGTTCATCGTCGAAAATCATACAGCTCATGCGCTCGAGGATATGGTTCACGACCTTCGCGCGGAACACAGGCACCGCATCGCCGGCAAACTGCTTATAAGCCTGCGTTTGCAATACCAAATGCTCGGCCGTAATGCACGGCGTGGTGCTGAAATGACGTTCCCTCATGCGATCGATACGCGGCGTACGCATTGCATTCCTCCATATAACGAAAAAGGCGGCCGTGGACGAAATGCCACAAGCCGCCGGACGCATGCGCAATGCGCCAGCCTCGATAGCACTCCGCGTTTCCGCGACAGTGCGACAGGTATTCCCCGCCGCCCCAAGACGCCGCACGCGAACCCGCGCGGTCCCTTCGGCTTTCGGCCTTCGCCCTCACGGCAAGCTGGTTCGGCTTACCACCGTGATCGAATGCTCGAAAGCGGCCTCTATCAAAGCGATAAAATTGCAGATGACAGGGTAACGCACTTGCTGAAGCTTTCGTTTCAAAAACGTTAACAAATTCGTTTTTTCATATCGAAGGCTGGCTCAAAACCCTGTAGATGAAGCTAGGCGAACATCATGAAGATTTTCGCAAGCAAAAAGCCAATAAAGCCGCATGCCGGGAACGTGATGATCCACGCCATGAGCATGTTCTTCGCAATGGACCAATTCACGCGCTTGATTGATTTCGCGGCGCCCACGCCCATGATGGCGGACGTGTTGCAGTGGCCCGTCGACACCGGCATGCCGGTAAGGCTCGCGACCAGAAGCGTAAACGTCGTGGAGAAGTTCGCCGCACAGCCCTGATACTTCTCGAGTTTCACCATATCCATGCCGACCGACTTGATGATGCGCTTGCCGCCCAAAATTGTGCCAAGCGAAATTGCGGCGGAGCAGATAATCATGATCCACAGCGGAAAGCCGCTCGAGTCGGGCGTAGAACTACCGAACGAAAGCGCGATACCCAGCATGGCGATAGACATGAATTTCTGCCCATCTTGAGCGCCATGCAAGAAGGAAAGCGCCACCGCTGCGATGTCTTGAATGACGGTGAAAAGCTTATTGGCCGCCTGGCGTTGCACGAATTTGAAAATCCACTCGATGAGACGCGTGAAAAGCCAGCCGAGTATGAAACCGGCGACCAGGGAGAAAACCATGCCGTAAATGACCTTCGCCCATTCAGCGGGAACGACGCCCGCCCAGCCGTTCATGGCGATGGCGCCACCGGTAATGCCGGCGATCAAGGAGTGCGATTTCGAGCACGGAATGCCGAAATACCAGCACGCGATGCCCCACAAAATGGCGCCTATCATAGCCGCAACCAGAGCATATAACGCTGAATTTGTATCGCCTGAAAAGTCGACCATACCAAACATGGTCTTCGCCACGGCGGTCGAGATGTAGGTCATGCCCACAAGGCCTACGAAATTAAACACTGCAGCAAGCGCAATTGCGACATTCGGGGAAAGACAACGAGTGGAAACGACCGTCGCGATAGCGTTCGGGGCATCGGTGGCGCCAGAAACTGCAGTTACGCCAATGACCAAAATCAAAATGACGAACAAAATGGGCTGGGCCATTGCGTGCGACAAAAAATCAAAAAACGTGAGAGCCACGAAGCACCTCGTATGTAAAAGCGGCCAAATGCATGACGCGGCTTATTGTACCGAAGTTTTACCAATGTTTTACGAACACGGTCAATCTGGGGAAAAGTCACGAATGCGGCACAATTTCCTTCTTGGCACGACTCACTAAAAAGTTGCTATACGCGCATATGGCATTTCAACGGTTCTAGGCCTCGCTTTTTGACGCGAACGCATCGTTGCGCGCCTGCGGCAACGTTAATGCGATACGATGCAACCAAAACAAGAACCGAGCCAATGGCACGTTCTTTGATACAGCGAAATGGAAGGAACGAAATGGCCCCTCAATCTACCATGGGCATTATTGGCGCAATGGATGTCGAAGTCGCACTCCTCAAGGAACATATGCAGAAATGCGGCGAAGTGCGCACGACCGCGATTTCCGGCATGGAATTCGTCGAAGGCACCATTGGCCAGACGAGCGTCGTCGTGGTGAAGTGCGGTGTAGGCATGGTCAACGCAGCCACCTGCACGCAAATCCTCATCGACCGTTTCGGCGTGGAAGCAGTGCTCAACACCGGCATCGCCGGCTCGCTCGACGCGACCATCGAAATCGGCGATGTGGTTGTGGCGACCGATGCCGTGAACCATATCATGGATGTAAGCAACCTGGGTTATGCCCTGGGCCAAACGCCGGGCACCGACACGCTCGCCTTCCCCATGGACGAGAACCTCTGCCACGCCGTCGTCAACGCTGCGGCCGAAATCGGCGTGACGACGCATAGGGGCCGCGTCGCGTCGGGCGATCGTTTCGTATGCAGTGATTCCGAAAAGCAGCGCATCACGGAAGCCTTCGACGCCAAGTGCTGCGAGATGGAAGGCGCCGCCATCGCGAACGTGTGCTACCTTTCGAGCATCCCCTGCGCAATCGTGCGCGCAATTTCCGACAAGGCCGACGGGTCGTCGAGCGTCGACTACCCCACCTTCGAAGCCCAGGCGGCGCGTCATTGCGCCGAACTTGTGATTCACGCAATCTCGAGCCTCGCATAAAAACAGGTTCGCTCTATCAAGAAGGCCGGACGAGCATGAAGCGCGTCCGGCCTTTTCATTTCACGTCTAGGATTCCCGCACGCCCACTACAGCAATTAAAGAGCGAATACCTGGATGGGAGAAAACGATCCTACGACTTTTTCCGCTCGGGAATGTCGCCGTGGCGAAACGCCGCAAGCAGACGCTCCAAATCGGCAACGTGCGCCTTGAGCTTCGTGCCCGTATCGGTGTCGGCAACAAGCGTGCGCACGCCTACGCGTTCCACCACGCGACGCGAAGAATGAATATCGAGCTCGCGTTCAACCGCGGCTTGGGCCGATTCGAGAGGCTCGTGCGCGGCGAGCACGAAGCCGTGCGAATTCGAGATGAGCGTATAGCCCGCAATGCCCGTCGTAGGCTGGTACGCTTTCGAGAAACCGCCGTCGATCATGATGACCTTGCCATTGCACTTCACGGGATCTTCGCCGTCTTTCACCTTCACGGGCACATGTCCACAAATGATATGAGAGGTTTCGGGGTCAAGGCCAAAATCGCGGAAGATATTGACGAACACGTCTTCGTTATCGAGAAGCGTATAGAAGGGGTTCTTCACTTCCTTGCGCGCAGCCTTGTCGGCAATAAGATAAAGCTCGAAGGTCGCCATCTTGCTCTTTGCAAACAAGGGAGACCCCTCGCCCAGCCACAAATACCACAGCATATCGGCGCCGCGCTTGCGCATTTCGGCGTCCTCGTCGAAGAACGCAATGCGCACCCAGCGCTCCATTTCGTCATAGAGCGCGCGGCCTTTAAGCTTCTTGCCGAAAACATCGACTTCTTTCAAACTGCCATCGGCATTCAAGGGGACGCACGCATGGAACAACAGGTTGCCGTTATCGATCTTATAAAGACTGCCCGCCTTCAGGAAGAAACGCATATGGCGCTGCAGCTTTTCGCACCCCGTGAACGCGGAAACCAAACGGTCCATGACATCCTGCTCGCCGGGCGTGAGCTTATAGGGATCGCAAGGATCGATGGTCGGGAACACCTTGTCGGTCAGTTCGTATTCGACGCCATCGCATACCACGGTACCGCGCTCGTAATCGATCTTATCGAGCAACTTGCGACTTTGAAGGCCAAATGCCGGGTTCTCATCGATAAGCGCGCCCTCGACTTTGAATTGGATGATAGCCATCGCCTTTTGGATTTTCACGTTCATCAGAATCTCGGCTTCTGACATGGTGTCGGGGTGCCCCTTCAGCGCGAAGCCAACGCAGGGGTCGTCCCTATACGCATCAAGCGCGAATCGAGCCAAAGGCAGAATATTGATTCCGTAGGCATCCTCGAGAATCGAAAGGTTTCCGTAACGTGCACAATTTCGCACAACATGGGCGATGCAACCGCGTTGGCCAAGCGAAGCGCCCATCCACACGATGTCATGATTGCCCCACTGGATATCGACCGAATGATGATCGATAAGGGCTTCCATGATCGCATCGGGATGAGGGCCGCGGTCGTAAATGTCGCCAATGATATGCAATCGCTCAATAGCCAAACGCTGAATCAACCCGCACAACGCCTCAACGAATGCAGGCCCCCTACCAGTTCTCACAACAGCGTCGACGATGGCGGCGTAATATGCCTCTTTATCAAAGTTACGCGCATCGGCGTACATAAGCTCTTCGATGATGTACGCGAAGTCTTCAGGCAAGGCTTTGCGAACGCGGGAACGAGTGTATTTACGCGCGGCGCGTTTACAAACGGCAATCAAACGCGGCAGCATTTTTCCGTACCACGCAGCCTCATTAGAAACCTTCGAAAGCTCCAAACGGGTTTTCTCCCGGGGGTAATAAATCAGCGTTGCGAGCGTGCGCTTTTCTTCCTTCGAAAGCTCATCGCCAAACACGTCATCGATCTTCAGGCGAATCGAGCCCGAACCATTTCGAAGGATATGGGAGAACGCCTCATATTCGCCATGAATATCGGAAGCGAAGAATTCCGTGCCCTTCGGCAAATTAAGAATCGCGCTCAGATTTATAACCTCGGCGGACGCTTTTGCGACCGTGGGAAACGAGCGAGAAAGAAGTTCGAGATAGCGCTTTTCAGCAGCATCCATACACAGGCCTCCTTGACTAATCGCCTGCAACAGCAGCTCGATTTTCAAACAGTTGGTTTCATGGTACCGCGAGAAAAGGAATCCCGCCCTTATCGAATACCAAACGGCATTTTTCATCGACGAAAAGGCGAGACGGCACACGGAACATATGGCCTTATCTGTTCGAGAGGAACGCGGAAGCCGCCATTCGGCGCATTGATGTTACAGACCATTCTTTTCGTATCATGCCTAACGGCAGCGTAAAGTTACTGATATGCTTACGCATTATCAATTTCAATTTACCTTGTAAAGCTCCGCCGTTCACACATTGTTCTTTTCTACAGTGGAGCAATTCAAGGCAAAAGGGCTTTTCCTGAACGAACCGCACGGAATCGCCCGATTCAGGTACGCTGTCCTCATGAAAGAAAATGGCAAACATGCATGAGGGAGAAGACATGGCACCGAAATCGGTCGAGCTACGCGAAACAGATGCAGGACTAACCCTCGTAGGCGACAACATGGAACTGCGCTGCGATTTCGAAGAGATGCTTCCTCGTATAAAACCTGGACGGCTTCAGCAAGAGCTGCTTGTAAAGGCAGCCAAAATCAAGGGCGCGCAATCCCCTACCGCCATCGATTGCACAGCTGGCCTTGGCCAAGACTCCTTCTTGCTCGCCGCAGCTGGCTTTACGGTACGCATGTTTGAACGCGACGAAACTATCGCGGCGCTTCTGGAAGATGGCCTTATGAGGGCCGGTAATAACCCGATGATTTCTAGCGTGGCGAAAAGAATGTCCCTCGATCACAGCGACAGCCTTCAGTACCTCGAATCGCTTGCTCAGTCGAGCGAGCAGGCGCCTGATGTGATTTATCTTGATCCGATGTTTCCCGCACGCCAGAAGAGCGCTGCGGTAAAGAAGAAATTCCAACTTCTACATGTGCTCGAAAAGCCATGCGATGAAGCTGAGGAGGACGCACTCATCCGAGCCGCGTTCACGGCTGGTTCGCGCAAAGTCGTTATTAAGCGTCCCGTGAAGGGGGGCCACCTTGCCGGCATAAAGCCAAGTTATTCGATTACGGGCAAAGCCGTGCGTTACGACGTGCTCGTTCCGCCAAGCACGAAGCTGCAATAAAAAAGCGATGCGCTCCATGCCGCGCATCGCTTTTCAACCGATAGAGAGTAGACACAACTGAGACCGCGTTATTCATCCCAGGGGTGCGACGTCAGATGCCAACCATCACAGTAGGGGCACTGATAGACAGACAACCCGCGCTTGCCGTTATGTTCACACCATGCGAGATTTTCTTCAGCTTCTGCGCGCGAAGCATAGCGGTTCTTCGACTCACAAGCCTTGCGGCGACGCGCCGCCTCGTGATCGGCACTGGCCTTTTCCCGATGTGCCTCTTCCCGCGCGAAAATATCATCCATGCCCGAAAAATCATCCAATCCAGCAGCAAACTCCGCTTTCTGTTTCGACCATGATGAACGTTTTTTGCTGCCCATGACGCCCTCCTCGAATGCGACCGATGATTCCGTCTATCCCATTTTCCCGCAAAGCGCGATACGTTCTATATTTCCGACGCAATACCACGCACAGCGCTTCTCGCGATTCAACCTACCACTATAATAGCTAACCGCTCCGAAACAGCGACAGAAAGACCACCGTGCAAAGCATTGTCCCAAACCACAATAACCAGAAAAAGATCGCCCTCATCAACGACATCACCGGCTTCGGCAGGTGTTCCGTCGCTGTGCAATTGCCCATTATTTCGCAGCTGGGCGTGCAATGCTGCGTGCTGCCAACATCGATCCTGAGCAATCACACGGGCTTTCCGAGCTACAGTTTCCAAGATTTCACACCCCATATGCAAGAGCATATTGACGAGTGGCGCAAACTCAATCTGCGATTCCGCGGCATATGCACGGGATTTCTCGGTTCGGCCGAGCAAATTTCGATCGTGCGCGACTTCATTGATGAATTTGGCGGTGACGACTGCGTAACGCTCGTCGACCCCGTTATGGGCGATGAGGGAAAGGCATACGGCACCTACACATCCGAAATGTGCGAGCGCATGGCGGAACTCGTTGCCCATGCCGACATCATCACGCCCAACATCACCGAGGCGTGCATCCTCGCCAACGTCGATTACGACCCGCACATGAGCTTCGACGATGCGTTCTCGCTCGCCCAAAAGCTGTGCGATATGGGCCCATCCAAAGTCGTTGTGACAGGAGTCGAACACGGATCAAGCATGTCGAACGCATGCCTTGAACGAGGGCGGGAGCCCTTTACCGTCACGGGTGAGAAACTCGGCGAGCAGCGTTCGGGAACGGGCGATATTTTCTCGGCAATCATCGCGGCCGACGCCGTAAATGGGATTCCGTTCAAGGAGTCAATCGAAAAAGCAACGAAGTTTGCCCATGACTGCGTGCAAGCGAGCATCGATTTGGGCATTCCGCGCACTGATGGCCTCGCATTCGAGGAGAAGCTGCACACACTCGCCCGCTAGCACCACACCATCACGACAAGGAAAGAGTAAGGTTGTTCGCGTCGGGGCGGCCCGACGGAGATGTTCGGTTTCTCAATTTCCTCAAAAACCGAAAACTGCGGCGGCGCATAGCGAGCAAAGCAAGTAGTTGCGCCGCGGGCATCTCTGCCAGGCGGCCCCGACGCGAACAAACGCAAGGTCGAAAGAAGCTATCATGCAAAAAGCCGAAACCATCGTCTATCCCGTCCACAATGGGCTCTACGTCAACCTCACGAATCGTTGCAGCTGCGCGTGCGCGTTCTGCATTCGCCAAACCGCAACGGGCGTCGGCAAAAACGGCGAAGGAGCCAATAACGTGCTCTGGCTCGAACATGAGCCGTCTTTCGAGGAAGTCATGGCAGCCTTCGACAAGCAAGACATGGGCGCTTACGAAGAAGTCGTTTTCTGCGGGTTCGGCGAGCCCACATGCGCATTCGAAACGCTCAAACAGGTCGCAGCCGAGGTGAAACGCCGCTACGATGTACCGATTCGAGTAAACACCAACGGCCAGGGCAGCCTCATCAACGGGCGAGATATCGCGCCCGAGTTCGAGGGCATCGTTGACACGGTCTCCATTTCGCTCAATACGCCCAACGCCGACGAATATCACGAACTCGTTCGCAGCCAATTCGGCGACGCCGCATTCCAGGGCATGCTCGATTTCGCGCGCGAAGTTCGCAAATACGTGCCAAACGTGATCATGACGACCGTCGATACCACCATTTCGCACGAGGACGAGGCGAAATGCCAGGCCATCTGCGACGACCTCGGCGTGCGCTATCGCATTCGCGCCTGGGTCGACTAGTCCAAACAGCATCGCGCATTCCGACCTGTGCATCAAAGTCCCCAAAAATGAAAGCTCTCCCATGGCCGCCGCTCGAAAAGAAGACAAACTCGTCAATTACCTCTGCATGACTGGGCATATTTGCTCAGACATCAACCAAGGCGCGCTTTCGGCAACGCTGCCGTTTTTGGTCATGTACGATGGCTATTCCTACACCGCGGTCGCCGGGCTCATATTCGCCGCGAATATCGCATCGGCAATTATTCAGCCCCTCTTTGGCACCATCGGCGATCACAAGGCATGTCCTTGGTTCATGGCACTCGGCGTATTCCTCGCCGGCCTTGGCATGTGCGGCATCGGCTTCTTAAACAACTATTGGGCGGTGCTTGCCTCGGCCATGGTTTCGGGCATTGGCGTCGCGATGTTCCACCCCGAAGGCGGGCGCCTGTCGAACCTCGCCGCGGGCGCCCGCAAAGCGAACGGCATGTCGATTTTCGCCGTAGGCGGCAACATCGGCTTTTTCGTGGGCCCGCTTATGGCCGCCATTTTCCTTACCAGCTTCGGCATGCATGGAACGCTCGCGTTCCTCTTCCCCACGACCATCTGCGCAATCGTGCTGCTCGCGTTCAACAAACGCTTTCTTTCGCTGGGAATCGCCAAGAACTCAGCCGCGAGCGATTCCGACAAACCCGAACGTTGGGGGAATTTCACGCTCGCGATGGGCGTGCTTTCCTGCCGCTCGATCGTCGAATACGGCCTTATGGCGTTCATCCCGCTGTTCTTCGTGAACGTGCTCGGCCAAGGAGAAACGTTCGGTTCGCTCATGCTTTCGGTATTCGCGATTGCAGGCGCCGTTGCCACGGCGATTTCAGGCCGCGTCACCGAGCGCGCAGGCGTGTTCAAAATCGCCTATCTCTGCTTCAGAGTGCTCGCGATATGCCTCATCGCATTCGCATTCAATCGCTCGCTCGCACTGGCCGTGGTGCTTGTATGCCTGCTCACGTGCGCGGCGAACCTGTTCTACCCCTCGTTCGTGGCACTCGGCATGAGCTACGTGCCACGCCACCTGGGAACGGCATCAGGCATTTCATACGGCGTGGTCATTTGCGTGGGAGGCATCGTCGAGCCGCTCTTGGGCATGGCCGGCGACGCCTACGGCCTACCGCTCGTGATGCTCATAATCGCGGGCGTCACCGCAGTCGGCCTTGGCATGGTCGCCGTTGTGAAACGACACAACTAAGAAGCGCGGACAAAAACGCCGACCGCAAAAAGAAGGGACGCCGCATAACCAGCGCCCCTTTGCGTATCCCAAGGCCCGTGGAAACCCGCAAGCGTCTTTGCTCCGTTGTTTGCACACGAGGCTGTTGGCGTTATTGCTCAACAGCAGGCTGCGCAGGTGCGCACGCCTTCATTTCATGCGGCTCGATTTCCGGCACGACGTCGGTCTTTTCCGCACGCTTCTTCAGCATGAAGGCGACAGCCAAACCGCACACGGCAAGCACGAGGGTGAAAGCGAAGCCCCAGTGGCAGCCGTTCGCGAATGCGTCCGCCGCAGAGGCGCCATGTGCCGCGTAGTAGCTCGCCTGGCCCAAACCGAGCATGCTCGTGGCAACTGCAGTTGCGATGGCGCCAAGCACCTGCTGCAACGTGTTCAAAGCCGTGGAACCGTCGGCCGAAAGACGCGGCGGAAGCGAGTTGAGCGCGCTCGTTTGGCACGGGGACATAGCCAAAGGCACGCCGACCATAAGCACGATATGCGCCGCAATCACATACGCGACGGAGCACGTTACCGGCGCAACCAGCAGCATGAGGGCGCCCACGATAGACAACGCGAAGCCCACGCGAGCAGGAATGCGCGCACCCACGCGATCATACAATCGACCCGCAGCCATCGAAACGACCGCGTTCACGATGCCGCCGGGAAGCATGATGATGCCCGTCATGGCAACGGGAATACCCATCGCATTCTGAATGAACTGCGGCAACAAAAACATGGCCGAAAGCGTGATGCCGAAATTGAGCATCACGCCGGCGGCGCCCACGCGAAAGCCGCGAAGCGAAAACACACAAACATCGACAACGGGCACCTCGATGGAAAGCTGGCGGCGCGCATACAGCGCAAGCGCCACGATGCCGCACGCCAAAGGAACAATGACTTGCGCCGAAGCCCAGCCACACAGGCTCGCCATGCCCGCACCCAGCACGAGTCCGCCAAAACCGATGCATGAAAGTACGCACGAGAGGCCGTCAACTGCGGGACGCGTGAGCTCGTAGGGGTTCACGAGCGTTTTTGCCGCAAAAACCATGGCGATCGCAAGCACAAAAGCGAACGAGAAGAAAATAGCGCGCCACGAGAACACTCCCAGCATAATGCCCGAAAGCGTAGGACCTACCGCCGGCGCGAACATGATGATAAGCGCGGCAATGCCCATAGCGGCGCCGATTTTGCAGGGCGGAAACACCTCGAGCACAACGGCGAACATGACAGGCAAAATAAGGCCCGTGCCAATGCCTTGGATAAGGCGGCCAACAAGCAGCACGTCAAACGTCGACGCAAAACCGCTAATAAGCGAGCCCACGAAAAACGCGCCGAGAGCGCCGAGCGTAATTTTGCGAACCGAGAACCACTTCATAAGAATACCGGCGAAAGGCATGACCAAACCGATGACGAGCATATAGCCCACAACGAGCCACTGCGTGATGGCCGTATCAACCCCAAAAGCGGCGCCGAGCTGCGGAATTGCGATATTCAGGGACGTTTCGCTGAACATGCCAGTGAACGCACCCAAAAACAAGCCCATCATCGTGAGATACGGATGCGCAACCTTCACGCGCGCTTCGTTAAAACCATGAGACATAAATTCGCGACCAATTCCTTTCTGTAGAAACCAACATGCGTGGCAACCAAGCAATGGCGACGGCATCGCAAAATTCGCCGCCTACCTTTTCGAGGCAACAAAAAAGCCCCGCAAGGAAGCTAAGCTTTCATCCTTGCGGGGCTTTTGAACCCGTGACTACCACTAATTGATTCTTTTATAGCAGAAAAGCGCGCTGCTTCGTAAGCGTTGAAATTGTGAATTTAACCCCTTGGCACGAGGATGAAATATACGGGGTCAAGGAAATCCATTTGCTCACCTGGGAAAACAATGCTTCCCACCCCGAGAGAGCACAGAATGCGCACGGTGAAATGAGCATCGGCCACTTTCCAATGCAGCAGAGGTGGCCCGAACTCGAAAGGAAGCCCCACTCAAAACATCACGAATACCCAACGCGATTCAACGGTCGAGCAACGGGCGCCGAACAATGCCCCAACCGCCCTTGCTCACCCCAATATGTCGTCGCATGATGAATGGGTCAAAAGCAAACGGAAGGAGATTCACATGTGCACAGCAGTTCGTTTTTCAAACGAGGAAGGCTCCCCTTTTCTAGGTCGTAATCTTGACTGGAGCTGCGGTTATGGCGAAAAAGTCCGCATTATGCCAAAGGGCTTCATGGTGCCTTGGGCATTTAAAGAATCGACCCCGGCGCGCCATGCCGTCATCGGAATGTGCGTCGAATTCCAGAACTACCCCCTGTTCTTCGACTGCGGCAACGACGCAGGACTTGCCGTGGCCGGCCTGAACCACCCGGGGTGCGCCGAATACGCCCCGAATCCCACCGAGGGCAAAACGAACATCGCGGCATACGAATTCCCCACCTGGGTAGCAGCCAATTTCGAAACCGTCGATGAAGTTGAAGCCGCGCTCGCAGATTCGATCATCATCGAAAAGCCCTTTAACGAGCACTTCCCCGTTTCGTATCTTCATTGGATCATTGGCGACGCCACACGCTCAATCGTTGTAGAGTCGCGCGCCGACGGCCTGCATGTGTTCGATAACCCCGTCGATGTGTTGGCGAATCACCCGAACTTCGAATGGCACCTCACCAACCTTCGCACCTACATCACCGCAACGCCCGACATGCCCGCGCCCGCTACATGGGGCCGCGCCGAGCTTGCGCCCTTCGGTGCGGGCGCGGGAATGAGAGGCATTCCCGGCGACGTGTACTCGCCCTCGCGCTTCGTGAAGGTCGCTTACCTCAACGCCAACTATCCCGCGAAATCGGGCGAACACGACAACGTGGTACGAATGTTTCACACGCTGAGCAACGTTTCGATGGTCGAAGGCGCATCGGCGATGTCGAACGGCGAATTCGAGAAAACCGTCTATACGAGCTGCTTCTCTGGCGCGACAGGTCGCTACTATTTCAATACCTACGACGACTTCACCATTCGCTACGCCAGCCTTGAAGATGCCGAGCGCGCCGACGCCAGCGCGCTTATCGAATGCGAGATGAAGGAATTCGCTTAAACAAGCGCCTTCGATAAGCACGTTCACAACCAGCACGGAAACCGCGCTCACGAATCGCATCGCAACCTGGTAGAATGCAAGGGTTGAAACCAATCCGAAAGGCACATCATGATTAAAGAGCTCGTTTTTGACGATGCCATTCTGAGCACGCCCTGCGAAGCGGCCACCGCCGAAGACGCCTCCGTGGCGCAAGACCTCATCGACACGCTCGCATCTATCGAAGGCGCAGCATGTCTGGCCGCAAACCAGATCGGCGTGACTAAAGCGCTGTGCGTTTACCTGGACGAATCCGACAAGCCCCACGTGATTTACAATCCCAAAATCATGTTGGGCCTTGCCGCGTTCAAAACCGAAGAAGGCTGCCTCACGCGCCCCGAAGACCAGCTGAGCAAGGTCACCCGCTACGACCACATGAAGCTCGCTTTTGACGAGCTCGTCGATGGCGAACTCAAGCATCGCAAGCGCGACTTCGCCGGCTGGGAAGCGCAAATGATCCAGCACATGGTCGACCACTGCAAGGGCAAGCTCGTTTAAGCGATTCCGCAGCAAGCTCTTGAAGCGCGCCGGCTTTCCCCGCATGAACGAGCGGGAATCCAAACGCGCTGCTTTAAAACGAAAAGGCCTGTCGAACGACAGGCCTTTTTCTGTGAGAAATCCCGTTTCGCTAGTCTTGAGGAACAATCACGGTCGGAATCGTGAGGTTCAACAGCGTCGAGTGCGTTACCGACCCGAAGAGCGCACGACCAAGCGCCGCGCGCGAACGCGTTCCCAAAACAAGCACGCCGCGGGTTTTTGCATATCCCTGCAGAACACGCGTAGGAGACGAGCCTTCTACAGCATGCCCACGAACGTCAAGGCCCTCATGCTCCTCACGCAGAACCGCCGCAAGCGAATCGAGGCGAGCCTGATACTGTTCGCCAACCGGCCCAAGGCCGCCGCCCATCGCTTCTGCGGGCTTCGAGATCCAGGCAGGCAGGCCCCAGCCTGTAATTAATCGAAGCGGCTGCTCGGTGGCAATCGCTTCGGCAATCGCGAAATCGAGCGCCTGATTCGTGGATCCATCAGGGTCGATTCCGACTACAACGCCTTCCCCATCGTAATCCTCTGCCCAGTCGGCCGGAATAACCGCCGTGGGAACAGCTGCCGAAACAGCAACGCGCAAAGGCTTCGCACCGCCGATGGTGTCGCCGACGCTCATGCCATGATGCGAGCCAAGCACGATAAGGTCGCAGCCAACAGAGGCGTCGACGATGTTCTCGACAACCTCGCCTTCCGCGATGCGCATCTCAACCTGAACGTTGGAATAACGCTCGGCAACGAAATCGCGCGCCTTGTCCAAGTTCGCCTCAACAGCCTCTTGAACGTCTTCGATCGAAACGCCCGCTTCTTTCACTTTCCTCGAATCGATAACCGAGAGCAGCTCGAGCTTAGCGCCCTCGCGGCCCGCGCGACGCGCCGCCCAATGAAGGGCCCTCGTACCGCGCGCGGTTCCATCGATACCGACAAGAATCTTTTTCATCATTTGAGCCTCTCAAAAAAGAATCGCGAGCATTGCCTAGTGGAAAATCGGAATCATGAGCCACAGCGCGAACAGCACGATGAACACGCAGCCGGCGAAGCAAATCACAGATCCCACGCGCGGCATAATGCGCGCATAGCCTTCTCGGTCAAGCCCGCCGGCGGCCCATAGGCGCAGGCCCGATGCGTACAGCGTCGATATCATGCCGGCCACGCACACGGCGACCACAAGCACGGTTGCGAAATTAATAAACTCTTGCATCTTCGCATCCTTTCCTTAAGCAGCGGTCGCGACTTTGGTCGAAGTGGAGGCCTTGATCTTCACTTCGGAAGCTTCATTGACATTGCCCGAATTCACGGGATTGCGCTTCGACAGACGGAAAATGACCAGCGCGGCAGCCACCGCGATAAAGGCGACGGCAATCGTTCCGCCAAGGCCAGTTTTCGCGAGCGCGCACGCCGCAGCGCCCACGAGGCCGGCGGCCGGGAACGTAACGAGCCATGCGACGAGCATGCGAGCCGCAACGCCCCAGTTCACCTTGTTGCCATGCTTGCCAAGGCCGGTACCAATGATGGAGCCGGAGCACACCTGCGTGGTGGAAAGCGCGAAGCCCATATGCGAAGAAACGAGAATTGTGGTTGCAGAAGCAGCCTCGGCGGCAAAACCCTGCGGAGTGGAAATCTCGGTAAGGCCCTTGCCGAGGGTGCGAATAACGCGCCAACCGCCCATGTACGTGCCCGCAGCGATCGCCAAACCGCACACAGCAACGACCCAAAGCTGGGGACCGGTGCCAGCGCCCTGAGCGCCAACGGCGATAAGAGTCAGCGTGATAATGCCCATGGTTTTCTGGGCGTCGTTAGTGCCGTGGGAAAGCGCCACCAGGCACGCTGTAACCGTTTGGCCATGGCGGAAGCCATTAACGATTTGGTCTTCACTCATCTTCTTCACGATGAAATATATGAGTTTCACCGCGACGAACGCCGCCAAACCGGCAACGATCGGCGAAACGAGCGCAGGAATGAGCACCTTGGCAAGCACCGCGCCGAAGTTCACGCCTTCAACGCCCGCGCCGATAATAACGGCGCCCACAAGGCCGCCGAACAACGCATGGGACGAGCTTGAAGGAAGGCCGACGAGCCACGTGAGCAGGTTCCAAATGATCGCGCCAACGAGACCCGCGAAAATATATTCAGGCCCAATTGTCACCGCCTGCTCATTGATGATGCCGCCAGAAATGGTTTTCGCCACCTCGGTCGAAAGAAATGCACCAACCAAGTTCAACGTACCGGCAGCGATAACCGCAGTTTTCGGCTTAAGCGCTCCGGTTGCGATCGACGTAGCCATGGCGTTGGCCGTGTCGTGAAAGCCGTTCGTGAAGTCAAACGTGAGCGCCGTTATAATCACGAGCCCCACAACGACCAAAGTTGCGATGTCCATAGACAGCTGATTCCTCCTCAAAATCCTTCGCGAGCTTCGCTTACCACACAAACTCGCATCCTGAGGTAACAAGATAGAAACCAGCTGCACAAACCATGTCAGGCGTATGTCAAATCAAAGTAAAGCGGCCATGGCGCGCGAATGCGCGAGAAAACTCGGAAGAGACTCTCTGACAAGAGGCCACATTCGACCTTATTTTGAACGAAAATGTCTAAATCTACCCTAGCGTCGCATGCGCCAGTTAATGAGAGAGCCGGCCACTACGGCGATAGTGCCACACCAGAACAGCGGCGTAAGGCTTACGCCAAGAATGATGGTGCTCGCCACAACAGAAAGCAAGGGAGCGGCATAAGACCCAATGCTCATTTTCGCCATATCGCCCTTGAGCATGCCATGACCCCAGCAAGCATAACCCGTAGCAATGCAACCGGCAGCGCCCGCAAGGGCGAAGAACGCTTGCGGGCCTGGCGCCACCGCGGGAGCGGGCACGCCCTCGACGAGGAAGATCGTCCACAAGACCGCGGCAACACCCACCATGAAAAAGGCGGTCGCATCGCAGCCCTGCGAAAACCTGTTTGAATACACCGAATATACCGCCCAAGCAGCCGCGGCGGCAAAGGTGAGCGCAAAAGGAAGCGGGTTAGACGAAACGTCGGCAACAACCGCGCCCCAATCAAGATTATTGTTGCCGCCAACCGCAAGCACAACGCCCGCAGTCGCAACAACGGCGCCGGGCAAAGCGCGAACGAGGGAGGCGCGCGAGCCCGAGTCGAAGGCAGAAAGCAGAACGAGCATCGTCGGCCAAAGGTAATTCACGAGGCTCAATTCGAGCGTTTGCTCAGAACTCGCCGCCAAACCAATCGAGACAGTGATCGCCGTTTCGTAGAACACGAACAACCCACCCGAAAACAAAACGTATTTCAAGGGCAGACGGCGCAATGGCGTAGGGCGATACCCAATATACGTAAACACGGCAGCGCATGAATAAATGAGCGCCGAACCCAAAGCAGGACCAAAAGATTGCGTAGTCAAGCGGACGAAGCCGAACATCATCGACCACAGCACAACAGCGCACAAGCCAATCGACGTCGCCCTCTTCGTTGAATCGCCCACCGTCTTCCTTTCATGCAGCGCCAAAATAGCGATTATTCCGCTGCCGGAAATTTTCGCACAAGCGTGCCTCCATGCAATAACAAGTTCCTAATACAAAGCATGACCAAACAACACCGGTCGCAACGAAACGACCGTTCGCGAGAAAACAAGTATTGCTATTCGCGCAATAGCATATACCCTATAACCATAAGGAAATAAGGGTTGAAATGAATCAAAGACATATGCTGCGCCCTTGCGAAAAGAACGCTCCACGTGCCCCATTTCAACCACATAACAGACAAGGAGCGCACCATGAAAATCGCGGCCACCTACGCCAACGGAGAAATCTTCCAGCACTTCGGCCACACGCAACAATTCAAAGTCTACGAAGTTGAAGACGGAAAAGTTGTCGCGTCGGAAATCATTGGCAGCAACGGCGCCGGCCATGGCGCACTCGCCGGCCTGCTTTCACAGGGCGGCATCGATGTACTCATTTGCGGCGGCATCGGCGGCGGCGCGATTAACGCGCTCGGTCAGGCGGGCATCGAGGTGTACGCAGGCGCCGCAGGCTCCCCTGACGCTGCAGTTGAGGCGCTGCTCGCAGGAACCCTACCCAAAGTTGGCGAGGCAACCTGCCACAGCGACCACACCCATTCACACAGCTGCGCCAACCACAGCGGCACCTGCCACCAATAACGAATTCTCTTTCACAATCCGACCTGTTAAATGCTCGTAGCGTTTAACATGCGCCGTCCGCAGGTTCAATTTTGCCGCATAAGTGAATCGCATAATTCTTTGGAAGTTCAATTTCGAGCCGTGCTATAGTGTTCGAAATTGAACTTCTTCTTTTTTGAACGCATTGAGTTCAATTTCAAACGTCAAGGAGATGCGATGTCATCGAATGAATTCTCGACACGGCTCAAACAAGCTATGTCGGAAGCCGGAATGAACCAGGCCGATGTGATACACTCAGCCGCCCAGTACGATAAAAAGCTTGGGAAAAGCCAGGTGAGCCAGTATGTCAGCGGGAAAACCACGCCGCGCCGCGACATCATGGAACTGCTCGCGAGCATTCTAAGCGTAGATGCCGCTTGGCTTTCGGGGGAAACCCAAGCTCGGTCAGCGCAGACGCACTCCCCTACGCGAGCTCCCGAGCGGCTTGAGACCGCATCTTCTACGAAATTTGAGACCGCATCTTCTACGAAATTGAACCAAAACGACTCAACAACCACGGGCCAGACGCCGATCAGCGAAGCACCAGCGCCCGAACTAACACCGAGGAGTGCAACCATGCGTGAATTCAAGAAATCATCCAAGCTCGAGAACGTGCTCTACGACGTACGAGGCCCCGTTGTCGACGAAGCCGCTCGATTGGAAAAAGAAGGCCAACGAATCTCAAAGCTCAACATCGGAAACCCCGCTCCGTTCGGCTTCCGCACGCCCGACGAGGTCATTCAGGATATGCGCCACCAGCTGCCCGAATGCGAAGGCTATTCCGATTCTCGCGGCCTATTTTCGGCACGCAAGGCAATCATGCAGTATGCCCAGCTCAAGCACATTCCCAACGTCGACATGGACGGTATTTACACCGGCAACGGCGTGAGCGAGCTCATCCAACTCTGCATGCAGGCGCTCCTCGACAACGACGACGAGATTCTTATTCCAGCGCCCGATTATCCGCTGTGGACCGCATGCGCCACACTCGCGGGCGGTACACCGGTTCATTATATTTGCGACGAGCAATCCGACTGGTTCCCCGACCTTGCCGACATGGAGTCGAAAATCACGCCGCGAACCAAGGCGCTCGTCATAATCAACCCGAACAACCCTACAGGCGCGCTGTACCCACGCGAAGTGCTCGAGCAAATCGTCGAATTGGCCCGACGTCACGACCTGATGATTTTCAGCGACGAAATCTACGATCGCCTCGTCATGGACGGCCTGGAGCATATTTCCATCGCATCGCTCGCGCCTGATTTGCCCTGCGTAACATTCTCGGGCCTCTCGAAATCGCACATGATCGCAGGATATCGCATTGGCTGGATGATTTTCTCGGGCAACATGTCTTGCGCGAAAGACTTCCTGCTTGGCATCAATATGCTCTCAAACATGCGTTTGTGCTCGAACGTTCCCGCACAGTCCATCGTGCAAACGGCGCTCGGCGGACACCAGAGCGTGAATAATTACATCGTCCCCGGCGGGCGAATTTACGAACAACGCGAATACATCTACAACGCGCTGAACAGCATCGACGGCATTACCGCAGTGAAGCCGAAGGCCGCATTCTATATCTTCCCAAAGATTGACGTGAAGAAGTTCAACATCACCAACGACGAGCAGTTCGCTCTCGACCTGCTGCATCAAAAGAAGATTCTCATCACACGCGGCGGTGGCTTCAATTGGGGCGAGCCCGACCACTTCCGCATCGTATACCTGCCGCGCATCGAAGTGCTGAGCGAAGCTATGCGCGACCTGGAAGAATTCCTGTCAACGTATAGGCAGTAACACAGTCTAAAGGGCGAAACGCTGAAGCGGCACCGGCGCTTCGCCCTAAGCCGTCGACGTTCAATTCGCGCGCTTCATTTCAAACGAAGCGCCGCCAAGCGATTGAAGAACGAACGAAGCCCGTACGATCGTGCCACGGCTTCGCGAAGGCCGTCTGAGCTCATGCTAGCTCTTCCTTCAAAAGCTAAGCGAAGCCAGCTGAGCGCATAGCGTAGCCCAAGGAGCGAAGCGCAGAGGCGGTTCCGGCGCTTCGCCCTCGACCGTCGGCGTTCAATTAACGAACTTCAATTAAAAATGAAACGCCGCCAGGCGAGCGCATAGCGAACGAAGTGAGCGGTAGCGAGCCGTGGTCGTAGGCGAAGCACCGGAACCGCCTCTGCGCCGCCCATGCGCGCAAGATAAACGATTCTACAAGTCCACTGACTTCAAAATCGCCCAATCATAACCTTCGCCCGACACGATATCCATGGCAATCGAAGAATCAAGCGGCGTTGTGCATTCGGCATCAAACTTCGCAATCGCATCCGCATCGTCGGCGGCCTCAATTTCCTTTTCCTCAAACACATATCGAACCGCCGTGACTTCCGACGTGGTGATATAGCGAACCTTATACATCGAACTCTCCCATCATCAAAGTGGGGCGGAAGCACGAACCTCCACCCCGCTTCATCTATTCCTTTGGAATTTCGCTTTGCTTCGTACGGAGAATCGACGCAGCGCGAAGGCCCGAATCGGCGAGCATATGCTCGAGCAACACATCGGGGCGCAAGCTGCCCGACGCCTTCGATTCGAGCGTGAAGCGGACAAGCGCACGGCTCTGCCCTTCTTCTCCTGGTTCCGCAGGTTCAACCTCAAGTTCACCAACGACGAACTCGGAAGGAACCAACACACGCTCCTTCTTCTTGCGAACAACCGTAATCTCGGAAGGAACCGAAAGCGCACGCGCCGCCGCAAGCACATCCATCTCGCAATCGCCCGAACGCGATGCCTCCAGAAGCGCCTCGTACGTCGAACGCGGATACGCCGCCGAAGCCGCCGTCTCGTCCTTGGTGATATAGCGTGCCGCATGTGGCATAAGGTCGGGCGCGCTCGACGCCTGAAGACGGGCCAAGGCCTCTTCGGGCGGCACGTAGTCGGTGAGCGATACGTCGAAAATCTCTTCCAAACCACCCACGCCCACAGGCAGCGCAGAGCCGAACGCCTGCTTCATATGCGGAGAAAAGCCCTGGCTAACGGCATAGGGCAACCCGGCGCGGCGCACTGCACGCTCCAAGGCGCGCGCAATCTCGAGATGCGAAAGCATGACCAAGCGACCGGTTTCAGCGTAGGTCACGCGCAAACGGAAATCAGCCATGACGCTCCTCCTGGCATTGGATGTCGATATCGAGCTTCGGACAGACGCCGCACGCCGAGCAGCGCTCGTAGCTGCAATCGGGCGTCGTGCGCTCCTCCTGCGCCAAACGGCGTTCACGACGGAAGAAGCGCGTGGTCACACCGACCGAAAGGTGGTCCCATGGCGTAACCCAGCTCGTTTCGTATTGGCCCTGAGCGATGCCTTCCATATCGACACCGCATTCCTCGCACGCGTCGCGCCACGTATCGAGCGAGAAAAACTCGGTCCAGGCATCAAAGCGCGCGCCGTGGCGCCAGGCGGTTTCGACGACGTCGCACACCTCTCGTCCGCCACGGCTCATCATGGCCTCGACAAGCGAAACGTCGGGCTCGTGCCAATGCACGTCAACCGCGCGATATTTCACGCTCGATCGCAGCAGATTAATGCGCCTATGGGCCTCTTCGGTCGTGATTTGGCCATCCCATTGGAAAGGCGTTTGAGCCTTCGGCACGAACAGCGCGCACGAGATGGAGACCTTCACGCTGCCGCGCGCCTCGGGCGGCGTAGCCTTCTTCGCGCGGTCGTACGCACGCTGGGCAAGGCTCGCGATGCCCTTGATATCATCATCGGTCTCGGTAGGAAGGCCAATCATAAAATAGAGCTTGCAGCGACGCCAGCCGGCGGCAAATGCCGCGTCAATAGCGCCAAACAAGTCTTCCTCGCACACGCCCTTGTTAATGACGTCGCGCAGCCGCTGCGTGCCGGCTTCCGGCGCAAACGTCAGGCCGCCGCGCTTTCCGCCCGCGACCAACTCGGCCATTTCAACACCAAACGAATCCAAGCGTTGGCTTGGAATCGATACCGAAATGCCCTTTCCATCGAGGCCGCGATTCAAGCGACGCAGAATTTCCTCGATCTGGCTATGGTCGGTCGAAGAAAGCGACGTAAGGCTCACTTCGTCGTAGCCAGTTTCAGCAAGTCCGCGTTGAACAGCGGAAACGATGTTGTCGGCGGAACGCTCGCGCACGGGACGATACATCATGCCCGCTTGGCAGAAACGGCATCCACGCGTACAACCGCGCAGAATCTCAACGTTCAAGCGGTCATGCACGAGTTCCGCGAACGGCACCACAGTCGGCTCCCAGGCAGGAGAGGTCGCGAAATCTTTCCAAATGCGCTTTACGATATTCGCGGGCACATCCTCGTATTTCGGGCGCACCCATGCGCCTGTTTGCTGTGCCTCGTCCTCATCAAGCACATCGTAGAGCGACGGCACATAGCAGCCCTCCAAATGCGAAGCAGCGCGCAAAAACTCAGCGCGCGACGCGCCCGCTTGCTTCATTTCCCGATGAAGAACGAGCAGTTCGGGAAGCGATTCTTCGCCTTCGCCCAACAAAAACACGTCGAAAAACGCTGAAAAAGGCTCAGCATTGAACGCGCAGGGGCCGCCCGCCACGATAAGCGGGTTCGACTCGTCTCGATCGGCGGCACGCAGCGGAATGCGTCCCAAATCGAGCATTTCAAGCACGTTGGTGGCGACGAGCTCGTGAGACAACGAGAAACCCACCGCGTCAAACTCATGCAGCGGCGCACAGCTTTCCAGTGAAAATGCAGGAACGCCCTCGCGACGCATGAGGTCAATCATGTCGGCCGCAGGAAGATAGCCGCGCTCGGCATACATACCGTCGACAGCATTCACAACATTACACAGAATGCGCACGGCCTGGTTCGGCTGCCCAAGCTCGTAGGTATCGGGGTAGATCATGCAGAAGTGATAGTCGGCGTCGTCTTTGTACGTGCAACCCCATTCGTGGTTCAAATAGCGTGCCGGACGGCTGATGTCGCGCCCCGCGTCGCGCAAAAGCCCCTCAATGCGAGGCCAAAGATTTTGCATATGAAATCCCTCATGTCGAAGAAAGCGATGGCAAATACAGAAAGCGTGCGCGCCCGCCAACCAAAGCGAACGCGCGTCATGTTATTCGGAATCGTGCGCCGAAGCCTCCACGGCATCGGCGGCGGCGCCCGCTCGGGCCGCACCAGTGGCCGCAGCCTGCGCGGCAGATGCTGCGGCGTTCGCAACGGCACGCATGGCTCCCGCGGCCACTCCAGGCGCCTGCGCAACCGCGGCACGAACACGGCCCGTGGCAGCATTTTTCGCCTGAAGTCCAAGCGATGCTACAAAGCCCTTTGCCGCTCGTCCGGCAGCCGTCTCGTCGGCAGCGCGAGACGCCGCAGCGCGCGCCTCGTCAACCACGGCGCCTACGCCGGCCATATTGCCGCCGTGCTCGAAATACTCGGCGGCAGCCATGCCCATGGCCCACGTGCCCGCATAGCCTACACCGGCCTTCACCGCCCAACCGACAGCAGGCACAAGACCCGCCACCTGACGCGCAACCGTGCGACACGCAAGTCCGCCGCCTACAACGGCTGCAAGCTCCTTCACGCGCTCGGCGGAAAGCGGCTGCCCATACGCAGCGGCGATTTGGATGACCATTTTCGTCTGGTTCAGCGTCATAATGGGGAAATCGGCGCCGGGAACGAATATCACAAGGCCAATGCCCGCATTCTGAAACGCCGTCGCACGCACCGATTCCATCGAAAGCGGCTTTCGCACGAAATCGAACGCCTGCGCGAACGCAAGGCGCTTCTCGCGGAACGCAGCCACTACCCACTCGCCCATCTTCGTGCGAAGTTGCTCGTCATAAGCGGCGCACATCGGCAACGGCTCAAGCGAGAACGGGTCTTCGGGGTCGACCTCGCGACCCGAAATCGCGCCTTCCTTCGTAACAACGAGCGGCTCATGGAGCGTGACCACGCCGTCGATTTCCGGGTCGGGCGCAATCACGTCAGCCGCGTCGATGGGATACCCCGCCGCTTCAGCAGCGCCATTCACGCATTCAGGAAGCGTGGTAACAACCATGACGGGAATGCCCTCGCCGCGAAGGCGAGACACGATTTCGCCGATTTCGGGCGTGAAACCGGCAGCGATAACCGCCATGTCGCTGCGAGCGTCGAACGCGATATGGGCGTCTTCGAAGTAGTTCACCGACACGCGCGCTTGCGGGCTCGCGCTCGCGAAACTCGAACGCACGAAAGCCGTAAGGTCGTCAGGCGCGGTATCGTCGAGCAAAACAGACACGCACAAAGGCACCGAACGAGCCGCCTCAACATCAGTGGCCTCTTGCAATACGGCCATCACATCAATAGGCATCTTGGGCATTTTCGGCATATCAATTGCCTCCTCGAACAGCGACCACGCGGCCATCATGCTTGCATTCTTGCCTATTATAGCGTGGGACCGCCATTGATTCCTAAATCCCATAACCCGAAGGAAATCGGCACGAATACCCAACGCAACGTACGCCCACTAACATAGAGCGTACCGTCGACAAGGCCGCTGAAGCTCTTACGTTAACTTCAAGGCAACAAAGCCAAACCTCACAGCCAACGCAATAAAAGACCCCCAATCGCAAAATGCGCCTAGAAAGTGAAAAAGCATATCCGCGTTAACGAACATGCACAATCCATTGCTCCCCATAATGCAAAGAGGGCTAGGATGCCCTAGCCCAGCCTGTCCCTATTTTTCAATCTGTCGCACGTGCCACGAGAGTGCCGCTTCCGCAAGCCCCAGCATCCGGACAAAATACCCGTCAGGCGCCTCCGTAGAAACACGTGCCCTCATTTTGCCGATCCAACGCAACGGATGCTCGTTTACGTATTCCGCAAAACGAGCTGCGTCCATTACGTCGTCCTCACTCGAATCGCCACATTGCGGGGTTGCGTCGATTTCTTCCACAACGCTGCAAGCGACACCGCAAGACAGCCCATTGGCAATCCGTCGACACATTTCGGAGGCAATAAGCAGCTCGATTCCAATATGGTCTTCGTATTGGTTGCTCTCGTTCTGCAATGACAATCCCATGTCACGCATAATGTCGCGCATCTCATGCGTGGCCACTCCAAATCCAACATGGGATTCCACGTTGCCATACGCACTTTCCCAAGGCGCCGCAGCCGGCTTCGGAGGACCGACGAACAAATGCGTGAATTCAACTGAAACATCCCGCACGACGTGCTCGCGACTTTCATGCTCATGGCCATTCGCCCACGATGCGAGCGCCTTCGCTTCATTTTCGAGCGACCCATTGAACATTTTTGAAATCGCAATCCAGAATTCAACATCAAGACCTACGACTTCCGTTCGATTCATGGGGTCAAGAAGGGAATTACCCAAGAATGCATAGAGTTCGGAGGCCGACCGCCAATCGTCGTTAGAAAAAGTCTGCATGAGATGTCGCCTTTCAATGATGCCGCCCGCCTTTCGTGGCGAACGGCATCCCGGAGAGAAGATCAATATACGTGTCTATGCGTTTTCGTGCCCAACGAGCTTTTTAGACAGGAGCGCGATAGCGAAAACGCAGAAGCTCACGACGGCGGCTACGATAAGCGCCTCAACAATAGTGGGCGTATACGAGCCCGCGAGTGACCACATATCGGCACCAGTCGAATTGCGAGCAATCGTGGAGCCAGAAGAAATACCCGGCGCACCATACATATTCGTCATCGCAAAGCTCGTGAAAAGGAGCCAAACACGCTTGCAGAATACACCGAACATCACGAGCGCACTCGCGAGCACGACCAGCACGGTATTCTTGTGGCGCTTTGCAGACGCAAGCAACAGGAACGGAATCAGAAGGCCACCAATGATTTCGAACCAGAAGAACGGCGCAGTCGCACCCGACGTCATAATGCCCAGAAGCTCGGTCGCACCTTCGGTGCCTGGGTAAAAGACGGTCAAGAGCTCGCAGCCAATGAAGAACGCGTCGACCGCGATAAACGTTGCAAGAAGGCGCGCCAAATCGGCAAACAGCTTTTCACCCGCATCGAAAATGCCTGCCTTCTTCGATGCAGCAAGCACGCACATCAGCAGGGCCAAACCGGAATCCATCGCGGAAGCAACGAAAATCGGAGCCATAATCGCGCTATACCAGCCTTCTTTGGCGATTTCCAATCCGAAAATCCACGCAGTAACGCTGTGAACCAGAATTGCAACAGGCAGCGCGACATACGAGAGAATCTGAACCTTGCGCTCATCGCCCTTACGCAACCACACGATATCGAGGATGTTGATGACGAGATACGTAGTAATGACGCACATATCCCACGCAAGCGGCGATGTGAAATTCAAGCTTACAAACATGTTCCAAATGCGTTGAATGCCACCCAAATCAATCAAGATGAATGCGCCGGCGCACAGGATGCATACCGTCGAGGTAATAACGGCAGGCATCGAAACCTTTTTGAATGACTCAATATGGAACACATGAGCCGAGCTTGCCACGATCAGACCGCCGGCAGACAAACCGACAAAGAACATGAAGCACGTGATGTAGAGGCCCCATGACACGCCATTGGACATGCCAGTCACGCCCAAACCGCCCATCAGCTGATACGCATACGCGCAAAAGCCCACCACCATCACAGCCAGAAGAATGCCGAGACCGGCTTTCGCCTTAGAAGAGAATTGCATAGTGGCACCCCCTAGTTGTTGTAGTAGAAGACCTGGGGCTTCGTGCCCTTTTCTTCCAGAAGAATACGGACTTTTTTCATGGCATGCAGTTTGGAAATCTCAGACTCGGGATCGTCCAAGTCCCCATAGACGCGAGCATGCGTCGGGCAGCACACCACACACATCGGCTTTTCTCCGTCATCGGTGCGCTCTTTGCACAGCGTGCACTTTTCCATTACGCCACGGGTGCGAACAGGCACGCGAGCATCGCCGTAATTGAAGTCGGGCTCGCGGAGCGGATCTTCCCAGTTGAATACACGCGCGTTATACGGACATGCTGCCATGCACATTCGACAACCGATGCACTTGTCGTAATCAATCTCAACACGGCCCTTGTCATCTTTGTACGTGGCTCCAGTCGGGCATACTTTCTTGCATGCGGCATTTTCGCAATGTTGGCACGCGAGCGCGATATAGGTGCGACTCAAATTCGGGTATTCGCCCACTGCGCCGTCAATCACGTCGCAGCCCTCGGTAATTACGCGATTCCAGAGCATGTTCATAGGAACGTTGTTTTGCATTTTGCACGCATTAGCACAGGTATGGCAGCCAATGCAGCGATCAAGGTTAATGCCAATGGCAAGTTTCGTCATTGATTGTCACCTACGCTTTCTTCACTTCGATGAGCGTGTCGTTAAAGGGAATGGGCGCACCAGTGGGCAAATATTCGTCGCGCTCATTGACGTGGTCATTCGTCACATTTTGAGTGTTGCCCTCTTCGATAAATTTGCTCCAACCTGCCTCAAACGTGCGAGACGACCCCGGACGCACTGCGTTATTTGCGCGCGCAACGCATTTGAACGACCCACGATCATTGAATGCCTCGATCAAGTCGCCGTCGGCAATGCCCCTCGATTCCATATCTCTCGGATTAAGCTCGAGCACCGGCTTGACAAACTGTTGAAGCCATGCGGCGGCCTTGAAGTGCGAGTGATTCGAGAAACGCGTGCGCGTCTGTGTAAACTGCAGCGGATACTTCTCGGCGAGCGGATTGCCTGCATACGCCTCGTTGTTCTCTTCCCAGTTCGGCCAGCCCTGGCCGACTTCGGCTTGTGACTGGTAATACACTTCCATGCGCTCGGTCGGCGTCTTAAATTTCAGATCCGTGTAACCGCGACGAGGCTCATCAGTATTGGCCATCTTGATGCTGCCGTGATTTTTAATCAGGGCATCGAGCGTAATGCCTTGGTCGGCCAAATCTTTCGAGTTCTCGATTTGATAGCGTACAAGCTCCTCGGCGTCCTTAGGCAAGTAATCTCCCAAGCCAACCGATTCGGCAATCAGGCGCATCACGTCGAAGTCGGGCTTGCTGTCGAACAGCGGGTCAATGCATTTCGTCTGCAGGTTCACGTGGTTATAATCGCTGCGGACGATGGAATGCTCGACCGTATCCTCGAATTTGCTGCATACCGGCAAAACTATGTCAGCGTACTTCACGGTATCTTCGTAGTACATTCCGATATGCACAATGAAATCAAGCGAATCAATCCATTCGCGAGTCTTGTTCATGTTCGCCCAATACTGCTGGAAGGTATTGCCAAGCGAGATAATCACATGCACATCGTTTTCGCGAGTGGGGAAGCGATCGGCGCGAACATCGAGCTCGGCGGGCTTAAACTGCTCGGGAAGCTTCCATTCGCCAAGCGCCACGCCATAGCCCGCACCACCGATGGTATGGCCAATGCCACTGCCTGGTTTGCCAATATTTCCCGTGAGAGCCGTGAGCACCATGCCGGCATGGCCAATAATGTCTGGATTGGAATACTTGTCCGACCCACCCTGGCCAAATACCAAATAAGCAGGACCATTCGTCGCGTACTTGCGAGCGACTTCCTCAATCGTGGCTGCATCGATTCCGGTAACGCCTGCGGCCCATTCGGTGGTGTACTGCGCCTGATTCTTTTTCAAATTCGAAAAAGCGGTCGTTGCCTGCACTCCATCAAGATCGAATTCACCTTCAAGCGCAGCAGTCAAAATCGCAGACGAATACGGAACGGCTTTGCCAGCCGTCGCATCCCATACCATGAAATCGCCCGGATCAACCGGATCACCGGTCTCTTCGTCAATGCCCCACTCTTTGCCCTCGCGCAGCATCTCGCCAGTTTCAGCATTCATCAAAAATGGCAGAGAAGTATGCTCGAGCACGAATTTTTCGTCGTACAACTTATTCTCAAGGATATACGTCGTCATACCCAAGTAAAACGCCGCATCGCATCCAGGTTGAATGGGAATCCACTGGTCAGCTTTGCTCGCCGTGGTAGAAAAATGAGGATCGAGTACGATAATCTCGCACCCTGCTTCTTTGGCGTCCATGAAGGTATTCGCCTGCATCATTGAAGTTTCCAGCAGGTTTGTACCAGCGATAACCAAGGTCTTCGTATTCACCCAATCGCGCGATTCAGCCGTACCACCGCCGAAAACGTCGCCGCCAATGGCGGGCGCCTCGCCATTGCCCGTTCCGCGATCAATACCCGGCTCAACGCCAGTCGCGCAGCCCAAGAGCGCTGGCAGGAAGGAAAAACGCGGTTCATTAGAGGCGGACATGTATACGGAAGACTTACCGTACTTATTCCACGCTTTATTCAGCTCCTCGCCAATCGTAGCAAGAGCCTCATCCCACGTAATCGCCTCGAACTCATTGCTTCCACGCTCGCCAACACGACGCATAGGCGTCTGAAGGCGCTCGTCGGAATACACGTGTTGAATCTCAGAGATGCCCTTCATGCATACATGGCGATAATATTCGTCAACTGTATCATTGGGCTGGATCATAGCCAAACGACCATCGCGAACCGTGCACTTCAATGAGCAGCGGCCCGTGCACATGAACTGGTGCAACGTATAGACGGTTTTCTCTTCGGCGGCTTCGGGCGCCGTCGAACCGAGCCATCCAGAACAACCGGTCATCGAACCGGCGGCAGCCAGGCCCATAGCCGATACGGCACCAGCTTTGAGAAAGCCTCTGCGGGTTAGGTCGAATTTCGAACCTTGTGCTCCCGTCATGTTTCCTCCTCGAATTAATCCCGAAAGCGCCACCCTAGGCACATACTCCGCATGTTTGCAACCAAAACGAAATTGGACCTAGGATTGCGCTCCCCCCTTGCATGAATCAAAAAAGGCAGGCCAACCTAATGCCCAATATAATACTCTTTTATTGAACTAGTTCAATAGTTCAATAGTTATTTTATTTGAGGATAGCTACATTATTTCGAGGTCGCCACGTCAACAAAACCATCAGCCAGGCTGCTCGGCGCAATGAGCACACCTTTGCCATCGCGAGCGCTTTCGTAGGATAGATTCATCGCACGAAGTTGCATGGCGCCAGGCTCCTGGTTATAGGTGCGCGCCGCATCAACATACATTTCCGAAATGTCCCGTTCAACATCGGCAAGCAGTATGCGAGCGTCTCGCTCCCGCTCAGCCTGAGCCTCGCGTGCAAGCGAATCTTGCAGCTCATTCGGAATCTTAATATTGCGAATCTCAACCGAAATAACGCTAATGCCCCATTCCTCGCATTTCTCGGCCATGAATTCTTGCAACTCGTGATCGAGCTGGCGACGACGCAGCGACAGATCTGCCAGACTCACCTGACCTATAGCGTCGCGAATGGCAGTTTGCGCAGCTCTGCGCACAGCTTGGGGGAAATTCGCAACCTCGAGGCAGGCTTTTTCCGAGTCAAATACAGCCCAAAACAGAATCGCATCAACATCGACGCTCACCAAATCACTCGTAAGCGCCTGCTCCGCATAGAACGCCGTCGTAATGACTCGTTGATCTATGCGCATGGCAACTGAGTCAACAAAAGGAATCACCACATAAATACCAGGCTGCGCAATTCTCCGAAAACGGCCAAAGCGCAGAAGGGCCACATGCTCCCATTGGGTCGCTACGCGAAACGTCGATGAAAGCGCAAAGCCGGCTATGGCCGATGCAAGCACGGTGTATGGCGACAAGACGGGCAGCGTAAGTGCGAAAACAACGCAGAAGCCGAGAGCAAACATAAGAATCGCAAAACCATAGACGCCAGCACGCGACGCATCTTTCTCGGAGACGATATTATCCGGAGATTCATGAGAAGCGCTCGTAAACGCCTGTTCAGACGCGGCGCTATCATTTACGCAATGATTCTTTCCAAGCTTCATACGAACATTCCTCCTGCGCGATTCGCAACCGCCGCCGCAGCGTCGGACTCAGAAAGACCGAGCTCTTTCGCCTGCTCTAGAAAAGTATCGACGAGCAAATCGATCGCAGCTTTCGCATCGGCAGCTTCAAATCCTTCAGAATTGACCTCCGCCACAAACGTTCCCTTGCCGCGCCGCGTTATGACGTACCCGTCTTTTTCGATGTCGCGATAAACCTTGCTAACCGTGTTGTAATTTACGCTAAGGAACGAGGACAAATCGCGCACAGTGGGCAATTTGGAACCGGGTGCCACAGTTCCCGACACGACCAAATACACCAAACGATTTCGTAACTGCATCCAAATGGGAACACCGCTATTCTCATCGAGCGTAATGAGGTTTTTATCTACCATGGTTGGCGAAAATGCCGTATTTGTTTTCACTGCGGGATTCATAACCCACCCCGATCGAATCTTCGCTTACAACGCGAGCATAATTGCATATTGAACTATTACATTATGACACAACAAAACATGGAGCAGAATAAAGAGCCACGCCGATGATACAAAATCGAAGGCACGCACCGCCTACGAGCACCGAGCACCCATCCACCAATCGAAGAGCGGGCGCAAAACCATGTCGCTCGAAACATGCAAGCACAAGAGGGACGACGATGCCACATAGCACAAGGCCAACCCAAAAAACGTCCGCCCATTCTCCAAACAGCAGCATGGAGCACGACTGACGCGAAGCTTCACTATACAGCCAACGCCCAATCAGCAAGGCAACGAGCGAAACCGCCTCAATTACGCACAGAACCACCCCCACCCAACGCAGGCAAGAAAAGCCCCGAGCACTTCCCTGGATACAGAAAGCCACGGCGGAAAGAAAGCCGCACCCACAGCTCAAAGCTGAAAAAACGAACAACGCCACAAGCAGCGGAGTATTCCAAAAGTCAACGGAATTCATAGAAGCGAGCAGAACACCCGTATAGCACATGAGCCCCACGGCGATTACAGAACCAATGACTTCAAGAAGACGAAAGCAACGGCAGCGAACTCGCAAGAGCAGCAACGCGACAACCATTAAAAAAACGACAAGGGCAAGGGCGATAAGCCACGCGCCAATCGAAACAAGCGAACGAACCGGATTCGAGAACGCAAAGCCAATCGCGGCGGGATTTCCTAAATCGAGGAACAACATGAGCGCAGCAATGCCCAACAGCACTGGCGCACCACAAAAGCCCACGCGGGATGCAAGCGAAACCAAGCGCATGTCCGCGAAAGAGTTCCCCCGAAAATCAAGAGTCGCGGCAATCACGAACGACCCAGCCGCAGTTCCAGCAAAAAACAAATACCACACTGCAAAATCGCTGAACATAGGTTCACCTCGGCAAAGAGTAAAGATGCGACACCCCCTGTCGCATCTCGAATTCTACCCTATCCCTTATGCGCATACACGCTGCCGATAAGGCCGAGCAACGCGAAGTTCACCATCATGAACGACGATCCGTAGCTCATGAACGGCAACGGAATGCCCGTAATGGGCATAAGCCCAATGTCCATGCCGATGTTCTCGAGAATCTGGAAGAGCCACATGCCCACAATGCCCATCACGATGAGCGTTCCGAACAAATCGCTCGACTCACGCGCAATGCGAATCGCCACCAGAATGAGCGTCAAATACAGCGCAAGAAGCACGAGAGCGCCCAAAAAGCCAAACTGCTCGGCAAGCACGCAGAAAATGAAGTCGGTCGCCGATTCCGGAACGAAGCCCAAGCTCGACTGCGAGCCATTGAGCAGGCCCTTTCCGAAGAACCCGCCCGAGCCAATAGCGATCATGGCCTGGTTGAGGTTAAAGCCCGTGCCCGTCACGTCGGCGCTCGGATCCAAGAACACGAGCAAGCGGTTGCGCTGGTATTGCTTGAGCAGCACATAATCGCCCGTCGCGTTCTTCAGCACCTCGTCAACCGCGAACACCGCGACGATCAGCCCCACGAACACGCCAAGCAGCACGATTAAATACTTCCAGCGCGCGCCGCCCATAATGAGCGTCACGGCGCCAATCACCAAGTACACCAAGCCCGTGCCCAAGTCGGGCTGCGTCATAATGCACAAAAACGGAATCGCGATATACGCGAGCGCCCTGATGAACTCGCGTGGGTCATCAAGCCTGCCGCCGAACTTCGACATAACGGCCGCATCGAGCAGAATCACCGTGATTTTCGCGAACTCGCCCGGCTGCAGCTGAATACCAACCTTGATCCAGCTTTGCGCGCCTTTGCTCTCAACGCCAATGACGGGCAAATGCGGCGACAAAATGAGCACCACGTTCACAATAAGCAAAAGCGTCGTATAGTTCGCCAAGCGCCGATAATCGAAGAAATAGAACGCGAGCATTGCGACAACGCCCATTGCAACGCCCATGAGCTGGCGCGAGAACGAATAATTCTCGTTCGTTTGAATCGCCGACCATACCACAAGCAGGCCATAGCCCAGAAGCGCTGCAACCACGAGTACCAAAGGAACGGGCACGGCGTCAATAGCGCGTTTCGGACGGCCCGATCCGCCCAACGGCGACGCGCTGACATACTGCCCTTCCGGCGTGCGCACGCGGTCAATTTCGTTGAAGCCAGCCATTTAATCCACCCGTCCAGCGCCCGTTCCGGCGTACTCGATAATCTCGGTCACTTCTTCGATAACGGCGGGGTCGCCCGAAATCGCGCCGTCGCCAAGCTTGATGCAGCCATCCATGACGGCAGCGGCAATAGGCGCCGCAGCATCGGCGCCCGCGCCGCCTTCGGTAATGACGCACGTCACAACATACTTCGGGTTGTCGTAAGGCGCATACATCGCAAACCACGCGTAACCATCGTGGTCGGCCCATTCGCCCGTGCCCGTTTTGCAAGCGCATTGGTAATCGTATTGCTTGAGCATGGCGGGCAGGCCGCCATCTTCTTCGGCAACGCCGCGAAGCGCATCGCGCATGATTTCGAGATGCGTTTTCTCGACATCGGGCATCGTGCCCTTCTTCGGCTCGCGCGAAACCACCGTCTCACCCGAAGAATTGCGCACTTCCTTCAGCAGATTCGGCACGGGAAGCGTTCCGGTGGCGATGCCCGCGTAGCCCACGGCCATCTGCAGAGGCGTCACGAGCACGTTGCCCTGGCCAATCACCATGTTGGTCATATCACCCGGCTGCCACTGACCTTCCTCGGGCGCATTGCGGAAGTATTCCTTCTTCCATTCGGGCGTCGGAATAACGCCCTGCGCCTCGTCGGGAAGCTCGATGCCCGTCTTCGAGCCTAAGCCGAATTCCTTGATGTAGTTCTGCATGGCGTCATCGCCGATTTTGGAGCTCGCGTCATAGAAGTTCTTCGCGATTTCGTAGAACACAACGTCGCACGACACCACAATGCCGTGTCGAAGGTCAATCGCGCCATGGCCCGTAGTAAGCCAGCATTTCTGGGCATACGCCTCGCCGAAGCCCGTCCATGTGCCCGAGCAATTCCACGAAGTCGAAGAAGTAGCGAAGCCGTAATTGAGCGCTGCGAGGCCTGTGAACGCTTTGAACGTCGATGCGGCCGGGTACTGGCCCGCGATGCAGCGGTTCATAAGGGGTGCATACGAGCTGCCCGAATCGTTATAGCGGTCCCAATTCTCCTGCGAGACGCCCCCGACGAAATTCGTGGGGTCGAACGTGGGGAAATTGGCCATGCAAATCACATTGCCGGTGTCGACTTCCATGGCGACGACCGCGCCCGCCGTGCCCGTGCCACCGCCGATAACGCCGTTCGGCGCGATAAGCTCTTTGAGCTTCTGCTCGGCGATCGATTGCACGCGCGCAGAAATCGTGAGATACACGTCGTTGCCCTGGCTGGCAGGCGTTTCGCTTTTCACCTCATGCACCACGCCATCGGCATCGGTCACGACCACGCGTTCGCCGTGCGCGCCAGAAAGGTAACCGTCGTATACCGATTCGACGCCAGATTGGCCGACCTCGTCGCCGCTTTCGTAATCGGTGCCTGCGGGCGGGTTGTTCAAAACGCTATCGGAAACCGTGCCCACGTAGCCAAGCACCTGGCTCGCCAGGGCCTTGTACGGGTATACGCGATGCGTGCGCTCCTGCACATCGACGCCAGGGAATGCATCGGGATGCTCGGCGATGAACGCCACGTCGCGGCTTCGAGGCGACGACGACACCTCGCGCTGCGCCTGGGCACCTCCCGACGTATCTTTGATGCGCTGGCGCACAACGGCATAGGGCAAGCCAAGCAAGGCGGACAGGCGCAAAAGCGTCGTGCGATCGTCAGCAACATCGGCATCGGCCAGCACGGCGGGACGCGTTTTGTTGTCGACCATCACGATGCCCTGCGTATCGAAAATACGACCGCGCGCGGCAGGCGTCTTAATGGTTGTGTACTGATTCTCGTTGGCGGCTTCCACATACTGCTCGCTCGAGAGCACCTGCATGCTCCACAACTTCGCCGTAAGGCTGCCAAACACGGCCGCAATGAGCACGCCAATTGCCATGAAGCGCGATTTCAATCGCTCGCGCACACCGCCGGTCGCAGCACCCATGGGAGAGCTCGTGCCCACCGAAGACGAGCTCGTGCGGGTCTGGAATGGCGTGGCCGAGCCGATCGACGTCACCGATTTCGGCACGGAGCTGCCCGGTTTGATGTTCCGAGCCCTGAAGAAAACGAAAAGCGCCACGCCTGCAACGACAATAACGACAAGCGCGGCCATGATAGCGTAAACCATGCAATACCCTTAGCGAAGACGAACGGTCGAGGAAGTTGGCGCCTTATGAGAAGGCGCTGCCGCCGCAAACATGTGCGTCGTGATGGGCAGCACGATAAGGGCCATCGCGCAATCGTAGAGCGCACAAGGGAGCGCGCGCTGGCCGAGCGCTTCGATAATCGACACATCAACCGACGAAATATAAAAACCTGCATAGAGCACTTCCACCAGAAGAAAACACCCCATGGAAATAGCAAGCGAAGCGCCCAGCGTATCGTTGCCGAAGAAGCCCGCCGCCCGGCTCGTAAGGAAAGCGGTAAGCGTATAGAGCCCGGCGCACAAGCCAACCGTCGACGTTCCCACAAGGTCCATGGCAAGGCCGGCGAAAAATGCCATCACGAGCACCGAATCGCGTCGCAGAAGCATGGCGGCGATGCCCACGTAGACCAGCACGAAATCGGGCATGGACCCCAGGATGACCAGATTGGGCGCCAGCACGATTTGCAGCACGACAGCGACTACGGCACCTACCACAAGCAGCACCGACTCACGCATGTCTACGCACCGCCTTCAGAGGAATCGTTATCGGAAGAGGCGCTCTTGGAAGACGAGGCATCGCTCGTGCCCGAAAGGTCGCCCTCAGACCCCATGTTCACAACGACTGTGAGCTCCTCCAGCGGATCGGCAGAGCTGAACGGCTCCACCACGATGGTTCGATCCGACGTGCCCGCCGCGTTAATGACGTTCACGACCGTACCGAGCGCCACACCGCGGAAATACGAGCCGCCGAGGCCCGAGGTAATGACGGTATCGCCCACATTCACCTCGGTCGAGGTATCGAGGTCTTCCAAATACAGAAGGCCCGCGATGGAGCCGCGCACCACGCCTTCGGCGCGATTCGACTGCAGCACGACCGAAACGCCCGATTGCGGGTCGGAAATCAAACGAACGCGGCACGTAAGCGGCGAAACCTCGATAACTTGGCCCACCAAACCGCTGCCGCCAATAACGGGAAGGCCGCACTCGACGCCGGAAGCGGAGCCCACATTAAGCGTAACCACGCGATTCCAGGCATCGGTCCCTTTACCGATTACGCGACCCGTGACGCCCGAAAAATCGTATTTATCGGACAGGTCGAGCAAACCCTGCAGTCGCTGAGCCTCGCCGCGGTATTCCTCGAGCTCGGCGAGCTGGGCTTTGAGCTGCGCGTTCTCGTCGCGAAGCTGCGTGTATGAGGAATCGGAAGCCGTGGTGTTTTGAATTGCATCGCTCGCGGCGTCTTCGGCATAGGCAACGCCCACACCCACGAACTGCAAAGGCGCTGCAACCATGCCCGCCCCCGCCTGCACGCTGTGCACAGGGCCGGAAGACGTTTCGTTGGAATAGACGCCCGACAGCACAGCGGAAACAATAAGCAGCACAACAAGAAGCGCAGCGCCGCCGATCGTCTTCGATGAGTCATTGAGCATTTGTTGTTTTCGGGCCATAGGTGTCTAAAGCTCGCTTCCTTCTATAAAACGATGCGCCGAGCCTGTTGCAGCCCGGCGCAAAGTGAATCCTATTTCTTGCGCCGCCGTGCGCGGACGCCAATTATTTCGAGCGCATCAGCGTTTGCTTGAGCGCCGTCGGAGTCTCAAGAACCTTCAGGCAGCCCATGGCAACGTTCGTAAGCGCCGTTTCGCTCGTCCAAACGGGAATCTCGAGACGCGACGTGAGGTAGCGATCGAGACCAGAGAGCAAGCCGCCGCCGCCCGTGAGCAAAATGCCATTCGAAATGATATCGCTCGCAAGGTCGGGGTTGGTCTTCTTGAACGTTTCTTTAATGTGCACAACCATTTCTTCAATGGGAGGCTGAAGCGCAGCGCGAACGTCTTCCGACTGAATGGTAACCTCGCGAGGCTGTTCGGTAACGACGTCCTGGCCAGAAATGATCATGTCTTTCTCGCGGCCGTCTTCGAAGGGAAGAATAGAGCCGATTTTGATCTTGATGATTTCGGCCGTGCGCTCGCCCACCTTGATGCCGAGCAAATCGCGCAGATACATGGCGATTGCTTCGTCCATCTTGTTGCCCGCCAAGCGAAGCGAAGAAGACGTCACAATGCCGCCGAGGGAAATAACGGCGACTTCGGTGGTACCGCCACCGATATCGACCACCATGGAGCCGGTAGGTTCGGTCACGGGCAAGTCGGCGCCCATAGCGGCAGCCATGGGTTCCTCGATGAGGTACGCCTGACGAGCGCCCGACTGAATGGCGGCCTCGAACACGGCGCGCTTCTCGACCGAAGTGGCGCCGCATGGAATGCAGATAACGATGCGCGGCTTCGCCTGCCACGGATAGCGGCGCTCAATGGCCTTGTTGATAAAGGCCGAAAGCATAGCCTCGGTCACGTCGTAATCGGCGATAACGCCATCGCGCAGCGGATGCTCCGCCGAAAATGCGTCGGGCGTGTGGTTGATCATTTGCTTGGCTTCATGGCCCACGGCGAGCACGCGATGCGTGCTGCGCTCAATGGCAACGACGCTGGGCTCGTTGAGCACGACGCCCTCGCCGGTTATAGCAACAAGCGTGTTCGCCGTGCCCAGGTCGATTGCCAAATCGACCGAGGAAGCACCGCCGAAACCGCCGGTAAACTTGCTGAAGAAGTCCATAAACGACATAGAGAGTGTCCTTTTCCGCTTCGTTTTCTCTACGTGTGATAAGCGCGTCGACAATATCGAACATCGCGAATATACCAGCTCGGTATTCTATCACGCGAATGAGCGGCGCTCGCGACGGTAGAAAGATGCACATAATTCGATAATGCAGAGCACCCATTACTACCCCCACCGGAGCGCACGGCAAACAAAGCGAATGCGCCCCGAGATGTCAGCGGCATCCCAGAGCGCTAGCAAAACCATGGCGTGCTTACAAACGAATCGCCCAGGAATTCGTCGCGTCAATGGCCTGTGCGACGCGCTCGATAACCTCAGGCGAAGGCTCGCTTTCAACATTGAGGAACACGAGCACCTCGTGGCAATCGGCGCGCTTGCCAATGGCCATGGTCGAGATATTGATGCCCTCTTCGCCCAGAATGGTGCCCATGCGGCCCACCTGGCCAGGCTCGTCGGCGTACGTGAAAATCAAGGCGTGGTCGCCCGGCACCACGTCGAGTCGATAGCCCAGAATCGAAACGACATGGGTCTCTCGATGCGCGCCCGGCACGGTTGCGGAAATCTCCAAGCCATCGGCCTCCATGCTCACAATGGAGTCGTAGCCGCGCGAATCGCTCGCCTGTTGGGCCTCCATTTTAATGCCGTGGCGACGCGCCGAAGCATCGGCATTTTCGGTCGACACGCTCGCCTGGCCTTCACGCGACAGCATGCCCGAAAGCGTCGCCGCCGAAAGCACCTGCATATCGCCCGCGCATGAACCCGAAGCAACAATAGAGAGTGCCTTGGGAACTTCGCGCGCGAGCTGCGTGAGCACGCTTCCGCACATCTGGCATGCAGGAATATAGGCGGCAGCGGCTTCATCGACCTCTTTGGAAACCATGTTCACGACCGTCGGCACCACGAGGCCCTCAAGGCCGTTGGCGACGTAGCGGGCAATGTTCACGCCGGCGCGCATTTGCGCCTCGAGCGTGTTGGCGCCCAAATGGGGAGTGAGCACGGCGCGGTCGAACTCGGCGAGCGGCGTTTCCGCGGAGGGCTCGGCCTCGAGCATGTCGATGCCACACGCGAAAACGCGGCCGGCCGCCATGAAATCGGAAAGGGCTTTTTCGTCAATGACGCCGCCGCGTGCTGTGTTCACGATGACAACGCCATCTTTCATCTGGGCAAACTGTTCGGCAGCGAACATGTGGTACGTGCCGTCGGTACGGGGAACGTGCACGGTGATGAAATCGGCGATGGGAAGCACTTCATCCATAGAATCGAACAGCGCGACGCCGAGCTGGCTTGCGCGAGCCGCCGAGCAATACGGGTCGAAGCCCACAACACGCATGCCGAACGCATGGGCACGCTCGGCAACGAGACCGCCAATACGCCCGAGGCCGAAAATGGCAAGCGTCTTTTCATAGAGCTCGTGGCCCATGAAGTGATCGCGGCTGAAGTTGCCCGCATGCATCGCGGCATCGGCGGCGGGAATTTCGCGAGCCGCCGAAAGCATGAGCGCCATAGTGTGCTCGGCCGCCGAAACGATATTGCTCGTAGGAACGTTGCATACGGGAATGCCGTGCTCGCTTGCGGCATCGACATCGATGTTGTCGCACGTCACACCGGCGCGGCCGATAATCTTGCAATTCGTCGCGGCCTCGATCACCTCGCGCGTGACCTGGGTGGCGGAGCGAACGATAAGGGCGTCATAGGCGCCGACGCACTCGAGCAGCTCGCTCGGGGACAGGCCGAAGCGCTCATCGACCTCGTAGCCCTTCCCCTTCAAGATGTCGATGCCCTCGTCGACGATTTTATCGGTCACCAGAATCTTCATTGCGATTCGCCTTTCACCGCGATCACGCCCGCACTGCGCGGGTGCGCATTTCGTTATAAGAGATTCGTCGATTATACCCACGCTTCGTTTCGAATCGGGAAACCTTCGGCAAGCGAGCATAGAGCATCTCGCGGGCGGCAAATTGACGATTCGTGAACAACGATCGCGTTCGCTTGCGCCACACCACGGCATTTTGCTAAGGTTGCCCGTCGCAATGTTTCAAGATTACGCCAGCATATATCGGCACGTGCGCCGCATCGAATCCTTCCTCGCTGAAGAAGGGGCGCCCACGCATGCCCCAGTGGCGCCCTCGCTTTCCTCAATGTTGATCTGAGGCTTTTCCCAAATCCCATAGATGCACCGCTTCCGCATAACGCGGCTGTCGCATCGCGCTTATTTTCATCGCCTCTCAGAGCGTTATGCCCTTTTGCGCTCAAACCCCAAACGAAGGAGAACCTTTGACATCCAATCAAGCTTCTGGAAAAACAACCGCACGGCAAATCCGCATCGTGGGAGTCGTGGTGTTCGGCGCGTTTTTGGCGCTGCTGAACCAAACCGTCATGTCGCCCGCGCTGCCCGCGATTATGGCCGACTTCGGCATCGACGCCTCAACCGCGCAATGGATTATGTCGATTTACCCGCTCGTGAGCGGCATCATGGTGCCTGTTTCGGCATTTCTGATCGATAGGTTCTCGACCCGCGCGCTCTTCTTCGCCGCCACGGCAACATTCGCCGCAGGAACCGCGCTTTGTGCAGCAGCGCCTACGTTTTTCCTGCTCATTTGCGGTCGCGTGCTGCAAGCGGCCGCCTCGGGCGTGCTTTTGCCACTTGTTTCCGTCGTCCCGATGCTCGTCTTCCCCGTTGAAAAGCGCGGCACGGCCATGGGCGTTGCGGGCATCGTGATGTCGGCCGGCCCCGCCGTTGGCCCCGTGCTTGGCGGCGCGATTATCGACGCCTACGGCTGGCGCGTAACGCTCGGCTGCATTGTGCCGCTCGCCCTTGTCGTACTGCTCTGCGGCGTATTTTTACTCGAAAACGTCGGCGAAGCAAAGCGCCCCAAGCTCGATGTCGCATCAATCGCGCTTTCCACCATCGCATTCGGCGGCCTGCTCTACGGATTCTCGAGCGCCTCGACGCTTGGCTGGACGAGCATCGCAGTGCTCGGCACTATTATTGCGGGCATCGTATGCCTTATCGCATTCGTCAAACGCCAACTTACGCTCGAGGAGCCGCTGCTCGATTTGCGTTGCCTGAAATCGAGCGACTTCGCCGTTGCCGCCATCGTGGTGACGCTCATCAACGCGGCGTGCCTCGTCACCAACACCCTGCTCCCCATTCTGCTCCAAACGGCCATGGGAGCATCGGCTCTCGAAACGGGCATCGTCATGCTGCCCGCGGCTGCAGCAGGCATTCTCATCAGCCCTATCTCGGGCATCGTATTCGACAAGTTCGGCCCGCGCGCGATTTCCGTGGGAGGCCTCGTGCTTATGACCGCAGCGCTCTTCGCCCTGTCACGCATGAACGCGGATTCGTCGATCGTCCTTGTAGCCGTGCTTTGCGCGGCTCAGGCCGCGGGCCAATCGCTCGCGAACATGCCCGTGAACACATGGGGCATCAATGCGCTTTCCAATGACAAAATCGCCCATGGCAACGCCATCGCCAACACCGGTCGCCAAGTTGCCGGCGGCTTGGGCACGGCACTTGTCGTGACCCTTATGACGAGCGTCACCGCGAGCTCCCTGGGGCAAGGCATGGCAACCGAAGCCGCAACGGCAGCAGGAACGAGCGCCGCCTATATGGCGTGCGCAGCAATTGGCCTGGTCGCGCTTGTCTTCGGCGTGTTGAAGATTCGCAACCCCAAACGTCAGGAAAACGTGCATGTTCTCGAAAAGAACGGCGTCAAGGTAAGCGAATAGCCGCGAAGGCGCTTCGCCAGGCGGCTGAAAAAATCTCAAGAAAGGCGTCTGGCGCCGGTACCGACGCCAGATGAGCTGCCAAGAAGCCTTACCCGCCAGAAGCGTTTTCGCTCCGCTGGAAAAGACCCTTTTACAACGAAACGCCCAGGTGCAACGAGCGCCTGGGCGTTAACTTTTATGATGCTTTCATTGGTGTTTCTAATCGTGAGGTACCTGTTCCACGAAACGACATGCGTCAGAACACGGTCTCACAATCCTGGAAACCGAGAGGCGAGTTCCGCCTTAGACCACGGCGTTTGGCTTGCGCGCTGTAAGCACGCGCGGACGCCCGGCCAAGTCATCGACAATGCGAACGTTAGTAAAACCGCAGCTCTCGGCAAAAGCCGCCGCCGCACCAAGGCAGGTCTCATGGAGCTCCACGGCAAAGCCGCCGCCAGCTGCAAGGGCGCGAATCGCCCACGTCGCCAAGGGCCTATACAAGTCAAGGCCATCGGCGCCACCGTCGAGCGCGAGCTCGGGCTCGTGCTCGGTTACCTCAGTCGGCATGCCGTCGAGCACCTGCGTGGGAATATAGGGCGGGTTGCTCACAACGAGCGAGAGCTTGCCCATGAAGCGCTCCCCCACCGGCGCGCCCAAATCGCCCTGAAGCACGGCGACGCGCTTTCCCAGGCCTAAAGCCGCCACGTTCTCTTTCGCAAGCGCGATTGCCTCGGGGGCAATATCGCAGGCCAGCACACGCGTTTTCGGATTTTCGAAAGCGATTGAGCACGCAATGCAGCCCGAGCCCGTGCAAATATCGGCGACATACAGCACGTCGTCGCACAAGGTATCGACCCCTTCGCGAGATGCCTCAATTGCGGCATCTGCGACGCGTTCGACCTCGCCTTCAACGCCCATGGCCCCATCTTGGCCCGGCAGCGCTCCATCGTCCACACCCGACGCTTCAAGGTCCGCTTTCGCCGCGGCTTCCGCCTGTAGCTCCTCGAATTCATCCACCGTAAGAGTCGAATCCAAGGCACGGCGACGTTCGGGGGCGGGCAAAAGAGCCAACGCCTCGCTCACGAGCACTTCCGTTTCAGGACGCGGAATGAGCACGCCTTCGCGCACCTTCACGGCGATATGACGAAATGCCACCTCGCCTGTGATGTACTGAAGCGGCTCGCCCGCGCCCCTGCGCGCTACCCAGTCGCGCAACGTAGCGCGCTCGTCAGGGGAAAGGGGGCGTTCGAAGTTGACATATAGCTCGACGCGACGCATATGGCACGCCTCGCACAAAAGCCACTCGGCCGAAAGGCGCGGGTTTTCGTCGCCCTTGCGCTGAAGGTAGCCGCGGCACCAATCGAGCGCCGCCTGAATAGTCCACACCTCGTCGGACATCTTTCTCCCCTCTCCCCTCGCAATAAAGCAGCAGGGTCCAATACCATAAAGAAGGACGAGCCCCACCGTGCGTCATAAGGCACGCCTGGAACGTTGTGCCGTTGACGTATGGTGGAGCTCGTCCGGCGGGATGTAATAAACCCTTACTCGGTGGCTTGTTCGAGCTTCCTTGCGCGATCGGCAGCCTGAAGCGCCGTGATCACGTCACCCAAGTCGCTGCCCATGAGCACGCCCTGGTAGGTACCGTTGTAGCCGATGCGGTGATCGGTCACGCGGTCTTGAGGAGCGTTGTACGTGCGAATCTTCTCGGAACGGTCGCCCGAACCAATCTGCGCCAGGCGCTCAGCGCCCTCGGCCGCCTGCTGCTCAGCAAGCATCTTCTCGTAGAGGCGCGCACGCAGAACAGCCATTGCGGCAATCTTGTTCTGCAACTGCGACTTCTGGTCCTGAGACTGAACCACAAGGCCGCTGGGAAGGTGCGTGATGCGCACAGCGGAGTCGGTCGTGTTAACGCACTGACCACCCGGGCCGCCTGCGCGATACACATCGATGCGCAGATCGTTCTCATTGATGTCGACCTCGACCTCGTCGGCTTCAGGAAGCACGGCGACCGTAGCGGTCGACGTATGAATGCGGCCCTGGCTTTCCGTCTTCGGAACGCGCTGCACACGGTGCACGCCGCTCTCGAATTTCATGACGGAATAAACCTTGTCGCCCTTCACCTTGAACTGGATTTCCTTATAGCCGCCAGCATCGGAGGGGCTCACATCCATGGTTTCGGTCTTCCAGCGCTGCGAGTCGCAGAAGCGCAGGTACATCTTGTACAAATCGCCCGCGAAAATGGCGGCCTCGTCGCCACCGGCGGCAGCACGAATCTCGACGATGATGTCTTTCTCATCGGCGGGGTCGCTCGGAATGAGCATGTACTTAATTTCCTCTTCAAGCGAAGGAAGCTGCGCTTCAGCGGAAGCAATAGTTTCCTGGGCAAGCTCGCGCATGTCGGGATCGTCGAGCATTTCCTTCGCATCGTCGATGTCGTCGCACGCCTGAAGGTATTCGCGAGCCTTGGCCACAAGCGGGCCCTGGTTGGAATATTCCTTGGTGAGCTTGGTGTATTCAGCGTGGTTGTTCAGAATCGCCGGGTCGGAAAGCTTGTTCTGGAGCTCCTCGTAGCCAGCGATGATCTTCTCGAGCCTGTCTCGCATGGTTCATCCAATCGGTTGATATGCCGCAGAGCGGCCGCATGATTTGCGTATAAGTTGCCAAACGAGAATACTACCACGTAAAACGCCCGCTCACGCGCTTTCCATAGCGAAAAAGGCTCCTATTTTCCGAAATTGAAAGGAGCAAAGAACCACACGACGCGACCGAGAATGCGCACGGAATCGTTGTCGCCCTCGGCGGACGAATACTTCTTCTTTTTGAAACGTGGGTCATAAGAGCTGGGAACGAGTTCAACGGAACTCTTATGGAAGTTCACGATTTTGACGGTCGCGTCAGTTCCGCCCACGCGCACAGCGTAGATTTTCCCGCTGACCCATTCCGCATCGGGGTCAATAAGCGCAATGCACCCGTCCGGAATGCAGCGATTCATCGACTCGCCCGACACGCGCAGCAAAAAGGAATCTGGATAGGCGTTGTAGATGTGCCCTGGAATAGGCATGGTCTCGCCAACGTCGATCATCTCAATCGGCGCTCCCGCGGCAATCGCCCCGTAAAAAGGGACGTCCACCACATCGAGACCCCTTGCTCGCTTAAGCGTTTTGCAGGCATAGCCGTATTCTTCGCTGAAAATGTCGTCATGCGAAAGCTCGGGGAATGCTTTGAAAAACTCGCTGGCATTTACTTTTCGGGGAAGGCTCTTGCCGTCCTCCCACGCAGATATAGACGTTTGGGAAACTCCAAGAATATTGCCCAGCCCTTCTTGCGAAAAGCCCTTGTGCGCGCGAAATGCCTGAATATTTCGCCCAATGAAATTTTCCATTGACTCCCCTTTTCAACTGCGGATAAAAGTCTAACAGGTTGAATAATGGACATAATTGACATGGACGGATTACCAGTTAAACTGGTAACTACTTATGCTTTGAAACACGAATGGAGATGGGGCATGAAAAGCTGGATGCAGCAAGCCCGCGAAGCGGCGGGGCTTACTACCATCGAATGTGCCAAGGCGCTTCTCCTATCAGAAAAAGAGTATCTCATAAGGGAAAACAACCCCGGCATGTTAACGATTGACGAGCTTGTGGCGCTCAGCTTCGAGCTTAACGACGAGAGCCGCCGCATCATCGTCGAAGGCGTTCGCAGCGCGATTCTGTAGGACCCTCCACCGTTTTCCGCAAAACCAAGCGCGCTTTTCACGCATCGCACACCACAAACACCCGAATCTGTCCGCCAAATCGGCTCAAAAAAAGGCGTCTGAACAGCAGATTTATAGAAAGTAGAGTATACTTTTCCTCAGTTGGAGGGCTCTGGAGCCCCATGGCCACAAAATGTGGAGGTGCGCAATGTCGAACAAGCACGAATTCAAAACGATTGTTGTCCCCTACGACGGTTCCGACCAAGCGAAGCACGCCTTTTCAATGGCGTGCGACCTTATCGGCGACGACCCCGATGCCAAGCTCATGCTGCTGCACGTCGTGCCTTCGGGCATGGTCGGCACAATGGATAATGCAGAAGGCAATACCATCGATGGAGTGCCGTGGGGCTTGCTCGATTACGAAACGTACAAAGACGTGGTCAATGCTGCCCTCGATCGCGTGAAGAAGGAAGTGCTCGACAGCCTTGGCGACAGCGCCAATGATACGCGTATTACCGTCGAAGCCATCGCCGACACCTCGCCCGCTGAAGCGATTGCGAAGTATGCCGCAACGCATGGAGCCGACCTTATCGTTATGGGACGCCGCGGATTGGGAGCATTGCGCGGCATGCTCGGCTCGGTAAGCTACGGCGTACTCCATAGCGCAGAAATGCCCGTGCTCACCGTGAAATAGAGCACACAAACTATGACAGAAAATAAGCCGGGAAGCATCTGCATCCCGGCTTTTTATATGCCACAGCTCGCATCAAACGCGTCGCGAGCCGCATCTTGGCAAACGGGCAATCAAACGCGACAAGTCCGAAGACCTCCTACAGCCGCCAGGCAGCTGCTTCCTTTTGCAGCGCGACCATGCGGGCAAATTCTCCGCCTGCCGCCTTGAGCTGCGCCGGAGTACCCTGTTCGGCGACCACGCCGTCCTTGAGCACAACAATCTTGTCGGCATTTTCGACCGTTCGCATGCGGTGGGCGATCACGATGACCGTTTTGCCAGCGAGCAGGCGAGAAAGTGCCTGCTGCACCACGGTCTCGTTCTCTACGTCCAGGCTCGCCGTTGCCTCGTCCAGCAGCACCATCGGCGCGTCCTTGAGTAACGCACGAGCGATGGAGATGCGCTGGCGTTCGCCACCGGAAAGCTTGGAGCCGTTCTCGCCGATCATGGTGTCGTAGCCCTGCGGCATACGGCGCACGAACTCGTCGCAGTTGGCAGCACGAGCGGCTGCAATAACCTCCTCGTCGGTGGCATCGCGACGGCCTAGACGAATGTTGCCCATCACCGTGTCGTCAAAGAGCAGCACGTCCTGAAACACGATGGCGTAGTCGCGCAGCAGCACCTCGGGGTCCACGCTCGCGACATCCACGCCACCCACAGTAACCTTGCCCGCGGTGGCATCCCAAAAGCGCGCGGCCAGACGGCTAACCGTAGACTTACCGGAACCCGAAGGACCGACCAGCGCCGTAACCTCGCCTTCCTTGGCGGTAAAGCTCACATCGGTAAGAACTTTCTCGCCGGCGCGGCCGTCCTCGCCTGCACCATAACCAAATGCCACGTGATCGAACACCACGTCGTGGCCCGCAGGCTCAAACTTCTCGTCGCCCTGCGCCACGGGCTCCTCCATGATGGAGCGCATGCGCTTGGCCGAAGACTCGGCGGCAAACAGCTCGGTCATCAACATCAACGCCTGGTCAAAGGGCGCATAGATGCGGCTCACCATAAGCAGGAAGGCAAACATCACCAAAAAGTCGACCTGGCCGGCGGCGACCATCGCGGCGCCCGTGACCAGCGTGGTAGCGATACCCAAACGAAGGATGGCAAAGGCGGAGTTAACCAACAGGCCGCTGGCGAGCTCTCCCTTGGTGGTCTCGCGCTCCTCGGCGTCGATCGCGGCGTTGAGGCCCTCAAGATAATGCGTCTCCTGATTGGTCGCGCGAATCTCGCGCACGCAGTCGAGCGTCTCTTGAATGGCCTCGGTGACCTTGACCTTCTCGGCGCGGACACGATCGAAGACCGGGGCCATGGGTCCGCGCGTCATAAACAGCACGGCAAAGGCAACGGGCACGCTCCAAAACGCCGCAATCGCCAGCTGCCAGCAAAAGAACAGCGACGCCACAAACACAATGGCGCTCGCAATGATGGCGCCCCAGAGCTCCCCGAGCACGTGGCTGTAGGCGTGCTCCATGGTCTGGACATCGCCCATGATGGTCTCGGTTAAATCGGCCAGGTCGCGACGGCCGAAAAACGACAGCGGCAGTTTGCGCAAGCGCTCGGCGATCTCCATGCGTTGCTTGCCGCACTCCTCGTAAAAGATGCAGTAGGTGTAGTAGTACTGCTGCCAATTGGAGGCAAAAAGCAGTACGAAAAAGACGACGAGGCCGCCCACGATAGGCAGTGCGTCCGGCAGATCGGCCCCGCTGGTGAGGTGCTCGATAAAGCCGGCCATGACCAGGAACAAAAAGCCCATGCCGGCCATGGTGATGAGATTGGTGAGCGCGGTCCAGAACATGCCGCGCTTTACGCCGGCGATACCTTTGTCGGACAGGAAATACTTCTTTTGGAATGAGGCGAACATTTAAGCCTCGCCTCCCTTCGCGGCGGCAACATCTGCGGTCGCGGCAGTGATCTTCCAGCTCGCGGCCTGCTCATACTCGGCCCACATCTTGGCGTACAGGCCATGCCGACTCAGCAGCTCGGCATGGGTGCCCGACTCCTGCACGCCGCCCTGGTTGAGCACCACAATTTGGTCGGCGCCCACCACGGTCGAAAGTCGATGCGCGATCATAATGACGGTGCGGCCCGCCGCCAGCTTGCTAAAGGCGCGCTGGATGAGCGCCTCGTTCTCGGGATCGGCAAAAGCCGTTGCCTCGTCGAGCACCACGATGGGCGCGTCCTTGAGGATGGCACGAGCAAGCGCCACGCGCTGCACCTCGCCGCCCGAAAGATATGCTCCGCCGGCGCCGAGCATGGTATTGATGCCCTGTGGGAGCTTGGCAACGATATCATCGCACTGCGCCGCAGAGAGGGCCGAACGCACCTCGTCATCGGTGGCAGAAGGCCTGGAGGCGCGCACGTTATCGGCAAGCGTTTGTCGGAACAGTTGGTTGGTCTGAAACACAAAGGCGACCTGGTCCATAAGCTCATGCGGATCCATGTCGCGAACGTCCACTCCGCCTACGAGCACGCGACCCGAGGAGACATCCCAAAAACGAGGGATGAGGCTTGCGCACGTCGACTTTCCGCCACCCGAGGGACCCACTAGGGCGAGGGTACTGCCTGCGGGGACGCTAAAGCTTACGTGGCTGACGGCAGGTGCTTCGGCACCCTCGTACGTAAAGCTCACGTCCTCAAAACGCACATCGCCGCCAACAGGGTGCTTAGGCTGGGCGGGCACGGGGAGCTGCTCGGACTCCATGATGCTTCGGATACGCGCCAGCGAATCGGCACTCATCTGAGATGCTTCGCCCACAAACATGAGCTTGGTCATAGCCGTCGGCACCACAGCAGAGAAGATCGCGTAAAAGGTGAAGTTGGTCAAAAAGTGCGCGAAGTCCGTCTCGCCTGGTGCTAACAGCAGCGCCACAGGTAAAAAGAACGCCACGAGACCGTTCAGCGCGGTCAGGTTGAGCACCTGCGGGCCGCGGCAGAACGTACCCGCATAGTCTTGCGCCATGCGCGCATACTCGGCAATCGCATCGTGGAAAGCCTTAAAAGAGTAGACCGTCTGCTGAAACACCTTGACCACGGGAATGCCGCGCACGTATTCGGTGCCGGTCTTGTTCATCTTGACCAGCGCACCCATGTAGGCCTTCATGAACTCGGCGCCCTTGCCGCTCATCATGGTGGCCATGGCGCCAAACGAAATGACGACCGAGATGAGGCACGCAGCACCCAAACGCCAATCGAGAGCAAAAAGCAACACGAGCAGGCCCACGACCATGGCGGCGGCGCCCGCGGTATCGGGCAGCATGTGCGCGAGCAGCGTCTCGGTAGAGGCGGCACACCCGTCTACGATACGACGCGACTCGCCGGTGGCATGCGTGTCAAAGTAGCCCAGCGGCAGTTTAAGCAGATGTTCGCTCGTAGCCTTGCGGATATTGGACGCGCAGCGAAACGCGGAGAGGTGCGTGCACATGAGTCCCGCAAAATAGACCACGATGCTTGCCAGGGCAAAGCCCACGGCCCACCAGCCATACATCGCGATGTCGCAGGCTTCACTCCAGTTAGGTGCCACGGCGATCAAATCGCGCGCGACAAGCCAAATGCACACGTACGGGCCAAAGCTCAGCAGCTGCGAGAGCGCCGAGAGCACCATGCCCAAATAGGTGAGCGATTTCCTGCTCCCGGCATAATCGAGCAATTGCGCGATTCCTCCGCGTTTGCGGCCTTTCCGATTATTCGAATTACGAGCGGAATCGCATTCCGCAGCGCGCATCGACTGAAAGTCTTCAGACATAGGCATTCCTTCTTCCCAGTTTCGATAATGAATAAAAACTCGGGCATCGCCAAAAGATACTTGTCAGTTACCCAAGCGAAACTTATCATTAAAGGAAGCCATGGCGAACATTTATCGCTACCTCTGTACGAAACCGAAAAAGCGAAAGACAGAATCGAATGGTGACCTCAAATTCGCATCTCTGTATTCCCCGCGCTCTGCGCTCACTTTACGAACCGCAGCTCAACCAATTCGACATCACGCTCCATCCCAATGGGGATGGCTGGTCTGGCACGGGACAAAGCCAATGGGGTCGAGGGTCGGCATGGGGCGCGGCAATAGGCGATTACTGCATCGTATTCAGCCATGAGATATGCATTGAACAAGAAATGAGGCTCATTGAATCGCCCCAAAGCGCGTATGCGTGCGTATGCCTTGTCTCGGAAGACACCCAAGTCACAATGCCAAAAACGATTGCCCAACCTCGCGCTCTGCTTGATGGCTCGCTCTACTCTTTCGTTCAACCCGCGGGACAATTCACGGGCCGCCTTCAAAAGGGCGGCGTCTACGCATCACGGTGCATCTGCTTTCTCCCTGAATATTTCGAAGAACTCGACGCTCAATGGCCCGGTACGTTCGCAGGGATGTTCGAAAGATTCGCGGATCCATGGAACGAAGAGGAATCCCGCGTCATTATGACGACGCTCTTAGGAACAGGGCCTCAACACGCGCCAGGCTTCGGACTGCTCCTACGCGCGCGGGTAGAGCAGATGGTCGCAACACTCGCAGCTGCGCAAAACAAGGAATACACCGCGCAGCAACGATTAGCGGCGCGCAAGAGAGACGGGCTCGCGCTCAAAGCCCAGATTATTATTGAAAGGATGATCGACGAAGGTCGCACACCCGCAGTGGGCGAAATTGCGCGCAGGCTTTTCGTGAGCCGGTCTCATCTTTGCGCACAATTCGACAAGGAAACAGGCCAAAGCATCGGTCGTTACGCAAAGACGCGCCGCATCGAGCGAGCAAAAACGCTGCTTGTGAATGGTGAATCAGTCGGTATCGTCGCAGCCAGACTTGGATGGCCGCGATGCTCGGCATTCTCACAAGCATTCAAACAGGCGACGGGAGTTTCTCCTTCCGAATGGCGCAACCTCTAACGCGACAGCGCCACGGATATAAAACGAGCTTAGTCAAAGAATGCGCTATGCCGCCGCATTCTTCGCAGCGACCTCGGCAGCATTTTCGGCAATCGTGCCGTCGTTCATATCCATGGCTTGAGCAACTTTGCTCGCGGCATCCGACGCGGCATCGGCCGCCTCGCCAGCAGGCATGAACGCCATCTTTTTCGCAACCTCGGCGATGCCGGATGCCTTTACGACGGCCTTGAACGGCTCCGGAGCCTCGAACATAGAGCCGTCGGCGTTAATGGGGGCAATGATTTCAACCTCATAGGTGCCCGGGTCAATTTGCACGCGCGTCGATGCGTTCAATGTGAGCGCGGTGCAAAAATCCACAGCTTCGCCAGCGTCGCTCGTGCCAGAGATATGGGCAATAGCGGGTGATGCCGTTTCAGCGTCATATCCCTCGGCGGAAATACGCATGCCGAGCGTTCCCTTTTCCGCCGCGGCCTGCTGCTCAGCAGTGGGTTGCTCGTTTTCGATAGCTTGCGCGGCGTCGGCCATCGACGAGCCGGAACCCTTTTCCGCATCGCGGGGCATAAGCACGAAAATAATTGCGGCAACGAGCACCACAACGATAAGGCAGCCGACCACAACGGCGGCTTTTTTCTTCGCAGGAGTATCCACGCGCTCGCGAGACTCTTCCGATGCCTGGTTAGATTCGTTGTTGTTTTCGATTTGCCTATCTTCAGTCATTGCGCGCCCGCCTATTCATTGCCCAGGCAGAAACGCATCGCACTCACGCTTACTGAGCCAATGCCTTCCTGCAAAACTCGGCTATTGTACGTCCACATCACGAGGCACGTTCCACGCTTCAAGATTTGCCACATGGTTCTCATCTATTACACGCACCCCTACGTCACGCAACGCAGCGGCAGCAATGCCCCACCCCTCGCAAAGCGTTCCAGAAAAGGTGCCGTCAAACACCGTTCCGCATCCGCACGAGGGACTTTTCGATTTCAAAATCGCGACGCGCGCTCCGCTCGATTGGGCCTTTTCGACAGCGATGCGCGCGCCCGCCTCATACTGAGCCGTGCAATCAACCCCATCAATGGAAATCGCGCGCACGCCATCGGGCGTCTTGCGCAGCTCGCACGGCGCATGGGGCACCGGCAAGCCGCCTTCGACCTCGGGACACAAAGGAATAAGAACGTGACCAGCATCGACAAGGCCGCATACCGCTTCGCAAGGCTTCGACCCGCCATCGTAACGACACGAATAGCCGAGCAAACACGCACTCACGAGAATATCCATCGTTGCCAGCCTTTCGAAAACAGGGGGAACAAAATACGGCCATGCGTCACCACAACACACAGCGGGTTCCATGCACGAAGAACATACGCTGCCATCTTATCGCAGGAAAGAACAACGACATGGTGCCGGTCGCTTCAAGCGCCCTCAGGCCACATCGCTGGTACCGCCGCCAATTGCCACCAATTAGCACTCACGAACGCTCGCAAGGCGCCCTTACGCGAAACCGACAAGCGTTTCGCATTTCAGTAAAGACAGCCGCATGCCGTCCCTCGCAGGTCCCGAGTACGATACAATCTCAGCATCAGTCAACAAAGCGGCAACAATCGCCAAATCGGCCCTATTGATTCCCGCTGAAATGCCCTTCTTGAAAGGAAGCCATCATGAACTGCCCGAATTGCGGAAAAGAATCTGTCGAAGGCGCGAAGTTCTGCGAATCCTGCGGCGCTCCCTTGGTCTCCGAGGTGAGTGAGCCGGCCGCAAAGCCCGCCGCTCCCGTTCCTCCCGCTCCCGCATCACCCTTCGATGCCCCAGAGCCATCCATGCCCGTCAACACCGACATGGCGCAGCCGAGCGCGCCTCAGGCCCCTGCACAAACGCAATCAGGCTATGCGCCTTACGAGCCGCCCGCGCAACCCTACGGCACCCAAAACGGCTATGCTGCCCCCAATGCCAATACGCAGCAGGGTTACTACGCCCAACCCGACCCCTCACAACAAAACCCTTACCAGAATGCCTACCAGGCACCATATGGCCAGCCCGCCTATCAAGGCGCGTATAATGGCGCGATTTACCCCATGTCCGATTCCGATCGCACACTGCGCCTCATCAACTTCATCCTGTGCCTCGTTTCGACCATCACCTGCGCCCTTTTGATCATTCCGCTCGCATGGATGCTTCCCATGACGATCATCAGCTGGGGAATCTACAAGGGCAAGAAGCGCAATACCACCGCATTTGGCGTGTGCACGCTTCTGTTCGTGAATCTCATTGGCGGCATCTTGCTCCTGTGCTCGCATAAAGATCAATAACGACAGCACCGCAACAAAGCTCGAACAACGCAACGAAGAATGGCCCGCAAGGGCCATTCTTTATGGGTATATGCGGTTGTCGCACCTGTGCGTCGATGCCCTCCAACAAACAAAGGCTAACCGGTGCATAAGAATTCCGAAAAGGTTTTGACGCCTGGCTCCTAGCGTTTCTGCAACACCACGTAGCGATTCATCGCGCCGCTCTTTCCGTCGGCGGAAAAACGAGCAATCTCGCGAGCTTTGTTTTGGCTGCATAAGGAATCGACGAGCGCATCGATTTCCCGTTCTTCGAAATGATGGCAATAACGCCACAATCCAGGTTCGTTTTGCCATCCGAGGAAATAATCGCCTGCTTCAAGCTGAGACGCATCGAGGCCAGCAGCGACAAGCTCGCTCGTCGCCTTCGAATTCCACGCTACAGCCTTTTTCGCAAACTTCTCATCGCCCATGAATTGCCAAAACGACGCGCACACAATACCGCCCGGGGCTGCCTTTTGAAGAAGCGCATCGATAAGCTGCGCGCGAAGCTCAAACGAGGGAACGTGGTGGAAGAACCCGAAGCATCCGACCAGATCACACGCGTCAGCATCGATTGCGGTCGCCAAACCCACGCCGGCCGCGAGCTCACCAATGATATCGAGGTTTTGGAAACAAGCGGAAAAGCCCTCGCCAGCAGGCAGGTGCGGAACCAGCCCCGCACAGTCGTCGACGGCAAAGTAGTCAATGTGACGGCCGCGAAGTTCTTCACGGAGAAACGCAGCAAAGCGCATATTGCCGCACGCCGCATCAAGCACGCGAACGGAAGCGCCCTTTCGGTTTGTTCCAGGCTGCACAGTTGCGCAGTCGCATGAACACACGCCCGCGTCATCGCATGAACGAGCATCCGCGTCGTCGAACGGCAGCGCATCTACGCCGCCGCTAGGCTGTTTGCAATCGTCATCGCATGAATACATACCTGCGTCATCGCACGAATGCACGCCCGCGTCGTCGCACAGCCGCAGGGCGCCGCAACCTTGCGCCGCTTCCAAACACGTGCGCCAACCAACCCACGGGGCGTTGCGCGTCGCAGAAAACGAAGGCGCGCAACGCGCATAGAAATCATTGTTCACCTGTCGCAGAAAGTCGATCGTCGTTGCGTCCAATGCGGTTCCCTTGAAAAAACGAGAGCTTACGCCCTCACTCTACTTGCTAAACAAAAGCGGCGCCTCTCACAAAGCGCCGCTTCAAACAATATCTCACGAGCGAGACGAGAATCGCGCTTCGCATGCACGAAACGCCCTCGCCCGCAAAAAGCTCAGCTCAGCCTACTCGACAGCGTTGGCCACAGCGGCAGCCACAACCTCGACCGCGCGCGGATCAAACGGCTCAGGCATGATGAAGTCTTCGCAAAGCTCCTCGTCGGTCACGAGCGCGGCGAGCGCCTCAGCGGCGGCAAGCTTCATTTCTTTGGTGATGCGCGTCGCGCGGGCCTCGAGGGCGCCCTTGAAAATACCGGGGAATGCAACCACGTTGTTAATCTGGTTCGGGAAGTCGGAACGACCCGTACCCACCACGCGGGCGCCGGCAGCGCGCGCAACGTCGGGGAAAATCTCGGGCGTCGGGTTGGCCATCGCGAACAGGATCGCATCCTCGTTCATCGACTGCACCATTTCGGCGCTCACGATGCCCGGAGCGGAAACGCCCACGAAAATGTCGGCGCCGCGCATGGCGTCGGCAAGGCCGCCCTTTTCGTCATTGAGGTTCGTCGTGGCGAGCATTGCGCGCTGCGCCTCGTTGATGCCCTCGCTGGTCGAAGAAATAATGCCACACCTATCGCACAGAAGCAGGTTGCGGAAGCCATAGTTCAGCAGCAGTTTCGCGATGGCGATGCCTGCCGAGCCCGCGCCATTGACGACAACGCGGCATTCTTCCTTCTTCTTGCCCGTCAGGCGCAGCGCGTTGATCACGCCGGAAAGCACGACGATGGCGGTGCCGTGCTGGTCGTCATGGAACACGGGAATATCAAGCTCGTCGATCAAACGGCGCTCGATTTCGAAGCAGCGCGGCGCAGAGATATCTTCCAGGTTAATGCCGCCAAAGCTCGGGGCCAAGCGCTTCACAGTTTCGACGATTTCATCGACGTCCTGCGTGTCGAGGCACAAAGGCACGGCATTCACGCCGCCAAACGCCTTGAACAGGGCGCATTTACCCTCCATAACAGGCATCGCGGCCAAAGGACCGATGTTGCCCAGACCGAGCACGGCCGAGCCATCGGAAACCACGGCAACCGTGTTCGCCTTCATGGTGTACTTGTAAGCATCGGCGGGGTTGTCGGCGATTTTGCGGCACGGCTCAGCAACGCCCGGCGTGTACGCCAGCGCCAGATCTTCGCGCGTTTTGATATCCATCTTCGGAACGGTATTGAGCTTGCCCTGCCACTGCTCGTGCAAACGCAGCGATTCTGCAGCGATATCCATGAAGAATTTCCTTTCAACCCGCGGCTCCACGCCGCAAACGATGCCGACGGCCCTTGGCCGCCAAAGCTAGCTTCGGCGATTATACCCGTTGCGATGCGCGCCCCACGCCGCATAACGACAAGCGGCGCAACATCTGCGAAAACAGCCCATACAAAAAGGCCCCGCATAATGCAGGGCCTTTGCGGAGAAGAACGTACGTTTCCATCTAGAGCGCTATTGCTGGACTTCGCTTGCAAAAAAGCGAGAAGTAAAAATCACGCAAGACATCCCATACTGCCAGCGTTGAAACAACAGGGGACGAACGTCTATCTATTTTAGTTCGTTCCACGCATCGTCTGACCGCCATTAGGGTGGCACTGGCCGCAGGTATCAACCTGCTGGGCATGGCCCTTGTGGCACTCATTGCAATTCAGCTGGCCATGAGGGGAATCGTGCGGATTATACGGTTCCAAATCGGCAGTCTGTTCAGCAAGAGCCTCATAGCTATCACCGTGACACGACAGGCACGTATCATTGTCAACATAATAGCGATCGGCCAAGCCAAGATTGTCGGTATCGCCCGACAGCTGACTTCCAAGCTCAGCAACCTGCGTGTTAATGTCGGCTTTATGGCAGTCAAGGCACGTCGTGCCCTCGTTCACGCCATGCCAATGGGCAAGGCCCGCTCCATTCGTATCGTCGGTGCCATAGTAATTATCAACATGCTCGCTCATAGAGCTATGACATACCGTGCCACAAAAACTCGGCGTATTGTGCCATGCGAAACCGCCGATACCAGCAACAACGAATACGGCAATGACAACGCCCACAACAACGGGCCAGCGCTTTTTGCCGACCTTTTCCGCCTTCGCCGTTTCGACCTGGGCGGCTTCCTTCATTTCTTCAGTCATTTAATTCACCCCCTGCGCGGCGGTCTGGCCCGAAACATAACCAAAGGTCACGCAACGACCAACCGACGGGCCGAAAATATGGCGCGGATAGTTACCCGAGAAAAAGCCGCCCGACGCACCGCCCGCAGCAAACAAGCCCTCAATAGGCTCGTTATCATAATCGAGCACACGGCAATGGTAGTCCACGACCAAGCCCGACACGGTCGCCAAAATAGACGACTGATGCTTGATGGCGTAGTACTTTTCGCCTTCAACCTTCGTAGCCTTGGCCATTGGACGATTGAACATCTCGTCTTTCTTGTTGTCGACAAAGGTATTAAACTGCGCAACTTCGGCCTTCAGCGTATCAGCAGGCACACCCATCCATTCGGCGAGCTCATCAAGGCTCGAAGCCTCATGCGCCCAATCCTTCTCAATATAGGGCTGCAGTTTCTCGAGAATAGCATCGGCGTTTTTGCCAAGCTGGGTGGTAGAAGCCACACGGAAGGTTTTCGTGCCATAATGAGCCTGTGCCGTAATAGCATTGGAGCGAGCCTGGAACGGCAGGCCCTCGCTGCAGAAGCGACGACCCTGCTCGTTGACCATGATGCCCTGCGAGACAAGCGCCGTAATGCCCAAGTTGCTCGCATAGAACGAATCTGGGCTGCCAAAGTCGAAGTTCATGATGGCCGCTGGCAGCGGATCCATCTGACCGCCCACGGCCAAGCCCATCAGCTGGCCGTCGCCCGTCGTGCCCTCGTTGGGGCACCAACTCGCGCATGCGGCAATATCTTCAGCACGACACCACGCCTTAAGCATGGCAGGGTTCGCATCAAAGCCGCCCGTCGCCAGCACAACGCCCTTCGAAGCATTCACGCGGAAATAGCCGTCGGAGTCTTTGCAAATGGCGCCCGTTACGCGTCCCTCGTCGTTGCGCTCCAGCTGCACAGCCGCGGTATTGTAGCGCAGGTCAGCATTTTCGCGCTTGCCCAGCGTATTGGCTAGGTCTGCGACAATGTAAATGCCGGCTCCACCAGCATTTTTCGTCGTTGTCTCGCTCCACTGCTCGCATTTGAATTCGATTTCCGTCTGCGGGACATCGAAATTATGCGCATTCGGGTTGTTGGCCTTATAAACCTCGACGATGCCAGCTTCGCCCTCATCGAATTTCTCCTGCAGCCAATCAGCGGCCTCGCCAGAACGATCCGCCCACAATTTAATGGGGTCGATGGGGACACGATAGTACGCAGCATGACGCATGCGGTCCATCATCTCTGCCTTGTCAACCACGTTGCCGACAGCCTCCATCACGCTGCCGCCAACAACGCCCATGCCCTCAAACATGCCGCGACCCTTAGACATCTTCTCAATGCAAAGTACGCGAGTCTTGCCGTCGTCACTCGCAGCCAATGCAGCAACCGACCCCGTAAGACCGCAGCCGCATACCAAGACGTCGGTTTCCTCGGTGCGAACAATTTCATTTTCCGCGATGGAGCGCATCTCGAACGCAACATTGCCCTGACGCACGATGCCGCTTTCGACATCGATCACGGGCACGTTGCGCGTTTTTACTGGAAACGCGTCGGTGTACAGGCTTTCATTGAAATCGCCGCAACCGCCCTTGTTTTCGACCGCCATGCCACTTTGGGCATTGTCGCCCGAACAGCCAGCGAGGCCCAATGCCCCACCAGCAGCCGCAGCACCAATAAGGCTCAGTCCTGCTGCGCGCACAAAACCGCGGCGGGAAAGCCCTTCAGTCCCTTCTGCCAATGTTCCTCCCTTAATCAACTCGGCGTCACGCGGCTCCATTCCGCAACGACGCCCCTTCCTTCACGCGCAAAACACGCGCCGACGGCCTTGACGAATCCTCAATACAAGGCCGTACATAGTACGGCTTTACGACAAGACGTATCTTAGTACGCTGTACGGAGTATTTCAAGACTACTGTTTGAAGACATTTCGAATGACTCGATTAGCGCACCATGCATTGACGCAACTTATGGGAAGAATGAGGGCAATCGCTCCTTGGCTGCATAACAAAGCGTTAGAATTCAATCAAAACGAAGCCCGCCATTAAAAGCGAGCGAAGCAAGGACCTCTACACCATCCAAGGAGCGTCTGTGGCCGAGAAAACCACCAGCGAACAAGCCAAGAATCGTACGGGCAAATCAAAGCCCGGCATGGAACGATCACTTTCGCAAGGGCAGGTGGTCGATGCAGCATTTCGCATGATTGACGAGCACGGCTACGGGAAATTTTCTATGCGTGCCTTGGCCGATAATCTTGGCATGGGAACCATGAGCATCTACACCTACGTTCCATCCAAGCAACAACTTCTCTTTCTTGTAATTCAAAAAATGATGGACGAGTACGACAATGCCCCCGTCCCGGGAGAGTTTTGGGAAGACACATTGCATCGCACTTGCGAATCGATTCTCACGGTAAACCTTCGCCACCCCAACATTCGCATTATGCAGCTTCAAACGCAGCTCAACCCGCCGCAACAGCATCAACGAAGCGTCTACTACCTGCATGCCGACCAAGGCATGCCGCTCAAGGTATATGAGGTCATGTATGGCGTACTGCGCTCGTTCCTTACTGGCTTCATCGATGCCGCGGCGAAACGCCAGCTCGAACTCGAAGAACAGGGCGACGATTCCAATGCGGGCGGCGAATGGTCGCGCATCTCCGCGAACGACACCGACCTCGAGCTCTTCCGCCAAGGCATCGACTTCATCATCGCCGGCACGCGGACATTCGCCATGCCAGACCCATGCGACTGGCACACACCGAACGATCCGTTAAGCTGGACATGGGGTCGGGGGGAATAGCCGCCCATCTATCGAAACCGCTTGATGCAGCAAAATGCTTTATTTTCGCAGGTTTTAGAATCATCGGCGCAAGGCGAGCGAAAAGTTAGGCGCGAATCCCAGCCCAAAGTCCTGAGCATTAATGAGCTACTCGCGGCAATTTGAAAAAACCTGCGCAAATCGCGGCTTTTTGAAAACGACGTCGGCGCGAATCGGAATCGCATCACGCCTTCCGTTACAATTCGCGTATGGAAGATTTCATTTTGGACATACTCGCTCGCATTCGCGAGCTTGAACGCGCGCTCACGGCAAACGAGCTCGAAGATATCGTGCGCGCCCACAACCAGGGAATACGCGAAAACCAATCGCATATCTCGAAGCGACGCGCACTGCCGTTTTTTCTCAAAGTGCGCGAGAGCGACCCGCAGCGCTGGGCCTCGTGGAACATTTCGACCAACGAAGACGCCCTTCTGCTTCAAACCTTGCGCATGAAACCGCGTCGCACCGCATCGGGCGTCGCCACCATCACCGTCATAACCAAGCCGTGGCTCTGCTCGGGCGCGTGCATCTATTGCCCCAACGACGTGCGCATGCCGAAAAGCTATTTGCACAACGAACCCGCATGCCAGCGTGCAGAACGTAACTGCTTCGACCCCTACCTGCAGGTGTCATCGCGCCTGCGCGCGCTCACGAGCATGGGCCATGTGACCGACAAAATCGAGCTCATCGTATTGGGTGGCACGTGGAACGATTACCCCGAAAGCTATCGCATCTGGTTCGTGCGCGAACTGTTCCGTGCCCTTAACGACGCGAAAGAAAGCGATACGAAGCGCGCTGACAACGCATGCGAGAAGACCTCGGCAGTCGTCCCGCACGATAACTCCCTTACGCAAAGGAGCGAAGTCGACGACAAAAATGACCGCGACGAAATCGCTGATGACACTGATTCAGCCAATCAACCCATCACCGCGCGTGCATTCGCCCACCAAAACGAAACCGAACGTCGCGCGTTCTACGACGAGGTGGGTATATCACACGACCCCGAGGCACTTGCCGAGGCATGCACCTACGCTCAACAGCGCGTATACAACGGCGAAGAGACCCACGCCCAGGCGATTCGCGAACTCTACGGCGATAATCACGCTTGGCAACACGTATCGACCATGCAAATCGCCACGCTCGACGACGTTTTCCACGAGCACGTGCGCAACGTAAACGCCGCGCACCGCAACGTGGGCCTCGTCATTGAAACGCGCCCCGATTCCATCAACTGCGAGTCGCTCGCCCTTATGCGCGCGCTCGGCTGCACCAAAATCCAAATGGGCGTGCAAAGCCTCGACGAGCACGTGCTCAAGGCGAACAAACGCTATACCTCGCCCGAGCAAATCGCTCGGGCATTCGCGCTCTGCCGCCTTTTCGGCTTCAAATCGCACGCGCACTTCATGGCGAACCTGCATGGGGCCACGCCTAACGGCGACGCCTCCGATTTCCGCACGCTCGTAAGCGACACGCGCTTCTTGCCCGACGAGGTGAAAATGTACCCCTGCGCGCTCATCGATGGCACGGGGCTCATGGCGCACTATGCCGACGGCACGTGGCGGCCCTACAACGAACGCGAACTCGTGGGCGTGCTTGCCGACAACGTGCTCGCAACCCCGCCTTACACGCGCATCTCACGCATGATTCGCGATTTCTCATCGGGCGATATTGTCGACGGGAATAAGAAGGTCAACCTTCGCGAAGTCGTGGAAGCGGAAGCCGATCGCTTAGCCGCACAAAACGACACGCCAATCCAGGAGATTCGTCATCGCGAACTCGCGGGAGCGCAGACGGAAATCGGTAAGCTATCGCTCGTCGATTTCGAATACGAAACCTCAAACACAAACGAGCATTTCCTGCAGTGGGTGACGCCCGAAAATCGCATCGCTGGCTTTTTGCGCCTCTCGCTCCCCTGCCAGCACGAGGTCGAAAAGTTGCAAGAAACCGAAGGCGCCTTCCCTATCGAAGCCGGACAAGCCATGATTCGCGAAGTGCATGTATACGGAAAGGTCGCCCAGCTTCACGGCGAGGGGCAAAACGCTCAGCACCGAGGCCTCGGCAAAGCGCTCGTCGAGCGCGCATGCGAAATCGCACGCGATGCCGGCTATCGAAGCATCAACGTCATTAGCGCCATTGGCACGCGCGGCTACTATGCCCGTCTCGGATTTGAACAAGCCGAGCTTTACCAGCGACGAACCCTGCGCTAGCGAGCCGCCGAATGGTTACAATATCGGCAACGCAACCATTCGAGGAGGAATACATGGCGCAAGCTCAAACAAAGCTTACAACGTGGCAAGCCGCATGCATTATTACTGGCTATGGCGTAGGTAGCGGCATCATGACGCTGCCGTATCTCGTCAATCGCGCGGGGATCATTTCATGCATCGTCATCCTGCTTATCGCTTTCTTCTTCAGCTATTGCATGCACATGATGCTTGCAGAAATGATCATCGGCTCGGGTCGCGACGCCCAAATTGTCACCATGTTCAAAAAATTCTTGTTCAAAGGAAAGTTCGCAAGGGTCCTAACCGCAGTTTTCTTCGCACTTACCGTTGTCGTGCTCATCGCAAATTTAGCCGCATACATTGCCGGCGGCGCAGAAATCCTGCAAGCAGCCGGGCTTCCCCCTATGGCAGCCAAGCTCGTCTTCTACGCTATCGCAGCATCGGTTGTCTTGTTCGGATTAAAAGTACTCGGCATGTCCGAGTCGATTTCAATTGCAATCATCATTGCAATCATTGCCGTTTTGGCTGGAGCCTCCCTGTTTCACCTCGACAATCCGTTCAATCTCTCCGCAGGCCAACCTAATGAGCTGCTCGCATTCTTCGGCATGGCGATGTTCTCATTCGTTGCTTTCTTTAGCGTGCCTCAAGCAGTACAGGGACTTAATGGAGACCCCACGAAAGTGCGGCATGCCATCCTCCTTGGGCTTGGACTGAATCTCGCATTCATCGTCGTCATCGTCGGATGCTCGCTAGCTGCATCGGCTTCCATAACCGAGCTCGCCATAATCGGCTGGTCGCAAGGCATCGGCACATGGGCGCAAGTGCTCGGCTCGGTTTTCACTATACTCGCGATGCTCACGACGTATTGGTCTATCTCTTTAGCATTGTCGGATATCGTACGCGAGCAAACCAACTGGAATAAAAATCTCTGCTGGCTCATCGCGACACTGCCTTCGCTGCTCCTCGTACTCGCAAATGCTGGAAGCTTCCTTGATATTATGCGCATTGTCGGCGGACTCATCTCGGTCATGATTGCCATCTTGGTCGTTCCTGCCTATCGTGCTTGTCGAAAAGAAAATGGGCAAACGCTGCTACCAACCTCCCTTAGCAGTCTGCCCATGCAAATCCTAGTTGCTGGAGCATTTATCATTGCGGCCGTCGGAAGCGCCGTGAGCATTTAGGAGGATCGAATGAAAACGGTATTCACCAACGCCATCTTCCATACTATGGAAGACGAGAACGACCTCTGTGGCACCATCGTCGTCGAGGACGGCCGCATCGTGGCACTTGATTCGCCTGCAGGTGGGCGAAGCCCACTTAACATAGATGAGCTCGCGACAAAAGATACCAAAGTCGTCGACCTGCATGGTGCGCATGCATTTCCTGCACTCATTGACTCGCATATGCATATGATGGAAGCAATCGCTTTCAACGCTATGACCGTCGAGATATGCCATTTCGAAAATGGCTCTGTCGAACCACATACTTTAACGGGAGCCGAGAGCATTATTCGCAACCATGTCGCCAACACAAAACCCGATTCGCTTTCAGTATTCGCCAACTACTTCGCCGCAACGTTCGATGAAGGCCGCCTTCCCACGCGCTTCGAGCTTGACGACTGGGGCGCCGGACGCGAGATACTCGTTCTCAATTTCGACGGACACTCAAGCTCCTGTTCTACCTCCCTGCTCAAGGCGGTTGGGCTTTTCGGAAAAGTAGCAGACAATGGCATTCTAAGTGGCCCCGACCACGATGCGAACATCGGAACGCTCACGGCGCATGCTGTAGGGTCTCTCACCCCTGCAGCGATAGCACGCGGCACCGCTGAATTCTGCAACGCATGCGCTTCGTACGGCATCGGAACGATATGCGCACTCGAAGGGACCGACGACGGCCCTCGCGACCGTGCAGTGGAAGCCTTTGCGCATTACGCCAAGCGCCTCCCTCTTGACGTCCGCCTGTTTCCGCAATACATGGATGAGGAAAGGCTCTCCCGAGTACTGCCCACCATGCGCACGCCACGCGTCGGCGGATGCATGAAATGGGAGCTCGACGGGTCAGTCGGGTCGCATACGGCCGCATTCGAAACACCTTATATAAACGGATCGCAAGGTTCGCTTTACTTCGAAACGGAGAAGCTAGAAAAAACCGTTCGAAGCCTCGCCGAACGAGGCTTCACGGTATCGGCCCACGCGATTGGCGAGTTGGCTATTGAACAGCTCGTCGGCATTTACGAGCGCCTCAATGAAAAAGACGCAATCGTCACCAACCCCGATGCCCCAGGTGCGGCGCGCATAAAGCACCGCATCGACCACTGCGAGTTTCCTTCGGTCAGCGACAGGGAACGAATTAACGTTCTTCGACCTTATATAACCATCCAGCCTGGCTACTCATGGATAGACAAACGATACTTGCACGGATATGAGAGGCTCCTCTCACCCGAAAAAATCAATCAGCAAATTCCGTTGAAAGACTTCGCCGAGGCTGGCATTCCAATGCTTGGTTCAAGCGACGCACCAGTGCAAACCGTCGATCCCTATTTACAAATGCGCGGAATGCGAGAGTTTTACTTGGAAGACCAATCGCTCACTGCTTTCGAGGCTCTGAAGACCTATACAGTGAACGGCGGAGCGGCGCTCGGCGAGGCCAAGGGACTTCTGCGCGAAGGATACGAGGCGAGCTTTTTCACCTGTGATGTAGACCTCATAAAATGCGAGCCGTCTGAGCTGGAAGGATTCCATGCCACCAGCCTTTGGATGCATGGAAAGCGCTATGAGCCCCTTCCAGCAAACATTTCAACACTTGCGCGAATTGCCGTTACCAAGCCTCGCCTGATTTAGGAAAACGCAGAATCGAAAAAAATGGGCTGTTCTCAAAAGAACAGCCCATTGCACTTTAAGGGGTAATGTGCCTCGTTTAGGCGAAGTAGCTCACGCCGCCCTCGAAGAGCGGTTGATACTTATCGCCCGGCACATTCTTGTACAAGCCAGCGCCACTGCGCTCAGAGTGACCCATCTTGCCGAAGATGCGGCCATCGGGGCTCGTAATGCCTTCGATAGCGAGCACCGAGCCATTCGGATTTGCGCCGAGCGCCATGCTCGGCTCGCCCGCAGCATCGACATACTGCGTGGCGATTTGGCCGGCGGCCTTCATTTGGGCAATGACTTCATCGCTTGCAACAAAGCGGCCCTCGCCATGGGAAATCGCCACCGTGTGAATGTCGCCCACTTCGCAGCGGGAAAGCCACGGCGAGAGGTTCGAGGCGACGCGCGTGCGCACAAGCCCGCTCTGGTGACGACCAATTTCATTGAACGTCAGCGTCGGCGCTGCGGCGGTCGCGTCAACGATGTCGCCGTAAGGCACCAAGCCCAGCTTCACGAGCGCTTGGAAGCCGTTGCAAATGCCCAACATAAGGCCGTCGCGATTCTGCAGCAAATCGCGCACGGCTTCGGTCACCTGCGGCGCGCGGAAGAATGCCGTGATGAACTTCGCGGAGCCATCCGGCTCGTCGCCGCCCGAGAAACCGCCCGGCAGCATCACAATCTGGCTGCGGTGAATAGCCTCGGCCAGCGCAGCCGTGCTTTCGGCAACCTTGGCGGGCGTGAGGTTGTTAATCACGAACACCTCGGCCTCGGCACCAGCGCGCTCGAAGGCATGCGCCGTGTCGTATTCGCAGTTCGTGCCCGGGAACACGGGAATCACGACATGCGGGCGCGCGATAGAGCCAGCGAACGTAAGCGGTTTGGCTTCAGTGAAGCTCACTTTTTCAACCTTGGCATGCGCGGCAGCGTCGTCGGCGGCGCTGCGATACGGGAACACGCCTTCGATGCCGTGCTCCCAAGCTTCCTGCAGTTCAGCCATATCGAGCGTCTCGTCAAGCGTGCCAAAGACATATGCCTCACTGGTTTCGCCCACATGCTCGATAAGCACGCCATCGGTTGCGGGAATCTCAACGCCATCGGCAAGCTCGATGAAGAAGCTGCCGTAAGCGAGCTTGAACAGCTCATCGGCGGAAAGCACGTCATTAAGCACCACGCCGATCTTGTTGCCCAGGCACATTTTGAAGAGCGCCTCAGCGGAGCAGCCATAGCCAGGCGTTGCCGCAGCGAGCACCGAGCCGTCGCCGATGAGCTTCTCGACGAGCGCGAGCGTGGCGTTGAGCGAATCGGCCGCAGGAACCAGGTCGGCCGCATCGTACGCATTAGGAGCGATGCGAACCACCTTATGACCTGCGCCCTTGAACTCGGGAGAAGTCACGCGATCGACCTCGCCGGTAGAAACCGCGAACGAGATGAGCGTCGGGGGCACATTGATTTCGGTGTCGCCTTCCTCAAAAGAGCCCGACATGGAATCTTTGCCGCCAATAGCGCCAATGCCTAGGTCGATCTGCGCTTCCAGGGCACCGAGCACAGCCGCCATGGGCTTGCCCCAGCGCTCGGGAACGTCGCGCAGGCGCTCGAAGTATTCCTGGAAGGAAAGGTATGCGGCATCACGCGTGAAGCCAGCGGCAACAAGGCGCGCAACGCTTTCCACAACCGAGATATACGCACCCTTGAACTGGTCTTTCTCCATGATGAAGGGATTGAAGCCCCACGCCATGGCGCTCGCGGTGTTCGTTTCGCCATCGACCGGGAACTTCGCGACCATAGCCTGCGCAGGCGTGAGCTGGCGCTCGCCGCCGAACGGCATGAGCACCGTGGCCGCGCCAATGGTGGAGTCGAAACGCTCGCCCAAGCCCTTGTTCGAGCACACGTTCAAATCGGTCACGAGGCTCTTCATGCGCTCGGCAACCGTAGCGCCCTCCCAATGCGGAGCATAGGGCTCGGCAGCAACTACATGGGCGGCCTGGTGCTTCGGTGCGCCATTGGAATTCAAGAATTCACGCGAAATATCGACGATAGCATCGCCGCGCCACGTCATGAGCAAGCGCGGGCTTTCGGTAACCGTGGCAACCACGACGGCTTCGAGATTTTCCTCATGCGCATAGCCGATGAATTCCTCGACGTCCTCGGCGGCCAAAGCCACCGACATGCGCTCCTGGCTCTCGGAAATAGCCAGCTCAGTGCCATCGAGGCCGTCATATTTCTTGGGAACCATATCCAAATCGATGGACAAGCCGTCGCACAGCTCGCCGATGGAAACGGAAACGCCGCCAGCGCCGAAGTCGTTGCAGCGCTTGATCAGGCGGCACGCGTCGCCGCGGCGGAACAGGCGCTGAATCTTACGCTCGACGGGGGCGTTGCCCTTCTGAACCTCGGCACCCGAGGTCTCGATGCTGTCAACGTTCTGCGTTTTCGAGGAGCCGGTCGCGCCGCCAATGCCATCGCGGCCCGTGCGGCCGCCAAGCAGCACGACCTTGTCGCCAGGAGCCGGGCACTCGCGACGCACGTGGTTTGCCGGAGTCGCGCCCACAACGGCGCCGACTTCCATGCGCTTGGCCACATAACCGGGATGATAGAGCTCATGAACCTGGCCGGTCGCAAGACCGATCTGGTTGCCATAGCTCGAATAGCCCGCGGCGGCGGTGGTCACGAGCTTGCGCTGCGGGAGCTTGCCCGACAGCGTTTCAGAAACCGGACGTGTGGGGTCGGCCGCGCCGGTCACGCGCATGGCCTGGTACACGTAGCTGCGGCCCGAAAGGGGGTCGCGAATCGCGCCGCCCACGCACGTTGCCGCACCACCGAACGGCTCGATCTCGGTGGGGTGATTGTGGGTCTCGTTCTTGAAGAGGAACAGCCAGTCCTCGTCTTCGCCGTTTACGTCGACGGTCACCTTCACCGTACAGGCGTTGATTTCCTCAGACTCGTCGACATTCTTCATAATGCCCTTAGCCTTGAGGTACTTCGCGCCAATGGTGCCCATGTCCATGAGGCACACCGGCTTATGCTCGCGGCCAAGTTCGGCACGCATGGCCAGGTATTTGTCGAACGCGGCCTGCACGCAGGCGTCGTCGATGGCGATATCGGTAAGCTCGGTGCCGAACGTGGTGTGGCGGCAGTGGTCGGACCAATAGGTGTCGACAACCTTCACCTCGGTAATGGTGGGGTTGCGGCCCTCTTTTTGGAAATAGCTCTGGAAGAACGTGATGTCGGCCAAATCCATCGCCAGGCCGCGCTCGGAAAGAAACGCCTCCAAGTCCGCTTCATCGAGGTCGATAAACCCGTCAATAACCTCAACGGGATCAGGGTTCACGACCTGCATGTGCAGAGTCTCGCGCGGCGCAAGGGATGCCTCGCGGGCTTCAATCGGGTTGATGACGTAATGCTTGATGGCGTCGACATCGGCGGCGGAAAGCTCGCCCTCGAGCACGTACACCTTGGCGGAGCGCACGTCGGGGCGCTCACCCTGGCTAATAAGCTGCACGCATTCGCTTGCGGAATCGGCGCGCTGGTCGAACTGGCCAGGCAAGAATTCCACGGCGAACACCGCCACGCCCGCAGGAGCGCTCACGCTTCCGTCGTCGGCGATCGTCGCACCCTCAACGGGCAATTCGGCCGTTGCGACATCGGCCTGCGGCTCGCTGAATACCGTAGGCACGCACTGGTCGAATAGTTCAGATGAAATGCCCTCAACGTCATAGCGATTGATCAAGCGTACGCGGGAAAGCCCGTCGATACCGAGAATCGTGCGCAGCTCGCCCGCGAGCTGGCGCGCCTCGACGTCAAAGCCGGGTCGTTTCTCAACGTAGATGCGTGAAACCATGGAGTTCCGCCCTTCCATTAAAACTTGCAAAGTTGGCTGTTCGCATAACCGTTTCATGATATCCCACTCTTGAGAGCGAAAGCGATGGAACCCGCATTTCCTTGGGGCAAACGCACGAAACGCGCGAGATTCGGAAAAAGAATCGCGCCACCCCTTCGCAATTGTCGCCATTCATTGCTCGATTTGTATCCCTTGATTAACTTTTTTCGCAAATGCACTTGGCGAAAGGCCGCTCATACGGTATAAGCACTATTTGTTAGCCGTTGGTAACTGTTTACAGGAAGCGGTTGCCGTTTGCACACGAATCATTTTGATAGGAGGAGTTTTGCCACCCATCATTTCGCTTGAGCCATCGCTGCGCCCCGATTCGCGCGCGATGGGCATGGCGGTGCGCGATCTTGAGACAAAGCTCGTGCGCCACGCCGCCCCTACCCTCGCAGGCATGAAACCCGCCAATCTATTCACTTATCGCACCACAAACTTCACGGAAGAGGAAGCGAGCTCGGCCATCGCGGAGATTTCCTCAAGGCTTGCCGGGTTTCATCTTCGCGTAGAACCCCTTGCAAACCGAGCCCGAGGCGTTTTGCTTTTGGTATTCCGTCCCGAGCTCGTCGAGAACGCTCTGGACAATGAACACGCCTGCAAGCTGCTTATGCAGAGTGGTTTCAAAGACCTTTCTGCCGAAGGCGTCGTATCGGAAATCAAGCGCCGCATCCAAGCTGCCGACGCATCGCGCGCGACGCGCGTTCAAACGAATCGCGAAGCCACGCCCGGGCCCAAACTCGAACGATTCGTTCCTTGCTGCGCCACGGGCCACCACCACGGCCATGGCCCGAATCACGTTTGCCAGTGCCGGGCAAAAGCCGCGCTTTCGCGAGAAGAACTCGAAACCACGCAAGGCGAATCGACATTCCCACACGAAATCGGGCTCATTCTTGGCTACCCTCCAGCCGATGTGGCGGGATTCATCGCCCAAAAAGGCGCAGGGTATCTCGCCTGCGGCGGGTGGAAAGCGTATTCGGAACCGCAGAGCGCCCTCGAAACATTTCAGCGCAATCGCCGTTGTACGGAAGAATTCCAGGCGCTTTACGCGCAAGGAGCACCCCTCGAAGCCCTCGCCGATACCCGAAGCGGCACTGCGGTAAGCATATTCGATATGGCGCGAGCCGCGGTGTAGGCGCCTTGGCCTCGCCGTCAGGCGCGGCCAAACACACTCAGGGGCCGCGCTGCAGCTAGGCCCCATCCAAACCCAGCGAAAACGCTTTCAGCGACGCATAGAAGAAAAGCACTCACTACTAAAAGGAGACACAATGAGCAAAATCGCAATCGTATATTGGAGCGGAACTGGAAACACCGAGGCCATGGCCGACCTCGTTGCACAGGGCGTTCGCGCGAAAGGCAGCAACGCCGACCTCATCAGCGCCACGGATTTCGGCCCCGAGCGCCTCGACGAATACGACGCATACGCCTTCGGCTGCCCAGCAATGGGTGACGAAGAACTGGAAGATACCGAGTTCTTGCCGATGTACGATGCCGTTGAGCCGCTGCTCGAAGGCAAACGAGTCGCTTTGTTCGGGTCGTACGATTGGAATGACGGCGAATGGATGGAGCTATGGGAGCAGCGCGCCGAAGAAGCGGGGCTCGTTGTGGTCGATTCGGTTATCGCGAAAGATTACCCCGACGATGACGCGAGCGCCGATTGCATGCGCCTCGGAAGCCTTATCGCGCAATAGCCCCATGCGACGCGCCATGAGCAAATAGGATCTTTCTTTGTGTATAACGGTTTTCTATACATCGTATAGAAAACCGTTTATCATATGCCGAGCAGAGAAAGGAAACCCGTGGCGTACGCAAAGCAACAACGCAAAAAAGGAACGCTCACTAAAGACGAGATCGTGCAGTGCGCGTTCAACCTTATTGCCAACAAAGGCACCGAGGGGTGTTCAATGCGCGCGCTGGGCAACGAACTTGGCGTAAGCGCCATGGCCCTGTACGGCTACATCCCCTCGCGCGAGAGCTTGCTTAATGAAGTGGTCGAACGTTTTCTGAAAACAGTCGACACCCGCGCACTACGGGGCGAGCGCTGGGAAGACACGCTCATCCGCACAACCCTCTCGCTGCGTCAAGCCTTCGTTTCGTCCCCGCATTTCGCTGAACTCATGTGCGACCCATGCGTCGGGCCTGGCATCGAGCCCTATATGCTCGAGCTGCGCCTTATCTATCTGGGCCAAGGAATGCCCGAAGATATCGCCGTGCAGCTCATCACCATCACCGACTCGTACCTTACGGGCTTCGCATTGCGTGCTCGCCAAAATTTGCGCATCGAGCAAGCTGAAGCGGCGCGCAAGCAGGCAGAGGCCGATGCGGCGCGCTTTGCGACGACGTCGCGCGTCCCAGGCATGCTCACGGGCAAAGCGAATCCCGCTGCCGAACAACCGCGCTTCAATGAGCGTTGGCGCCAAACTGTCGCCGAAGGCTACTCCGAAACCTCGTTCCAAAAGGGCCTGCTCGTAATTATCGAGGGCATTCGCGCCGGCATGGCAGGACAACCCGCAAACTGGCAAACGCCCCAATAGTCTGCTAAATGCTCGCAGCGTTTAGCAGGTTCCTAAACACATATCTCGACAGAAAAATGGGTGGCCCCATTGCGGAAGCCACCCATTTTGTTGAAAGCACGCGCCACGAGACATGCTTGCTTTAGCCAAGCCCTCGGGGCCGAAGCACCCATGGGCTAACCGCACTTCCTTAGAACAAGCCACCCAAGCCGGAACCGTTGCCCGAGCCTCCGTTGTAACCGTACCCGTAGCCATAGTCGTACCCGTTACCAGAGCCGTAGCCGTTGCCGTAGCCATTGCCCGAACCGTAGCCGTTGCTCGAACCACTATTCGAGCTTGAACCTAATGAGTTCTCATCGCTGCCAAGCGTCACGGTAATAGTCTTCTCTTCGCCATCGCGATTCACGACGACATCAACCTTGTCGCCGACATTTTTGGAGCGAACGTCAATCGTGAGCTCGGAAGGCGACGTGACCTTCTGGCCATCGAAAGACACGATGATGTCGCCTTTCTGAATGCCCGCATCGGCAGCAGCGGTTCCGTCATAGACGTTGGCCACATATACACCCTCATCGGTGGCCAAATCGTAATACGTCGCCATCTGCGAATTGATTTGCGCCATAGAAACGCCAAGCTGGGCATGGGTGGGCGTTTTGCCTTCGATAATCTGCTGGGCAAGGTCAATCGCGTAATCGATAGGAATGGCGAAGCCGACGCCCGAAGATGAACCAGAATACGACGAGATCATCGAATTAATGCCGATCAATTTGCCTTGGGAATCGACCAGAGCGCCGCCCGAATTGCCCGGGTTGATGGTCGCATCGGTCTGAATCATGTTCGGGTAAATCACCGTTTCGCCCGTGGTGGAGTCTTGCATGGTATTCGAACGCTGCAATGCGCTCACCACGCCGGTCGACACTGAGTTTTCCAGACCGAACGGGCTGCCAAGCGCCATGACCCACTCGCCCACCTGCAAATCGGACGAGCTGCCGATTTCGACCGGCGTCAAATCGTCGGCATCGACCTTAATCACCGCGATGTCGCTCGAAGAGTCACTGCCCACGACCTCCGCGTCGTATTCCACGCCATTCACGGTCGCCTTAATGGCATCGGCACCCTCGACCACGTGGTTGTTCGTGATGATGTATCCGTCTTTCGAAATCACGACGCCACTGCCAAGCGACGTATTGGTAAGCGTGGAATCGTCATTGGTTCCAGGCATTTCGAAGCCATACATCGAGCTCGAAGACGAGCTCTTGGTATAGATGTCGATGCTCACGATCGAAGGCAGACATTTCTGCGCCACCTGCTCGGCAAGCGTCGAAGAATCGCCCGAATCGTCGGGAGAGGCGGAAATCACCGTGCTTGTCGTGGAGCCAAGCGTGGTCGAGCCCCCGTCATCACCCGTAAGGGCGTTATAGCCAGCAAACCCGCCAGCGCCAAGCACCAACGCAAGCGCGGCGCCACCAAAGCCCGCCGCGAACGTTTTGCCGAGGCCCGCCTTCATGTTGGAGTCAGCCTTATGGGCCGCTTTGGCGTTCGCTTTGTTTTGGGCCTCGCTTGCCTGCTGCGCGGCATATACGGAGTACTGGTACGCCTGTTGCTGATAGGCCTGCTGGCCATAGGGTTGTTGACCATAAGGCTGCTGGCCATAGGGTTGCTGATTCTGCGCGGGCGCGGTGTATGCACTCTGCTGGTATTGCTGGGGCTGCGGAACCTGAGTGCCCTGGGAATCAACAGAACCAGGGAAGTTTTTATTCTCGTCGGTCATCTCAACCACTCGCTTTCGTGAGTTCGTCCTTCGCTGAACCGAACTCTAACACCGCGCGATGCCGCCGAAGAAGCAACGCGCGTTTTCGTAACAACCGCGTTGAATCACGTACGTCAAACGGCGTACGCCAACCATATTTCCAACACAAAACTGAAAGACCCAGCCAAACAAGCTGGGTCTTCGTCGCAAGTTATTTGGAATTACAGGCTGTCCACATATTCCACGAGGTCGCCCATGGTCTCAAGGCCTTCGGGTTCGCCAAAGTCAACGTCCAGGCGCTCTTCGAGCTCGCAAATGAGCTCGACCATGTCGAGCGAATCGACGCCGAGCGATTCGAAGGTCGAATCTACATCGACGTCCTCGGGCGCGATGTCGAGATTTTCCTGAAGAATGTCTTTAATGGTGTCGAGCGTGGCCATGTTCGTCCTCTCGATGTCGTCGAATACCACAAAGCACGTCGTGCGCCGCTTATTGTAGCGCTCTTTCGCTTATTTTACGCGCAGGGCGATAATCGCGAAACAAGCAATGGCGAAAGCGGCGGAAAGCCCGAATGCGGCATGGAACGCCGCCTCACCCGCCAATGTGCCGCCGCAAGCGAAGAACACCATGCCGGCGCAGCCAATCGAGGCGCATGCTTGACGCGCCGCCGTGCCAAAACCCGAGCCATCGGAAATCTGGCGACCGCGAAGCCCCGACAAGCTCCACGCGATAAGCGGGCCAATAAGGCCCGAGACGCCCGTCGCGCGCACGCCCTGCATAGCGCACACGACCCACAAAGGCGTCGAGGCGCTGCACGTAACCATAAGGCACGAGCCCACAACAAGACACACCCCGAAAAACAGCGTGACAGGTCGCGCCCCAATTTTGTCGACGAGCAGGCCCGCAAGCGGGTTCGCGATAAGCGCGGCAACCGTGCCCGGCAAAAGCACGAGACCGGCCTGCATGGCGCTTCCCCCGCACAGGCCCTCAACATAAAGCGGCACGAGCAGCGTAATGCCCATGAACGACGCGAACAAGCAATTGAGCGCCCAGAAGCCGTCAACGAATTCCCTGTTGTCGAAAATAGCCAAATCGACAAGCGGGTTTTCCAAAGAGCGCTGTCGCTTCGCAAAGGCGAAAAGGCACACAGCTCCCGCGATCAACGGAGCCCACACGAGCGGATGGGCGAAGGAATACGACGAAACCTCCGAGGCTCCCATGAGCAAACCACCAAATCCGAGCGCGGAAAGCACGAAAGAAAGCACGTCGAAGCCCGCGGGATACGAAGCATCGTCACGGCGCTTCACGGCAAGCTGGCAAACGATTCCAACAATAACGGTCAATGCGACAAGCAGCCAGAAGAAGCTTCGCCAGCCAAGGCTCTCGACCATCGCGCCGCCAATCGTGGGGCCGATATTCGGCGCAAATCCCATAGCAATTCCCGAAATGCCCATGGCGGTTGCTTTGCGCCCATCGGGAAAGCGCGTCATGGCGATAGTCTGCACAAGCGGCAAGAGCATGCCCGCCGCAACGGCCTGTGCCAAGCGACCCAAAAACAACACAGCGAAACTCGGGGCAACCGCAGAGACGAACGCGCCCACGGCGAACAACGCGATGGAGATAAGCGTGAGATCTTTAAGACGGAATCGGCCCATGAAATACGAGGACAGAGGCACGACGATGCCCAGCACGAGCATATACGACGTCGTGAGCCACTGCCCCACTCCCTCGACGATGCCGAACTCGGCGCATACCGACGAGAGCATGGCATTCAGGCCGGTCTGGGCCAAATTCCCCACCGATGACGCCAACACCACCAACGCGAACAATACGATGGTCTGTCGATGCTCGTTCTCTCGCACGGTATTCCTTCCACGCATGTAAAAAGAACCGTCCCGAAGGACGGTTCACAAATGATACGCCATTTAAAGCATTACGCGCACGCCCCGGGCTACATAAGCGTCGTATCCCTCGAAGTGTTGGTGCCTTGGCCCTTTTTCGCAGTACGGGCAAGGAACTCTTTGTTGTCGTCGGTCTGCTTGAGCGACTTGATGAGCATATCCATGGCGCGCTCGGTATTGTTCATATTCGCGAGAATGCGACGAACCGCCCAAATGACCGGAGCCTCTTGGGGGTCGAGCAGCAAATCTTCGCGACGCGTGCCGCTTGCAATCGGGTCGATTGCCGGGAAAATGCGTCGGTCGGCCAACGAGCGGTCAAGCTTGAGCTCCATGTTGCCCGTGCCCTTGAACTCCTCGAAAATGACCTCGTCCATCTTCGAGCCCGTCTCGATAAGCGCGGAAGCCAAAATGGTGAGGCTGCCGCCGCCTTCGATGTTGCGGGCAGCGCCAAGGAATCGCTTCGGCGGGTAAAGCGCCGTGGAGTCAACGCCGCCCGACAGGATGCGGCCGCTCGCGGGCGTTGCCAAGTTGTAGGCACGCGCGAGACGCGTGAGGCTGTCGAGCAGAATAACGACGTCTTGCCCCATTTCCACCAGGCGCTTCGCACGCTCGATGACGAGCTCGGAAACCTGAATGTGGTCTTCGGTCGGCATATCGAACGTGGACGCGATAACCTCGCCAGCGATGGAGCGCTGCATATCGGTTACTTCCTCGGGTCGCTCGTCAACGAGCAGGCACATCAGGTGCACGCTCGGGTTGTTCGCCGTGATAGCGGCGGCGATATCTTTGAGCACCGTGGTTTTACCAGCCTTCGGAGGCGACACGATAAGGCCGCGCTGACCCTTGCCGATAGGCGAAACCAGATCAATCACACGGGCGGTAATCGTGGAGTGGCCATGCTCCATAGTGAGCGGCTCATCAGGGAAAATCGGCGTGAGGTCGGCGAATTTCACGCGACGGCCCTGCTCTTCAGGAGCGATGCCGTTAACCGAGATGACCGTTTGGAGCGCGGCGTACTTCTCGTTTTCGCGGGCGGGGCGCGTTTGGCCCTTCACCATATCGCCCTTGCGCAAGTTGTTGCGGCGAATAACCGACGTGCCAATATACACGTCGTGCTCGCTGGGCAAATACCCTTTCGTGCGCAGGAATCCGTAGCCGTCTTGCATGATGTCGAGAATGCCGGTGACTTCGATAAAGCCTTCGGCGCGCACGCTTGCCTCGAACACCTTATCGACGAGCTCGGCCTTCTTCATGCCAGCCGTGATTTCGATTTCGAATTCAGCGGCCTTTTCACGCAGCTCCGCTACGCGAAGGGCGGACAGGTCATCGATATTGGTTTTCGGAGCATATTGATCGCGGCGATTGTTGCGGTCGCGGCGATTGTGGCGATCGTTGCGGTCGTTGCGGTCGTTGCGACCATTGCGCGAATCGCGGTTGTCGCGCTGGTTTTTACCGTTGCGATCGCTGCGATTATCTCGACCGTTGCGCGAATCGCGTTCGCCCTTGCTTTGGCGATCATTGCGCTCCGCACGCTGGCTGCGATCGCGCTTCTGATAGCGCTGGGCGTTGCCGTCAGCCTTCGGCTCGCCCTCGCTGGAGGAAGCGTCGCCCTCGGCAGCAGATTCGTCATTGGAAGATGTATCGATTTGCACAGATTTGCGCGGACGAGCGGCACGACGGCGCTCGGTGCGCTCTTCGGCGCCAGATTCGACGGAAGCATCGTGCTCCGAAGCAGTACCCTCACGCTCATCATTGTGAGATTCGCCATTGTGCGCAGCCTCTTTTTCAGAAGCCTCGACGGCGGCACGAAGCTTCGTCGAACGACCTGGACGCTTGCGCGTCTTGGGGGCCTCTTCGACCTGGTCTTTCTTCTCGGCCTGAGCGCCCTCTTCGCCTTCGGAGGCAGAAGCGCTCGCCTTGCGACGCGTGCGACGCGCGGGCTTTTCGGCCACGGCTTCGTCTGCGGCTTTGTCGGCAGAAGCGGCCTGTTCGACGGAATGAGATGCATCGGCAGATGCCTTTGCGTCGGAAGCAGCCGATTTCGCGCGGCGCGTCGTGCGCTCGGGCTTTTCGGCGAAAGTTTCGCTCACGACGTCTACCGCAGGCACATCAGCGGCGGAAGGAGCCTCAGAATCGGCCTTGCGAGGACGGCCGCGACGCTTCTTGGGAGCTTCGGCGGCAGGTTCGGCAGACTTGGAAGTGGCCCCATCGGCCTTTTTCATGCGACGAGCGCTGGGCTTCTTCGGCGCAGCTTCGCTCGCGGCGCCATCGGACGCAGGCGCGGCCGCGGGGGCCGCCGCGGGTGCGGCGGCCGGCTCGGTGATCATCTCGTCGGCGATCATGCGTTAGCGACCTTCTCCCAGTCCTTCAGGAAGGACTCGAGACCGCGATCGGTAAGCGGATGCTGAATCATTTTCTTCAGAACATTGAAGGGAACGGTGGCGACATCGGCGCCCATCAGGGCAGCCTGCGTCACGTGGTTCGCGCTGCGAATGGAAGCGGCGATGATCTCGACCTGCTCATGGTTGACGGTGTTCTCGCTGTAGTCGTAGTTATTGATAGCGGTCACGACGTTTTCGAGCTGGGAAAGACCGTCTTCAGAGATGTCGTCGAAACGGCCCACAAACGGCGAGATGTAGCGAGCGCCAGCACGAGCGGCCAAAATGGCCTGGGGAACGGTGAAGCACAGCGTCATGTTCACGCGAATGCCCTCGTCGGCGAGCGTGCGGCATGCGGCCAGGCCCTCGACCATCGTGGGGATCTTCACCACGACGTTGGGGGCGATGGCGGCCAGCTCGCGGCCATCGCGCACAATTTCGTCGCGCGTCATGGCAACGCTCTCGGCGCTCACGGGGCCGTCGACGATTTCGCAGATGCGCGCGATGTGGTTGTGGAAGTCGTCAAGCTTGCCACCGATGCGCGAGTACAGCGTGGGATTGGTGGTTACGCCAGCGAGGGCGCCCCAGCTCGCAGCTTCTTTGATCTCGTCGAGATCGGCGGTGTCGAGAAAGAACTTCACTTTTCCTCCTTTATATGCAGGAATGCCCGAACCTTTTGGCAGGGGCCTATACACGATTGATTGCGCGGAAAGGCGCGCGAGAATTGAGTTCTATGGAAAATGGGATAGATTTCTGAGAACGGGCCGATAATACCACGTCGCACGCCAATCCGTAACCAAAATGAAGGAAAAGCCGCGAAGCGCACACCGCAGCGCAGAAGGAGCCCAAACCGCAAAAAAGGCGCCCGCATGCCGCGAACGCCTTTCCAAAAGATCGATCCATTCCGCTCGGCTCCCCGAGCGGCACGAACATGACCCCAGCGCTAGTCCAAATGGAACGCGCACGGCAGGTCAACGCTCACCGGCGAATTGTCGGGGTTCGTCTCCATGACCGATGCCATGAATTCCCACCACTTCTTGCAAATGTCGGTCTCGGCCGATTTCGCATAGCGTTCGGGATCGTCAAGCTCGATGTAGCCAAACAGGATATTCGTCTCTTCGTCGATGAAGATCGAATAGTTGTGGCCGCCGTATTCGTGCAGCATGTCGGCCATTTCGGGCCACAGTTCGTTATGGCGGCGCTCATACTCCTCGGCGAAACCCGGATACAATTTCATCTTGAATCCGTTGATGGTACGGCCATCGGCAGTTTTGCGAATAGTCATGACAGCCCCCCTACTGCAACTTCCCGTAACGCTCTTCGGTGATTTGATCGAGCGTCTTGCCTTGGGTCTGCGGGCACCACACCACGCCAACCACAAGGCTGATGAGCAGAACCACGCACATGATGACGGCCGCCGGGAAAAAGCCCGCCGGGTTTGCGGAAATGTCGCCCATAATGGCGCCCACGCCCACGAGCGACCAAATTCCCAATGCCGCGCGCACCAGGAAGAACATGATGCCCTGCGCGCCGCCGCGGTATTGCGTGGGGAACAGCTCGGTGCCCCACAGCGCATAGAAGCACTGCGCCGAAAAGCCCGCCGAAATGCCCCACAGAATAACGTAGGCCCACAAGCACCAGCCCATGGAGTCGGTGGTGCCGTTGTTGAGCGCCATGCCGAAAGCCGCAATGCACACCCATGACAAAAGCGCCAGCACGGCCGATGCGCCGAACAGCACGCGATGCGGAACTTTGTCGCCCAATTTGCTAAAGATGGCAAGCGAGCAAATAGCCACGAGCACCCACTGAACCACGCCAAGCAAGCTCTGGCCCGTAGAGTCGATGTTGCCCGCCGCGGCATACAGGTACGGCATGAACTGGCCATTCGTACCAGCGGCCAAGTTCCACGTCAGATACACGGCGACCAAGAACACGATGGTCTTCACGTTGACGGGATTCTTCAAAGCGTTGGCCATCATCGCGCCGAACGATTGCTTTTCGTCCGCCTCAGCCGCAAGGTTCTTCTCAACCCAGTCGGCCGATTCCTGCAACTGACGCTGCAAATTCCACGCCACAAGAGCCACGACCAAAAGAACAAGGAACAGCAAGCGCGTAGCGAGCATTCCGTCAAACGGTCCATACGTGCCAGCCGGAAGAAGCGTCGTGCCATCGGCCGCGAAGCCAGGAAGCACGAACGACAGCGCCAGCGACAAGATGAAGATGATCGCGGGTCCACAACTCCATGCGAACTGGCTGATGCCGATGTTCGCCGCGCGGTTCGTCGAGGCCGAAGTCTCGGAAATGTAGCTCCACGATGCGGGCACGCCGGCGCCAACCGACAAACCGGAAAGCACAACGCCCACCACGACCATGGGCAAGTTCACCGCGCACATGGCGATTGCCACGCCCAGCGCGTATACGAGCAGGTTGTATTTATAAATAATGGTGCGGCCGTATTTGTCGGTCAAAAAACCGCCGATGAGCGCGCCGACCGCAGCGCCGAACGCGTTCGCTCCAATAGCGCCCAGAATCGACGTCCACATGGAGCCGAACCCAAACGCCGCCGCCCACGCCGTGAGCGCAACCGATGAGGCTACAATGCAGCCGGAATCGAGGAAGTTCGTCAACGACACCGCAATGGTGCCCTTCCTCTCTTGCGACATTGCCATAGTAATTCTCGCCTTTCTCTGTGCTTGCTCGAACGCCTAGTCCAAGAAGCTCTCATTAATGTCGAGTTTGAAATCACGGGCGATTGCGCGCAGGCCTTCGTCGGTAATCGTATTCTGGAAATCGTCGCTGCTGCCATTGAGCATGCGGGCCTCGGCATAAATAGCCGCCGCCTTCTCGATGGTATGCATGAGGCCGAACGTGGTGTCGAAATCGGGGCCCGAGCAGAACAGGCCGTGCTGCGCCCAAATTGCCGCGTCGTAGGTCTTCATAAGCTCCGATGTCGCCTCCGCGATCTCAGCGCCGCCCGGCACCATCCACGGCACCACGCCGACGCCCTTCGGGAACACCACGATGCATTCAGTCATAGCTTTCCACAGCGCACGGGTAATCGTGCGCGCGTCGAGAGGCATCACGAACGTCAGGGCAATCACATTGCCGGGGTGGGCATGGTAAATCACGCGGCAGGCATCATTGGTCGCCTTCATGCGAACCGAATGGTTCATGAAGTGCGTCGGGAATTCCGACGTCGGCTTGCCGCCGTCTTTCAGGCCCCATACAATGCGCCATGCGTCGCCCGCGTCGTTGATTTCGACGATACCGACGTTGTGTGCCGGATCAAGCGGCACGTTGCGCATGTAGCGGCCCGAGCCGGTCGTGGTGAAGAAAGCGCCGCGCAGGTTGTCGGCCTGCACGCCCATCGAAACCCACTCGGACGGAATATCGTTGAAGAACGGGCGGCACGCAGTCACTTCGGCATCGGTCATGCGGTACGTCAAGTTTCCGCCATTGCGCTCATGCCAGCCCTGGTCCCAGCCATCGCCGCACAGTCGCACAAAGCCCTTCATGAACGGCTGCTGCTCAACCGCAACGCCCGAAACGGCGGATTTCGCGGCCGAAACGCCCTTTCCAACCACATCTTGGGCGCTATCGAGAATACCCATTGTCTTGCATACCTTTCTTAATTCGCGCGCGTCGCGCGCTCTACAGAAACGCGGAGCCGCAACCCCGCCATAGCGAAGCGGCCCAACCGCGCGCACGCGCGCAGCTGAGCCGGAACATGTTGATTTAGCAGCGCTGAGAGAGCACGTCGTCCTCATACGCCTTGATGGGAGCCCACAGCTCGCCATCGACGGGAACGCCGGCGCGACGGCAGAACTCATCCCACACGGCGCCAAACGGCATGGTCTTGAACTGCTCAGTCACGATCATCTTTTCGGAGAACTGATAGGTGTCCTGCAGCTTCTTCAAACGATCCCAAGGCTGGAGCATCTCGAACAGCAGGCTCTTCTCCATGGCGCGCGTGCCCGTGCACCATGCGCCAATGCGGTTGATGGACGCGTCGAAGAAGTCGAGGCCGATGATGATCTTGTCCCAGCCGCCCGGGCAACGCACCACTTCAGAGGCGATTTCCTTGATGTTGTCCTCGAACAGCACCACGTGGTCGGAATCCCAATGCATGGAGCGGGTAACGTGCAGCGGCACGTACGGGAAGAACAGCAGCAAGCTCGAGAGCTTGTCGGAGATGTTTTCCATGGGGTTGAAGTGGCCGGCGTCGATCAACGTGACGATGTTGCCGCCCTTCTTCGCCGCATAGGACACATAGAATTCCTGGTTGCCCGTGGTGAAGCCCTCGACGCCGATGCCGAAGACCTTCTGCTCGACCGAGTCGATGACGTGCGGGCACTCGAACGAATAAATCTCGTCCAGAGCATCCTTCAGGCGCTCGCGCATGCCGTAGCGGTCGGCCGCGTAATCTTTCAGGCCGTCGGGAATCCAGAAGTTGTTCAGCACCATGTCGTCGAGCTCTTCGCCGATGCGCTCCGCGATTTTGCGGCACGCGATGCAATGGCGAATCCAGAAATCACGCACGTCTTTCTCGGGAGAGGAGACCGTGAGGCCCTCTTTCACCATGGGGTGGCTGAACAGCGTGGGGTTGAAGTCGATGCCGTAGCCATGCTCTTTGGCCCATGCGACCCACGGCTCGAAATGCTTATATTCGATCTCGTCGCGATCGACCCAGGGGTTCTCGTCGGTGAAAATGGCGTAGCTTGCGTGCAAGTTGATGCGCTTCTTGCCAGGAATGAGGCTGCATGCCTTTTCGAAGTCGGCGGTCAACTCCTCAAACGTGCGGGCACGACCGGGATAATTGCCCGTGGTCATAATGCCGCCCGATGCCGCATTATCTTTCTGATCAAAGCCCATAACGTCATCGCCCTGCCAGCAATTGACCGAAATGGCCTTGCTGGCGAGCTTCTCGAGAACGGCTTCGGTATCGATGTCCTCCGCCGCGTATGCCTCGCGTGCCAGTTCGTAGGCTGTGCTCATGTGCGCTCCTATCTAATGTGTTCTCTCTATCCAAGGTCGCCGAGGCGACTGTGAATTGCTTTGTTTTCGCCCGCGTTATTCGGGCTGGTAAACTTCGACATCGAACGATGCCCGAATGGCATCGCGCGCCTGTTGCAAATTGTCAAAGCGGCCATCGCCGATCATTTGAACGACAAGATTGCCCAAACTCGTGCCCTCAATAGGACCCGCATACACGGGCAAGCCGCATGCATTCGCGGTCATTTGGTTGAGGTATGCGTCTTGGCAGCCGCCGCCGACGATGTTGATGGATGTGTATGTGCGCCCGGTAAGCGCGGAAAGTTCATTGACGGAATCGGAATAGCAGCTGGTCAAACTCGAGTAGACGCAGCGCATAAGCTCGCCTACGCCCTCGGGGACGTCTTGGCCGGTTTCGCGGCACGCCTGACGGATTTCGTCGATCATCGACGCGGGCGCGAGAAAACGGTCGTCGTTGACGTTGACGAAAGATGCGGGACGGCTCGCCTGCGCATCGGCCTCACGAGCCGCTTCAATCAAATCGCCGAAGCCCCATTCCTTTTCGGCGCGCTGCCTTCCCGAACCAGAGCCGGCAACGTAATCGACGCCGTTGAGTTCACGGCGAATGGACTGGATCATCCACAAGCCCATGATGTTTTTCAGGAAGCGGTAGCGCTTCCGATATCCGCCCTCGTTCGTGAAGTTCTGGAAACGGCTCGCGTCAGACGTGATGGGACCTTCATGCTCCACGCCAAGCAAGCTCCACGTGCCGCTCGACAAATACACCGCGTCTTCGTCGCACGCGGGAACAGCCAAGAAAGCCGACCCAGTATCATGCGTCGCAGGAAGCATAACCTGCGCGTCGAAGCCCACGCGCGTCTGGACCTCGCTGGTCAATCCACCGAGCACCGTGCCCGGCATAGAAACGTCGCCGAAAATGCGAGACGGCGCGCCCGCCGCCGCAAGGGCCTGCTCATCCCATGCACACGTACGCGCATTGAGCAGATTCGTGGTGGTGGCATTGGTGTATTCGTTCGCCATAACGCCCGTGAGCAGGTAATTTAAATACTCAGGCACCATAAGGAAGCGATCCGCCGATTCAAGTTCTTCGGGATGTTCCGCGGAAAGCGCGGCCAGTTGGTAGATGGTGTTGAAAGCCTGGCGCTGAATGCCCGTGGCGCGATAGAGCGAATCGAGGCCCACGGCACGGTCGACCTTTGCGGCAACCGGCTGCGTGCGAGCGTCGCGATATGCCACGGCGTCGCCCACGCGGTTTCCGCACGAATCGACCAGCACGAAATCGACGCCCCAGGTGTCGATGCCGATCGTTGTGGGAATTTTGCCCGCGGCGGCGCATTTCTCAAGGCCAACCAGGACGTTTTCCCAAATCATATCGATATCCCAGCAATCATGGCCGCGACGGCGCACCTGGGTGTTATCGAAACGGTGCATCTCTTCGAGCACGATTTTTCCGTCTTCGATATGGCCAAGCACGTGGCGCCCGCTCGACGCCCCAATGTCAATTGCCAGGTAATAACGCTGCTCGGGCATTAGCGCTCCCCTTCCGTATGAGGCTGGCACATGCCATCGTTTTCGCGAATTTGCACGACGTACATCACATTCGTCGCCGCAACCGCATCGGGCGCGCCATCGGTACCCGGCGACACCACGGGACTCGTGGCGCGATCACCCGCCGTGATAACCGCGATATCGCCATCATGCACATAGCCATGCGAAACAACGGCCTGGCGGGCGTTCTCGACAACCCTGATCATGTCGCCTTGCACATCACCAAGCATGGGGGTCACGCCCCAATGGATTTGCTGTTTGCGCATAACGCGCGGCGAGGGAGTCACCGCGTAAATCGGCACCCTCGGGCGCAGGTTCGACACCAAGCGCGACGTGCGGCCCGACATCGTGGGAGCCACGATGCATGCCGCGTTCACGTTTTCGGCCGTTTGCACCGCCGCGATGCCCACCGCAAGCGCCACGCGGGCGCGCACGCGCGTACGGTCGGGAGTGCTCTCGTCGAACATATAGGGCTCCGACGCCTCTGCGATGCGCGACATCATTTGCACGGCGGGAACCGGATAACGCCCACATGCCGTTTCGCCCGAGAGCATAACCGCATCGGTTCCGTCGTAGATGGCGTTCGCCACATCGCCCACCTCGGCGCGCGTCGGGCGCGGGTTGCGAATCATCGAATCGAGCATTTGCGTGGCGGTGATAACCGGCTTGGACGCGCGATTGCACGCGCGGATGATTTCCTTCTGAATATGCGGAACCTTGTGAGCAGGCACCTCGACGCCCAAATCGCCACGCGCAATCATGATGCCGTCGGATGCGTCGATGATCTCGAGAATGTTGTCGACGGCCTCAGAGCACTCGATTTTCGAAATGAGCGAAATGTCCCCCCCGCCGTTGTCGTCCAAAAACTGGCGTATTTCGCGTACGCCAGCAGCGTCCCTCACGAAAGATGCCGCCACGAAATCGATGTCTTGCTCAATGCCGAACAGCAAATCGGAGCGATCTTGGTCGGTCATGGTGGGCAGCGGCACGCACACCCCTGGCAAGTTGATAGACTTGCGCTCCCCGAGCATGCCCGAGTTCTGCACGGTGCAGTGGATATCGCTACCCTCGACAGAATCGACGGCAAGTTCGATCAACCCGTCATCAACAAGAATAATCGTGCCTGGCTCCACAACTTCGGAAAGCCCATGGCACGTTTGGGTCACAACGCGGTCGGTACCCTCGATTTCGCGCTCGGTAAGCGTGAAAGCACGCCCCGCCATCAGGCGAATAGGCTCGTGCCCAGCAAGCAGCCCCGTTCGAATTTCAGGGCCTTTCGTGTCGAGCAGCACCGCGCAAGGCGAATCGACTTCGCGGCGAACTTTGCGAAGACGCTCCATGCGCGCTCGATGTTCCTCGTGCGTTCCGTGGGATAGATTGAATCGGGCAACATCCATACCCGCAGCAATAAGGCCCTTGAGGGTCGACTCGCTGTCGACCGAAGGGCCCAGGGTGCATACGATTTTCGTTCGTTTTGCCATACATCCTCCAGCTAAGCCTTCGAATTAAATGAACGCATTTGTGACAAAACTATAGTGCTGATTCATTCGATATGCTGAATAAACAAGAAAAAATATCGAAATGACCCACCCCCTCATTAAATGGAACTTATCCACTTTCATTTCGCCGAGCAAAATCGTACGGCTTCCCGCACTCGATGCGCCGTTTTGCCCCAGGCAGCAGAAAAGGCCGCCCATAGCGACCTTTTCAAGCATTCTCAAGCGTATGCGCTGCTATTCGGCGACTTCGACGAGTTCGATCTCGAACGTGAGGTCTTTGCCGGCGAGCTCGTGGTTCATATCGAACACGCACTTCTCGCTGTCGACCGAAACGACTTTCGCCGGGAAGGGTCCCATGGGGCCCTGGAAGTACACCGTCTGGCCAACGGGCAGCTGATCGGCGTTGGGGACCTGAGAAACAGGAACTTCCTGAACAGCCTGCGGATTGTATTCGCCATAGGCGTCGGCAGCGGGGATTTTCACCGTTTTCTTCTCGCCCACGGCCATGTCCTTCACGGCGGCGTCGAAGCCGGGAATCATCTGACCGGCCATGCAGGTGAACTCGATGGGTTCGTTGCGATCGTAGCTGCAGTCGAACTGCGTGCCGTCGTCGAGCGTGCCGCGGTAGTGGGCCTTGACCTTTTTGCCTTCGTTGCTCATGGGAGCACGTCCTCTCTTCGTATTGAAAGATGCATGCCGCCCACTATACCCGATTGGCTTCGTTATTTCGACGCAATGTGCCAGCCACCGCGAATCGATACAGAACCGTGAAGGTGGGCAGCCGCGCACGCCAGACAGCCTACGCCGCGATTGGCTGCGTATACTGCCACCCAACGAGCATGGTCACCACGATGGCAACAAGCGAAGCCGCCACGGCCGCGAGAATCGTTTGCCACCAGTTCAACCGCGCCAGCACAGGGAATCGCACCTGCAATCTGCGGCGATCGAGAAGCGTATAGGCGGTCGACGTGAGCATGGTGCCCAGCATAAACCAGTACTCAAGAAGGACGAACCAAACCGTGATTAGCGAGCAGCCATTGCAGATATTCGGGCAATGTCGGGGCCTGCAAATCGTGCGTGCTCGTAAACTGTTCCGGGCTGGGGCTTTCGAGCAATTCGCACAGCAGCTCTTCGGTAAGCGGTTCCTTCACGCGATATTTTCTTCGTTTTCGTCAGCGGGTGCGGTCCTGCGCGCGGGCGGCTGGTTCATCGTTCAGCCATTCGCGCGCTGGCTCCCCGTAGGTAAATGCAGAATTGCCCACAATTGTACCCCGCGAAAATGCGTCCGACTACATGTTCGCGATTGCGCAGTCTGCTTCTTCTTCGGTGAATTTCTCGCCGTATTCGGAAATGAGCTGATCATGAATCGCGGCCGGCGACATATTCATCATTTCCTCGTACGATTTTGCCTTTTCGAGAGCATTTGCGTTCCAGTCGGCAACCACGTTGTCAATCGCATATTGCGCTGCCTCGGCAGAGAACTGTTCACCGTATTCGCTCGTCAGTTGATCATAGATGCCCTGCTTCGACATATGCATCATGTCGGAATAGCTCTTCACCTTCGCCAAGGCAGATTTATATTCCCGAGGGACCTCAGGTTCGGCAGGCTGCAGTGAGGCCGCCTGCTGGCTCGATTCCTCAGCCGAAGCATCGGGCGCCGTCGAGCTCGTTTCGCCTGCAGACGGAGCCTCGCTTGACGCGCTCGCACTCGTCGCAGCAGAACCGCTCATCGCGTCGTCAATCGCCGCCGAATACATGCTCTGCGTCGCCAAAACCACGACAAGCGCAACCACGTTCAGAACAAGTCCGACAATGGCCAAGACCTTGCCCGATTTCTTGCCACGAATGACGGCGATAACGCTAATCACACCGAAAATGCCGCCCAATAGCGCAAGCAGCGCAGAGAGGTTATTCACGATAGGCATCCACGACAAGACAATCGCGATAATGCCGAGCACGAGAGACGTAATGCCCATCGCCGTCTTCGGCATTGCGGCTTCGGACGCTGGCTGCGGAGCCTGGGGCTGGTACTGCGTGTTTTCCATTTCTGATTCCTTCCCATAAGAATGCATGGTTTATTTCGCGAACAAAACCAGGAATCATGCTAGGGGTTTCCGCATTCAAAAACATTTGCTGGCAGCTAATGAAAGTTGTGTTCCGATAACGCAAAATTGTTGCGCAACAGATTTTCGAAAAACAGTGATACGGTTGTTGCATGCCAAGCGCTCCGCCGCATTCCTCCACGCAAATTTGGAGTGCCCGGGCGCTTGGCCCCTTTTCGTCGGTCTCGCAGCGCATTCTCCCGCAGAGCATGCCAAATGCTGGACACGCCGCATCCACCGCAAAACGTCGCGGCCCAAGCCGAAACCGCAGAGGAGTTCGGCAAACCAGGGCAAACAACGCAACTTTCTCGCGCGTCGCTTGGCCCGCAGGACCCACTCGCCCGCAAAGCACCCTTCCCATCTCCTGAAATATATGCTTCTTTGATATCATTTCCCCTTAACGGGAAAGGCGCATTTCGGCGCCCTGAACAAGGAAGGGAATCATGAAGAAACTGAAGACCGGCGCACTCGCGACGCTTATTGCGTGCGCAATGGCTGCTTGCTTGGGCCTCGTTGCCTGCTCGAGCGGGCCCACCGACGAGGAAGTCATCAAAGAAGGCATCGCCAGCGAGCTCGACCCCATCAAGAACCTCGATGACGCCACCTTGGATGAAATCCTCGCGGAAGCCGACAGCGAATTCGCTATGCTCGAGTCGATGGGCATCGACGGCAAGGCACTCGTGAAGTCGTACCTCGACGGCTTTGACTACACCATCGATTCGGTCGAGGTCGACGGCGACTCCGCAAAGGCAACCCTTACTGCAACCTGCAAATCGTTCACCGACGCAAGCGCAAAGGCTGAAGAGCTTGCCGAGGCTTTGGGCGAGCAGATGACCGACGAGCAACTTGAGAGCATGACTCAAGACGACATTACCGCGAAAATCGGCGAAATCACCATGCAGGCCATCGACGAGACGCAAGCCATCGACATGCCCCTCGTGCTTACGTTCAGCAAGAACGACAACGAGTGGACTCCCGACGCCGACGTGCTCGGATCGTTGCTGAATCTTTTCGAATAAGACCCACGCCAATCGATAACGCATTTCGGGCAGCTTTCGGGCTGCCCGTTCTTTTTGCTTTATTGCTCCCTTTTCGGCTTCTTTGCGCTACTATAGTAGAACACTTGTTCGTTATTCATCGGCGAAAGGAAGCTGGGCCTTGCAAAACCGGAGCGGCAAAACGTATGTATGCATCGACTTGAAAAGCTTCTACGCCTCGGTCGAATGCGCCGAACGAGGACTCGACCCCGATAAGGCGCTGCTCGTCGTAGCCGATCCCGCGCGCTCCGAGAAAACCATCTGTCTTGCCATATCGCCCGCCATGAAGAAGCTCGGCGTGCGCAACCGGTGCCGCGTTTTCGAGATTCCCGAGGGCATCAAATACTTCAAGGCGAAGCCGCGCATGCGGCTCTACATGGAGCGCTCCGCCCAAATCTACGGCATCTATTTGCGACATGTATCTCCCGCCGACATCTATCCCTATTCAATCGACGAGTGCTTCATCAACGCAACGCCCTATCTGGCGCTCGAAAAGAAAACCGCGCACGAATGGACGGCCGAGCTCATAGAGGCCGTGAAAGCGGAAACGGGTATAACGGCCACGGCGGGCATTGGGGAAAACCTCTTCCTGGCAAAGGTTGCGCTCGACGTGCTCGCAAAGAAAAGCCCCGATTTCATTGGAGAACTCACCGAGGCCTCATTTCGGGAAACCATGTGGCACCACGAACCCATCACCGACATTTGGAACATCGGCCCTGGTATTGCGGCGAGGCTCGCCAAACATGGCGCACGCACGCTTTATGACGTAACGCAGCTGCCAGAAGATGTGCTCTATCGCGAATTCGGAGTAAACGCCGAATTCATCATCGATCACGCCTGGGGCCAAGAGCCTTGCACCATCGAGGAAATCAAGGCATGGAAGCCCGTCGGAAAGTCCATAGCCAACGGGCAGGTGCTCGAGCGCGACTACTCATTCGAAGACGCCCGCACCGTGCTGCGAGAGATGGTCGAATCGAGCGTGCTCGACATGATTGAAAAGGGTTTAGCAGCACGGCGCGTATCGCTGCATGTAGGCTATGCGAAGGCCCGTGGCGCCACCGCAACCGGAGGCTTCATCCACGCCCAAACGCAAGCCGAACTGAAGCACGCTTACGACAATGCGAGATTCAACAGGGGCCAAAGCCATCGGCCACATCGCCATGCGAACGACGAAACACGCGTTTTCGTCGGCGAGCACGGCACACGAATCGTTGGGCCTGGCGCGCGCAACAGCGGCTACCACGAAGCCACAGGTGGAGCATGCACGCTCGATGCGCCCACGAACTCATTCCACCTCCTGTTCGGCGCCGCGGCGCAACTCTTCGACGGCCACGTCGATCCCGAGCGCCCAATACGACGCATTATGCTGGGTTTTTCCGAAATCGTCGAAGCGGAAGACTGCCAAATGAGCCTTTTTTCCGCACCCGATGAAGAACAGCGCGAACGGGATGTACAAAAAGCCATGCTCGCCGTGCAATCGAAGTTCGGCAAGAACTCCGTACTCTTCGGCACGAGCTTTAAAGAGAACGCGACGATGCGCAAGCGAAACATGCAGATTGGAGGTCACAATGCCGGCTGAGTGGGACGCTTATCTTGAACGCATGGGTGCCGAAGAAGCACATGCGCCCGAACATAAGGCGCGCGCCTATCCCGAGCGAGCACGCCAATTCATGCCATTTTCGGCGTTGAGGGGCTACGAGGAAATGCTCGCCGAAGTAGAGCAAAACGCCATCGCGGAAGAAGAACGCTTCACGGAAGCGTACCGCGACGACGTTCCATAAAAGAAGGCTCGCCCATCCCCGAAGGCAGCCAACAAAAAAAGAGACCGAAAGAAATTTCGGTCTCTTTTCGTTTCGAGCGAAAGGTTTTACGCATTCAGCTTCTTGGCAAGCAGCTGGTTGATGACCTTCGGATTGCCCTGGCCGCGCATTTCCTTCATGCACTGGCCCACGAAGAAGCCGATGAGCTTCGTGTTGCCCTCTTTGTAACGAGCAACCTCATCGGGGTTCGCGGCAATCACGGCATCGACAACGGCCTCGATGGCGCTCGTGTCGCTTACCTGCTTCATGCCACGTTCGTCAACGATGACCGAGGGGTCTTTATCCTCGTCAATCACGGCGGCGAAAACTTCCTTGCCCTGCTTCGAGGAAATCGCATCGGTCGCGATAAGCTCAACGAGCTCGATTGCGCGCGCGGGCGTAAGCGAGCATTCCGCCAAGTTGAACGACTCATCGGCGTTCATGCGCGCCGTGATGTCGTTAATCGCGAGGTTCGCGAGCGGCTTAGCCAGCTTGGAAGCCTTATCGCCCGCAAGCTCCATGCCCTTCTCGAAGAAGTTCGAGGTGGCACGATGCTCAACCAAATGGCGAGCGTCATAGGCCGAAAGGCCGAAGCTTTCCTGGTAGCGCGCGGCCTTCTGGTCGGGCAGCTCGGGAAGCTTGGCGCGAACGCCGTCGATCCACTCGTCGGTCAAATCGTACGGAGCAAGGTCGGCCTCAGGGAACAAACGGTAGTCATCGGCGGTTTCCTTCACGCGCATCACGATGGTACGCTTCGCCGACGGGTCCCAATGGCGCGTTTCCTGGTAGATTTGGCCGCCCTCTTCAAGCACCTGGGCCTGACGGCAAATCTCATAAGCCAAGCCGTCGTGCAGATTCTTGAACGAATTCATGTTCTTGAGCTCGGTCTTCACGCCCAAGCCCGTAGAACCGCGGCGGCGCAGCGACACGTTGCCGTCGCAACGCATGGAGCCTTCCTCCATGGAGCAGTCGGAAATGCCGATGGCCAAATAGATTTGGCGAAGCTTCTGCATGAACAGGCGGGCTTCTTCAGGCGTGCGCAAATCGGGCTCGGTCACAAGCTCGATGAGCGGCGTGCCCGCGCGGTTGTAGTCGACGAGCGAGTGCGTGGCACCGGCGATGCGGCCTTCGTCGCCGCCGATATGCACCATCTTGCCCGCGTCCTCTTCCATATGGATACGCGTGATACCAACATGCGCCACGTAGCCGTCTTCGGTCGCGGTGACGTTGCCCTGGCTCTCGCCCGGCTTCAAACCATCAAGGTCGATGCGCTCTTTCGCGCCGGCGCCGTCAACCTCAAGGTCGAGGTGGCCGCGCATGCAGAACGCCACGGGGCCCTGCGTGGTCTGGAAGTTCTTCGCCATATCGGGATACATATAGTTCTTGCGGTAGAACATCGAATGCTTCTCGATATCGCAGTTGGTGGCCAAGCCGGCGAGCACGATGCTCTCGATGGCTGCCTTGTTCGGCACGGGGAGCGCGCCAGGCAGGCCCAAGCAAATGGGGCACGTGTGCGTATTGGGGTCGGCGCCGAATTCGAGTTTGCAACCGCAGAACATCTTCGTGTTCAGCGTGGTGAGCTCGGCATGGATTTCCAAGCCGATGACGGCTTCCCAATCCTGCAAAACCTCTTCGAGCTTCTTCATGCTATTCACCGGCCTTTCCAGCCGCAAAATCGGGCGCGATGGGCGCTGCGCCATACACGGCTTCAAGCGCCGCCGCAGCGCGGAACATGTTCTCGTCTCTGAACTGAGGCGCGATGAGCTGCACGCCCACAGGCAGGCCCGTATCGTCGCCAAGGCCACACGGCACGCTCATGCCGCCGTTGCCTGCGATATTGATCGACACCGTGAAAATATCAGACAGGTGCATCTCGACCGGGTCGCCGATTTCGCCGAACTTGAATGCGGTACGCGGGCTCGTAGGCGCGAGAATGACGTCGCATTTCTCGTATGCAGCCTGGTAGTCCTGCGTAATAAGCGTGCGCACCTGCTGAGCCGGATAATAGTACTTCTCGTACACGCCGCTCGAGAGCAGGTAGCTGCCCAGCATAATGCGGCGCTTGGCCTCCATGCCAAAGCCGGCAGCGCGGCTTGCCTCGTATTGGCTGCCGAGGTCTTTGTGGCCTTCGGCGCAATGGCCATAGCGGACCGAGTCAAAACGCGCCAAATTCGAGAACGCCTCGCACGGGCCCAGCACGTAATATGCGGAAATGGCCGCATCGGCATGAGGAAGCTCGACTTCCACGATTTCGGCGCCCGCCGCACGAAGGGCCTCGGTGGCCTCAGAAACACGAGCCTTCACTTCATCGGTAAGGCCGGGAGCATCCATGAATCCGGGTACGACGCCAATGCGCATGCCTTCGACGCCCTGCTCGCACGCCGCGCGGAAATCGGCCTTCACGTACTGCGAAGTGCAGTCCATGGGATCGTGGCCGCAAATGGCGTCCATGGCGGCAGCGGCATCGCGAACGCTACGCGCGAACGGGCCAACCTGGTCAAGCGAGCTGCCGAACGCGACAACGCCGTAACGCGAAACCATGCCATAGGTCGGCTTCACGCCAACAATGCCGCAGAACGCTGCAGGCTGGCGAATGGAACCGCCCGTGTCGGAACCGAGCGTGACGCACGCAAGGCCAGCCGCGACCGACGCCGCAGAGCCGCCGGAGCTGCCGCCCGGGACGCGCTCAAGATCCCACGGGTTTTTGGTGGGGCCGAACGCCGAAGTCTCGGTAGAGCTGCCGAATGCGAATTCGTCCATATTGAGTTTGCCCAGCGGAATACCGCCCGCTTCAATAGTTTTGGCAACGCACGTCGCGGTATAAGGCGAGACGTAATTCTCGAGCATGCGGGAAGAACACGTGGTGTGCGTGCCCTCGTAGTTCATGTTGTCTTTGAATGCCACGGGCACGCCAGCGAGCGGGCCCATCTCATCGAAGGTGCCGTTTGCGAGCGCCTCGTCGATTTTCGCGGCCTGTTCGAAAGCGGCATCTTTCGTGAGCTCCAAGAATGCATGCACTTCGCCATCGAGTTCCTCGATGCGCTTGAAGCTTGCCTCGGCGACTTCGCGCGCCGTGAAATCGCCCGCCAGAAGGCCAGCACGAATGTCGGCCACGTTCATATTCGCGTTATATGCCATTACTGATCGCCTCCGCCCAAAATAGCCGGGATAAGGAAGCTGCCGTCTTGCTGCTTAGGAGCATTGGAGAGCGCCTGTTCCTGCGTGAAACCAGGCACTTCGACGTCTTCGCGCATCACGTTGGAAAGGCCTCCGATGGGATGGAACGTAGGATCCACGCCCTCGAGGTCGAATTCGGTGATGGGCTTAAGCGTCTCGATGATGCTGTTCAAATCAACTGTCATCTGAGCGAGCTCTTCATCGGTGAGCCCGATGCGCGCATACGTGGCAATGTCACGCACGTCGCGTTCTGTGAGTTGCTGAGTCATGCGACTTCTCTTTCCTTCTCGATTCGCTTTTCCGCAGGCAACCTGCCAGCAGTTTCCCAAAGCGAACTGCATGAGAACATAACGTTCGTATGATAGCAAACCCGCAGGCAACTACGCACGAGCCAACCAGATGCCCAGTAAAGTTCAACAGACCGAAATACGCAGGACGCGTGTGCCCGGTTGGAGCAACCTGTTTGTCGGAGACTCGGATCCCAACGGATGGGCGCTCGGCGGGGCTTTCCCCTGGGCCACGACGGGCTACCGCTCGAAGGGAGTCGCAATCGCCCCTACTCCCCTGCCTCGAACTTCGCGATGGCGTCGAGGAACGCTTCGCCATAGCGCTCGAGCTTGCGCGAGCCCACGCCGTTGACCTCGAGGAAATCGAGCGCGTCCTTCGGACGGCGCGCGCACATATCGCGCAGCGCTCGGTCGGAAAACACCATGTAAGGGGCGATATTCCCTGCATCGGCGAGCTGTTTGCGCAACGCGCGCAGCTCTTCAAACAGCGCATCGTCGCCCGCGCTCGTCGCACCAACGCCAAACGTCGCGGAAGATGCGGACGAGGACGCCGCTTTTCCTTTCTTGGGAAGTGTGGGCTTCTTCATCTGTTTGATTGAGAACGTGAAGTCTTCCATGAAGGCCTCGTGCGAGCGTTCGCCAAGACCGACGGTCGGGAACTTCCCTTCGCTCACCTGCAGAAAGCCCTCGGACGCAAGCAATTCGATGACCTCTTTGACCTGCGAAATCGAGTCGCTCACCGTATCGTAGGAATCAAGCGTTTCAAAATTCCCCTCGAACACGCGCTGCGATTTGGAGCCGCGCACGATATCGGCCACGAGGGTCTTGCCAAACGCGCCGCCCAATTCGCGCACGCACTTCACGCAGGCGCGCGCCGTATCGGTCACGTCGATCGATTCGAATTCCCCAAGGCAATTCAAGCAGTTCCCGCACTCGGCCGAACCATTTTCAAACGGCGTTTGGTCGCCGAAATAATTGAGGATATATCGGCGCAAACAGCCCGTCGTGTGGCAATACCCCACCATAGCCTCGAGCATGCGACGCTGAGCGGCTCGCGCGATTTCGGCCTCTTCCGGCTGTTGGGTGGCATACTCGCTGTCGCCTTCGATAAAGAAGCGGCAGGTGGACACGTCGCCATCGCACCACAGAAGAAGGCACTCGCTCGGCTCGCCATCGCGTCCCGCGCGACCCGCCTCCTGATAATACGCCTCAAGGCTTTTCGGCATGTTGTAATGCACAACCCAGCGCACGTTCGACTTGTCGATTCCCATGCCAAAGGCATTCGTCGCAACCATAATGGGAGCATCGTCATTGATGAACCGCTCTTGGGCGTCGTCGCGCTCGGCCTTATTCATGCCGGCGTGGTAGCGAGCCACAGGCAGCCCTTCGGCGGCAAGCCAGCCCGAAAGGCCGTCGACATCTTTGCGCGTCGAGCAATACACGATGCCCGAATCGCCCGAATGCGCCGCAATGAACTGGGCGATTCGCGTGCGCTTCTGCTTCGAATTGAGCTTTTCGACGCCGAATTTCAAATTTGCGCGATCATAACCTGTCACGACGCATTCGGGGTTTCGCAGCCCAAGCAAAGCCGAAACGTCGCGGCGCACTTTATCGGTCGCCGTGGCGGTAAGCGCGATGACGGGCGGTCGCTTCGGCAGACTTTCGACGAAATCAGAGATGCCAGTATAGGCAGGGCGAAAATCTTGGCCCCATTGAGACACGCAATGGGCCTCGTCAACGGCGATAAGGGGAATTTCGATGCGGCTCGCGAACTCTTGGAATAGCGGATCGGCCAAACGCTCGGGCGCTACGTACATGATTTTGTACGTGCCCGCCTCGGCGCGCGCAAGCACGGTGCGCTGCTGGCCGGGCGTTAAGGTCGAATTCAAAAACGCTCCGCGCACACCTGCATCGATAAGGGCGTTCACCTGGTCTTTCATAAGAGAAACGAGTGGAGAAATCACCAACGCGAGCCCCGGCAGAACAATCCCAGGAATCTGATAGCACAACGACTTGCCAGCACCCGTGGGCATAATGCCGAGCGCGTCACGGCCAGAAAGCACGGCGCCAATGAGCACCTCTTGCCCCTGGCGAAACGCTTCGTAACCGTAATACGTCGAAAGGGCCGCTCGGGCGGCGTCCATAGAAGGCGCGCACGGCGTCATGTTCGCCGCCGAAAGCCCCTGAATATTCGCCATCGATTCGCCCTTTCCAAAAACGCCCACGACAAAAAGATGGGCAACGCACGCAATGCGCACATCGCCCATCTACGAAACAGGATAGAAGCCCCCTCGGGCGTATCTGCCTGTTACACGTTGAACTTGAAGTGCATGACGTCGCCGTCCTGCACCACGTACTCCTTGCCTTCCTGGCGAAGCTTGCCAGCGTCGCGGCAGCCCTTTTCACCGCCGAGAGACACATAGTCTTCGAAGCTCGCGGTTTCGGCCTTAATGAAGCCGCGCTCGAAGTCGGAGTGGATAACGCCCGCAGCCTGCGGCGCTTTCGCGCCCACGGGAATGGTCCAAGCGCGCGTTTCGGTTTCGCCGCTCGTGAAGTAGCTCTGCAGGCCCAGCAGGGCGTAAGCGCTGCGAATAAGGCGAGCGAGGCCACTTTCGGAAAGGCCCAGCTCTTCCATGAACATCTTGGCGTCTTCGGGATCGAGCTCAGCCAAATCGGCTTCCGTCTTAGCGCAAATAGGCACGGGAATCTGGCCGTCGATTTCGGGGAGCTCGGCGTTGAGCTGGTCCTCATCGACGTTGGCAATGTAGAGCATGGGCTTGCACGTAAGCAGGCACAGGTCTTTGATGGCGGCGAGCTCTTCATCGGTCAAGCCCAGCGTGAGCACGCGATGGCCTTCGTTCAGGCCCGCGAGCACCTTCTTGGCGGTCTCGAACTTGAACATGAGCGACTTATCGCGCTTCGCTTCCTTTTCAAGGCGAGGCAGCGCCTTATCGACCGTGGCGATGTCGGCCAGCACGAGCTCGGTCTTGATGGTTTCGACGTCACTTTGCGGGTCGACCTTCTTGGAAACGTGCTCGACGTTGGGGTCGCTGAAGAAACGAACGACCTCACAAATCGCATCGGTTTCGCGGATGTTGGCCAAGAACTTGTTGCCCAGGCCTTCGCCCTGGCTTGCGCCGGCAACCAGGCCAGCGATATCGACGAATTCGACCGTTGCCGGCACGATTTTAGCCGGGTGGTCGATTTTCGCGAGCTCATCCAAACGATAGTCGGGAACGGGAACCATGCCCGTATTGGGCTCGATAGTGGCAAACGGATAGTTCGCGGCGAACCCGGTTTTCTTGGTAAGGGCGGTGAAAAGCGAAGACTTGCCAACGTTGGGCAGGCCAACAATACCGATAGAAAGCGACATGCGCATCCCCTTCATACTTACTTGCGGCGATAAAACTCATCAATGATAGCAAAACGCCGCGCAACCTGCGCCGTTTTCGACAATTCCCCACTCGATATCGTCATACGGCGCCCGTATCGTTCAAATATCGCAATAAGATTCGACGCTTATGAAAGCGACGTCCCACAGCGTTCATCCTTCAGAAAACAAAAAGAGGCCTACTCACCTCGCCCCGATCGTCAGGCCGACGAACGGGAAACGAAGCAAGCAGGCCCCTTAAATGAGCGGAAAGCCGATCGGTTACATGCTGAACAGACCCATGGTCTGAGCGACGTACGCGACCAGAATAACAACGAGCATCACAGGCGCGATATATTTGATGACGACCGACCACACATTGGCCAGACGGAAACGAGCCGACACGCGCACCTCGTCGATGAGCGTCTGGGGCTTAATAATCCAACCCACAAAAACGCAGGTAAGAAGAGCAGCGATGGGCATCATCACCGAGTTGGAGATGAAGTCGAGCAAATCGAGGATGCTCGACCCCTCGCCCATCGGCTGAATGAACGACAACGAGCTGTAGCCCAGGTTCACGACAACGCCCATAAGCGTCACAAACACGATGGTCGCAATAAGCGAGCGCTTGCGAGACCAGCCAGCGCCGTCGGTAATGATGGACGTGCAAGTCTCAACGAGCGAGATCGAGCTGGTAAGGGCCGCGAACAAAACGAGCACGAAGAACACGACGCCGATGATGGTCGCTGCGCCGCCGAGATTCTCGAACACCTGCGGCAGGATGATGAACATGAGCGACGGGCCAGAGTTCTGAGCCACGGCATCGCCCGAACCAAGCGCGGCAAACGTAGCGGGAACGATCATAAGACCCGCGAGCAACGAAACGCCAAACGTGGTGCCCGCAATCTGCGAAACCGAAGAGGTGAGCTTCGTAGACTTCTGCAAATAGGAGCCATACGTCACCATAATGCCCATGGCGAGCGACAGGGTGAAGAACGTCTGGCCAAGCGCGGAGATAACCAGTTCAGGCGAGAACTTGCTGAAGTCGGGAATCAGGTAGTAGGCAAGGCCGTCCATAGCGCCTGGCAAAGTGAGCGCATAAATCGCAACGGCGGCAGCCATCACGATAAGTGCAGGCATCATGATGAGGTTCGCCTTCTCGATGCCCTTGTTCACGCCGAGGGCAACAATGAAGTACGTCAAAGCCATGAAGATGAGCATGAAAACGATGCTCTCGGCACCCGAGCTAATAAAGGTCGAGAAATAATTGCCGCCGTCGGCAAGCACCTCAGGAGCGGTCACGATATAGCCGAACAGGTATTTCGTGACCCAACCGCCAATTACGCAGTAATACGGCACGATGATGAACGGAACCGCCGACATGAAAATGCCGATGAACGCATACTTCTTGCCGAATGCCTTGAACGCGCCAATGCAGCTCTGCCCCGTCTTGCGACCAAGCGACGTCTCAAGCAGCAGCAACGCAAGGCCAATAGTGAACACGAAGACGAGGTACATGAACAAAAACATGCCGCCGCCGTATTTCGCAGCCAAATAGGGAAAACGCCACATGCTGCCCAGGCCAACCGCAGAAGCGGCCGCAGACAACACGAAGGCAAGTTTGCCTGACCACGTTGCTCGTGATTTTGTAGTTTCTGACATGAGATTCCTCCCGCCGCGCATGCGGCGCGCAGGCACGTGGCATGCCCGCGTTCTTTCTTCTATCGAAATGAATTGGACCCTGGCGAGTGGCGTCGCGTGGGGCCAAAAGACTTAAGGAGATATTCTAAATCAGCTTTCGGAAAAACCCTCCAACTATCGGGTTTTTCTCGTAGACGGCACAATGCGCCACAGAACCACCGCTTTTGCGCCGCATTCTGAAACGAGTTATGCCAAGGTTTCAAAAACCCTGCTCGCACAACGAGGAAAACCCCGAGCGCCAGCAGAAATCGTCACTCGGAAGCTCTATGCGGGCGAGCGAAAGCGAAATCGCCCAAAAGCCCGATACACATTGGGAAATCGCCGACTCCTCGTCGCGCGATTAACCGCAAAGAGGCTGCATGTCTTCGGGGTATTCAACCTTCCAGAACACCAAACCTGCCGCAGGCGCATTCTGGCCCGCCGCTCGCCTGTCGCGCGCCACCAGCACATCGCCTACCCAAGAGGGCGATTTGCTTCCACGGCCGACCTCCACGAGCGTTCCGACCATCGTGCGCACCATGGAATGCAGAAACGCGTTGCCCACCACGCGAATGGTCACGACTTCGGTGCCGGCGATAATCTCGGGATACACCGAAAGCTCCATGACATTGCGATGCGTTGGCTTGCCTACCGCCGAGGCTGCCATGCAGAAGCTCTTGAAATCGTGCTCGCCAATAAGGTGCGAACAGGCCTCGTTCATCGCATCGATATCAAGCGTCACGCCGCCCAAATGCCACGCGATGGGCGCAATGAGCACCGGACGAGCCGTGCTCGTGCAAATGTGGTAGTGATACTCGCGCCACAACGCGTCGAATCGAGCGGAAAAACCGAGCGGACGCTCATCGATAGAAGAAATCGAAATCGCCTCATCGACCAGGGCATTAAGCGAACGTTGCAACCCACGGAACGATCGGGATTGAAATTCGTCTTCCGACATGTCGAAGCTCACGACCTGCCCGCGGGCATGTACGCCCGCATCGGTGCGCCCCGCGCAAACAACGGGAACATCGCGCTTGTAGAGCATCGAGAGAACAGACTCGAGCTCCCCTTGCACCGTTTTGATGTGCGTTTCCGCCTGGCGGGCATATCCCGCAAAACCCGATCCCTCATAGCCAAGCGTCAACGAAACCGTGTGGGAAAACCCAGCGGCAAGAGCGTCCTCCACGCGCTTCGCGCGCATTTCCGCACGCGCAGCAGCATCGGGCGCGCCCGTGGCAACAGGTTGAGTTTCATCAATATGATCGCATTGAGGCACAGCGGGCTCCTATCAAAATCCAACCGCAGAAGTATACCGAAAAAAGGTTGCACGCGGCATTCCAGCGACTCGAAGCCATCCATGAGCGCACCCGAGCACCATGCACCGAGGCAAGACGAAAGAGCACGAATGAGAACAAGACGGCATCATCCCATTAATCCTATTGCATTGATTGGTTTCTAGCTTTTATACTGAGCGGAGCATATTCGCAAGGGGGAATCATGACCGAAAACAACGAGCCATCCAAATCACGCGCACGCACAACCGCGCCCGAAGGGTCTATCGATATCCACGAGTATATTGACGGCAAGAACTTCGTTCCGGAACCCAACATCAAAACCGAAGTAGGCCAAAAAGGCGTCATTCGTGCAACATGTATCTCGAAGCGCAAAGGAACACGCAAAGAGCCTATCCCCAAGGGCGTTGAGGTCGTCGCGCATTTCGGAGTGAAAAACGACGCACACGCCTCGAGCGATTGGCATCGCCAAGTCTCGCTTCTTGCCTGGGAATCCATCGAACGCGCCCAAGCTATGGGGCTCGATGTGAAAGAAGGCGATTTCGCTGAGAACTTCTGTACCGAAGGCATCGACGTAATGCATATGCCCATGGGTACCCAGGTCAAAATCGGCAAAGACGTGATTATCGAGATCTCGCAAATCGGCAAGGTGTGCCACACGCGGTGCGCCATCTACTACCTCGCAGGCGATTGCATCTTCCCACGTGAAGGCATTTTCGGCGTCGTGCTCCAAGGCGGAACGGTCAAGCCGAGCGACGCCCTCGAAGTGCTGAAAGTCGGCGATGGCACCTGCGAGTACTCCCCCGCCGACGCTATCGCCGAAGTCGAAGAAGCTCGTCGCAACGGAACGCTCTAACCACCAACGTTCGACGCCTGGCTCGGCCCAGCCCGCCTAGGACCACAGCGGGCTACCGTTCGCCTTCGGCTCACTATGCGCCCGCTTGGCTGTGTTTCATATTGAACGAATGAGGCATGAACACAGACGGTCCATGGCGGGCCGGGCCAAGCCAGGTGCCGAATATGCTGTGGCTCAACCGAAACATAGACGCGGCGTCAGTTCCTTTGCATTGCCCCGAAGCCGCCGAGGGCGGCATGGCGGAGCAAAGACCGTCCCACGGTTTACTTCGACAGGCTTCCGCGCCTTGCGCGTCCCGCGACCGTCTGAGTTCACATATGCTCTTAATCTAAAGTTAAGCGAAGCCAAGCGGGCGCATAGTGAGCTCCAGCGAACGGTAGCCCGCTGTGGTCGCGGAACGCGCGAGGCGCGGAAGCCCTGCTAAGCAAAAAGAGGAAGGCGATGCCTTCCTCTTTTTCGTATGACCTATGCGGCGCTCGAACCCCATACCTTGCGCCCGAACAAATCAAGCAACTCGGAATAGATGATGTTCTTCGTCAAGTCGACCTTAATAGGCAGCTCGGCGCGGAACTTACGTCCATCTGCTTGGCGAATGAACAATACCACTGCATCGTCACCCGGATGGCTGCGCAAAATCTGCTGCAGTTGCTGGGAACGCAACGCGTTCATCTCGCTCGCCCAAAGGCGAATCTCGAGCTGGCTCGGCCCTATTTGAGACGCGTCAAATGCCAGACGCTCCACCTCGAAGGCCATAATCTGGTCGCCGCGGTCGGAGTGCTCGAACTTGCCGCGCACTTTCACGATAGCGTCCTGCTCAAGAGCATCGGCGAAGTCGTCATACTTGAAACACACACCTTCGCAATGGCCCGACGTATCCTCCAGCACGAAGTTCGCCATCTTCTTGCCCTTTTTGGTGAGCTTGACCTGCACGCTCGTAATAAGGCCCGCGAACGTCGCCGAAGGAATGTCGCCATTGTGCTCAGCCAAATCGCCCAGGCGGAACTTCGTGATGCGACGCAAAGCTGCCTCGTATTGCCGCAACGGATGATCCGAGACATAGATCTTCAGAATCTCTTTCTCGTACGACAAAAGCGTGCGCTTATCCCACTCGACGCCATCGGGCGCAGGAATGTCTTCGGCAAAGCCTGAATCGTTATCGGCCGCAAACATGTCGAACATGCTCACCTGTCCCGCATCGCGGTCTTTCTGGCGCTTCGACGCGCTTTCCAGAAGCGGCGTTTGCTCGATGAAATACATGAGCTGCTTGCGCGTGTATCCCGTCGAATCGAACGCGCCCGACTTGATGAGCGCTTCAAGCGTTTTACGGTTGTAGCACTTCGTGTCGAGTCGGTTCACGAAGTCGTGCAAACTCGTGAACGGACCGTTCGCTTCACGCTCGGCGATAATCGCTTCGGCGACTGCACCGCCAACGCCGCGCACGCCGGCCAAACCAAAGCGAATGCCTTCGTCAAGCGGCGTGAATTCCAGGTTCGAAGAGTTCACGTCAGGAGGCAAAACGGGAATGCCCGAATGCGTGCAGCTCGCGATGTATTTAATGAGCTTGTCGGCGTTGCCCATGTAGCTCGACAACACTGCAGCCATATATTCGTTCGGGTAGTGCGCCTTCAAATACGCCGTGCGCATAACGAGAATCGCATATGCGGCAGAGTGCGATTTGTTGAACGCGTACTTCGCGAACTTCTCGGCGTCAGACCAAATTTGGTTTGCGATCTCGAGCGAATAGCCGTTTTCGACAGCGCCGTTGCACCAGTCGTCCTTCAGCTTCATCATGACGTCGAGCTTTTTCTTGCCCATAGCCTTACGCAGCTTGTCAGCTTTGCCTGCCGAGAAGCCGCTCATGACCATAGACACCTGCATAATCTGCTCTTGGTAGACCATGGTGCCGTAGGTTTCTTCCAAAACCGGGCGCAGGCGCTCGTCGTAATAATGCACAGCGGTTTTGCCGCTCGCAACCTTGATGTAGTCGTCGACCATGCCGGACTCAAGCGGGCCCGGGCGGTTCAACGCAATTGACGCGACGATGTCCGAGAATCGGTGCGGTGGAAGCCTGCCAAACAAACTCACATACAAAGCGCCTTCAACCTGGAACAAGCCGTCCATGTTGCCCGAGCGCATAAGCTCGAAAGCCTTCGGGTCTTCGGTAGGAATCTGCTCGGGAATAAGCTCGATGCCATAACGCTCTTTCACGTTGCGACACGCGCGCGAAAGCACGCCCAATGTACGCAAACCCAAGAAGTCCATCTTAAGCAAACCCAGGTCGGGCGTATAGTGGCCGTCATATTGCGTAATAATGCCGCCACCTTTGGTGTCGCGCTTCATGGGAACGTGGTCAGCCATGGGGTCGCGACAAATGATAGTCGCGCACGCATGCACGCCCTCGCCACGCACGTTGCCCTCAATCGAGCGAGCGGCGTCGACGACTTCTTTGGTTTCAGGTTCCTCGTCGTATGCCTTCTTGAAATCGGGATTCGCATCGAGCGCCTTGTCGATCGTGATGCCCAATTCGTCGCCGACCATTTTGCACAAGCGATCGCCCACGCTATAAGGCTGGCCAAGCACGCGAGCCGCGTCGCGAATGGCGTTCTTCGCCTGCAGCTTGCCGAACGTGATAACGCCTGACACGTGGTCTTCGCCGTAGAAATCTTTAATATGCTCAATAACTTCCTGGCGTCGCTCATCCTCAAAGTCGACGTCGATATCGGGCATCTCAACGCGTTCGGGCGACAGGAAGCGCTCGAACAGCAAGCCGTTCGGCAAAGGGTCGAGGTCGGTAATGCCCATGGCATACGTGCAAATAGCGCCTGCAGCCGAGCCACGGCCCGGGCCTACGGCAATGCCGTTCTCTCGCGCCCAGCGGATGTATTCCTGAACAATAAGGAAGTATGCCGGGAACCCCTGTTGAATAATAACGCCCGCCTCATACATATAGCGATCCCACGCGTCTTTCGGAATGGGTTCGCCATAGCGGCGTTTCAGGCCATCTTCGCATTCCTTGCGGAACAGCGTTTCTTCAGTGTATCCCGGAGGCAAGGGGAAACGCGGCAGAATTGAATCGCGCTCGAGCACAACATTGCATTTCTCGGCAACTTCCACCGTGGTGTCGCACGCCTCGGGGAAATCGCGCAACGCTTCACGCATTTCCTCTTCGGTTTTCATATAGAACTGGTCGTTCGCGAAGCGCATGCGATTCTCGTCATCCATGAGCGAGCCCGTGCCAATGCACAGCATAAGATCTTGCGCGCGAGCGTCTTCGCGGCGAAGGTAGTGGAAGTCGTTCGTCGCGATGGTCTTCAAGCCGAGCTTATTCGCGATGTCGCTCAAATGCCCATTCATCTCACGCTGGCTCATGCCGCCGTTGGTGGTAATGCCCTGGTCTTGCAGCTCGATATAGAAATCACCCGGCTCGTACAGCGAAGCAAGCTTGCGAGCCCACTGCTCGGCGCCTTCGAAATCGCGCGCATCGATGCAGCGCGGAATAATGCCCGCGATGCACGCGCTTGAGGCGATGCAGCCCTCGGCGTATTTCTTCAGCATGTCGAACGTAGTGCGCGGCTTGTAATAAAAGTTGTCGCAATGCGATTCGCTCACGAGGTGCAGCAAGTTGTGATAACCCACGTTATTTTTCGCGAGCAGCACCATGTGATACAGGCGCGACTTCACCTTCGAGCCGATTTCGGGGTCTTCCGTAAAGTAGATCTCGCATCCGTAAATGGGCTTGACCTTCTTGCCGGTTTCTTTTTCCACCGCCTCGCACGCATCGCACAGCTCAGGCACGCCGCACATGACGCCATGGTCGGTAATGGCCACGGCGGGCATGTCAAGATCTGCCGCGCGGCGCACCATGTCTTTGATTTTGGTGGCGCCGTCGAGCATGGAATATTCGGTATGGTTATGCAAATGGACGAAAGCCATGCAGCCCTACCCCTTCCGTATATTTACGAACAAATGGTCGTTTTCTATAACATAGTTTTTATCATAGCGATCAGGCGAGCGCAAGAGCCGTATGCCACGCAGAAAACCTGTTAAATGCTCATAGCATTTAACAGGTTCCGAGCGGCTTCTGAAACCACGAGATCGCAGTCGAAAACCGCGCTCTTGTCCCGAAACGGCACCCACGCCCATAAGCCTTATGTCGCTCATGAATCGCACTCTAGCTTAGAAGCACCATGACGTCCCGAATCACACATCGATTCGGTCCATTCACGCTGCATGCCGAAGCAGCGCTCACCCAGAGCTCTACGCTTTCGGTTTGCGTCGACCAGCCTTGCCCGTAATGCGTTCCACATCGATGCACCAAACATCGGTGATATCGAATTCGCGCTCAATTGCGCCGCCAATCTCGCGCTTTTCGGAAGGCATGTATTTCATGCACAACGCTACGAGCATTTTGCGCACCGCGAGCGAGCTCTCGACATGACGAATGCGACCCGCAACCATCGCGCTCGCAAAGCGCGTGGTGAAGAAGGTTTCTTCGTAGCACGGCTCCACCTCGCACGCGACGCTACCCCATACGCGAGCGTCGCGACGCCAGTTGGCCATCTTATGCCCATCATTCTTCGTCGTATGGATATAGATACGGCACACGGGCGCCTCGCCTTCGCCGGCACTTTCAACAGAGCCCCAACCGCGTTCAACCACATACGACAACGGTACGCAATACGGCATGCCATCGTCGTCGACAGTCGCCACGGTGATGAACTCCCCTTCGTCGAGAACCTCAAGAGCGTCTTCGACGGATATCTCACGGTCGGCGTACTGCATTGGGTAGTTTTTCATAACGAAGCTCCTCTCAACCATGGCGAACACGCGCAATCGAGCAAAGATGTCCTGGAAAGTGGGGCATGTCCCCTGCCGCCCATCTCGTTCAAACCAACGCGCGCAAAAAGCGAAACGCGGCAGGCTTCGATGCAGAACGAACGCCAACAAACAGCTGACCCGATCACGTGCGCATATTGTACCCATCAATGGCTTTGAACCTTGCAGAGCCATCCCATTTTTGATAAAGTGCACCACAAATTGAAGAACATCCCGCCGCCGGGTGGGAAACCGAGCACTCGGATCAATCGCGACGTTAGGCCTTTGAAGCCGCGATTGGCCCGAGTGCTTTTGTTTTTCGAGGAAACAGCAGCCCAGGAAAGCCGCATCGAATTCCATAGCGTGAAACGAACACAGGAAGGACCCGCCATGCAGAAATTCATCGCCGAACCGTCTTTTTGGGAAATTCTGCCAGAAGCTTCGATTGGAATCATGGTCGTGCGCGCCATGAAAACCGCTGACGAAGTATCCAGCGAAGACAAGGCAGCCATTGCGAGCATCCTCAACGAGGCGAATGCAGCGGCGAACCAGCACCTTACGAGTGACACCATCTCCGAAAACGAGGTCGTGGCCGTATGGCGTCAAGCATACCAGCTCTTCAAAACCAAGAAGGGAGCACGCTGCTCCATCGAGAACCTGCTCAAGCGCGTGCTCAAAGGCAACCCCGTTGGCTCAATCACGCCATCGGTCGACATTTACAATGCGATTTCGTTGAAGTACGCCCTGCCCGTTGGCGGAGAGAACATCGACGCATTCGTAGGCGACTTTCACCTGGGAATCGACGAAGAAGGAGGCAAGCCGTTCCTTCCTATTGGAGAAGAGGAAAACGCCCCCACCCTTCCCGGCGAACTGTGTTACTACGACGAAGAAGGCGCTGTATGCCGTTGCTTCAATTGGCGCGATGGCCAGCGCACCGAGCTCACCGACGACTCCCGTAACGCAATTCTCGTTATTGAATGCGTCGATGGCGCCCGCCTGCCCGAATTGCATGCCGCGCTCGACGAGTTCGCCGATTTGATGCACCGTTTCCTGGGCGCGGAAGTGGCAGCGAAGGGAATCGTCACGAAAGACAGCCCCGAAATGACGATCGTCGAGTAACCGCAAAAGCAAAACGGCCGTGCACCCAAGACGAATGTCCGGAAACACGGCCGCGCTCCCCTTCGGAAAAGAAAGAAGCCGCCCAGGGGAAAGGGCGGCTTCAGTCGTCCCGTGGCGGGGACGTATGGCGACTCGCCGCGCGTGGTTGAGCTGCCGCGGGCGATTAGGATATACCGTAGGTTAGGCGCCAACCATAACCTGGATAACGAGCAGGGCGCCACCGAACACGAACAGGAATCCAACCATCGGGAGAACGAACTTCACCCAGTGGGAATACTTCATGTCGAGCATGGTCAGGGTTGCCATGACCAGACCCGTAGGTGCGAGGTAGAGCATTGCGTACTGGCCCCAGTTGTAAGCGGAAACAACGATGGAGCGGTCGATGCCAACAGTGTCGGCGAGCGGCGCCAGAATCGGCATTGCGAGCACGGCCAGGCCCGAAGAAGAAGGCACGATAAAGCCGAGCAGGAAGAACATGACCATCATCATGAGGATGAACAGCGGGCCAGACATACCGGCGACTGCGTTGGAAGCCCAGTACAGAAGCGTGTCAGAAATCAGGCCGTTCTCCATGATCATGTTGACGCCGCGGGCGAGACCGATGATGAGCGAAACGCCAACCAGGCTCGAAGCGCCGCTTACGAATGCGTCGGTGACGGTCTTCTCATCGAGGCCGCACAGGAACATGCAGACGATGGCGACAGCGAGGAACGAAGCGGCCATCTGCGGGAACCACCAGCCCTGGGTCACAACGCCCCAGACCATGATGACGAACGCCATGATGAAGAGCACCAGGATGACCTTGCGCTTCCAGTCGAACGCAGGAATGTTGTCGGAATTGGGGTCATGCGTAGCGTAGAGCTTGGCGAATTTCTCGCGATCTTCGTAGGTGTAGCTGAACTCGGGGTTCGCCTTAACCTTCTTGCAGTACCAATACAGGTAAGAGATAACGACGATGCCGCCAACGACGCAGCCGATAACGCGCCACATGATGCCTTCGGTCCAGATAACGCCGGCAGCATTTGAAGCGATAACGACCGAGAACGGGTTGATCGTCGAGAACGTGGTGCCCATGGAGCCTGCGAGGAAGATAGCGCCAACGCAGACGATGGAGTCATAGCCCAGTGCCAAGAAGATAGGCACCAGAATCGGGTAGAACGCAACAGCCTCTTCTTCGAGACCGCAGGTGGTGCCGCCCAAAACCATGAGCGCGGCCACGAGGAATACGAGCGCGAACTCGCGACCTTTCGTCTTCTTCGTGAGCGCGACCAAGCCGCTCTCGAATGCGCCGGATGCGTTCACAACGCCGATCAAGCCACCAAGAACCAAGATGAAGACCATGATGTCAACGCCGTTGATGGTGCCATTGACCATCGAGGTGAAAACATCGGCAACACCCATGGGCTGAGACTCGAGCTCGGTGTAGGTGCCAGGAACAGAAATCGCCTTGGTGATAGCGCCGTTCAAGAACTGATTGACGTCGATCTTCATGTCGGCGAGTTCAGGGTCGGCATGGAATGCCTCGGCCGTACCTTCAATAGTACGAACATTGCCATCGGGCTCGGTGATCTGGAACACGCCCGAATCAGCGACGTAGGCGACCTTGGAATAGGCGCCCGCGGGAATAAACCACGTTGCGATAACTGCGAGAATGGTGATTACGAACAGGATCGTAAATGCCGTGGGGAAGCTGAGCTTGTGCTTCTTCTTCGGCTTTCCGTCAGCCGCGCCGTTTCCCACCGGCGTGGCCACTGCCTCTTCTGCCATATTTCCTCCTTGTGACGTGGGGCTCGCACCCGTATGGCGCCCAACGCCCCTCTCTCTGGCGCGAGTGTATCGGGAAAAGTAACGATTTGGCTACGTATAACTCTGGTGCATAAGGGGTATATCTTGGGTGTAGCATGCCGTTTACCCAGGTCAGCAAATACGCCTCGCATAATCCTCGACTCACACCCAGCCAGAGAGGTCTACAATGGTTGTAGGGGAAACTAGTACTGTGAAAAGGGGGCAACCATGGGTTTGGTCGCTCTGTTTTATTACACGCTTATCATTTTGCTGGTGAGCATCATGACGTCGGCAATGTGCTTGTCGACGTTTTTGGTCACGCATCGCAAGTCTCTCGGCTTCGCTTGCATTGGCTTTCTGTTCTACTTCTTTGACGTCGCGCTCGTCTTCTTGGACGACTTCATGGTAAGCTCCACGGCTACCATGCCCGAATCGGTGTATTTCATTGGATCGCAAGTCGCATCCATCGTTACGGGCTGCGGGCTGTTCACGGCTTTCTGGCTCATGGTGTGCGACGCACTTGACGAGCAACGCCGCGCGCTGCAAATCGCGCCGGCCGTCGTGTTCGTCGTCGCGAGCTTGCTCGTGTACGCATTTATGCCAGCAGGCAACACGCACCTCTTCATGTTCTACGGCATGCGCACGCTCTATCTGCTTTGGATGATGGTCTACATCGCCGTTCGGTATATGGGGCGAAGCGATGCCCTGCGCGAACGCATGTGGCGCCATCGCATAGCATATGTTGGCGTACTCGTGCTCGGAGCTGCCATACTTATCGAAAACGTCCTCTTCCTGTTCTACATCGATCCCGTGTTGGTCGAATCGGGCGCGGTGCCGTTTTTCCCTGAACGCAATTTCGCGGAAAACGCCCTCATGTTGTGGATGGCGGCGTTTATTGGAACCTCGTGCTACAAGCTGCTTTCGATTCATTTTGAGAAGCCCCCTGCCGAAGCTGAAGGCCGCGTTGGAGCATTCATCAATGCCGGCCTTGCTGGCTATGCGCAGCACTATGGCCTTTCCGCACGTGAAACCGAGGTACTTCGCATGGTGCTCGAAGGCAAAGACAACCAAAACATCGCAGGAGAACTCAGCCTCGCCGCATCGACCGTGAAGGTGCACGTGCATAACATCCTGAAGAAAACGGCCCAGGCGAACCGCCAGGAGCTCATGCGCGACTTCCGCAAAATGTCATAACCCGTTTGCACTCGCCTTCCCGTCCTCACGATCCCAATGTGCCGCAAGGCAACGCTCAAGCATCGCGTACGCCCCATGCTATCGGCAACCTGCTAAACGCTACGAGCATTTAGCAGGTTTCTGAAAGCAAAAAAGCCGAGCTCGTCGTGTCACGAGCTCGGCTTTTTACTTGATCGGTGAGGCGCCGCCGCTAACGATCGTCCCTGCGATGAGTCATTCGGAAAACGACCACGCCGATAACCGAAAGCGCCGCAACGGCAATCGCAGCCATCGCGATAATGAGGCCCTTCATGCTGTCGTTGGTTTGAGACAGCCTGTTGTCCTGCTGTACCTGGTTGTCGGCTGCAGCCTGTTCACCCTGGGCAGAACCCGATTCGGCCTTCACTGTGGCCGCATCGGGTTCGCTATCCAACGCCTTTGCAAGGCTCAAGGAACCATCCTCGGCCTTTTTCTCGTCATCTGCGGCATCGGCTTTGTTCTGCATGCCATTATCGGGCTGAATATCGCTTCCGCCCTCTTCTTTCCCAGACGCCCCACCCTGGGTTGCGCCGTCAAGGACGCCATTGGACTCCTCAGGGCTTTGGGAAGCACCGGAATCATTCGAAGGAGCCTGGTTCGAACCAGAAGCGTTATTTCCGGCTCCATTCAACGTGCCGCCCAAAATCGAGAAAGGCGGAACGAGAGGCGCCATATTCACGACAGGAGCGCCCGTCGAAGCAGAACCGCCCGAAGAGGAAGCGGAGCCAGACGTTGCATCCGATCCCAATGCTGCATCGGAATTCGAACCCGATCCTGCACCGGAACCGTTGCTTCCGCTAGAGACGCCCCCAGCTGCACTCCCGTTTCCAACCGACGAAGAGTCCGAGCCGCCCGAAGCTCCAACGCTCGACCCATTGCCGGCCCCCGTCGAATTCGAGGCATCGCCCGAAGACGCAGCACCAGCGCCATTGGAATTCGCATTTCCGTTGCTCGGCGAAGGGCCCTCATTATTCGAGCTACTATTTCCGCCCGCAGCAGCATTATTGCCACCCGACGGCTCGCTGCTTGAAGAAGAGCCATTGCCAGCACCCGATGCGGAAGAATCATTGCCATTCGAGGCACAATCACCGTTCGACACCGAATCGCCACTAGCGATTCCACCATTGCCCGGCTCGCTCGGCTGGGTTGGCTCGCTCGGCTGGGTTGGCTCACTCGGCTGGGTTGGCTCATCGGCTTTCACATGGGTATCGCCATGCTCGGCAATCATCGCGAGGCATTGGGCCTTCTCGCGCTTGTAGCGATTCTGCCAACCCTGATGATATTGAGGCTGGCCCTTGTAGAACACGACGACGTTTTCGACCACATAGTCGCACAGCGTGCTCACGAACTCAGCATCGGTCATATCGTTATTCAGGCCGCAACCATCCCAATATTTCCAGCTATTGTAGAAGCCGTTCCAGTCATAGCCATCGGAATACCCTCCGACGAATTTATGCCATCCAGACGGGCCGAAAAGGTTGCACAAGCTCGCGCAGAGGCCCTGAACGGCATCGGCGCGGCTATAAATATCGATTCCACGAGAGTCAAGATAGTCGAGCGCAGGCTCGATGTACTTGATGTATTCCCAGCCATCTTGCAGACGAGAGAATTCCTCGGCATCAGCCGCGTATGCGGCTTTCCACGAAGAGTTCAACGCGACGCCAAGCGCCGTGAATTGGCCGTTTTGACGCATGGCATTATCGGCTTTGAAGGTCGAATCGGCGACATAGTTGAATTGCTCAAACATCGAGTACTTCAACGGATCGTATGCGTACACCGCACGAATGAAATCGAGCAGACCGTAGCGATTATCGAACTGATAATAGCCAACCGCATGGAAGCCGTCGCCCGAACTCAAGGTTTGAGCGTAGCTGCCGCCCTCATAGGCACCGAAATACGTTACATCGCTGCTCAGGTTCACAGGACGCAACCCCGACGCGGATCTTCCCATCGAAAACAGCGACATAAGCGCCTCGGGAGAGCCTTCTTCGGAATAATAGTCTTCCTTATTCACCTGCACGCCGGTTGTCTCGGCTACATAATTGGTTTGCGACTCCCCTGCAGAGCTTGCCGCAGCTTCGTCAACCGAAACGCCAGCTTCCAGGCCGGCAGAATGAGAGGCTGCTGAATCTCCTTCAGAGCCATTGAAGGTATCGGCAAGCGCAACGGCGGGAAATGCCATCGTCGCCGCCATAGCAACCGCAACGCCGCTCGAAATAACATTACGGCGCGTATAAGCAAAATGAGACAGAGCCATAAGCCCTCCTTACGCGTGGTTCGAATACATTGCAGATGCGTAATCGTATTAATACAACCACAGAAACAAAGAAATGGCTAGAAGGCACTAAAAGTAATTGGGTCTGACCTGGCAAAAGACAACGACCAATTCAGCCGAATACCAACGGAGGAAACAAGCGGCACCCGCAGAAAAGGCAACCGCGCCCATTGTTTCGCGCCGCGTTCCAGCTCCACACGGCAAACAAAAAAGCCGACCCCAAACGGGATCGGCTTTTCAGAGATGCAATGGATGCTATTTCTCTTCGGCCTTGTCGGCAAGGATGATGACTTTGTCACCGCTCACTTGCACGTAACCGCCTTCAACGGCAAATTCCTTGAAGGGGCCGCCTTCGTCTTTCTGAACGCGAACAACGCCGTCCGCGAGCGTCGAGACCAAGGGCACATGGTCATAGAGGAAACCCATTTCGCCTTCGGATCCGGGCACCACGACGAAGTGGACCTCGTCGGAGTAGAACTTCGCCTCAGGCGTCACGATATCGCAGGCAAATTTCGTCATCGCTTATGCCTCGTCCTTCTTCATGGCTTCGTACTCGGCGTACACGTCGTCGATGCCACCCTTCAGGCGGAAGCACTGCTCAGGAATCTCGTCGCACTCGCCGTCGAGAATGGCAGCGAAGGAACGAACGGTGTCTTCCATCTTGACGTACTTGCCCGGCAGGCCCGTGAACTGGGTCGCAACGTGGAAGCACTGGCCGAAGAACTGCTGAGCCTTACGCGCACGGGAAACCGTGAGCTTCTGCTCTTCAGTAAGTTCGTCCATACCCAGAATAGCGATGATGTCCTGCAGGTCTTTGTAGTTCTGCAGAAGCTCCTGGATGCCGGTAGCCACGCGATAGTGCTCTTCGCCAACGATAGCAGGCTCAAGAGCGCGAGAGGTGGACTCCAGCGGGTCGACGGCGGGGTAAATACCCAGCTCGGCGATGGAACGAGACAGAACGGTCTTCGCATCCAGGTGGGTAAACGTCGTGGCCGGCGCGGGGTCGGTCAAGTCGTCAGCGGGAACGTAAACAGCCTGAACGGACGTAATGGAGCCCGTAGAGGTAGAAGTAATGCGCTCCTGCAGGTCGCCCATCTCGGTAGCCAGCGTGGGCTGGTAACCAACGGCGGAAGGCATACGGCCGAGCAGAGCCGAAACCTCAGAGCCCGCCTGGGTGAAGCGGAAGATGTTGTCAACGAACAACAGAACGTCCTGGCCCTGATCGCGGAAGTACTCCGCCTCGGTCAGGCCAGCCAGGCCGACGCGCAGACGCGCTCCCGGAGGCTCGTTCATCTGGCCGTAGACCAAGCAGGTCTTGTTGATAACGCCAGAATCGCTCATCTCCAGGTACAGGTCGGTACCCTCACGGGTACGCTCGCCGACGCCGGTGAAGACGGACGTGCCGCCGTGCTCCTGCGCCAGGTTGTTGATGAGCTCCTGGATGATAACGGTCTTGCCAACGCCAGCGCCGCCGAACAGGCCAGTCTTACCACCCTTGATAAAGGGCTCGATAAGGTCGATAGCCTTGATGCCCGTCTCAAAGATTTCGGTCTTCGTGGACAGGGTATCGTATTCAGGCGCGGGGCGATGAATCGGCATGTAGCCAGAAACCTCGGGCATCGGCTTCTCATCGACGGGCTCGCCGATGACGTTCCAAATGCGGCCAAGGGTCTCAGGGCCAACGGGCATCATAATCGGATGACCCGTGTCAACGACCTCGGTGCCACGCACCAGGCCGTCGGTAGAGCTCATTGCGACGGAACGCACGAGGTTGCCAGGAAGCATGGTTTCAACTTCCAGAACAACGTGCATTTCGCCGGCGGGGGTTTTCGCATCAACCGTCAGCGCGTTATAAATCGCCGGCAGCTGATCCGCAGGGAATTCGACGTCAACAACAGGGCCGACGATACGCACAATGCGACCGGTGGCACCCTTGCTGGCTTCGAGTTCCGCTTTGGTAAGCATTCTCTCGTCAGCCATTTAATCCTCCAAAGCTGCAGCGCCACCAACGATCTCGGAGATCTCTGTGGTGATGGCGCCTTGACGTACGCGGTTATACACTCTCGACAGCGTTTCCACCATCTCGTTGGCGTTCTCGGTAGCCGAGTGCATTGCCGTGCGGCGTGCGGCCTGCTCGCCAGCAGCAGAGTCGATCAACGCATGGTAGATCGACGTGCGCAGGTAAGCGGGCAGAAGACGCGCGAGCACATCGGCGGGTTCGGGCTCGAACTCAACGCTCGCGGAGACTTCGGCATTCTCGGAGGTTTCCTCGGCAGCCGCAGCAACGACAGCCTCGGTATCGACCGGCAGAATGACTTCCTCACGGAGCACCTGCTCAGCCGCGTTCTTGCAGTGGTTGTACACCAGAACGACCTCGTCGACGGAGCCTTCCTCATACGCCTTGACAGCGTAATCGGCGATCTCGCTCGCCTCTTCAAACGTCGGATCGGCGGAGAGGTCCTTGAAATCAAGAACCGGCGTCACGCCGCGGAATTTGAAGAAGCCACCGGCCTTCTTGCCACAGGCGATAACGTCCACCTCGACACCCTGCGCCTTTTTCGCGCGAATCGTCTTCTCGACGGTGCGCAGGACGTTCGAGTTAAAGCCGCCTGCGAGGCCGCGGTCGGAAACCACGGCCACACACAGGACACGCTTTACGCTCTCACGCTTTTCCAGCAAGGGGTTCTCGCTGGCCTGCACGCGCGCCGCGACGCCTTGCAGCATCTCGGTCATGGAGTCGGCGTAAGGAGCAGAGGTCTGAATACGCTCGGTGGCATATTTAACCTTCGCGCCAGCGACCATTTCCATGGTGCGCGTAATCTGCTTCGTCGAAGAAACCGACTTGATGCGCTTTTCAATGTCGTGCAGGTTAGGCATTTTGGGCCTTCCTTACGCCACGAATTGCGCCTTGAAAGCGTCGATAGCAGCGTTGAGCGCAGCTTCGCTTTCAGGGGTGAATTTCGCATCGTCGTGAATCTTCTTCAGGACGTCAGCGTGGCTTGCGCGCAGGAACTCGATGAGCTCGTTGCGGAAGCGCACGACGTCAGAAACCGGTACGTCGTCCAGGAAGCCCTTGCCGCCAGCGTAGACAGCCACGGCCTCTTCCTCGAAGGAAAGGGTGCTGTAGCGGCCCTGCTTGAGCAGCTCGGTCATGCGGGCGCCGCGGTTCAGCTGATCCTGGGTAGACTTGTCAAGGTCAGAACCGAACTGGGTAAACGCCTTGAGCTCGCGATATGCAGCAAGGTCGAGGCGCAGAGTACCGGAAACCGATTTGACGGCCTTGGTCTGCGCGGAGCCACCAACGCGTGACACCGAAATGCCGACGTCGACAGCGGGGCGCTGGCCCTGATAGAACAGGTCGGTCTGCAGGTAAATCTGACCGTCGGTAATAGAAATAACGTTGGTCGGAATGTATGCAGACACGTCGCCTGCCTGGGTCTCGATGATCGGCAGAGCCGTCATGGAGCCGAGGCCGTATTCCTCGTTCATCTTCACAGCACGCTCCAGCAGGCGCGAATGCAGGTAGAAGATGTCGCCGGGGTAAGCTTCGCGTCCCGGCGGGCGACGCAGGGTCAACGACATCTGACGGTAAGCAACAGCCTGCTTAGTCAGGTCGTCATAGGTGATAAGCACGTGGCGGCCGAGGTTCTCGGGGCCAGCGGGCTTGCCGTCTTCGCCGTTGTAGACGAAGTACTCACCCATTGCAGCACCAGCCATAGGAGCGATATACTGCAGAGGAGCCGAGTCGGCGGCGGTGGCGGCGACGATGATCGTCTTGTCCATAACGCCGTACTTCTCGAAAGTCTCCATGATGCCAGCAACCGTAGAGGCCTTCTGGCCAACAGCGACATAGATGCAGATCATGTCGTTGTCTTTCTGGTTGATAATGGCATCGATAGCAATAGCAGTCTTGCCGGTCTGGCGGTCGCCAATGATGAGCTCGCGCTGGCCACGGCCGATAGGAATCATCGAGTCAACTGCGATGATACCGGTCTGCATGGGCTCATGCACGGGCTTGCGGCTGATAACGCCAGGAGCCTTGAACTCGACGGGGCGATAGCCGTCGGCCTTAATGGGGCCTTTGCCGTCGATGGGCATGCCAAGCGGGTTCACAACGCGGCCGAGAAGACCCTTGCCCGAAGGCACTTCCATGATCTTGCCGGTGGTGCGAACCTGATCGTTCTCTCGGATTGCCGTGACATCGCCGAGGAGCACAGCGCCGACTTCCTCTTCCTCAAGGTTCTGGGCCAAGCCGTACACGGTCTTGCCGCCCTCACCAATGAACTCGAGGAGCTCGCCGGCCATGGCGCCCTTCAAGCCGTCGACGCGAGCAATACCGTCGCCAACCTGGACGACCGTACCGACCTCGCGTGCATCGACGCTCGTGTCGAGGGACTCCAGCTGTTTGCGCAGCGCTTCGTCGATAGACTTCGCGGTGATTTCAGTCACTAGCATTCACCTCCATCGTTTTCTTCTTTGAGCACGATGCGCGCATGTTCCAGTTCGGAAGCAACGCTCGCATCGATGCGTTTTCCATTGGTGCTCATAATGATGCCGCCCAGGATAGAAGCGTCGATGTGCTCGCGCAGCACGACCTTCTTACCCAGATCAGCAGAGAGCTTCTCGGTGATGACCTCGCGCAGGTGATCGTCGAGAGCCACCACAGTGGTGACATCGACAACCGCTACGCCGAGCTTTTCCTCGGCCGCGTTGCGGTACGCATTCACGGTAGAAGAAAGCTTGTCGAGGTCGCCACGCTCAGCCATGACAGCGATAACGCTGACGGCCAAAGGATCGATACCATCGAACACGTTGACGGCCAACGTGTGTCGCTGCTCAGGGGAGTACGCCGGATTGCCAAGCGCCTCGCGCAAATCCGCGTTGCCGCGATAGGTGCGAAGCACGAAATCCAGCTGCTCGCGAACCTCAAGCACGCGCTCTGCCCCACCCTGCTCAAGGGCGGCGTCGAGGAGCATGCCGGAATAGGTCGCGACCTCTTCTTTTGCGAGCAGTCGATTATTTGGCATTGAAGCTACCTGCCTCTGCGACATAGCGCTCGATCATCTTGCGATGCTCGTCATCGGTCAAGTCGTTGCCGATGAGCTTGGCCGCGACGTTGATCGAGAGGTCGGCGACAGAACCCTGAAGGTCGGCGATAGCGGCCTTCTTCTCTGCCTCGATGGCCGCGTGGGCCTTCTCAATCATGCCGGCGGCTTCTGCCTGCGCCTTGGCGGTGATGTCGGCCTTCACATCTTCGCCGGCCTTCTTGGCGTCGGCGACGATCTTGGAAGCCTGAACCTTGGCCTCAGCGAGCTGCTGCTGGTACTCAGCAAGCACGCGCTCGCTTTCCTGGCGCGCTTCTTCAGCGTTCTTGAGGTCGTCGCGAATGGTGTTCGCGCGCTTCTCAAGCATCTTGTCGAAGACGGGCCAGCCAAACTTGGCCAGGACGATCCACAGAATAATGAAGGCGACGAGCATGGGGATGAATTCGCTCATCTCAGGCAGAATGGCTTCGATGCCACCTTCCTGGGAAGCGAACGCATACGTCGGGCACGACAGAGCGAGAGCACCAGCGGACAGAGCCACGGCACTGAGCTTGCCAGCTGCCTTGTTGAAATGCTTCAACTCGTTTGCCTCCTGTTCTTTCTTAGTAATCATGCAGTGATCGAGCGTGATTAGCCGATGAAGAACAGAACCAAGCCGAGCAGAGCCAGCGCCTCAGACATAGCAGCGCCGATGAAGAAGTAGCCCATGAGCGTACCCTTCATTTCAGGCTGGCGGGCAGCAGCGGTGCAAAGGCCATAGGTGGCGATGCCGATGCCGATGCCGGGGCCGATGGCGGCCAGGCCGTAGCCGACGACCTTCAGTGCGGCGAGCGCGAGCGTGATTTCCACAGTTTCCTCCTTTGTCGTGCCCCTCACTTCTCAAGTCGCGTCGGGGCAAGATCCAATATTGCTCAGCTGAGGGGTGCAGCTGCAACACCATAGTTATGCGTGTGCGCCACGCAGGGCGGGCGGTTTAACGACGCGGCGGTCGATGCCAAACGATTCGGGCTTAGTGCGCGTGCACCGCTGTGGACACGTAGGAAGCCGACAGAATCGCGAAAACGAACGCCTGGATGAAAGCAACCAAGCACTCGAGGGCATACATAACAACGAGCAGGGCGAACCATGCAATCGAAGGCAGGCCGGCGATGAGGTCCATGGAACCGGAGAACAGCGCGGTCTGGATGAAGCAGGTGGTGGCGATGCTGAAGATGGCGAGCATCATGTGGCCGGCGAGCATGTTGCCGTAAAGTCGGACGGCAAGGGTAAGCACGCGAATGACCATCGAGAAGAGCTCGAGGAACCAGATGACCGGCTTCATGGGACCAGGAACGCCCGACGGGCAGAGGTTCTTGAAGTACTGGAAGAAGCCGAAGGTCTTCATACCATAGAAGTTGAAGTACACGAACGAAATGACTGCGAGAGCCCAGGTGCACGAAATGGCGCCGGTGGACGTCTTGAAGCCGGGAACGAGGCCCAAGATGTTGCAGACGAGGATGAAGAAGAAGATCGTTGCGAGGAACGGCACATGCTTCTTGAAGCCTTCGCCAATAACGTCTTCAGCGATAGAGCTGTTCACGAAGTCGTAACCAAACTCAACCGTGTTCACGAATTTGTTGGTGGGGACCAACGAAATCTTCTTAGCGGCAACGAGCACGACGACGAACGTCACGGCCAGAGCGATGAACAGCCACACAATGTACTGCGTGACGCCCCAGGGGCCGATGTAGAACACGACCTGGGGATCGAACTGGGCCGAGAGCCCTTGTGCTTCCTCGACGAAGTTACCGAGAGCGGTTGCAAGACCCTCCATAGCTTTCCTTCCTTACTAATTTCACTTAAACGCGCTTGCGCTTGGCGAGCACGTTCTTGTACACGACGAACGCGATGGTGCAGCCCAGAAACACGATGCCTTCGGCCACGACGAAACCCACGAGCCCGTCGCGTGCAAGCATCGCGCAGGCGATAAGCCCCGCGACAAGTATGACGAGAGAGATTGCAACGCCCGCAAGGCCGTACAGGCCAATAGTGAGGGCGTGCGTGGAAGTAGAACGGCGCGATAACCTCAAAGACAGGAACAATGGCAGAAACCCTAAGATACCGGTCACAATTCCCAATGCGATGAGCATATTGCGGTGCTCACTCTCCTACTTCTCGTCGTGTTGTTTGCCTCTATTCCGTGGCAAACAAGCGTTACCTTAACAAAGAACTACGCATATGAATGCATGAAGCGTTTAAAAGTTGAAAAAAACTCGTAAGCGGCACGTAAATAACGCCCATGCCGGTGAATAATGTGCGTTATTCGGAGTATTCAACGCAGCGAATGAGGATATCAGTTTCGCCGAGCAGCTCTTCGGAGAGCTTGTCGGGATACGCGGTGGCGAACACAATCTCCTTAATGCCGGCATTGATGAGCATCTTCGCGCACACCGAACACGGCTCGGTGGTGATGTAGATCGACGAGCCCTCAATGTCGATGCCGTAGCGCGCGGCTTGGATGATCGCGTTCTGCTCGGCATGCAGGCCTCGGCAAATCTCGTGGCGCTGGCCGCTGGGCACGCCGAGCTGTTCACGCAAGCATCCTGTTTCTTCGCAATGCCGCAAACCCGAAGGCACGCCATTGTAGCCCGTGGCCAGAATGCGACGGTCCTTCACGATAATGGCCCCTACCGCACGACGCAGGCACGTCGAACGCTTCGAAACCTCGAAGGCGAGCTTCAAGAAATATTCGTCCCAGCTGGGTCGTTGCGTATCGCGCATGAAGAATTTCCTTACCTAGACCGTGCCGAAGATGCGATCGCCGGCATCGCCAAGGCCGGGAACGATATATGCGTCATCGTTGAGGCCTTCATCGAGCGCGCAGGCCCAAATATGCACGTCGGGCTCGGCGGCGTTCACGGCAGCCACGCCTTCAGGGGCGGCGACCATCACGAGCAGGCGAATGTCTTTCACGCCCGCCTCTCGAAGGTATTTGATCGCGGCCAGAGCACTTCCGCCCGTAGCCAACATGGGATCGATCACGAGCGCCATGCGGTTCTCGATGCCCTGAGGCATTTTCGCGTAATAGGAATGGGGCTCGTGGGTCTCTTCGTCTCGCTCCATGCCGAGCACGCCCACAGCGGCCGACGGAACAACCGAAAGCACGCCCTCGAGCATGCCCATGCCGGCACGAAGAATGGGAACCACGGCCAAGGCGTCGTCTTTGAGTCGCACGCCCTCGGTTTCGCAAATGGGGGTTTTCACCTGCACCTGCGTCGTGGGCAAATCGCGCGTCGCCTCATAGGCCTCAAGCGCCGCGAGCTCGTGGACAAGCTTGCGGAAGTGCGCGGGGGCGGTGCTTTCGTCGCGCAAAATCGTCATCTTATGGCCGACCAGCGGATGGTCGAGCACGGTAAGGCAATTCTCGTCGTACGTAACGTTGGCCATGGGCTCATCCTCTCTGAATAGAAACGAATTCATGATACTGCAATGCCACGCGGCACACAAAAAACTCGCCGGCCAAGCGGAATGCTAAGCCGACGAGCCTCTCTTCGCTGCTTTTCATGCGAGCAGCGCGCGCACGTGGTTACAGTTCGGGATACAGGGGATGCTTGGCGATAATGGCCTTCACGCCCTCTTTGATTTCAGCGAGCTTCGCTTCATCGCCATTCGCGAACACGGTCGCGGCAATGAGCTTGCCCACCATGTTGAAGTCTTCGGCATCGAGGCCGCGCGTGGTGGCCGCCGCCGTGCCCACGCGAATGCCGCTCGCCACAAACGGGCTGCGGGGCTCGTTGGGGATAGTGTTCTTGTTCACGGTAAGGCCGACGCTTTCGAGCAGCTTTTCGGCGTCTTTGCCAGTCACATCGGCAGGCGTGAGATCGACCAAGCACAGGTGGTTGTCGGTGCCGCCCGTCACCAGACGCAGGCCGCCATCGATAAGGCCGTCGGCCATCGCTGCGCAGTTCTTCACCACGTTGTCGATATACGTCTTGAATTCGGGCTTGAGAGCCTCGCCCAGCGCAACGGCCTTGCCTGCAATCACGTGCATGAGCGGACCGCCCTGGCTGCCCGGGAACACCGCGGAGTTGATTTTCTTCGCGAGGGCCTCGTCGTTGGTAAGAATGAGGCCGCCGCGCGGGCCGCGCAGGGTTTTATGCGTGGTGGTGGTCACGATGTCGGCATACGGCACGGGCGACGGATGCGCGCCCGTAGCCACGAGGCCGGCGATGTGGGCCATATCGACCATGAAAAGCGCGCCGTTGTCGTGCGCGATGCGCGCCATGCGCTCAAAGTCGATCACGCGCGGATAGGCGCTCGCGCCGCCCACGATAAGCTTGGGATGGAGCTCCTTCGCCATGCGCTCGATGGCGTCGTAGTCGATGCGCTCATCCTCGCCCAGGCCATACGCATGGAAGTCGTACAGCTTGCCCGAGAAGTTCGCCGGCGAACCATGCGTAAGGTGGCCGCCATTGTCGAGACTCATGCCAAGCACGACATCGCCCGGCTTGATAGTTGCGAAATATGCCGCCAAATTAGCATTGGCGCCCGAGTGGGGCTGCACATTGGCGAACTTGGCGCCGAACAATTCCTTCGCGCGATCGCGTGCGAGGTCTTCGACGATATCGACCTTCTCGCAGCCGCCGTAATAACGCTTGCCCGGATAGCCTTCCGCATATTTATTGGTGAGCACGCTGCCCATAGCCTGCATGACGGCAGGACTGGTGAAATTCTCAGATGCGATAAGCTCAATGGAATTGCGCTGGCGATCGAGCTCTTCGGAAATTGCCTCGGCCACCTGAGGGTCTTGTTCGGCGAGCAAAGACATGCTGTCTCCTTCGTTTGATACGGCATCGCGCATCATGCGCGAGTTTCGGAACCGCTCCAATATAGCCGAAGGGAGCCGCGGGGGCTCCCTTCTCTTCGGTATTTAACGCAATCGTTCGAAAACGATGGTGGCTGGCGCCTAGCGATACGTATTCACGTCGGCGTCAAGGTCCATGATCTTCTTCACGCGCATAGCGTGGCGGCCGCCCTCGAACTTGGTCGTAAGGAAGGTATCGACGATCTGCTTGTTCACGTCGAGCTCAACGAAACGGCCGGAAAGCGTGATGATGTTCGCGTCGTTATGCTGGCGGCACAGCTCGGCGAACTGCACGTTGATGATGTTCGCAGCGCGGCAGCCAACGATTTTGTCGGCCGCGAGCGCCATGCCGATGCCCGTGCCGCATACGAGCACGCCGCGATCGGCCACGCCGTTGGACACGTCATGAGCAACGGCGGCCGCATAATCGGGATAGTCGACGCGATCGTCGCTGTCGGGGCCGCGGTCGATAACCTCAAAGCCCTGCTCTTTCAGATACGCCGCGAGTTCTTGCTTCTGCTCGAAACCAGCGTGGTCGCTGCCAATGGAGATTTTCATTGCCATGACAATCCTTTCTTCGCGCGGCCATGCCGCCGATATTCGTTACTCGTGAATCATAACCCGAGAAACTGCCGCGTGCCAGTCGGCAAGCTTTTCTTCACGCTCTGCCTCGATCATTGCGGGGCGGAAGTGGTCATCGCGCTCACGCATGGCGCGCAATTCAGCCGTGCTTTCCCAGAATCCCGTGGAAAGCCCCGCCAAAAACGCGGCGCCCAAGCCAGTGCTCTCAAGCACTTTGGGGCGATTGAGCTGGGCATTGAGGATGTCGGCCTGAAATTGCATCAAAAAGCCGTTCGCCGATGCGCCGCCGTCGACGTTGAGCTGGTCAATCGCATGTCCCGATTCGCGCTCCATGGTCGCGGCGACATCGGCAACCTGGTACGCCATGGATTCGAGGGCCGCCCGGGCGATATGCGCTCTATTCGCGCCGCGCGTAAGGCCGAAAATCGCGCCGCGCGCTTCGGAGTCCCAGTACGGCGCGCCGAGGCCCGTGAACGCCGGAACCACCACGACGCCCGCAGAATCGGGGACGCTGTTCGCAAGGTCTTCGCTTTCGGCGGCGTTTTGGATAATGCCGAGCTCATCTCGAAGCCACTGCACCACAGCGCCCGCCACGAACACGCTGCCTTCAAGGGCGTATTCGAGCCCATCGGTGCCAGGAGCGCTCGCGGCAACCGTGGTTACCAGGCCGTTTTGCGATTCGACGGCGGTATGGCCCGTATGGAGCAACATAAAGCAACCCGTGCCGTACGTGTTCTTCGCGCGGCCGGGGTCGAAGCAGCACTGGCCGAACAAGGCCGCCTGCTGATCGCCCGCAACGCCGCGAATCGGAATGCCGGCAGGCACGGCGGCGCAGGCCGTTATTCCAAAGTCGCCCGACGAGGGACGCACTTCGGGAAGAAGCGATACAGGCACGTCGAACAACTCGAGCAATTCTTCGTCCCACTCGCCCGTATGGATGTTGAAAAGCATCGTGCGGCTCGCATTGGTCACGTCGGTCGCATGCACTGCCCCGCCCGTGAGCTGCCAAATGAGCCACGTATCAACCGTGCCGAACGCAAGCTTGCCGGCCTTTGCCGCCTCGCGAGCCCCGGGAACATGGTCGAGCAACCACTTGATTTTGCTCGCCGAGAAATACGCATCGGGAATAAGGCCCGTTTTTGTTTGAATGAGCTCGCGAACGCCTGGCCGCGCGCACACTTCCTCGACGATGTCGGTCGTACGGCGGCATTGCCACACGATGGCGTTCGCAATGGGAGCACCCGTCTCGCGATTCCAAACCACCGTGGTTTCGCGCTGATTCGTAATGCCAATCGAGTCGATTTCTTCAGGAGATACGCCCGAAGACACGAGCACCTCGGTTATTACACCGAGCTGCGATGAGGCGATTTCGCGCGGATCGTGCTCAACCCAGCCGGGCTTAGGGTAAATCTGGCGAAAGGGATGCTGTGCGATGCCGACCGGCTGGCCTGCATGGTCGAACAAGATAGCGCGCGATGACGTAGTCCCCTGGTCGAGCGCAAGAACGTATTTTTTCGACATGGATCCTCTCTTTGCTCGTCGCCTGGAATGCGGTTTCGGCTCGGTCAGGTCCTGACTCGCGCGAAAGCCACATTAAGTGGCTTTCGGCTCGTGCGGAATCTACCGAAACCGCACCTCAGGCGACGAGCAAACGCGCTCACCAGCATAAACGAAGTCGTCTTCTTCATTCGAAGGAAGCTTCGAGGCCCTCGGTGTTCAAATATTCTTTATTCCAATACGAAACACCGCGAAGCGGGCGCATAGCGAACGAAGTGAGCGGTAGCCCGCTGTGGCCTCAGGGCTTTCTTCGGATGAAGAAGACGACGGACGGGTTACGAAATTCCGTAGGCCTCGTACATCGCGAGCGTTGCCTTGATGGCAATTTGCTGGGCGAACAGCTGCTGCGCTTGAGGGTCGGCCGAGCCGGTCTCCTCGATATCGGCGAGCTTTTCGTTCACGTTTTCCAACTGGTCTTCCAAATCTTGGTGCATGTCTTCATAAGCGGCCAGGCGACGAAGCGCCGCTGCTTGGTAGCGAGGCTGAACTTCCACATCGCCGTTCGCAGCGATTTCAGTCAAACGATGCATAGAACTCTCCAATCGTTAAAGCCGCCAAATAACAGGCGGCGCAATACAACCTTTGCAAACGGTGCAATTGTAACGCGAACGTTAGATTCCTTGCTTTGCAAGCCAGGCTTCCACATCGGCCATAACGCGTGCGCGACCGGGTTCATTGAGAATCTCGTGGCGCATGCCGGGATAGATTTTCATCTCAACCGATTGCACGCCGGCATCCCGGTACTCTTCGGCAGCCTTCCGTACGCCGCGCCCGCAATCGCCCACAGGGTCTTCCCCACCCGCGATAAAGAACAGCGGCAAGGCTTTAGGAACTTTGGACGCGCTTTCCGCACGAACCACTTCGCCCGTAAGCGCGGTGAGCGTGGCGTACCCACCCACGGTGAACATCTGGCCGCATTCCGAGTCGTTGATGTAGGCGTCGACTTGCGCAGGGTCGGTTGAAAGCCAATCAAAATCGGTACGCGGGTTTTTGACGGCCTTCGAATAGGCGCCGTCGGCCATGGAATGCAAGAGCTCGCTTTTGTGGCGCTCTCCGCGCAGACGTGCAAGCGCATGCGCCAAAGCATTGCCCGCCATCGAGAGCGCTGCCGCCTGCTGGCCCGTGCCGCACAGCACCGCTGCCGCAAGGCCCTCTCCGTGCTCGGAAATGTATTTGCGCGTAATGAAACTACCCATAGAATGGCCGAATATCACATAGGGCACCTCGCTGCCGAATCGCGCCTGCATAATGCCCCGCAAGGCGTGCACATCTTGAACGAGAACCTCGGCGCCATCGCGAGCGGGCATATGGCCCAAGTCTTGCGCATCGGAAATGCTTTTTCCATGCCCCACGTGGTCGTTCGCGCACACCACGAAACCGCTTTCCACAAGGAATTTGGCGAAATGAGCGTAGCGCGCGACATGCTCCGACATTCCATGCACGATTTGGACAATGCCCCGAACGTCTGAATACCGCAGTCCTTCCGAGCTTTCCGAACCTTCCGGCCGCTCGGCGGCATCGGGCTCCCATACGAGCGCGCGAATCGCCGTTTTTCCATCGGCGCTCGGATACTTCAACGTGGCAGTTATCATATGCGCACCTCTTTCAACGGAGCTGGCGCGCCACCCATGCGCCCCTTGCCCATTCACTCTGCGCTCATTTTACAATGGCGAATGCCGCGGCCGCCCGTCATGCTGCTCGTTTGCCCAATTGATAAAAATGCCGTCCATGGAGCACGGGGCACCGGCATGGGCATGGGCATGGGCATGGGCAATCATAATGGCTGACGATTCCGCGGCAATGTCGGCCATGGGCACGGGACAATCGCTCGAACGAATCATGCGGGGCCGGTCGCCGTGCCTACACCTTTTCGAAATCACAGCGGCGCCCCTCCCAAGAAGAGCGGCACGATGCCACTTACGGCAAGAAAGCCGATTGCGAGAAACGGGGCAAAGGGAAAGTCGCGCGCTGGTCGGCCGGCCGCGAATCGAGCCAGACAATACAGAAGCGATGCAACGCACGCGACGCCAAGCGCCACGATGCCCCCTTCGAAACCAGCGAAGAGCCCTATGGGGAACAGCAGTTTCACGTCACCTGCGCCAAGCGATTCGCCACCACGGAAGAACGAGATTGCAAGCGAACACGCAAGCGCGAAGAGCGACACCCCGAAAGCCCCCATGACGTTCGATGCCGCCGTGGACAATATCGACTCTACGAGGTTCGATGAAGACGCGCCCGCCAATTCAGAAGGGCTTCCCGGTGAGGCATTCGTCGCGAACGAGGAAGTCACCCCGTTGAAAACGAGATCGACTGCACATGAGGGTTCTTGGACAAAGAACGGCCCTTGAATAACACCTACGACCTGAACAAGAAGCGAAACGCACCATAACGCGATTCCAACAACCACAACGCGATTGGGAATGATTCGCTCCCGAATGTCAATGAAGCTCGCGCAAAGCAGAACGACGAGAAACGCCGCAGAGAAGAAATTGGAAGCCATCGCAAAGAAAAGGCCGCAGGTCGTAACCGAGACGCCCTTAAGAGCAGCCACCATACCCCCTTCGCATGCTTATTGGCGCTCTGACGGAATGGAGCAGCCGCCACAAGCACCGGAACAAAGCCGGCGCGAGCGGAAATATGCAGCGCAACGTATTCATGAAGTCGAGCGCGCCATTCCGCTTACAAGCGCATCCACGCCCCATGCGACAACTCTAGCGCGCCAACCTTGCCGAAACCTTGCCCGCATGCTCGCGCTTCGGCTCAAAAATCTCGCCTATTCCCTCTTTTTTCCCGCGATTATTACTTCCGTTTTCCCTCGAAACAACGATTATTTTCCTTCGCAATCGCTCGCGTTTTCCATCTAGGAAACTCCGGATTGTCGCGTATCCCAGTTCAAGGAGCCGGGACCAATCATCAAAGGCATCGCGCATGCCGCCACAACGGCATCACACACGCAGTCACCAAAGCGCCGCGCGTGCCGGCACAGCAGCATCGCTCGCGTATTCACGACGGAATCGCACATGGCGTTACGAGGGCATCGCGCACGTCGCCGCAACAGCATCGCGTATGCTGCTATAACAGCTCCTTGAAATCATCAGCGGTAAGGGCCCCGACTCGCAAAATATGAGGATGCTCATGCGTGCAGTCGACGATGGTCGACGAGACGCCCGAACGAGGAACGTCGTCGCCAAGCACAACGGGTACCTGCGCCGCGAATTCAGAATCGACGTCAGCCAGTGTTTGGGGTGGTTTCTTTCCTTGGAAATTCGCGCTCGAGGTTGCCAAGGGGAACCCGACTCGATCGATAAGCTCCAGGGCAACAGGGTCGTTCGGCATGCGCAGCGCAATGGTGTCGTTCGCGCCGCGGAAAGCTTCGGGCACATTGTCGCCCGCTTTCACCACGAGCGTGAGCGGCCCAGGCCAAAACTGCGAAACCATATTGTGCGCGAGCTGCGACACGTCACGGCCATAGCGAGTAAGCGCCGCAGGAGAGCCAACAAGCCACGGAATAGCTTTGTCGGGGTCGCGACGTTTATCGGCGAAAATAGCCTCGGGGGAACACGCGAGACCGACGGCAACGCCGATGCCGTATACCGTATCGGTCGGGAAAACGACGGGCTTGCCCGCGGTAAGCGCCGCGACAGCCTTGCTCAGTTGGGCGTCATCGACCATAGTTGCCTCTTCCAAACGCGCCGCCTGCACCGGCGGCATTTTCTTTTAGCCGGATTGTACCAACCACGCGCCCTCAAATGGGAACGCATGCGTAAAAGACACCGTGACGCCACGCGGGCGAAAGGAACCCGAATCCCCATGGAGCCGAACCGGGCACAGGAATCGATGGGGCATCGCGCGCGGATTCCCTTCACGCACGAATTCTCATCAAGCATGGAACGGTTGCGGCGTTCGCCCGTGGCGCTGTTCGTGCGAAAACGGATTCCCAACGCGTACAAAGTAGTCGACATGATTGACCAAGGGGTCGTGCTCGCGCAATAGGCCCCCTCAACACGCACGGAGCAGTTACTCACCCAGCGCACTTTTTTCGAACAGTTCAATGAGCGCATTCTTGCCGGCCGCGCCCGTTTTCGCATACACGTTCTTCACGTGGCTCCATACCGTATTTTCCGAAATCACGAGCTCTTCGGCGATATGCTTTGCCGAACGACCGCGCACAAGATACGAACATATTTCTGTTTCGCGCGGCGTAAGACCATAGGTCTGGGCAAACGATGCAAGCTCGCTGCGCCAATCGGGCTCCGCGACGGTTTCGACAGAAGCGCCAATGCCCGCTTCCTTTTGAGCGGCATGCCCCTCGGCGGAACTCAATTGATCCACGTTCGATTGGCCATCGGACACGAGCGCATTGTCAGCCTGGCGCCCATGGACCGTCGCATCGCTCGACGATGGATTAAGCGGCACAGCTACGCTCTCCGAAATGGCGCTTTCCCGCGGAACCTCCGCCGTCGTATTGCCAATCGCCGCGTTGCCCACGAGGCGCGCATTCACTCCAGCATCGCCCGACACCACGGCGCCCGCTGCCGCATCCCCTTCCGAAGCGCCGCCAAACACACGATCGCCTTCGGAAAACCCAGCATGAGCCACCGCCGCTCCCCTGCCGTCGATTTCACGCTCCGAATGGCGCATGGCGAACACGAACGCGATGCCGAGCGGATACAGGGCGACGAACGCGAGCAGTGTCAGCAGCGAAACGCCCCTGCTTGCGGAAAACGCTCCCACAACCAAGCCGGCCGCCAACCCGAGCGCGAGAAACGCATTCGACCCTATGAGGTAAATGCCCGAAAGCACGAAGCTGCTCACGCCCGTTTCACGTGAGGCGTTCGCGATATAGAACAGGAACAGCATGCCGCACACGTCGTAGCACATAATCATGATGGTGCCCGAAAGAGGGCCTAAGGCATCGCCGATGAAAGGCATGAGCGAGAGCACTACGAGCATTACCGGCAAGCATGCCTTGTATGCCGCCGTGGGATTGCCGCGTCGCGATGCGACAAGCGCAATGGCAGAAGCTACCGCGGTCGATGCGAACAGAGGCGCCGCCATGGAAACGTCGCCGACGATATGCTCGGAAGACGACCCCAAAACCGACGTATGCAAAATGCCGACCACGCCAACGAGCGCGAAGAGGCACCAATAATCAGGACCGAATGTGAGCAGAATGCGTCGGACAGGCATCGTCTTGCCCGCGGATCGCGCAACCGCACACGCGCCGCCAGCAGCTTCCCCAAAAGATCGCGCAGCATTTCCTGCGTCGCGGCCCTTTAATGCTGACGCGGGAGCGGGCCTGTGCGCCAATGCGACCGACACGCGATAGCACGCAAGCGAGCACGCCGCCATGGCGCACACGACCAAATCGAACGCGAGGCCGTATCCGAAGCAGAAAGAACCAGCGACAATGAAAGCTTGCAGAACCAAGCCGCACACCATGCATATATGAGAACGTTCGCTCTCTTGCATGGAAAAAATATCGAGCCAGGCAATCGAAACCACCGTTTGCCCAATGCCGTAAAGAACGCCCAGAAGCGGCGCCATCTCAAGCGCAACGCCGGCTTGCGCGAAAACCGCCGAAGCGGCGAAGCCCACCACAAGCGCGGCAACGCCCGGCCACATCGCAAACGAACCCGGCTTCACCGCGCCGCGACACGCAAGTGCGATGACGAGCGAAGCGACGATGATCGAAGCCGCCTCGCTCGCGAACATGAACCAGAGCTCGGTGACAAAGCCCACACTCTGCCCCACCGACCCCATGGCCGACAAGTATCCCAACGAAGTGGCCGCCTTTGCCAAGCCGAAGCCCACAATGGTCGCAGCCGCTTCCTTTTTTCGTTGCTCTTCCATAATCCCTCCCCATATGGAACATGCCTATTGTAGCGTCTCTCACAGGGGTCTTCCGAACATCGTTACGAACATTGTTTTTTCAATGACCTATTTATCAGGCTTTTTATAAATATCACCGATAGTCGGTGAGGACTTCGCCAGGCAGCGAGAGTAGGTTTGGACCCATACGAGGCAGGCAAAGCATGGGAGGCTTTGCACAATGCGAATGCCGAAAACGCCAAAACGCGGCAACGGCATGCATTGGCCGTCAACAACAAGGAGGGGTTTCATAATGGAACTTTCACGCCGTAATTTCTTGAAGGGCACCGGCGCTCTTGCGGGCATTTCCGCGATGGGCGCAATTGGACTGGGCTGCTCGCCCGCGGCAAAAGAGGGCACCGAGGCGAAGGGCGGCAAGGCCGAAGCGCCGAAGACGCCGGCAGAAACCACGCCCACCGCGCTGAAAGAAGCGACCGACGGCAAGTTCACCGCCAAGGCCATGGGCCACGAGAACTACATCTACGTCGAAGCCACCATGGCGGGCGGCGCCATCGCGAACCTGCGCGTGCTTACCCACGACGAGACCGTTGGCGTTGGCAGCCTTGCGACCGAGATGTGGCCTGCCAAGGTCGTCGAGACCCAGAACCTCGACGTTGATGCCATTTCTGGCGCAACCACGACGTGCACCGCTATCAAGAACGCCGCCATCGAGGCCATCTCCAATTCCGGCGCCGATGTCTCGCAGTTCCAGAAGGGCGCTCAGGCTCCCGAAAAGGGGGAAGACCAGACCATCGACACCGACGTCGTGATTATGGGCGCAGGCACCGCAGGCCTCACCGCCGCGACCCGCTTGCTCGAGAAAGGCTTCAAAGTCACCCTTTTCGAGAAGCAGGACATCCCCGGCGGCTCTATGTCCATGACGTATTCCGGCCTCGCCTGCGCCGGCAGCCAGCTGCAGAAGAACTACTCGCTCGGCCGCTTCGACTCCAGCCCGTTCTTCGACAAGGACGCCATGCTCGGCGTGCTCAAGGGCCTCGTTATTCCCGAAAACGACCGCTTCGACGGCGCCATGCCTTATGACGACGCTCTGTACACCACCTCGCCCGCCTTGGTCGACTGGCTGCACGAAATTGGCGTCGGCTTCTACAGCATGGGCGTGAACAAGGCCTATGGCGTGACCCCGTACCTGGCTCCCGGTTGCTATGAGGGCGGCTGCGGCTACGCGATGCAGTACCTCGTCGACCGCATTGGGGCCTTGGGCGGAACCATTATCTATGGCGCGAAGGTGACCGACATCACCATGACCGACGGCCGCGCTACGGGCCTTGTCGCCGAGGGCAAGGGTGGCGAAGTCTACACCGCCACCGCCAAGGCCGTGCTTCTGGCATCGGGCGGCTTCGGCGCCAACCAGGAAATGGTCGACGAATACTACCCGCAGTACAAGGGTCGTTCGTTCAACTGCTGCCCCGCTTCCACGGGCGACGGCATTGTGCTCGGCCAGAAGGTCGGCGCAGGCATCGAGTGCATGGGCCGCGAGCTTGGCGCTTACATGTCTACGACTGCACAAGCCGGCAGCCGCATGGAGATCGCCTTCATGTATCAGACCACGCCGGGCATCATGGTGAACGCGTCGGGCGACCAGTTCGGCAACGTGATGAGCGCGAACCACTACGTCATTGGCCGCGCCCTGTGCGACGACGCCAACGGCGGCAAGTTCTTCTGGATCACCGACGAGTCGGGCGCCGTCACTACCATGAACAACCTCACCTATGCGTTCGACACCTACAAGGCTGTCTTCGAGCGCGGCGATATGGTTCACTATGCGTCCGTCGAGGAAGCCGCCGAGGCTTTGGGCCTGTCCAACCTGCAGCAGACCCTCGACACCCATAACGCCCATGCTCTCGCAGGCGAGGAAGACGAGTTCAAGCGCAAGAAGCTCCCCTACATCGACACGCATGACGGCGTGTGGGTCTGCGGAATTGAGCCCACGTTCTACCTCACCACGGGCGGCTTGGCCATCGACACCTCCGCGCATGTTCTTACCGACGACGGCAGCACCATCGCGGGCCTCTATGCCGCAGGCGACGTGTGCGGCTCCGTCGAGGAGAAGGACGGCAAGCAGTACGGCATGGGCTTCGATGCGGCCATGAACTATGGCTACATCATGGCCGAGACCGTGGCTTCGGAAATCGCCTAACTCTCTCTTTCAGCCCCTCCATTCCTTGGGAAGCCCCTCGATTGCTTCCCAAACCCAAAAAGCCGACCCATCTTGGGTCGGCTTTTTTGCTGGCAACGAGCTGCCAGCAACCTGTTAAATGCTCGTAGCACCTAGCAGGTTTCAACGGGATTCGGGGACGCACATGGGAAGCGTCCCTTAAAACAAACCGCAGGTGAAAAGGAATTCCAGGCTCTTCAGCTTGCTGCCGACATGCTCGCGCACCCACGCCTGGCACAAATGGAGAATCTCGAAGGAAATATGGCGCGGCACCTCACGTTGCGCAATGTCGTCAAACGTCGACATCATGAGCCAGTGGGCCCACGAAAGCACGTCGCTTCCCACTTGCACGGTATCGGAAAACATGAGGCAATCACGGCACACGGCGCCGCCTTCCGCGGGCGAAAATGCAACCTGCACGCGAGAATCGTCTCTCGCGAGCGGACGCCCACACATCACACACCGATTCAGACTCGGACGAAAGCCCGAAAACGCAAACGCCTTCAGCATGAATGCCGCGCACACCGCGAGCGCGCCTGTCGCATCGGTCGATTCCGCATGCTCGAGTGCAGACGTGCTTAGGTCATATAGGCGGGGCGATTCCAATTCGGGCTGCGTCAGCCGCGTGAGCAAATCGACGATAGGGGCAGCGGCGGCCGCATGCTCCATGTCTTCCCGCACGCCAATATGAGCGTTGAGCAGCTTGGCCTCTTTCACGATATCGAGGCTTTTGCCGCATACGAGCAGCAAGTCGACTTCCGAAAAAATCTCGAGACGCGAGGCAAACGATGAGTTCGGCTTGCGCGCGCCTTTCGCGACCGCGCGAACCTGACGGCCGTCTTGAGCCAGAAGGGTGACGATCAAATCGGTTTCACCGAGTTTCGTTTTGCGCAGCACCAACGCCTGAAGCGAATACGTATCTGCCGGCATGGCCCACTCCCCTTCCAAACAAAAAAGCCGCCTTCAAAAGACGGCTTTCATTGTATATCAGCGCAGCTTCACGCGAACGTCAGCCCCATATTCCGGGCGCCGCGGCGCGAAAACATCGCAGAACTCGAACCTACGCGCGATCGGCGATTTCCTTCGAAATCTCGGCGACGAATTCCTCGATGGACTTCTGCACGGTCTCGTTCGAGCGGTCGCGTACGGAAATGTTGCCCTCCTCGGCTTCCTTCTCGCCCAAAATGAGCATGTAAGGAACGCGGTCGACACCGCGGGCCTCGCGGATCTTGTAGCCGATCTTCTCGTCGCGATCGTCGACAACCACGCGCACGCCGGCCTCTTCAAGCTTGGAAGCAACCTGGTGAGCGTAGTCGCGCGACTTCTCGGACACAGGCAGCACCTTCACCTGCACGGGCGAGAGCCACGTGGGGAATTTGCCCGCGAAGTGCTCGATGAGAATGCCAATGAAGCGCTCAATGGAGCCGTAGCACACGCGATGCAGCATGATGGGGCGCTTCTTCGAACCGTCGTGGTCGGTGTACTCAAGATTGAAGTTGAGCGGCATCTGGAAGTCGAGCTGCACGGTGCCGCACTGCCAGGTGCGACCGAGCGAATCTTCCAGATGGAAGTCGATCTTCGGGCCATAGAAGGCGCCGTCGCCTTCGTTGACCTCATAAGGCATGTTGAGCCTCTCGAGAGCGGCCTTCAAGCCGCCTTCTGCTGCTGCCCAATCTTCGTCAGAACCCATGGAGTCGTCGGGGCGGGTGGAAAGTTCCACATGGTATTTGAAGCCGAATTTCTGATACACCGAATCGATGAGGTTCACGACGCCGATGATTTCATCGGTGAGCTGGTCAGGGCGCACGAACAGGTGCGCGTCGTCTTGGGTGAAGCAACGAACGCGGAACAGGCCGTGCAGCGCGCCGCGCATTTCGTGGCGGTGCACAATGCCCAGCTCGCCTGCGCGAATAGGCAGGTCGCGATAGCTGTGCGGCTTCGAAGCATACACGAGCACGCCGCCCGGGCAGTTCATGGGCTTCACGCAGTACTCTTCTTCATCGATGATGGTGGAGTACATGTTGTCTTTGTAGTGGTCCCAATGACCCGAGGTCTTCCACAGCTGCTTGTTCATGATGAGCGGCGTGGAGATCTCGACATAGCCGGCCTCGCGATGAATCTCGCGCCAGTAGTCGATGAGCGTGTTCTTCAGAATCATGCCGTTGGGAAGAAAGAACGGGAAGCCGGGGGCCTCGTCGCGCATCATGAAGAGGTCCATTTCGCGGCCGATCTTGCGGTGGTCGCGCTTCTTGGCCTCTTCGAGCACGCGCAGATGCTCGTCGAGCTCTTCTTTGGTGGCGAAAGCGGTGCCGTTGATGCGGGTGAGCATCTTGTTGTTCTTGTCGCCCTTCCAATAGGCGCCCGAAACGGCCGTAAGCGTGAAGGCCTTCAGGGCCTTCGTATAGCAAATATGAGGGCCGACGCACATGTCGATGTAGTCGCCCTGCTGGTAGAAGGTGATGCGAGCGTCGTCGGCCAAGTCGCCGATGTGCTCGACCTTGTACTTCTCGTTGCGCTCTTCCATGAGCTTGATAGCCTCTTCGCGCGGAAGCTCGAACGTCGTGAACTTCAGGTTCTCTTTCACGATCTTCTTCATTTCGGCTTCAATCGCGGGAAGGTCTTCCTCGCTGATTTTCTTGTCGCCCAGATCGACATCGTAGTAGAAGCCGTTGTCGGTCGCGGGGCCATAAGCGAAGTCGGCCTCGGGATAGAGGCGTTTGATGGCCTGCGCCATGATGTGCGCCGCGGAATGGCGCACGACGTGCGTGACTTCTTCCTCGGGCAGCTCGGCGACGGTACCGTCGTTGTAAAGGGCCTTCATAGGGCTATCTCCTCTCGAATGCGAATACGCATACGTTACTGAAATCGAGTTCCAATTATAGGCACACGGCGCACAGGAACAAGCTGCGCCGCTCAGCATACAGAATGGCGACATGACGGCGGGATAACCGCCTCGCCCACCTGCGCGATTAAGGTCGCGACAACAAGAAAAGCCGCGCGCAGGCGGCTTTACTTAAGGCAGGATTGCAAACCAGATCGGCGCTTACTGGCGCGGTGCCTGGCCATGGGCCCCGACATTCGCCTGGGGCACAGCCTGCCTCGGCGCGCCGGTAGTTCGACCGCTGCGACGAGCGCCGACGCCGGGAAGCGGCGTTGCGCAGTACGGGCAAACGGTCCACGACGGATCGAGCGCATGACCGCACTTCTGGCACTGGTTCTTCAAACGCTGGTGGCAGTTCGGGCACAGCACGTAGTCGGCCTCGACCGGGTAACCGCAGTTGGCGCATTCGCCATACTGCATGAGCTGGCGCTGCTTCAGCGCGACCTCGAGCTCTTGCTCGTCGCGGTCGATTTGCAGCAGCGGCGGACGAAGCAGGCAATACGCAATGACGCCCAGAATGGGAATAAGCGCGACGATGGCCCAGATGTACCACACCGTGCCGCGCTGGTAAGCATCGCGAACAACCCAAATAATAGAGAGCACGTAAACGGCCACGAGCATGACGATGCATACCGTGACAGCCATTTGCAGCTCAGGAGTCCAAAGCTGCGAGAGAATGTCGCTCATTGAGAAATCCTTTTCGTACATCAATACACTAGCCATGCATTGTAGCAAAGAAAGAAGCGCCCCGCATACCGCGAGGCGCTTCTCTATGCAATTTTGAAATTCGGCGGCACGCATGCTCGAAATTCGGCAGAAAGGCCCTCGCCTACAGCTCGGCGATCTGCTGGGCAACCAGCTCGAGCTTCGCGGCGAACTCGGCGCGCTTCGCCTTGTCCTTCTCGACGATTTCGGGCTTCGCCTTGGCAAGATAGCCCGGGTTGGAGAGCTTCTTGTCAAGCTTAGCGACGTCTTTCTCGAGCTTCTCGCGTTCCTTGGAAAGGCGAGCGTGCTCAGCCTCGAAATCAACGAGGCCCTCGAGGTGGCAGTAAACCTCGCAGCCAGAGACGAGCGTGGCGTTGGACGCCGCGGGCTTTTCGGCTTCGGCGGAAACCTCGGCCACGTTCACGCGTGCGAGCGACACGATAAGATCCTGCTGCTCGTTGATGGCGGAAACCACCTCGGCGGGCGCCTTCACCGTAATGGCGAGCTCCTGCTTCGGCGAGATGCCATAGCGCGCGCGAGTGGAGCGCACGGCAGAAACGACGCCGCATACCAGCTCGATCGCGCGTTCGGCTTCGGCATTCTTGAAGCGCGCAAGCGTTTCGGGCTCAGGCCAGGTGGCGACCATAAGAGCTTCGGCGTCTTCGCCTTCCGCGTGAGGCAGCTGCTCCCACAGAGCCTCGGTCACAAACGGCATGGCCGGGTGCAGAAGGCGCAGGGCGGAATCGAGCACGAACACGAGGTTGCGCTGCGTTTGCAGGCGGGCAGCCGGATCGGCGCCTTCGCGCAGGCTCGCCTTCGAGAACTCGATGTACCAGTCGCAGAACTCGTTCCAGAAGAACGCGTGCAGGTCGCTGGCGACTTCACCGAACTTGTATTCGGAAATGCCCTGGGTCACGCGCTCGGAAAGGCCGGCCAAACGCGACAGGATCCACGCATCGGCGGGCGTCGCGGCAACGGGCTCGCCCAGCGTGAAGCCCTCGAGGTTGCCGAGCACGAAGCGGCTCGCATTCCAGATCTTCGTGACGAAAGCGCGCGCTTGCTCGGTGCGTGGCGAAGAAATGAGCTCGTGGGTTTCGGGGTCGATGTCGGCATCGAAGCGCACGTCCTGGTTGTTCGTAACCAGCGTGAGCAGGTTGAAGCGCATGGCATCGGCGCCGTATTTCGCGATGAGGTCCATAGGATCGACGCCGTTGCCCTTCGATTTGGACATGCGGCTGCCGTCTTTCGCCAAAATGGTGGCGTAAATCACGACGTCATGGAACGGAATCTCGCCCAAGAAGTACGTTGAGGACATGATCATGCGGGCAACCCACAGAGCGATGATGTCGCGCGCGGTAACGAGCGCCGCCGTAGGATGATGGCCTTCGAGCTGCTCGGGGTGGTTCGGCCAACCCTGCGTGGCGAAAGTCCACAGCTGGCTCGAGAACCACGTGTCAAGCACGTCTTCGTCCTGATGCACATGATGGCCGCCGCATTTCGGGCACACGTCCACGTCTTCCATGCATGCGTCTTCCCAACCGCAATCGGCGCAGTAGAACACCGGGATGCGATGACCCCACCACAGCTGGCGGGAAATGCACCAGTCTTTCAGGTTTTCCATCCAGGTGAGATAGGTCTGCGTCCAACGAGCCGGGTGGAACGTGACTTCGCCGCTCGTGACGGCCTCGGTCGCGGGGCCCTTCAGCTTATCGACGGCGACGAACCACTGCTCGGAAAGCCACGGCTCAAGAGCGCTCGGGCAACGGTAGCAATGCATCACGGAGTGATGATGGTCTTCCACATGATCGAGCAGGCCATGCTCCTCGAACCATGCGACAACGGCTTCGCGGCATTCCTCGCGGCTCATGCCGGTGAATTCGCCGTAGCCTTCAACCACGTGGGCGGTTTCGTCGAAGATATTGATTTTCTCGAGGTCGTGGCGCTCGCCCATCGCGAAGTCGTTCGGGTCGTGAGCCGGGGTGACCTTCACGAAGCCCGAGCCGAAATCGGCGTCGACATAGAAATCGCTGAAAATGGGGATCTCGCGGTCGACGATAGGCAGCTTGACCTTCGCGCCCACGAACTTATCTTTGTCGTGGTCTTTCGGGGACACCGCAACACCCGTATCGCCGAGCATGGTCTCGGGGCGCGTGGTAGCGACCACGATGTATTCCACGCCGTCGATGGGCTCGACAAGCGGGTAGCGAAGGTGCCACAAGTGGCCATCTTCTTCCTGGTATTCCGCTTCGTCGTCGGAAATGGCAGTACCGCAGGTGGGGCACCAGTTCACGATGCGCTTGCCGCGGTAGATAAGGCCGTCATGGTACCAATCGCAGAACACCTTGCGCACTGCGGTGGCATATTCGGGATCCATGGTGAAGTGCGGGTCGTCGAAATCGACCGAGCAACCCATGCGCTTGATTTGCTCAATGATGTGGCCGCCGTATTCGTGCGTCCAATCCCAGCAGGCGTCGATGAACTTCTCGCGGCCGAGCTCGCGACGGGAAATGCCCTGTGCGGCGAGCTTTTTGTCGACCTTCGTTTGCGTCGCGATGCCCGCATGGTCGGTGCCGAGAATCCAACGGGTCGATACGCCGCGCATGCGATTGAAGCGAATGATGGTGTCTTGGATGGTGTCGTCCATGGCGTGGCCCATGTGCAGAACGCCGGTAACGTTCGGCGGCGGAATGGTGACCGTGCAGTCACCCACGCCCGGGCGGCGGGCGTAGTAGCCGCCGGTGAGCCATTTATCGAGAATGCGAGGCTCGAGCACCTCGGAGTCATAGTTCTTGGAAAGCTCTTCCACTCTCTGCTCCCAACTTGTTTGTTTGTAAGGCGGAATACTGAAACAGCCCGGCCGCGCGTGCGGCCAGGCCGTGGCATTTATTCAGAGACGACAGCCGCGCCGGCCGCCTGCTCGATTTCGGGTTTCGTTTCGCCCTCGATATCGCTCGGGCGAATAACGACCCTCGTGGGTCCGGCGTGCTCAGGCAAATCGAACATCACGTCTTGCAGCACACGCTCGCAAATGGCGCGAAGGCCACGCGCGCCCGTGCCATGCTCGACCGCCTCGTGCGCGATGGCGCGCAGGGCTTCGGGCATGAACACGAGTTCGGAGTTCTCGAACTCGAACATGCGCACATACTGCTTCACCAACGCGTTCTTCGGATCGGTGAGAATGTGCACCAGGTCGTCTTCGGTAAGCTCATCGAGCGAGCAAATCACCGGAATGCGGCCCACGAATTCGGGAATCATGCCGAACTTGTTCAAGTCTTCAGGCAGCACCTTTTCGAGAAGCTCTGCTTCGGCGTGCTTTTTCGACTGCGGCACATCGCTCGTGAAGCCGATGCCCTTCTTGCCCACGCGCTGGCCAATGATGTCGGCCAACCCCACGAACGCGCCGCCCAGAATGAACAGGATGTTCGTGGTGTCGATATGAATGAGCTCCTGCTGCGGGTGCTTGCGGCCACCCTGCGGAGGCACGCTCGCCTCGGTACCCTCGACAATCTTGAGCAACGCCTGCTGAACGCCCTCGCCCGACACGTCGCGCGTGATGGAGAGGTTTTCAGCCTTACGGGCGATCTTGTCGATCTCGTCGATATAGATGATGCCGATCTGCGCGCGCTCGATGTCGAAATCGGCCGCGGTAATGAGCTTCAGCAAAATATTCTCGACGTCTTCGCCCACGTAGCCCGCTTCGGTAAGCGTGGTGGCGTCGGCGATGGCGAACGGAACTTGCAGCGTGCGAGCGAGCGTTTGCGCGAGCAGCGTTTTGCCCGAACCCGTGGGGCCCAGAAGCATGATGTTGCTCTTAGCGAGCTCAACGTCGTCGTCATTCGACTCGGCGCCGAGGCTGATGCGCTTGTAGTGGTTGTATACGGCAACCGAAAGCGCACGCTTGGCAGCCTCCTGGCCAACGACATGCTGGCTCAGGCGATCGAAAAGCTCATGCGGCGTGGGCAGCGCGGCGAGAATCTCGGCCGCAGAAGGAGCGCCCTGCTCTTCGTCGTCAAACGGAGCCTGCGCAATGTGGCCTTCGTAGCCGTCGAAGTCGGCGTCGAACGAATCGGGCATATCGCCCTGGCCGGGATGGCGACCATTGAGGTAGCCGCCACGGGCAAGCACGTCGGTGCAATACAGAATGCACTCGTCGCAAATGCACGTGCCATCGGGGCTTTGGATCATGCCAGCAACCTCATCGGCCGTTTTGCCGCAGAAGACGCAGCGCGCCTTTTTCGGGTCCATGGTTTGAGAATCGGGATTCTTGGTCTGCATAAGGCCTTATGCTTCCTTCTTCGGCATAGCGCGAGACGTGATGATATCGTCGACCAGGCCATATGCCTTCGATTCCTCAGCGGTGAGCCAGTGGTCGCGCTCGGAATCGGCATGGATGGTCTCGATGGATTGGCCGGTGTGCTTGGCGAGAATGCCTTCGAGGCGCTCGCGGCACTTGCGCATTTCTTTCGCAGCGATTTCGAAATCGGTCTGCTGCGTGCGGCTTTCGGCACCGCCCATGGGCTGATGGATCATGATTTGCGAATTCGGCGTGATGAAACGCTTGCCCGGAGTACCCGCAGCAGTGAGCACGGAGGCCATGGAAGCGGCCATGCCCATGCAAACGGTGGACACATCGCAGCGAATGAACTGCATGGCATCGTAGATGGCCAGACCCGCGCTCACGCTGCCTCCCGGGGAGTTGATGTAGAGCGAGATATCTTTCTCGGGATCGGCGCTCTCGAGGTGCAGGAGCTGCGCGATAACGACGTTCGCGACGTCGTCGTCGATAGCGCTGCCCAAGAACACGATGCGGTCATTGAGCAGTCGAGAATAAATGTCATACGAGCGCTCGCCGCGCGGCGACTGCTCGATGACGTAAGGAATCGTATATCCGTTTTGCATAAATGCTGCCCCTTTATTCTGTATCGAAGTCGAAGCAATAATACAACCAAGGCTCGCTTCCGAAAACAGGAAGCGAGCCTTAAGGACTGTACCACGTTTATTGAGCGGACGAGCGATATCGCCGCCCTTGCAGCCAAGCCGTCACGCGCACTCCACGGTTTGTTCGAGAAAACGCGCGGGATGGAAGCTATTCGGCAGCGGCCTCGGTGTTCTCGGCCTCAGCCTCGTCAGCCTTCTTAGCGGCCTTCTTGGTGGTTTTCTTGGCGGCAGCCTTCTTGGCAGGCTTCTTCTCTTCCTCGTCAGCCGTGGGAAGCTCGACCTCTTCGATCTCGGCTTCCTTCAGCAGGGCCTCGAGAGCCTTGCCGCGCAGAATGCCCTCGCGGACGAAGGACAGGCGACCCTGCTTCTTCCACTCAGCATAGAGCTTGTCGGTATCCTTGGCGCCGGAGTTCTTGAACTCGTCAACGACTTCCTCGTCGGTCACAACGATGTTGTTGTGGCGAGCATAGGCGTCAAGAGCCAGGTTCTGCTTGACGGTGTCGGCAGCCTGAGCCTTGACGTCTTCCTTGAACTGGTCAGCAGTGATCTGCTGGGCAGCCAGGTAAGCGTCGAGCGTAGCGCCCTGGCGCTGGAGCTGCTCGAAGAAGCTCTGCAGCAAGTCGCGCTCGGCGGCGTCGCACATAGCCTGGGGCACGTCGCCCTCGAGGCGCTTCTGCAGCTCGAACAGAGCATTGTTCTCCATAATGCGGGGAATGATCTCGCCCTTCTGAGCCTCGATCTGCTCGCCCATGAGCTTGCGCAGCGCGGCGACATCTTCGAAGCCGAAGTTTTCCTTGACCCACTCATCGGTGATTTCAGGAAGAACGACCTTCTTCACGGCATTGACGGTGACGTCGAAGACGACCTTGGCGGTCTTGCCCTGAAGGATGCTGGTGAGCATGCAGGGGTTCGACTCAACCTCGATCTCGAAGTGCTTCTCTTCGCCCTTCTTGCAGCCAACGAGCTCCTCGTCGAATGCGGCCGGGAACAGGCCCTTGCCCAGTTCGTAAAGGCGAGCTTCGCTGCACAGCGCGGCGATATCTTCGCCGTTGTCGTCGACGGCCTTGATGTCGAGCTCGACGACGGAGTCGGCCTTCACCTTGGTGTTGGCAGGAGCGTTCTTGTAGTCGTGATAAGCGTTGCCCAGGTTGTCGATTTCCCTGTCGATTTCGGCCTCAGAGGCGGTCTTGAAGGGAACCTCGATGTGAACCGGGGAGTAATCGGAAAGCTCGAGAGCGGGCTTGACCTCGCACTCGATGGAGAAGGTGAAATCTTTGCCCTCTTCAACGAGGCCGTCGACCTCGGAGAACTTGGGCTCGGAAATCAGGATGAGGTCGGCTTCATCGATAGCCACGGGGAACGACTCGTTGAGCATTTCGTCGGTAACCGTGGAGAGCACGGCTTCCTTGCCCAGGTTGGCGTCGATAATCTGACGAGGCACATGGCCGGGACGGAAACCAGGGAACTTGTACTTCTTGCCGAAGTCTTTGTAGGCCTTCTTGATGCGAGCATCGATATCGGCGGCTTCAATGGTCACCGTGAGTTTGGTGGCGCCGGATTCGAGAACCTCAACGTTCGTTTTCAACTTTTCCTCCATCTGGATCTTCGTTCAAAGCCTGTGTTACCAGACTAGACTGACCGAGACGCGCGTTCGGGCACGTCGGCGGCGCGAGCTATGGTGCGGGCGAAAGGACTTGAACCTTCACGGGTGTTGCCCACCAGAACCTAAATCTGGCGCGTCTGCCAATTCCGCCACGCCCGCATTTCGCAAGCGCACGCATGCCCGTATGGACACGCAACAGAGCACTATAGCAAAAAACCCGCAGGTTGTGCAGGTCAGCTTTCGAATACACAAGACCGCCGTTCGATGGCCGCTCTGCCAAAGAAGGCCGCACCTTCAGGCCGCCGCCCCATTCGTTACACGAGCGCAAGAGGCCGCGTCGGCTCGGGATGCCTGCCGGCGACCACAGCTCGCTGGCGCTTCGCCGTATTTGATTCGATCGGGCAAGCCTGAACGCGTGAACCTAAGCGGTCGCTCCGGCTCGGGATGCCTGCCGGTGGCCACAGCTCGCTACCGCTTCGCGCCTCAAGGCGCTTCGCTATGCGCTCGCTTCGCCGTGTTTAACCTTAGACGAAGAACAAGTTTGAACACGGAGGGCCTCCGGCAGGCATCCCGAGCCGGGGCGGCCGCCGGAGCCTTCTCCTCCCCTACACCTTGTCCTCGAGCTCGAGCTGCATCATGTGCACGTTTTCGCGCATATGCTTCGCCGTGTGGCGGTTGATGCGACCCGACTCGTACATCTGCTGAATGTGCTCAAGCTCGATTAAGAAGCCGGCACGGCGCACTTCGGTCGCCTTGTCCTCGACGCGCGCCACGGTGCCTATGTCGCGGCCGATGCGCTTCACGCGCCTCAAGTCGCGCTGCACCTGCACCATGAGCGAGCTCACATGCTCGGTGCGATAGTTCGGGTCGTCGAGGCGCGCGCGCAGATTCTTCACCACGTACTCGAGCGATTCAGCCTGGAGCTGTCGCACCTCGCGCTCCTCTTCGAAACCGTCGGAAAGCACGTTGCTGTCGAGCAGCGTTCGGGTAATGGAACGGGAAATAAGGGCCGCGCGGCGGGCAATGATGCCGAACAGCCACAACGCATCGCGATCGCGCTGGATGAGGTTTTTCGACTGGCGAATGCGGCGCAGCATGCGATAACCCACCACGGGCGACACGCGTTCCTCGTCAATCGTGGAAAGCACGTATTCCTGCTCCCACTCCAAAGCCTCAAGGCGCAGCGCCGAATCGTCGTCCTGCTCGCCCGTCCCCTGCTTAATGCGATCGATTCGATCGTTGTACTGGGCCATGACCGTTTGCGTCGCACGGCGGTTTTCCCTCGTTTGGCGCGCCGCAAGCTCTTCGATGGTCGCGCGCAACACCTCGATCGACGCATCGGTATCGGTGGCGTAGGCCTTCTCGCCCTGCTCATCGGGCAACAACACCGGCAATGCGAAGTTCGCGAGCAGCAACGTCACCAAAATCACGCCGCATGCGAGGAAGATGAGGAACTCGCGCTGCGAGAACACGCCCGGCGCGGCATTGAGCGACCACGGCAGCGTGAACATGATGGAAAGCGTGATGGCGCCCTTCGGCCCCGCAAGCGCCAGGGCGAGCGATTCTTTCAGCGAATCGGGCGTGACCAAGCGAATCGAGCGCAGCACGCGGCGCACCTGCTCGGGCGTGCCGCCGGAATTCCTTTGCTCAGCCTGCGCGACCTGCTTGCGGCCGACATAGCTGATGCCCACAAACCACAGCGTGCGCACGCCAATCACGATGGCGGAAATCACCAGCACGAGGAACAGCAGCTCACCGTTGCTTATGGCCTTTTCCTCCCACATGCCCGTCATGGCGTGCGGAAGTTGTATTCCCAAAAGCACGAATACCAGGCCGTTGAGCACGAACGAAAGCACGCGCCACACGCTCGATGACACGATTTTCATGCGCGCGATTGACGGGCCCAAATCGCGATTGAAAAACGAATACGAAAGACCCGCCGCGACAACCGCCAAAATGCCCGAGACGCCCACATGTTCCGCCGTGAGGAACACCGCAAACGGCGTGAGCACTTCGAGCAGCACGTGGAACGTGGTGTCTTCAAGCCCGAGGTTGCGCACTCGCGAGACCAGAAACGCGAGCAGCGCCGCGAACACAAGGCCGAATGCGATGCCGCCAAAGAAGCTCACCAAAAACGCGCCCGTCGCGGAAATCAGCGAGAAGGTTCCCGTAGTAAGCGCGGCGATGGAGAACTGGAATGAGACGACGCCCGAGGCATCGTTGATAAGCGACTCACCCGAAAGCAGAATCGATTGACGTCGCTTGAGGCTCACGCGCTTCGAAAGCGAAGCTACGGCCACGGCGTCGGTCGGCCCGAGCGCCGCGCCAAGGGCGAAAGCTGCCGCAAGCGGAATAGTGGGCTCAAGGGCATGCAACGTGAAACCGATGCAGAGAATGGTAACGACCACAAGGCCCACGGCGAGCGAAAGCACCTTCGCGCGATTCGACCACAACGCCACCTTGTCGGTGTTGCGCGCCTCGTGATAGAGCAGAGGCGCGATGAAGAGCACCAAGAACAGCTCAGGGTCTACTTGGAAATTCGACGTGGTAAGGCCTGCAAACGCAAGCAGCACGCCGATGCCAATTTGGATGAGCGGGGTTGCGACGCCGCTCACGACCTGGTTGATGGCGCTCGAGACGAGAACCGCGGCGCCGAGGATGAGTACGAAGGTAAAGGTGCTCATTAATGGGCGGCCCCCTTCGCAAAGTACACGTCCAAAGCCCCCGGCAAAACCGCGATATCGAATTTCGTGCCATGAATAGGCTCGCCATCGATCTGGGCCGGCGGCTCGCGATCGAATTCCAACGTGAGCGATTTCGCATCGAAGAAATCAAACGAACCCGTATGCCCCACGTGCTTTCCGTCTTTCGCGCGTGCGAACAGGTACGCCGCCTTCAGCATGCTCAGCGGCGCCTTGGCCACGCAGCAATCGAGTTTGCCGTCAGTCGCATCGGCGTTCGGGCACACCCGAAAACCGCCGCCATACGTAGGGCCGACCTGCACGGCGAACAGGTGCATCGAACCTTGCTTCGGAGCGCCGCCATCTGCAATGGCGGTAAAATCGTAGGCATCGCGATGGAACACGAGCTGGTTCGCGCCTTCCTCGACGAACAAACGCGTGCCTTCGCGACCCGTTCTGCGTCGGCGTTCGTACGTTCCCAGCGCAATGGCGGCATCGAGCCCGAACGAAAGCGTCTCCGCGAAATACTCGCCATTGCACACGCCCACATCGGTGCTTATGCGCTGCGCGGAGGAGAGCTGCGTGAGAGCTTCTTCCATAACGAACGACATGCCGAGCGTGCGAGCGTAATCGTTGCCGTTGCCGCACGGAATAAGCGCGAATGCGGGGCGCTTCTCGCGCGGAATTCGCATGAGGCCCGCGAGCGTTTCATGCACGACCCCGTCGCCGCCCACAGCAAGCACGCAATCGAAATTCGACGCCTGCGCAGCAAGCGCCGTCGCATGCCCAGCTTCGCGGGTGGTCTCAATCTGAATGCTCTCAAAAGGAGCCGCGGCCGAACCAGCCGTATATCGCAAAAAAGCCGCGCCGCGAGCGCCGTCCCCATTTCTTGCCGCGGGATTCACAATTGCCAGCGTTTTGCCCATGCTCGTCACGTGCGCACCTCCCCGAATCGCCGCACATGCGGCGAAATATCTTTCGGTGGCATTATACAGAGGAATGGAGATGTCCCGTCGAGCAAAAACACGCCGAAACATAAGAGCAATCGCACGGCACGCGGCATCTTGAGTAGGTGCGGAATGGAAACTCAAAAAAGAAAAGCCGCCCGAAGGCGGCACGCATACGAACCGAAAGTATCTCTATCGCGCGTTAGGCGGAAGATTCAATGCAACGTTCACGGGAGGCTCGGCCATTTCCCAATTAGCGAGAAACGCATCGGCGTTGTCGTAAGGACGCGTGCAGCGCGACTCGCCATCGGTGATTTCAACCCAAAAGCCCTCGCGCCCATATTTGCGCTCGAGCGGGTCGATTTTATATACGTGACCCGGCTCGAGGCTCAAGCCCGTGACAAGCGCGCGTTTACCGCGGTACCTCATCATGTCGCTCATGCCTAAAACCGCCTCCTTCTATTCAAACCGCACACGCGGTTTCGAAATTGACTCGAAAACTAAGCGTCTATGATAGCGACTGCCAGCAGAAGGCGAAAGGGGGGAACGCCAATATTTAGCAGAGGGCCATCATTATTCAAGAGTTTTTTACACTCCTGAAATAAATGAAAAGACCAGGTACTTGGCCTGGTCTTTAAATTTCAGTGGTGGATCGTCGGGGACTCGAACCCCGGACCTTGGGATTAAGAGTCCCCTGCTCTACCAACTAAGCTAACGATCCAGAAAAGAAAGCATATGTAAAGGTTCGCGCGTTTAAACGCAATGTCATCTGCGGCTTAGCTTTCATTCAGCTGCAGCGACACCGAAAGTGCAAGTGGTGGATCGTCGGGGACTCGAACCCCGGACCTTGGGATTAAGAGTCCCCTGCTCTACCAACTAAGCTAACGATCCAGAAAAGAAAGCATATGTAAAGGTTCGCGGATTCCCGCAGCCATTGTGAACGTAGCTTTCATAGCCCACAATGCCTTGTGTTGAAAAACTGGGGTGGGTGATCGGATTCGAACCGACGACCTCAAGAGCCACAATCTTGCGCCCTAACCAACTAGGCCACACCCACCATGTTTCTCACGCCGTTTGGGTGATGCCCAAGCGGCAAGCGAATACTATACAGATGTCTCCCTCACAACGCAACCCCCTTTTTTAAAATTTTTTCGAGAGAATCGAAACCGCAGGTCAGGGCTTCGAATTCTTGAAGAACAGAAATGAGGCCGCTCGCTTTCCAAAAACAGCGAGCGTAGCTTGCGAGGGTCGAGGCGGCCGCCGGAGCCCGGCGCAGCGTCGACAAAAAACGCCGTTCGGCAGAACGGCGTTTGACATCAATGGTGCCCCCGGCGGGAATCGAACCCACAACCATCGGATTAGAAGTCCGGTGCTCTATCCGTTGAGCCACGGGGGCTTGTGCAGCGTTTAATTATATACGAAGCTGCAGCAATATCGGTTTGTTAATTATTCGGCGTCTTCGCTTTTCGGCTCATCGGGCTCGAAGTCAATCGTGGGAGCATCGTTCCACACCTCTTCGAGGCGATAGTAGTCGCGGCCTTCGGGCTGGAAGCAGTGCACCACGAAATCGCCGAAGTCAAGCAGGGCCCAGAAACCCTCATCGGCGCCTTCGATGCCGAACGGCTTCACGCCGGCCTCTTTGACCTCAGCCTCTTCAATGGCGTCGAGTACAGCGGCAACCTGGCGGTTGTTCTGCGCGGTCACGATAACGAAGAAATCGGTCACGCTCACGAGCTCGCGAACGTCCTGAATCACGATGTCGGTAGCCTTCTTGGAATCGGCCGCCTTCGCAGCGATCATCACTTTCTCAAGGGCGGTAAGTCCTTTGTCTTTTGCCATTCGGCATTTCCTTTCTAAGCTTTTGGGCAGGCGCCCAACGGTTTACTGAATGGGGATAATGCGCGCGCCATTCGGCGTGCGCTCCACCTTGGGTTGTTCGTTCGTCTTTGCGACAGATGCACATTGGCCCTCAGCGTCAACGACGGCTTTCGGCCCAGTTTCGGCGACGGCCTCGGGCTTTGCCTGGGCGGCAGCGTCAAGTCGCGCCTTTCCGCGAGCTTCAAGCTTAGCTCGCGCCTCGGCGGCTTCTGCCTGCATTTTCGCACGCTTCTCTTCGCGCACGCGCTCGCGTTCTTCGGCAGCCTTGCGGGCAAGCGCCATTTGCTGCTCGGCCTCGCGCGCCAACTGCTCGCGACGGGCGATTTCCGCAGCAAGCAATTGCGCTTCCGAGGCTTCGCCCCCAGCCGGCGCATCGCACGCGGCGCGTTCGGCCTCAAGGCGCTCTTTGCGCTCAACGACCAGGGAATTGTACACGTCAAGCGACGGCGACGCCACCACCATGTCGGCCGAAAGCAGATACATGAAGTTCGCTTTATACGTGCGATAGAACAATTCTTCCAGGCACACCTCGCCCACCGCGGCGCGCAGGCCCTCGATATCGGGGAAATCACGGCCCGGCTCAATAATGTCGGCCACGAATACCACCATGTCCAAATCGGACATTCCAACCGCACCGCACGTGTGTCGGCTAATCGCCTGCAACACGGCATCGGAAAGCTCAGGGAACTCGTCGCGCAGCGTTGCCGCAGCCGTCCACGAATGCAGCACACCCGTCGCATGCTCGCGCACTTCCTTGTCTGCGAGCTTGAGCTTTTTCGCCTTGCGCTTGAGTTCATCGCCCGTAAGCGACTTATCCCAATCGTGCAGAAGGCCCGCAACGGCCGCCTCGTTCTGGTCCACGCCATAGATGCGAGCCAGCTGTTCGGCGGTTTGGGAAACGCCGAGCGAATGGCGGTAGCGCGACGCTTTCACGCGCGCCTGGAGCGCCTGGCGCATCTCGTCGAAACGGTCAGGAGAAATCGCGACAACCTGCTCGCAGCTTTCCTGATGCTTCTTCATCTTCTTTTCTTTTTTCTTCGATTTGGCCTTGGCCATATCAATCGCCCCTTGCATACGCCCAGCGGTTTAACGCTGGTAGAGCCCGTGTGACTCGATATAGTCTGCCACAACCGCTGGCACCTCATCGCGAATGGAGCGGCGTGTGCGCACTTTTTCCCTTAAATTGGTAGAAGATACATCCATTCGAGGCATCTCTACCTGCAATATCTCGCGCGCGCCAATGATTTGGGCAAGGCGAGAAAGACCGCGCTCGTCAAGCGCCACGTCGTCGCGCTGCGACACCACGGCGAACCTCGCGAGGCCGCCAAGCTCGCTCGCCTCGCGCCACTCCCCCAAACGCGCCGCAGCATCGGCTCCCATAAGGAAGCACAGCTCGACATGTGCGGGAAGAATTCGACGCAGCTCGCGCAGCGTATCGACCGTATAGGTTTCCCCAGCCCGGTCGATTTCCATACGGCTTGCAGCAAAGCGAACATCGCCTTCAATGGCGGCCTGAACCATGGCAAAGCGGTCTTCCGCAGGCGTCAAGGAGCGTCCATGCTTCATCCACGGGTCACCCGCAACTACGAACAGCACGCCCGAAAGGCCCAGCGATTCGCACGCGCGACGAGCGATTTCGAGGTGGCCATTGTGAATGGGATCGAACGTGCCCCCCATAACGCCCAAACGGCGCACATGTCCACCGGCTGCCAAATTCGCGAGGAAGTCGCCTTCGCTCAATCGCGCGGAACAACCGCCGCCAGCGCCCAAGGGAGCACCCGCATTCAAGCTTTCATTCGCCACGCTAGCCTCGCACCTGGCCCGACCCACGAAGCTGATACTTGTACGTGGTAAGCGCTTCGAGCGCGAAGGGGCCGCGCACATGCAGCTTCTGCGTGGAAATACCGATTTCGGCACCAAGCCCGAAGCAGCCGCCATCGGTGAAACGGGTTGAGGCGTTTGCATACACTGCCGCGGCATCGACGCCTGCAAGGAATTCCTCGATTGCATCGATGCCCGCCTGAGTCGCCTCGTCAGCCACAATGCATTCGGAATGCCTGGTGCCGTAACGATTGATATGCTCGATTGCCTCCTGAACGCCAGAAACAGCCTTCACGCTTATCTCGAGCGCAAGATATTCACGACCCCAATCGTCATCGGTCGCATCAACAAACTTCGAACGCGCAGCCTCCCCTGCCAAATCGGCAGCACGCCGAGCTGCCGCATCGCCGTGAATAGTCACGCCCGCCTCGGCAAGCGCGCCTAAGGCCTTCGGCAGAAAATCGGCGGCGATGGATTCATCGACGAGAAGCGATTCGCACGCATTGCACACGCCCACGCGCTGCGTTTTCGCATTAAGCAGAATGGCGCAGGCGCGATCGAAATCGGCCGTTTCATGCACATAGGTATGGCAGTTGCCCGTGCCCGTCTCGATGACGGGGACCTTCGAGCACTCGATGCAATGGCGAATAAGGCCAGCTCCGCCGCGAGGAATGAGCACATCGACAATGCCGTGAAGTTGCATGAGGGCATCGGTCGCCGTGCGATCGGTGGTATCGATGAAGGAAATGCAGCCGGCGGGCAGGCCTGCGGAAACGACCGCTTCGCGCAGCGCGGAAACGATTGCCGCGTTGGAATGGAGGGCCTGCGAGCCACCACGCAGCACGCACGCATTGCCCGATTTCAGGCAAATGCCCGCGGCATCGGCCGTGACGTTCGGGCGCGCCTCATACACCATGGCGACAACGCCCAGCGGCACGCTTACGCGCGTAAGGTCGATACCGCCTTCCAATTCGCGATGCTCGAGCACGCGGCCCAGCGGGTCGGGCAGATCGGCGAGCGATTCAAGGGCATCGGCCATGGCATTGACGCGGCCTTCGTCCAAAAAGAGCCTATCGAGCAAGCCAGACGACATGCCGGCGGCTTTGCCAGCCTCCATATCGACTTTGTTACCCGCGAGAATGTTGGCCATATTGCCCCGAAGCGAAGCGGCCATTGCGAAAAGCGCCTGGTTGCGAACCTTTTCCGAAGCGCGCCCCACCGCACGGGAAGCCGCCTGCGCGCGAAGCGCGATATCACGAACTGACTCTTCGATTGAGGTCATCATTGTCTCCAATCAAACGCACCTGCGCTGTCTCGCGTCGGGCATGCGGATACGCAAGATTCCGCACGAGCCGAACAGCCCAGTGGGCTGTTCGTGCGAGCCAGGACTTGCCCGAAGCGGAGCCGCATCCCCATACAAAGCGGCCTTGATTGCTTATTCAAACAAGATTAGCTCATCGCGATGAACAGCGACGTCGGCTTTCCCCGAACGCATCGATTCGGCCGAGCAGCGTGCAAGGCCGCGAGCAATCACGAAGCCGGCTTCGTCAACCACATCGACCACATCTTCCGCTTCGAACTCGCCTTCAACGTTCTTCACGCCCACAGCAAGCAGCGAGGCGCCGTCTTCGACGATGGCGCGAGCGGCGCCCGCATCGACGAGCAACGTGCCTTTCACCGAATCGCCGAGGGCGATCCAAAGCTTGCGCGGCGTGATTTCATGGGGAACATCGGCGCCCGTGAACAGCGTGCCAATTGGGTCGTCGGCAAGCGAGCGCACCACGGCATCTTCAGCGCGGCCGCTGCAAATGACGAGCGGGATGCCCGCCGCGCCAAGCACACGCGCGCTCGTAAGCTTGGTGATCATGCCGCCCGAACCAACAGCGCTGCCTGCGCCCGACGCGCCGGCAAGAATTTCGGGCGTAATGCGATCGACGCGCTTAATGAGCTGAGCCGACGCGTCGGTTTTAGGATTCGACGTATACAGGCCATCGATGTCGCTCAGAATAACGACGCGGTCGGCGTTCGCAAGGCACGCGACAAGCGCCGCAAGCGTGTCGTTGTCGCCGAACTTGATCTGCTCGACCGATACCGTGTCGTTTTCGTTCACGATAGGCACCGCGTTCAGTTCGACAAGGCGGCGGAACGTGTCGCGCGCATGCAGATACGCATTTCTGTCGGCGGTATCGCGGCGCGTGAGCAGCACGAGCGACGTGAGCATGCCATACGGAGAAAACACCTGGTCATACGCGGCAAGAAGCGCGCGTTGCCCAACGCTTGCTGCAGCCTGCACGGTAGGCATGTCATCGGGGCGGCGCAAGGGCAAGCCCAGCGCTTCAAGGCCGCACGGAATGGCGCCGGAGCTCACGATGATCACGCGCCAGCCCTCGCGGCGAACGCGCGCCACCTGATGCGCCAAATCGGCGAGATAAGCGCGGTCGCACTTGCCCTCGTCATCGGTCAGCGTATTCGAGCCGATTTTAATAACGGCGGTCTTGTACGCCTTCGCGTTTGCGGAAGTTTCTGCAGCCATGCCCATCACGCCTTCACTATGCTAATCGTCGAGTTCGGCGAAGATATCTTCGGTCGACTCGGCCGTCTCGAACTCGAACGCGCGACCGAGAATGCGAATCTCGTCGCCATTCACAGCGCCCGCCTTGAGCAGTTCCTTCTCCAGGCCCAAACGATTGAAGCGATGCTGCAAGAACGACAACGCCTCGTCGTTTTCCCAGTCGGTTTGCACAACCATGCGCTCGATCTGCACGCCTTCCACGCGGAAGATGCCATCGGAAAGCTTACGCACGGTGTATTTGCGGTCGCGCTGTTCGCGCTTGTGCTGCCACACCTGGTCGTACTGAACCTCGCCCTCCTGGGCTTCTTTGGCGGCGCTGCGCAGCTCGAACACCTTGTCGGCGATGGCATGGATGAGCGAATCGACGCCCTTGCCCGTAAGCGCAGAAATCTCGAATACGCGCGAAGCCTCGTCGACGCCGTCGGCGAATTCATTGCCGTTCGCGGCAGCGATGGCGTCTTTGCGCACCTCTTCCTTCAAGCGACGCACGGCGTCTTCGGTGCCGGGAACGTCGACTTTGTTGGCAACCACGATGCGAGGACGCTGCGCCAATTCATCGGCGTACATCGCAAGCTCGTTGTTGATGATGCGGTAATCCTCCACCGGGTCGCGGCCTTCATAGCCGCCCGTCATGTCGACGACATGCACGATGAGCGCGGTACGCTCGATATGGCGAAGGAATTCGTGGCCCAGGCCCTTGCCCTGGTGAGCGCCTTCGATAAGGCCAGGAATGTCAGCCACGACGAAGTTGTGCTCGTCGCCCTGCACAACGCCCAGGTTCGGAACGAGCGTGGTGAACGGGTAGTCGGCGATTTTGGGGCGGGCGGCGCTCATGCGGGCGATGAGCGAGCTTTTGCCCGCGGAAGGCACGCCAACGAGCGCGGCGTCGGCCATGAGCTTCATCTCGAGCTCAATCCAGCATTCCTGCGCGGGTTCGCCCAGCTCGGCGAACGCGGGAGCGCGGCGCGTGGAGGTCACGAAATGGATGTTGCCGCGACCGCCGTGGCCGCCTTCCGCGACAATGACGCGCTCGCCATCGTGCGTAAGGTCGGCGATAAGCTCACCGGTTTCCTTCTTCTCTTCGAAGTATTCGTGCACCACCGTGCCCACGGGAACCTTCAGAATAAGGTCGTCGCCCGTAGCACCGTGCATGCGCTTGCCCATACCATGGGTGCCGCGCGTCGCCTTGAAATGATGCTTGAAGCGGTAGTCGAGCAGCGACGAGACCGACTGGTCGGCCTCGAGCACGACGTTGCCGCCGTGGCCACCGTCGCCGCCGTCGGGGCCGCCCTTGGGAACATGGGCCTCACGGCGGAAGCTCAAGCAGCCCGCGCCGCCGTCGCCGCCCTTCACGTAAATGCGTACTTTGTCTACGAACATAGCGTTCCTATCGATATCGTTGGGGCATATCGCCGCCTGCGCGCCGCCTGCCCAAGCCTGTGTCGCGCCGCATGGGACGCCCAATGAATTGAGGCTCTGCGGTGCGCTTTCTTGCAAGAAAAAACGTGTTCTCGAATTATACGCATGCACCTGCGCCAATACGGCGCACACACCTCAAATACGGAAAAAGCCCGCCGCAAAAGCGACGAGCTTTTTCCTCCCCTTATGAAACCCCTCTGGTTGCGTGAGGCTATTCAGCGCTCTCGGTGGTCAGAGGACGAACATGCACAAAGCGGCGATAGCCCTTGTTGCGGCGGGTGCTCTTCGTGAATTCAACGGTACCCTCACACAGTGCGAACAGGGTGTCGTCTTTGCCACGGCCGACGTTCTCGCCGGGATGGAAGTGGGTGCCACGCTGGCGAACGATGATGTTACCGGTGATGACGTGCTCGCCACCGAAGCGCTTCACGCCAAGTCGCTGGGAATGAGAGTCGCGGCCGTTACGGGTGGAGCCAAGACCTTTTTTATGAGCCATGAGTAATCTACCTACCTTCTAAACTAACTAGCCGATGCTCTCGATCTTCAGACGAGTGTGGAGCTGGCGATGGCCGCGCAGCTTCTTGTAGTTCTTGCGCTTCTTGAACTTGAAGACGAGGACCTTGTCGCCCTTGAACTGATCAACGATGGTAGCCACAACCTTGGTTTTGGCAGCCTCAGCCGGATCGGCGACAACCTTGGTGCCGTCGACAACAGCGATAGCCTGCAGCTCAACCTTGTCGCCAATTTCGCCCTGAAGCTTCTCGGTGACGAGGATGTCGCCAGCAGCAACCTTGTACTGCTTGCCACCAGTCTTAACGATAGCGTACATGTATGTTTCTCCTTGGTTTTGCGGGGCTCATATGAACCTCTACGTTTACTTCGCTTGCCGTTTGTACAGCGCACGTGAGCGGTGGGAAACGGTTACCGCCAAGTCGCGCCAATACAGCAAACTCCGCTATTATACGCCGCGAAAATCGTTTGACAAGAGGGGTTTTGTGGACTCGTCACAAGTTTTCCTCTTCTCGCCGGCGGAAGCTGGGCAAAGGCCCGTTGGAGACCGTCTGCGCTCAAACATGCCCTTATTTCAATGTTAAGCGCAGCCAGGCGAGCGCATAGCGGAGCCCTCGGGGCGGAGCGGTAGCGAGCCGTGGTCTCAAATGGGCCTTTGCCCAGCTTCCGCCGGCGAGGGCGGCCGCGAAGCCGATGACGGGCACAGCAGGCTACCGCTCGCTGCGCTCGCTATGCGTCTGCTTGGCGGTGTTCAACTTTGAAACGAAGGGCAAGTTTGAACACCGACGCCCTCTATCGGCCCCGCGGCCGCCCTCGCCTGCCCTTCGCGCCACCTTCAGCCGAACAGCCGTTAGTGCGCTTCGGCCCAGTTCTCGCCGCTGCTCACTTCGGCAATCAGCGGAACTTTGAGCTCCACAACCGAATCCATGACGCTTGCAACCATTTCGGAAAGGCGCTCCACCTCGTCCGCCGGCACGCTGAAGTCGAGTTCATCGTGCACCTGCAGCATGAGTTTCGCCTCAAAGCCGTCGGCGACCAAGCGGCGCTCAACCTCGTTCATGGCGAGCTTGATGATATCGGCCGCGCTGCCTTGCATAGGATGGTTCATCGCTGTGCGCTCGCCGAAGCTGCGCTGCATTTTGTTGCTCGCCTTCAGTTCGGGAATATGGCGCTTGCGGCCGAACATCGTGGTCGCGAACCCGCATTCCTTCGCTTCTTCAACCGTCTCATCAAGGTAAGCACGCACGCGAGGATAGGCCTCGAAATAGCGGTCAATCATATCTTGAGCCTCTTTGAAGCCGATTCCCAGGCTTTGCGCCAAGCCGAACGCCTGCTGGCCATAGACGATGCCGAAGTTCACGGCCTTCGCGCGGCTGCGCAGCTGCGGGGTGACCTCTTCCACAGGAATGCCGAACACGCGCGCCGCCGTGTTGGCGTGGAAGTCGGCACCCGAGCAGAACGCATCGATCAGGTGCTCATCGCCCGACAGGTGCGCGAGCAGGCGAAGCTCGATTTGCGAGTAGTCGGCCGAAACGAACACGTCGCCCTCGCGCAGCGGCACGAAGCAAGCACGCACGCGGCGACCGAAATCGGTGCGCACGGGAATGTTCTGCAAGTTCGGATCGCTCGACGACAAACGGCCCGTGGTGGTGACCGTTTGGTTGAAGCTCGTGTGCACCAAGCCATCGATGCGACGCATGCGCGGCAAGGCATCGAGGTACGTGGACTTCATTTTCGCGAGCTCGCGATAGCGCAGCACCTTGGCCGCGATGGGATGCACGTCCACGAGCTTGCCGAGCGTTTTCGCGTCGGTGGAATAGCCGCGCGAGTTCTTCTTGCCCGCCGGCAACTCGAGCACTTCAAACAGAATATGGCCGAGCTGCTTGGGCGAATCGACGTTGAATTCCTCACCCGCAAGTTCATGGATCTCGGCGCGCAGCCCTTCGAGCTCGGTCGTGGTTTCCTGCGCCATGCAGGCGAGCTTGTCGACATCGATGCGCGCGCCCACGCGTTCCATTTGGGCGAGCGTTGAAACGAGCGGCAGGTCGATGCGCTCATACACCTCGAGCGATCCGTCGCGCTCAAGCGCCTCGCGCAGCGCATCGGCCAAACGGTGCGCGACCAAGGCATGCGTCGCAGCCTGCGCTCGCTCGTCTTCGCACTCGGGCAAAGCCGCGCCCAAATACGCGTCGCACAACGAGCTGTATTCGTATTTCGTGACATTGGAATTCAGCAGGTACGCGGCCAAGCCAATGTCGAAGAAGCGCGCCGCGTGCATTTCGGATGCCTCGATGAGCGCTGCTTCCGCGGAATCGACTGGATAGATTTCCTGCAACGCACGCTTGCAATCGAGCGCACAGAAATGCCCCAAGCGCACGATTTCCGCAAACGTCTCGTGGGCGTCTTCGCCCTCGAACATGAGCACCGAATCGGGCAGGCCGACGAATAGGCGATGCGGCTCGGCGAACAGGCTTTCCTGCGCCTCAACGAGGAATTCCACGCCCAGGCACACGTCGTGCTCCATGGCGGTTTTCAGCGCGTCATGCGCGTAGTCGCCCACAACGGGCGCCAAGCTGGGCAGCTCGAGCGCGGCGGGCGCGGCAAGCGATTCGTCGGCGCCGGCAAGGGCGAGCACCTTGGCCAAATGGGCGTTGAAGCGGACTTCGCCAAAAGCCTCGGCGACCTTCGCGCTGTCGAAATCGGGGAATTTCACGCCCTCCAAATCGAGGTCGAACTCCACATCGCGCACGATGGTCGCCACGCGGCGGCTCGTGTACGCATCTTCCTTGTGCTCGGTAAGGTTTTGCAGCTGCTTGCCCTTGAGCTTGTCGAGATTGTCGTAAATACCGTCGATGCTGCCATAGTTTTGCAGAAGCTTCGCGGCGGTCTTATCGCCAATGCCGGGCACGCCGGGAATGTTGTCGGACGAATCGCCCTTCAGGCCCAAGAAGTCGGGGAACTGCGCCGGCGTCACGCCATAGCGCTCCTCAACCTCGGCGGGGCCGTAAATCGCGACATCGGTGATGCCTTTTTTCGTGGTAACCACGTGCGTGCGATCGGTCACGAGCTGGTAGACGTCTTTATCGCCGCTCACGAGCAGGGTTTCGTATCCCAGCTCTTCATCGCGGGCCGACACCGTGCCCAACACGTCGTCGCCTTCCCAACCCTTCACGCGAATAACGGGCACGTTCATCGATTCAAGCAAATGCTCGATAACGGGGAATTGCGCCTTGAGTTCGGCGTCCATCGGCGGCCGCTGGGCTTTGTACTGCTCGAGCGCTTCCATGCGGAATGCCGGACGTCCAGCATCGAACGCGCATACCACGGCATCGGGACGTGCCATTTCGTAGAATTTCAGGAACATGGACAAAAAGCCGAACGCGGCATTCGTGGGCGTGCCATCGGGCGCGTTCATCGTGGCCGGCACCGCGTGGTATGCGCGATGCATGAGCGAATTACCGTCGATTACGGCGATTTTCTTTGGCATAATACGTCCTTCGAGACCAATTTCGGCTGCTTGTGCCGCGCACATTGGCGGCATGGGGTTGTACTTCATAAAGTATAGCCCGTGCGGCCTCTCGAAATCGAGAAGCACCCACAACGCGCAGAAACGCGCCCAATGCCCAAGCGAAGGCATGCGCACTCGTCGCTTCCTTCGAGCCGCGCCCCGCTTTGAAGAAACGGAGCCATCTATGCTCGCCTTGCATATATCCTTGCCCATTGCATGCGTATTCCTCATATGTGCAGCCTTGCTCGCATGCGCCCTGGCGTTTCGCGTGCAGCTGCGCGATCGGTTCGGCAGCGTGCTCGACCGCGCGCGCCCCATTGTGACCATCGCATGCGTGCCTATGGGCTTTTGGCTCATGGAGGCACCCTACAACACCATATTGGACCAGATGAGAACTCAATGGATGGTTTTGGGCCTCGTGGTTTTGGAGCTCATGTTCGCCGTGGTGTACTTCCTAGGCCAGCGCACGAAAGGCGCCATGGTCGCGTTTCTTGTGGCATGCTTCGTAAGCGGCGTGGCCAATCATTTCGTCGCTCAGTTCAAAGGCCAGCCCGTTCTGCCTTCCGACGTGCTCGCCATTCACACCGCGGCGTCGGTGGGCGGCGGCTATGAATACGCCATCGACAACACGCTCGCATTCTGCATCGCCGTGATGCTCGCCGCGTTCGCGGCAATTGCGGTTGTGCCGCCTACCAAGCACACGCGGAAAGCCGCCATCGCGAACACCGCCCTTGGCGCCGCAACCCTTGCCGCGTGCTGCGTCGGCTTCTCGACGGTCAACATCGAAAACGACTTGAACGTCAACGTCGACGTGTGGAGCAGCCTCGATTCTTACCAGGCGCAAGGATCGCTGCTGTGCTTCGCGCAGCGTGCCCAAAAGATCTCGCCGCACGAGCCCGAAGGCTATTCCGAAACGCGCGCCGCCGAACTTCGCAGCCAAAAGGCCATGGCGGAAACCGTCGACGAGCTCATCGACAACCCTCGCGTGGTAAGCGCCGCCGAAGCCACCGACCCCGACGTGCGCCCCACCATCATCGCCATCATGAACGAAACGTATTCCGACATTTCGACGTATCCGCAGCTGGCGGAAAGCTACGACGGCCCCATTCCCTTCTCGACGTACGCGGGAACCATTGCCACGGGCGATGTCTATGTGTCGGCGATGGGCGGCGGCACGTGCAACAGCGAGTTCGAGTTCCTCACGGGATCGAGCATGGGCCTTTTGGGACCGGGCGTGTACCCCTATATGCTCTATAACCTCGAAGGCGTTGACAACTTGGCATCGTATTTGAAATCGATCGGCTATGCCACGAGCGCCATCCACCCCGCCGATGCGCAGAACTGGCGCCGCGATCGCGTCTACGAGCAGCTCGGGTTCGACGAGTTCTACGACATCACGAACTTCGATGGCGCCGAATATTTCCGCGACATGGTGTCGGACGGAGCGACCTACGACAAAATCCTTCAAATCATGGATGAAGGCGAAGGGCCGCAGTTCATCTTCGACGTGACCATCGCCAACCACGGCGGCTATGACACGGGAACGATTGCGGAAGAAGACATGATGCATGTCGACATGGACGGCGAGGAATCGGCCGAGGTCAATGAATACGTGACGGCCATCGCGCGCGCCGACGCCGATTTGGCGGCATTTTTGGCGAAGCTTGCGCAACGCGAAGAGCCTATTGTGGTCGTGCTGTTCGGCGATCACCAGCCGGGATTCGTCGAGCAGCTCGCGCCTACGGGCGATTCCGACGAAGAGCCTACCGTCGACGACGCGCAGCAGCGCTACGTCACCCCCTACATGCTGTGGACGAACAGCGAGCAGCTTTCGCGCCACGTGCGACACGACGGCGACACGAGCTTGAACTATCTGGCGGCCACCACCCTGAAAACGGCTGGCTTGCCGCTCAACGAGTACTTCGCGTTCCTTTACGCCACGAAGCAATCGCTGCTGGCGATTAACCTGAACGGCTATATGGACGCGGAAGGCGCTTGGCATTGGAACGACGATGCCGACAGTTCTTCCGCCGAGGCGGTTTCCGATTTGGCAATCGTGCAGCACCAAAACCTCTTCGACAACAAGCAATAGCACGAGCAGCGACACGAACAAGGGGCCTAATACAAAACAAGCCGCTCCGAAGAGCGGCTTGCGTGCGACAAAGCGAATCGACTGAGATTATTTCTTCAGGTCGTCGAGGCTTGCGGCCTTGCCACCGTAGAGGGCCATGGCCTCAAAGTGGATCTTGGCGACGCCAACCAGATCGGTGCCGTTTTCCTCGTTGTAGTTGTCGAGGTAGGGCTGATGCTGGAAGTAGTTCGCGTCGAGGCTGCCGTCAGACAGGGCGACGTTGGGCTGCACGTAGTCGGTGAACTCAACGACCTCGAGCGTCCAACCCTTGGCAGCAAGCAGGTCTTTCGCGGCGTTCAGAATCTCGGCGTGAGGCGTGGGCGAAGCTCCAACCTTGATGGTAGTGTCGTCGCCAGTGGCCTGCGGAATGTCGTCAACGACGGTGAACACAGGCACGACGGTACCAGAATAGGTGCTCGTGATGAAGTCGGAAACCTTCTGGCTCTGCAGCGCAGCGAGCAAAGCTTCGGTCTTGGCAGACTTCTCGTCGCCAGAGCGAACGGCCACGACGTTGCCGTATTCCTTAGCGGCCTGGGAGTCGGCGCCCTCAGCAGCGAACGCGGTCGACGGGTCGAGGTTTGCGCCCAGGGCGTAGTTGCCGTTGATCACCGCAGCGTCAACATCGGAAAGCGTGCGGGGAACGCTCGCGGCTTCCGTTTCAACGAACTGGATGTTGTAGGGGTTTTCCTTGATGTCGTTGATGGTAGCCGTAAGGCCCGCGCCGTCATTGAGCGTGAGCAAGCCCTCGTCCTGCAACAGCAGAAGCGCGCGAGCCTCGTTGGTGGCGTCGGACGGAACGGCGATTTGGTGCTGCGAGGAAGAAGACCCGCAGCCGGCGAGTGCCACGGCGAGCACGCCCGTGGCGGCGGCGCATGCAGCGATGCGCACAACGTTTTTCAGGTTCATAACGAAACCCTTTCCTTCTTGCGAGCCAAACGGCCCGCACCTTCGAAGCGCCTGGGCGCTTCCCTTCCCTATTCAAATTCCTTAACGGAAATGAACGCAATGTGGGTGCACGAACCCAAGGCCAGCATGTGACCTGGGAAAACTATGCGAAAAAATGATTAACGAACGCGGTGGTCGATCTTGCGGGCGATGGCCGAGCAAATGCTCTGCGCGATTTGCACAATGATCACGCACAGCACGATGGCCACGACCATGACGTCGTCTTGGTAGCGCTGGTAGCCGTAGCGAATGGCGATGTCGCCGATACCGCCCGCGCCCACCGTGCCGGCCATGGCCACGAAGCCGAACAGCGTGATGAACGTGATGGACAGGCCGCGCACCAAAGACGGCATGCTCTCGGGCAGAAGCACCTTGCTGATGATTTGCCAGGTGCTCGCGCCGAAGCTTTGCGCGGCTTCGACAAGGCCGCCGTCGATTTCGGCGAGGCTTTGCTCAACCATGCGCGCAACGAAGGGCGCAGCCGACACGGTAAGCGGCACGATAGCCGCGCCCACGCCAAGCGAGGTGCCTACGATGGCGCGCGTGAACGGAATCATGAACACGATAAGGATGATGAACGGGATGGAACGCATGATGTTCACCACCCAGCCAAGCACGCTGTTGAAAACGCGGTGCGGGTGCAGGCCGCCCGGCTCGGTCAAAACGAGCAGAACGCCCACGGGAATGCCGATGACGTACGCGAACAGCGTCGAGAGCACGGTCATGACGATGGCGTCCCACGTACCCTGGGCCATAAGGGCGCCGTACTGGGCGACGAATGCGTTGATCGCTTCCATTAGTTGCCCCCTTTCGCGCACGCGAAGCCCTGGTCGGCTTCGATGAGCAGGCGCGTTGCGGCGCTCTGCGGATTGCCGAACACGTCGGCGGTTTTGCCCTGCTCGGCAATGCTGCCGGCTTCGATGACGGCCACCTTGTTGCAAATTTGCTCGGCAACCGAAAGGGAGTGCGTGATAACGACCATGGTGACGCCAAGTTCTTTATTGATGTCGCGCAGAAGGCCCAAGATCGAGTGCGTCGTAAGCGTGTCGAGCGCACTCGTCGCCTCGTCGCACAGCATGATCTTCGGGTTCGAGGCAAGGGCGCGCGCAATGGCGACGCGCTGCTGCTGGCCGCCCGAAAGCTGGCTGGGATAATTGTTCGCCTTGCCGGAAAGCCCCACGAGTTCGAGCAATTCGAGCGCGCGAGCTTCAGCCTGCTTCTTCGGCGTGCCATGCAGCTCGAGCGGGAACGTGACATTGCGCAGCACCGTGCGCTGGGCGAACAGGCTGAAATTCTGGAAAATCATGCCAATGGACTGGCGCAAATCGATGAGCTGTTTGCCGGAATAGTCGGTCACATCGGCGCCGTCGATGAGCACGCGGCCCGCCGTGGGGCGCTCGAGCAGGTTGATGCAGCGAACGAGCGTCGACTTGCCCGCGCCCGACTGGCCGATAATGCCGAACACGTCGCCCGCCTCAACATGCAAGTTGATATCGCACAACGCTTCGTGCGCGCCGGCCGAGCCGACATAGGTTTTCGAAAGGTGGTCTAAAACAATCATGATGCCTCAAAAAAGAGATAGAAAATGGAGCAGTTCCGCAAGATATGCGCGGCTAAGCCGCGGGCGTTACGCCTGAGTGTCAGCACACGAACGCGGGCACCCAGGCTTGGGCATCTCGCATGCGTTCATGGCCATGATATGTGCGGAAATCGTATTCATAGCTGCGTATACTACCTGATGGATTGAGGGCGTCAATAAGAATCGCCCGCTTTTTCGACGGGCGATTCTTGGAATTATCGATGATTCGCTATCTGTTTTGTAGATATCCTATATAACTGCAGTTGAGAACGCTATTTCAAGACCGGCTTCGAAGACGGATACAGCTCATCGTAGCGCTCAAGGTAGGGGTTGTTGCCGCCCACGTAGTTCGCCGACAGAGCCGCGAGAATCTCGTCTTGGTGTTCCGAGGGAACTTCGTACTGCACGCTTACCGCCCACGCGTCAGTCAACGACGTAATGCGGCCGATCTGGCAATCGTAGAGCTCGATCAGGTTGGCGGCATCGGTCGCGTACGGCGAGCTGCTGGAAACCTTCAAGCTCTCGATTTCGGCTTTGGCTGCTTCAAGATCGCTCTTCACCTTTTCGGCCGTCGCCTGCGATGCCTGACGCTTGTTCATGTCGCGCGCAATATACCAGCTATTGAAGTCGTCCACGCAGCTCACGATTCGATTGCTGTAGCCATCGAGCGCCGAATACTCGCTCGACAGCGTTTGGAAGATTTGCTCCTCGGTCGGAGTCGACTGCTCGCGTGCAAGCGCCTCGGCCTCGGTCGAGGCCTTGGCCGCTTCGTCATCTGCCTTGGCTTCGGGCTTCTCGCTTTCCTCGGAAGAAGCCGCCGGCGCCTGCTGCTGCGTTTGGGGCTGTTGCTGAGAAGCATCCTGGCCCGCTTGCCCGCCGAAGCGAACATAGGCCAACACGCATGCCGCGATTACGAGAACCGCGATCACGCAACACAGGGCGATGAAGATGCGCTTGCGTTTGCGCTCCTGCAAATCGGGCCTGTCGAGGCCGAAATGCTTAGGCTGTGCATCGCTCGGCAGCACGAGCGTATCGGTTCCATCAAAGCTGATGGGGCCAGGCTTGGCAGCAGCCGCCTGAGCCTCACGAGGAATCACAGGCACCGCTTCGTGCTCATCGTCGAAATCGAATACCGCAGCCGGCTTGGGCGCAGCGTCGGAAGGCTCCTCGCCGGAAGGGGCAGATTTGGATACATCGGCGTCGGCTTTCGCTTCGGCTTCGGCAAGCTTTGCCCCATCGGCCTCGGTGTCGCCTTCGGCATCGTCGCACTCGGAATCGGTACCGCGCGCAGGCTGCCCGCCAGACGCATCGTCCGATTCAGCAGGCTCAGCGTCTTCGGTCGCGGCGTCGCCCTTGGGCGTTTCCACGCCCGCCTCGCCGCCAGCCGCTTCGGCATCGCCCGCGTCCGAAGGCTCGTCACCTTCCGCAGCCCCAATCGCCTCAGCAACGAGAGCTTCTTCAGATCCGCAGGCCTCTTCGGATTCAGAGGCGTCAATCGCATCGGCGGCATCGTTTTCAAGCGCTTCGGAAGAAGCCTCGGTTTCAACTTCTTCATCTGCCTCGGACGCATCCGCAGCGTCGGCAGAGCCCGCTTGTTCAGCCACCGCGGAATGCGCTTCGGCGCCATGGACGCTTACGACTTTGAAAGCGCCCGAAGCGCCGCGATCGGCCGCAAGCCCGCAGGCGTCTCCCACCTCGGGCACAGCGATAATTTCAGGGGCCTCAACGACCTCGGGAATCTCAAGGGAGGTCGTCTTCGCTCCACCGAAATGCGCCGCAGCAGCGCTCGCCAGGCTGGGCTTAGCATGCGTGGGCTCGTCATCGCCCGGCAAGCTATCGCGAAGCTTGAGCGCCTCGAGGGTGCCCAAGTCGAGCTTGGTGGTTTTGCTGGCGGGAATGGGATTGCCGCCCACGATGTCGAGCCCGCGCATGGGATCGCTGTCGCCTTTGCCGGTGACCCTCACGCTCTCGAGCACGCGCGCGCCGCATTCAGCGCAATAGCGCGCGCCCGGCTCGAGCGGCTCGCCGCACCACGAACAGTACTTCGCCATGGCCTACATGCCTTCCCCGTAGCCGAAACGACGAATCTGGTTCAGGTCGCGGCGCCAGTTCTTCTTCACCTTGACCTGCATATCGAGGAACACTTTGCAACCGAGCATTTGCTCAAGGTCGCGGCGGGCTTCGATGCCGACCTTCTTAATGGCCTCGCCGCCCTTGCCGATGATGATGCCCTTCTGGCTGTCGCGCTCGACGTAGACGTTCGCGAAAATGCGATACATGTCTTTCTTGCGGTCGTAGGTCATTTGGTCGGCAACGACGCCGATGGAGTGAGGAACCTCGTCGCGATAGCTGCGCAGGATTTTCTCGCGGATGAACTCGGCGACGAGCACCTCGAAGGGCTGGTCGGTATCCATATCTTCGGGGAACCATTTCGGGCCCTCGGGCAGCCATTTCGCGACGGCCTGCACGAAGCCTTCGACGTTGAAACCGTTCTTGGACGAAAGCACCACTTCATCGTCCCACGTGCCCAAGGCGCGAGCCGCCTCGAGCTGTTGGATGGCGGTTTCTTTGCTCACGAGGTCGGCCTTGGTAATCACGAGAATCTTGCGAGCGCCGCGCACTTCGCGCACCTGACGGGCAACCCACTCGTCGCCCGTTCCAACCGGCTTGCTCGCATCGACAAGGAATGCCACCACGTCGACGTCTTCCATGGCCTTGATGGCGGAAGTGTTGAGCTCTTCGCCCAGCGCGTCGTGGGGCTTGTGCATGCCTGGCGTGTCGACCATGATCATTTGCATGTCCTCGCGGGTGACAATCGCGCGGAAACGGTGGCGGGTGGTTTGCGCGGTGTTCGAGGTAATGGCGACCTTGTGGCCCACCACGGCGTTGATAAGGGTAGATTTGCCGGCGTTCGGCCGGCCTACCAAAGTGACGAATCCACTGCGGAATTCTTCGGTCATGAACGACTCTCTTTCTCTCATCGACGAACGACTCAGTTCGCGGCTTTATGGTTATGCATATTGTACTGGGGAATCCCTCCGGTGGGTAGCCTTTCCGAAGCAGATACCTGAGCTCGCACAAAAGCGCCACTGGCGCTTTTGGCTCGTGCGGACACCTTCGGAAAAACTACCCACCGGAGGGATTCTCGTAAACCGAAACAAAAGAATTCGTTGTGCGCAGATTCCGCAACAAGTCCTGATCAGAACGAAAGCCACATTACGTGGCTTTCGGCTCGTGCGGAAAAGTTGCTCCAGGCATACCCAATGCACGAATTCTGCGCCGTCGGCTTTCGGTCGATAAAACCAGAGCAACTTTCCGTATAAGCCATGACTTGTTGCATAGATTACACTCGCCGAAAACCGGAACGAGATGGGCTAGCGAGTTTCGGCAGCCCTTTCGTAGGCTTCTACGATTCGCGCGACGAGGTTGTGTCGCACCACGTCGCGCCCGGTAAGGTCGCGGAAGGCGATGTCTTCCACACCTTCAAGAATGCGGCGCACGCCCTTCAGGCCCGAATAGCCGTGCGGCAGGTCGACCTGGGTCACATCGCCCGTGATAACCATTTTCGAGTTGAAGCCCAAACGCGTGAGGAACATCTTCATTTGTTCGGGCGTGGTGTTTTGAGCTTCGTCGAGAATGATGAAGCTATCGTTGAACGTGCGGCCGCGCATGAATGCGAGCGGCGCGATTTCAATAACACCGCCTTCGATGAGTTCGCGGGCGCGTTCCATGTCGGTCATATCGAATAGCGCGTCGTAGAGCGGGCGAATGTAGGGGTCGACCTTCTCGGTGAGCGTGCCCGGCAGAAAGCCCAGGTTCTCGCCTGCCTCGACCACAGGTCGCGTGAGGATGATGCGGTTGACTTCCTTGCGCTTGAGCGCAGCCACCGCCATAGCCATGGCCAAATAGGTTTTGCCCGTGCCTGCAGGGCCAATGCCAAACGTTACCGTATTCTCGCGAATCGCATCAACGTAACGTTTCTGACCTGCGGTTTTTGGACGAATCGCGCGGCCACGATACGTGAGCAGAATATCTTCGCGCAAAATGCTCGGCGCGAATTCGCCCTGTCGCAAAAGTTCGACGGCACGGCGCGCGTCGTCGATTGTCGGGTCGCTTCCCGCGGCGGCCATTTTAATGAAATCACTGAACAGAGCCGTGAGGCTTTGCACTTCCGCGGCATCGCCCGAAAGCGCAATGGTGTCGCCTCGAACCGTGATGCGCGCGGAAAACGCCCGCTTCACCTCGCGCAGCACGCAATCGGAAGGGCCCACGATTTGTTCCATGCCCACCCGTTCAGGCAGCGTAAGCGTGATTTGCGTTTCGTCGGTCGAGATGGGATCGTTGCTCATGGAAGCCCCTTTTGACGTGCATCTGCAGAACGACTTCATTGTATCAAAGCGCGCCGAGACGCTTGTAAAGGGCGCTTCAAAACAGGATGGCTGGTTCGTAGCGACGCGGTACGCGACGGCACAGCGTGCGTTTTCGACGAAGCCCAAGTTTGCACGACGCGCGCATTCCGCACGTGGAGTTTCCCGGTTACTCAAGCGATTCCGGGAGTGACGTCGAAGGTGCCACTCGCCTATCGGCGAAACGCGCGCACATAGGCGCAGCTCGGCGGCAAATGGTCGCCGAAAAGCGCGATGCGCGGGGTAAGGCGGCAGCACCGCTCGCATTCGTTGAAGCGATTCTCGTAGACGCTGCAGCGACGCGTAGACTCGTCGAGAAACTCGCACGGCGACGAAAGATCGACGGCGACACCGCCGTATTCGTCGACCTCGCGCTCGTAACAGCACATGCCGCAGCAATCGCAGATATCGTCCCACGAGCCGTCGTGCCATGCGCGCATCGCCGATACGATGCCCTTAATGGTTGTAGACATGGAGCATGTGCCTTTCCGTCGTCGTTGATTGCTTTCATTCATTAAAACCTCGGTGAAGAGCGAATCGCACAAAAAGCGCCGCCCATAAGAGCGGCGCTTCGGAATTGATAGCTTAGTCGCGAGTGAGCTTGCGATGGATGCGATGCGGCTTGGCGGCCTCTTCGCCCAGGCGCTCGACGCGGTTCTTCTGGTAGCTGTCGAAGTTGCCCTCGAACCAGAACCAGTTGCCGGGATTCTCGTCGGTGCCTTCCCACGCCAGAATATGCGTGGCAATGCGGTCGAGGAACATACGGTCGTGGCTCGTGACAACCGCGCAGCCCGGGAACTCCATGAGCGCCTCTTCGAGGCTCTCGAGCGTTTCGACATCGAGGTCGTTGGTGGGCTCGTCGAGCAGCAGCAGGTTGCCGCCCTGCTTGAGCGTGAGCGCCAAGTTCAGGCGATTGCGCTCGCCGCCAGAAAGCACGCCAGCGGGTTTTTGCTGGTCAGAACCCTTGAAGCCGAATGCCGACACATACGCGCGGCTCGGAACCTCGGTTTCGCCCACCTGCATGTAGTCGAGGCCGTCGGACACGACTTCCCACAGCGTTTTATTGCCGTCGATGCCCTCGCGGTTCTGGTCGACGTACGAGATTTGCACGGTTTCGCCGAGCTTCAGCTCGCCCGAGGTGGGCTGCTCTTTGCCGACGATCATCTTGAACAGCGTCGATTTGCCCACGCCGTTGGGGCCGATCACGCCCACGATGCCGTTGCGCGGCAGGCTGAACGACAGGTCGTCGATGAGCACGCGGCCATCGAATTCCTTATGCAGATGCTCGACGTTAAGCACCTCGGCGCCCAGGCGCGGACCCACGGGAATGTGGATGTCGGTGAAGTCGACCTTCTTGCTTTGCGAGGCCTCGGCCACCATGCGATCGTAGTTTTCCAGACGGGCCTTGTTCTTCGCCTGGCGAGCCTTCGGGGACGAACGCACCCATTCGAGCTCGTTCTGCATGCGCTTGGCGAGCTTCGCGTCGCGCTGGCCCTGGGCGGCCATACGGGCGGCCTTGGTTTCGAGATACGTGGAGTAGTTGCCCTTGTAGGGGTACAGGCTGCCGCGGTCGACCTCGCAAATCCACTCGGCGACGTTGTCGAGGAAGTAGCGGTCGTGCGTCACGGCGAGCACGGCGCCCTGGTAGCGATGCAGGAACTGCTCGAGCCACAGAACCGACTCGGCGTCGAGGTGGTTGGTGGGCTCGTCGAGCAGCAGCAAATCGGGGGCCTCGAGCAGCAGGCGGCACAGCGCCACGCGGCGACGTTCGCCACCGGAAAGCACGTTCACCGGCATGTCGGGGTCGGGGCACTGAAGCGCGTCCATGGCCTGGGACAGCTGGCTGTCGAGGTCCCAGCCGTTAGCGGCGTCGATGGCTTCTTGCAGCTTGCCCATTTCTTCCATAAGCGCGTCGAAGTCGGCGTCGGGATCGGCCATTTCGGCAGAAATCGCGTTGAAGCGGTCGATTTTCGCGAGCACGTCGCCAAATGCCATTTGCACGTTTTCGAGAACGGTTTTGTCCTCGTCAAGCGGCGGCTCCTGCTGCAGAATGCCCACGGAATAGCCCGGGGACAGGCGCGCCTCGCCGTTGGAAACCTCTTCGAGGCCGGCCATGATCTTCAGCAGCGTGGACTTGCCCATGCCGTTCGGGCCCACCACGCCGATTTTCGCGCCGGGATAGAACGACAGCGTAACGTCGTCGAGAATCACCTTGTCGCCGTGCGCTTTGCGCGCCTTGTACATGGTGTAAATGAATTCCGCCATGCGGGACTCCTGTTCGTTGATTGATGCGCTCATGATTGATTGGCTCCGCGCGCAACGCAGCGGCGCCAGGCGAGCTGTTGTACCGAATTCAATTCAGCCATTCTACCAGGTCGCTCGCAAACGCCACCGCGCGCCCATCAGTTCCCCACGAGCGGACGGAGTGCCCGGGCGGAATCGCCCGCGAGGTTCTTTGGAGTTGGGCCTGTTAAATGCTCGGAGCGTTTAACAGATGGGGCTGCGGTGGAAATCCTGGACCAAAAGAGGACCAGGATTTCCACCGCAGCCCCGGTTTTTCTCGCGGGCCTCGTGTTCCCCGCGATTGACCCCAAGGCGTTCAGCCGCTTCAGCAACTCGTCGCCTGAAGCGGAATCAATATCGGCCACACTCAGCAGTGCCGCAGCAAAACAGCCGAGCACAACCGCGCCGCATCCGTCAAACAAATGTGCTAAATGCTACGAGCACTGAGTACATTCCAATTTCACGCGGAAGCTGATGGCGCGAGTGGTATTGAGCTCGTCGAAGCGCACGATGTAAGCACGCTTTTGCATGTCGATTTCCTCTACCACGCCAGAGCCGAACACGGCATGCGTCACACGGTCGCCCTTGCGGAACTGCACGTCGGCGCTCATGCCGGCAATCCACTGGTCGTTGGCGGCATACGCGGCGCGCGCAGCCTCGAGCGCAGTTTGGTCGGGTTTATGCGAGAACACCAAACACGCGGGGTCGATGTCGAGCAGGAACCGAGACGGATAGCGCGGCGTGCCCTTATGCGTGAAGCCTTCGGCCTCGGTAAGGTAAAGACCATCTTCGGCGCGCGTCATGGCAACGAACGCGAGCCTGCGCTCTTCTTCCATTTGCTCGCGCGTGCGCGTTTTCTTCGATGGCAGCACGCCTTCGCTCATCGAGCACAAAAACACATGCTTGAACTCCAAGCCCTTCGCCGCATGAATCGTCATGAGCTTCACCTTGTCGGCTGCGCCATCCATCGCATCGGCGTTGGTAAGCAGCGCCACATGCGACAAATAATGCTCGAGCGTCACTTCCTCGCCACATGTGGTTTCGAACTCATAAATGCTCTGCTTGAGTTCGGCCACATTGTCGAGCCGCTCTTGGCTTCCCTCGGTGCGCAGCATGCGATCGTAGCCGCTCTCGTTAAGCACAGCCGCCATCACGTCACTCACCGCGCGCCCCTCGAACTGTCCGCAGAATCGCTCGACGAGCGCCAGAAGCTGTTTGGCCTTGGTGCGCTTGAAGATTTCATCGTCGATGGTTTGTTCGAGTGCCTCATACAGCGTGCACTCGTGCGCATCGGCCCACTCGCGCAGAAACGCCATGCGTCGCTGACCCATGTTCCGTTTCGGCACATTCGCCACACGCGCGAACGACAAATCGTCTTGATACGCCACGAAACGCAGGTAGCTCAGCGCGTCTTTCACTTCGCGCCGGCCAAAGAACGGAACCCCAGAATACAGTGTATAGGGAACTTTGGCCTGCATTAACGCTTCTTCCACCGCACGCGATGCATAGTGCGCGCGATACAGCACCGCCATGTCGCGATACGCTACCCCAGCCTCATGCAGCTTCTGGGCGCCTTCCACAATCCACGCCGCTTCTTCCTCGGGCGATTTCGCATGGTGCCATACCGTGGGACCATGAACGTCGCGCTGCGCCTCGAGCCGTTTGGGAATGCGCTGCTTGTTTTTCTCGATGAGCGAGTTCGCCACACCGAGCACTTCAGGCGTGCTGCGATAGTTCTCGGTCATGAGAATCGTTTTGCACCCTTCATGCGCATCGGCGAAATCGAGCAGATAGCGAACGTCGGCGCCGCGCCACGTATAAATCGTTTGATCAGGATCGCCCACGACGAACAGATTGCGATGGTATCCAACGAGCTTTTCCATGAGCGCGATTTGCAGCGCGTCGATATCTTGGAATTCGTCGATCATGATGTATTCAAGACGCTGCTGCCACTTCAAGGCGATGTCGGGGAAATGGTCAAAAATGTGAAGCGTAATGATGATGAGGTCGTTGTAATCGAGACCAAAGCATTTCTTCTGCTGATACAAATAACCGTAGAAAATAATGTCGTCCACCGAACGCGCATCAAGGTATTTTTGCTTGAGTTCCGCCAGCGGAAGCGAGATAAGGTCGACGTAATAGTCGGGGCGCTGCACCGTTTTCAGCATCTCGATCATGTCGCGCGCTTTGCCGAAGGTTTTCTCGCGCAGGGTGATTTTGCGTTCCTCGTAAATCACCTGCAGCATTGCGTCGATATCGGCATTGTCGAGCACCAGAAAGTTTTGAGGGTACCCCACGGCATGCGAATCTTCCTGCAACACCGAAACGCAGAAGCTATGGAACGTGCAAATATAACCCGTGTCGTTATCGCCCGTCACGCGGCGAATGCGCTGCCGCATTTCGTTTGCTGCCTTGTTGCTGAACGTGACGCACAGAATATTGCCCGGCAGAATGCCCAGGTCGTTGACCAAGTATGCAAACCGATGCGTGAGCGCACGCGTTTTGCCCGTGCCCGCGCCAGCAATCACCCGAACGAAGCCCTCGGTCGTGGTAACGGCTTCGAGCTGCGCAGCGTTCAGCTGAGGCTCTTCAGGCGTCGCAAGCCCTGTAGTCTTCTGTATACCCGTGAAATATGTTTGCTCGTTTTTCATGCGAAACAGTATAGCAAAAGCGAACAGGTGTTCCTATATAAAAGTTAATGTGCCTGACGAGACATGCGCTTCCGCTTCGGTCAAGTCCTGCTCGCGACGAAGGCGCCACTGGCGCCTTCTGCTCGTGCGGAATCTATCGGAAACGCACGTCTCGCCAGGCACACCACATCAAATCGATGCCTTGGCTGTCATGTCAAAGCACTTTCGATGTGCAACCCGTAGCTTGAACGCGAAGCGCACCGCCAGATCCCCGCGTAACGTCAAGTCAATACTTTGGCCCTCAGGCCAACGTATTACCTGTTCTCAATGTTCCCGATATTCTTCAGTTCAATAGAGATCATGCCGTTCGGCATGCTCACGAATTCGATGAAATCGGGATTGTGAGAATACTCCGTTGGGAAGGTGATTTCGATGCCCGTATCGGTACGAATCTTGTGGTTGCGAGCCAAGCGCTGCGCCGCCTTCTTCTCCATGGGCACTTTGTCGGGCAAGTTTTCGGCTGCGACCGCTTCCTCAAAACGCTTCTGCATGGGCTCGTCGTCGAACACTTCTTCAGCCATGTCCCACGGCGCAAGATACGCGGAATCGTCGGCATTTTCGTTCACGTAGGCCTTCGCCTTCGAAGCGGCCACGGCCGTGTTCGCGCCGAATTCCTGCGCGACCTCCTCAACGATACGCGTCACCGTATCAACGACTTCCTTGCTCGAAGCCTCGCTCGAGCATTGCAGCAAGCCCTCGGGCAAAAGCAGTCGTTTCTCGCCCGAAATCTCGCGCTCCTTGTCGCAGAACAACACCTCGAGCGTTTTGCTCTCCACAAGCGCGTAGCTCGAAAGTTTCTGCGAAGGGTTCGGCAAAATGGCGTGATGGCGCGCGATGTCGACGCGCGTGCCAAGCTCTCCCCCGCCCACTTCATGCATGAATGCGGGACGACTATTCAGCAGCGCCACGACGAAATAGCGCTTGCCCCGCGCCTCGTATGCGGCTTCCTGGTCTTCCTCAGGCGTATCGGACGAAACCTTGGGCGCATCGTCTTCGAAATCGACCACGAGCACATCGCAGCTTTCAGGCGATTCCATATGACCCAACTCTTCGGCGATGAACTGGGCACACTGGCGCGACAGGCTCACGAAATCGACTTGATTGGCGAAGTAGTCGCGCACCTCGCCCTGAAACGACGAATCGGGCTCGAATTCGCCACGACGATTTTCCACGCTCGAAAGCGCCTTTCGGCACGTCTTTCCCACATACGACTTCACCTTGCGATCGGAAAGATCGAGTTCCTCTTCGGAAAACACGTTCACGCACGATTCGAAATCGCACACATGAAGAATCGCATGGTTCACACGCAGCATACGCACTCGCTTTCAAACGTCAATAAACACAGCAATCTATGGTATCGCACAAAAGAAAAGAGCCCGCGATTTCTCGCGAGCTCTTCAAAGAAACAGGCCTTCAGGCGAACCGCCATGGCTTAGTGAGCCAGGTCGTCCTTGCCGGAAATGTTGTGCTTCTCGATGTCGTAGGTCAAGCCACCATGCTCTTTGCCGAAGAACATGAGCATGGAGGGAGCAAGACCCTCGATATTGGCCAGGTACGCATGGAGCAGCGTAAAGGCGATGAACACGAACATCATGAAGTAATGGATGATGCGCACGCTCATGGCGCCACCAAGACCATTGATAGCAGCCTCGAAAATCGGCATGTTCGCGCAGGGCGGCCACAGGCACAGGCCAGTGAAGAACATGAAGATGATCAACACGGGGATGCACAGGTAGCTGATCTTCTGCGGAACGCCGAGCTTAGCGGACAGCGGGTGGTCCTTCTTGAGGAACAAGTAGTATTTGATCCACTGCGGGCCCTGGTGAAGGTTGTCAGCCTGGGGCAGCCACGTTTTGTAGTCGGGAACCACTTCGCGGGTGCCAGCGGTCGGGGCGCTCTTCACGATGAATGCCAGCACGACGCGCAGCAAGCAGTTGATAAAGAGCACGAAGCCAAAGGCGATGTGCAGGCCACGGGCGATACCCATGAACTCAGGCCAGTACGGGAAGTGAATCGCGAAACCGGTGATGATAAGAATCACCATGGAAACGAGGTTCACCCAGTGAGTGAAGCGGAACGGAGCCGGATGGGCCTCACGGTAGTGTGCGAGATGTGCCATCTTACTTCACCCCCCACGGGCTGGTTACGGTCTCAAACTTCTTGCCGGTCTTCGGCTCGACGATGTGCACGGCGCAAGCGGTGCAGGGGTCGAAGCTGTGAACGGTACGCAGCGCATTGATCGGCTTCTCCACGTCGGCGACAGGGACGCCGATGAGCGCCTGCTCCAACGGGCCGTAGTTGCCCTGCGGATCGTGCGGAGAGAGGTTCCACGTGGACGGAATGATAATCTGATAATCGGTGATCTTGCCGCCCTTGACCTTCTCGGAGTGGTAGAGAGCGCCACGAGGGGCCTCCCAGAACGCGGTGCCTTCACCATCGGACTTCTCGGGAGCACGGAAGTACTCGGAGTCGCCGCTCTTGATGGCCTCGCACAGCTCGTTGACCCATTCCTTCATCAGCGTGGCGATGTAGAGGGTCTCAACCTGGCGGGCAGCAGTACGGCCGAGCGTGTTCTGCAGAACAGAAAGATCGCCAGCCTGAGCGCCCAGAGCAACGAGCATCTCGTCGACATGCTGCTTGACGAACGGAACGCCGCGCTTGTAAGCGACGAGCACGCGAGCGAACGAGCCGGTCTCGAGAGACTTGCCGTCGTACAGCGGGCACTTGTCCCAAGTGTAGCGGTCGTTGACGTCGTACTCGGTGAATGCGGGCTTGGTGTCCTGTTCGAACGGCGGCAAATCGGCGTCGCCCTCGTACCAGGAGTGGCCAACATACTCGGTGATCTTCGACTCGTCGGGGTCGGAGATGTTGAAGTTCTCGTCGAGAACGCCAGCAGGCAGGTAGCGATTGCGCATGCGGTCGGCGTAGGAAGTACCTTCGTCGAACGGGCTCTCGAACACGCCCCAAGCGGCATAACGGCCAATGCCCTTGCCGAACGTGGTGGCCTCGGGATAGTACTTCGCGATGGCCAGCGTGTCGGGAATCATGGTATCGGCAACCCACTGATAAACCTCGTCGACAAGGCCCTTCAGGTCGTCGAGCTTCTCGGCGGTGGGAACGAATGCCGTGCCGCCAGGAACGATGGTCATAATGTGGGGCATCTTGCCGCCGAGCAGTGCTGCAATCTCGGAAGCCTTCGACTGCATCTGCAGAGCTTCCAGGTAGTGCGCGGTGAGGATGAGGTCGGCCTCGGGAGTCATGTTGTACTCGCCGGTGTCGAACCAGTTGCCGCTGAAGATGGAGAGCTGGCCATTGTCGGCGAACTTCTTCAGGCGATCCTGCAGGCCAACGAAATCGGCAGACGGGGTGCCCAGCTCGGTCGCCAGGTCATACGCGTCAGCCGCGTCGGCGGAAAGCGCGTTCAGTGGGTTCACGTAGTCGAGACCAGCCAGGTTGTACAGCCAAAGGATGTGGCTGTGCAAGAACTGCGCGCCCTCGACGAGGTTGCGGATGATGCGGGCGTTGTTGGGGATGGTGATACCCAGAGCCTGCTCAGCTGCGATAGAAGCGGAATGCATGTGCGAAACGGGGCACACGCCGCAGATGCGCTGCACGATGTAGGCGGCATCTTCGGGGGTGCGGTCACGCACGACGAGCTCCATGCCACGGAAGCAGCCGCCGGAAATCCAAGCGTCGGTAACGACGCCGTCGGTAACCTCCATCTCAGCGCGAAGGTGACCCTCGATACGGGTAATGGGGTCGATAACGGAACGCGTCATTTACTCGTCGCCTCCTTTCTTGGCGTCAGATTTCGGGGCGTCGTCATACACGCCGATGGACTTCTCGGGATGCTTAGCGTCCCAAGCGCGCTTCTTCTCGAACTCGGCGCCGTTCGGCACGCGGCCGGCGGCCTTCATGCCGAAGCCATGGATGACCAGAGCAACAGCTTCGATGCCGAGAACGGCAGCGGCAATGGTGCCAGGCTGGAACTTGAAGTCGCCGATGTTCAGGTCGCGATGACGCTTGAAGAACGGAGTGTTGACCTCGACCCAGTTCTGGCCCGGGTTGTTCGGGTTGGCTTCGCAGCAGCCGATGCAGGGAGCGCCGGCTTCAACGCACCAGGAACGACGGTGGTTGTAGCGAACAACGCCGCAGTTGGCCTTGGTTTGCGGGCCACGGCAGCCCAGCGGGTACAGGCAGTAACCCTTAGCCTCTTCGGGAGAACCGAACTGGTAAACGAATTCGCCGTTCTCGAAGTGGCCACGACGCTGGCAATTGTCGTGAATGGTCTGGCCGAAGATCTGCGTGGGCTTGTTCTCGGCGTTGAGCTCGGGCAGCTCGCCCAGCAGCAGGTACTGGATGAGCACCGCGCAGAGCCACTCGGGGTTCGGCGGGCAGCCCGGGATGTTGATGATGGGCACGTTGATGCCCTGCTCCTTGAGGAACGCCTGCACGCCCGTCGCGTTAGACGCGTTGGGGGCGGCAGCCATCCAGCCGCCATTGACGGCGCAAGAGCCGAGCGCGACAACCGCGGTCGCCTTTTCGGCAGCCTCGATCAGGTGCTCATTGCCGGTTTTGCCAGCAACGCGAAGCGCATTGCCGTCCCAGCCATTGAGCACGGCGCCTTCATACACCAAAATGTAGTTGCCGGCTTCGATGGTCTGCTCCTTGGCTTTCTCCATCGAATGGCCCGCAGCAGCGGACAGGGTCTCGCTGTAGTTGAGCGAAATGAGCTCGAGCACGACGGCAGCAGCGTCGGGAGCGTCGATCTGAGCGAACGCCTCGGTGCAACCCGTGCAAGAAGCACCCTCGATCCAGATGACCGGGTACAGGTCGCCCTGGCTTGCGCCGATGACCGACTCTTCCAGAGCCTGGGCCACGCGCGGAGCGGCGACTTCACCCAAGCCAGCCATAACCGCGAGCGTGCCACACAGTTTCATGAAGCTACGACGCGAAACACCGCGCGCTTCGAGCATTCCCTGAAACTCTGAGGCAGTGGACTGTTTGTCCATTCGTACACCTCCTATTAGATGCATGGTGGAATCACTGACGGCTATGCATTATGGCGCAAATGTTGCCCGCAAAGTAACGAAACCCGCCAACGGCCGCCTGTTGTGAAGACATTGGAGGAAATGGCACAACTATGTTACGCCGTTGTCGAATCGTAACATGAATGTTGACTTTGGATATCTTTTTTTCGCCCAAATGGGGCGTTTCTGTCCGTCGTGTTCCTTTATACGGCATCCCTGAACTGGGAATAACCATTTTATAGTGAGGACATGTTTCCAATTCTTTGGACACTTTCCACTATTTGTGGTTTGCGGAAATGAGACAGGCTCAAAAAGTGACTAACAGGATATCCCCTAAAGCGGGGTAGTTACGAATTGAGTACGACGGCCGCGCGAATCTGTCCTATTCACCGTAATGCATAAGCCCGAAAACGCTACGCGAGCCACCCGTCGCCTTCGCGATGGAAGAAACCTTCGCGCGCAAGATCGGCCATGATGGATTCGAATTCGTCACCCTCTACCCCATCGCGGCCCGATTTGCGCTCCTCGGCATTCAATCGACGCAGCAATTCAGCCGAAGAAAGCCCCGGCGCGGCCATGACTTCGCGCACGAGCCATGCGCGCTTTTGGCGGCGCGAGCCTTCAAATTTGCTTTGGCGCGTATAGGCCGCGGCCTTGCGGGCCGGGTTTTTGTGGTCTTTCTTCAAGCGGGCGCCCACATCGAGCAGCGCGTAATACCAACCGCGCACATCTTCGGCGGGGCACGCGCGCTCTACGAGCGGGCGCAGCTCCTTGTCGGTCACGCGTTCGGCATCGCGGAAGAAGCAGTGGATGAACACCGCGCGCACGTTCGTCTCGAGATAAAGGCAGGGAACATCGCGCGAAAACGCGGTGATGCCCGCCGCGGTGGCGTCGCCGATGCCGGGAAGCTTCACGAGCCCATTTACGCCTTCGGGCATGCGCCCGGCGTATTCGGCGGAACATATATCGGCGGCGCGCTTCAACGCGAGCGCGCGGCGGTTGTAGCCCAAGCCCTGCCATTCCTCGACCACATCGGCCGAGCTCGCCGACGCAAGCGCATCAACCGTGGGGAAATGGCGCAAGAACCGCTCCCATCGGGAAAGCACGCGCGCCACCTGCGTTTGCTGCAACATGGCTTCAGAAATCCAAATAGCATACGCGTCGCGCGTATTGCGCCAGGGAAGATCGCGGTACAGTGCCTGCCCCGCCTCGCGCACCCATGCCTGGAATTCCGCGATGTCCGCATCGCTGGGCTCGCTCGAAAAAAGGGGCGCTTCAAGCGCCCCTTCAATGGTCATCGAACCTCTCCCGAAAACAGCTTTTCGAGCGTGATGGATTCGAAATAGTCCTGCATAAGCCTGTCGGCATGCTTCCAAATGCCATGATACTCGCAACCGCCGCAGCGCTCGCAGTATTCCGGGTCGGCCGAGCACGGCGACATGTTCATGGGCCCCTGAAGCGCGGTGAGCACATCGAGCACCGTGGTTGTCGCGGGATCGCACGCGAGCGTAAGGCCGCCCTTCGCGCCGCGCACGGTTTTCAAAAGCCCCGCATGCACCAAATCGTGCTGAATGGAGCGGGCGAACGCGTAAGGAATGCTTTCAGCGTCGGCCACATCGGACACCGACACATACGCGTCTTTATTCGCATACGCCGCGCGAATGATGCGGCAGGCGTAATCGGTTCGGCGAGTAAGTTCCACGGCTATTCAACACTTTCGTCATCGTCGCCAAGCGCATCGTAGCGCTGGCTTTCGGCTTCGGCTTCTTCTTCGAAATCGCGTTCGATATCGGCAATCTGCTTGCGGAAATCGGCGATCACGGCGTCTTCGAGCGCGCGATACTCGGTGGAATCGAGCGGCTGGAAGTTCGAGATGTGCTCGAACATGAGCTCCTGCGTGATGGGCTTGTAGCAGCGCGCCTTCAGGCCTGCGCGGTACGCGTCTTCCACAGCTTCGCGGGCGGCGGTCACGATATCGGTGCGCGAAAGGTTGCGCGACATCTTCGTGAGCATCGCCATGTCGAGCGATTGCACCGACGGATGCTCAGACGCGATGGTTTCCCAAATTTGGCGGCGCTCAAGCTCGTCGGGCAAATAGATGTCGACCACGCTCATGGGCTCCATGAGGTCGTACAAATACCCCTGGTCGGGGGCTTCGCCGCCCACGGAGGCAAGCACGTAAATGTTCGGGTTCTCGACGGCCGCGGTCACAAGCGCCACGGCTTCGCGCGCGGCGCGCGACATGCTCGCGAACATAGCGCCTTCGCCCTCGGTAGAACTGGCGGCGTCGATGAGCGGCGCGCCCCACATGTCGATGTCTTCGAGCACGAGCACGCTCGGCGCTTCAAGCGCGACGCGGCCAAGCATGCGCGGCTGGTTTTTCGCCGACACGGTGACACACAGCATGGGCACGCCCATGGGGCCCTGCTGCATTTGAATGCGCATGGCGGGAAGGCCAAGCTCGCCCACCACGGCCTGCATGAATGTGTTCGCATCTTCGCGCGACGACGTGCGGAACACGACCGAACCCGCGGCGGAAAGGCCGTCGAGGCCGTGCTGCTCGCGCAGCGTGTCCACGAGCGCGCGGTATTCCTCGTCGTCTTCAACGCCCAACCCGAGCGAGCGAGCGTCTTCGATAATGCTGTCGAAGCCCACCAAATCGGAATAGCGCAGCATGGGCACGGCCTTTGAAGGCGCGGCCTTGTGCACGTCGGCCGAAGCGGTCGTCGGGCGCGGCTCATCGGAATCGTCGGCGGAATCGGCGTCGGCATCGCCCGGAATATGCATCGACATAATGGGCGAGATGCCCGTGATATGCGCGTTTTGGCCGATTTCCTCGGAAATCATGTCAGCCACGCCTTCCAAATCGGCACGCGAGATGCCGAACTCGGAAAGCTTGTCGAGCGCCAAATTCTGCAGGCGCTTGGCGTATTCGGGCGCCTCGTCGGTGGACAGGTGCGGCTCAAGCTTGTCGAAAATGTACTCGGCGAGCGAGCGCTCCTTCATATCGCACGCAATGCCCCACGCCCGGCGCAGCGCTGCGATGGCGGAATCGCTCGCGACTGGCGAACGCTTGCATGCTTCCTCATAAGCCGTAAGGAACAGATGCATGGCGAGCTCGCGGTCGCCCGCTTCCGCCGCCGCCTGAGCGCGCTCGAGGTAATCGTTGCGCGCAATGAAATCGGCCGCCAAGGCCTCGCCATGCACGATGGCGGCGCCATGATTGGAATATTCGTCATGTTCGAAAGAGGCGTTGCCCTGCGCAGACGAGCTGCATTCGGCGCAATCGCCCTGAGGCCGATGGGCTTGATCGGGCTCTTGATTGTTGGCGATATTCGCCTCGTCGTTGTTCTGGTTGAGCACTTCGCCCACCCCCTTCAATGAATTAAGCGACAATACTACAAAGATAAGTGTAACCAAGCACCTAGCGATGTGCAAAAATTTCACGAAACGTTACTTAGAAAGAAACAGTTCCACAAATATGGAAGAGGCAACGAGCGCCTCGCTTGCAGATGCACCCGCCGAAACGGCCCGATCGAAGGCGCGCCCCTACGGACGCTTAACGCACAATGGCTCGCACGTGGCGCTCGGCGCCATAACGAACGGGGCGTGCAAACGCAAGGCACCCCGTCGCAATCGCGAGCCGCGACGCCGCATCGCCTCGCGTTATTTCTCGGCCTTGCAATTCCAATCGAGCGCGTGCCAGTCGTTTTCTTTGGCGGTGCGCGAAAGCGTGGAATCGGGCGTGATGGCAAACGCATCGGCAGCGCGGTTCAGCATGGGAATGTCGGAATGGTGGTCGCCGAAAGCGCACGAAAGCTCCCAGTTGCCTGCGCCGTATTTCTCGTTGGCCCATTTCGTGATAGCGCGCACCTTCGCTTCGCCCTCGACGCACTCGCCGTCGACCTGGCGCGTGTAATTGCCGTTGGCGTCGACTTCCATTTCGGTGCACAGGCTCACGTCGAACGGCTCGAATTCCTGGGCTCGGCGCACGATGGGCCCAAACGTGGCCGACACGATGACGACCTCAATGCCCGCATCGCGCAGCGCATTCATAGCCGCGCGCGCCTTGGGGCGAAAACGCTTCTGACCAGCGATAACTTTGTCATAGAAATCGCGCAGGTATTCATCAACCTGCTCTTTGGGGCCGCCCTCGAACGCGGTGAACACCTGGCCGCGCACCCATGCCTCGCTTTGCGGAAGATGCAGTTTGTAGGCGGCGCCCCATGCGCCCACCTTCGCTAAAACGCGCTTGCGCAGCAAATCGTCGCCGCGCAAATAGCGCACGAGCAATACAGGCGAATTGCCCTGGATGGACGTTCCGTCGAAATCGAACGCGGCAATGGCGTGCTTGCCCGTCGCCTTCGCGCGTCGAGCCGCCGCTGCTGCCGCCGCCACGACTTCATCGTCAACCGTGCACGATTCCCCTGCAATGCTCGTCTGTGCCTCGCGCAGCTTCTTTTCCATACAGAAATTCGCCCCTCATGAGTGCCGGGCAATCGCCCGACTGGCACGGAGCGCACCCTTTCATGGGCGCGCTCCAATAATGGTTATTCAGCAAACTGTGAGTTATAGAGTTTAGCATAGGCCCCATTTGCCGCAAGCAGCTCCGCATGAGTTCCTTGTTCCACAATGTCACCTTTTTGTAAAACGAGAATCAGGTCGGCATTGCGAATGGTCGACAAGCGATGCGCAATGACGAACGACGTGCGACCGCGCATGAGGTTGTCCATGGCCGCCTGGATGCGCTCCTCGGTGCGCGTGTCGACCGAGCTTGTGGCCTCGTCCAAAATAAGCATGCGACGGTCGGCCAAAATGGCGCGCGCGATGGTGAGCAGCTGGCGCTGGCCTTGGCTGATGTTGCTCGCGTCCTCGTTGATCACCGTGTCGTAGCCTTCGGGCAGCGTGCGAATGAAATGGTCGGCGAACGCGGCTTTCGCGGCTGCCTCGACTTCAGCATCGGTCGCATCGAGTCGGCCGTAGCGAATGTTCTCGCGCACGGTGGCGTTATACAGCCACGTATCTTGCAGCACCATGCCGAATTGCGAGCGCACGTCTTCGCGCGAAAATTCGCGCACGTCGTGGCCGCCGATGCGAATGGCGCCGCCGTCCACGTCGTAGAAACGCATGAGCAGCTTCACCATGGTGGTTTTGCCTGCGCCCGTGGGACCGACGAGCGCGACGGTTTGGCCCTCGCCCACGCGCGCCGAGAAGTCGCTGATCACCGGATGCTCGGAATCGTAGCCAAAGCGCACATGGTCGAATTCCACGTCGCTTGGAACGTCGGCGGCCTTCGCCTTCGGATGCTCGGGCGCCTCTTCGGGGGCTTCAAGGAATTCGAAGATGCGTTCCGCCGCCGCGGCCATTTGCTGCAGCACGTTTGCGACCTGGGCGAGCTGCGTGATGGGCTGCGTGAAGTTCTTCACATATTGAATGAACGCCTGAATGTCGCCTACCGTGATGCGGCCCTGCACGGCGAAAATCGCGCCCGCAATGGCCACGGCCACATATCCCAAATTGCTCACGAAGCCCATGATCGGCATCATGAGGCCCGAAAGGAACTGCGAGCGCCACGCCGATTGGTAGAGTGCCTCGTTCGTTTCGCGGAAGGTGGCAAGCGCCGCGTCTTCCTTGTTGAACGCGCGCACGATGGCCTGACCCGAGAACGTCTCCTCGATTTGGCCGTTAATTTCGCCGAGTTTCTTCTGCTGCGCGCGGAAGTACTTCTGGCTGCGCTTCACGACGACTTTCACCAAAATGAGCGACAACGGAATCACCAGCAGCGCAATAAGCGTCATCTCGACGTTGATGGACAGCATCATGACGAGCACGCCAATCATGGTGGTAGCGCTCGTAATGAGCTGCGTCACGCCCTGGTTGAGGCTTTGCCCCAGCGTATCGACGTCGTTGGTGATGCGCGAAAGCACGTCGCCAGTGCTCGTGCACTCAAAGTAGCCCACGGGAAGGCGATCGATTTTCTCGGCGATTTTGCGGCGCAGGCCGTAGCACGTGCGCTGCGAAACCGAAGTCATCATCCAACCTTGCACGAATGAGCATGCCGCACTCACGCAATACAGCGCCAGCGTGGTAAGCAAAATGGCGCCAACTGCGTCGAAGTCGATGCCGCCAGTGCCGCCGATTTTGGCGACGATGCCGTCGAACAGCTCGGTAGTCGCTTGCGAAAGCACCTTCGGGCCCACGATGTTGAAGGCGGCCGACGCCATGGCGAACACGATGGCCGCGATAAACGCTACCTTGAATTGCCCCATGAAGCGCACGAGCTTGCCAATGGTGCCCTTGAAGTCTTGCGCCTTTTCACCGGGCATCATGCGGCCCATAGGACCATGCCCGCCGCGGCGGCGCGGGGATGCCGCCTTCAGCTTCGCCATTTCTTCCTGCCGGCTCATTGCGCGTCACCTCCTTCCAGCTCTTCTTCCGATAGCTGCGAAAGCGCGATTTCGCGATACGGCTCGCAGGCGCCCATGAGCTCGGCATGCGTGCCGCACCCTACGACGCGTCCCTCGTCGAGCACGACGATCTGGTCGGCGTGGAGCACCGTGGAAATGCGCTGGGCCACGATGATTTGCGTTTTGCCGCCAAGCTGCTCGGCGAGCGCATGGCGCAGCGCGGCATCGGTTTTGTAGTCGAGCGCGCTGAAGCTGTCGTCGAACAGAAACGCGCGCGCATCGGTGGCAAGCGCGCGGGCAATAGCCAAGCGCTGGCGCTGGCCGCCCGAGACGTTCGTGCCGCCTTGGGAGATTTCGGTTTCAAAGCCCTTATCCATGTCGTCCACGAAGTCGGCCTGGGCGATTTCCGCGGCGGCGCGCACGCGTTCGGCATTCGGCTCGTCGGCGGCGTAATCGACGTTTTCCTCAACCGTGCCGCTGAACAGGAAGGCCTTCTGCGGAACGTAGCCCAGCTGGCTGCGCAGCGCGCGCAGCGACAGGTCACGAATATCGATGCCGTCGATGGTAATGGAGCCTTCCGACACGTCGGCGAAACGCTCCACGAGCTTGATCACCGTCGACTTGCCTGAGCCGGTCGAGCCGATGATGGCCGTGGTTTGACCAGGCTTCGCGATGAAGTCGATGTGCTCGAGCACACAATCTTGCGAGCCAGGATACTTGAAGCTCACGTCGTTGAAGGCGATTTCGGCGCCGTCCGTGCGCGTGGCGAGCTCGTCGTCGTGGCACGCTTCCGGCACGGGGTCGGCAATCGAGCTTTCCGTCTTCAGCACCTCGTCGATGCGCTGGGCGGCCACATCGGCGCGCGGCAGCATGATGGAAAGCATGCCAATCATAAGGAAGCCCATGATGATGACCATGGAATAGGTGATGAACGCGATAAGGTCGCCCGTTTGCAGCGTGCCCGCATCAACCGCGTGGCCGCCGAACCAAATGATGGCGACGGACACCAGGTTCATAATGAGCATCATGAGCGGCATCATGAACGTCATAACGCGGTTCGTGAACAGCTGCGTTTTCATGAGGCGCAGATTCGCTTCGTCGAAGCGCTCCTCTTCGTGCGATTCGCGGCCGAACGCGCGCACCACGGGGATGCCCGTGAGAATCTCACGCGACACGAGGTTCACGCGGTCGATGAGCTTCTGCATGATTTTGAACTTCGGCATCGCCACTTTCATGAGGAACAGCATCACCACGGCAATGGCGAGCACGGCGGCCACGATGATCCAGCCCATAGAGAGGTTTGTGCGGGCGATCATGATAATGCCGCCGATAGCCAAAATGGGAGCGTACAGAATCATGCGCAGCATCATGACCGACACCATTTGCACTTGCTGCACGTCGTTGGTGCCGCGCGTGATGAGCGAGGCGGCCGAGAAGCTTTGGATTTCAGCGTCCGAGAACGACAGCACGCGCTCGAACAGGCGGCTTCGCAAGCTGGCGCCAATTTTTGCCGCCGTGCGACTCGCGATAAAGCCCACGATTACGGCGATGACCATGCCGAGCGCGGCGAGGCCGAGCATTTTGCCGCCCGTGGTGAGCAGGTAATTCATCTGCATTGCGTTCAGGTCGTAACCGAGCTGCTCGTATTCGGCCTTGGCGGCGGCAATCGCCTGCTGGCTCACGATGGAATCGGCCATGTCGCCCATCTGCGACTTCGCTTCATCGAGTATGGTTTGAACGTCAGATTTCTGCACCATGCCGGCGTCGTAAGCGGCTTTCAGCTGGTCAAGGTCCATGCCGGTTTGGTCGGCGTAATGCACCGCAACAAGCGGCATAGACATGGCATCGTCGAGCTCCGCACGATGCTCGCGGCCGAAGTCGGTGAGCTCGTAGGTGCCGTCGGATTGCTGGGCGTAGGAATCGGCAAATAGGCTTTCGTCCTGCTCGCTTTCCATAATGGCGACCAGGTCGTGCGTGCGTTCGGTGAGCACATCGGTCGACGCATGCTCGACGCCCGATTGCTGAATGCCCACGTCAACGATGTCAGATGTGTAGTTCGGCAGCGACAAGTCGCAGAACGCCTGAACCGCGAGCAGCACCACGACGATCGTTACCGCGATTTTATGATTCGCAAAATTCTTGATTAGGCGCATGGCTCGTCACCTTCCTTATCGCGGCAAAGGGCGTTGCTGGCGGCGGCATCCTTCCAGGGATGCGACTCTTCGAACTCGAGCATGCGGTTCACGATGCGCACGAATTCGCGAGCGTCGTCTTCGCCCAAGAATTCGAGCATATGCATGAAACGCTCGTCATGCAGGCGACGGCCCTCGTTTTCGAACTCGTGGCCCGCATCGGTCAGGGAAATCGCGACGGAGCGAGAATCGCCCTCGCCGCGCTTGCGCACGATGAGGCCTTTTTCCTCAAGCGACTTGAGCGTTTGCGAAACCGCGCCCGGCGTCGCATGCGTGCACGCGGCAAGCATGCCGGGGCGCACGGCCTCGCCACGGGCTTCCATCATGGAAAGCATCATGAGCGTATTGATCTCGCCACGCGTGATGCCCGGTGGCAACGGCGGTGTCGAGCGGCGTTGGCGCATGCGCTGCATCGTTTCAAACATTTCGGTGCGCAACGCTTCCAAAGATTCGCTCATATCAACCCCTTTCGAAACTCGGATTGTTTAGTTCCTAAATATTTAGCTACTAAACAATATCGAACCTAAAAGGAATTTCAAGCGCTGTTACCTATATGTAGTCATTCGCTGAAAATGATTCATATTTTCAAGGTGATTACCCTGCCACGGTCGCCACGCCATGGCCACCACGTCGGAATCGCTACGCCGCAGACGCTACGGCACGACCTCGGCGACGCAGCCGTTACGACACGGTCAGCACGATACGACCGCTCCACCGCAATCGCCGCGACACGGCAGCCACGGCGCAATCCCTTTTCTTCTGAGCAGAACGTATAGAGCAGTGCGCGACCCGAACGTCATGAGAATCGAATGCCATGCGATTCGAACGCCATGCGATTCGAACGCCATGCGGACTGAATGTCACGCGACTCAACTAGCATGTGAATCGAACGACATGTGAGCTTGCCAGAAAATGGCGCAATGGGGCCCGATTGCAGAAGATGACGACCTTGCTGGCAGAAAATGAGAGAAGGGGGCCTCGCTATCTACGGGCTAAATCGAATCCCTGGACCACGACACACCAATGACCTGCGCTTTTGCAATGATGCGACCCATCACGAACTCCCAATTGCCCCTTTCGCAACGAATAATGGGCCGCAATCGGGCCCCCTTGTGGCATTTCCTGACACCAGAGCGCAGAAACAGCGCAATCGGAATGCACGGCGACCAACGTCAAAGCAGCCAGCCAGCAACAGGCATCCAAAATAAGCCCCACTTTTCGTCCTATAAGCCCACGCTGCACACCCTACCGCCGCACCAAAGGGGATTCCTCAACGCATGAACGCTGCTCTAGCCCACATGGCCGCACGTCTTTGCACCCCCACCGCGCTAACGAGGGCTCCAAACGCTCTGGAAAACAAAAAAGCCTGCTCTTTCGAACAGGCTTCAGATTTTGGATGGCGGGATGTACGAGACTCGAACTCGCGACCTCCGACGTGACAGGCCGGCGCTCTAACCAACTGAGCTAACACCCCGTGCTACACACGTGAGTTTGAAAAGGATGGCGGGATGTACGAGACTCGAACTCGCGACCTCCGACGTGACAGGCCGGCGCTCTAACCAACTGAGCTAACACCCCGTTTTTTCAAACTTCGCCTCTCTCAAGGCAGCCAGGATAGTCTACACAAACGAAGAGATTCGGGCAAGAACTTTTTTAAAAAAATTCTTGAAGGCGGAATTTCGCCTATTTCGTCTTCAAGTCGCCCGTGGCGGAATCATAGGCAACGTCGGCCTGCAGGTATTCCTTGCCCTTCATCCAATTGAGAACCGGATCAACCATGTCCTTCGTGGGAAGCTCAGCTTCGGGGTAAGAGGAAATGGGATACGTGTCGGCCACAATGCCCGGCAGATTTGCCTTTTCCACGAGCAAATCGCGGAATCCCTCGGGATCGGCCTCAATCGCAGCCACGGCATCGTTCCATGCGAGGCGCACGCTCTCGAGCGCAGCCTTGCCGCCCTCGAGCCACGAAGATCGCACGGCGAGAACCGACTGGCTTACGTTGCCCACGCCTTGCGTGTCGTCGGCAAGCGTGATCATGCCCGTCGCCTCGCCCAGCGCAAGCAAGCTGCCCGGCAACGCGGCCGCAGCGACCTGATTGTTCGTCATGGATTCGTAGCGAACGGGAAGCTTCTTGATCTCTTCGTTGACGATTTCGCCTTCCGAAGCGCCAGCGGCCTCCATAAGCTTGTCCATTACATATTCGGGCACGGTGTTCGAACCCACGCCAATACCCTTGCCCTTCAAATCGGCAAGGCTCTTGATGCCCGACTCGGGCGACGTTTGAATGCCGAAACGACCCTGTTCGGGCGTGGCGCCCAGCGTAACCCACGCGAGGTTCAGGCCAATGCCGCTCGCCACGAGCGAAGCGGAAACCATGATATCGGTCATCGCGCCATCAATTTCACCCGCAGCGAATGCCGTGGAAAGCTCCTGCGCGCTTTGGAACGTAACGATTTCGACCTCGACGCCATGATCGCTATAGAAGCCCTTTTGCTCAGCAACCCAGAAAGGCAGCGAGTCCTCGGTCTGCATCGTGCCGATTTTCATCGAAGTCGCTTCAGGCGCGGCGTTCTCCTGCGAAGAGCAACCCGAAAGCGCGACCGCCGAAAGCGCGGCAACCGAGGCAAAACCGATGAAGCTACGACGCGACATTGCGCCCTTGCTCATAACGTCGGTGACGTTTTTCATGAAACACATCTCCCTTCATTGATGCGTTGCGGTAAATTGTTACCGTTTAAACAGCACATGCGATAGTACAGACATCGCCAAGCAACACAAGCAAATAATGATACCGCCCCCGCATAAGGACGAATAATCCATGCGAGCGAGCAAAGAAGCAGCCGCCGACTGGCGACCGCATAGAGCATCAAGATGGCAAATACCCAAACGCGTATTTCTTTGCGCAGCGATACAAATGCCATTGAAACAATAATTCAATTCTGTGAAGAACGGATGGGTTCACGAGAAAACCCGCCCGCAACTCCCCGACGCGCTCCTTGATAGAGTGGCGCTCGCCAAGGAGCCAGTCGATCGATTCGAAACCAGCCGATGCGTAACCAGCCGATCCGTGCTTCCTTAAGAATCGACCCGAAGAGGCCCGTACGACGGCGATGGTTTGTATATGGCGGTGCGATACTACGGCATCGCACCAGCGCATGCAGCCCTGTGGACGCGTGGGCACGGCAATGGCTTGACCGGAGTGTAGGAAGCTGCGTCATGTGATCTTGCGGGCGCGCGAGCACGGCAATGGCAGAACTGCCGTTGTGGGAGCGAAGGTAAGTACGTTGCGGTTTCCACGGCGGCAATGGCAAAACTAATCGAGGCTCAAATATTCGAACGCGGCCGTAGCCGCATTTGCTCCGTCGGAAGCAGCGGTTATCACTTGGCGCAGCGGTTTTTCACGCACATCGCCCGCAACGAACACGCCTGGCACATTGGTCGCGCCGCTCTCGCCCGCGATCGCATACCCCGCCTCGTTAAGGGCGACACCGGCAGCCTTGAGCACGTTCGAGCGCGGAGTCGTACCCACAGCAATAAACACCGCATCGGTATTTACGACACGCTCATCGCCCGTATTCCTATCGCGAACGAGAATCGATTCCACGTGCGGCATGGGCGCTTCCCCATCGGTCGTTGGCCGAATCGCTTCAACGGTCGAATTCAGCACGAGCTCCACATTCGGCAGCTCGGAAAGCGCGCTAAGGTAAAGGGCATCGGCACGGAACGCGTCGCGCCTGTGCACCACATACACCCTCTCGCAAATTCGCGATAGATAAAGGGCATCGCCCACGGCCGTGTTGCCGCCGCCCACCACCACCGCGACCTTGCCGCGGAAAAACCCGCCGTCGCATGTGGCGCAATACGAAACACCTCTGCCGCGCAGTTCAGCCTCCCCTGGAACACCTAGCTCTCGAGGCTCGGCACCCGTCGCGACAATAACCGCCCGAGCGGAATACTGAGCACCAGATGCGCAGGTCAGTAATTTCTTTACACCGTTAACATTGAGATCAACAACTTCATCGGAAACGCGCTCGGCGCCAAACCTCTCGGCCTGCGAAGCCATTGCAAACGAAAGCTCGAATGCATCGACCCCCTCGGCAAAACCCGGATAATTGTCGAGTCGCTCCGTTTGGGTCATTTGCCCGCCTGGCCCCATTCGCTCGAAAACCGCCACCGACAATCCGGCGCGAGCCGCATAGAGCGCTGCAGTCATACCAGCAGGCCCGCTTCCTACTACGGCAACATCGAGCTCAGTTCGTCCATCAATCATGGCGCGACCCCTTTCCTTAAAGAAAAAGGCGGCAAGCATTGATGCATTGCCGCCTTAGCCGTTCATTCGCTCTAAAGCGCCTGCCAAGACGCCATTTTCTCAAAAGGTCCAACCCGATGCGAGCCGGGACCCCTCAATAACTAATCGAGCAACGCGAGCACGTTCGCTTTCGGTTGCGCGCCCATTGCAGTGCGCTTCACCTGACCGCCCTCGAACACCATAAGCGTGGGCACGCTCATAATGCCGTAACGCTGGGCGATATCAAGCGATTGATCGATATCGACCTTGTACACCTCGGCCTTGCCAGCAACTTCGCTCGCCACTTCATCGAGCACGGGAGCGAGCATCTTGCAAGGGCCGCACCACGTTGCGAAAAAGTCAACGAGCACAGGGCCACTCGCCTGCAGCACCTTGGCATCGAATTCTTGAGAAGTAATGACCTGAGCCATAACGCCCTCCTTCGTCTGTCGCCTTACATTCGCGACTTCTTAATTGCTACCGATAAGATAACATATAGAATATGAAAAGCAAGTAAATCTCTGTAACGTTGCCCCAACGTCAACAAAGCAACGCTTGACCCATGGGTCCGAATTGTTCACCATGGAAACAAAACAGCCTGCCCATGCGTGCAGGAAGCTCTGGGCAGATACGCGAAGCACTCCAATGCGTACCCAGCACCTAGCCCGCCCATGCGTGCGGGAAGCTCAACTGAAGGAGCAACAATGCAATCATCATACGTCTACGATACCTCCGATCGAGCCCCAGCCTACGAAGGCGCCCAAACTGTTAACGTGAACCTCATTTTGGAGGGCGGCGCAATGCGCGGGCAGTTTACCGCAGGCGTGCTCGACTTCTTCATGGACCAAAACCTTTGGTGCGAACATGTTATTGGCACGAGCGCGGGCGCACTGAATGGCTATAACTACGTTGCCGGCGAGCTCGGGCGCACCTGCTTTTTGAACACGAAATATTGCGACGACCCACGCTATCTCTCGATGAAGAATTTTGTGCGAACGGGCGATGCCCTCGGTCGCGATTTTGTGTTCCATGAGATTCCCGAAACGCTCGAGCCCTTTAACTTCAAGGCGTTTCGCGAATCTCCCATGGAGCTCACAACCGTAGCAAGCGATCTTGAAACCGGCGAAGCCGACTACCATGTGATGGAAACCGCCGATGACGAGCGCGATATTGAATACCTGCGCGCATCGGCAAGCATGCCTTTGGTGTCGCACATCATTGAACTTGACGGCAAAAAGCTGCTCGACGGTGGCCCGTGCGACAGTGTGCCGCTGCTGCATTCTATGCTCATGGGCAATACCGACAAACACATCGTGGTGCTCACGCAAGATTCGACATTCGTGAAGGGCCCAAACAAAACCATGCCGCTCATCAAGCGCATGTATTCCGACTACCCCCATTTCGTCGACCGCGTCGAATATCGCCACTACGAATACAATCGCTGCTATCGATGGATCAAACGTCTGCATGACGAAGGCAAGATTTTCATGATTCAGCCGAGCGAGCCGGTCACGGTTTCCAGCATGGAGCGCGATGCCGACAAACTATTCGCGCTTTACGAACAAGGCTTGAGGGTCGCAGCGGAAAATTGGAGCGCGCTGCAAGATTACCTGGCGAAATAGGAGCTGAGCTCGATTTCGCCCACAAAGACGCCGAAACGAAAAACCTTCATCCAACCGTTCGTGCAAGCAGGGCCACGCGAAAACCGGCGTGGCCCTGTACTATTTTGCATTCAATCGCGTCCCAACGTGCTTAATGCGCCTGCCGCGCACTCCACGCAACCGAGAGAACAGCGCGCCTCACGCAAAACATCACCAAGCCATGCGAAATACCGGCGTCTTTTTGCGCGAAACCCTCGGCAGTCTTTGCGAAACGAGCAACGCCAATGCATTCGCCTATGCTATTTCCCCGAACTTGGGCATACATCAGCCAAGAAGCACTCCTGGCATTTCGGACGACGGGCCACGCAGAACTCGCGTCCAAAATGGACCCACTGATGATTGATATACAACCAATCGGGCTGAGGATAGATTTTCATGAGCTTAGCCTCGACCTTTTCGGGCGTATCGTCGTTGCGCGTAGCGAAGCCCAGCTGATGGGCGATGCGGAATACGTGCGTATCGACAGCAATGCCCTGAGGGTCGCGAAACGCTTGGCACATAACCACATTTGCCGTTTTGCGCCCCACTCCAGGAAGCTTCTGCAAATCGGCCATAGTACGCGGCACTTCGCCACCGAATTCGGCAAGCACCGTTTGAGCGCATGCCTTCAAATTCTTCGCTTTACTGCGGAAAAACCCGAGCGGGTGGATAATCTCCTCTATGTCTTGGATGCTCGCTGCCGCCATAGCCTCTGGCGTGTCGAATCGCGCAAACAGTTCGGGAGTCACCTTGTTCACGGCCGCATCGGTGCACTGCGCCGACAGAATAACCGCCACGGTAAGCGTAAATGGGTCGACATGGTCAAGCGAGCATGCGCCTTCGCCGTAATGCTCGAACATGCGCCGTTCGATTTCGGCCGCACGCTCACGTTTCTGCGTAAGATTCTCGCGAGGCATGGCTATTCGTCGCCCTTCGCATCGATATCGCTTTCCAGAACCTCGACCGAATCGTTTCCGTCGCCGATCATGGCGCCCGCAGCACGCTGCTCGGCAAGTTCAGCGAACTTCGCCTGCATAGTGGGGTTTTTACGCGTGAGCTTCTTAATGGTGAGGTCTTGCGCCTTATCGTTGGCCAGACGCAAATTGCGCTCGCTGCCAAGCAGGGCATCTTTCGTTTTCTGCAAATGATCGATGGTCTTGTCGATTTCCTCAATCGCCGTTTGGAACTTGCGGCTCGCCAAGTCATAGTTCTTCGCGAACTTCGTTTTGAATTCTTCCATCGAGTTTTCGAAATTCGTGATATCGATATTTTGATTGCGCACCTCGGCCAGCTGCGTTTTGTATTGCAGAGCCGAAAGCGCAGCATTGCGCAGAATGGAAATGATCGGGATGAAGAACTGCGGGCGAATGACGTACATCTTCGGGTAGCGATACCCCATGTCGACAATGCCTTCGTTATAGAGCTCATTGTCGGGCTCGAGCATGGTGCACAATACCGCGTATTCGCAGCCCTTCTTCGTGCGGTCGGAATCGAGCTTCTTAAAGAAGTCTTCGTTTTTATGCTTAGTTTTCGTTTCGTCGTTCTCGTTTTTCATCTCGAACATGATGGAAACGATTTCCTCGCCGGTTTCGGGGTCGCACTCGCAAAATACGAAGTCGCCCTTCGTGCCTTCGACAATATCGTTATCTTTTTCGAAGTATGCATGCGGAAACGCCGTAGCGCGAATTTTATTGAACTCGATTTCGCAGTGCTGCTCGAGCGACTCGCCCACCATTTTCGTCGAAAGACGCGCCTTCATTTCTTTCACGCGGGCAATTTCGTCGTCTTTGTACTTGATGAGCTCGTCTTTCTGGGCAAGCTCATGTGTCATTTGCTCGCGCAGCGCCGCCTGGGCTTGGGCCGCCTTGGCGCGCTCGAGCTCGACAGTCGCCTTTGCTTCATCGCGCTCGCGCTCGGCCTGAATGCGCGCCTGAGACACGGCGAGCTCTTTCTCGGCGGCGAACTGCTGCGATTGCGACTCGATTTGCTGTTTCTGGCTTGCGATGGTCTGCTGCAGCTTCGCCGACTCCTCGGCAGCACGTCGCGATGCCTCGGTTTGTTCCAGCGCCAATTTCTGCGAGTATTCCTTCGACTGCGACTCAATTTGCTGCTTGAACGCGGTTTCCTGCGAGGCGAGCTGGGTTTTAAGCGTTGCGATTTCAGCATCGCGTTTCGCGGTGGCATCGATAAGCGACTTTTCGTGTTCGGCCTGTGTGGCGCGCTTTTGCGATTCCTGATCGGCCGAAAGCTTCTCGACCTCGGCTTGAAGCTTGGCAATTTCCGCCTGTTTTTCAGCAAGCGCCGTTTTCAAATCGGCATCGGCCTTTTGACGCTCTGCCTGCTGCAGCTGCTGCTTTTCTTTCTCGGACGCCTTCGCCGCCTGTTCGCCCTGTTCAAGCGCCGCTGAAAGTTTCGCTTCTAATTCCGCGATGCGCGCCTCGCTTGCAGCCTGGGTGTTTTGTGCATCGCTTTTCACCTTCGACACGGCAAGCGCCACAGCTTGCTCGTTTTGCTGCTTCAACATGCCTTCGCGCTGGGCGATTTCCTTATCGAATTCCTGCGTGCGAACCTGACGCACGATGTCGGCGAACCCACGCTCGTCTACCTGGAATACCTCGCCGCAATGGGGGCACTTGATTTCATTCACGTCGCACGCCTTTCAACGAATCGTTTTCTGGCGCTTATTATCGCTCAAAGTCACGCGATATGCGAATTGTTTTTCGAATATCTGTTCGAATTATTCAGTATCGAAAGCATGGTGTCCTATCGCACGCGATTCAACCACAGCGCGCAACTCAGCCTGCACCGCCTGCTCGGTATTCGTGCCGATAATACGCTTCGAAATTTGCTTCACCGCCCAGCGGCCATTCCCCATGGCGCAGCTATGGCCCACCATGCGCAGAATCTCATAATCGTTCATGGAATCGCCGAACGCCATCACGCTCTCGGCCGCAATGCCATGGGCCGCGAGCACTTGGTTGATACCGGTAGCTTTGTTCACGCCACGCTGCATCACGTCAATCCACTTCACGCCCGAAGGAGCGAACACGAAGTCGGCCTCGAGCTCGCGAGACAGGATATATGCCATATCCATTTGAGCACTGTCGCATGAAATCGACACCTTCACAATCGACGTGTCAGGCGACGGCAAATCGCGCAGCACCACCGGGTTGGGCAGATCTTTGTCGAATTCCGCATCGAAGCACGCGAGGTCGTCGAGCAAATAGCTGTTCGTGCGGTCGTATACCACCATGTGAAGGTTATCGAACTCGCTCACAAGCGCATACAAGCGGCGCAGCGCCGCGTGGGAGAACACTTCGCGGTCGACGAGTTTTCCGCGCACGAATACCTGAGCACCATTGCTCGCAACGAAATCCATGCGATCGGCAACGGGCTCGAAAAACGCGCGCAACGTATCGTAACGACGGCCCGACGCGGCAACGAAACGAATACCTGCGGCGTCGAGCGCTCGAACAAGGTCGAATGTTTCAGGGGGAACCTGCGAGTGTTCGTCAAGCAACGTGCCATCCATATCGCAGGCAATGAGTTTGATGTCTTCATACGTTTCCATATGCGGGCCTCCTTCAGGCTCGCGCCCGAACCCTTCGGGCGACCTAGCAATTCTTCTTGGTGCAGCCATAGTACGGCCCCGCAAAACGAATCGGCGCCAAGCCTTGCCGCTTTGACGCCGATTTAACCGGTTGCGCATATTCGCGCCACGATATGGAAGGTGGAGGCCACGCTCGATCACACAAAACCGCAGCCCAGAAGCCGACGCGACCTTTACACGCCCAGTTTCTTGCAAATGGCCTCAACAATTTCGTCGACTGGCGAGAGCGTGCCCTTGGCCACATCGCCGCACGCAAGCTTGCCAATGCCAGGGCCAACCAGCTCAATGCCGCGCGCGGCAAGCGTCGCAAGGTTCGCCTGGGTTGCGGCGTTTTCATACATATGCGTGTTCATCGCGGGGCACACGATAACCGGGCACGTCGTCGCCAAAAACGTGGAAGACACCATGTCGTCGGCGATGCCGTTGGCGAGCTTCGCGATAATGTTCGCGGTCGCGGGCGCTACGCACATGACATCGGCCTCCTGCGCAAGCGTGATGTGCTTGATGGACGCATCGTAGCTGTAGTCGAACGTATCGGTGAACACCATGTTCTTCGAAAGCGCCTCGAACGTGAGCGGCGTCACGAACTTCGTCGCGTTCTCGGTCATGATAACCTGCACGTCAACGCCGCGCTTGCCAAGATCGCTTACAACCTGGCACACCTTGTACACCGCGATGCCGCCCGAAACCGCGATAAGCGCCTTTTTTGCCATGGAACATTCCTTTCCGCAATTCAAATTCCGCAGGCAAGTATAGCCTAAAGAAAAAGGGAACCCACCCGCTTGCGAATGAATTCCCCCACATTTCCCTACCGAAATGATAGGGAATTTCAATCAAGCGCAATTCCCAACGTCCCTTCCAACGAAAAAAGGGCTGGCACGAAGCCAACCCTTTTCAATCGCGAATGGATGCAGCTTTCGCAGCGCAGTTCAGTTACAGAATCTGATCGGTTTCCTTGAACTTCACCACGTCGACCTTCTTGACCGACTTGTAAATGGTCATAGCGCCCCAGTACACAACGCCGGCGAAGATAAGTGAGTTCAGGCCCGGAATGCCGATGGCCAGAATCGAGGAGCCCTCGCCCACGCAGAACGCGAGCGCCCACACGGTAAGCGCGATGGGGTTCCACTTCTCGACCTTCTGGGGCAGTTTGCCCGACGGACGGGTTTCCTCCAGAGCAGCGCGGTTGCGCTTCAGGATGAAGTAATCGATAACCATGATGCCAGCCGCAGGCGGAATGGCAACGCCGAGCAGCGTCAGGAAGCTCGTGAAGTAGTTGATGATGCCAATGACGGAAAGCAGCGTGCCAATGATGCCGAGCGTCCAGGTCATGACGTTGCGGTTGATCTTCACGTTGAACAGCGCATTGATGGCAGTAGCAACGCCGAGGCCCGACGAATACAGGTTCATGTCGTTGAGCTTAACGGTGGAAGCGACGACGATGATCACGCCCAAAACGCCCGAAGTGGCCATCATGATGTCGGTCACGTTGTCGGTGCCAGTTGCGTGAGCCAGAATAACGGCGAGCAGGTTCATGCCAAGCTCACCCACGAAGGTGCCAATGAGGGTCATCCAGAATACCTGGGTGCCATTCTTCAGGTAGCGCGCGTAGTCGGGCGTGCAAATGGCGCCTGCGATAAAGCCGCCGGCAACCATGGTGGTAGCCGTGCCGAACGTCAACTCAGGACCGGGATGCGGCGAGTTAAGGAATTCGATGAGGCTGTGGTCCTGCAGAACAATGGCAGCCGAAATGATGACGGCAGCGATGAACAGCGGCACGAATACGGTAGCAAAGCGGGCAATCCAACGAATGCCGGCAATAACCAGAAGCGTGATGCCCAAGCCAGTGATGATTGCCCAAATGGGGAAATTCAACACGCCGGTGATGGAGAGCATGCCCTCGGCAAACACGGAGTTCTGAACGCCGAACCAGCCGACCATCGAAATAGCAACGACGCCGCCCAGAATAGCGGAGCCGTTTTTGCCGAGGCCGCACCAGCGAGACAGCAAGCTCGTCGAAAGGCCTTCGCGAGCAGCCGCGGTGCCGAGCGCCCAGCTGACAACCTGCAGAATAACCGAACCGAGCATGGTGGCCCAGAATGCGCCCCAGAACGACATGCCATAGCCAAGCGTTGCACCCAAAACCAACTGGGAAACGCAGCAAATGGCGCCGATACGAATCATCAAAATTTGCCAGAGCGGTTGCTTGGCTCCCTCAGGAACGCGCGACAGCGAATAGTCGTTGTCGATGGCTTCGTTCGCCATGGAGACCAACCCCCTTCTTTCTTTACAGTAGTGCTCCGAATACGACCGACGGTCTTCGAAGCGAACGTCGCGCACCGCAGGTGTGGCAAGCCCACGCGCGACGGCCCTTTCGGCGACCGTCAAATTAAAGTGAGATTATACACTGTTGCTTTAGTGTGACAGAGTAACAAGTTTGTTAACACCCCTATATATGGGAATTTCTAGCCGTTGAACACAAAAAGAGGCCCGAAGGCCCCTTTTTGAAAGAGAAGTCGTTATTCACTAGAGGGAACAAGCAGCTCTTTTGTTCCAGCGCTTACTTCACCTCGTACTGCGGCAAATCTTGCAGCGCGACCACCGGCAAGCCGTACGGATTCTCATCAAGCGCTTCAAGCGCGGCGGTAAACGCGCTTGCGCCAGAAAGCGCAGTCACGCACGTCACACCATGCTTCACGGCTTCGGTACGCATGAAGTAGCCATCGCCGCGCGTTTCCGAACCATACGGCGTATTCACGATGAGCGCGATTTCGCCATTGGAAATCATGTCGCCGACATTGGGATGCGACTCGGAAATCTTGCGCACGACCTCGCAACGTACGTTTCCGCCGCGCAGCGTGCGCGCGGTGCCTTCGGTCGACACAATGCGGAAGCCCAAACGTTGAATCGTGCGCGCGATGGGAAGAATGTGACGCTTGTCGCGGTCGCATACCGAGATGAACACGGTGCCTTCCTTCGGCAGCTCATAGCTCACGGCGAGCTGCGTTTTCGCATAAGCCTCGGGATACGTGCTCGCGATGCCCATGACCTCGCCCGTCGATTTCATCTCGGGGCCCAGCACCACATTCGCGCCCGGGAAGCGGCCCCACGGCATAACGGCTTCCTTCACGCAGAAGTAATCCATGCGGCGATCGTCAGCCGGCAAGCCCAGGCTTTCGATGCTGCGGCCGCTCATGATGAGCGCGGCGCACTTCGCCAGCGGCACGCCGGTCGACTTCGACACGAACGGCACCGTACGGCTCGCACGCGGGTTCGCTTCGATCACATAAATCGTCTCGCCCTTGATGGCGTACTGCACATTGAGCAGGCCGCGCACACCAAGACGCAGCGCCAGGCGGCGCGTGATGTCGCGCAGCTCGCCGACCAAACGGTCGCTGAACGAGAACGGCGGAATGCAGGTGGCCGAGTCGCCCGAGTGAATGCCGGCTTCCTCAATGTGCTCGAGCACGCCGCCCACATACACCTGCTCGCCGTCGCACAGCGCGTCGACGTCGCATTCGATGGCGCCTTCGAGGAAGCGGTCCAAATACACCGGATGGTCAGGAGAGATGCGCGTCGCTTCCGCCATGAAGGTGCGCAGGTGCGACGGGTCGTAGGCGATTTCCATGCCGCGGCCACCGAGCACGTAGCTCGGGCGAACGAGCAGTGGGAACCCAATGCGGTTAGCGACGCGTTCAGCTTCCTCGAAGCCCGTCGCCATGCCTGCGGCGGGGTACGTGATGTCGAGCTCGTCGAGCACGGCGCTGAAGCGTTCACGGTCTTCAGCCAGATCAATCGCCTCGGGGCTCGTGCCCATAATGGTCACGCCCGATTCCTGAAGCGCGTGCGCGAGCTTCAACGGCGTTTGGCCGCCGAGCGTCACCACAACGCCGTCGGGCTGCTCGACATCGACGATGTCCATGACGTCTTCGTAGGTAAGCGGCTCAAAATACAGGCGGTCGCTCGTGTCGTAGTCGGTGGACACGGTTTCGGGGTTGCAGTTCACCATGATGGTTTCGTAGCCGGCCTCGTGCAGCGCGTAGCTCGCGTGCACGCAGCAGTAGTCGAACTCGATGCCCTGGCCAATGCGGTTGGGACCTGCGCCCAAAATCATGGCCTTGGGCTTGTCGACGGGCACGATTTCAGAATCGCCGAAGCTCGGCGCCGCGCCCGCAGCCGCAACGTGGGGCGTTTCGTAGGTCTTGTAGTGGTATTCGGTTTTGCCCGCGAATTCAGCCGCGCACGTGTCGACGGTCTTGAATGTAGGCACAACGCCCAGGCCCTTGCGATAGGCGCGCACGATAACTTCCTTCGTGCCCGTGAGGTGGGCGATTTGGGCGTCGGAAAAACCGTATTGCTTCGCGATGCGCATAGCCGACGCGTCGAGGTCTTCGAGGCGCAGGCCTTCGAGCTGGTTTTGCACGGCGGCCATATCGGCGATGCGATGCAGGAACCACGGGTCGATGCCGCACGCCTCGTGCACTGCGTCGACGGTCCAACCGCGACGCAGGGCCTCGGCCACATAGAAGATGCGGTCTTCCGTGGGGCGCGCCACGCATTCGTCAAAATGCTCTTCGTCGAAATTGTCTTTACCGTCGGCGCCCAAGCCCGCACGGCCGTTTTCCAGCGAACGCATGGCCTTGCCGAACGCTTCCTCAAACGTGCGGCCGATGCTCATAATTTCACCCACGGCCTTCATGCGCGTAGAGAGCGTCGTGTCGGTGCCCTTGAATTTCTCGAATGCGAAACGCGGCACCTTCACCACGCAATAGTCGATAGACGGCTCGAAGCATGCCGGCGTGACGCGCGTGATGTCGTTCGTGATTTCGTCGAGCGTGTAGCCCACGGCCAGACGCGCGGCGGCTTTCGCGATGGGGAAACCAGTCGCCTTCGACGCGAGCGCCGAGGAGCGACTCACGCGCGGGTTCATTTCGATGACGATCAGGCGGCCGTTTTTCGGGTTGAGCGCGAACTGCACGTTCGAGCCGCCCGTTTCGACGCCGATTTTCTCCAGAATAGCAAGCGAGGCCACGCGCATGCGCTGGTATTCCACGTCGGAAAGCGTCTGCGCAGGCGCCACCGTGATGGAGTCGCCCGTATGAACGCCCATGGCGTCAACGTTCTCGATGGAGCACACGATGATGCCGTTGCCGGCCTTATCGCGCATGACTTCCATCTCGTATTCTTTCCAGCCGATGATGCTCTCTTCCACGAGCACCTCGCCGGCGGGAGAAAGCTCCAGGCCCTGCGCCACGATCTCGCGCAGCTCCTGCTCGTCGTAGGCGATGCCGCCGCCCGCGCCGCCGAGCGTGAAACTCGGGCGAAGCACGCAGGGGTAGCCCACCTTGCCGGCGAGCTCGACAGCATCTTCGACGGAGTACGCATAACCGCTGCGCGCGCATTCCAGACCTATTTCTTCCATGGCCTCAGCGAACAGCTTGCGGTCTTCGCCGCGCTCGATTGCCGCCAAATCACAACCAATCATTTCGACGCCATAGCGATCAAGCACGCCCGATTTCGCCAGCTCAACGGCCGCATTCAGGCCCGTTTGGCCACCAAGGGTAGGCAGCAGGGCGTCGGGATGCTCTTTGGCGATGACGCGCTCGATGAATTCAGCGGTAATCGGCTCCACGTAGGTGCGGTCGGCCAAGCTGGGGTCGGTCATAATGGTAGCGGGGTTCGAATTCACGAGCACCACTTCATAGCCGTCCTCCTTGAGCACCTTGCACGCCTGGGCGCCCGAGTAGTCGAACTCGCACGCCTGGCCAATGACGATGGGGCCCGAGCCAATAACGAGGATACGTTTGATGTCGGTACGTTTGGGCATTACCTAGGCCTCCTTCGAGCCGAAGACCCAGCCGGCGAGGCGGTCTTGCGAAATGTTGATGTTCAGGTAGTCGGCGTCGCCGTCCATCAGGCGGCAAAACGCCGTGAACAGGTAGTGCGCATCGGTAGGACCAGGGTTGGCCTCGGGGTGGTACTGCACCGAGAAAGCATTTTGGTCGAGCAGCTGAATGCCTTCGCAAGTGCCATCGTTCAAGTTGACGTGCGTCAGGCGAATGCGGCCGAAGCGCTCGTTTTCAACGACGGGCGCGATGCGGCGCTGCGACCAGAAGCGAAGGTCGCCGTCGGCAGGGTGCTCGACCACGCCGCCCGAAAGCTCGGGCACGAGTTTGCCGAGGCTCGGGAACACCAGGCCGAAGCCGTGGTTCTGCGCGGTGATTTCCACCTGGCCGCTCACGAGGTTCATGACGGGCTGGTTGCCGCCGCGATGACCGAACTTGAGCTTCTCCATTTCGCCGCCGCTTGCGAGGCTGATCATTTGGTGGCCCAAACAAATGCCGAACACCGGCACCTTGCCAATAAGCTCGCGCGCCTGCTCGTAGGTTTCGGTCACGGCGTCGGGGTCGCCCGGGCCGTTGGAGAGAAAAACGCCGTCGGGTTCTATGGCGAGCACGTCAGCAGCGGGAGTGTCCCACGGCACAACGGTAAGGTCGCAGCCCACACGCACGAGGCCCGCGAGAATCGACTCTTTCACACCGCAGTCATACGCAACCACGTGATATTTCTTCGGCGCAGGAGCGGCCACAGCGAACGCCTGGCTTTCAGGCACCCTATCGAACGACTCCGTGGCGGCGCGGCTCACGGTTTTGGCGAGATTGTGGCCCACCAGGCTCGGAGCTGCGGCGACCTTTTCCGCAAGCGAAGCAGCGTCGAGGTCTTCGGTAGACAAAATGGCAGTCTGCGCGCCGAAATCGCGAATATGGCGAACGAGCGCACGCGTATCGATGCCCTCGATAGCCACGATGTTCTCGCGCTCGAGGAATTCGGGCAAGCTCATGCTCGAGCGCCAATTCGAAGGCGTGCGGCACATGTCGTGCACGACCAAGCCGCGCAGAGCAGGCTTGGCCGACTGCGTGTCGTCGAGGTTCACACCGTAGTTGCCGATCTGGGGATAGGTCATCGTGACAATTTGACCCGCATACGAAGGGTCGGTAATGACCTCAAGATAGCCCTCGAGCGACGTGTTGAAGCAAATCTCGCCCGTAACTTCGCCTGCGGCACCGCATGCCCAGCCGTCGAATCGGGTTCCGTCCTCCAATAACAAAATAGCCGCCTTACGAGCCTTTTTGCTCGTGGCGGCTATAAGCTTCTCTGCAATTGTCATGGCTTTGGCCCCCTCTTGGCCAGCTGCCGACGCTGTTGCCGCGGGCGCGTGTCCTGCGGCGGTTTGGGTGGCTTCCATTTGCATCTCCTTTTCGGTCTCTCGGTACCGGTTTAAAGGCACTTTCGCTCTAAATTGCATATTTATTACGAAAAGTGTATTAAACAACCCGTGTTTTGCATTTGGGCGATTATAACGGCGATTTACGTCTATGGGGGAAATTTCTACAATCCACCACACTAAAGCGCGGTAAGCGGCGAGCGTAAATCAAAATGCGATTTTCTGCCAAAAGTTAGACCGGCGCGGCCCGGATTGAGGTCTGCATGCATAGGAAAGAGCGAATCAAGCTGCCCTCGCCCGCATCGCCGCCCGCAACACAACAGGCCCCGTGGCGGATATACCGCCACGGGGCCTGTCAAACCTTAGCCTCAAACCATATCCAAAATGAAACCAGTAGAGCACCAGAGCCAAAAACCTACAACAGCGCAGGCACATACATGAGCACGGCAAGCATGCCAACACCCACCACGATGCACGCCGCCATCGATTTCGTCTTCGCACCCACCACAAGCACTACGGCGGCAGCCAGCAAAGGCATGCCCCACAGTGCGATGTCGCCCGAAGCGACCTCCGCGGGATCGAAGAGGTCGTTCGTCACCAGGGCAGCAAAAGCCGCGGGCGGAATGAAGTTCAGCGCGCGTACGAACCCTTCAGGCAGCTGCTTGCCCTTCAATAAGAAAATAGGCAAGCAACGGCAGGCGAGCATGCACGCCAAGCACACACCAAAAATGATGAGGAAGCTCGTAACGTCCACTGTTTACTCCCCCACTTTCATAGTCGTGTTGCGATTATCGCGACGCACGCTCGAGAACGCGAACGCGGCGCCCACGCCCACAAGTGCGCCAATCAGAATGGCGGGCCCGGCAAGGCCCACGCACTTGCACACAATAACACCGGCAATGGACCCGAACACGGCGACCAAGTTTGCGGGAGTCACCTTCTGCATGCACAACAAGCAAATGAACAGCGACGTCATGGCGAACGAAGCGAGTGCGGTGGGCAGCGAAATCGCCGAACCGATAAGCGCGCCCGCGACATTGGAGACGGTCCACGATGTAAGCGAGAACAAATTAACGAGCAGGGCGTGCTTCACCGACCAATCGCCGTTAATCATGCGCGCCAAATTCACGCCGAAGCTCTCGTCGGTTACCGTGGCGCCGAAAATGAACGCCAGGCGCTTGCCCGCGCTGCCGCAGAACTGCGAAAGCGATGCGCCATAGAGCATTTGGCGCGTGTTCACAAGCGCGACGCTGGCGATGATGGCCGAAATCGGGTTGCCCGCGAGCCACATATTGGGAATCATGTATTGGCCGGCGCCCGAATAGAACAGCAAGCTCATAACCGCGATCATCCACACGTCCATGCCGGCGGCCACGCCCAAGATGCCACACGGGATGCCCAGCACGATATAGCCGAGCACAATGGGCCATGCGGCTTGGAAAGCCTCTTTTTGCATAGTTGCAGAGACGCCGCTTTTATGAGCGGCGCTCGTTTCGACTGCGGCGGATTGGGATGCAGCCGATTCAGCGACGCCCAATTCAGCGCCGTCTTGCTCGGCAGCAGCAGGTTCAACCGCCGCCTGATTTTGTTTCAAATTTGTTTCAGACATAGTGTCGTGATTATAGAAGGGCGCCGCCGCTTTTCCAACCGCCACGCACAGATATTTCACGCGCGCCAGGGCGTATTTGGGTTGTAGAGGCGCGCCACCAGCACGAACCCCCACCTGTTAAATGATCACTCGCCACCTGCTAAATGCTCGTAGCGTTTAACAGGTTCCGACTCATACACAACACGGAAGCAAACAGTCGCATCGAGCGACAACCCACGCCTCGGCCCGCTAGCTCTCGGCTCGCCCTGGCTCGATGCAACCTATGCCTCGCGCGGCGCGCCTTCGAGTGCCTCGGCATCCCGCGCCGCCAGCCTCGGCTCGCTTTCGGAACCAGCCCAAGCTTCTTGCCAAAAACAGCGCTTATTTCACAAGCAGAATAATACCAATCACCGTGAGCAGCACATAGGTCACCTTGATGAACGTTGCCTGGCTGATACGCTTCTGCAGCTTGTTGCCGAGCCACGTAGCCACAAGCAGAAGCGGAATGGCGATGGCGACCATGACCAGGCAATCGGGCGTGTAATGCCCCTGGCTAAGCTGCAGCGCGGCATACACGAAATTGAGCACCATCCAAATGCACGAAAGCGTGGCGCGGAACTGGTCTTTGTCCTGAAGGCGCTGGAGCGCGTAAATCGCGAGAATGGCGCCGCCCGAAACGAACATGCCTTGAATGAGGCCCGCAAGCACCAGCAGCACAGCGAGCAGCCACTTCGGCATGAACCGCTGCTGTTTGAGCACCAAGCCGCGCACGCCCACAACCACCACAATGGCGCCGTAAATCTTCGACAGAATGCCCAGCGGCAGCACCGTGTCGAGCCAAATGCCCACAAACATGAACGGCGTCATAACCGCAAGCATAATCGCGAGCTCGCGCCAGTTGATGTGCTTCCAGTTTTGAATGGCAATAAGCCCACAGCCGATCATGCCGGTGGCGTTGAGCATGGCGACGCTCTCTTGCATGCCGACGGTCGCCATGCCCGCAGGCATCGCGATAATGTTGCCGGCAAAACCCGTTATCGCCTGAATGGCGTAGGCGATGAAGAACACGCCCAAAAATAAACCGCGACCAACCACGAAAAACAGCCTTTCAATCTCTCATATTCGAAACAAGCAGCCTCTGTCGGCGTGCCTCATTCGGAAAACGCGACGGCATGCATCGCGAGCGATTCGCCCAAAAGCCAAGCCCAACCAAGAAAAAGCACGCGCCCAGCGGAAACGAACCGTCCTGTAAGTTTCGCACGCATTCCCGCCGCTTGCGGTTGCCAAATTGTAAACAACGAAGTCTTCGCGTCAACTCCGTACTATCGTGCGCTAAAGTATACAAAGCAATTAACCGACGCGGCACGCCACGCCGCGCATTTTCGCCGAACGTTCAAGCAAAACTAGAGGGAGTGCACCCATGCGCCCTTACCAAATCAGCGTGTGCGGAGATTCCGCCATCAATATCGTTGTCGCCGATGCCATCTCGGCCGAAGCGAGCGCCCTTGTGCGCAGCGCCGCCGCGCGCATTCAGGCGGCAGGCATCGCGGGCATCGAAGACATCGTTCCCACGTTTTGCGCCGTCATGGTCGCATACAACCCCGAAATCATTTCCTATGAGGAATTGATTTCAGCCGTGCACGCCAACCTCGACGGCCTTTCCGCCGAAGGGGCCTCGGCTGGCAAAACCATCGTGATTCCCGTGTGCTACGGCGGCGAATTCGGCCCCGACCTGGAGCATGTCGCGCAATTCCACGGCATCACCCCCGATGAAGTGGTTCGCCTGCACACCGAGCCCACGTACCTCATCGCGATGCTGGGCTTCCTGCCGGGCTTCGCCTACCTAAGCGGCTTGAACCCCGATTTGGAAACGCCCCGTCTCGAAGTGCCGCGCGTACGCATCGAAGCCGGCGCCGTGGGCATTGGCGGCGCGCAAACGGGCATCTACCCCTTGCCCTCGCCCGGCGGATGGCAAATTATCGGCCGCAGCCCGCTGCGCCCCTACGACGCAGAACGCGAGCCGGCGTTTTTGTATGCCGCGGGCGATTCCATTGAATTCGAAGCCATTTCACCTGATGAATATGCGGAAATCGAGGGCGCGCTGCAAGCTGGAACCTACGAGTACCGAGTGAAGGAGGCGAACTAAATGGCGAAGTTCACGGTATGCGTGCCGGGTCTTCTGACCACCGTGCAAGACCGCGGCCGTATGGGATACGCCGCGAGCGGCTTCTCGCCCTCGGGCGTCATGGATCGCCGCGCATTCTCGCTCGGCAACCTGCTTGTGGGCAATGCGGCGAATGCGCCGGCCATCGAATTCGCCTTCGCGGGCCCTACGCTCGAATTCGAAAATGACGCCGTCGTCGCCATTACGGGCGCCGATTTCAACCCGCGCATCGACGAAGAGCGCGCACCCATGTACCAGGCGTTCGTGGTGCGCGCCGGCCAGCGCCTCTCAATGCCGGCCGCAGAGCGCGGCGTGTACGGGTATTTGGCCATCGCCAACGGCGGCGTGGATGTGCCCCGCGTCATGGGCAGCGCCTCCACCAACCTGAAGTGCGGCCTGGGCGGCTTCGGGGGCCGGCGCTTCGCGTTCGGCGACGTGGTGAACTTCCACGACACCACGCCGAACCCCTACTACGATTTCGGCCCCAACCACTACCGCAACGACCCGTTCTACCATTTCGAATACCTCACGCAGGAAATTCGCGTGGTGCCGGGCCCGCAAAGCGATTTGTTCACGAGCCGCGGCATCGACACGTTCTATAAGGAACGCTACCAGGTAAGCGCGCAAACTGACCGCATGGGATGCCGCCTCGATGGCCCGCAAATCGAATCGAGCCGCGGTTCCGACATCATTTCCGACGGCATTGCGCTGGGCTCGATCCAAATTCCCGCGCAGGGCACCCCCATCGTGATGCTCGCCGACCGCCAAACCACGGGCGGCTACGCGAAAATCGCCACCGTCGCGAGCGTCGACATTCCGCTGCTCGTGCAGCGCGCGACCAAGCAGTACGTGCGATTCAAGCCCGTTTCGGTCATCGAAGCGCAGCGCCTGCTCGTGGCCGAGCGCGATTATTACCGCAACGTGCGCGCCAACGCACGAGGCAGGCTCACGCTGGAAATGCCCTGCATCGAGCCGAACGACCACGCGGGCGAGCCCACCATGCCGCCGGTGGAATAAGCGGCGGAAGAAACCGGCGCGGGCAAGAAACGAGCCGCCTGCGCAAACCGACCGATGCGATTCGCGCGACATGCGGCTTTGGCCGGGCGCCGCGCGCAGCATACAGAACGCGACCACGGCGTATGAAGTGGCGGGTGCCGCGCCCGACAAAGCGGCAGAAAGATACGCGAGGAAGCATCATGGCACAAGAACAGCTCAGCATTTCCGACATTCCCGCAAACATCACCCCGCGCGAAATGCGCCATATCATTCGCGAAGGACGCTTCAGCGGCCCCACGAGCGGTTTGTGCCCGGGCTATGCGCAGGGCAACCTCATCGTGCTGCCGAAGGAAGACGCCTACGACTTCCTGCTGTTCGCGATGCGCAACCCCAAGCCCTGCCCCATTTTGGAGGTTTCAGAAGTGGGCGACCGCTTCTTCCATACCAGCAGCGCCGACTGCGACATCGCCAACGACTTCCCGCGCTACCGCGTCTACCGCGACGGCGTGATGGTCGACGACCCCACGAGCGTTGAAGATTTGTGGCGCGACGATTTGGTCGCGTTCCTCATTGGCTGCTCGTTCAGCTTCGAAAGCGAGCTCATCGAAGCCGGCATCGAGATGCGCCACAACACGCAGGGCCGCAACGTGAGCATGTATATCACGAACATCGCATGCGAGCCGGCGGGCAAAATGTCCGGCAACATGGTCGTGAGCATGCGCCCCATTCCGTATGACCAGGTCGTGCAGGCCGTACAAATTTCGGGCGCCATTCCGAAGGTCCACGGCGCTCCGATTCACATCGGCGACCCCTCGGTCATAGGCATCGACGACATCTCCAAGCCCGATTTCGGCGATGCGGTCGACATCCACGAGGGCGAAGTGCCCGTATTCTGGCCGTGCGGCGTCACCCCGCAGTCGGTCGTCATGAACGTGAAGCCGAAATTCGCCATCACCCACGCGCCCGGCTGCATGCTCATCACCGACACGAAGAACATCTCCCTGAAGTTTTAGCGACCTCGAACCGCACCTGTTACATGCTCGTAGCGTTTAACAGGTCTCAGCGCAAAGCAAATTCCGCCCCACCACATCCGAAAGGAGCGCCTTTATGGCACGCGTAGATTTGAACAGCGATTTGGGCGAAAGCTTCGGCCGCTATTCCCTCGGTCTCGACGACCAGGTGATTCCTTTAGTCACAAGCGTGAACGTCGCATGCGGAATGCACGCGGGCGACCCGTGCGTCATGCGCCGCACCGTGGCCGCCGCAGCCGCCGCTGGCACCTCGATTGGCGCGCACCCGGGATATCCCGACTTGCAGGGCTTCGGCCGACGCGACATGGCGCTTTCCCCCGATGAAGTCTACTCATTCGTGCTGTACCAAATCTCGGCGCTTGCCGGATTCTGCAAAGCGGAAGGCACTGCGCTCGCCCACGTGAAGCCGCACGGGCAGCTTTACAATCGCGCCGCGAAAGACGCCGCCCTCGCCGAGGCGATTGCCGCCGCCGTACGCGATTTCGATCCCACGCTCGTGCTCGTAGGCCTCGCGGGCGGAAAGCTCATCGAGGCGGGACACGCAGCGGGCCTTGCCACCGCGCAGGAATTCTTTGCCGACCGCAATTACATGGCCGACGGCACATTGGTGCCGCGCAAGCAGGAAAACGCCGTGATCGCCGACGAAGACTTCGCCGTAGCACGTGTGGTGCGCGCGGTACAGGAAGGCACCATCGAAGCGGTTGACGGCAGCACTATCGAGGTCGCTGCCGACACCATTTGCATTCATGGCGACAATGCCCACGCGCTCGAATTCGCCAAGAAGATTCGCACCGCGCTCGCGCAAGCAGGCGTGGAGCTGAAACCCTGTCGGGCGCAATAAAAAGAAGAGGCCTTACGCTATCCGGAAGTGCTTCATGCAGAATCTTAGAGCGCTTTCGGATAATCCAAACAACCTATCGAGCTGGCATGAATAACGCACATCTATTCATGATGGATAATTTCCACGCCATTTCTTATATGTGCTTATCCATGTCATTATTTCGGCATATGCCAGTTACCGACATGTTAAACTCTTCCACTGCCACTCTAATGCGCTAAAGCGTTGAGTACCATCATAATAGACAAGTTACATTATTCGGTTTTGCGCTCGCACCGCCCGCAACGACGGGGCGCGCGCAAGGCCGAAGCCCGAAAAAGAAAGGAACGCCATGAGCAAAGTCATCGAAAAGCTCAAGAACGTTGGCCCGGGTGCTCTCGTGGCCGCGGGCTTCGTCGGCCCCGGCACGGTTACCACGTGCACCGTTTCCGGCGCGAGCGTCGGCTACACTATGCTGTGGGCCCTCGTGTTCGCCACCGTCGCCACCATCATCTTCCAGGAAATGGCCGCCCGCGTCGGCATCGCCAGCCAGAAAGGCCTGGGCGAGAACATCCGCGACCGCATTCCCAATCCCGTGTTGAAGGGCCTGGCCATCGCAATCGTCATTATCGCTATCTTCATCGGCAACGTCGCCTATGAAACCGGCAACATCACCGGCGGTATCCTGGGCATCCAGGCCGTCGCGCCCGGCATTCCCATGGGCGCCATCGTCGTTATCGTGGGCCTGCTGGCAGCCATCGTGATGTTCATCGGCCACTACAACCTCATCGAGAAAGTGCTCACGGCCATCGTCGTGTTCATGGGCGTGGTTTTCCTGGTCACCGCATTTGCTTCCAACCCCGATTGGGGCGCCATTATTTCCGGCATGTTCACGCCGCATCTGCCCACGAACAACTCCACCGGCCTGATGACCGCCATCGGCCTCGTCGGCACCACCATCGTGCCGTACAACCTGTTCCTGCATGCCTCTTCCGCAGCCGAACGCTGGAAGGACCCCGAGCAGATTTCCGATGCCCGCTTCGACGCCGTGCTCTCTATTGCCTTGGGCGGCATCATTTCCATGGCTATTTTGATCTGCGCCGCCGCAAACCTGCACCCGCTGTGGACGACCTGGGAAGTTGACGGCGCTACCGTCGCCGGCATCACGACCGTCGCGGGCGACCAGATCGCAAGCGCGAAGATCAACGGCCAGGTCATGGCTCTCGCGCTCACGCCACTTCTGGGCGACTGGTCTACGTGGATGATCGGCCTTGGCCTTCTTGCCGCTGGTTTCTCTTCGGCCATCACCGCTCCCCTTTCCGCGGCGTACGCCGTGAATGGCGTGCTCGGCTGGGGCAAGGGCCTGAAGGACGCGAAGTTCAAGATCGTTTGGGCCATCGTCCTCGTATGCGGCTGCTGCATGGCGATTGCTTGGGGCAAGAGTCCGACGCAGCTCATCCTTGTTGCGCAGGCCGCAAACGCGATTCTGCTGCCCATCATGGCGTTCTTCGTCATCTTCTGCGCAAACGGCAAAGACCTGGGCAAGTTCAAGAACCATGCCTTCGCCAACATCGCCGGCGTCATCATCATCGTGGTTACGCTGTTCATTTGCTACCGCAACATGACGAACTTCCTCACCTCGCTGCAAGCCCTCATCGGCATGTAAGTCACGGAAGCTATCAATACCCAAGAAAGGCCGCTCTTCGGAACGGCCTTTTTCATGCGTCAAAATGTCGTCCCGCCGCCCCGCGCCCGCCCCGGGTGCCGCGCAAAGACCACACCGGGCTACCGTTCGCCTACGGCTCACTATGCGCCCGCTTGACGGCGTTTCATTTTGAAATGAAACGCAGGAATGAACGCCGACGGTCTTTACACGGCACTCGGGGTGGGCGCGAGCCTGCACGATTATTCATTGTCAGCTCGCCCAACTTCCCGAAGGGCTTGCCGAGGTCGTCTGCGCTCAAACTTGCCCTTCATTCCAAAGTTAAGCGCAGCCAGGTGAGCGCATAGCGAGCGAAGCGAACGGTAGCGAACCGTGGCCCCGGCAAGCCCTTCGGGAAGCTGGGCGAGCGACGGAATATGAAAGCACCGTAGAAAAAGGCGCCCTCCCGAAGGAGAGCGCCTTTGAGCCTCTTGAAGAGTCGTCGGCAGGAATCGACCGATTCGGTTACTGCTTGTCGGCGATAGCAGCCTGAGCGGCAGCCAGGCGAGCCAGCGGCACGCGGTAGGGGCTGCAGGAGACGTAGTCGAGACCGATCTTGTGGAAGGTCTTGACCGAGTCGGGGTCGCCACCGTGCTCGCCGCACACGCCGCACACCAGATCGGGGTTGCCCTCGTGACCCAGCTCAACACCCATCTTCACGAGCTTGGCAACGCCCGGGTCGACGGTCGCGAACGGGTTGTAAGGCAGCAGCTTCTCGGCGAGGTACTGCGGAATGAACTCAGCCTCAACGTCGTCGCGGCTGAAGCCGAACGTCGTCTGGGTGAGGTCGTTGGTGCCGAAGCTGAAGAAGTCGGCCTTGGTGGCGATTTCGTCAGCGGTCACGGCAGCGCGAGGCAGCTCAATCATGGTGCCAATGGGAAGCTCGAGCTCAACGCCCTGCTCCTCGGCAACTTCGGCGATAACGCGCTCGGCGACGCCGCGCATCTTGTCGAGCTCCTTCACCGTGGAAACCAGCGGGATCATGATCTCGGGCTTGGGATCGAGGCCTTCCTTCTTGAGCTTGGCAGCAGCGGACGCAATAGCGCGCACCTGCATCTCGGGAAGGATGGGATACACGATGCCCAAACGGCAGCCGCGCAGGCCCAACATCGGGTTCTGCTCAGCCATGGAATCGATCTTGTCCATGAGCTCGCGCTTCGCGGCGATTTCCTTCGCATCGGCGCCGGTGGCCTCCATGCGGGCGATTTCCACATCGAGGGCACGCGGGCTCTCGAGGAACTCGTGCAGAGGCGGATCGAGCAGACGAACAATAACCGGCAAGCCGTCCATAGCCTTGAACATGCCATAGAAGTCGCCCGTCTGAGCTTCGAACAGCTGCTCGACAGCTTCCTTGCGAACTTCTTCGTCCTCGTTCAGGATGAAGGTCTGAATAATCTGCTTGCGCTCGCCCAGGAACATGTGCTCGGTACGGTCGAGGCCAATGCCCTCGGCGCCGAAGTCGCGGGAAAGCTGCGCATCGGCTGGGTTGTCGGCGTTGGCGCGAACGCCCAGGCGGCGATACTCGTCGGCCCACTCGAGAATGGTGTCGAGGTCGCCGGTGAGCTCAGGCATAACCAGGTCGACAGCGCCCAGAACAACGATGCCGGTGGTGCCGTCGAGCGAAATCATGTCGCCCTCGTGGATCACGATATCGGTGCCGGTAAGCGCGGCTTCCTTCTTCTCGGCGTCAATCTTGAGCTGCTCAACGCCGCAAACGCACGGAGCGCCCATGCCGCGGGCAATAACGGCAGCATGGCTGGTCTTGCCACCATGGCTGGTGAGAATACCTTCGGCAGCAATCATGCCAGCGAGGTCGTCGGGAGTGGTCTCCCAGCGAACGAGCACGCACTTCTTGCCTTCTTCGGCGGCCTTCACAGCGTCGGCAGCCGAGAACACGGCACCGCCCACAGCAGCGCCCGGAGAAGCGTTCAGGCCACGGGCGAGCACGTCGTAGTTAGCGTTCTTGTCGAACTGCGGGTGCAGCAGCTGGTCGAGCTGAGCGGGGTCGACGCGGCACACAGCCTCTTCCTTGGTGATGAGGCCTTCTTTTTCCATCTCAATGGCGATGTGCAGCGCGGCGGCGGCGGTACGCTTGCCCACGCGAGTCTGCAGCATCCACAGCTTGCCCTGCTCGATGGTGAACTCGATGTCGCACATGTCGCGATAGTGGTTCTCGAGAATGGTGAACACGCCCTCGAGCTCCTTGCCGGCTTCCTGCAGGCCGTCGACATGCTTCAGCTCGGCGATGGGGCTCGTGTTGCGAATGCCCGCGACAACGTCTTCGCCCTGGGCGTTCACCAGGTAGTCGCCGTAGAATTCCTTCTCGCCGTTTGCGGGGTTGCGGGTAAATGCAACGCCGGTAGCGGAAGTCTCGCCCTTGTTGCCGAACACCATGCACTGCACGTTAACGGCGGTGCCCAGATCGTCGGCAATCTTGTTCTGCTTGCGGTAGAGCACCGCGCGCGGGTTGTTCCAGCTGCCGAACACGGCCTCGATGGCCAGCTTCAGCTGAACGTCGGGGTTCTGCGGGAAAGCGACCGCGCCGTCAACGACGAGCTCGGGATGCTCTTCGGCGGAAACGTTCTGGGAGAAAATCTGCTTGAATTCGGCGACGAGTTCCTGCAGGTCTTCAGCGGAAAGCTCGGTGTCGCTCTTCACGCCGCGAGCGAGCTTCTTGGCGGTAATGGCGTTTTCGAACAGGTCGCCGTCGAGGCCCATAACCACGTTCGAGAACATCTGGATGAAGCGGCGATAGCTATCCCACGAGAAGCGAGCGTTGTCGGTGTGCTTGATGAGGCCGTGAACCGACTCGTCGTTCAGACCAAGGTTCAGAACCGTGTCCATCATGCCGGGCATCGACATGGGGGCGCCGGAACGAACGGAAACGAGCAGCGGATCTTCAGCATCGCCAATGCGCTTGCCGATACGCTTCTCGAGGTCGAGGCGATACTCTTGAATGGTGTCGAGCGCGCCTTCGGGCCACGTGTTATTCGCGTTTGCATATTCCATGCAGGTCTGGCAGGTGATGGTGAAGCCCGGAGGCACGGGCAGGCCAATGAGGGCCATTTCGGCGAGGTTCGCGCCCTTGCCGCCAAGGATGTTCTTCATATCCTTGTTGCCTTCAGTAACGTTGTTGCCCTCAGCGTCCTTGCCGAACGCGTAGACACGCTTAACGTCTGCAGTCAATGTCTTCTCCTAACATATGAAGTCTAAAAAGTACTGCACCGTGTAATTATCACTCAATCGCACTTTTTTGAAGAGGGTGAGCCAGCTCGAAGTACCGTAATATCTCCTGAGCGGTTTCTTCGACGGCTTTATTGTCGGTTCTGATCACAATACATCCAAGTTTTCGCATGAGCGCGCGAGCCTCTTCGAGGTCTTGATAGACCATTTCGGGCTCGGCGTAGCTCGCGGCGACCATGGAAGCGATGCGCCCCGAACCGCCCAAGCGGCGCTGGCGAATGCCCACGAGCACATCGGGAGTCGTCATAAGGCCGAAGATGCGCGACGGATCGCAGTCATAAATCTCCTTCGGCGGCTCGGTTCCAAGCGCGAGCGGCACATTGGCAACCTTGTAGCCCTCCATGCCCATGTAAATGGAAATAGGGGTTTTGCTCGAACGCGAAACGCCCAACAGCACAATATCGGCATCAGGCAAATCTTGCGGGTTGCGGCCGTCGTCGTGCTCCACCGTGAATTCCATGGCGGCAATGCGGCGGAAATAGTTCTGGTCGACCGTGCGCATGAGACCCGGGTCACGACTCGCTTCAAGCCCCGAGGCTTTCTCGAGCGCCGAAATAGGCCCTCCCATCAAATCGACGGCATGCATGCCGCGTTCGTCACAAAACGCCTGCATCAAATGGCGCATTTCATCGTCGACGAGCGTGTAGAACACCACGAGATCATCAGGCTTGCCCTTGGCGCGATGCGATTCCTGATGCTTGCTCAAAAAACCCGCGATTTCATTAAAGCTGCGAACCTTGGGCAGCGTCTCGATATACGGATCGGGGTAGCCAAACTGCCCCGCCGCCGCGCGGGCGAGAGAATGGGCCGTCGCGCCAAGCGAGTCGCTCACAATATGAATCGTGGGAAACGGCGTGTCGTTGTTCACTCCAATAAATCCTTCATTCGATGCCATGCATGTCCCCTTTCTGAAGCGCCCTGCTTCATAGCATTCGCCCCATATTGTTTCATACATTACAAAAGAAAGAGGTTTGGCGAGGCCCTCGCCAAGACCGTCGGTGTTCAAGCTTGCACTTCTTTCAAAACGAAACACCGCCAAGCGAGCGCATAGAGAACGAAGTGAACGGTAGCCCGCTGCGGTCTTGGCGAAGGCCTCGCCAAACCCCCGATGGGATACGAAAAAGGGCCCGCCGCATGGCAGGCCCTTCAAAAGCTCTATTTCTTGGCCATTTTGCCGAAGTCGGCGACGTCTTTGAACACGGCGACGAAACGGTTGAGCAAGCGCAGGCGGTTCTCGCGAATCGCCTCGTTCTCGTCCATGACCATAACGCCGTCGAAGAACGCGTCGATGGGAGCGCGCAAATTAGCGAGCTCGGCCAAAGCGGCGGCGTAATCGTTGCCGGTGAGATGCTCTGCAACCTTGCTTTCGGCGGCGGCAACCGCGTCGAGCAGCGCACGTTCCTCGTCGCCAAGCAGCGACTCGTCAACGTTCGTGCCCAGCTTCTCGTCGCGCAGGTTGTTCGCGCGGGCGTACGCGGTGGCCAAATCGTCGAACGTCTCGGCCTGCTGCTCGCGGGCAGCCACAAGCGCGCGCACGCGCTGCATGAACACGACGGGCTCTTCAACGCTCACGGCAAGCACGGCCTCGATGGCGTCGGGGGAAGCACCCTCGTCTTTCGCCATGACCTTCGTACGCGTGATGAAGAAGTCGACCACGTCGGCGCGAACGGCGGCGGCGTCGAACTCGATGCCCTGATCCGCATAGCTCGCAAGCGCCACGTCAATGGCGGCGCCGAGCGAAATGTCGAGACCCTTGTCGGAAAGCAGCATAGTCACGATGCCCAGCGCGCTGCGGCGCAACGCGAACGGGTCGGAAGAGCCCGTGGGGCCCTGGCCAATGGCGAACAGGCCGCAGATGGTATCGAGCTTGTCGGCGATAGCCACGATGCAGCCAACGCGCTCGGCCGGCACATCGTCGCCCGAGAAACGCGGGCGGTAGTGGTCGGCAATGGCGCGCGCCACGGCGTCGGTCTCGCCGGAGGCCTTGGCGTAGTAGCTGCCCATGATGCCCTGCACGCTCGTAAATTCCACGACCGCACCCGTGACCAGGTCGGCCTTGGCCAAATAGGCGGCGCGCTCAGCGTCGGCGGCCTCTTGGCCCGTCGCGCCGGCGTCGGCGGCGATGGCCTTGGCGAGCGCCACAATGCGGTCGGTCTTGGCGCGCGTGGTGCCAAGCTTTTCCTGGAACACGACGGTGTCAAGGCGCTCAACGTAATCTTCGAGCGGGTGCTTCAGGTCTTCGTCGTAGAAGAACTTCGCGTCGTAAAGGCGAGCGGCCACGACGCGCTGGTTGCCGTCGACGATGTTCGCTTCGAACTTCGGATCGCCGTTCGAGGTGATGAGGAACTTGTTCGCAAGCGTTCCATCGGCGTTGAACAGCGGGAAATAGCGCTGGTGCACAAGCATGGCGTCAACGGTGATTTCCTTAGGAACCGCCAAGAACAGCTCGTCGAACTCGCCCACCATGACCGTGGGGAACTCGGCGAGGTTCACGACCTCGGCCATGGTCTTCGCGGGAAGCTCGGCCACAAGGCCCGTCTTCTCTTCGATAGCCGCGACTTGCTCGCGAATGGAAGCCTCACGCTCGGCCTCGGTGGGCACCACGTTGTGCTCGCGAAGCACGTCGATAAGCGCGTCGGCCGAAGCGACCTCCCACGGGCCGGGCGCCAGGAAGCGATGGCCGCAGGTGGTGTTGCCAGCGGTCAGGCCCGCGAACTCAACGGGAACCACCGCGTCGCCGTGCATGGCGAACAACCAGCGAACAGGGCGGCTGAAGTGCTCGTGGCGCGAGCCCCAGCGCTGCGAACGCGGCCAATAGATGGAGGTGATGAGGTTCTGCAGAATTTCAGGCAGAAGCGTGACCACCTGCACCGACGGGGTCGATTTCACGGCGTACACGTACTCGACGCCGTTCTCGTCGCGGCGCTCAAGGGCGCTTGCGTCAACGCCCTTGCCGCGAGCGAAGCCCAAGGCGGCCTTCGTGGGGTTGCCGTCGGCGTCGAACGCGATTTTCGCAGCGGGGCCGCGGAAGGTTTCGGTCAAAGCCTCGGTAGCCTCGGGCACGGCGAGCGCGCTCACAATAAGGCGGCGCGGCGTGGAGTACACCGAAATCTCGCCATGGGGAATGCCCGCGCCATCGAGCGCGTCGGCGAACATGCCGCCGAGCTTTTCGGTTGCGGCATGCAGAGCGAAAGCGGGCAGCTCTTCGGTGCCGATTTCAAACGTCAGCGTCTGATTCGCCATGATTTACGCCTCCTCGCCTTCCTCGGCCGGCTTCACGCCAACCACGTGTTCCAAATAGCTTGCGCAGCACGCCTTAGCAATGGTGCGCACGCGCAGAATGTAGCCCATGCGCTCCGTGGCCGAAATCACGCCGCGCGCATCGAGCAGGTTGAAGGCGTGCGAGCACTTCAGCACGTAGTCATACGCGGGAAGCGGCAGACCGGCGGCCAGCACGCGGTTGCACTCGGCTTCGTAGCGATCGAATTCGCCGAACAGCATGTCGGTGTCGGCAACCTCGAAGTTGTACGCCGAGAACTCGCGCTCGTTTTCCAAGAACACGTCGCCGTAGGTGAACTCGAGGCCGTCGTCGCCGCGGCTCCACACGATGTCATACACCGAGTCGACGCCCTGCACGTACATGGCCAAACGCTCCAGGCCATAGGTGACCTCAGAGGGAACGGGGTCGCACTCGAAGCCGCCGACCTGCTGGAAGTAGGTGAACTGCGTCACTTCCATGCCGTCGATCCACACTTCCCAGCCAAGGCCCCAGGCGCCCAGCGTGGGCGATTCCCAGTCGTCCTCGACGAAGCGCACGTCGTGCTCGGCGACCGTGATGCCAATGGCTTCCAAGCTGCCCAGGTACAAATCCTGAATGTTGTCGGGCGAAGGCTTCATGAGCACCTGGAACTGGTAGTAGTGCTGCATGCGGTTCGGGTTTTCGCCATAGCGGCCGTCAGCCGGTCGGCGGCACGGCTGCACATAGCACGAACGCCAGGCGTCGGGGCCCAGCGAGCGCAGCGTGGTGGCCGTGTGGAACGTGCCCGCGCCTACTTCGTTGTCGTAAGGTTGCATAACAACGCAGCCGTTGTCTGCCCAGTAGCGCTGCAGTCGCAGGATGATCTCCTGGAACGTGGGCGCCTCGGGCCTGGGAGCTTTGCTCATTTACAGCACTCCTATATGGTTGAGGGGCCAATAGATCGCGACAGCGCGGCCGGTGACGGTTTTGCTGTCGATGGGTCCGAAATAACGGGAATCCGCAGAATCGGTTCGATTATCTCCCATTACCCAAAGATACCCTTCGGGAATGGTATAGGGATAGCTTATAGAAACATTCGCCGCGGTTTTCAGCGGCTCGGAAGGCTTGCCTTCGGTATAGGGCTCGTTTTGCGCAACGCCGTCGATATACACGGTGCCATCGATGAGGTCGACCGTTTGACCGCCCGTGGCAATAACGCGCTTGATGAGCGTGCGGCCTGCGATTTCAGGGTCTTCGAACGTCACGATGTCGCCGGCCTGCGGCTCATGCGTGTAATAGGTGATTTTCTCGGACCACACGTTGTCGCCCACTTCGATGGTGTCTTCCATGGAGCCCGAGGGAATCGTGTACGGGCATACCACGAAGTTTTGGAGCAGCCACACCAGACCGATAACGAAAACGATGTAGAACACCCACGAGAGCGCTTTTCGCAAACCCCCACCGGCGCTTGAGCCATGCTGGCCATAAGCCATGAAACGTGCATCCTCTCAAATAAAAAGGCGCCCCGTTAGGCGCCTTCGATTGTGCCATCGCGCAATGATAGCAAAAAAGCCCGCTCGGCTTGCGAAACATTGGCACTCTCCAACAAATCGGGACGCAAGCGCGCCGTGCGAATGAGCGATTGTTGGCGGCGCCACGCATCGACCTTGCCGTGGTCGCCCGACAGAAGCACGCTGGGAACCTCCATGCCGCGAAAATTCGCGGGGCGCGTGTACTGCGGGTATTCGAGCAAGCCGTCGTAGAAGCTCTCGTCGATGGAGCTGCCCTCGTCGCCCAACACGCCCGGAATCAGGCGCACCACGGCGTCGATGACCACCATAGACGCGAGCTCGCCCGAGGTGAGCACATAATCGCCCAGCGAAATGCACTTGTCGGCGAGCGTATAAGCGCGCTCGTCAATGCCCTCGTAATGCCCGCAAATGAACAGCAGGCGATCTTTCTCGGAAAGCTCGGTGGCAACGCCCTGGTCGAACGGCTCGCCGCAGGGCGTGAGGAAGATGGTGTAGGGCGCGCTTCCCTCAGCGACGATGTCGTCGTACGCCTCGAAGATGGGGTCGCACTTCATTACCAGGCCCTGGCCACCGCCGTACGGGTCGTCGTCGGTGGTGCGATGGCGGTCGTGCGTCCAATCGCGCAGGTCGTGGGCGTGGAAATCGAGCGCGCCCGATGCCTGAGCGCGCTTCATGATCGACTCGCCCATAACCGAATCGTACATATGCGGGAACGTGGAAAGCGTATCGATGCGCACGGTACTACTCCTCCTCCGCTTCCGACATATCAACCAAGCCGGCCGGCAGGTCCATGTAGATCACGCCCTCGGCTTCGTCAATATCGACAATGAAATCTTCCACGAAGGGAATGAGCACCTGCTCGCCCTCTTCGGTTTCCACCACAATGAGGTACTGCGTCGGCATCTCGCGCACTTCCACGATTTCGCCCACGTACCCCTTGGTTTCATCCTCCACCTCAAAGCCCACGATGCGCTCGGTGGCATACGAGGCGCCTTCCTCAAAGCCTTCCGGCAAATCGGCGCGCTCGACAATCACGTGGCTTCCCACGAGCTTCTCGGCAGTGTCGAGGTTTTTCACGCCGGAAAACGCCACGAGCCAATCGTGGCCGCCGGCATGCGTTGCCTCTTTTACTTTTGCCTCGCGCGGCCCATCGATTGTGGGCGGCACGAAGTGAACGCGAAGGCCTTCAGATAAAAGAAAAGGAAGGCCCCGTACCGGGCGTACGGTGAGCCTTCCCTTCAAGCCTTGCGTTGCGACGAGTTCGGCCACATCGGCCCAACGACGCGACATATACGCTACCCTTCGACGAGTTCGACTTCCACGGCGTTGCCGTTGCCACATGCGGCAGCACGGGCGAGCACGCGAATCGACTTGATTACGCGGCCCTGACGGCCAATCACCTTGCCAGCGTCGTCTGCGGCCACGCGAATCTCCACGAGCTCGCAGCCGTCGTTGGTAAAGGTGGAAGTAACTTCCACGGCGTCTACGTCATCGACGAGAGGCTCGACGATGCCGCGCACCAACTCGACGATGCCGGATGAAGTCTCGGCCATGACTACTGAGCCTTCTTGACCGTATCGATCAGGCGAGCAACGGTGTCGGTAGGCTGAGCGCCCTTGGCCATCCAGTCGGCAACCTTCTCGAGGTCGAGGGTGATCTCAGAGGGATCGGTGTTGGGGTTGTAACGGCCAACCTGCTCGATGTAACGACCATCGCGGGTGCAGCGGCCATCGGCCACGACGACGCGGTAGACAGGATGCTTTTTTGCGCCATGGCGGGCGAGGCGAATCTTGACTGCCATTTAGAAAACTCCTTAACGTGTTTTACTACGAATTCAAAACATGCGAGGGAACATGATATCTCCTGCTCCCCCACTTTTCAAGCCGACCTCGCGAAAGAGGTGCTCAGCGGGGCCGGTTTATGCGGGGTTTGTGAAGCCGAAGCCCACAAACCCCGATTATTTGCGTGTGCGGCGGCGCTTAGTGGCGACGACGCGGGGTGCGATGCTCGTTGGCTTCGCGGTTGGAACGACCCGGACGATGGTCGGTTTTCTCGCCGCGGTCGCGACGCTCGCCGCGATCTTCGCGGTCGCCGCGCTCGTGGCGGGGCGCCGGAGCGGAACCTTCAGGAGCATCGGGCTTCTCCAAGCGGTCGAGCGAGATTTTGCCCGACTTCGGATCGATCTCGATAACCTGGACCTTCACCATGTCGCCCATGGAGAGCACGTCCTCGACCTGGCCGACGCGACCGTTGGCCATACGGGAGATATGCAGCAGGCCGTCCTTGGAAGGCGTGAGCTTGATGAACGCGCCGAAGCTCTGGATGCCAACCACGGGGCCCTCGTAAACCTCGCCCACTTCGGGGACCTTCACGATGGCCTCGATGGCAGCGCGAGCAGCCTTGCCGGCTTCCTGGTCGACGGACGCGATATGCACGGTGCCGTCTTCCTGAATTTCAATCGAAGCACCCGTGGAATCCTGGATGCCGCGAATGGTTTCGCCGCCCTTGCCAATGACCTCGCGAATCTTGTCGACCGCGATGTGGATGGTGTCGATGCGCGGCGCGGTATCGCGCAGCTCTTCGCGGGGCGCGGCGATTTCGGCAAGCATGGCCTGCAGAATGAAGTGGCGGCCAGCCTTGGCCTGCTTCAGCGCGCGGCCGAGAATCTCGGTGGACAGGCCCTTGGCCTTGTTGTCCATCTGAAGGGCGGTGATGCCCTTCTCGGTGCCCGTGACCTTGAAGTCCATGTCACCCAGGAAGTCTTCCAGGCCCTGGATGTCAGAAAGAATGACGACGTCGTCGCCTTCCTTAATAAGGCCCATAGCAATGCCGGAAACAGGAGCCTTGATAGGCACGCCCGCGTCCATGAGCGCCAGGGTGGAACCGCAGGTGGAAGCCATCGAAGAGGAACCGTTCGATTCCATGATCTCGCTCACCACGCGAATGGCGTAGGGGAACTCGTCTTCGCTGGGCAGCACCGGCAGAAGCGCGCGCTCGGCGAGAGCGCCGTGGCCGATTTCGCGGCGCTTGGGAGCGCCCATGCGACCCGTTTCACCCGTGCAGTACGGCGGGAAGTTGTACTGGTGCATGTAGCGCTTGGATTCCTGCGGGTCGATGGTGTCGAGGCGCTGGGCTTCGTTGAGCAGACCCAAGGTGCAAATGGAGAGCGCCTGGGTTTGGCCACGCTGGAACAAGCCCGAGCCATGCACGCGAGGCAGGTAGCCGGGGCGAATGTAGAGCGGGCGAATCTCGTCGGCGACGCGGCCGTCGGCACGCTCGCCCGACTCGATGACCATGCGGCGCATGGCATGCTTCTCGAGAGCCTTGCAGGCGGCGGCGATATCGCTGCCCCATGCCGCGAGCTCTTCCTCGGTGAAGTCGTTTTCCTTGATGGACGACTTCAGGGCCTCAACCTTGGCGATGCGCGAAAGCTTGTCGGCATCGTGCAGGGCTGCGCTCATCTCGTCGTAGTGGGCGTCGACGCGCTCGGCGATAGAGGCGTCGGGCACATGAACGGGATATTCCTTGGGCTCGGGAGCGACCTTGGCCAAAAATTCCGCCTGCTTCTCGCAGAAGGCGGCGATGGCCTGCTGGCCGAACTCCATGGCGGCGAGCATGTCTTCCTCAGAAACTTCCTGAGCGCCGGCTTCGACCATAGAGATGTAGTCTTTGGTGCCAGCGATGGTGAGCTCGAGGTCGCTCGTCTCCTGCTCGGCGTAGGTGGGGTTCACGATGAACTCGCCAGTCTCGGCGTTGCGGGCGATGCGCACGCAGGCGGCCGGGCCGTCGAACGGGGTGCCGCCGCACAGAAGCGCGGCAGAGGCGCCGCCCACGCAAATGCAGTCGGGCGGGTTCTGGCCGTCACACGCAAGCGTGGTAGCCACGATGTGGACTTCCTGCTTGAAGCCGTCGGCGAAGCCGGGGCGAATGGGACGGTCAATCATGCGGGCGGTAAGGGTGCCCTTGTCGGAAGGCTTGGCCTCACGCTTGAGGTAGCCGCCCGGAATGCGGCCGACGGCGTACATCTTCTCGATGAAGTCGACGGTCAGCGGGAAGAAGTCGTAGTCCTTCTGCTCCTTGGAGACAACGGCGGTGACCAGGCACGTGGTTTCGCCCTGCGTGACGAGCACGGCGCCGGTGGCCTGCTTGGCGAGCTCGCCGGTTTCCAGGCGGTAGCTCTTGCCGTACAGCTCGAAGCTCTCGACGATCTTTTCCATGTAGAAAGTTCTTCTTTCTCTTCTTCTTCGGAGGCATGCTCTTCATGCCCCTCGCGAGCAAGCGGGGCCCCTGCCCTGCCCGACCGCTATATACTGCAAAAGCCCGCCGAAGCGGGCTCTATGCAAGACTTAGATGTTGTCGCGAATGCCGAGCTTCTTGATGAGAGCGCGGTAGTTCTCGATGTCGCGATCCTTGATGTACTTGAGCAGACGACGACGCTTACCGATGAGCTGCATGAGGCCACGACGGGTGTGGTTGTCCTTCTTGTGCTCCTTGAGGTGCTCGGTGAGGTGCTTGATGCGGTGCGTCATGATGGCGACCTGAACCTCGGCGGAACCGGAATCGCCTTCGCCTTTGCCGTACTCAGCGATGAGTGCCTTGACAGTCTCTTTGTCAATGGAACGAGTGGTTGCAGTCATTGCTCCACCTTTCTTGACACGCGAACGTGCCATCGCGCGGCCGTTGCAAGCCGCTTGCTTTCATTCGCCCAATGCCGCGAATCCATGCAGGTGGTGCGTGGAAACAAGGCCCTGGGTAATTGCAACCGTTGCAGTATATCAGACAATCCCCGCACTTCGCGGGAATTTCACAAGCTTCGAAAGCCGAAAACCTGCCGGACGCCTCCCCGCCTGCGAAATGCTCGCCACCCATCAACGGCCGACGCCCGTTAAAAGCTCGCCACCCTTTTAAAAGCTCGTAGCATTTAACAGGTTGGTCGAACTGCGAACACGCCAGGAGCGCAAAAACCTGTTAAGTGCTACGAGCATTTAACAGGTTCCTGGAGGCATCGACCCCAAGCCCGCACTAGCACACGTAGAATCGCCAGGTGCCGTCGACTTCTTCGCGGCGGAGCTTGCCTTGGTTTTCCAGGTAACGCGCGCCGACAAACGCCTCGAGCATCGAGTAGTATCGCGAAATCGAAGGCGCCGCGCGCCAGGCGGCCTCATCTTTCTGCGTAAGCGAACGCCGCGCCAACTCTTCCCCGCCAATGCCGGGGCACTCGCGCACGGTCGCGATCATGCGGTCGCAATGGCGCAGCTTACGCGCCACGATATCGGCCGCACGCGAACGCAGCGTTTGCCCGCCGAACCCCTCGCCGTGCCCGGGAAGCGTCCAATGCACGTGCTGAAGCCACTCGCCATCAACGCCATGCGGCTGCGAATCGTCGCGCTCACGCACCTCAGAATCAGCCGCACCATCGGCAACCTGCACGCGCGAATCGACCCTGCCAAGCTGCAGCTCGTCGGGCTCCTGCACGCGCGCGCCGCGCGGGCCATGCAGCTGCCAGCCGCCCGAGCCAAAGAATCGCTTCTCGCCGAAGCGCTCCGACTGCATGCCGCTCGCGCCGAACACGCGCTTGCCGTCAGAGCGCCACAGGGCAAGCCGCTGCGGGCCATCGCCACTCAGGCCAAGCCCTTCCATATAAAGCGCAAGCGCATCTTCGCCATCGAACGGCGCATCGACGCTCGGCGTGGTACCGAAAATCACTTCATCGCCCGTAAACGACGGCGCGCCGTCGCGCCCCACCAAGCACACCAAATCGAGCGTGTGCCCCGGCACCTCGACAACGTCGAACACGAAGCGCCCCACATGCACCTCATCGCCCTCGCGCACGAAGCGGTAGTCGAACGCGCCCGCCGGCAGAAACGTGGGCTCGTAATCGTTGCGCGAATATTCCTCGGCATCGGCCAGCGTCGCGCCCATCTTCAGCATGCGTCGCACGAACAGCTCGCGCGCGGCCTCGGCGCGAATTGGGCTGCGCTCCTCGAAGCCCACCTCGGACACATACACGCACGTGCCCTCGGGAAACAGCACCCGCACCGCCTCGGCGTGGTCGAAGTGCGTGTGCGTCAAAAACACCTTGCACTCCCCCGGCGCCACACCAAGCTCGAAAAGCGCATTGCGCACGCGGCGCATGCCCGCTTCGTTGGCCGCCCCCGGGTCAACAACCAAGCAATCGCCGCCGTCGCGCACGATGTAGCAATTCGACTCGCCCGAAGCTAAATTAACGAAAGGAACCCGAACGCAATGCACGTCCGGGTTCGAAAAAACTTTGACCATGAATTAACGCGCCTTGTAAACCGAATCGATTCCCTCGAGCGCGCTCGTCTCGGCGAGCGATTTACCCTTGGTCTCGGGAGCAATGAACCACGACATAACCAGGCAAATGCCCACAAGCACCGCCGCCACGAGCATCGTGGGGCCAACACCGAACGCAGCCAAGAACAGCGGCGTGCCGTACGTCGACACAATAGTGCCAATGCGCGAGAAGCCAATGGCGATGCCCACAGCCGAAGCGCGAACCTCGGTCGGGAACAACTCGTTGGGATAAAGCCACTGCAGAATGCCCGGGCCGCCGCTGAAGAATGCGTACAGGCCGAACGCAAGAATCACGACGAAAATCGGAGCCGTGGGCCACACGCCAAGAATGGCAAGGCCCACGCCCATGAACACCAAGCTAATGAGCAACAGCTTGCGGCGTCCCATGGAATTCAGCCAGAACATCGCGGGAATAGAGCCAATCAGGAAGAACAAACTCACGACGCTCTCGCCCAGAATCGATTCCTGTCCCTCACCCAAGCCGAACGCGGTCATGATATCGGGGCCGAACGTGTAAATGGCGTACATCGGCACCACCTGGCACAGAATGAACACGCCCATGAACACCATACGCTTCATGTAGCCGGAATGCAGCAACATGCGCAGCGAGGTCTTCGGCTGCTCTTCTTCATCCTCGAGCTCGACGTCTTCGCCGAACACGCGGTGCACAATCTCGTCAGCCTCTTCCTTGCGGCCCTTCTTCGCGAGCCACATGGGCGATTCGGGAATATCGTGACGGCCAACCAGCAGAATAATGCAGGGAATAACCGCCGAACCGAGCATCCACTTCCAGCCATCGGGCACGGTATACAGGAAGTAGCCCACGAACGCGGCCACCGTAGCGCCCAAATACCACGCCGCCGACACCGCGCCCATTGAAATGCTACGGTATTTCTTCGGCGTGAACTCGGCAATAAGCGAAGTCGCAATGGGATAGTCGGCGCCTACGAACACGCCGATGAAGAAGCGCGCCGCGACGAGCTCCCACGGATTGCTGCAAAAAACGCTCAGAATCGAGAAGAGGGCAATGGCAACCAGGTCGATTATGAACATTTTCTTACGGCCGATGGCATCGGTCAGATAGCCGCCGACAATGGTACCCACCAGAATACCCAGCATAACCGACGCGCCAATGGCGGCCGATTCGGACGCGGTGAGGTTGAACATGGGGGTGATTTGCGTAAGCGCCACGCCGATAAGCGAAAGCACGTAGCCGTCCAAGAATGAACCGCCACTCGAGAAAACTGCGATCTTGCGCAAAAACGGCGTCATCGCGACGTCATCGATGGTCTTTTTCGCCTTGCGCTTCACGTATCGCGCAACGCGTTCGGGCGACCATTTGCCATGTTCTTCAACGTACGCGCGCTGCGTGCGCACGTCGGGGCTCGCCTGATGCAAAATCTCTTCGCGAGCCATGTCGTTGTTTTCGCGGGCCATTTCGCTGTCGTTCTTTGGCGGGCTCACAACTTGAGTCTTTTTCTTAATGCTACTCATTGCTCCTCCTTTGAAACGTAATCGTCTATAAGAAGGCCCGTCGAATCGCTCCGACGAGCCCCACACTCACAAGAAATGCTGTGCGCGAATGCTATGCGCGCTCGGAATCCCACTCAACAATACCATTGTTGAGGAACGGCTTCGATTCGGGAGCGTCGGCGTTGACCATTCGGAACCTTGCCTCGCCCTCGGCCGTCTTCCACACCACGGTGCGCAGGCGAACGCCAGGCAGAACGGGGGAAGTGAAGCGGCACTTGAAGCGCGTCATTGCCTCGGGATGGCCCGGGAACAGCAGGGAAATCACGTGACGCATCGCCACGCCCGCGCTGCTCACGCCGTGAGCGATCGGGCGCTCAAGGCCAGTCTGCTCGGTGTAGGACCAGTCGATGTGCTGCTGATGCCAGTCGCCCATCATGCGGTACACGAGCGGCCAGTTGTAGCCGTAGGTTTCCTCGTAAGCGAAGTCGGCTTCGCGATCGGGGTAATCGACAGCGTCCTTCGGAGGAAGCTCGCCGCCCCAACCACCGTCATAGATGCAGCAGTCGTAGGTATCAACCGTGCACAGGTGCGTGCCGTCGGCGGAATACGACTTGCCCACCTGCTTCGAGAGCGAGCCGCGACCCTCGCCGCGGTCCCAAATGGCCTCTTGGGTCACATAGGTCTCAATGTGGTCAGACATCTTGAACGGCGCATGGAAATGCACGTCGATGCCGTAGTGCAGCGAACCGGAATAATCGAAGCCGTAGTCGAGCGTCGTCGTCATTTCCTCGTTCACAGTCAGCGGCACGGCGAAGATCGGGAGAACCTTCAGGTCGGGGTTTTTCGCGTCGTGCTCGTTGACGTATTCCAAGTCAACGCAACCATCCCAGCCAGCACCGCATCCGAGCGCGCAAATCTCCAAATCTTTGAAGGTGTAGTCGCGCACGAAGGGCCCAAAGGTCTTACCTACGATCTCAGTTGAAATAGCCATGTCCTCCCCTTTCAGCAAACAACTGATTTATATGAAGAAACCCGTTTAATGCAAAAGCTTCTTCGCGCACTTCCCTACGCTTGTGTGGGGAAGGGCATCCACCACCTCTACGATGGTTGGAACTTTGAAATGCGCCAGGTTGTGGCGGCAGTGCTCAAGCACGGCTTCTACATTAGGCTCGACGTTCGGCTCGAACACGAGGAACGCTTTCACCGCCTGGTCGCGAACAGGGTCATCGACGCCGATGACCGCCACCTCGGCAAGGCCAGGGAATGTATTAAGAACCTCTTCAACTTCAGAGGCGGAAATATTCTCGCCAGCGCGCTTGATCATGTTGGACTTGCGATCGACGAAATACATCCAGCCGTCTTCGTCGAAATAGCCCTTATCGCCCGAACGCATCCAGCCCTTGCAATCAACGCAAGAATTCGTGGCGTCCTCATCGTTGTAGTAGCCCCTCATAAGGCTGACGCCCACCTCGCCATGGAAGACGATGTCGCCCACCTCGCCGGCAGGAAGCGCGTTGCCCTCGGGATCGACCACGCGCACATCGTAGCCCAGGCCGCTGCGGCCCACGCTCGGCCAACGACGCTCGCCATACGGCAGGTCGGTCGTTACCCAGCACACCGACTCGGTAAGACCGTAGCAGTTCTGCAGTCGCACGCCGAAGCGGTTTTCGAATTCGTCTTTCTCAGACTCCTCGATGGCCAGGTAGTATTGCACCGACTTCACGTTATGGTCGCGCTCGCCTTCCACCACGGGCTGCATCATAAGGGTGCGCACCATCATGGCGACGAGCTGCAGAGCGGTGGCGCCATATTCGCGCACCTGCGACCAATAGCGATGGGCGCTGTATTTCTCGACGAAAACGAGCGTCGCGCCACAGGTGAGCACAGGCATAAGCGCCGCGGTTTGGAAATTGGAATGGAACGCCGGCATGGTCGTGAGCAGGCGGTCGTCGGGCGAAAGGTTGCACTGCCAATCACCATAGTAGCCGCCATAGAGCAAGTTTGCGTGAGTAAGCTCAACACCCTTCGGATCGCTCGTGGTACCCGAGGTGAAAATAATCATGGCCGTATCGAGCGGATCGATGTCGACCGAAGCCGAAAACTCACTTGCCTGCCCGGCAACTTCCGCGTCGAAGTCGCGAGCCGCGTCGAAGAGCGCTTCGTCGCCCGCATGCGCGATGAACAGCGTGGGCACGTGGTGCGGCTCACCGCCAAGTGGCCCCGCAATGCAACTTTCCACGCCCGTGCAGTAGTAACACTGGCAATCGGGCTCGGCGATAACCACCGAGATGTCGCACTTCTCGAACACATACACGCATTCGGCAAGCGTGTGCTGCATGTTAATGGGCACTGCCACCGCACCGAGCTTAGCGCATGCCATGCAGCATGCGATATGCTCGGGGCTGTTGTAGAGCTGCACGCCCACATTCTGGCCGGCGGTCACGCCGACCGAGCAAAGAAGATTCGCAACGCGATTGATGTATGCATTGAATTTGGCATAGGTAAAATCGCGCTGCGAGCCATCTTTGCCATGAAACTCAAGGAAGGTATGCGACCCCCTGTTAGTGGCGAGCCATTCCCACATGTCAGCCAAATTCTGGTTTCCCACAATAGTTGCCATGCGCTAAAACCTTTCCTCCGAATTCCTGGTAAAAAATCCCCAGTTTTTAAATGTGGCCCGCACGAATGCGGGCCACATCAGCAATTACGCCGCGATGAAAATCGCGAAATCCCGCTTAGTTCTCGCCGATCTTGACGACGTTCTTCTCAGCGAGCTCCTGCACCTGCTCGGCGGTGTAGCCAAGCTTGGTGAGGGTATCCATGGTGTCGCCACCCTGGGCAGGCATCGGGCGCCAAATCTGGCCCGGAGTCTGCTCGAAGCGAGGCATGGGAGACAGACCCTTGAAGGTGTCGCCGTCTTTGGTCTCCCACTCGACGAAGTTGCCACGGGCAGCCATGTGCTTGTCGGCGACCATGTCTTCGAACTCATAGACGCTCTGAGCGGCGATGGCATGCTCGGCCAAAATAGCCTCGAGCTCAAGCTTCGTGCGCTCGAGCAGCCAAGCCTCAAGGCGCTTCTCGAACTCTTCAGCGATGGGCATGGACAGCCACAGGGAAGCGGTGTCCTCGGGCAGATCGGGGGTGCCCCAGTGCTCGCCCAGGCCGAGCTCTTCAATGATCCACTTGTTCTGGCGAATGCCGAACAGGTTCAAAGCGATGAAGCCGTCAGCGCACTTGTACACGCCGATGCCGCAGAGATTCTGGTTGCGAGCGCCAGCGCGAGGCCACTTGATGCCGTCGTTGAGGAAGTCGACCAAGTAGTACTGGCTCATGTACATGATGCCTTCGTACATAGCCCAGTCGATGCTCTCGCCCTGACCAGTGCGATCGGCCTTGCGCAGAGCAGCCAGGGAGGCGGCAATGAGCAGGTAAGAGTTGATGTAGTCACCAGAGTACGGCATGGTGATCATCGGCTGCTCGGGAGTGCCGTTCTGGCAGGTGAGGCCAGCGTAGGGGCCAACGGTGCCGTCGTAGGCAGGACGCTTGACACGGTCGGGGTCGCCGAATTTACCATAGCCGGAGCAGTGGACGATGATGAGCTTGGGGTTAACGGCCCACATATCCTCATCGGTGAAGCCCTTGCGATCCCACGTGCCGCCCTTGGAGGACTCGAAGAAGATGTCGGTGTCCTTGAGCATCTTCAACAGAACTTCTTTGCCCTCGGGGGTGAACTGGTTCAGAGCGACGGAGCGGCAGTTACGACGCTCGGCCTGAGCAGCGTTCTTAGCGTCGCGAACGGTGTCGCCATAGCCCGTGTTCTCGAGCCACGTAACATCGGCACCCCAGTCAGCCATGATGTTGCAAGCGCGAGGAATAGCTTCCTCCATTGCAGCGAAGACGATTTTGACGTCGTCGAGAACACCAAAGCTCGGTTTTTCGGTAGGAATGGCAGCCATATTGCTGGTCCTTTCTCGTTTCTCAGGGTGCGCCGCGCCCTCACACGGCGCACCCGTTGAGATTTCCCCACATGCGAGGCGACTTGCGCCTCACGTTATTCGTAAACGCTGCACGGCCCCGCCCACGACGGGGCCACACGATGCGAATTACTGGCGATACGCCTTGATAGCGTTCTTGGAAGCGGTGAGAATCATCATCTCGTCGGTGCCGCCGGAGACGCGGTCGACACGCAGGTCGCGCCAGATGCGGTTGATGCGGTGCTCGGAAGCAACGGCGATGCCGCCCATGACCTGCATAGCGTCGTCAACGACCTCGAAGGAAGCGTTGGCGCAGAAGTACTTGCACATTGCAGCCTGGCCAGCGTCGACGTCGCCGCCGAGATTGGTGTCGGCGTTCCAAGCAGCTTCGTAGAGCATGTTGCGCATGGAGTCGAGCTTGATGGCCATGTGGCAGAACTTCAGGGAGTTCAGCTGGAAGCGAGCGACCGGCTTGCCGAAGGCAACGCGAGCCCAAGCATGCTTGGCAGCGTCCTCGAAAGCAGAGATAGCCGTGCCGTAGTCGCACGCAGCAACGAGCCAGCGCTCGAAGTTGAAGTCAGCGACGCCGCGGTTGAAGCCGTTGCCCTCTTTGCCGAAGAAGTCCTTCTCCTCCATCTCGACGTTGTCGAGGTAGACCTCGCAGCAGGAGTCCATACGCAGGCCCAGCTTGGTGAGCGGGGACAGCGAGATGCCCGGCTTGGACATGTCGACGAAGAACTCGGAGATGACGTCCGGGTTGTCAGCGTCGCGGCACATGATGATGAGGTACTTAACACCCTTGGAAGAGGTGATGAAGGTCTTGGTGCCGTTGAGGTAAATCTTGCCGTTCTCGCGCTTGTAGGTGGTCACGAGGCCGGAAACGTCAGAGCCGGCGCCCGGCTCGGTGCAAGCGGAGTTCACAACCTGCTCGCCCGTGCCCAGATACTTCAGGCAAGCGTCGATCTGCTCCTGAGTGCCTTCGCGGACGATGGTGTTGTAACCGGTGAGCAAGTACAGAACGTAGGTCGGGGCACCGTACTGGCCGAGAACCTCGTAGATAGCCATCAGAGTGGTGATGGGCTGCTCGAGGCCGAGGCCACCGTGCTCCTCATCGAGCATGATGCGGTCGAAGCCCATTTCGCAAAGGCCCTGGGCCCAGCGCAGCGGGTACTCGTGCTTCTCATCGCACTCGTGGAAGTAGGTCTCCCAGTTCTCGCTCTCCATGTAGTCGCGGTAGGACGCCACGATGAGCTCTTGTTCGTCGGTCAGATTAAAATCCATTGAGAACCTCCTTATTGGTTGCACTCACATCCGGTCTCGCCGGAATATGACAGGATTGGGGTGGGCATCTGCCCTATTGAAGCTACGCCTGATGGCGGGTCTTCCAGAATTCAGCGGAATGTTCGATGCACTCAATAGCCTCGTCGAGCATTCGGGAGTAGTGAACGAAAGCATGCAGCACGCCTTCGAACACTTCGTGCTGGTTGCGCACGCCGTTGGTGTCGAGAACGCGATGCAAAAGCTCTGAATCGTCACGCAGCGGGTCAAGGCCGGCAGCGGCGATGTAACACACAGGCATGCTCGTCGTAAGGTCGTTATGGAACATGTCCACGTACGGCGCCTTGGTTTCGGCAGCCAGGTCGTTGAGCCAGCACTCGTTGTAGTAGATAAGGTCTTCCTTGCGCATGCCGTCGATATCCCAACCGTACAGGCGCTGCGACATGGAATCCTCAAGGCCATAGAAGCCGTAATACAGAAGCAGGCTCTTCACGAAGGAGTTGTCACCCTCTTCGTCGCGCAGCCACAAATTCGATGCCATCGAAAGCACTGCGCCGCCCGAGTCGCCGGCGAACGAAAGGTCGTCGCCGTCGATGCCTTCTTCAGCACCATGCTCGTGCAGGTGCTTGGCGACCATCACGCACTCCTGAATGTTGGTGGGATACTTCGACTCAGGAGACAGGTGGTAGTCGACGCTCACGACAACCGCACCCGTTTTCTCGGCGAGAATGCGGCACACGCGATCGTGGGTGTCGGGGCTGCCCACAACAAAACCGCCGCCGTGAATGAACTCGATCACGGGAAGCTTCTCGGCTTCGACGGGGTAATAATAGCGAGCCATGAATTCGCCCATGGGACCCTCGAACGTACGCTCGACGGTCTTGGCCATAACCGGACCGCCCTCGTTCCAGAAGCGGCGCTCGCGCACGTAGTTCTCGCGCATCTCGGCGAATCCTACATCGGTGACGAAGGCGTCACCTGCAAGCTCGGCCGACTTCTGGAGGACGGCTTTCATCTGATCGTTCATAAGCAGCTGCGGATCGACTTTGTTTTCCATGTTCAATCCTTTCTTGATGACTTGGGAAAGTGGAGAGGCGTTTGGCGTCGCCTCTCCACGAGGCCAGCGGATTCGCTGGTAGTAAGGGACCTGTGCGGCCGGTCGGCGTTATGCGGGCCGGCCGCTAAAGTGCTTGAAAGTTACTTGGCCTGAGAGGCAGCGTGCTTCTTGGTAGCACGGATGCACATGACCAGGAAGATGATGCCGAGGACGGCGAACATGATCTCGAAGCCGAAGATCTGATTGAAGGCTGCGACGCCGGAAGCGTCGATCAGCGAGCCGTACCAGGTGTGAATGAACACGTCAGGCAGGAAGCCGATAACGGAAAGGATGCCAGCGGCGGTGCCGAAGATTCGCATCGGAATGCCGAGCTCGGAGAGCGGCGAGGAGCCGATGGAGAAAGCGCCGTAGGTGGCGAAGCCGAACACGACAACCAGGCAAGAAGCCATGATGGACATGCCGGGATCCTGCGGCAGAACGATGAAGACGCCCAGAACCACGATGGCGAGCGCGAAGCAGCCCATGATGGTCTTGGAAGACTTAGCCTTCGCAGCGATAGCGCCGATAACCGGGCCAGCGAGCAGGCCAATACCATAGGTACGAATGAGGCCAACAACGTTCACGACGTTGGCGTCGGTACCCAGAGCCTGAGACAGGTACGGGGTGGTGTAGGTAGCGCCCTGGTATACGCAGTAGACGCAGAAGTAACCGAGGCAAGCCCACAGAACGCCGGGGGTCTTGATGGCCTCAGCGGCGTCAGCGAGGCTGAAGAGCTTGGAGTCCTTGTTGATCTCGCCCTTGAAGTCGGGAATGAAGACGAAGGACAGAACGCCGAGGATGGCAATCAGAACACCAAGGAAGATGATGACCGACTGCATAGCGAGGGTCGTATCGGGAATAGCAGCAACGATAGCAACGTTGATCATGCCGATAACGAGGCCGGCAACACCGTAGATGGAGTAGGAAACGCCAATGCGGGCAGGATATTCCTCCTCTTCGCAGCACAGACGAATGACCTTGAAACGGGTGCCCCACCAAATCAGGATGGAGGTAAGGCCCATGCCGCCGAACAGCACGTAGCACATCTGCACGGAAGGAAGCATCGCGTAGAGGAACGTGAGCACTGCGGTGCCGATGAAGCCAACCCACGCCAGGGTGCGCATACGGAACTTGTCAGCCAGAATGCCCGAAGGCAGGTAGCAGATAAGAGCGACGATGCCGTAGAAGGACACCATTGCGCCCAAGTCAGCATTGGTGCAGCCGAGAGCCGTCATCAGAGGATCGTAGAAGACGCCCTTCAGATACATCGGCGTGTAGATGATGGAGGAACCCATCGAAATGAGGATGATCAAGAACCACTTGTGGAAACCAGTGAGGTCCTTGTACGTCACCTCGCCCTTGCTCTTTGCAAGAATGGACATGTGTTTTCCCTTTCTCGTTTACCTTAAGAAAGCAATGCTTTCCGGTACGAGCGCCCCTCTCCTTGCTTATGAAGTTCTTGATCGTTTTCCGAATTGCTCCGTTCAAAAGAGCCAAGAACTTCATAAGAACTCGCGGGACGCGTGTCGCGCATGCGCGACGCCAAATAGGTAGGCCCCTTAAGCCCAGCGAATTCCGCCTCCTTCCAAGGGATCGTGCCACCGCATGAAGCCTTATTCCGTGGTTTCGGCTTTTGTTGCCGACCCCGGTTCCCCTAAGGCCTCACCGATCAGACAAGTTGCATTTTGTGGCCGAATCGTGAAGCGCGCTATCGCTTATTGACTATGAATCACGCTTTACTGGCAAACGAGTTAGTGGATAATTGGCGCATACTTAAAAACGCGTGATGCAGGTTTAATCCAGGTGAATTACCCTATTCAGCATAAATCTGGCCTATTGGAACAAAAAAATCGATAAGCTAGATTAATCAATCGGCATATGCTGCACTGCGCGAGGTAAAGGATGGGGAGCGCTGTGAGTATGGTTTCCTTCTTCGGAAGCGATGCGGAATCGGAAGAAAAAAGGGATGCGTTAGGCGTCCATTATCTTGGCCTGAGCCTCGTGCTCGCGTGGTTTTATTGCCTGTGGTTCTCGCCAAGCGTGTTCGTATGCACGCCGCTTATGGGCCGCGCCATGGTGTATTCCTGGCTTGCGAGCCTCGCGTTTTCGGCGCTTGCATTCCTCGTAATGCCGTTGGCGCTTCGACGCATCAATATATATGAGCACCCTACCCTTGTATGGGTTTCGGCCGGAACGCTTGCCGTGGGCACGCTGCTGTTCACACTCGTGGAGCCGCTGGCGACTATACCCTTCTTCATTTGGGTGGTGTTCCCCATTGTGCTGGCCGTGGCCAACGTGATTCTATGGGCTGCATGGGGCGAATTCCATACGCGCAAACGCTCGACGTTCGCAGTTGGTAAATTCGCACTTGTCTACGGGTCAGTAATGCTCGTAGCGATGATCATGACCGAGATTTTGCCCGCGCCTGTATCGAACGTGTTCGTGGCGCTGTTACCCATTGCGTGCGGCGCGGTATATAAGTTCGAAAACAAGACGGTTGAAGGGCTTGCGTTCCCCACGCTTTTGCCGAAGGCAATTCGCAAGAAGACGAATCGTGCAACGCTTATTATGTCGGTTTCGCTGTGCATCGCGTGCGTGGCCTGCTACTTCACGATTGCTATAGTTCCTGAAGACAATATCCTCACAGGTGCGGCGGCATACCCCTTGGGCATGGGCTTTGCGGCGCTTTTGTGCCTTGTTATTGCATCGATCGCACGCGCGGGCAAGCACACCGAAGCCGCGTACAAGCTTCTTCCCCTCTTCATGGTTGCAACCATTGTCGCCATCGCCTTTTTCCTGAACAATATGGTCGAGCTCGATACGATCGCGTTCACGCTCGCTGTGATTCTGACCGGCATTTTCGAGTTGTTCGTGATTTCGTATTTCGGCACTATGTCGGCGAAGGGCTACATGGCCCCCGTTGCGGCGTTTTGCGCGTCGAGCGCCATTGTGCGCCTGGGCTTTTCGATTGGCGAAGTCTGGGCCGTGCTCTACGAGGATATTCAAGGCATTTGGAACACGCTCGTTGAGCCCACGTCACTGTTCCTTATGTGCCTTGTGGCGCTGGCGCTTATTCCGCTCGTGCGCAGCGAGGGCGACATTATTCACGTAACCACGGCGCCCGCCACGCAGAACGACACCGAAGAGATTTGCGACGCGGTTATCGTGGAATTCAAGCTCTCGAAGCGCGAGGGCGAGATTCTGAAGCTCGTGGCGCGCGGCTACACGGTGGACAACATCTCGAACAAACTCGTGATTAGCCCCTATACTACGCAGACGCACATTCGCCACATTTACGCGAAGATGAACATTCACAAGCGCAGCGAGCTGTTGGACTACATCAACATGCATCGCGACAGCGAAAAGCCCGTACGCCCCGCCGCAAAGGCCGAGAAGAAGTAACGGGAAACGGGAGAAGATGGTTGAGGCGCCCTGCGGGGCGTCTCTTTTGGCGTTGGGACGATCTAGCGAAAGAAAACCTTACCATCCATACATAGCTCGTATCTGTCTGCAGACCGCTCGTTTCCTGAATCTTAAATCAGGATATTAATCGCCGAAAACAACGCACGTTCTCGATGCCCAGCGCAATCAGAAACATAACTTCGGTCTTCCCCGCTCAAACATTGAATGACGAGACATCGAAAGCCTCGCAGCTCTTCTATGTATTCGGATAAAACGAGACAACAGCTTGCGCAATGCCCGTTGACGCTGGATGCCGGCCCCTTATTAACCGATATGCCCAGTTAGGCCTAAAGCGCAAAAACAGGTACCTCGTCTAGCCCTTAATCATCGCATCCCCGCAATGCAATCGCGTTCAGCAATTCAACCCTCGTATGGACATCGAATTTGCCATAAATGTGTCGCGTGTGACTTCTGACGGTTTCAACCGATATGGTCAATTCGCTTGCGATGAACCCACGATCGTAGCCCTTTACCAAATACGGAAGTATCTCAGATTCCCTCGGCGTCAGCCCCTTTTCCAAGGCGGCCTCGCTACACAGTTCGTCACCCTCCCCAATGTAGCAACCGTCAATGCGATAGGCACAGAGACAATCCCGCACCCAGCCCGCAAACAAAGAAGGAACTGCCGGAGATGCATCGATAAATTGCAGCATGACGTCCGCATCGCTCCTCACGAAAATCCTGGCGCAAACAGCGATTGCAGTACCTACGCCGATACCGCTCGTAGCGAAGAGAACAGCCGACGGGATCTGCTCATATCAAAAAAGGAGCCGACAGAGCGTATCTCCGTCGACTCCAAGAACCAAGCACCGCTTTGAAATAGCCTTAGATATCTGACATTCAAGAAGAAGCCAGGGCCATCTACTGGCTATCCGATAAATTACTTCCAGCACACCCTGCATGGGCTCGATTTCCCAGATGCCGCAACCGAGCCAGACATGATGTTGCTTGAACGCTTCAGCGATGTGCAATTCGGCGTTTTATGGTAGACGTCGCCATTAGCAACCCAATATACATATTGCCAACAACCGCTGTCATCAACATAGTAGCCATCAGCAACTTGGTTAGTGGCCATTTTTCCACTTGCCAACACATAGCAATCGCCAACCCACCTCGACGTCTGCATCGCTCCGGAGCCGTCGAAGTAATACCAGGAGCCGCCAATCTCGCGCCAGCCGGTCGCCATCGCGCCAGAGCCATCGAACCAGTACCAGGCGCCGCCGACGCTCTGCCAGCCGGTCTGCATCACGCCGGAGCCGGAGAGGTAGTACCAGGACCCGCCGCTCGAAAGCCATCCGGTCTGCATCGCTCCGGAGCCGCCGAAGCAATACCAGGAGCCGCCAACCTCGCGCCAGCCGGTCGCCATCGCGCCAGAGCCATCGAACCAGTACCAGGCGCCGCCGACGCTCTGCCAGCCGGTCTGCATCACGCCGGAGCCGGAGAGGTAGTACCAGGACCCGCCGCTCGAAAGCCATCCGGTCTGCATCGCTCCGGAGCCGCCGAAGCAATACCAGGAGCCGCCAACCTCGCGCCAGCCGGTCGCCATCGCGCCAGAGCCATCGAACCAGTACCAGGAGCCGCCGACGCTCTGCCAGCCGGTCTGCATCACGCCGGAGCCGGACAGGTAGTACCAGGAGCCGCCGCTCGCGAGCCAGCCGGTCTGCATCCAGCCGTTAGCATCGAAGTAGTAATGCTCGCCATCGATTATTTCCCAGGTAGAAACGGGATAGCTACCGTCGCCGTAATTCCACCACCAACGACCATTGCTCTCAACCCATTTGCCCGTTATTTCAACCATTTGCCTTTCGTAAACGGCAGAAACATTGTTCGGCACTTCTTCTGCGGCATATTGCTTGCCCGAATTGATATCTCTCCACTCGTAAGCAACGGTTCCATCTTGCCCAGACGCTGGCAGCGAGCAAAGCCTCTCTGAGCCGGCCCCCGAAAACGAGAACGATGAGCCAAGCGTCACCATGGCAAGGGAGTCGCATCCCTCAAACATGCTTTGCATCCGAGTTGCTTTTGAGGTGTCAAAGTTCGACAAATCAAGCGTTTCCAGAGATGAGCAATCTTCAAACATCACATTCATATTGAGAACTTGAGAGGTATTGAAGCCAGACACATCTATCGATTTCAGGGACGAGCAGCGAGCGAACATTGCCGCCATATCACTGACGTTCGAAGTGTCCAGGCCAGCAAGGTTCACGGATTCAAGGGCTGAACAATCCGAAAACATCCCCTGCATGCTTGTGACGCAAGAAGAATCAACACCTGAAAGATCGAGCGATTTCAAAGACTCGCAAGCAAGAAACATGCTGTCCATATTTACGGCAGACGAAGTATCCAGCCCCGTGAGGTCGATAGATTCGGCGTTATGAAGATACGCGAACATATAGGCCGGCTTCTCCACCTTGACAACACCCTCAAAGCGAACATTCAAGATTTCGTCTTCGTAGCTCGACCACGGCGCGCTCGTGTAATAGTAATCAAGCTCAGCGCTTGGCGCACCGTTTGCAGGACGAATGACGAGGCAACCTTGGTCGATTGCCCACTCGCACTGCCCATATTGGTTCCAGGTTGTGGAAACTCCCATTGCGGATGAATCGCCCTGAGATGCTGACGTGCCCGCAGCTACGTCATCCGCGAACGCCGGCAATGCAAGCAGCGTAAGCCCAAGACAAGACGCCAATATCATCATCGGCGCGTGCTTGAGGGCCCCTCCAATGCGTTTATGGCATTTCATATAACTCCTCCATTCTAAGTAGCTACCCAGTGTTTATTGTATAGCTGCTCGATATGATTTCCAGCTGTCTTGCTGGCCGCTTCGACGGAGGGATGGCAGTAAATACGGCGCGGGGCCGAAGAAAATCATGGGAGCTTACGCGGGCGCGGCCCCTCAGCCACAAATCATGGCCACGAACAACGCATTCAAAATCGTCCTGCCCAATGCGAACTTCACGGCAACGGAGACAAAAGAGCCCGCGGCAAATAGCACGGGGACGCCCGCTACTTCCCATTCCCGAGAGGACGAGATCCTGCGGTTCTTGGCAGAGCACCCCTCAATCACCCGAAGGGAAGCGCAGGCGTTGCTCGGGGTCGGCCGTCTAGAATGCAATGCAACGACGACAAAGGGGAATACGGGGCGCATCAACATGTCGAACCTGGCCATCGAGGCGAAGAAGCAGGTAGAAAGGACGAGCAGGATGATGGACCAATCGGTTGGGCGAACACGGGGTAATCCATTTGAAAGGAAATGCGACTCACTACCGAGTAGGCATGCATAACGTATTGCTAAGGGTTTTACGGGCCTCCGATCCAGAAGCTATCGGATAGCTGACGGATGTCCAGCCCTCGATTCTAGGCTTAATTAAATCTGGACCGCCATAGCATTCAATTTTGCAAAGAGCCGATTCGACGTATGTGATCCCGTCAATGCACCAGCCAGCGTCTTTAAGCATTGCGATCGCAAATTCAGCCGAATCGGAGGTTACCGAACTGCCGCTCCTCGTGAGGCATGCATACACAGGGAAAGAACAAGATTCCTCATGGATGCCTCGCACCCTTTGGCCATCCTCCCAAAACGCAAGGTCGGCGGTGATCCAGCGCGATTCCATCGGGAACAGTGAACCCTGTGCGACGACCTTACTGGGCATAAGGCAATAGCAATTTCGCTCCTCAAACGCCTTTACATTTCTGAGTACCCATGATGCATCATGCAATCGGGTGCCACAATAATCTCCGTAAAGAGCCGAGAAGGACCCGATGAGGGCATTTCCTACAGAATCATAATCATAGGAATACCAATCAGAAGCAAACGAAATTGAGCACGCGCCGCCCTTCTTTCTCGACTTTGCAAACTTACGCAGAAAGTCATCCCACATGCGTTCGACGTAATCGAGCGCAAGGACAACACTCTCTTCATCCGAGAGGGCCCTTTCCGCTTTCTGCTGCATAATTCCAGTCGTCTTGGCGGCACCAAATTTAAATACCATTCTTTCGAGCACCCGAATACCCGAAGGGCGGTTAGAATCCTCTATGGCCATAATAGAAAAGAACACACAGCGTAGAAGCGGATCGTTCTTATAGCGAGAAGGAAGAAGGGGGCCGTAATCTTTTTCATACGAAAAGAGCTTTTTCTCACTAACGTCAACATTGCCGCCATAATAGCTCGGTCTTCCAGCCCCGCCAAAAGAGGGCTCGATACTAGTTTTATAATCACGACGGATTCCAATGGAAACAATAATTTCAATCGCAACATAGAACAACGCGATTTCCATCTGGAACGCTAAACTCGATTGGTCGAAAATCGCAAGTCCGACCTGCGTGTATCCCTCAACAATGAATCCATCAGCAACAATCGCCAGAGCGGAAGATAGAATCGCCTCCATAACCGCCATGCAAAGAGAACGGCGCTTATTCGCAGTAATAAATTTCACTGAAAGAAAAATCAGCCAATACATCACAGTTGGCAACCATCGATAGGCCGGAAGAGGTAGACCCAAAGCGTCAAACGCCATCACGCACGCCAGCATAGGCAGACTGCAGCAAATCATTGGCGACAATACTCTATACAGGATATTCATCGCACCATTTTGCTGGTCATAAAGCTCTTCGAGGCGATACTCGACTATCGAAACGGGACCAAGAATTCTTACGAGAGGAATGCATAAAACCGCAATCGCGAAATAAACCGCAAGCCAAACGATATCTATACTCAAAAAAATCAGTCCTTAGAATTCAAAACTCTTGATAATGGCTGCATAAAACAACTCGATCGAATTAATAGGCCGCCAGACGTAGCCCCTGTCCTTTGCCGCAACTATCAGCCTTTGGCTTTTTGGCGTTAAGCCAGGCTGCCCAACCCTAGCCGATTCTTCCGCATCTCATCGCAACGCCCATCTTTATCCATTTATGGCATACGAAAAAAAGCTGAATTCTCGCCCTCAAGGAATTCATGAATCCCGCCGATTTTCCATTTGCCGTGATGTCGTATTAAGCAGATTAAGAACTTCGTCTTGCCTAAATTTCAATCCCATTCGCCGAACAGATTGCACTACAAAGCTTCGCCACCCGCTCGCGGCACCTACCTAGAGGCTCGAAGCCGGCCTGGCAAACCGCCCTGGCAATCGCAATCTTGTTCGGCGCCACAGAACGTGAGCCACTGAACTTAAAGCTCAACGGGCAAACGTAGCGACTGCCGAGCTCATGGTTCCACTTTTTCCCAGGATGGACGACCTCGATAGCGGATGCCAAAGCTTCTTCGGGCACGTAGTTCTCAATCGTCGCCCCCCAAGTAACCCAAGACATCGCGCAACTTGCCTCACACTCATCCACAATTCGCCGCTTCGTCTCGCCCAGGCTAGAGTTCTTGCTCTTCTTATCCGAGTCCATAAGCACGCAAAAATGAGTGCTGATTCGAAACAAGGCTATCAGGCTGTCATCAGAGCCGGCGGCGTTTGCGTCCAACGCATTCAGGAGCTTTCCTCCGTACAACATGACGCTGTAATGAATGCCCTCGTTAAGTCGAATGCCGCGTCCTTCAGCCCACTCTTCAATCCAATGGTTGATATAAATGCGGTCCGAAGGCCCCTCGACCCATACAACAAAATTCGACTGGAGCAAATCCGACGCCTTCGCACCCAAGTCGTCCAAAAGATCGCGAGCAACGACCATTCCATCAAGCTGACGACACGCAGATACCCCATTCGCCTTGCTCACATGGGCGACTTGAACTCCAGCGGCATTAATTATCGTCGGCGAATGCGTTGTCACGATGAAGCGGTTCGACTCATCCGTGAGCAAGAAGTCCATGAATCTCGCCTGAAGCGCTGGATGTAGGTGTATCTCGGGCTCTTCAATACATATTATCTTGTCTACGTTGCACGCAATAACCGACGCCAAGATAAGCAACTCTGTTACCCCAGTACCAAGCGATTCAAGGGGAAGGTAATCCGTGTCGGTCGTTTTAACCGAAATGACATGACTAGCATGAGATACCAAAAGCGACGCACCTTGGTCGTTCAAAACGTCGCGCACGAAGCCTTCGAGTTTGTCCCAACGTCGCCTCGACAGCTCGAAATCACCCCTCTCGGGGTTCCTCAAACGCAACAGAGCGGCTGGAAGTCCCACTCCGCTATTAATGACGCCATCCTTGCCCATCGAATCCGAATCAACGATTGATCTGACAGCATCGACTTTTAGAAACTTGGGCAGCAAGTCCCACGGCATTGCAGCACGAACGACGTTGGCGTAATTGAGCGCCGCATTGTCGGCACTACTGCAGATGGATAGAGACGCATCAGTTGGATCGATCGTCGCGTCCGAGGCCTCGTACTGCGAATACTGAGCACAAAGTGCGCTTTCATATCCAAAAGTATTTTTCTCTCGCTCAAAAGTAAAATCTATCCAGGCAGCCCTTCCTCCGTTCGCGGCATATGGAGAACCCCGAAAGAGTCTGGAAAGGCTCTCTGCGTGAAACCGCTGCCTCGGCGATTGCGCATCCCGCATTAATCTTTCATCAAGCGCATCAACGCTAACGCAAAGAGAGATTGTTGCTTGAATTTGTTCGTTGGAGTCCCGAAACCCCAACGGGGCGTCAGCCTGAACAAAAGGGTTGTCCTCTTTCCTCAGCTCACCGCGCGCATTAATCGCTCCGAGCACCTTAATAAAATAATCGATAAGCGCCGACTTGCCGCAGTTATTTTGCCCCGCAACTACCTGTACCCTATCGAACGGCCCTATACGCGCAAGCTCAGATCCGCAGAAAGACCGGTACCCACCGCGGCCAAATCGACATGTCATGATTACCGAGCCGAACAAGACCGCACTGCATATCACGCAACAAAACGCCACAATCAGAATACCGTGCAATTGCCGAAACAGCCACGTTAAAGCGAGAAGGGGCCACAAGTTTCCTCATCACCAATTGCTAACGAAGCCGACAAGTCTATGTCCTTAGCCGGATCGCCGACCATCCTGACACCCACAGCTGCAGCCTCGGGCCCAGATTCCATCGTACGACCGGCACAAAAGTCCGGACGATGGCATGGGCAAACGCAGGAAGGTTTAATCAACAAGCCTTCAATGCTCAACACTTCGCGAGTAACCACGCACGTTCTTACGCGAATTTAGAGCCCCGCCTTAGCCGGCAACGCAATGAAGAGGACACTCACCACCAACCCGTACCGAGCCGCACACGCCGTCCAGCCCAAACCAAAAAGAGGGGGGGCGCACCAGCGCAAGCCGATACACCCCTCAATCCAATCTAGCAGCATCGTCGCCACAGGTCCAAATCGACCCATTCGTCAAAGGTTATGGAATCGCGGTTGCGACGGGTTTACCAGTAGCAGGTCATGCCGGGCTTCACAAGCAGCCTTTGGCGCTGGTAGTCGTTGTAAGTTGCCACCTCGGTCGGCAATGCGGGTCGAGGCCCCACAGTGCTCATCCCTTTTATCAAAACGAAAATGCGAGGGGAAATGGAAGGACGAGAGAAAATCGCGCACATTAGCTCGTGTCAAAATGGAGCACACGATTATTCGTAAGCTAGACTAGGGCGAAATAGGCGAAGAAGCAATTGCTCGCTCCAGCATCTCGTTCGAATGCCAGAAGCATTCGAGTGTTTAGAGAGGTCGCATTCCTTGAATGCGGTAAACCCCGTCGTCGAATCGTTCAAAGCATCGACTGATGCTGCATAATTAATCTTATAAATTTGAACACACGCCCATGGCTTATTGGGCGGAGCTACGCAGGAGGCGCCATTGAAGTCAGAGCACAAACGAGCCATCAAGCAAAGTCGAGGAAGAGCATATTAAACTGCCACGGCTACAAACAAGGAGACAACATGACCGAATGCAAAGCGAACGAAACACCCTGCATTCAAACGCTATCCTATCCTGGATGCATCGAGGCAGCTAGAGCGATTATTCCCTTCATTAGACAGTTCGATGTCGACAGCGCAGCGTGTGCGATATTTTGCATCAACTCCTGGCATGAGAACAGATCTTCCCAAAACTCTGCCTACGCACTCAACGCCGCGCTTCTCAGCATCGACGCATTCGGAACGCGACAAATCGCAGACTACAAATCGTTCTCGGCGTTCTTCTCGCGCATTAAGAAAGCCCTCTCAGCGCCTTGTAGCTTTGAAGACGAAGTTGTGCCCATGATGGGACAAACGTTGATTCCCTTTAGAGGAAAATGGCATCGGGCGCTTCACGGATGTGGCGCCACGCTTGAATACCCAAGGCTCTGCTTCGCGAGCACTATCATCGATGATCCAACCGAAATATCGGAATTCGAAGAACTCCTTGATTACGTCGATGAGATGTCACAGAAGCTAGGGGGTGGAGAATGGCAAAATTCAGATGTGGCACCCGGTGACATGCAAATGCCAAGCCGCGACTACTGGAATCGCGTATGCAGATGGATGGAAACCAATCCCGTTAGGCGCTTGTCGGCCGACACGATAGCTGCAATCGACGAATCAACGAGCTATGTTGAAAACAAATGCTTCCTCATGAATGGCGACAGGACAATCCCCCTCTTCTGCCCGTCGATTCTTGAAGACTACTTGACTCGAAGCATGGCCAAGAAACGAACAGAGAAGAACCAGGCTGGCATAGATGTCGCCCTGCTGAAGCAGGCTCGAGCGATATTCGACTTCCCAAAGGAAAGGGGGAGCTCCGTCTTGGCATTCCCTTTGTTCCTCGTTAACGACAAGCCCATAGAAAACTGCCCGTCGACCTTTCTCGTCCTCGATGGGGAAAGCAAGGCAACGCTCTTCTACAACGCAAGCGCCGGTCATAGCGACAGCGGGCTCGAGGAGCTCAAAATGCTTTTCCGAAAAGACGGGGCACCTCTCAATGTCCTGGACTACATCAAAATACAAGGACGGCGAAGGAGGCTCGTGCTCAAACAGCCAAATCACCTGGACTTCACGATCGTTGCTTACCACGACAATGTCGACATGCCTCCGACCCCCAAAGCCGAAAGGCTATCGGGAATCGCCGACTACGACTGCGGCGCCGCGGACCTTATGGCCATATTGATGATGGCCAGCAACGCGGGCGAAATCTGCACGTTCTTCCAATCCGCCGCAACATCCCCGAACACGATGCTGGCACCCTACGCCGCTGCAAGCGATTACTTCATCATCTGGTCCGACAGCAACCGACAAATCCTCGACGGCGCAGAAGACCACCGGGGCGGGGTCGCGTTGGCCTTTGACTACAATGAAACCGATCGATATTTTGCGGAGCTCTTCCGCGACGGGCTCGTAGATTTCCCCAAAGACTTTAGCGGCGAGTGGGTTCTCGGCTCCCCATTTGCGTACAACTTGAGAAAGAACGAACGTGGATTTACCGAAATCATACGGAAAAGCGACGGGTGGAGCTTCGGCTTGGCGAAAAGGCTCCCCGGCGAGAACGGTCAGCCTTGCTTCATTCACCTCAAGGCGGACGTCGAAAGCGCCCGCAGCGTCCCTCCTAGAACATTCGAGAGAAATGCCTCCACATTCCCCTTGTTCGAGGACCTCTTGATGTGCATGACAAATGACGCCGAACCAGAGATTGCAGGACTTATCTCCGATCAAAGCCGTCTTGACCTCATATACGTGATGCCGGGAGGATCTGAGGCGAACGATCTTCCGGTGATCGATGACGAGCTGGGCATCAGGGCCCTCTTCGTTGAGTCAGACCACCCCATAGTGCTCTACAGCGCCGAGAGCGAGACGTTCTGCAACGCCATGTCAAACGTACAAGATAGGAGCGTCGAATGCCGTTTCGCCGGCGCCGTCCTGTCGCTTGCCGGAAATGGCCGCTTGAGCGCCGTGCACGCCTTGGCGTCCAAGCTCTCGCGCCTTTCGTCTGAAAGGAAGATGGTAGACGTGGGGAGCCTCTCCCTTCCCTACAGGTGGCGTTACGGCGCGAAAAGGATTACCTTGGACGCCGCCTCCAAGGCGGCTGCGCTGAAAGCGGTGGCTTACGCCGTTGACGACGAGGGCGTCAAGCCTGGCAGCTATTTCGGAGCCGACGCGAACCACGTAATCAGGAAATTCCAAAAAGCGCTGAGCAAGGCATTCGAAGATCAGCTTGCGCGGTTCGATGAAGAGGACCTGCTGATCAAGATTTACGAAATCCTGGCAAACTCCTCCCATGCTTTCCACCTCGACACCAAGAGATACAACTCTTTCTCGAACCTGCAAGACAGTGAGGAAATGAGGGTCGAGGAGAAGATCATCAACCAGAGGGAGGATTCGCGGCACGAGGCGAGGGCGGCCATGTTCTCGATGGAGACTCTGCTCACCATATCGCGCCACGGAGACCGTATCGCCGACGCAAGCGAGGTCGCGACGCTGGTCGCCGTCGGCGGACAGCTTCTCGCGGCATCGGACGCTGCCGGCATGCTCATGTTCAAGCCAAGGGGCATGGGCGTCGAGATAGCGGACAACTGCGTCGCCACGGCGATAGAAGACGAAGAACTGATGGAGAGATCCCGCAGTCTCAAGGCCCGGCAACTGCGCGACGGGGGACACGTCGGATCGGATGCCACAGAGGACGAAAAACATGTCGGATTGGCAAAGGAGGCTTTCGAAGCCGACACGGGCGTTTCGTTCCCTTGCTTTCTAGACGTCCTTACCACCCTTTCGCTTGACAGCTCTGCACTTCCCGACAAACATTACGTATCGCCAAATGTCATGTCGATCGAAAAATCTTCGATGCTCGATTCAATCGAGCAGGAGCTCTCTGGCACTTACGACAAAGCCATGATCGAGAGATGCGTCGACTTCCTAACCCTCGACTGCGAAAAGTTAAAAGAGATCGACGGAGAGACAACCGAATACCTGCCTTTCGGCAAGACGAAGAACCGCCCGAATAGGATCGAGCTCAAGCCGCTCGTGGAAATCGATGGCAAGCTTGTTTTCTCGCCAATTCGCACGGGCTTGCTTCAAGAGCGGTGGATTCGAGGCATTGCGGAGCGATTCATACCGGCCAAAGCGGCGTTCCCGTCGCTAAACACGGTCATGGAAAACTGGAAGCGCCGTTACGAGAAGGCCCTGGAGAAGGACGTTCAGAGCTGCTTCCTGAGAGAGGGGTTCTCGCAAAAGCACGTCTTCAGAGGAATTGAACTTTACAAAAAGGGAGACCACCCTCAACAGCTCGGCGACTACGACGGACTCGCATACGACCCGTCAACCGAAACGATCTGGGCCATCGAATGCAAGGAATTCGAGAAGATCGAGTCCGCCTACGACTATATGCAGCTCCAAAGCCGATGGTTTGGAGAGAAGGGCAAACTGCTCAAATTTGAGCGACGAATCGAATATCTGCGAGACAACCTCGACGAGGTTGCTGCAGACCTGGGATTCGAACATACCGGGACGTTGCACATACGCCCCTACCTCGTGAGCAACAAGCTGTTCGTGAACGCCATCGGCCAATCGAGCTTCCAAGTCGTCACCCTATCGGAGCTAGAGTCGCTACTCGAGGAAGAGAGAAGCAGCGCGAAACTCAACGGCTAGGCGAAAACGCATAAACCCACCACAAATCCAAATCGACCCACTCGTCGAAGGTTATGGAGTCGCGATTGCACCGGGTTTGCCAGTAACGAGTCATGCCCGGCTTCACCAGCGGCCTTTGACGCTGGTAGCCGTCGTAGGTTGCAACCTCGTTCGGCAGTGCGGGGCGCGGGCCCACAACGCTCATCCCTTTTGTCAAGACGAAAAAACACTGAAGGCGCCGATAGGTTGGATTATTGGCTTGACCTGCAGGTTCTCGTATTGCCAATAGCACTGCGGACAGCGTATTGCGCCAGCGAATCGCGGCTACCACTTTGCGCATAATAAAAACACCCGGCAGCGACCTGGAGGGTCGGGTCGAGCCCGAGGATGGCCTCTCCCCCCCCAAGCGGAATCGTCCCATTGGGGCGAATTCCCAATGGGACGATTCTCCACAAGCGACGCGCGGCCACATTGAATCTGAATCTACCCCGATTCCATTGACAGCTTCTACGCCGCCCTTTGGACTGGGACTGTTTTATGGACATCCGGAATCGAGCTAATGAGCGCACTGCCGCTCATATTCCACGGGCGATAGGTTGCCGAGGGACGAATGCGGCCGCCTGGTATTGCAATGCAGCTCGCTGAACTTGAATATTTCCTGCCTGGCCTCTATCCGGGTTTCGTACTTGCGATCGAGGGGAAGCTCCCTTTTCAGGGTCTTGAAGAACGATTCCATGACGGCGTTGTCGCAAGGGCAGCCCTTGCGGGAAAACGATTGGACGAACCCGCGGTCCTCGAGCTCCCTGCAAAACCTGCTCGAGGTGTATTGGCTGCCCCTATCCGCGTGCACCATAAGCCCTCCCCTCGGATTTTCCCTGTTCACGGCGTTGTCTAGGGCGTCGATCACCAGATTCTCGTTGATGCGGGAGGAAACTTGCCATCCGACTATCTTGCGCGAGAACAGGTCGAGGCGGGTGGCCAGGCAGGGCCATCCTTCCCACGTGGGAATGCAGGTGATGTCGCCGCACCACACGCTGTTCCTCTTTTGGACGGAGAATTCCCTGTTCAAGACATTGGCGCCTTTGTCTGAGGCCTTTCCGCCCCTTCCGTGCTTCCTGGGCCCCTGCAGGATACCAGCCCCTTCCTCGCCATCATGCGCCGCGCGGTCTTGCCGTTCGCGACGATGCCGATCTTGCGAAGCTCGACGACGATCCGCCTCGACCCGTATCTGCGATTGCTGGCGTAGAAGATGTCCTCGACGAACGGCTCCAGCGCCTCGCAGGCTATCCGCCTCGATGATTTGGGGCGGTTCAGGAAGGCATAGCATCCGCCCCTGCTGACGCCCAGCGCCCCGCATGCCTTCTTGACGCTCATCCCATGCTCGCCGGTCCTCACGAACTCGAACCTCACGCTTGGGCTTGCCTCAAGAAGGCCCGGAATTTTTTTAGTATCGCGACCTCCTTGCGGAGCTCCTCGTTCTCCTTCTTGAGCTTCAGTATCTCGTAGTCCTTGTTCGTGACGGGATTACCGCTTCCGGGGAACGCGTCCTCGCCGTCGGCCTCATATTCCGCCGCCCACCTCCTGAGGGTGCAGCACGGCACGTTGAGCTGATCGGACAGCCCCTTGACCGGGACCTCTCCCTCGAGAACCAATCTCGCGGCGGAGAGCTTGAATTGCCTGCCGTGGCGTTTTCCTGGCATAGTATGAACACCTTTCCAATCGAAACGCTCGATTCTCCGTGTTCATTATATTGTCCCAGTCCAAAGGGCGGCATAGAAGGCGTCAATGAAATCGGGGTAGATTCAAGGTGGATGCGGCGTAGCATGGCCGCTCGGATCTCGGGTTCGGGAGAAGGCCGAGGCCTCTGACCATCCCGATTTGCCGTTCGCTCAGGGACGCCTTCGACGGCGCGTCGCCAGAACGGCTTACGCCAGCATTCCCGACGCTACCAATACATCACTTATTCATGAGGTTTGCTTCCATGACCAGAACGCCTCACGCAAACGTGATGTAAATTGAAATCGATAGAACTGCTACAAATTTGTGAGGTGATATCATTTGTACATCTTCTCAGTGCGCTAGGTGAAACCATAAGGACAAGGCGGAAACATGTTTGGTGGAAAAACAAGGGCGACTTGACACCACTCTGCTCGCGCAAGATTGAGAAGCTCGAGAAGAAGAGGCAGCTTACCCAGAAACAGCTTGCCGAGCTTTAGCAGTATCAGCGAAAGTGCGATGCGCAGCTACGATCTTGGCAACCGCAAGCCCAAGAATGAAGCCTTAGAGCGTATCTCAATAGCACCGAAGGTGAGACCCAAGTGTCTATCCGCACCCGAATTCAGACCCAAGATGGAGTTTCTCTACGCCCTCTTGGAAAATGACGAACTCATGGGTTGCGCCATCACCGAAGTTAATGGCAAGCCTGCCATCGTAGGTAGCGACACGACCGCCAGTCTCACCTTCAATGGCTTCCTGAGATCTTGGAACAATGTGAAAAAGGAGCTCAATGCCAAGGGGATTACCCGCGAGGGGTATGAGGATTGGAAGGAAAGATTCGATCCCAACCACCGGGTGAATACCTCTAATGGCAAGAACCCCGGACCAGAAAGTAGGAGGGACATGTCTAGGACTTATCGCCTCGCCTTGATGATGTTGTCTATATTCGTCTTGCTCATCGTAAGCTTCGCAATTTACGGTAGCCCTAGTTTCCTCCTGGATTCCTTCTGGTTCACAGCGGGACTTTTGTTGCTAATCACACTTTCTCTAGTTGACCAACCGCATTTTTCAAAAGATGCGAACATCTTCATCAACTCCATCACCGCAGGACTCTCCCTGCTATTGGTGCAATCCAATGACAGAGACCCGTTGTTCTGGACATTTCTTACCGTAATAGCTTATTTGCTAGCTTCAAGCTATGCACTGATTTTGATTAGAGAAAGGACACTCTCCGCCGAGCCGCGTGCCGTCCAAATACTTTCAAGGGTCAACAGGCAAATCGGTAAACCTGAAGTATTGTTTTCCGCCCTGTTCATCTGGGGTGCGGCACGTCAGTTCACAATGAGCGCACCAGAGTTTAACGCACTGCTCGTTTTCTGGATCGCATTCATGATTTTCGACATTCCAGCTGTCGCAAGTATGATTGAGGGATTATTCGATAAAGACTCTTTTGAGAAACGCGAAGGAGCTATCGGCTATATTATTTCCGCTCACTCGTCTAACCTCTACACTGCAGAGCTGTCTCAAACAGACAAAGAGGTTCTCGGGTCGCAGGTGATGTTTTCAGATCGCGTATCTCGATTGATGCATTCTGGGTTTGTATTCAGGATTGACACCCTCGCCGATTCTGTTTGGGCTGACATAGTTTGCGAAAGAGCGGCTGTTACCCCATCCAGCAGCCAGCAGGAGCTAAAGCCAGGGGTTGTATATCTGGACGACTCCGTGCGGCAGAATCATGATAACTTTGCTGGTTTAGTTTCTGCTGGCACTACGGTGGATGTCTTGAAATTTGAATATACAAATTTCACGGAAGTATCCGTCGGCGAATTGCTCGAAATAGTTCAAAGAGACAGTTCAGTCGTCTACCAAGTGACTGATGCCTCCATCAACCAAGACGCCCTGTCAGGTCCAAACAAAACCAGAATAACTATCGGAGAGGCAGTTCAACTTGGTGTTTGGGACAACACGACGAGTCGGTTCGAACTGTTCGGATGGGTTCCAAACCCGACCGGAATCGTCAACAAAGCCACACCTCTTGAGTCAACGGAGCCCCTCGGCAATAGTGAAATAAAAATCGGGACCGTACCCGGTTCAAATTATCCCGTCATCATGAACAAGGAAACTGCCGTTACCCATCATCTTGCAATTCTTGGAGTTACCGGCACGGGCAAATCACATTTCGCTCGCTCGCTAATCCGCCAAATCGCAGACGATGAGCTAAGAGTGATTGTCGTTGACCTTACCGGCGAATACAAAGCGATGTTCCCAGAGATGCAGAACATTGTTTGCCAAGACGACTCGGAAAAAGCTTTTTGCGCAATTGAGAAACTAGCTGGAGAGAATGCGAAGTTCCCGAATCAAAGAAATCAGACGGTTATCGCCAGTCAAGAAAATGCCATCAAGTCCGCTTTTTATAATTCGATTAAAAAATTCCTAGAGGGGGACGAAACCAAGACCGTCTTGGAGCTACCTGACATTTCCAATAAATCAAGCATTTTCGAATACGTCAGGTGGTTCTTCTGGTGCCTGTTTGAGACTTCGAAAACAAAGAACAATTTTGGAAGGCGAATATGCATAGTACTCGAAGAAGCCCATACGGTCGTTCCAGAATATAACGCCATGGGATCATCTGACAATGCATCGAAAGCCTCTGTAAATAGCATTGCTCAGATTGCCCTCCAAGGCAGAAAGTACAACATCGGCCTGATCGTTATCGCCCAAAGAACCGCAAATGTCTCAAAAACGATTTTGACGCAATGCAACTCGATTATCGCATTCCAGGAGTTTGACAAGACTAGTACAGATTTCTTGTCGAGTTACATGAATCAATCACACCTCAAAACGCTGCCCACTCTTAAGTTCAGAACGGGAATCGCTGTCGGGAAGGCTTTCAAATCAACAGTTCCCATGTTGTTCGAAGTTCCATTCGAAGCGGAAAAACCAGCTATGGGGAAACATACCCCATAGCGGTAAGGAGATGCGGACGTTTCTTTGCACCCCGAACACAAGTCCAGGTCTGCAAAGGGTAAGATTTCCCGAACACCCTTGAACGCCCCTCCGCCTCCCGTTCATACGAGCCGCTCATGAAGAAGCTGGCACGCTACGACTTAATCATACTCGACGAGTTCGGCCACGTGCCACTCGACGTCGAGGTCGCGAGGCAGCTGTTCAAGGTGATATCGGCGCGCTGTGGACGCCGCAGCATAATACTTGCAACCAACATCGAGTTCGGGAAACGAAGCACCACGCTCGGAAAGAGAACCGAATGACAGCGCGAGACGGGTCCGCAGCGATTGAAAGCGCATAGCCGACAGGCCAGGGACACTGCTCACCATACCAACCGCCTTTAAAACAGAAACACGAAATTGAGGGTAACGTAAAATTCTTTGCACACCCTGAAAGCTGAACGCGTCCAGAAAAGAGAAAGGGCGTGGCGCGTGCCGTCGGTATGATTTGAGTGTCGAGTTCAATCATGCTAGAAGGCAGGCCATGTCCAACCCAATCGTATCATTCGACGATGAGGCGGTGAAGTCCGAGCTTCGCGAGCTGGTCAGGAAAACCATCGAGGAGACCATCAACGCCATGCTTGACGAGGAGGCCGACCAGCTTGTGGGCGCGGGCGTCTCCGCCGGCACGGCCTCCAATCTCGACGACAAGGCTTTCAAGGCGGTCGAGGAGTGGCGATGCAGGCCTCTGGCCTGCGAATACCCGTACGTCTACGTCGACGGCATCTACCCGAAGCGAAGCCGGGGCGGCTCCTACGAGAACATGGCGATGATGGTGGCGATCGGCGTGAACGAGGACGGCTGCCGCGAGGTCATCGGCTGCGCCGAGGGCTTCACCGGGTCGTCGGAGTGCTGGCGCGACTTCCTGTCGTGGCTCAAGTCCCGAGGACTGCGCGGCGTTCTCATGGTCGTCGGCGACAAGACCGCCGGCATGGTCGGCTCGATCGCCGAGGTCTCCCCTGGCGCCAAATACCAGCGCTGCATCGTGCACTTCTGCCGCAACGTCCTCGCCAAGGTTCCGAAATCGAAGAGGCCGCAGGCGGCGGCCATGCTCAAGGCAATCCACGCGATGGAGCCTCGCGAGACGGCCGCCGCCAAAGCCGAGGCCGCGACCGAGGACCTGGAATCGATGCGGCTCAAGGAGGCCGCCAAGGTGGTGCGCGGCGGGTATGCCGAGACGCGGGCGTACCGCGAGATGCCGCGCGAGCATTGTCGGCGCATCCGGACGAACAACGCGATCGAACGCCTGAACAGGGAGATACGCCGGCGCACTCGCGTGGTCGGCGCCTTTCCCGACAGCAAGTCCGCCCTGATGCTTGCGGCCGCCCGCCTGAAGCACGTCGCCGACAGCGAATGGGGATCGCGCCGCTCCTTGGACACTTCTTTGTTCAAGAAGCAGCCGTACCAACGGCTAACCGAAAGCTCGCAACGGTATCGACGGCACCGAATTCTAAACGACAGCAATTTTCTTCCCTCTGTCGGAACCTTTCGCTTGTTGCTTTTCCTGGCGCCAACAATAGCAGCATGACCCGCCAATCAGGCAAGCTTCTTCTTGAACGCGCAAACGCTCAGGCACTTACCGCAACGCACGCAAACAACCTCGTCAATCTTAGGGTACAAAAAACCGTAGCGATTCGGAATCATCCTGATGGCACCTTTTGGACAGACGGCGTAGCAGGCACTGCATCCGCAGCACTCCGAATCATCGGAAAACAAGACGGGGACCTTCTTTTCCGTCATCTGCCGAGCACCCCTTTCAGAAACTTCTTGACAGCCCTCTTAGCGAGCCATTCTTTGGATGATATCAAAGTAGACCGACGATACTCGTCCTCCAGCACGTCGATACCCTCCTCCTTCCAGCGCTCGAGCACGACATCGCGAGACTCGGGCCGCGGAGTGGGGTGCATGAGCTGATCATTTCCGCGCACCGCTTCCTCCAGAGGGCGTTCGGCCCACGAGGTCTCACTCTTTATATAAGGGATGAGTTCTTCAGCCTTCGCCGTGTTAGCGATGACGAGGGAAATTCCGCGGCGAGCATCGAGACCCGAGCTATTAACATCAATCCCCCAAAAGTCGCCGATAGTGAAGTCGCCGGGGCGCTCGCCGCCGGCATAGGGGCACCTGTAGCAGCTCTCGCGATACACATCTCCGGCAAGGAAGCGCTTGTAGTAATACGAGATCTCGGGCGAGAAAGGCACATCCTTTTCAATCCCGGCATGGAGAATAGTGGCACCACCACCACAGCCCCAGCCTTCACGCTTGTCGCGGAAGCGGAGCGAAAGCAGCCAATCGGCGAACTCTTCCCCCATGCAGTCAGCGAAGAACGCCTGACTAGGCACCCCGTGGCAGACGATGTCCACGGTGAGCAGGCCATCCCGTGGACCCCCGAGAAACGCAAGCAGCCCATCCACCTGACAAGGCGTCCCGCTGAACAGAACCTCGCGCCCCGCACTAAGGTCACGCCCGACGCTCGCAATTGCGTCGCCCATATCGCTTTGAACGTATTTAGAGCCACGCATCGCCGCAAGCTCGTCGAGGTTTTCCGCCCGCACGCAGTTAACATGGAGGCCATCATCGAAAGCATGACCGTACACCACACCACCGCGAGCGATCACCCTTCGCGCCAGGACCGAAAAGGCTCCGCCCGATGATGAGAACATGAGTTCATTGTCATCGGAGCCAACGGCTGCGAGACATGTTTTGCGAGATTGAGAAGCGTTATCTGCCATTCTGCCCTACCTCGACGCATGTTCCGAACGCACTGTCGAGAAACGTCCTCGCGTCTTTCGCGAATCTCTCCTTGCACGCGCGTACCGCACTCCAATCAATTGTCGCATCGGCAATATCCATCGGATCGCGCCCATCGGCAGCTCGCCTGTCGGCGAGTGCAAAGTCCCCGAGCACATCTTTGAGGCGTACCGAAAACTTAGGCGGGTCGAATACGACCATGGGACGCTCGAACAGGAGCGAGAAACAAGTGCCATGGAAAGAATCCGTCACCACGTAGGAGGCGTCGCGGAACAACGAGACCCACTCTTCGGGCTTGGGAAGGCAAACGCCTTCCAGTCCCTCGGGTGCGCGTTTCAGGGGGTTGAACGTCACGATGCGGGCGCGCAGCCCCTCGCGCTCGGCAAGCTCCCGGGCAAACGCGCACATGCCAGGATTATCATTGAGCATGTAAACGAGAACGTAGCCGTCCGCTGCAGCGGGAACGCCCGCCGCGAGTTCGAGCCAAAGCTCCGGTCGGCAGAGCAGCACAGGGTCCTTGAGAGCCGTACCGCCAATACCCATTCCTTCCAGAATCGCCACACTCGAGCTCTCGCGTACCGAAATTGCATCGAATTGCGAGAGCAGCGGCTTTGTAAGCGCCATCTCCTCGGCGCTCAGGTCGGGACGCCCGAAGCTCGCCGAGAAGGCAACCTTCTTGTAATTCCCAGGTACATTCTTGAGGAAATAAACGGGGTCGATGCCATAGTTGCACTCGATGTTCCACGTTTGATCGCTGCCCACGCAATACGCGGCGGAGGGGTCGAGCCCTTCGCCGCGAGCAAGGTACGGCGCTGACGAGCACAGCTCAAGTTCGCGCTCGACAAAGGAGCGAAACAGCGTTGATGACTTATGCCTAACCGGTGCATTCGCAACGAGGCGAGCAAGTCTCTCGGGCACGCTTCGATTGGCGTTGTTCATGTACGACTTTATCCAGCCCTTAGTTGTCCAATGCGGCCGGCAATAGTCTATGAAAACGGGGCGGCCGTAGCGCTCGAGGACATCGCGAGTTGCAACCGCCTGCAGCACGGTCCCATAGTTATGCGAGTCGATGATGGTCGACACGTAGATGTCTTGCTTAAAAGCTGGAATCATCAACCTTTGAACTCCTTAACCTTTGTGGCAATTTTTTTGCGGAACACGACGGCCGCAACGACGGCGATGCCGAATACGACATATCGGACGATGGGGTGTGGATAGAGAAGCGGCAGAACAAGAGAAATCGCAGTGAAGATAAGGGCGAGCCCCCACACGGCGGCGCCGTTGAGGACAGCGGAGCCAACCTCTGCACGCACGACCTTTTGAGAGAAAATGTAGTGAGCAGCGCCGAGCGCCACATAGCACGCCAAGGTTGTATAGCCCGCAGCACGATAACCAAACAAAGGGATAAACACGGCGTTGAGGGCGACATTAAGCACTGCAGCGAGCACAGAAGCGACGGAGGCGAGGCCAGTCTTCTCGTAATAGAACTCAATGTTTGAGCAGTACGAATACATGAACATGAAGAACACGCTCGCGGCGATGACGGGAACAAGCGTCATCGCCTCGCTATACTCCCCAGGAGCCAGGATAGCGACGACTTCCGGGGCCAGGATATCAACAACGAGCACAATCAAAGCCAAACCCCCAAGAACCGTAATGCTCGTTTTGCTGATTCTCCTAAGCTCTTTTGCGGCCAGAGTGCGATAGAGCCATGGAACGACAGTCGAATTCAGGGAATTGGTGAGCAACGTCATGATCATCCCCGCCGAATAGGCGATGCTGTAAATGCCCGCATCGGATGCGGTGCACATGTTCGCAATCATAATGCGGTCGCTGGAGCTTAGCACCACTTGCGAAAGGTAGTGCGGAAGCAAGGGGATGTTAAACAGGAGGGTAAACTTCCAATACTCCCATTTAAACAGGCACTTGCTGCGTTTTAGCATGCATCCGCCAAGAACCATTGCAAAAGCCGCCTCGACAAGTACAAAAGACAGAACTCGAGCGAGAACTTTATCGCTAGCCATCACAACAAATAGGATGCCGAGCGCGGGAACCGCAATAGAAAGAACCAGAGAAGCCGGAACGAGTTTCCGATACTCATAGTCGAACTTCATCCTGGACACCCAAATATCGTAGATGCCCTTAACAATTACCTCGACGAACAACAGGGATGAGAGCATAAGCGGCATACCCGTAATGGCCACGACATTGCCGGACAAAGTGTAGCAAAGCGCAATCCAAAGCACGCCAAGAGCAAGAACCAAGCCAACTACAGAAGTCGTATAGCCCTCGCGATCGTCTTTGAAGCGCATCATGCCGTTGTTGAAGCCGCCATATGTGACACCAAGGGTAGCCACATACATAGCGACCATTTCCCAGCTCTGGTAAACACTCACAGAACCATAGTCCGCAGTGCTCAGCAAGCGAGTAAAGATGGGGACCGTGATGAAAGAAAGTCCACGTTGCAGGAAACTGCACAGAGTTATCCAAAGAGTTGCCTTCTTAACCTTGGAGAGCCCGCCGTATCTCTCCTTTGCGCTCTTGGCCAATCTGTTTATCTTTACCGCCACCAAACCACCGCCAACGTCAAATGACAAATCATCCAAGCATGCCCTCAAGGTGCTCAATGAAATCCTCATACGATTCGTACTTAGGCTTATTCTGCATAAACCGCTCGTAGCTCATGCCGCGAGTTCCACGCAAGGCCATAGTTGCCTCGAAAGACGGGTCGCTGAGCACGTCTGCATCCCTCGACTCGAACAACCAAAAGAACTCGCTGAAAACGTTCTTCGGAGGGACCCCTCCCCGCTTGCCTTCAGGCGAGTTCCGACGCCAGCAGTCGTACAGGTCAGCCGCTTCGGAGACTTGGGCGGCGCGGCGCTTCTCCAAATAAGAGTCGATGTCGCAAACCACGCGCTGCGGATTTCCCACTACGACACAGTTGTCCGGCACGTCCTTGTTGATAAGCGAATTGGCGCCAATCACAACGTTATCGCCGATGGTCACGCCCTTGAGGATGGTCGAGTGCATGCCGATAAATACATTGTCGCCAATCTTCACGCGTCCTGCGCTACCTAGAACATCACCGTACATGCCTTTGAAGACGCTCCAATCATAGCCATGTGTAAGGATGGTGACGCCAGTTGTGATCGATACGTTGTTCCCAATTTCAATCATCCAAGGTCGCGTCTGGTCAATGACGCAGTAATTGGGCGAATAAATAACGGTATTGTCGCCAATGACCATGCCCAAGGAGCGCAGGTATGCAACATAATCCGATGAAGAGGCCTTAGGCCCCAATATCAATTTCTTCAGCATGTGTTTAAGCCCCATGCTTCCCATTCCTTCCTTTTGCCAAGCAAAGCGCCAGACCAGTCATCTTATATTTCATACACACGAAGAAAACCGCCTGCTTAACAGGCACTCGCCAAAACGGGAATGATTTGCAAGCAGAGACAAAAACTTGCCTGCCAAGGGCATCATCAGCAAGTCTCCTTTTCTCGCAATCCGATAAAGATGCCGAGGCTATGAGAATCAAGATTCCTCTTGTGTAATCGATTATCCTTCTATCCGCCCTCTTGAAACACTCGCCTCGAAAGATTGCAGGCTCATTCCCGCACTCTTCTAACAGGGTTTCAAAAAATACGAAGAAGGAATCAATGGTTGAAACTCGAAACGTTTTAGTAATGGAGTCCTGATCGTCCTTGCGATAGCAATACGGGGCACCATCTAACGCAGCAACGCAATCGGCTGCCTTGCAGATATCCGTGTTAAAGAGTATGTCTTCGCTTCTTATCGCGCGGAACCGAATCTCGCCGTCCTCGATAAGCTGGCGACTATATAAATTCGGACATGCCGACACAGGAACGGGATCTTCCCTGAGCTTATTCGGAAGCGCACCGTAAAATGATCTCCGAAGCTCAAATATTTCCTTATCGCCACAAAGGGTCCTTCCAGCAAAAGGATGGCTAGACCACTTTTGGGAATTCCCATGCACAACACGCTTCAGATTCGAGAAAACGACTTGAGCCTGGGTCTCCTTTGCCGCGCGATAAAGCCGCTCGTACATGTCTTCCTCGACCCAGTCGTCGGAATCGACAAAGCCGACATATTCTCCTGTCGCCACCGCTAACCCACTGTTCCTTGCCGGTCCTAATCCACCGTTCTCCCTATGAACAACTTTCACACGCTCGTCAAGTCGTGCATATTGCTCTGCAATCTCACCGCAGGCATCTGGGGACCCATCGTCCACTAAAAGAATCTCGATATTATTAATCGTCTGCTTTAAAAGGCTATCGACACAGCATCGAAGATACCTCTCGGTGTTATACATTGGAACGATTACGCTTACCGCCGGTTTATTGCTCATATACATCTAACCCCTACGCATCTCGGAAACAATGAACAGCCCAACGCAAAGCGAAAGCGCCCAAAGTACGGCTGGATAAGTAACCGCTGTGTTGTTATACATGCAATTAATCAGGAAAAGGACGCACATTGCAATGGAAAAACCGCCACTAGCGGCAAAGCTCTTCCGTACAATATTCCCCCTGTGAGCAATCAACATGATGCCTAAAAGCGCAACTGGCATCACAAATAAGACGGTGCCAATATAGCCCAATTGAATAAAGACCATAGCGGAAGTGAGAAAATGATAGTTAAGCCAACCATACAAGTTAAAGAAGGGCGAGCAGAAGAAGGGCATCGATGATTGGCTGGCGCTTCCAAACCCAAACCCAAACATCATCGTGAATAGATCCCCATTGAAAAATTGCTCACCAATCTGAGAAAAGGCATTGAGGCGAGAAATACCATAGCCTGTCTCTATGTTCGAATTATCCGCCTCCGTCATAAGCGCATCAAAATCAACCAATGTTTCATATTGAAACGGATTTATTGCTGCAAAAACAGACAATGCCGCAGCAATAAGGAAAGCAATTGCTGCCACTGAGACGATTGTCTTGCGCGAAACGCGCGCATACAGGATAGATATAGCCACAATGAGGGCGAATTCCACGAAGAAGAACTTCAACTCAGCAACGGCAGCAATTAACAATGCCGATAAAACAGTCAGCAGCAGCCCCGAAAGCCGCCCCTCTTTAGCAAGATAGAGATTAAGCCCCCATGCCACCACAATACAGAGATACACGTTGAGGATTCCGTTGCAACCTCTTTCGACCCCGAAGATGCCGCCGATATTATCCTGGAAAAGCCCCAATACGTAATACTGTATCAAAACGAAGATGACGTTTGGCACCTGCATTTTGTAGACGAACCCCATAAAAGCCCTGATATAGTCTTTGTCCCAAAAAATACGAAAGAGATAAATCCAGACGAACAAGCGACTGAAGGATATCGCTTGCCAGATTACGTATTGTGGCGCAATAGTATTTATGACTCCCGACAAAGGAGCCATAACCGCGAATAAGGCGACAGGCACATTGAAAAACGGCTCATTGCCGACTCGCTTTCCGATAAGTCGAGCATTCGAAAGAAGGATGCAAATGTTGACGATGTCGAAAGCATAAGTAAAAGCACTCGGGATCAGGCCAATGTTCGAGAGGAAATTGACAACAAACAACAGCACAAACTCGATTGCCAAGAAATCCGCCATGTTGAACCTGTGCACAAGTACGGCGCTCAAACCAGAGGTAGAAAGCCCTCTATTCGCATGTGTTTGCTTAGGGGTCGTTGGGTAAGACATTTATCTGCAACCTGTAATCGAATCGAAAAGAAATTCCTCTTTATCCAGCAACAATGGAGCAACGCTATCTGCAAACGACATCGAGTACCTCCCGTTTCCATGCCGCGACGTCGTAATTAACACGGTCCTCGTAGCTGCTTCGCTTCAACCTCGCAAGCAAGTCACGGTCCTCGATGACGCTACGCATCGCCTCAACAAGAGAACCGACATTGCGAGGTTTGACTATCAGCCCGTCAACGCCATTGCCGACGCATTCCGGGTTGAACCCAGCGTCGCTCACGATGTTGGCCGTGCCAGCAAACTTGCACTCAATGTTGGAGCCGCTCATGCCCTCGCGCCATGAGGACGAGGACACAGCAGCATCATACATGTTCAGCTCGGCACACACGTCACCCGTCGCGGCGTCGAAAGTGCCCTTGTACGTCATGTTCTGAACGTCGCTCAAAAGACGTTCAAACTCATTCTGGAAGCCATCGACGACCGTCCCGTACACGGCGATGTCAAACTTGTCAGCAAAGCCCTCCGAGTTAAGCGTCCTCGCGGCTGCCGCCAATGTATCAATGCCCTTCTCGGGCCGCACCTGGGCAAAGTACACGAAGTGCACCGTGTCGCCTACGGCGCGCGGCGCGCGCGCACTGTCCCCCTTTCGGAAGTTGGGCAAGTAGCGAGAGTTGCGGCACCCCACGGTCTCAAAATCCGCCATCAACGAACGGCTCTCAGCAAAAATGCACCGGGCGGCTTGATATTTCCAGACTTGTCCCGGATTCTCCCCAAGGTAATCGGCCAGTTCGCGTCCCATCATGAACACGGTCACATTGCCCAAGAACTCGCGCCCCCTGAGCTTCGCGATGATGCTCAGCATCGTGCTCTGGCGCGAGTTGCTGCCGATTCCAAGCGCTATCCTGTCTGCACCCCGGACCGCCCTAGCAAGCGCGATGGCCAAGACAGGAAGCGCAATTGGTTTGCGCTTGAAGTCGTACAGATCAAAGTTCTTCGCGTCGCACGAAGAGAAGATCTCGTCGCGAAGCAGTGAGTCCTTGACAGTCACGCCACCGTACGGTGGCGGAAACTCGCCTATAAATAGTAGTTTATTGCCCAATGTCCAACCTCTGTATCAGGAGAGTTCTTTTGCCCCTCGGGGTGAGCTGTAAGGCGTCCACGCGTCTCAGCTCGCACTTCATGTTGCCCATAAACTTTGATCCAAGGCTACGCAGAAGCGCATCTTTCTCCGTATCATCCAGCTCGCTAGCAGCTATATAGTCCATACGCAGCCTACCGGGCTCATCCTGTACGAATTGGAACGAAAGAAGACTCGAGGCGCTCTCGCCGAGGTCACATAGCGATGCAGTGCTGATGTGCTCCCCGTTTCTTCCCACAACAGGGACATTTCTATGACCCCTAATCGCGTAGCCTCCAGCGCGGGGCTCGACGGCGTCGTCGATTGTGTAGCGAAGAAGCGGCATACGCCTGTTGATGAAGCCAGTGCCGACAATATGCTCGTCGACAATCTCCGTGAGGCCGTACAGCCTGTTGAACTTGTACACGGGCGTATTGCCGTCCCATTCCACCTGTTCGCCAAACACCGTCCTCTCGGTGGAGCCGTACGATATCCTCACCGGGCAACCAAACGCCTCCTCGAACTGGCGCAGCTGATAGGGATGGACGTTTTCCGACTGCAGGAACACGCCCTTGGGCTTCTTACGCAGCCTCACACCGGTCTGAATCAGCAGCTGCGCGAAAAAACTCACCGATGAAGTCAACCCGCGCAGGTAGTCAGGAGCAAACGCATCAATCCTACCCACGGCCTCCTCGAGGTTCCCCTCGTTGAGCAGCTTGGTGTTGCACCTAACCATACGGTAGAGCGGGCTAGTAGTGACGAGGGTCGAGCCGTCACCTCCAAAGTAGGCAAGCTTGCTTCTGCGGAAGTCGTACCCCAACGTCCCGTAAAAATGCATCGCAAAGGCGTTCTCGCGGTAGAAGCACTCGTCGGAATTCATAACGACGAGACGCCGACCCGTCGACCCACCCGTCTCGGCCGCATACGAGCCTTCACCGGGGATAGGCACGCTTATCTCATCATAGTTTATGAGCACCTGCTCCTTATCGAGCAGGGGCAGCGTGGCAAACGAATCGAAATTGACCGTCTCAGGACAGACGCCCGCTTCGTCGAACCTCCTCTTGTAGAAGGGGCTCGCGGCATAGCAGTACGCGCACAGGTCGCGCAGCTTGCCGAGTTGAAGCTCGGCAAGCTGGTCCTCGCTCATGGCCTCAGAGGCGTCCAATTCGCACATCTGAGACAGGAACGTCTTGTTGCCCACGAGGCCGCGGTGGATTGGCATCGCAAGGGCGTCTTTCACAACCTCGGGCATCTTCTCGTACATCTTTTTGAGCTTATTGGTGTCCATTTAACCTGCTTTACTATCGCGTATGATAAAAATGCCTGTGGTCAGTGACCCACTAACAGGGACGGAGAGCTCGACACCCGTAGCGTTCATGCCGTAGACGGGCGAGTACTCAAACTCCCCCGACTCCAGGGATTCCCCCGCCTCGATGCGCACCACGACCCCAGACCGCAGGCATAACTCAGCGGCGCCGCCGTCGATCTCGACCCTCGCAGAGGGAAGGTGCCAGAAAGCCGCAGCGGTCTCCCCAGCTTCCACCTCGTCGGTCACGACAGCCATCGCGCCTTGGATCTCCACCGTGCGGCGCACGCGCACAGGCGAGTAGCCATCATGCTCGGCCGACATGATAATGCAGCCGTCACATTCCTCGAGCGCGAATCCTGAGACGTTCGCCTTGCGCCCCCACAGGAACGGACCGAGCGCCTCGGACTGATCCCCGCCACCCACGCACACCGTATTGTGAACACGTGTAGAGCGGAACTTATCTCGCATCCTGCGGTCACCGTTGTAGATAAAGGTACCAGGGTCGATGAGCACGGGCTCACCGTCGACATACAGCTGAACGCTCAGCGCGTCGGCATGGCCATGAGCCGCAAGCCGACCGAAGCCAAGCGGGCCGTGGTCGAATGCGAGCACACCATGTCCTTCGTCGAAGCGGACTATGGTCACACCGCCATCAGGAAAGCTCTCAACGGATGCGTTTTGAGCAAGCAGAAGAGCATTGGCGGAATGGAGCTTCCGCTTGCCGTACAACCAGCCGATTGTCTCGCAGCAGCGAACATCCTCCGCCCAGCGGCAATCCGATTCGAGCTCCAAAGTGGCCAGCGCAAGAACGTAGTCCGAGTAGCAGGACATCTCGGACCCGAGACAAAGGATGACACCCTCGTCGTCGTCGCCGAACTCGATGTACTTGCCACCGCCAACGCTGCATGCGCGTGCATAGCGCGCCATGGAGAGCAGGCGCTCCACGAGAGACGTTGGCAGCGCCTTCCCTATCGTTCGCAGCGCGTGCGAAACCAGGCAGAGCCCCTCCATGACGAACAGCTGGTAGTGCAACGCCTGTTCCTTGTTCACGCCGTCTGGGTGGGTCTGATGGGCAACTTCCGATTCGAGCAGCGCCAAGGCTTCGTCGAGCCACTCGTGCTCGCCGAACACCGTGGCCGCGACGGCAACGCCAGCCGCCTCGACGATTGTGTGGTTGTTCGCCGAGGAATAGCGGGAGTAGTGCTGCCGCACGTGCGCGGCCATAACCCATGCGCCGACGACCAGGCGCCTTCTCAGCCCATCGGTGGCCTCATCGCCAGCAGCCTCGAGAAACGCAGCCGTCACGAGCCAGTTTATGAGCCTGATGGACTCCTCCATAGGGCTAGCCCACTCGGGACCCCACATGAAGGGGTTTTGTTCGTTCCAATCTTCGAACAAGTCGGAAAGCTCGGAAAAATAATCATCCGTGCTTGTAACGAAATAGGACTTCGCCAAGAGGGTAAACTGACGGTGCCTGTTCAACTCCCAGTTGGTGCGGATGTCACCAGGCGCGCCCTCGTCGCCGAAGGCATAGTCCGCCGCAAAGCGCATCGGCCAGTCGCCGAGAGACTGGAATGCGGCGTGCCAGCGCTTCCGATATTCGGAATACTGGTACCCACCCAGAAGTTCTATGTCCGCCCCAACGCTGAACTCGTCGTTCGCGAAATCGATGCCAAGTCTCGAGAGATTCGCCTTTGGCGCGCGACCGTAGGCGTCGACGGCATAAACGGGTTCCATCTTGGAGAAAGCCCGGCGCTCATGCGCGGAAAGGCGCTTCTGACCGAAGCGCCACACAACCTCTCCCGCGCTCATGGCCCGGAGTCTCAGGATGTACCAAGAAAGTCCCACTAGGCGCCCATCCTCCCGCACAGCACATCCGCGATGCGTTCGCTGGCGTGCCCGTCACCGTAGGGGTTCGACGCATGGGACATGGCCGCATACTCGATCTCGTCGGAGAGCAGGCGGCTAAACTCGCAATAGATTGTCTCCTCCTCGGTTCCGACGAGCTTCAGGGTGCCGGCAGCCACGCCCTCGGGACGCTCGGTGGTGTCACGCATCACCAGAACCGGCTTGCCCAGGCTCGGAGCCTCCTCCTGGATGCCACCCGAGTCCGTGAGGATGAGATGGCTCGCCGCCAGGAAGTTGTGAAAGTCCAACACCTCCAGCGGGTCGATGATGCGCAACCTATCGAAGCCATCCAGCTCCTCATGGGCCGCTTTCCTCACGAGTGGATTCATGTGTATGGGGTAGATGGCCTTGGTGTCGGGGTGCTCCTCCATAACCTTTCGTATTGCCCTGAACATCCTGTGCATGGGCTCGCCCAGGTTCTCGCGTCGGTGCGCCGTGATCAGGATGAGACGACTGCCCTTCGCCCACTCCAGCTCGGGGTTGCTATAGCCGTCGCGCACCGTAGTGCGCAACGCGTCGATACCGGTGTTGCCGGTTACCCAAATCCTGTCGGCGGGCTTGCCCTCTTCGAGCAGGTTCTGCTTGCTGGCTTCCGTAGGCGCAAAGTAGTATTCAGCAACGATGTCCACGGCCTGGCGATTGAACTCCTCGGGCCATGGGCTATATATGTCATGCGTGCGCAGGCCCGCTTCCACATGTCCCACGGGAATCTGCAGGTAGAAGCAAGCGAGTGCCGCAGCAAAGCTCGTGGTCGTGTCGCCGTGCACAAGCACCACGTCAGGCCCCTCCTCCTCGAGAACGGCCTTGAGCTTCAGCAGCACGTCGCACGTGACGTCAAACAACGTCTGCCCCGGCTTCATGATGGCCAGGTCGTGGTCTGGCGTCACGTCGAAGACGCGCAGGACCTGATCAAGCATCTCGCGGTGCTGGCCCGTTACGGTCACAACCGTCTGAAACTCGTCGGGGCGACTCTTGAGCTCGTTCACGAGCGGACACATCTTGATGGCCTCCGGGCGCGTCCCGAAGACAAGCATCACTTTCTTCAAACCTGCTTCTCCCCGCATCTCTAAAATGGCTTACAGCTTATAGACGTTCTCGCCGTCGCCGCACACGTTGCGCGGGTCGATCAGAATGCGCCCGCCGAAGGCCTCGGGCTTGCCCTTGATCTGGGAATGGCCCACCATCACTATCACCATCTCCAGGCCGTCCAGGAATTCCTCCATGGAGTGCACCTGATTAGGAACCTCGTCGCGCTCGACCCACGGGTCGTACACCTTCACAGCGCCGCCGCACAGGTGCTCCTCCATGGACTCGAGCATCTGCAACGTGGGGCTCTCGCGCACGTCGTCAACGTCCTCCTTGTAGGTCAGGCCGTAGATACCTATCTTGGAGGCGTCGGTGATGCCGTGCTCGGCCATGGCCTCGTGGGCGCGGTGCAACACGTACTCGGGCATGCCGGCGTTGGTCTGCAGGGCAAGGCGGATGAAGTTGGCCGTCTCGGGATAGTCTCCGACGAGGAACCACGGGTCCACCGGGATGCAGTGACCACCCACACCCGGGCCAGGCTGCAGGATGTTCACGCGCGGGTGCTTGTTGGAGATGCGGATGACCTCCGCCACGTCCATGCCGCCAATGCGGCAGATCTTGGCGAGCTCGTTGGAGAAGGCGATGTTAATCGCGCGGAAGGTATTCTCAACGACCTTGGTCATCTCGGCGGTGCGGATGTCGGTCACGCTGATCTCGCCTTGACAGAAGGTCGCGTAAATCTTTGCAACCGCCTCGCCCACCTCGGGGTCGTCCGCACCAACCGTACGGTTGTTATGCAGCAGCTCGTAGACCATGTTTCCGGGGATGATGCGCTCCGGGGCGTGCACGAGCTTGACGTCCTCGCGCTCGGCCTCGACGAGCAGCGGGCGCACGAAGCGATCAACCGTGTTGGGCGAGATGGTCGACTCAATCACCAGAACGGCGCCCTTCGGAGCCACCTCGAGGACGGTCTTGCAGGCAGCCACCACGTAGCAGGGGTCGATCTTCTTGTCCAACTTGTCGTAGGGAGTGGGCACGCTCACGATGTAGGTGTCGCACACCTGGTACTCGGTCGTGAACTTAATGCCCGATTCCAGTGCATCGGCAAACAACTCGTCCAGACCTTCCTCCTTGAAGGTGGTGTGGCCGGCGTTCAGAGTGGCCACGAGCTCCTTGTTGTAGTCGGTGCCCACGACCTCCACGCCGTGCGTGGCCATCATGAGCGCGGTAGGCAGTCCGATGTAGCCGAGGCCAATGACGTTAACCATTTCCCTATTCGCCTTTCTTCGCGAGTTTGTACTTATACGTGAGGGCCACGAACTTGACGTTGCCCACGATGTAACGCTTCCAGAGCCTTCCGGGCTCCTGTATGAACCGATAGAACCATTCCAGGCCATGGTCTTGCATCCACTTCGGCGCGCGGTCAGTAACACCTGCCACCACGTCGAAGCTGCCTCCCACGCCCATCACGAAGGGGATTCCAATTGTGTCCAAGTACCTGTGCACCCAGTACTCCTTCTTGGGGGAGCTGAAGGCCACGAACATCATGTCCGCGCCAGAGGCCGCCATGTCCGCCACGATCCGTGGCTCGTCGGCCTCAGTGAAGTAGCCATTGCGATAACCAACTATCTGAATGCCGGGATAGCGCTCCTCGAAAATCGCCCTGACCCTCGAGACAACTTCCTCCTTCGCGCCGAAGAGGTAGACCTTGTAGCCCTTCTCGGCGGACAGCTCCACCAGGCGTTGGAACAGGTCAATACCCGTCACGCGCTCGCTCAGGGGCACGCCCAGCTTCTTAGCGGCCCACACGATGGAGGCACCGTCGGCGTTGATGAGCGGGCAGGCGTTCACAATCTCGGCCAGCTTCGGGTCGGCCTCCATCAGGTTCACCTTCGAGGCGTTCACCACCACATGTTGGGTGGGCACGCCGGCGGCAATAACCTTCTCAACCTCGGCAACCGTCTCGTCGAGCGAGAGGGCATTAACGTATGTGTTAAGAATGGGATAACGCCTGGATGCTTTTATAGTATTTTGAGAATTCAACAATTGCCTAACTTCCCTGAGCCGTAAGGACTACGCCCACGGTCTGAACAATCAACTTCAAATCACTCCATGCGGAGCACTTCTTGATGTAAAGCAGGTCGAGTTCAACCCACTCGTCAAAAGTGATGGAGTCGCGATTGCGGCGAGTCTGCCAATAGCACGTCATACCCGGCTTCACCAAAAGACGTTGGCTCTGGTGATCGGTATACGCAGCAACTTCAGCAGGGAGCGCAGGACGCGGTCCCACGGTGCTCATATCCGAAAACAAGACATTAATAAACTGTGGCAGCTCGTCCAAGCTTAATTTCCTGAGCCATTTACCTACACGAGTAATGCGCGGGTCGTCGGCAATTTTGAATACGGGACCGGTTTTCTCGTTAAGCTCTTTGAGCTCCGCAAGCTTCGCTTCCGCATCGACGCACATGCTGCGGAATTTCAACATCTGAAAGGTTTTGCCGTTCTTGCCCACACGCGTTTGCTTAAAAAAGACCGGCCCCTTAGGGTCGTCAATTTTAATGAGAATCGCAATAAGCGCGAACAGCCAACTGAAGCACACAAGAACCGCCGCGCTAAACACAATATCGAAGGCGCGCTTTGCGAAACGGAATGCGACGCGATTCTCTATGCCCACAATAGGCTCGCTTCCGATTTCTTCCTTCAGGCGTTTAATTCGCTCTTCGCCTTCACGCTTGAGCTCATGCAGATTGAAGTCATAGACCGTGCCGTTCCGCACGGTCTTATTGGCGATTCCGTCAGCATAAGCCTGCGGTACCAAATACGCAGCATCGGTTGCACTCGTATCGCTAAGACATGCCTCGGCAGATTCGTGAACGGAAGCAATCTCGGCTTCCTGTATACGAATGCTGGCTTCACCGCTTCTCACGCACTCTTTCAAAGCAATACCACCATATGTAGCTTCAGCTGCTTGCATTCCCAAAGAATCCCTCTTAGCTAAGGTTGCCTCCCCGATGCGGGGCTTCTGTTACCGGTTTTTGCCGTCCAATTGCCGTTGGGGATTCGCCTTCTGGCCCCTACGCTTTCGCAGGGCTTTTGGAAATAATCTCCAGGCCGAGCCGTATCGTTTTCATCCTGCCAAGCATGCTCACTTCAAGTTCAGCCATCCTGCGATGCCTGTCTATCCGCTTGATCTCCGCCTCGTGACCCCTAAGCGGGCCGCGCAGCACAATCACCTTGCTGCCTTCCACAATGCCCTCGCTCATTTCGATCACGCGGCGATCGTTGCCCGTGAAGGCATTAAGCCAGGCCACCTCTTCATCGTTTAGGGGAATGAATACTTCGTTGTTACCAAGCACCTTGGTAAAAGCGGGCACGCGGCGCAGCTGCAGCGCGAGCTTTTCGGCATCGTGCGTTTCTACGAACAAATACCCCGGCGCCAAGCGCTCCGCGCGCTTGTGCCATTCGCCCTTCCAGCGACGCATAGCTTCAAAACGCGGCACGAAGATCTCGCCAACCAAAGCTTCGTCGACGAAACGGCGAATGCACTCTTCGACTTTGGCTTCTTCTCCGCTCGATATTTGAATGGCGTAAATACGCATGCCCATTTCCTTACTGCCGCGCAAGAGCTTGGCACCGCATCGTACATGAGCGCGCAAAGCACCCGCTGGCACCCAGGCCAGTTTTGAGCGCAGCTACGCTACCGCGCAATGCGACCGCATACCAACGAACTATTCATTTCCCAGAAAACGATGCAACGCGCTCAGAGCGACGATTACTTGCTTGTCAGGGTGTGCGCGCTACAGCTCAAAATTGAGCGCAAAAAAGGCCAATAATCATTGGCCCGTAGGTAACGCTGTAGACGTATCCCCCTCGTCAAAAGAGGAATATTCGCCGTTCAATATAATTATGACCCTCCCCGCTCATATGTAAAGAAAGATATACGTTAAATGAATATTAAACGCCACTTCTTCATTAATACGGCTGCTAAAAGGGATTTTTAGGTGCCGCCACGTGACGTTGCGCACATCAACGCCGAAAGTTGCGCAACTTTTTAATTGCGGCGTTTCATTTACGCAGGTGGGTTGCCGCATTTTTGCCACAAGGTGACATTGAGAAGCACTTTTGACCCAGGGGGGTTAGGCTCCAGCAGGGGCCTCATGTCAGAGCAATCGGGCCCGCATGCCGCAACCCGCCGCTTACTTCATATGCGCGCCACGGCACCGATGCGTCGCCTTCGCCTTGGCCAAATTCTGGTAGTGCTCGGGGCGGTGCGCATCGCTTGCGATATAGCGATACAGCATAGCATCGAACAGCTTCTTCGCGGGCTTCTTTTCTTTGCCCAAGCGCCCGCCGGCCACGAAATCGGCCGACGCCTGCAGCTTGCAGCCCATGCGCACCAAGCGCTCGGCAATGCCAACGTCTTTCTGAACGGCTTTGTAGCGCTCGGGGTGCGCAATAATCACATCGTAGCCCTTGCCCTGCAGCTCGTAAATCGTGCGCTCGTATTCCTCGAAATCGCGCGCGGTGCAGTGGCTCGAAAGCTCGAGCAGAAATTCGTTGCTGCCGTCGAAATGCAGGTATTCGGCCCATTGCATGCCCAGTTCCATGAGCTTGCGGTGGTTTACCTCGAAACCCATTTGCAGCGGAAAGCCGTCGGCATGCGCCACGAGCAATTCGTACGCATCCCACATGGCGTCATAGTCGAAATAGGGGTCGCGGCAATGCGGCGTGCACACGATGCTTGTAACGCCCGCTTGTTTGGCGGCTTCGAGCATCGCCAGGCTTTCATCCAAATCGCGCGCGCCATCGTCGACGCCCGGCAAAATATGGCAATGGATATCGCGCACGGGCGCTTCCTTTCCGCATTGGTGCGAACGCATTTTGGCAAGGTCTCTTCCCCGCCGAGCAATCACCCTAACACAACAACGCCCGCACCAAACGGCGCGGGCGCACATCATTTCGGTTTAGAACCTTGAACCGCGAGGGTTCTGTGGCACCACGATCGACGAATCCATGTCGAACGTGTCTTGCGCGGCGACGGGCGAAGAATTGCCGTTCTTCATACGCTTGCCGTCTTTGTTGTAGTACGCGTAGTAGTACTCGCTGCTCTCAACTTCGCAATCGTTCAGAACGGCGCCAATCACGTTGGCGTCGGCCTTGCGCAGCTGCTCGTACGCAGCTCGCACCTGGTCGCGCTTCGTGAAGTTGTCGCGCACCACGAGCACCGTGCCATCGACCAACGAAGAAAGAATGGCGGCGTCGATGAACGTGCCAACCGGCGGCGTGTCGAACAGCACGTAGTCGAACTCGCGGCTCACCATGCCAATGAAGCGGCCGAAGCGCTTCGAGGAAAGCAGATCGGGCGGGTTGGGAATGTGCGGCTCGGCGTCCAGGAAATACAAGCCTTGCTGCGGCAGGGCCACAATCGCCTGGTTCAGCGGCACTTCATCGGCGAGCACCGCGTGCAGACCCACCTCGGGGTGCACATTGAACATGCCCGCCAGCGAACGCTTGCGCATATCGCTTTCGACGACCAGTACGCTCTTGCCGCCCGCGGCAATGGCCTGGGCCAGCTGCGCCGTGATGGTCGACTTGCCCTCGTTGGGCACGGTGGACGTTACCACCAGCGTGCGCACCGGGTTGTCGACACTTGCGAAGCGAATGTTGGCGAGCAGGGTTTTAATGGAGTTTTGAACCGCTTGCTGGTTCTGCGACTTCTTGCGAGCCATGGGTTATTTCGCTCCCTTCATCGACGGAATGCGGCCAATAACGGGAATGCCCAGAAACTCTTCCACGTCTTCGGCGCCGCGCACGCGGGTGTTTAGCATATCCATGAGCACCACAATGGCAATGGCCACGAACAGGCCGGCCAAAAACGCGACCGCCGTGTACATAAGGCGGTTCGGGCCGCTCGGCGACGTGGGCGTAACGGCCTCGTCAATCACGTTCACGCTTTGCACGTCCATGACCGACTGCGCCACGCTCGAAACGTTCTTCGCGAGCTCGTTGGCGATGATCGCCGTGCTGGCTGCGTCTTCGCCGGTCACCGTGAGCGAAATTACGCGCGACGTGGTTTCGCTGGACACGTTGATTTTGTAATCGCGCAGGCTCTTCATTTTCAGGGCCTCGGCGGTTTGCTTCGACACGGTGTCGCTCTTAATAAGGGTCGAAACGTCGTTGGCGATCATCTGAGAAGCCGACAGATCTTGGCTCATGGACGTTTTCGTCGTCGAATCGCCCTTCACCAACACGTACATGCTGGTAGATGCGGTATAGGTGTTCGGCATGAACAGGTAGCTATACGCGCCCATCGCCAAAGCGCACACCAAAGGGAGCGCGATCACAAGCCGCAGGTGCTTGCGCAAAAGCTGCAAGAGCTCAAGCAGAGTCATATTTCGTTTGCCTTTCTCGTTAGCGCGGCATGCCGCGATTGTTACTCTCCAGGGGCCACGTCGTTTGTGGTAAGGCCCGCATTCGCCACCAGGGCATCGTAGCTTTTCGGCGCCGGCGAATTGCTTGCCGCGCCCAGCTTCAAGTTGCTCGACTGGGCCTGCGGAATTTCGGCCGTGGTGTCGTTGGGGTCGAGGCCCGCATCGACTCGGCACATCATATCGCGCCATTCGTTGAACATGGGGCACGCGTAGCTCACGCCGCCTTCTGTAAACGAATAGCTGGGGCACACCGCCGAATACAAGGTGAGGTCTGTCGCTTGGAACTGCTGCGCCAGAGCCACGATGTCGGTAACCGACAAGTCGGTGCTAATGCTCGACGCGAGCGAGCTCACAAGGCCCGGCAACTGCCCCGGGGGCGAGGCGAGCACCTGTTTGATGACGCCCCGCACCACCAAGCGCTGCGCCTGGGCGCGACCGAAATCGCCGCCCGAAACGTTGTAGCGCTCGCGAGCGAAGGCAAGGGCCTGCGCGCCGTTCAAGCGCTGGTTGCCGGCGCTGAACGACATGCCGCCGTTGCCCACGTCGAAGCTTTCGGGAACGTCGACCCAAATGCCGCCAAGCTCGTCGACCACGCGTTGCAGGCCATCGAAGTGCACCTCGCAGTAATGCGTGATGGGCACGCCCGCGAACGTCGAAACAGCATCGACCGCGCCCGACGCGCCGCCGAACGAGTACGCCGCGTTGATTTTCTGCCTTCCCTGGCCCTCGATGGTCACCATGGTGTCGCGAGGGATGGAGACGAGGTCGACCTGGCCTTTGTCGGGGTCGATGCGCGCGAGCATGGTCACGTCGCTTCGACTGGCGGTTTCACCATCGTCGCGCGAGTCGCTGCCCAAAATGAGCATGTAGAACGCGGTGCTTTCCTCGGTGGCCGATTCGCTCGCCGATGCAGGCTGCAGCACTTCTTTGAGCTCGGCTTCTTCCTGCTTATCGTCGAAGCCCATCGACGTGTTGAGCGAGCTTACGTACGCGGCGAGCGCGATGCTGCTGCCCACGATAAGCGTGAACAGCACCGCGAACACGATGAGCGCGATGCGGCGGCCCTTGTGGCGCTTTTTGCGCACGCGGCGCACGCCGTCGCGCTCGGTCGCGTTGCCGTCGAGGCCAGCGTCGAAGTCGGTGCCAAAGCCGTCGCCCGCGCCCGCGTGGAAGCCCTCGTGGAACTGGTTCACGCTCGGCATGCGGCGCTGGTAAGCCGCGCCCGCAGCGCGATAGGCGCCCTGGCCATCTTTCTGCTGCCACTCAGGCTGAGGCCGCTCCTGCTGCTGCGAAAACGGCGAAGGGCCTTGGGGGCTGTAGCCTCGATTCTGCGAATCGCGCTCACCCGGCTGCTGCTGGGTGATAAGCGACCGAACTGAATCGGCGACCAGGCTGCCCAGGTCTTCAGGCTTGGCGTGCAAGCCTTTCCGCGGAGGCAAAGGCGCGCCGCCATCGTTGGAATTATCCGACATACTCAGTTTCTTTCGTTGCATTCAAACGTCAAAAGCTCGCGCGCCATATTTGGCGCAAGCCCGAATATTCTATATATGCTCATGCTACCCGCGCAACAAAAGAACGGGCTTACACATAAAAAGGGTGCTTTACGCACGATAGGCCGTGAGCAACGCGCCTGATGGCAGGCTCGCCTGTTGCGCAACTTTTCTTGAAGTCGAAATGAGAGGCCCACCCCATATTGTTGAATGCGCACAAGCGCCAAAACCTGGTAAATAAGGGGCAATGGAGAAGCAAAGGTGCGGGAAAACCGCGGCTCGAGAGGCGCGAGTTCGTGCAGGCCAGCGGCTCGGCTCCCGCGCAGGCTGGCAGCGATGCTTGCCCTCTCCGGTGGCGCTATTGGCGCAGCGCGCTTGCCGATTTGGGGCTCGTGCAGGACGATTCCCTACTCCACGGTGCCGTAGGTGTAGCCCCAGCCGTGGCCGGCGATCGAGGAGTTCATCTGCTGGCACAAAGCGATGCGCGTATACGCGCCTGGAGGCAACAGCTCCACGATTTCGCGCATGTCGGCGCACACATCGAACGTCTCCGCCGCCAGAATCACATCAAGCCGCTCAACGATAGGCGTGTTCTTGAAGAGGTAATCCACAACGCGCTGCATTTCGCCATACGAATCGCTTCTCTCAAGCAAAGCCATGCAGTGGTGTCCTTTCTTTATATCTACAACCTGCTGCCACCTGTTAAATGCTCGCAGCGTTAACACATCCCCAGCACATCCCGGCAGGCCTGCCGTCAAGCAACTAGCGAATGCTGTCGACGCCGAAAACGCCTGCGGCCAGAGCGCCCGTGTATGCGGGAGTCGCCTCGCCGCACGCACGCAGGAACTGAGCTCCCGCCGCGCGCAGAGCCACAGCCGCATCGGCCATGAAATCGGGCAGCGCATAGGGGTTCTCGGGAATGGGCGCGCCGAGCGAAGCACGGCGTTTCTCGGCAGCGGTTGCCTGGCGCACGCTCACCTGCACCAAAATGGGTTTCAGGGTGGCGGCGGCAATCTCGCGCACCACTTCCGCAATCGCCTCGGGCGCGGCAGCGCTGCGAATGCCAATCACGTCGGCCTTCGTGAGCACCTCGATCGCTTCAGCGAGCGGCTTTCCGTCGAACTCGCCTTGCTCATTCACGTCGACCGACACGAACACCGGGCCCGCATACGCGCGACGCACGCCCTCGATGCCGCACTGGACATCGGCCGCGCTGCGCAAGCCGTTCAGGAAAATGGCGTCGAAGCCCACGCCTTCGCTTTCCGCAAGAGAACCCATGGCTTCCTTGCCGCCCTCGACAAGCGCTCGCGCCGCACCTTCGTATTGCGCCGCGCACTGCTTCATCGACATCGCCGACATGGCGTCGAGCGGCAGCCCGCACGGGCCAACTTCGCACAGCACATGCTGCGGAGCATTCGCGCGCGCATGGGCTATAGCCGCCTGGGCAAGTTCCTGGGCGCGATCTTCCATGCGCTTATGCGCCAGGCGCGCCTCGCAAATATCGGTTTCGGCAACCAAGCACTGCGCGCCCGCCATCGACTCCAGGCGCAGCACATCGCGCATAGTCTCTGGCTCAACCAAGCTCATATATTCAGCTTCGGTTTCCATGTCGACGCCTTGGTTCGCGAGCGCGAACGCGAGCGGGGCGGAAAGCACGAGCATGTCTTTGTGGAAACGCAATTCGATATCGGCCATAAGAGCCCCTTTCGGACGTGGCGAACGCGGCGCGGAACACGGCAGAAGCGTGCACGACGCGGCTAATGCAATGCTCTGAGTATAGTTGCAACGCGGCGAACGGAGCGCCTGCAAGGGCCGCTTTCCCGAAAAGTGGCGCAAGCGCGCTTCATAAGTCAAGAAGTGGCTCAAAATGATGCTGCGGCAAACGGTCGTTTTGCAGCGGCGAACGGCGAAGCTTTTTAATGACGCTTCAAAAGCCCTTCACAAACGTATACACATTTTTAGGTTATGTCTAATTCACCCTCATTGTGTGAGGTGCGATTTCATGGCTCCCATCAGGGCTTTTACGCCTTGTCGAGCACAGGTGCCCTGCGTACACAAGTCGTTCAAAACCGTCTCACAACTTCTTGAAAACCCGTACCTATACTTTTGCCTTGCAAACGCGGGGTCCCCTTCCCAGTTTGCCTGCTACCCCAAAGCAGTACGTACCGGTGCACCTCCCAAAATCAAGCACCGTACACCCCCTCCTTGTGTGAGGCCCGGTTCCCCTCCGGGCCTCAAGTTCTCTCTTAGGCCCGCTCGTCCGAACGGGCCTTTTCCTTTTCCTGGGGACGAAACGAAAGCGGACCTTTGCAAAACAACCCTTGCAACGAACGTTCGCCATAATGGCGCGCAAACGCCGATCGCAATCACGAACGGTGCCGTTGCAGAAAATCTCAGGCATCGCCGCACACGCATCGCCGCACACGCATCGCCGTACGCTCATCGCAGTGCACGCAAATCGCGTTGAATCGGCCCCGTGACACAAAAACACGCCCAAGAATCGCCAAAAAGATGCTCGGCCGGCTTCGTTATCCCAACTACGCGTTGTTGACCTGCGGTTTTTAGAAGAATTGAGCATTTTTAGTAATCAGATTCTCAATGCTGTGGCGCACATGGGCGCGTGAAAGCAGGCGCAGTTCATGCATATATGCAATTTCATCGCTTTCTTGCCACGTATTTTTTATTCTGTCCTTTTTTTCGACAGCATTCAGTTTCTTGAATTTTTCCTATAGGCGCTGCTTATATATTTCACTCGTAAAATTGAATGCATAAGCGCGGCTTATGGAATTTCCCGGAACGTAAGCTCGAAACTGTCCCGTTCCACAAACCATCCACTTCATGGTCACAACTTCTCAAATAGCGACCTGTATACTTTTGCCCTGCAAGCGAAAGGCTCCCCTCCTTTACTTGCCTGCTTCCCCAAAGCAGATTTTGAACCGACGCAATCTGACGCGTCGTTCATCCCCTCCTTGTGTGAGGCTCGGCTCCCCTCCGGGCCTCAATTTGTTTCTACAGCCCGCTCGACCGAGCGGGCTTTTTTGTTGCCCCGTTCCGCGCGAGAAACCGCGCTCGAGTTTCGCGCACAACCATGGCCCGCCTTCGCGCGCAAAGTTCGCCGCCACGTCACCCTGCGCCTCGCCCTTCCACCCTCGCTCGCGCGCGTCCCTCTCCTAGCGCCCAGCCGCCACGTCACCCCGCTCACGCACTTTCACCGTTTCCCTTTGGTTTTTGCACCAGACGCAACCTCCCACCCTAAGAGCCTATAATGGACGGCACCTGACCGTCGCGGCGTGCGACGGCGCATTCGAGAAAGGTTTCGCCATGCTCGACGAGCTCCACGTGCAAAATGTCGCCCTTATTCGCGAAGCGACGTTCGCGCCCGCGCCGGGCCTCACGGTGGTCACGGGCGAAACAGGCGCCGGCAAAACCGCGCTGCTTTCGGCGATCAAACTGCTCGTGGGCGAACGCGCCGACGCCTCTACCGTGCGCGAGGGCGCGCAGGGCGCCGTGGTCGAGGGCCGCTTCTTCTTGCCCGCCGAAGCCGACGCCGACGACGCGAGCGACGGGCACATCGCATGCCGCAAGGTTTCCGCCGACGGGCGCAGCCGCGTGAGCATCGACGGCTCCATGTCCACCGTGCGCCAGCTTGCCGAACAGCTGGGCGCCACGGTAGATTTGTGCGGCCAGCACGAGCACCAGCACCTCTTGAAGCCCGCAAACCACGCCGCCATGCTCGACGCATGGGCGGGCGATGCAGCCGGAAACGCAAAAGCGGCCTACATCGAAGCCTTCAACGCCGAACAAGCCGCAGCAGCCGAGCTCGCCCGCATTCGCGAAGCTTCGCAGGCTTCCGCCGCGCAGCTCGAAGAGGCGCGCTTCACGCTCGCCCGCATCGACGAGGCAAACCCCACGATCGACGAGTACGACGAACTTATGGCGGAACTCCCCAAAATCGAAAACGCCGAAGCTCTCGCCCAGGCAAGCGATGGCGCATACTGGGGCCTGTCGGGCGACGGAGGCGCGATTGAGGCCGTGAATTCGGCCATCGCCTCGCTTGAGTCGCTCACGGCGGCCGACGCCGCACTTGAACCCCTGGTTTCGTCGCTCACCGACGCTTCCTATATTCTCGAAGACGCATCGCGCGATTTGCGTGAGTACCGCGACGGCATCGACCACGACCCGCATGCCCTGGAGCGCCTGCAAGAGCGCGCAAGCGCCCTGCAGAGCCTTATGCGCGCCTTTGGGCCGCGAATGGAAGACGTTATTGAGCGTCGCGATGCTGCGGCCAAGCTCATCGAGTCGGTCGACGATTCCTCGCGCGTAATTGCCCAGGCCGAAACCGTTCACGCCACCGCCGAGGCGAAACTCGTCGAGGCCGCCAAGGCGTTCGACGACGCGCGCAAAACAGCCGCCCCGAAATTCGGCGAGCAGGTGAACGCGCACATGGCCCGCTTGGAGATGGGCGGCGCCGAGCTCATCGTGCACGTCGACCCCCTTGAGCGGGCGCAATGGACGCGCGCGGGGGCTTCGAAGGTCGAATTCATGTATCGCGCCGGCGCCGGCATGACGCCGCGCCCGCTTGCGCGCATTGCCTCGGGCGGCGAAGTGAGCCGCGTGATGCTCGCGTGCAAAGTCGTGCTGGGCGAAGCCGACGCGCGCGACACGCTCGTGTTCGACGAGGTCGATGCTGGCGTAGGCGGCTCGGTTGCGGTGGCGCTGGCCGCCGTGCTGGCCGATTTGGCGAAAACGCACCAGGTAATCGTCGTAACGCACCTCGCCCAGGTGGCCGTGCGCGGCGAGCGCCATTTCATGGTGAAGAAAACCGCGGGAGCGACCGGCGACGAAAACGAAGGCGCAAACGCCGCCGAGGCCGCGATTCCCGAGACCACGCTCTACGAACTGAGCGAAGACGAGCGCGTTCGCGAAATCGCCCGCATGCTTTCGGGCGATGCAAGCGAGGCCTCACTTGCCCACGCAAAAGAAATGCTCAAAAACGCGCGATAGCAAGGACAACACGCAAACCCGCACGTACCGCCAAACGATTGAGTTCGCTCGGCATGTTGGCAAGAATCGCGTCGATTAGGCCGGGTTGCAACGTTTTATACGCCACGTGACAAGAATCGCGACGATTAGGTAATTTTCATCGGCGGCAGAAGCCAACAACAGGCCGCTTTTTTCGCCTTCTCTTTATCGTCTCAAGAAAACCCCGGGTCACATTCGGCCAGGTTCTTTTCCATTGCCTCAAAAGGCTCTTTTAAACCGAAATCCCGGTTCAAGCACAGTGCAATTCGACCTAATCGTGGCATTTTTTGACAGAAGAGTTCGCGCTGGCCCACAGGGCCGCTTTCCCAAAAATACGTCATTCGACGGTCGCATTCTTTGGATTCTTTTGTTAGCATTGGTTAAGTTTGTTTCCGATAGCAAACTTAACCGTTATGAAAGGGCCGCAACGAGCGCCCCTACAACCGACCGAAAGGCCAGCTGTGAAAAGAATCTTCTTCCTCGTTATCGCTTGGATAAGCCTCGCCCTTGGGTGCATCGGCGTATTCGTTCCCCTGCTACCCACAACGCCCCTTGTGCTTTTGGCGACGTTCCTGTTCGCGAAAAGCTCGCCGCGGCTGCATGCCTGGATTTGCAAAACCCGCGTATACGGCGCGTACGTCAAACCGTTCAAGGAGCGCGGAGGCATCACGCTTGCGCGCAAACTTCAGATGCTCGGCCTTTCGTATGCCGTCATGGGCGTGAGCGCGTTCTTCATGCGCAACATCATTGCATGGGCAGCCCTGGGCGTGATGGCCCTGTTCCTTGCGTGGCTTTTGGCCGTTCGCATTCCTACGATTTCTAGCGAGAAAGAAGCAGCTGCCAACTACTCCACCGCGACGATGCGTCCGTCGGACGAGATTACGTCGATCTGAACAGGGATACCCGCAGCGCCAGCAACGCCGCCCGCAACGCTACCAGAACCAACAGCGCCACCATTGCCAGAGCCGTTCTGAGAGCTTGCGATTGCCACCGCGCGGCGCGCGGCCTGCTCAAGACCGCCGCAGCACGGCACCTGCATGCGTGCGACGCGAACGCTTCGCACGTTGTTCGCAGCGATGATCTGTGCAAGCTTCTCGGTATAGTCAACGCCATCGAGTTTCGGGCAGCCAATTAGGCACACGCGGCCCTTCAGGAAGTCTTCGTGGAAGGCGCCATAAGCGAATGCCGTGCAATCGGCGGCCACGAGCAAATCGCAGCCTTGGAAATACGGGGCATTCACAGGCGCGAGCTTTATCTGAATAGGCCAATTCGACAGGCGCGCAGGAACGTTCACCACCGTGGGAACGCCACCCACAGGCGCCGGAAACGGGTTTTCGGCCGAAAGCGCATTCGAAGCGCTGTTCTCGCCATGAGCAGGAGCGGCTTGGCCGCTTCCCGACGCCACGCTCGGCTCGACTTCGCGCACGATCGCTTTCGCCATGGAGCCAGGGCAGCCGCCCGCGGGCATGCTCGCATGAATCTCGGCCTGCGCGCGGCGCATCTTTTCGGCAATCACGGCCGCTTCATCGTAGGCAGCCGCCTCGCGCTCGATGAATTCGATGGCATCTTCGGGGCACGCAGGCAAGCAATCGCCCAGCCCGTCGCAATAATCGTCGCGCAGAAGGCGCGCCTTGCCGCCCACCAGGCCAATCGCACCCTCGTGGCACGCATGCACGCACAAGCCGCAGCCCGTGCACTTCTCTTCATCAATATGGATCACACGTCGCTTCATACGACCCCCTTCGTTTTTTTTTGCGAGCGCATACTAGCACCGCGCCCGACCGGTGGCAAGAATATGTTACTTATACGATATCAATTTAAGAAAAAAATACGCTTACGGCATAAGCGGTGGCGGCCCTTTGTCGATTCGGCCCCGCACGTGCCCAAGCAACGCTGCGAGACGTATGATATCTACGAACGAAATTACCCGCGCGAAGGGGCCTCAATGGACGCAACAACCGTCACCCACGAAATCCAACCCGTGTTCGATAGCCGCAGCCGCGTGCTGCTGTTGGGCACTATGCCCTCGCCCGCATCGCGCGAACAAGGTTTTTACTACGGGCATCCCCAGAACCGCTTCTGGCGTGTGCTCGCCGCGATTTTCAACGAGCCGGCGCCTCGAACCACCGACGAAAAACGCGACATGCTTCTGCGCCACCACATTGCGCTTTGGGACGTGCTCGCATCATGCGAAATCGAGGGCGCGAGCGATGCGAGCATTCGCGACGCGCAGCCGAACGACCTTGCACGCATTTTCGACGTAGCCGACATTCGCGCTGTATTCGCCACGGGAACGAAAGCCGGCGAGCTCTATCGCAAGCTCGTTGAACCCACATTGGGCGTACCGTGCACCACGCTGCCCTCAACGAGCCCCGCAAACGCGAAAATGAAGCTCGACAATTTGGCCGACGCCTACGGCAAAGCGCTGCTGCCGCTTCTTGGCGAAACCGAGAAGCACGTGCTGCCCGTAGCCGATATCGTGAAGCTCGAGCAAGCCATCGCCAAAAACGGAACCTCGCTTTCAACGCTCATGGAACGCGCCGGACGCGCGCTGGCCATGGTGGCGTTCGATGAAGCTCAAACGACGACTCGACAGGGCGACGCGAGCAATGCGGCACAGCGCCAAGCCGGCGTAATCAGCTATGCTCCCCGCGACAACCAAAATGACAGCGCGTGCCGTACTTCCAGCAACGACCAGGCCGCCGAAGCGAGCAACGCCTCTGACGAAAACCAAGCAGCGCCCCGCATCGCAATTCTGTGCGGCTCGGGCAACAATGGCGGCGACGGATGGGTCGCCGCACGGGAGCTTGCCCGCGCAGGCTGCGCGGTCGACCTTGTAACGAAACGCCCGGCAGGCGATATTTCGGCCGAACCCGCCCACGAACAGGCGCTCTTAACGGAAGCTGTTGCATCCGAAACGGCCAATGCGGCGCACGCAAGCTCACTCCAAACCGCAACCGTGCACCAAGCCGCAGCCTCGCCCCAGGCTTCGCCGCAAACTACAACCGCCGCGCATCATGCCGGCACCGGCGCAATCGTGATTCACGTATCGCCGAGCGACGATAAACTCGCCAGCCTGCTTGCCTCAGCCGATGTGATTGTCGATGCCATTTTGGGCACCGGCTTTTCAGGCGACACCGTGCTCGCGCCCTATGACGCATGGATTCGCCTCGCAAACGAGCAGCGCCCACGCGGCGCGCGCATCGTTGCGGCCGACGTGCCGAGCGGCCTTTCGGCTCAAACCGGCAAAGCGGCCGAGCCCTGCCTGAAGGCACACGAAACCGTGACCATGATCACTTCCAAACCCGGCCTCGAAACGCCGTATGCTTTTGCCTTCTGCGGCACAGTGCGCGTGGCGCCGCTTGCCTATATCGAGCCCATTCTCGAAGGCTGGAAGCAGCAAGAAGCCGAAAGCGACGCTTCGACCAAAAACGACAGCTCAGCCGACAGTAGCGCCGCAACAGGCGCGAACGCCGCGCTCGATGCCTCGAGCACCGGCAAACAGCCCTCGCTTAAACACGACGCCTTCCGCCGTGCCGAGACCGAAGACGACGACGGCTACGACCCCTATTCCGACCGTCCGCCAACACCCGAACCGTTCTTCCAAGCCGACCCCTGGAATTAGAGGGAAGCACGGGGCGCACAAGCGCCCAACGAAAGGGCGAGCGCCAGCAACGCATGGAAAGCGAATGCTGCCAAGTGCTTGCCCCGCTTTCCGGGCACCGCCGACGCAACCGCTCGTCGCCCCATCCTTTCTTCGGCACCATATCTAATCCCGCCCGCATTCCGCATCACGCAAAAAAGAAAGCTCCCCTACGGGAGCTTTCTTCATGAATGCGTCAATTGAAGCGCGTTGTACCTGACGATAGGCCTATTCGGCGTCGTACATGGCCTTCAGCTTCAGCAGGTGCTGGTAGCGATCCATTGCGGCCTGCTCGTTGCGCTCGAACAGCTCGCCCGCGCGCTCGGGGAACTCGCGCGTGAGTCGGCTGTAACGGGCCTCGTTCATCAGGAACTCGCGATAGCCGCCCGCGGGCTCCTTGCAGTCGAGCACGAACTTCTTGCCCGGTGCGCCCTCGGGATTGAAGCGGAACAGGTTCCAGTAACCGCAGTCGACAGCCTTCTTCATCTCGGACTGGCAGTTCACCATGCCGCCCTTAATGGAGTGCATCTCGCAGGGCGAGTAAGCGATGATCAGCGACGGGCCGTGGTATGCCTCGGCCTCGGTGATGGCCTTGATGGTCTGCGCCGGCTTGGCGCCCATGGCGATTTGCGCCACGTATACATAGCCGTATGCCATCGCGATTTCGGCGAGCGACTTCTTCTTGACTTCCTTGCCAGCGGCAGCGAACTGCGCAACCTGACCGATGTTGGAAGCCTTGGAAGCCTGGCCGCCGGTGTTGGAGTACACCTCGGTGTCGAACACGAAGATGTTCACATCTTCGCCCGACGCGAGCACGTGGTCCAAACCGCCATAACCGATGTCGTACGCCCAACCGTCGCCGCCGAAGATCCAGATGGACTTCTTCGACAGGTAAGCCTTGTTCTCGAGGATTTCCTTGGCGAGCTCGGCCGCTTCGCCCTCGCCGGCAGCGATGGCGGAAAGCTTCTCGACGAGCACGTCGGCGGTTTCGCGAGCGGCATGCTTGTCGCTGCGAGCCTCGAGCCATGCCTGGGCAGCGTCGGCAACGTCAGTCTCAACGCCAGCGGCGATGAGCTTCTCGGCGTCGGCCGCGAGCATGTTGTTCACAGCCTCGTAGCCAAGCAGCATGCCCATGCCGTGCTCGGCGTTGTCCTCGAACAGCGAGTTCGACCACGCCGGGCCATGGCCCTGCTTGTTCACCGTGTAAGGCGACGTTCCCGCAGGTCCGCCCCAAATCGAGGAGCAACCCGTGGCGTTGGAGATGTACATATGGTCGCCGTAGAGCTGCGTGATAAGGCGTGCGTACGACGTCTGCGCGCAACCGGCGCAAGCGCCCGAGAACTCAAGCAGCGGCTGCTTGAACTGGCTACCGCGCAGGGTCTGGTCCTCGATCTGCGGCTTGTCGGCAACCTTGGACACGCAGTAGTCGAAAATGCTCTGCTGAGCCATTTCGCCTTCGGCGCCCACCATGGAAAGCGCGTCGGAGGGGCAAGCACCCACGCACACACCGCAACCCATGCAGTCGAGCGGGGAAATCGCGAGCGTGTACTTCAGGTCTTTCGCCTTGCCCTTCATAGGCAGCACTTCCAGGCCAGCAGGCGCAGCGGCGACTTCTTCGTCGGTCAGGCCGTACGGGCGAATGGTGGCATGCGGGCACACGAACGAGCAGCTGTTGCACTGGGTGCACTTCTCGGCATCCCACTTGGCAACGGTGACGGAAACGCCGCGCTTCTCGTAGGCGGAAGCGCCCTGCTCGAACTGGCCATCGGCGTGATCGGCGAACACCGAAACGGGCAGCGAGTCGCCAACCATGCGGCCAACGGGCTCCATGATTTCGCGAACCTGCTTCACGAGTTCGGGGCGGCCCTCGAGCTCGGTGGTGTCTTCCTTATCGGGGCAGGTAGCCCAATCGGCGGGCACGTCGATCTTCACGAACGCAGTGGCGCCGGCGTCGATGGCGCGGTGGTTCATGTCGACGACGTCTTGGCCCTTCTTCAAATACGACTTGGTAGCCGCATCCTTCATGTAGCCAATGGCCTCTTCCTGGGGAATGATGTTCGCCAGGGCGAAGAACGCCGACTGCAGAATCGTGTTCGTGCGCTTGCCCATGCCAATCTCTACGGCCAGGTCAATAGCGTTGATGGTGTAGAGGTTGATGTCGTTTTGCGCGATGTAGCGCTTCGCGGCGGGGCTCAGGTGCTCGGCGAGCTCCTCGGGCGTCCACTGGCAGTTCACCATGAAGGTGCCATGGGGCTTCACGTCGTACACGATCGGGAAGTCCTTCTGGATGTAGCTCGGGTTGTGGCATGCCACGAAGTCGGCCTTGTTGATGTAGTACGAGCTGCGAATGGGCTCGTCGCCGAAACGCAGGTGCGAAATGGTCACGCCGCCGGTCTTCTTGGAGTCGTACTGGAAGTACGCCTGCACGTATTTCTCGGTATGGTCGCCGATGATTTTGACGGAGTTCTTGTTCGCGCCAACCGTGCCGTCGCCGCCCAAGCCCCAGAACTTGCACTCGATGGTGCCAGGCGCCGCGGTGTTCGGCGAATTCGGGTCTTCAGGAAGCGAGAGGTTGGTCACGTCGTCGACGATGCCCACGGTGAACTCGCGGCGAGGAGCTTCCTTGGCGAGCTCGGTGAAAATGGCGAACACCGACGCGGGCGGCGTGTCTTTGCTGCCCAGGCCATAACGGCCGCCGGTAACCAGAATGCCCGTGCGGCCTTCACGATTCAGAGCGTCGACCACGTCGAGGTACAAAGGCTCGCCCGTGGAACCGGGCTCCTTCGTGCGGTCGAGCACGGCGATCTTCTTCACGGTTTCAGGCAGGCATTCGACGAATTTCTTCGTGACGAACGGACGATACAGGCGAACCTTCACCAGGCCGACCTTCTCGCCCTTGGCGTTCAGGTAGTCGATGACTTCCTCGGCCACGTCGCAAATGCTGCCCATGGCAACAATCACGCGCTCGGCGTCGGGAGCACCATAGTAGTTGAACAGGTCGTAGTTGGTGCCCAGCTTCTCATTGACCTTCTTCATGTACTCTTCAACGACTGCAGGCAGCTCGTCGTAAGCCTTGTTGCAGGCCTCACGGTTCTGGAAGAAGATGTCGCCATTTTCATGGCTGCCGCGCATTGCGGGATGCTCGGGGTTCAAAGCATGGGCGCGGAAGTCGCGAACGGCGTCGAAGTCGCACATCTCGGCCAAATCGTCGTAATCCCACACGGCGACCTTCTGCACCTCATGCGAAGTGCGGAAGCCATCGAAGAAGTTAAGGAACGGAATGCGGCCCTTGATGGCGGAAAGGTGAGCGACGGCGGAAAGGTCCATGACCTCCTGCACGTTGCCCTCGGCGAGCATGGCGAAGCCGGTCTGGCGGCAGGCCATAACGTCGGAGTGGTCGCCGAAGATGTTCAGCGCATGGGTCGAAACGGTACGGGCGCTCACGTGGAAAACGCTCGGCAGCATTTCGGCCGCGATTTTGTACATGTTCGGAATCATGAGGAGCAGGCCCTGCGAAGCAGTGTAGGTCGTGGTGAGCGCGCCCGCTGCCAGCGAACCATGCACGGCACCGGCGGCGCCGCCTTCGGACTGCATCTCGCATACCTTCACGCGAGTGCCGAAGATGTTCTTCATGCCCTGCGCCGACCACTGGTCAACAAGGTCGGCCATGGGGCTCGACGGGGTGATGGGGTAAATGCCCGCCACCTCGGTGAACGCGTAAGACACCCATGCGGCGGCATTGTTGCCGTCCATGGATTTGAGCTGTCTCGCCATAGGTTATCTCCTCTTCCGTGCACGACCTGCGAGCCGTACAACCCCCTACTTCCAGCCCCCTTTTTGGAAAAGGGCACTGTGTCGTAATTTAGAACAGAGGTAATAGTATCAGCGCGAGCGAGACGCTATCGACGACTAAAGCGCAACGATACGTCGACGCGCGAACGCGTTCGGTGAGCGGGATACTTGGGCGAAACAGGGGTCGCAAACGGTTGAATAACGGCGGTGAGTGGAAATGCTACCGAATAAGTTGCCGTTCACCGGAATGCGGACGCGTCGGGCATGCGCTTCCGCTTCGGTCAAGTCCTGCTCGCGACGAAGGCGCCACTGGCGCCTTCTGCTCGTGCGGAATCTATCGGAATCGCACGCCCGACACGCCCGCATTCCTTCCCAAACGAAAGAGCGACCATCATTCAGCAAGGGGCAGTGTTCCAACTTCATCCTCGAGATGCCCGACGGGCTGGGCATGCGGTTTCGCTAGATTCCGCACGTTGAAATGCCCAGCGGGCATTTCAATTCCACACTTCTGCGCCAAAGCGGGCGCATTGCCGCTCGGCAAAGCCGAGGCGGCAACTGCGAACCAGGACTCAATCGAAATCAAAGCATTCGGCAAGCGGCTCGGGCGGACGTGCGGTTCCGATAGATTCCGCACGAGCCGGAAGCCACTTAATGTGGCTTCCGTGCGAGCCAGGACTTGACCGAAGCGGAACCGCACGTCCGCACGGGCCGCTTTCCTTACTTATCCAATTCCTCACGAAGAACGGGAATAAGCGACTCAAACGTCGCATCGATGGTCTTCTTTTTCAGCTCGCACTCCCAAATCACGTGCACGCGCCACCCCTGCTCTTGCAGCAAAGCGAGGTTTCGCTGGTCGCGTTCCACGTTGCGCTGGAATTTCGGCACCCAGTATTCGAGGTTCTTCTTCGGCGCGGGAGGGTTGCACTTCGGGCACCGGTGCCAGAAGCAGCCATTGATGAGCAGGCACACCTTCTTGCCTGGCCACGCCACGTCGGGACGGCCGGGCGCCCTCCATTGCAGACGATAGCCACCAAGCCCCGCCTCGCGCAAACGCTCACGCACAAGCAGCTCGGGCTTGGTATCTTTGCTTTTATTGCCTTGCATGCTCGCATGGGTGGCGGCGCTCACATACGGACGCTTTTCCGGAAGCGCCGCAAGCACGCAGCGCACCTCGCGGCAGCTCTCGCGCGTAAGCGGGCGGTTGTCGCGCGCCACCGACACGTACCACAAGCCCTCGCGACTCGCTTTCTTTACGCGATGCGCACCCACGGAAAGGCCCGCGGCGATGCGTTTCGCCTGGGCCCTCGTGCGCGGCGCGCTCGCGTAAGCGCCGAATCGCCGTGCGCGCTGGCCCGCGATCTGCGACGACTCGTTCGACGAGGCGGATTTCTTGGCGCGCGACGCGGGCTGCCTGCCACGCGCAGCCGCCGTCTTTCTGCTGTCGTCGGCCATTAGTCGCCTTCTCGCAATGCGGCCCACGCGCTTTGAATGCCCTGGAGCAGCTGCGGCATGTCGCTTCGCTCGTACAGGTAATTCACCGTTTGAGGCGAGCCGTCTTCTGCGGGCGCCTCCACGCGCACGAACGTCGCCCGCACGCGGCTAAAACCGTGCTCGAGTGCGGCGTAAGCGTTGCATTCCGCCTGAAAACGATGCTTTTCGACCAAATCGTCCGCATGCTCCTTGGGCGATCCGCCCGTTTTGTAGTCCACGATATACGCGTCGCCCGCACCCATCTCGTCGCACGCGAACAGGTCCATAGAGCCTTCCAGATAGGCGCATTCCCCACCTGGCTCGGCCACAGGGAACGCCACGAAGAACGGCAGTTCGGCGCGCAGCATGCGATGGCTCGCCATGTTCGAGGCAACGCTGCTTTCGCACCAACGCTCGAGCGCGCGCTGCACGCGGTCAACGGTGGCGGGGGCGCACCCCATTCGGCGCACGGCAGCATCGATCGCCTCGCGCGAAGGCATCTCGATTGCAGCGGGGCGACCTTCTTCGCCTCTCGCAACCGCGCGTCGAGCCGCACGCTGGGCAAGCACGTGGAACGCCGATCCCACGTCGGTCGCCTTGTCGGCGTCGGCGAGCAAACGGGCACCAAGCTCTTCCCAAAACGCATCGTCGTCGCTTATCTCGGCCACGGCCTCGCCCGCCGCCGCATCGCTGGCGGTCGCAGCATGAGTCGAATGCGCCTGCGCAAGGGCAGAATAGCTCGTCACATTATCGCGGGCGGGCTTATACGCAACCTCGTCCAATTCGGAAGCGGTCATGGGCTCGAACACGTCGACAAGCGAGCGCGAAACGCATGCGTCGTGAGCCGTGCCAACTATCTGGTCGCACGAAGCATCGTTCGCCTCGCGAATCTCGGCGCTGTTCGAAGCGGAAACGCATGCGACGCCCGACCGAGCCGAGCAATCGCCCGTGCAAACAGGCCCATCCTCGCCAGCGTCCGAAGCCTCGCACGACGCGCCGTCGCTGGGCGCTTCCGCGTTACCTTCGGCCTGCGGCGCGTCGAATTCGCCTTCGTGCACGTCGTAGCGCGAAACACGGGCAGGCGCGCTTCCGCCGAACGGCACCGCGCATTCCTTTTCGGGGATATCGCCTTCCTCGCCAAACAGCGCGTGGGCGATATCGCCATACACGCCCGACGAAGCGCCCGAGCCGCCTTCCTTATCGCGCTTGGTCGTCATGGCAACCACCAGGGCTTCCTTCGCGCGCGTAAGGGCGACGTACAACAAGCGCCGGCGTTCCTGCAGCTCCTGCGCACTTTCGTATTCGGCCATGGCCTCGCGGCGCAAAACAGCACTCGACGCATTGGCCACAAACGCAGCATCGATTTCGCCTTCGTAATCGAGCAGCGCCGCATAGTCCTTCGAGGCGCACTTCTTCAGAAGCGACGTCGAAGCCGCCGAAGCGACCGAACGCTGCGGCGCGAGCGACACATAAGAGACGCCGTCGATGGTCTGCAGCGCGAACGCGCTCGAACGCCCTGCGCCCGTCGCCATTTCGGCCACGGCCACAATGGGAAATTCCAAGCCCTTGCTCGCATGCACCGTCATAATGCGCACGAAGTCGCCGCCCTCGGCGGAAAGCGCGCCCGGAGCCTCCTTGGCCCGCTCGATATGCGCCGCCAAACGCGACGCGCAATCGGCGGGGCCGCGCGCTCCCTGCGCCTCGAAGCCCTCGACCAGGCGAATGGCCTTGAACACGTTGCCGGCAACCGAGAGGCCCTCGGCTTCTTTGCGTTCAAGGCGCGTGAGCCAGCCCGAGTCGCGCACGGCATTCATCATAATGCGCGACGTGGGCTGCACGCCCGCTTGCTCAGAGAGCGCATTGATCACGCGCACCGCGCAGGCAAGCTGCGGCGAGACATTCGACATATCGCCCTCGGCAAGCTGCCTGAAACCGATATCGAGGCCGCGGCGGCGATTGATGCCCGCGGCCTCATCGAAGCACGTAGACAGAGCGACGAAGTCGTCGGCCGAAAGCTCGAACATGTCGCTCGCAAGCAATTCGAAAAGCGACGCCGTCGCCTTGGGATTGGCGATGACCTCGGCAAGTCGCTGCACGACGCGCACCTCGGGCGCGCGTGAAAAAATAGAACCGCCCGCAATAACGCACGCGAAACCAGCTTCACGCAGCGCGGCGGCGTAGGCGTCGGCGTTCGTCATGCGGCCCAGCAGCACCACCATGTCGCCCGCGGCGTGGCCCGCTTCGCGCAGCTCGGCGAAGCGTTCCGCAATTCGGCGCGCCTCAAGGGCCACCACGTCAGATTTATCGATTCCGCTTGCGCCAGGGTACGTGGTGCACAGCACATCGACGCGACCAGGGCCAGCCAAGAACGGGTGCTTCACCTTCGATTCGATGCGCGACGGAGCAAGCGACATGAACGATTCGCCGAATACCTCGCGCTGCTCAAAAATGCGATCGACGAAGCTCAGAATGTCGGCATGGCTGCGGAAGTTGTCGGGCAGCACGATGGGCATGCTCGGGTCGTTTTCGCGCACGTGCTGCACATGGCGGTCGTACACCACAACGTCGGCGCCGCGGAAGCGATAGATGCTTTGCTGGGCATCGCCCACCGTGCACAAACGCTCGCCGCGCGCGCCCGCCATAGTGCGCACCATGTCGATTTGCAGCTGGTCGGTGTCTTGGAATTCGTCGACCATAATGAGTTTGAATTTATCGGAAAACGCCTCGCGAACGCGCTCGTTTTCCTTCAACGCACGCGCGGCCAAAATGAGCAGGTCATCATTGTCGAGCGCCGCCATCTCGTGTTTCTTCGAGTTATACGCCGTATAGACCTTGCCGGCCAAGCCAACGAGGTCGCTCAATAGCGGCTGGGCGAACGCGAAGCGGGCCTCCTGGCCAAGCTGCGCCGCCTCGCGCTGCATCTCTTTCGCGAGGGCCTTGTAGTCTTTCGAGCCAAAATTCGCGGCAGGGAACGGGCACGCATCGGCAAGTGCCAGAAGCGCTTCGCCCGACACCTCGCCCGAAGCGAGCAGCGCGTTAGCCTTCTCGAGGAATTTGTCGGCCTTCTCGAGGAACGCGTCGGCCGATTTCTTCCCGGCGGAAGGCGCCGCGGCATCGCGCGCGGCCGTCGCAAGCTCGAGCAGCTCGCGGGCGATCGCTCCAGCAGGGCGCGGCTGCGGCGGAAGGCACACGCATTCCATGCCGCGCGGGCTCGCGATTGCCGCGCGGGCGATTTCGCGAATCATGTCCTCGATGGAGGTTTGGGCGAAACCGCCATGCGAACGCGCGGGGTATTCCGAAAACAGCGCATCAAGACCGCCCGGCGACCAGAATTCGTTCTGTCCCGCAAGCACCTCTTCCACCGCGGCGTTGAACAAGTCGGCAGCCGTCGCCTCGTCGAGCACCGAGAACGCGGGGTCGACGCCCAGCTCCGTGGCATGCATGCGCAAGATGCGCGAGCACATGCCGTGGACGGTCGAAATCCACGCGTCGTCGACCTTGAGCGCCTGTGCCGCCATGCCCTCCGCGGCGAGCGTCGCCTTCACGCGCGATTTAATTTCTCCAGCGGCCTTGTCGGTAAATGTGATGGCTAAAACCTGGTCGATGTCTTCCAGAAACGGCGCGCCGTCGGCACCCGACCCAGGCAGCAATGCCCACGCGATGCGCTGGGTGAGCGTGAAGGTTTTGCCGCTGCCCGCGCCCGCCGACACCGCCACAGGGGCATCGAGCGTTTTCACGCAACGCAGCTGGCCTTCTTTGAACGTCGAAAAATCCATCGCGCTACCCCCTCCTTTGCGGGCAGGTGATTTCCGGGCAGAAAGAGCACGCCGAATCGCTCGAAGGCGAGGCCGGCACAACGCCCGCCAAAAGTTGGTCGAGCGCCTTGGCGACACGCTCCTCGGTCGCGTCGAGCAAATCGCCGAACACGGGGCCGAACTCGCCCTTGTACACGCAGCGATCGGCCTTCAAACCGGGAACATGCAGCGGCTCAATGCTCCTGTCGAGCGCGCCCGAAGCGGCAGGCGTGCGCCCGTAGCGAACATAGATCGCGCCCACCACGTCGAGCCCGAGCAGGCGGCGAATCGCCTGCGCGTAAATGAGCGCCTGCACCTTGCCGTGGCGCATCGCGCCGCCTTGCTTTTCGCCTTCATACAAATCGTATTCGGGCGAAAGCGAGCTTTTGTAATCAACGATAATCGCGCGGCCCCGGTCGTCCACATCGATGCGGTCGATTTTACCCATGAGCAAATGGCCCGCATACGCAACAGGGCTCGCCGCGGGAATGTCGTACTCAAAATGCGCGGGGCGAAAGCCCGGCAGAAACTGCGCCTCGATTTCAAGGAAATCGAGGAGCTTGCGCTTGAGGTCGTCAACTTCGCGGCGTTCGAACTCAGTTGTGGCAACAAGGCGGTTGCTCATCGGCTTCATGCTATATTGCGCGGCTTCGTGGTCTTCGAGCACGCTTCGCATAAGCTCACGCGCAGCCGGCAGCGCGCCTTCCTCCACCTTCGGCCCAACGCTTTCCTGAAAGCGCCTGTAGAAATCCTCGAGCACGCTATGGGAGAAGTCGCCCATCTCTTTTGCGCCGAACGTCTCGTCGAGTTCGTCGAGGCGAAGGCGACGCAGCGCGAACCACTTCTGGGGGCATTCCAAGTAGCTTTCGATTTGCGATGCGGAAAAGCACGGCTCGCTCACCACAACGCCGCCCTTCCCGCGGCGCGGCAGCATGAGCTTGCCCCGATACGGCTCCGACACGCGCCCCATATTCGGCGCCTCAACGCGCGCGCATACCTCCTGGCGCGCATCGCGCACGCTCGCGTTTTCATAAAGCGCCTCTTCACCACGCTGAAGCATGCCCGCCTGAAGCGCTTCGGGAAGCGAGAACGGGTTATCGATATCGTCGGGGTTGGTGGTGTCGGATCGATAGCAGTCGACGAATTCCTGCACCACGGCGGCAGGATAGGTAGGCGCGGCGTTTTCGTCGTTCAAGCAGCGCTCGATGAGCACGCTTGAGCTGGCTGCGCGCACGCAACCCGAGAATGCCTCGCGGGCACGCAGAAGCGCCTCGGGGCCTCGGCCGATTCCCAGCGCGTCAAGTATCTCGACCGCTATATCGTGCGTTTCCTTCAACGGATAGGCGGCGCTTGTCATGTCGGTGAGCACCACATGGTCGAACGAGCCTGGCTCGCAGGCGGCAAGCTGCGCCTGCGACATAATCACGACGCGCGGGCTGCCCTCTCCGGCCTGGCGCGAAACGTTGACACTCGCGCATTCGAGCGCGGCCACGCACGCGCTTTGGTCGGCGCCCATCGCGCAGGCAGCGCCAAACGCATCGCGCAGCGTTCCGATTGCCGAGAGCTGCTCTTTGGTATACGCCTCACGTCCCGCGCCAATTGAGCGAGCGGCATCTTCGAACACGCCGGCAATCGTGGCAGCCTCGGGCGATTCGGCAAGGTCTTCGAAGTATTCAAAAGCACGGCTTTCCTCGCGAAGCAACGCAAGACATGCTTCTTTATCAATAAGGCGATCGCCACGAATGGCAGCCGCGAAGTCGAACGCGGCGCGTTTGCCCATGCGCGAAAACGGGTTCAGCGCGAAATCGGACGCGGCGGCCACGTCGACGCAATCGTCGGAGCACAATGCGGCAACGCACCCAAACGCGCGGCCGAAATCGGTCGAAGCGAACGGAACGCTCGCCCGGCACGCCACAGAGATGCCTAAAGAACACAGCGCAGGCGCAATGGACCCATAGAGCGCACGCGGGATGCGGGAAGCAATGCCCACGGTCTCACCGGCGGATACCTTCGAAATGAACTCGGCGAGCAACGCGGGCTCGGCATATCGGCCCGAGGGAAACGCGAATCGAACTGCAATGCCCTCCGGAGCTCGCTCGATTTCACCCGAAAATGCCGATTCCTCGCGAACGGTCGCGTTTTGGCTCGCGAGGAATTCCGTAAGCGCGCATGCGGGGCGAACGTCCTGCAGAACGACTTCGCATTCAGGCAACAGAACCTGTTCCTCAGAAAGAACGCGCCATGCCCTTCCCTCGTCGACGAGACCCGCGCGCGACAAAATGCCCTCATACGCGCGCACGCAGCTCAGAAGAGCCTCGCAGCCAACCGGGAGCGCCTCGGCAGAAACCGCCCCGGAAAGCGCAGCATCAAGTTCCACGGTACCTAACCCGCCATCGATCAAACGCATCACAAGACGCCACGTGCCCTGCGACGCCCACAATGCATCGCCCTGCGCCTCCAAGGCGGAAAAGAGCGCAACGCTTCTCTCGGAACGCGCAGCGATGCGGCGAGAGTCGCCGTAGGCTTCCCACAGCTCGCCAAGCCAGGCGCGCGGCGTGGAATATGTTGTCGCGAATGCTTCGGGGTCGCCTGCACGCGCCATGCGCTTGCGAGCGGCAAGCGCGGCATCCATACTCGAGAACAGCACGACTTTTTCCATGGACTCCTCCGCGCCTTGATACGAAAAAAGCCGCCCTGAACAGGCGGCTTTTCAAATTTCTGTGGTGCCCCCAACGAGAATCGAACTCGTGTCTCAGCCTTGAAAGGGCCGCGTCCTAACCTCTAGACTATGGGGACGTGCTTTCCGCTTCGTTTGCGGCAGCTCGGATATTATTACAAACTCCAGCGGCTCATGCAAGAACTTTTTTAAAAAAATTTCCCCGAGCCGCGCGAAACATGGCGATTGAAACAAGCCGAAGCGCTAAGCCGTAATGTCAACGGTCTTAACATCCACAAGTTTCTGCAGGTCATCAAGCGATGAGCAAATCTGGCAGCCACGACGGCCGCCTGAATACATAATGGTATCGAACAGAATTGCAGTCTCGTCGATGAACGTGGGGAATACCTTTTTCATGCCAAGAGGACTGCATCCGCCATGAATATATCCCGTCAAAGGGAGCAGTTCGCGCGACTTGATCATCGCAATGCTCTTCTCTCCCGCCGCCGCAGCCGCCTTCTTAAGGTTCAGCTCCGCCTCGACAGGAACCATGAACACGTAATGCTCGCCGCTCTTGCCAACGGTCACAAGCGTTTTGAATACCTGGTCGGGATCTTGACCCAAAGCCGCAGCAACTTCTACGCCCGAAACCGCAGCTTCGGCGTCGTAAAACAAAACCTCATGCGGCAACCCGGCCGCATCGAACATGCGCATGGCGTTGGTCTTATCCTGAGCCTTATCGTGCTTCGACATAACGGCCTTCTTCCCTGCTCGAGAGAACGTTCTTTTGTAGTGCGCTTTGGGATGTGGATACGCAAGATTCCGCGCGAGTCAGGACCTGCCCGAAGCGGAGCCACATCCCAAAGCGCACTACAAAAAAGAGTCGGGACGAATCCCGACTCTTCAGAAGTTCGAGCTGACATATTGTCAGCATCAATTACTTCAGGGTAACGGCAGCGCCAGCACCCTCGAGCTGAGCCTTGACTTCCTCAGCCTTGTCCTTGGCAACGCCCTCGACGACAGCCTTGGGAGCACCCTCGACGACCTCCTTGGCCTCTTTCAGGCCAAGACCGGTGATCTCACGGACAACCTTGATGACAGCGATCTTGTTGTCGCCGAAGCCCTCGAGGATAACGTCGAACTCAGACTTCTCCTCAGCAGCAGCGCCACCCTCAGCAGGAGCAGCAGCAACAGCGACGGGAGCAGCGGCGGAAACGCCGAAGGTCTCCTCGATGTCCTTAACGAGCTCGGAAGCCTCGAGCAGGGTCATTTCTTTCAGAGCCTCGATGATCTCTTCACGAGTAACAGCCATGATAGCTTTCCTTTCAAAGGGGCCATGCGCCCTTGCGCCTGGCCGGATTGTTGAATGTTATGCAGCGCGTTTTACGCTGCGGTTGCAATTAAGCAGCCTTCTGGTCGGCGACGGCCTTGGTGACCTGAGCCAGACCCTGGGGCACGCCATTGACGCAAACGGCGAGAGCCTTGGCAACACCGTTGATAGCGGCAGCGATGTGGGCGAGCAGTTCCTCGCGAGAGGGCAGAGAAGCGATAGCCTCGACCTCGGCGGCGGTAACAGCCTTGCCTTCCATCAAGCCACCCTTGATCTCCAGCTTGTCGTTGCCCTTAGCGAAGTTCTTGACGGCCTTCGCGGCAGCAGCAACGTCCTCACCAGCGAACACGAATGCGCTCGGGCCGTTGAGCATGTCGTCGAGCGTAGGCAGCTCGGCATCCTCGAGGGCGATGTGCACGAGGGTGTTCTTGTACACCTTCATGGAGGCACCAGCCTCGCGAACGGAACGACGAAGCTCCTGAACCTCCTTAACGGTCAGGCCGCAGTAATCGACGACCCAGACAGCGCCGGCGTTGCTGAGCTCCTCCTTGATAACGGCGAGAGTCTCTTGATTTTTGACGTTGGGCATGAGTACACCTCCTTCTTCTGAAAATCGGGTTCCGCCCCGTGGAGTGGAGCCGTTTCAGAAGAAACAAAAACGGCCCCCGCGTCTCAAAACAGCAGGGGCCGTCAAAGCAAATCGCTCTTCAGAACCACCTCGGCGGGCCGCATGCGAACATGCGATTGAACCTTTCGGTGCCAGCTGTCTTGGGCAGCGGAACTAACGTGTAGTTGCGCATCTCTTAAACACGCAAAATGATATTTTACTAAACGAAAATGGCCCGTCAAGGATTAATTTCCCTAACGGACCATCTTCAGAAATGCTTCACGAAATCGAGAAGCGCCCAATCGAGCTAGGCGGTTTTCTGCTCAGCAGATGCATCACTGCTCGCGGAAGAGCCGGCATCGTCTTTTGCCGCACCGTCGCTCGCCTTGGCTTCATCGCTTGCCTTAGCGGCATCACTCGAAGAAGCGGCATCGGTCGAGTTCGCCTTCACGCCCTTCGCGGCTTCGATGGACTGCGCCGAGCACGTGGGATCGCCTTCCACATACTTGAAAGTAATCGTATCGCCCTGCGCGTACTGAACGATTTCGATCATGCCGGGCAACGCGAAGTCGTAAATCTTGCTGTCGCCCTCGAGCGTCACGTAGAAGTGCGAATTGCCCTCGATCACCGCCGTGGCGATCGTCTTAATGACGCCCGTCGCCTCAAGCGCCGAATCGCTTACCGACGACGTATTCGCTGCCGTTCCGTTTGCCGCAATAAGCGACAGGTACGACTTCTGCGTGTCGGCCACCGTGTCGCCAACCGCAACGTTCTGGTAGCTCTGGATGTCCACCATAGCGTACTTCTTCACCAGGCCCGCGTTGTCCTTCAGCGCCATGAAGTACGTCGGCGTGTTGTTCACATTAATAAGAATGGGGAACGTCGCCTCGTAACGCAGGTTCTGCACCTGGCCCTCGGCCGATTGCATGGCCGAGCTTTCCGTAGCGCCCGCGCACGAATAGAAGTGCGCTTCGGCGGTGCGCTGGTTCACCAGCACGAAGCCGACGATCGATTCGTCGCCCGTGGCGGAGGTGACGCCCGTGTACAACCACACGTCATCGTCTTTGGCGATGTAGTTATAGCCTGCGCTGCCATCGGTGCCCGGAGTGGTTTGCACCACGCCGTTCTGGCCAAGCCAGCTGTTCAGCCAGCCATTGGTGTACTTGCCATGCCAGTTGTACTGCTGAATGATGAGATTCGCGGGGTACACATGGTCGACCCACTGGGGCACATCTTCAACCGCCACATCTTGGCACTCGCCCGTCGACGCATTCACGAGCACGGCGCGCGACACGGTCTCGCCGCCGAACAGGCCAATCGTGAAGTCGCGCACCGGGCAAATCCACCATGCGTTGCCGTCGTCGTCGATCTCGAACGACTTCTCACCGAACATATAGAAGGGGTACTTGAGCTGCACATAGCGGTCGATGTTGCGCGCCAGAGGCTCGCTTTCGGAATACTTGATCGCATGCTCGCTATCGAGGCGCACGACCTGGGCGTCCTGCGAGGTCATATCGACAATGACATATGCGGGAATGCCCTGCTCGCGATTCTGCAGCCACTTGAACAGGTCGGCGTAGCCAAGCGGGCTCACGCGCACCGGATGGTTTTGGTAGTTGATCTGGCTATAGGTAGGCGCAATCTCGAACTGGCTTACCAGGTCGGACATGCTGCCCATGGTTCGATTGCCCAAAAGCATAGCCGAATCGCGGTCGATAACGGGGATTTCGTCGTAGTTGACCTCCTGGATGTCCTGCGTGAACTCGTCGTCGGCAGGAACCAGAATGTTGGCGTACTTCTGAGCATTGCCCGGGAAGAACGACAGCGACAGAAGCGTGCCTACCGCAACAAGCGCGACGACGGCAACGGGAATCCATGCAAGCGTATCGAACGTTTTCGCCTTCGCCTTAGAGACGCCCACTTTCGCCGATCCGTGCTTGCACGCGTGCGCGCGAGCGCGGAAGAACAAGAACAGCGGCAGCAAAATGAAAATGCCAATGAACATCCACGTGTCCATCGAGTGGATGTTGATGGGCGGATGGAACCACCAATACGCCACAGCAAGCACGATAACCGCGATAATGGCGCAGGCGATCATCGCCTTTTTGCCCATGGTCGCGAATTTGTCTTTCATTTTGTTGAGCTCTTCATTGGTGTTGAATTCAACCTGCGGTGCGCTCTGCTGCGAGCCGCCGCCTGAAAAACCGCCCCCTACACCAAATGGGTCGTCGCCGAAAATAGCGGCGAACGGGTTCTGGTTGCCAGCCATGAAATGCCTTTCTCATCGTATTCGGGCCTTCCCTTTTCCGCCCGAAAAATCAACGCGCGCCTTTGCATACAAAAAGCGGCCGCGCCAAAACCGGCACGGCCGCCTGAATGCAGTCTTGCATGGACGAATCAGGCGCGAAGCCCCACGTCAAGTTCTACGCAAGCTGGCGAAGCACGTATTGCAGAATTCCGCCATGAGCCATGTATGCGCCTTCAGTAGGTGTGTCCACCCTTACTATAGCGTGAAACTTCACCGTTTCGCCGTCCTGTTTTGAAGCTGAAACGTTCACTTCGCGCGGATTGGGCATGCTCGGCTCGCCGGCGCCGAAATCGACCGGCTCAATGGCAAAGGTTTCCGTGCCATCGAGGCCCAACGTTTCGGCATTTTCGCCCTCGTGGAACTGCAGCGGCAAAATGCCCATGCCCACCAGGTTCGAACGGTGAATGCGCTCGAAGCTTTCGGCAATAACGGCGCGCACGCCCAACAGCAACGGCGCCTTCGCAGCCCAGTCGCGCGACGATCCGCTGCCATACATCTTGCCCGCGAGCACCACCAAGGGCACGCCCGCCGCAGCATAGCTTTGCGACGCATCGAAAATCGACGTGATCTCGCCCGTTTCGAAGTCGCGCGTCCATCCGCCCGACTTGCCTTCCGCCAACAGGTTCTTCAGCTTAATGTTCGCGAAGCCGCCACGCGCCATAACCTCGTGGTTGCCGCGACGCGAACCGTAGGTGTTGAACATAACCGGGTCGACCCCACGCTCGGCCAAATATTTCGCGGCGGGCGAATCGGAAGCGATGCTGCCAGCAGGCGAAATATGGTCGGTCGTGATGAAGTCGCCCAAATTCGCAAGCACGCGCGCGCCAGAAATGGGCGCGAAGCCCTCGACGGCCTTGCCCATGCCATCGAAATACGGAGCGCGGCGCACATACGTGGAGTCTTCATCCCACACGAAAATGTCGCCCTCGGGAGCCTCGAGTTCCTGCCATGCCTGCGTGCCGCTGTATAGGCCTTCGGCACCCGCATCGAACAATTCCGCCGTAACGAATTCGTCCATAAGCGCAGCGATTTCGGCATCACTCGGCCAAATGTCGCGCAGGAACACGTCGTTGCCATCGCCATCGGTGCCAAGCGGCTGGGTCTCGAAATCGAAGTCCATGGTGCCCGCCATAGCGTAGGCGACAACCGAAGCCGGCGCGCACAGGAAGTTCTGCGACACGTCGGGCGAAATGCGTCCGTCGAAGTTACGATTGCCGGAAAGCACGCTCGTCAGCTCAATGTCGCCAGCGACCTCGTGCATCTCGGGCCACACAGGGCCAGAGTTGCCAATGCAGCTCATGCAGCCGAAACCGCATGTCGCGAAGCCGAGCTCAGCGAGGGGCTGCGCCAGGCCGGCACGCTCGAGCATAAGCTGGGTCGCGTGCGAACCCGGAGCCATCACGCGCTTCACCCAAGGCTTGGCAAGCAGGCCGCGCTCGCAGGCATGCTTGGCAACCAGGCCGCATGCGAGCATCATGGCGGGGTCGGTTGCGGTCGTGCAGCTCGTGACCGCAGCAATCGCGATAGCCCCATGAGTCAATTCGTATTCGCTGCCCATGAAATTCACCGCAACGCGCTTGTCCATATCGAGGTTGCGGTCGGCGCAAATCGCATCGAAGCGCGAGCGGGCATCGCTGCGGGCAAAGCGGTCATGCGGACGGCTCGGGCCCGCGAGCGAGCACTCAACTTCGCTCAAATTCAGCTCGAGCACCTCGGAGTACACGCGCGATGCGCCATCGTTCCACATGCCCTGGGCCTTCGCATAAGCCTCGACGAGCGCAACCTGTTCCTTATCGCGGCCCGTAAGCAGCAGATATTCAAGCGTGCGATCGTCAACCGGGAACAGCGTGCACGTGCAGCCGTATTCGGGAGTCATGTTCGCGATGCAGGCGCGCTGCGTCGCCGAAAGCGTAGCAACGCCATCGCCGAAGCATTCGACGAACTTGCCCACCACGCCTTTCGCGCGCAGCATCTGCGCGAACGTGAGCGCGGCGTCCATGGCCGATACGCCATCGCGCAGCTCGCCCGTCAAATGAACGCCCACGACCTGCGGCACGAGCGTCGTAATGGGCTGGCCGAGCGCCGCAGCTTCAGCTTCGATGCCGCCCACGCCCCAGGAAAGCACGCCAATGCCATTTGCCGTGGTGGTATGAGAGTCGGTACCCACAACGGTATCGAAGTAGGCGAGCTCGCCGGCGTCGGTCGCCTTCGTCATAACGCCACGCGCAAAACGCTCGACGTTGATCTGGTGGCAGATGCCCGATCCGGGAGGAACGATGCGCACGTTCTGGAACGACGACTGCGCCCACTTCAAGAAGCGATAGCGTTCGCCGTTGCGCTTGAATTCCATATCCATGTTCTTCTCAAGAGCATCGGCGCAGCAAGCCGTATCGGCGATAACCGAATGGTCGATTACCAAATCGAGCGGGATTTGCGGATTAATGCGCGCGGGATCGGCGCCCAAATCGCGCGCAGCTTCGCGCATCACGGCCAAGTCAACGAACACCGGCACGCCAGTGAAATCTTGCAACAGAACGCGAGCGGGCATGTATTCAATTTCGCCGCCCTGAACGCCCTGCGTGCCGGCGTCGACAATGCGCTTCGCATAGAGCTCACGGGCATCGGCGTCGTCGACATTGCGCAGCACGTTTTCGAGCAGAATACGCAACGAATGCGGCAGCGCTTCGACCCCTTCGACATGCGACGTGCCGCATACCTCGAAATCGTTATCCCCCACGTGCAAGGTTTGCGTCTGAACGCTCATTAGCAACACACCCATTCATCAAACAACTTTGCCGCGCATGCGCGGCCTCTTCGAACGCAAATGCGCGAGCCGCAATACGACCCGCACATCATAAGGACTAACCTACAACGCGGCAATGAGCGCGTCGGTGAATTCCGTGCACGAGCACGCAGGTTTCGAGCTGCCCGTGACCTTGCGAATGTCGCCCGTCAAATGCTCGCCTTCCGCATACACCTTGGCGATGGCGGCACGAATCTTCTGGGCAACCTCGGGCTCGCCAATGTAATCGAGCATCATGGCCGCAGAAAGAATTTGCGCCGTAGGATTGCAGATATTCTTGCCCGCAATATCGGGCGCGCTGCCGTGAACGGCCTCGAACACGGCGTAATCGTCGCCGATATTCGCACCCGGAGCAATGCCCAGGCCACCCACAAGGCCGGCGCACAAGTCGCTCGCGATGTCGCCATACAAGTTCGGGAACACGATGACATCGAACTGGCTGGGGTCGGTAACCAGGTTCATGCAGAACGCGTCGATGATGCGGTCGTCAAACGCAATGCGTCCTTCGTAATCGGCCGCGACCTTGCGCGCTTCTTTCAGGAACAGACCGTCGGAAAACTTCATGATGTTCGCCTTGTGCGCGGCGGTCACCTTTTCGCGGCCATGCTTTTCAGCATAATCGAACGCGAAGCGAACAATGCGGTCGGAGCCGGTAATCGAAATCGGCTTAATGGAAATGCCCGAATCGGGACGAATCACGCCCGCGACTTCAGCAGCGCAAAAATCGATGAGGCGCTTCGCTTCGGGCGTTCCCTCTTCGAATTCGATGCCGGCATAGAGGTCTTCGGAGTTCTCACGAACAATAACGAGGTCGACATCCTCGTAACGCCCGCCCGCACCAGGAATCGAGAGCACAGGGCGAAGGTTCACATACAAATCGAGCGATTTACGAAGCGCCACGTTCACGCTGCGGAAGCCCGTGCCCACGGGGGTAGTAATAGGGCCCTTGATGGCGACTTTATTGCGCTTCACGGCCTCGATAGTCGATTCCGGCAGCGGAGAGCCACCGGTCTTTTCCATAACAGCAGCGCCAGCTTCGGCAACTTCCCATTCAATATCGGCGCCAGCCGCCTCAACAACGCGTTGCATAGCGGCAGAGGTCTCAATTCCGATGCCATCACCTGGGATGAGCGTAATAGTGTGCTTTGCCACGATGAACACCTTTCCATTATCGCGCGGCCGCAAGAACAACGGCGGGCGCATAATTCACGCTTCACAAGTCTCGCCATCATACCATGCCTTTGTTACGCGTCGATTAATTGCACCGAGGCGTCGATGAGCGGCACGCGGGAGCCATGCAAACCATTTTGGACTGCCGTTTAAGAAGGGGCTCCAAAAACAAACGAGACACCCCGAAGGATGTCTCGTTGGCATTTACGAAAGGTTCTCAACAATTTGAGCGGCACGCTTCTTCAGCACGCCCCTACCACTTTTGGCATCGAAAGCCATGCGGGATTTCAGTTCCTCGGCGACCTCATCGGCAAGCTTGCCCTCGGAGAACGCGATAACAGCGACAAGCATTTCCTGGAATTCGACGTCACCGTGATAGCACTGGATGGCTTCGTCGATAAGGGGCCAAACCTTCTGGCTGCGGTTTTCGGTGGTGGCGCCCAGGCGACACAGGAATCGCATAGCGGCCAAATGGAGCGGACCTGAATCTTCATCAAACAGCGCGCTCTCGGCACCCGGGATTGCCTTGTCGCACAGACGAGACTCAACGCCAACTATGCTCGTAAGAATATCGAGGCACTCCCAACGGGTCTGTGCTTCGGGACGGGTAAGCGCATCGACAAACACATTCGAATACTCGGCCAATGCCTCGGGCTTCATAGATGCGGCGACCGAAAGCGTCGAAGCGGCCGCTTGCCTCTTGCGACGAGAGGAACCCTCAAGATCAGCGATAAGGGCATTCAGCGCCTCAGGCGTTTCGAGGGCAACTTGAGCGTAAAGGGCACGCTGTTCCTTGATAGAGGAATCGGCCATAGAGATATCAACTCTTTCCTGGTAATGAGATGGGCGCAATAACGCCAGAATGAATACGCTCATATGATACAGCGCAACTCACGTATCCCGAAAAACCACCCAACAAGAAACATAAACCTGTTAAATGCTCGCAGCGTTTTACCGGTTTAAAGAAGGCGGCTGGGCGAGCGCAAGCCGGACGGCCACAGCGCCCAAGAACAATCGCGCCCAACGGGTCCGCTTTTCCGTCTAGGGGCAAACAAAAAGAGGGGCCCGCCGTCTCCGGCGGGCCCCTCGGGAATCCGTGGT
>NZ_CAKTVX010000003.1 GCF_934630525.1 uncultured Slackia sp.
TCGACGGAGAACATCGAGGCGTCGACGTCGCGGAAGACGCGCACCTTCACGGGGACGTCGCGGGCGGCCTCGTAGTTCGAGACGTCGCCGGGGATGAACGTCGCCAGGAATTCATGCTCGCCGGCGTCCCCCACGGAGGTCGAGGGGTCGTCCTGCCACGAGAAGCCCTCAGGCAGGGCCACGTCGGAAAGCGTTTGGCCGTAGGCCGCCTCGACGGGGGCGGGCGCCTCGAACTCCGGGGCCGCCTTGGCGATGGGGAACCCGATCTCGCAGGAGCCGCGGTAGAAGCCCCCGCCCGACACGACGGCCGTCGCCTCGCCGGCGTTCACGTTGTCGCGGTACTCGACCGAGTAGGAGCCCTCGGGCACGACGCCCGAGGAGACGGCCGGCTCGTGCGCCGTGCCGTCGTAGACGAGGCCGGCGGCGTCGACGGAGAACATCGAGGCGTCGACGTCGCGGAAGACGCGCACCTTCACGGGGACGTCGCGGGCGGCCTCGTAGTTGGCCTCGTCGGAAGGGGTGTATGTAGCCAAATACCCATGCTCGCCGGGATCGCCCACGGAGGCGTCGCCGGCGTCCTGCCACGAGAAGCCCTCAGGGAGCGCGAGGTCGGCGAGTTTTTGGCCATAGGTTGCATCGAGGGCATCAAGCGCTGGGAGCGCCTTCGTGATATTGAATTCATAGCGCAGCGTGCCTACCGCGCGACCAATGCCGGATATGCTGATCGATGCGGTGCCGGCAGAGACGTTGTCCGAATACGAAACCTTGTAATCGACCCCTTCTTGAAGATTTGACGACCGAATCTCCTTCGTAATCTCGCTTCCGATATAGGGGGAATCACTGCAGTCCACTTCGAACATGTCATCGCGCAAGGCGATTTGGGCCCGATAAACGTCTCTATCCCAAGGAATACTAGCGAAAGGGAACGCATCCCCGGCCCGATTCACCCACTTCCCAGTCCAGCCCTCAATCAAAGAAGGCTCGATCACCGTCGTCTTCCTCTCGTACAAACCAAACCCGTACCCTACCGCGATTTGCCCAAGTCGCGAGCAATCATAAAACATGTCGTCCATATTTCTAACACCCGAGACGTCCCAGCCGGAGGCGTCGAGGGACGCGAGCGAGGAGCAGCCGTCGAACATGTTGCCCATATCCCGGACGCTCGAGGTGTCCCAGCCGGAGGCGTCGAGGGACGCGAGCGAGGAGCAGCCGCGGAACATGGAATCCATATACGTGACGCTCGAGGTGTGCCAGCCGGAGACGTCGAGGGACGCGAGCGAGGAGCAGCCGCGGAACATGGAATCCATATACGTGACGCTCGAGGTGTGCCAGCCGGAGACGTCGAGGGACGCGAGCGAGGAGCAGCCGTAGAACATGCCGGACATGCCCGTGACGCGCGAGGTGTCCCAGCCGGAGACGTCGAGGGACGCGAGCGAGGAGCAGCCGGAGAACATGGAATCCATGAGTGTGGCTGACGAGGGGTTCCAGCCGGAGACGTCGAGGGACGCGAGCGAGGAGCAGCCGGAGAACATGGCGTGCATGTCCGTGGTGTTCGAGACATTCCAGCCGGAGGCGTCGAGGGACGCGAGCGAGGAGCAGCCGTAGAACATGCCGGTCTTGTCCGCGGCGTACGAGACGTCCCAGCCGGAGGCGTCGAGGGACGCGAGCGAGGAGCAGCCGCGGAACATGTTGCCCATATCCCGGACGCTCGAGGTGTCCCAGCCGGAGACGTCGAGGGACGCGAGCGAGGAGCAGCCGGAGAACATGCCGGACATGTCCGTGGCGTACGAGACGTCCCAGCCGGAGGCGTCGAGGGACGCGAGCGAGGAGCAGCCGTAGAACATGCCGCTCATGCTCCTGACGCGCGAGGTGCTCCAGCCGGAGGCGTCGAGGGACGCGAGCTTGGAGCAGCCGGAGAACATGCTGGACATATCCGTGGCGGACGAGACGTCGAGGCCGGAAAGATCCATGGTCTCGACGAGCGAAAGGCTACCGAACAGGCGATCAGCATATTCCGAGGTTTTGACACCCGTCACAACCCTGACAGCCCAATGCTTCCCCTGTATTCTGAAGCACACCAGGGCGCACGACTGGAAACATTAGGCAACTGCCCCACTTCAGCGCCATCTTTCGGGCGAATCGTCAGGCAGCCTTCGGCATCGATCATCCATTCGCAGCCGCCCCAAGCTTGCCAGCCATCGGTCTGGGCGGCGGCATCGTTGAATCCATCGGCTTCCCCATCGGCCGCGGCAGCCGCTTCTGCGACATCAGCCGAAACGTCGGAACCCGCATCATCATTTTCAACAGCATCCTGCACGGGAGCGCCAACACCCACGCCATCCGCCGCAGCATCGCCGTCGCCGGAAACGCCGCCGGGCTGCACGCCGTCGGCCTCCGAGCCCGCGACGTCACCAGTCGCACCAGCCGCAGCGCCATCGGTGGAAGCACCCGCGCCATCGACCGCAGCAGCAGCGGTGCCCCCTTCTTCATTTACCGTCGCCCCCTCTTGCGCCATCGCCGGCGCAATGGGGCATAGCCCTACCGCAAGCACGAATGCCATCGCGCCCTTAAACGCGCGAGCTACCAGGTGGTCGACTTTTTTCATAGCCTCTCCCATCACACAATAATCCTACGTTCCATTATCCCCCCACATTTTAAAAATTTGTTGCACAACATTTTCGCAACCCCCTCTACGCCTCTGTGCGCGATTTATGTACTCTGCTATTCTGTGTTCGGTTTTTGTGCTACACTTTCGAAATCCGAACAAGAGAGAGAATTCCCATGGCACTTACCCATAACCAATTCAAAGTCATCAACGCCCTGTCGCAAACGGCCGGGCTCACGCAGCGCGAAGTCGCTGAAACCACGGGCATGGCCCTGGCCACGGTGAACGTCGCCATGAAGGAATGCGCCGAGGAAGGCCTCCTCGAAGACGGCCGCCTCACAGCCAGGGGCATGGCCGCGCTCAAGCCCTACGCCGTCGACAACGCGGTTATCCTGGCCGCCGGCCTTTCCAGCCGCTTCGCCCCCATCTCCTACGAGCGCCCCAAGGGCCTGCTCAAAGTGCGCGGCGACGTGCTCATCGAACGCCAAATCGAGCAGCTCAAGGCAGCCGGCGTGAACGACATCGTGATCGTGGTCGGCTACAAGAAGGAATCGTTCTTCTACCTCGAAGACAAATACGGCGTGAAAATCGTCGTCAACCGCGCCTACGCCGAGCGCAACAACAACAGCTCGCTCATGCTCGTGCGCGAAATTCTGGGCAACACCTACATTTGCTCTTCCGACAACTACTTCGAGGAAAACCCCTTCGAGAGCCACGTGTGGAAGGCGTACTACTCCGCCGAATACTCCGAAGGCCCCACGAAAGAATGGTGCATGCAAACCAAGTCGCATGACCGCATCTCGAAGGTGACCATCGGCGGCAGCGACGCCTGGTACATGATCGGCCACGCCTACTTCGACCGCGCGTTCTCTGAGCACTTCCGCGAAATCCTGGAAGCCGAGTACGACCTGCCGCAAACGCGCGACAAGCTCTGGGAGAACCTCTACATCGAGCACCTCAACGAGTTCGACATGACCATCCGCCGCTACGAGAATCCCATCATCCATGAGTTCGACTCACTCGATGAGCTGCAGGAATTCGATCCGCTGTTCCTGGAAAACCTCGACAGCGAGATCTTCGACAACATCGTGGCCGTGCTTGGCTGCGAGAAATCGGAAATCCACGACGTGTACCCGCTGAAGCAGGGCATCACGAACCTGAGCTGCCACTTCGCCACCAACGACGGCGAGTGGGTCTACCGCCACCCCGGCATTGGCACCGAGCTGCTTATCGACCGCAACGCCGAGAAGGCAGCGCTCGAAACGGCCGCCAAGCTCGGCCTCGACGACACCTTCGTGTTCGAGAACCCGCGCCGCGGCTGGAAGATCTCGAAGTTCGTCGTCAACTGCAAAAACCTCGACGCCCACAACGGCGAACAGCTCGACCAGGCCATGCGCATGGCGCGCAAGCTGCATGAGTCGAACGCCAAGGTCGAGCGCAGCTTCAGCTTCTACGACGAAGGCCGCAACTACGAGCGCTCGCTGCTCGCCCGCGGCCCCATGAGCGTGAACGACTGGCAGGAGATGAGCGACCAGGCGGCCAAGCTCAACGAGTACCTCGTGGCCGACGGCGGCGAGCCCGTGCTGTGCCACAACGATTTCTTCGGCCTGAACTTCCTCATCGACGAAGACGGCAACACGAGCCTCATCGACTGGGAATACGCCGGCATGGGCGACTACGCCAACGATTTCGGCACCTTCTGCGTATGCGAGCAGCTCAGCGAAGATGAAATGCTCCAGGCGCTCACCAGCTACTTCGACCGCACCCCCACCGACGCCGAATGGCGCCACAACCTAGGCCAGGTCGGCATGGCGGGCTGGTGCTGGTACGCTTGGTCGCTGCTCAAAGAAAGCGAAGGCGACAACGTGGGCGAATGGGCATACATCTATTACCGCCACGCCAAGACGTACCTGAAGAAGGCACTCGAACTCTACGAAGCAGCCGGCAAGTAACCCGCCGGCACAACGAAAACACGTACGTTATCGGTCAGGAGAAGACATGCAGCAGGATATCGCGGCCCTTCGCAAGCAAAGGCACCGCTCGTTCATGATGAAGGGCATCGCCTTCGCCGTGGCATCGGGCATTTGCTACGGCCTATACACGGCGTTCCTCACCTTGGGAGAAACCCAGGGCGTGTGGGGCGTGTGGTTCGCGGGCGATGCCTGGAACGGCAACGCCCCGCTGAGCGCGTTCGCCATCACCTTTACCCTTGCCGCACTGGCAGCAGGCCTCAACGACCTGTTCAGCGGCCTGTGGTCGCTCGTCATGTGCGCCAAGAACGGCCAGCTCGGCGACCTGCGCAAAACCATCGCGACCAAGCCCGGCCGCGTCATGATGCTCTGCGCCGCCATTGGCGGGCCGTTCGCGACCATCGCCTACGTGGTCGCGCTCAACTCGGCGACCGCCGCAGGCAACCCCGGCGTCATCGTGCCCATCGCGGCGCTCAACTGCGCCATTGGCGCCGTGCTCGGCCGCATCCTGTTCAAGCAAAGCCTCGGCGCGCATAAAATCGCCGGCGTGCTCGTGTGCCTGGCCGCCGCTGCCGCGATTGGCGGCACGAGCTTCGCGAACATGGGCCCCGAGGCGCTGTTCGGCTGCCTGTTCGCCTTCCTGGCCGCATTCGGCTGGGGCTTCGAGGGTTGCGTGGCCGGCTTCGGCACCGTGCTTATCGACTACCGCATCGGCATCGCCATTCGTCAGCTTACCGCGGGCCTGCTCGAGCTCGTCATCGCCTTCCCCGTTCTCGCCGCCTTCGGCGGTGACATCGCCAGCGTGCCCGCGATTCTCGCAGGCGCCGTCACCGACCCGGCCATCGTGATTTTCGCCATTTCGGGCCTGTTCGCGATGCCCGCGTTCTCGTTCTGGTACAAGGGCAACTCCATGTGCGGCACCGCCCTGGGCATGGCTTGCAACGGCATGTACGCCTTCTGGGGACCGTTCTTCATTTGGATCGTTCTGGGCGTGCTGAACATCGGCGGCATGTCGGCCGACTATCCTCCCCTGTCAATCATGCAGTGGGTTGGCGCGCTCGTCATGGTCATAGGCATCTTCCTGATCGCCGTAAATCCCGCCGATCACCTGGCAAAACGAAAGGAGCAGAACAATGAAGAATAATCTGCCGCCCCTTTACTACGCCATTATTGGGCAATTCAAAGACGATGCCGAGCATTGCGCCGCCGACATCGTGGCCGCGCTCGAGAGCGACTACGCGGGCTACAAGCTGCTCACCAACAAAGACGTTGAGGAGGCCCTTGCAACCGCGAAAGAGAACGGCATTCTCGACGAAACGCGCGCCGACCTCGACGACAACGACCAACTGCGCGTCTTCTACCGCATGAGCGTTTTCGGCGGCGTTATGGTGAGCCAATACCTCTAGCTCCGAAGAAAATATTAGCCGCCCAGAGCGAATGCCTTCGGGCGGCGTGCACGAAAAAGTCCCGCCGCGAACAAAGCCGCGACGGGACTTTTGTCTTGAGGCGATGGAGGCTTTACCGTTGCTCAATCATTCGATGCGATTGGGACGCCCGTTACTCAATCGCGACGGCTTGGCTATCCATCATTTGCCACGTCGAGAAAAAGACCCTCGCATCCCTCGTCACGTCGCCCGAAATAGAATCGGAAACGTACACGATGCCTTCTTCGTCATCGTAGCCCTTCAGCACAACCGCGTGGTTTCCGCCCCACAGGCCGTAGCTGTGGCCGTTGTACCACGAAGCCGCATAGCGCCCGCCGGGGTATCCGCCCCATTCGGTGTTCCATACTTCAATCGGCTGGCCACACGCCAGGCGGTTCTTCAAGGCGGGAATGGAACTGAACGACACGTCCACGGCGCGCAGGGAGCTTCCCGCAGCGCTCAAGTAGTTGTTGCCCGCGATGACGATTGCGGGGGCCACGCAGCCGTTGAGCCCGCCTGTTCCCGTGAACGGATCGCCAGCGAACGCCGTCACGAAATTATTGCTCCAGCTAATCGGAAGATAGTGGCCCGCAATAGTCGTCTTAGAAAGGCCGAACCCGTAGTAATTCAGAAGGTTCGTGAGCGCGACCGATTCGCAACCCGTCGGCAACTCTGGATACTGCATGAAGCACGGAACATCGACCCATGCGCCGACCATCGCGCCCGACGAGCTGAACTTGTAATCGACCGAGCCAACGTACTGCCAGCCGCCGCACGCCATAGCGCCCCACGAGTTGAGGTAATACCAGTTTCCGTCAACATAATTCCAGCCCGTTTGCATAGCGCCGGAATTGCCGAGCAAATACCAATGGCCGTCCCAATACAGCCAGCCCGTTTGCATGATTCCCTGATCGTTGAGGTAATACCACGTGCCATCGAGCTCTTGCCAGCCCGTGAGCATAAGCCCCTCGTCCGAGAACAGGAACCGTTTGCCATCGAGCTGAACCCAGCTGGCAAAAGGCAGGCCGTCTTCACCGGTCACAATAATGCCGTCGGCCGACTGCACGCCCTTGCACAGAATCGCGCCGGAGGAACCCGCATAGAACGCTTGGCCATCGTCTGTCACGACCCACCTGTTCGACGCCATGGCTCCAGAAGCATCGTCGAGGTAGTATTCGACGCCATCGAGCTCAACCCAGCCCGTCTGCATGGCATACGTTTCCTCGTCAAGGTAGTACCGGCAGCCGCCATCGGACAGCCAGCCGCTCTGCAGCACGCCCGAATCCGAGGCGTAATACCACGCTCCGTCAAAGAAGAACCAACCCGAAGCCATGGCGCCATTCGAGTAAAAACCATAGGGGGTGCCGTCGATTTCGCACGGGCCGTTCGCCATTGCACCGGTCTCGCGATCGAGCCAATACCACGTGTCTCCCTCAAGCAACCAGCCGCGTTCGAGCACGCCCGTCGGCCTCAAGGAATACCATGCCCCATCGATCCAGCGCCATCCAGTTGCCATGGCTCCCGACGATTCGTCGAAGTAGTAGGTTGCGCCAGAGATTTCGAGCCACCCCGTTTGCATGGCGCAGGTTTCCTCATCGAAGTAGTACCACGTATCGCCAATTCCAAGCCAGCCGCACTCGAGCATGCCCGACGGCCTTGCGTAATACCACAGCGAAGCCTCGGAATCATACGACCAGCCAACCGTCATAGCGCCCTCATGGGCGCCCGAATCGACAAATCGGTACATGCAGCCATTGCATTCGACAACGCCCGTCGCCATAAGATGGGTAGTGGGGTCAAACCAGTACCACGTATCGCCGAGCTTGAGCCAACCCTCACAAAAGGAATCCTGGGCATCGGACGTAAGGTAAACCCAGCCGTCTTCGGTTTCATTCCAGCCCTTCGTGTACGTCGGATGAGTCGGCTGAGACGGCTGCGATCCAGCTGCGCCAGCTTCAGACCCGCAAGCCGACGGCGTAGTGGGTTCCGGGTCGGCTGCCGATGCGGCCGCCTGGACAGAAGAACCCGCGCCCGGCTCAGTAAGGGAATTCGACGTTGAGCTCGCGACATTCGCGGATTGAATTACCTGCGTTTCATGAGTCGCCGCACTATTCAGGGACGCATCGTCCGCCCAGCAGAGCTGAGATGGAACAAGAAGCGCGACTCCCATGAGCAGCGCCGCTTTTCCGTATTTCATAATCCTGCTCGATTCTTGCACTTTTTCGACTCGATACTTGCGGCGATAATTGTAGCAATGATTCACCCAGGTAACATTTTTTTAACGAGAAAGAACGGGGGCGGTCAAAATCGACGGAGAGAGCCGCACAAAAAAGAGCGCTGGCGCACATCAGCGCGCCAGCGCACAACAAGCCGAAAAGCGGCATCACTCGCTTCGAATCGAAACATCCATTGGGCTACTTCCTTCAACGATGGCCTTCCGCATGCCTAAACGGCAGCTCCATCATTGTCGGCGCCCTCCGAAATATAAGACATGGTCAACTTCTCTAATAGTACGTCACAACTTTCGTGCCATAGGGAATATTGTCATAAATCCATTTTGCATTCTGAATTTCAAGACGCACACACCCGGCCGACGACGGAACGCCCATGGTCGGATCCATGATTCGGTTGCTGTTGACGTAGTACGGGGAGGAATGGAACAGATAGTCACCGTAGAACTGCGTGTAGTAATAGCAGGTGTAACCATGGCCGAACGAGTAGCCCTTGCCGAACACCTCATACTCGCCGATGACCGTCGGCGTTCCAGCCCTTCCCGTAGAGCACACATAGCGCCTGTTCAAATCCCAATTGCCCTGTGAGCCGTAATAAATGCTCGTGACGCACCGGGACGTGTCGACCAGAATGAGCCAGTTCGTGCGGCTTGCGTAGCTTTGAGCCTTCGCATTCGTTGAGTCGGAAACCCAAACGCCGTTCGACTTAAAGTAATACCAAGAGCCATTGATCCATTGCCAGCCCGTGGCCATGGCGCCATTGCCGTCAAACCAATACCAGGCGCCGCCCGAAGAGAACCAACCGGTTTCCATGCGGCCAGACGCGTTCGCGTAATACCACGTGCCATTCACATCAATCCAGCCGGTCTGCATGGCGCAGCTGCTCTCGCTGAAGTAGTACCAAGAGCCGCCATCGTAGAGCCAGCCGGTTTCCATGCGTCCAGACGCGTTCGCGTAATACCACGCGCCCCCAACATAGATCCAGCCAGTTTCCATGCGACCGGAATCGTTCGCATAGTACCAGGAGCCGTCGACATCGATCCAGCCGGTCTGCAGAGCGCCGCTATTTCCGAAATAGTACCAAGCGCCGTTGTCGTCCAACCAGCCAGCACGTGCGCATCCGCTTTCGTCAAAGTAGTACCACACGCCGTCAAACTGCTTCCAGCCCGATGAGGGCGCATGGGTTTCGGGATCGATGTAGAACTTGCAACCGCCCAGTTCAACGAAACCGGAAGCGGGCTCAAGCACGCCATCGGCATTCGGAACATACAGCACGCCGCCGTCAAGCTTGCCGCAAAGCGCGCCATCGACGCCCGCGAAAACCGTCGTTCCGTCCTCGGCGGTCACCCATTGGCGCACGGCAATTTCACCGGAGTCACTTGCGAAGTAGTTCGACCCGTCAGCCGAGAAATATCCCGTAGCCAACTTAAGGTCATTTGCGGGGTCGAGATAGTAAGAGCTTCCGTTTATAGAAAGCCATCCCGAATGAGCCGCGCCCGAAGCATCGGCGTAGTACCGGTCGCCGCCATCGAGAATCCAGCCCGTGGCCATGGCGCCAGAAGCGTCAAAATAGTAGCGCGTCGACGAGATGTCACTCCACCCCGTTGCCATAGCGCCATGCGCCGAAGGGTCGAGCCAGTACCACGTGCCGCCAAGCTTCAACCAGTCAGTCTCGGGCTGGCCATCGCGACCGTAATACCACGTTCCGGCACACGAAACCCAGCCGTCGACCAAGCCATATTCGCCAAGCAAGTAGTCCTGGCCGTCAACCGTAACGCACCCCTGCGCCATAGCGCAGTCATTATCGGAATCGAACCAGTACCATGCGCCGCCGATCAATTCCCAGCCGCCAGCCATAGAGCCCGAAGCCTTCGCATAATACCAGGCGCCGCCATCGTAAAGCCAGCCCGTAGCCATGGCACCCTGGAAGTCGCCGCCCTGCGCCAAGTAATAGCGCGAACCCGAAAGCTCTATCCAGCCCGTAGCCATTTTGCAGCCCGCCGAGGAATCGAACCAGTACCAGTGGCCGTTGATGTATTCCCAGCCCGAAACGAGCGCTCCATTGCGCACGAAATACCAATCGGAGCCAACAGCATTCCACCCCTCGCTATACGAGGGCTGTTCGCCCTGCTCGTCAGAACCGCCTTGGTTCGCATCGTCTGCCACCGACTCGCCGGCAGGCTTGACCTGCGATGTGCCGACCGGCTCCTGCGAAGGCGCGGCAGCGGAAGCAGCCAAAGGCGGCCTCCCATCGAACTGATTGGCAGAATTCGCGGAATCGGCTGCTTTCTGCTCAAGCGCATCGGGAACCTGGTCGCCACACGCGTTGGCATCGAGCGCGAACGCCGCGCTCGGCACGGCGACGGCAAACGCCGCCGCAGCGAAAAGCGAAATGACTTGGAATTTCTTCATCATAAAGCTCGTTTCAGAATAGGCATTAGCTTAGGCGATTATACCAAGAGAGGCACCAAGTCGCCCTGATGCCTCTTCTGTTCGCGGCCATGTTTGCCGCGACTGGATATCGTTCGCCGAGTTCAGGAAAACTAATCTTCCTGCTCCACGTAAATGCCCTCTTGTTTGAACACCGTAGCGAAGGTCTTGAAAAAGATCTTCACGTCAAGCAAGAACGACAAATGGTCGACGTAATACACGTCGAGGGCAAGCCTATCGTGCCACGGCAGCGAATTGCGGCCGTACGCCTGGGCGTAGCCCGTAATGCCCGGCGTCACTTCGAGCTTGCGACCTTCATCGCCTTGGTACAAGGCCATTTCGGAATCCAAATCGGGACGCGGGCCAATAATGCTCATGTCGCCCTTCAGCACATTCAGGAACTGAGGGAACTCGTCGAGCGACGTCTTGCGCATAAACGCACCGATTTTCGTCATGCGCGGGTCATCGGCGCCGTTGTAGGTGCTGCCGTCTTCCATCTTCAAATCGGGCGCGTTCACGTACATAGAACGGAACTTGTACATGACGAACGGCTTGCCGTTCTTTCCGACGCGCGGCGCGTTGTAGAAAACGGGCCCCTTGTCTTCCAGATAAATCATCGGCGCAAACACGATGAACACGAGAAGCACGAACGGAAGCGCAATAAGGCCGAGCACGATATCGAGCACACGCTTAAAGAAGTGCTTATACACCCGCGGCCTCGCATTCGGCATACGCTTCGCCGAAGCAGGCGATAACGTAGTCGACCATCTCGTCGGTCATCTTAGTGTTCAGCGGCAGCGAAACCTCATTCTCGAATTGCGCGAGCGCATTCGGGTAATTAGCAATATCGAAGCCAAGATTCTTATATGCGGTGAGCATCGGAAGAGGCTTGTAATGCACGTTGCATGCCACTTCTCGTTCAGCCATTTTCTCGATGAACAGGTCGCGGAATGCGCGAGACTTGCCTACAAGGCGCGCCAGGCACAGGTGGCCCGACGAAGTGATGTCCTCATCGAAGTGATGCAGGAATTGCACCTTCTCGCCAGCAAGCGCGTCGGAGTAATGCACGAGCATTTCGTGACGACGGGCAAGCAGCTCTTTGTAACGAGACTGCTGGCCCAGGCCAATAGCTGCCAGCACATCGGTCATGTTGCACTTGAAATACGGCGCCACCACGTCGTATTCCCACGAGCCGAGCTTCATCTTCGACAGGGCGTCTTTGCTCTGGCCATGCAGCGAGAACAGCTGCAGCTGCTTGTACACGGCTTCGTCGTCGATGCCCTCGCGAGAACGCCACGTGAGCGCGCCGCCCTCGGCCGTGGTGAAGTTCTTCACGGCGTGGAACGAGAACGAAGAGAAGTCGGCCACAGAGCCAACCGGCGTGCCCTTGTACGACGCGCCGTAGGCATGGGCCGCGTCGGTAATCACGATGCAACGGTCGAACGCCTGCTGCAGGCCCTCTGCGGGATGATACAGGTCACGCTTGGCTTCCACGGCCGCGAAAATGCGGTCGTAATCGCACGGAACGCCGCCGAGGTCGACGGGGATAACAGCCTTCGTGCGCTCGGTGATTGCGGCCTCCATGGCGTCGTAGTCCATTTGGTAGCTGTCGGGAGCGACATCGACCATAACGGGCGTTGCGCCAACGTGGCATACGGGGCTCACCGTTGCAGTGTAGGTGTACGCAGGCACGATGACTTCGTCGCCTTCGCCGATGCCGAGCAGGCGCAGGCACATCTCGAGCGCCGCAGTGGCGGAATTCAGGCAGCACGCTTTGTTGGTGCCGCAAAGCTGGGCAACCTCACGCTCGAGCTCTTTCGTTTTGGGGCCGGTGGTGATCCAACCCGATTTCAAAGCCTCGACAACTTGGTCGATTTCAGCCTGAGTAATATCGGGAGGAGAAAACTCAACACGCATGGTATGCAACCTTTCTTCGGAAGCCATTCGAGCGACGGCTTCACCAATTCACGCGCACTACTATAAACCGAGCAGCCGCCCCATTACAAATAAGCGGAAGACTTAACGGGAATTCCAAATAGCGAAAACGGCACGGAAAGCGCTGTTCCCGTGCCGTTTCTTTCCATATAAAACCCTAGGGGACGTATTGTCTAAGCGAACGGTCGCTGCACGCCATATACATGGGGATGGATGCTGTTCACCGTCGACATTACCGTGACAGACGGCGGCCACGCCTCGATAACCTTGTCATCGCCCAGGTAGATGGCGACATGAATGATGGTGCCGTACCCGTTGTCGTAATAGATAAGGTCGCCGCGCTGGCGGTCGGAATACGAGACGCGCTGAATGGGAAGGTTCCACATGTTGCGGGATTCATATTCGTATGCTGGGTTGGAATGACGCTCGGGGCTCACCGGCCACGGGTCGAAACCTGCCGCATACAGCCCTTGCATCGCGAGGCCGCTGCAGTCGACGTAGCCACCAGGGGCCTGGCTATAGCATGCTTTATACGTATCGCCGTAGTACTCATACGCGGTAGAAATCATCGCCTCGATGCGCTCTTCGCGCGTGTTGTTTTCATCGGCCAAAAGCGGGCTTACATACCACCCGCGCGAGCGCATGTCGGAAAGACGATTGTTCTCGCCCGCCAAATAGCTCGGAGAGGTGGAGTCGGACGTCATAAGGCCATTGGAACCGAAATAGTAATAGTGGCCCGAGTTGCGCCACCAGCCTGTTTGCATGGCTCCCGACGACTTGAGGTAATACCATTGGTCGTCGCCTTCAGTGCCAAGGTTGATCCATTCGCTCGAGACCATGCCGCCCCAATCGCGGAAGTAGTACCACGAGCTGCCGATTTTCTCCCAGCCGTTGCTCGACATAAGGCCGGAATTCGCGAAATGGTACCAAGCGCTGCCAATCTGCGCCCAGCCAGTTTCCATGGCGCCCGAGTCGCGTAGCCAATACCAATCGCTGCCCAGCTGCAGCCAGCCGGTAGCCATGCCGCCCCATTCATGGAAGTAGTACCACGTACCGCCGATGCGATACCAGTCGCCGGCGGCCATAATGCCCGAGCCATCGAAGTAGTACCAGGCCCCCGAAATAAACTGCCAACCCGTTTGCATCACGCCGGAGTCGGAAAGGTAATACCAATCGCCGCCAAGCTGCAGCCATCCAGTAGCCATGACATGGGTCATGGGATCGAAATAGTACCAATCGCCGCCATCTTCAAGCCATGCCGAATCGGCGCAGCCAGAGCTGCTGAAGTGATACCAGTCGCCATCGACGAGCTCCCAACCGACGGCCATGCGCCCAGAAGCAGAGGGCTTGAGCCAATACAGCTGGCCGCTGAAATCGATCATGCCCTCGTACATCGCATACGTGCCCTCTTGGAAGTAATACCAGCCGCCGTTATACGAGTACCAGCCACTCACAAGCACGCCCAACCCATTCGAGCAGTACCAGGAACCGTCATCGAATTCCCATCCATACGTGAGCGCGCCCGATTGTGCAAAATGGTAACCCATACCGTCAATCTCAACGACGCCCACAGCCATAACGCCGGTCTCGGGATTGAGCCAATACCACGCGCCCCCGTATTTGAGCCAGCCCGCATACAAATTGCTTTGCGCGTCGTAATACAGCCAGTTGCCCGATTCATCCTGGACCCAGCCATGCTTGGCTTCATCAGCCACAGCCAGGGCGTCGCTTCCATCGGCAGCCTGGTCGGCATATGAAACCTGAGGAATCGCGAACAGCGTGAAGGCCATTGCAATTGCAAATAATCCCACGCTTCCAACAAGCGCATTTTTCATTTTGGCAGTCATGGCAAAACCTCCCCTTTCAGTTGGAACCATCATAAACGAACCTCGCCGGGGTTGCGTCGAAAAGACCGTTTGCCCTCTACCCTCCTAATCGGCACGCGTACCCTCCGCGCACAAAAAACAGTGAGGGCGCCGAAACGAATATCGGCGCCCTCACTTATACGTAAGTGTTTCTTCGTTATTTGGCAAAACGCTTGAGAATTGGCAGCTTCGCAAAGATGCGCATCGCCATCGACTTGAGCTCGGCGAACTCTTGCGTTTTGCGGAAAACCGCCCAAAAACCCAGAACTGGCACGACAACGCTCACCACAAGCTTGACCAGAATTCCCGCCATGCCGAGCGAATCAGGAACGGCGGCACAGCCGAACCACGCCACCAGCGCAAGAATCGCCGTGAAGCCGACATACAGGTAGAACCTCGCGAAATACGGCTTCGACGACTTCTTGAAACCGTGCTTGAACAGCATGTAGCCCTCATAAATCGACGAGACGCATGTCGTGCTGATGATTCCCGCGAAAACAACGCCCGCGACTTCAAACTTCAAAACGAGCAGAAGCGACAACGAAAGCATGACGACCGTCTCGACAACCGCCTTCCATCGCGTATACCAATACAGGCCATACGCGCTCGTAAACGAAAGGGCGGCGCAGCGCATTTCCTTCAAATAGAACAAAAGCACGATCAGCGCCACAACGATTTCGGGGAAAGCGTAATCGGGACCGAGCCAAATTTGTGTGATCACGGGATTGAAAAGGCACAGCATGGGAATCGAAATGAACGCTGCGATAAAAGCATTCACGAAGAAACATGTCTTGAACACCTGATACTGGCGCTCGCCCGATTCGGTGACGCCCAAGTTGCCAAGCGGCGCGACCACGGCATCGAAAATCTGGTCGACAACACGCGTCATGGAATTCACCACGAGCATGTAGTTTCCGTACAGCGCGATAGCCTGAATGCCCACGAAGGAACTCAGGATAAGACTGCTTGCAGGGGTATTCGCGACGCCGGCAACACGATGCAGCACCATGGCGAACGTGTTCTTCTTGATTTGGTCGATTGTTTCGGGGTCGACCTTCGGCTTGCCCTTCCCCTTCAAAATGTAGGGGTACATGCGATTCGCGATAATCGAAATCGAAATATTCTGCAGAAGCGTCGAGCCGACCATGCAGCACAAAAAGAGGAAATAGTTGTGCGTCACGAAGAGCACCGTGATTTGAGCGATGCACATCACGATCTGGAACGCATACTGGTTCAACGACACGATATATTTCTTCTGATCGGCGGCGATGAGACAGCCCTTGTACGAGAAGAAATACGATATGCCTGTATTGGCCACAAACATGAAGAAATACAGCTTCAAATACGGGATGTCGGGCGTGTCTTTAATGAGCACGTCGATATACGGGGCAAGAGCCAAGCCGGCCGCGATAATGACCAAGCCAATAATCACGTACACGTTTCTGAACAGGCGCATGATGGCACGAACCTGCTCGTGGTTCTCTTCGGCCAAAGGCCGGTAGAGCGCGAAAATAATCGCGCTCGCCACGCCCAAATCGGCCAGAGAAAGAATGGTAAGGACGTTTGAGAACAAGTTCTCCAAGCCCATATACTCAAGGCTGAGCTGACGCGCGAAAATGCCGCGCGTAACGAATGCAAGAACGATCGAGAATGCTTGGCCGCACAGCGCGACCAACACGTTTCGCGCCGAATTCTCGAGGCGTGAAGCCATCTATTTGCCCCTCTCGGTGAGCTGCTCTATTGCGCTTTTCCAATCTTCGTATACGCAGTCTTCCGAGAATTTCTGCACGGTTTCCTGCGATGCTTCCGAAAAACGGGCACGCAAGGAATCGTCATCCATAAGCGCAGCGAGCTTTTCGGCAAAAACACCGCAATCGTAGCACGGAACCAAGAAGCCGTCGTGGCCATCGACAATAATCTCACTTGGACCGGTTTCCACATCGAAGCTCACAAGGGGAACCGAGAAGGCCTTCGCTTCAAGAAGCACCATGGGCAAGCCCTCACGAAGCGACGTAAGGGCGAAGATGCCGTAGTCTTGGTACCGCTCAATGAGGTTTGGCACGGAACCGCAGAAATGCAACTGGTCGCCCATGCCGCGGGCATGCGCCTCGGCCTGGCACTCCTCGGGCGTTCTTCCATCGATAAGACCATCGCCGAACACGTCCCAACTCCAATCGGGGCGCGCCGGCAACACTTTTTCGGCAATCTCGAACAGGAAATCGAGGCCCTTTTCAGGGTCGAGCCTTCCGGCCCACATAATGCGCTTCGAGTTCTTGTTATAGCCAGGAGCCAAAGCCAGCTGCCAATTGGGAATCCAATTGGGAATGACACGGAGCTTTCGGGCAGGCGTGTGGAATTTCGCACGATACGCCTGCTCGCTTCGCTGGGTAAGCACCGCGGTCATGTCGGACAAAACCGAGGCAAGAAAGCGGATAAAGCGAATAGGCTTGTTGTCCCATTCGTTCATAAGCGCGCCATGGTCGCAAAACACGAATTTGCAGCTTTTGCAGGCGGGCATGGTAGCTAAAGTATAGGCACCCTGATAGTTGCCGATCAGAAAAAGAACCTCGATGTGGTTTTGCTCGATATAGTCGATCAGGGGCTTCTTAAGCTCTTTGTTCGCCTCGCGAATACGGGGCTCTTTCGGCAGAATGTTCAATCGGTGAACGCGGCTATCGTAGGCAAACGCGGGTTCGCCATCGCCCGAATGGTACGCGCCGATTACATGCACTTCATAATCTTCGACCATGCGATTCGCCACATTGGCCACAACGCGGCCCGTTCCGCCAGGACTCGAAAGCGTCGAAACGAGAAAGCCGATATGTTGCATTATTGTCCACCCTTCAAAACGAGCTGCCGGTACGCGCCGACATTCACTCGCAAAACGGCGGCCCCAACTTTTCGCGTTGCACGGAAAAACGGGTCATGAAGAACCCTTTTCGTATGGGCGCGAAGATACGCGAGTGTCGCATCATATTCCGGAATCGATCGATAGCCTGGAGAAGCAATCATGCGGTCAAACGCCGCGTAGTAGGCCCACAGCAAACGGAATTCCGCTTGCGGTTCGATTTCGGGATAATCGGCCGAAACGCGCTCGAATATTTCTTCGTAAATGCGAACAACATCGTAAGCGCTCGCGTCATACGCCTTCATCGTAGCGCTCCCAGAGCACTTCGAGTAGTAGTACATGCGCCTCGTGGTCACAAAAACATTATCGCATTTCGGAAAAAGCTGAGATGCAAGCAGCGCGTCCTCGTAAAGAACGCCCTCGCGGAAACGCGTATCTCCAAGAAGCTCGCGCGAAATAAGCTTGTCGCACATACTCCCCGAAATGTCGGTTCCTAAAAGTGCAAAGCCAAGGGCCTCGATGCCCGTGCATGAAAACGTCTTGAAGGAGCCTTCTGCATCTTTCAAAGCAGCATCGAGGCTCTCTTCTTCCCGCACGCGCACGTTCTTACATGCCGCAATACCAGCGCCAACCGATTGTGCGCCATTGAAGAGAATCGAAAGCATCTTGGGATGGATAAAATCGTCAGCATCGACGAACAAGAGGTATTCACCCTCGGCCTTATCAATACCAAAATTGCGCGCGGAGGACACGCCGCCGTTTTTCTTATGGAAAACCCGAATGCGATTATCGGCAGAAGCCAGCTCTTCGCAAAGCTGGGCGGAACCATCAGTCGAACCATCGTCAACAAGGATAATCTCGAGGTCAAGCATTGTTTGTGATTGGATAGACTGCACGCAACGGGGCACATGCCGCCCAGCGTTGTACACAGGAACAATCACACTCACTGCTGGCATATATTTCACTCCTATCTTAAGCCGCGCAACGCGGTAATGATAGTATGGGGAGCTGATTGAAAAAACCTCTTTCCATAAGCCTGAAAGGAGTTTCAGGGTGGCTCAGGAACAGGCCTCCGAATTGGAGCTCGAAGATTTGAAGCGCATCGAATTCGAGATGCTTTGCGCCTTTGACGATTTCGCCAAAAAACACGGCCTTTGCTATTGGCTCATATACGGCACCCTGCTCGGCGCTGCCCGCCATAAGGGCTTCATCCCCTGGGACGACGACGTCGACATCGCGATGCCGAAAAATGACTATTACCGGCTCGTCGAACTCGTCAACAACGGCGAGCGTATTTGCGACCATATCGACCTCGATGCCTGCGGCGTTCAAAATTGCATACCCTACCGACCCTTCGCAAAGCTTTTCGACCGAAGGACTTCAGTTGTCCAGAATGAGCTCGTGCCTATGAAAGGCGTGAATGAGGCCGTATGGATTGACATCTTCCCCTTCGTCGGCACCGAAGTGAGTTCTAAGCAGGACGGGGAGCAGTATATTCGATCGTTCGACCTCAACCAGGCCTTGCTCCGTCGATCTAGCTGGCATTTTACAAAAGGCGATAATTTCGTTGGAACGTTGCGCCGACTTGCAGCATGGCTTCCCGCGAAAATTGGCGGATACAAGCGCTGGGCGGCCACCTGCGACGACATTCAAAAAAGCGCTCCTGACATGTTCGAAAAGGATCACTGCCTGACTCTGTCGGAATCGAGCTTCATCTACCCCACGAAGTTCTTCGAAGGCGACTGCGCTCTGCTCGAATTCGAAGGCAGGCAATTCCCCTGTCTTCCGCATTATGAGGATTTCCTTGCTTTCCGCTATGGCAACTGGAAGGAATTTCCATCCGAAAGCGAACGCACGAGCACCCACAATATGACCGCCCGCTGGGCGAAAGAGCAATAGGACACCACCATGAGCGAAGAGACCCTCGATAACTCGAAAGCAGCTGCGCACCGCATTCTGCAAGCATTCGACGCCTTTGCGAAAGCGCACGGCCTTACCTACTGGATCGATTACGGCACGTTGCTTGGCGCCGCCCGCCACAAGGGCTTTATTCCCTGGGATGACGACATCGACCTCGTCATGCCCATCGAGGAATACCAAAAGCTTATCGCAATTTTCAAAGAAAACCCCAATGCCCTGCCCGCACCTTATCGCGCCGCAGCACCGGGGCTTAACGGCTGCGAAAAGTTCCATTGTCCCTTTATGAAGATTTACGACACGTCGTTCAAAATCAAGCAGAGCATCCTTACGGCCGACATCGGCTTCCAAGAGGGCATTTGGATCGACATCTTCCCCCTGATGGGCTTTGATTCGCTCGAAGAAGCGCGCCCCGTGGGAGATAAGCTGTATTCGCTTTATGCCAAAACGCGACTTGCCACATTCGCCTTCAAAAAAGGCAACTCCCTCTTGGGCACGCTCGGCCGTTTCGCGTTCTATATCCCCGCAAAAATCAGAGGCGCGAAGCCCTATATCGATGCATATGTAAAAGAGGAAGCCAGGCATTCGTTCGCGGGCAAAAAACTCGCGATGCAAGGCACCGAGCCCTCAAAGCTGTTCCCTATAGAGTACTTCGCGGAAACCATCGAGCTTGAATTTGAAGGGAAGCGCTACCCCGCGCCCGCTGAATACGACAAACTGCTCACGATTAGCTATGGAGACTGGCACCAGCTTCCACCCGAAAGCGAGCGCAACGGCCACGGCATTATTGTGGAATCGGAACAATAAAGCCAGGTCACGCTTAACCTCAACCTTGAGCCGCCTTTCGGCGGCACAAAAAAGGAGCACCGTTTCAAACGGTGCTCCTTTTGCTTAGCGGTAACTATTTTTTCGAAATGAACACGACGCCAAGCACCGGAATGCCCGAGATCTTCATCTGCTTAAGTGCATTTTCGAGCTGCTTGCCGCTCGCAGCGCCCTCTTTCACCGAAAGCAGAATCGCGTCAGATTCGGCAATCGTCGAGACGCCCTTAGTATCTTTCGACAAATCAAACGCCCCCGAAACCTGCACGCCTTCGAGCATCGCCGCAACATTGCCAGCACCGTCGGCCTCCGTCGCACCGACAACCGCAAGCGATGCCAACCCACTGCGCTTCATAAGAACACGCACGTCCTCGGCGAGCATCGAGCTCTTCTCAGTCGCACCAAGCGAAGCGATCACAGGAATGTCGAGCAGGCGTTCGGCGTCGTTCGCGGAGCGAACGCGGCGCGACATGATGTCATACACGGCAAAACCGAAAATCGAAACGCACAAACCAACGAATACGTAAATCACGAGCGATTTCATGCTGATGCGCGAAGCAACCGACTCGGCGGAATCCTTGACTTCAAGGTCGCCCGTTCCCCATTCATTGGCGGTCGAGCTGTCGGTCGGCTTAAGAGCAGCGGAGTCGAACACCTCGACCTGGCTCAGGGGAACCGTTTCTTTCGCAACGTCGCACACCTTGTTCGCAACTTCGTCGGCGACCTTCACGGCAAGGTCAGGATCTTCCGCCGTAACGTCGATGAAGCAGAAACGCGTCGTCCAGCTGGTTTTCGTGGAGGTGTCTTTCCAGTCGGGCGTGGTAATGGTGATATCTTCGCCATATTCCTCGCGAATCTGGGCGGCAACTTCCTTGCTCACGATGATACGGCGCACGTCGTTCATCATCGTGTTCTCATTGAACTCGTAATTGTAATCGCCACCCTGACGAGCATTCTCGTCATAGCCATAGCCGGTGACATACAGGCTCGCCTCGGCGGTATACGTCGCAGCGGTCTCGACCTTGCCAGATTTGACAAACGACGAGCCCGCGCCGGCGACAAGAGCGAGCGCGGTAATCAGCACAATGGCGACCCAGTGCCGCTTCACGCTTTCGCAAATCGTGGTGAAATTAAACATCGGTCCTCCCTTTTTCCTGGGCCAAGTCAATACATGCAATGCCATACACATTTGTTTTCGTATTCGCCGCTTTGTCTGAAAGCGGTTTACATACGGGTAAAGCGCGCAGAAGCGCTACGCGATGCCGAGCAGCAGGTGGCGGAGACTGTTCGGCAGCCACGACGCTTTGCCGCGTTCCGACTCGCGAGGCAAGCGCAAGCACCGCCGCGAAAGCCATGACCAGCACGAGCGCAGCCAAAAACCTCGTCGTCCAAATGAACGAAATCCACTCGCTCGCAGAACCGCGCGGCATATGGAACACATTCATGGCGGAAATCAAGCCAACCATGCCCCAGAACCACCTTTTGCCAATCGAACGCGACAAAAGGTAGAACGCACACGCCATCATGAAGCTGCCAATGGCGATGCCTCCCCAGCCGAAGTCGGCGAACCACTCCAAGATATAGGAAGAGCCGTAGCCTTCTCCGCCCAGGTAGTTGTAGTGGGCAAAGTACGACATGGTATGCGAATAAGAATTGCCCTCGAGGGCGAGCTTCGCGCTGTTCGTCGACCCCAATGCCTCGCACCCCAAGAAGGTTTGCCCAATAAAGCCCTCCGTGATGTTCGAAATAAAGGCGCCCATCGTGAAAAACTTGAACCCAAGATTCTGGACCTGATCGTTCACGAGATATGCGCGGCCGAGCACCGTAAACGTAACGCCCTGCTTGAACAGCGCATCTTCGAGCATTTCGACAAAACCGAGGTTCGTCACCTGGCCTGAGCGCAAATAATTCTGCAAGCCCATTGCAAAAATGCCCAACGGCGCCAAAATGGCCACGCCAACCATCATGCGCTTCGTAATCCAACGCTCTTCTTTGTCGGTAATCGAGCGGAAAACGAAATAGAGCGCCGCAAACAATATGTCTATGACAAAATCGCCGCGAGAGCCAATGAGCAAAATCGGCACCGAAGTCGCAATGAACATCAAAAAGCAAATCGCCGTGGGGCGCTTTCGGGGCATCGTCGCTAAATACGCGCATAAAACGTATGGCGTCATCGCCCTAAACAAATCGACTATCCATGGAATATGCTCGCTGGAATCAATAAGGTAGTATTCCTCATACGACATGCCGCCCATGTACGACAGACGAATAGAACCATCGCACATCGCGCCCGCGAAGCACACTATGAAAAGCAAGAAAGCAGCTCGGCGAATATAGAGCATTTTCTCGCTGTGCCCTATGCGCAAGGCGTAATCGGCCACAACGTTATTAATGGGCTTTGCCGCTTCCACCACGCGTGGCGCCATGCGCGCCCTCCGCTCCCTCACGCATTCATTGTGACGAGCAATAGCCGAGCATAACGTCGACCCCAGAAGCAAGAAGAGCATCGAAACGTAAATGGACGAAAGCGCGAACATCGTCGTTTCGACCGTCCACAAGAACCAATCCCTGTTTGGGTCAAGCTCGCCAAAAATCGGACGCGTCAAAAGGAACAAGAAAATGCCCGCATGCAGAAACAGAAAAAGCAAGCGGTTTTTCACGTCGAGGCAGCCATGCAGCAGGTTACCCACGAAAAGCGCGAGCACTGCAGCAAGGGTGATGCCCGTATCGTTCGTCAATACCCCCGTCGCAAATAAAGCGCCCGAAAGCACCGAGATGGTTACTTGTAAAGACAGCACGACGCCTCGGGCCGAGCCCACGCGGTGCTTCACCTTCGGCATCCAGGCCATTACAGGCCCCACTTGAATACCGTTTTGAACGGGTTTTGTAAATCGGTCGCAAATACCCGCTTGATGTCTTTTATGTCGTTCACTTCCCCGTCGAAATGGACGATCTGGCTAAGCCTGCGCTGGATATCTTTATCGCGCATCACATCAATCGCGGCGAGGAAATCGTCGCGACCCGAACGGGAGCACCCAACGAGCGTCATGCCCTTTTCGAGCACATTGCGCGTGAACACCGGCACGGGGTGTTCGCTCACGCCCATAAGCATGAGCGTGCCCTGCGGCTGAATATGCTCGATAACGAAATCAATCGCGGACGTCGAACCCTCGCCGCCAGCGCACTCGAATGCATGGTCAAACGTAAGATCGGCGGGCGCCTCATACGACAGATAGCGCTCCGCGACGAAGGAAAACATCGAAAGCTTTTCCGGGTCGTGGCCGACGACGACAATCTCGCATTCGGGGTATTGGCACGAGAGCGTGCATGCCAACGCATAAGCCAAAGAGCCATCGCCAATAATGGCAATGCGGTCGCGCTTCGCGTGGGCGGCGATATCGAAGCGATGGATGCCATGCATGGTCACGCTCACGAACTCGGTTATGGCGGCAACATGAGGCTCGACCCCAGCGCATGAAACAACGCGGTCGGCAGGCAGCGCGACGAATTCGCGCATAAAGCCGTCGTGGCCGCTCGAGCGAAACGCCGACCCCGAAGCGTAGTTCTCATACACGCCATCGGGACCATGGCCTGGAATATTCGGAATCATTACGACGGGATCGCCCACATTGAACGTATGAGTGTCATCTGCAAGCACCTCGCCCATGCACTCATGAATAAGCGCCATGGGAAGCTTCTTGCGCATAACCTCGGGGTCGCGCTTGCCCTGGAAATAACGCTGATCGGCGTGGCAAACCGCCATATAACGAGGTCGAACGATCACCTTGTTGGCAATATCGACGTCCTCAAACTTTATCGCGACCGTTCGTGGCGCGATAAGCTGGTACACGTTGTCGATCATTATTCGTCAACCCCACACTCAATCATCGCTTGGGCAGTTTTATAGTCCATGATGGTCGTAAGCTTGATATTCGTCACATCGCCCAGCACCAAATGAACGGGCTTGCCCTTCAGCACAAGAATCTTGCAGGCATCGGTAAGCTCGGCGCGCTCGGCATCGGTAAGGCTCGCGTACAAATCTTTGAGCGTCTTCACCTTAAAGCTCTGAGGCGTTTGGCCCTGATACATATTCGAGCGAAGCGGAATAGAAGAGATGCACTCGCCGTCGAGCGATTCGACAATGGTGTCGGTAGCAGGAATAACCGTGTCGCATGCTCCGAATTTTTGCGCAGCCTCGATATTCGCCTTGATAGTCGACACTTTCACGAAAGGACGCACGGAGTCGTGCGTAACGATGACGTGTTCATCCGATTCGCCATAACGCTCTTCGATGGCTTTGATGATTTCGAGAATCGTGCCGTTGCGATCGGCGCCGCCCTGCACGACATGCACCGGGGTTTCGCCGAATCCGTACTGGGCAACAGCATCTTTCGTGTACTCGACCCAATCGCCGTGCGTGCCAATGAAGACAGCGTCGAATTCGCTGCACAGCAAGAATTTCTCAAGCGTATGAATGAAAACGGGCTTCTCGTTAAGAGGAAGGTACTGTTTCGGCATGCTCTCGATATTCATTCGAGAACCAACGCCGCCAGCAAGAATAGCTCCGAAAATCATTGATTGCTCCTTATTGATCCAACACGAGAGATTTTATTTCATAACGCGCAAGGCGCATCGATACAGCGGCAAACTCAACATAAGCACCTTCGACAGCACAAAGCGAGCTTTCGTCATTTGCCTATTATTCTTCACCGATTCAAAGTGCGCTCGAATATAGGATACGAGCTCCTTTTCCTCGGGAGTGCCATTCATTTTGCGAGAAGCGATCATTCGGTCAAGAACGACGCATCGCGCCCAATAAAGGCGAAAGTCCAGGTCTTCTTTGAGCTCAGGATACGTTTCGCACGCCAATGACGCGGTGTGTTCCCACGCATCAATAATATCATGCGCCTTCGGCGTGTAAGGTTGCGTGGTAATGCTCCCCGCACGATGGCGATAATGATAGAGCTGGGCGTTTGACACCGAAATAGACGAGACAGAACCGAATATCTCGACGATCGTCGCGGCATCCTCGTACGTCTTGCCAACCGGGAAAAGAAAACCGTTGTCGAAAAGCTCTTTTTTATACAAACGCGTCGGAACCCAAATGCGCGGCAAGCCCGACGTGATTGACGCCCTTAGGGCTTCGACGGGAGTCACAACCTCAACCGAGCGATGCGATGCGTCTATATGGTCGGGAAGCTCGCAGCCATCCTCGACATCGACCACGTCGCACGTTGCGATATCGGCGCCCGTGGCTTCGATATCGTTCAACAGCGACTCGCAAAAATCCAGGTCAACAGAATCGTCACTATCGACGAACGCGACGTATGGCGCGCGAGCGGCCAAGGCGCCGCAGTTTCTCGCGTCGCTCAAACCGCCATTCTCTTTATGAATCACTCGAATTCGGGAATCTATATCGGCCCATCCGTCGCAGGTCAAAGAAGACCCGTCAGTCGAACCGTCATCGACAAGCACCACTTCAATCTCGCTGACGGTTTGCCCGAGCAAAGAATCGAGGCAGCGGGCCAAATATTGCTTCGAATTGTACACAGGCACAACGATAGAAACTTTCGGCTGTGCAGCATTGCCCTGAATCATCCAGCCCACCTAGCGCTCATCGTTTGATTGCCGATTCGACTCTTCGACACAATACTTCACGCCTTTATACTGCGCACACGGGGTGTTCAAGTCGAAGAACTCCGCATCGTGGTGCGGCTTGCGCTTGTCTTCGGGTGGAAGCTGCATATAGTCGCCAAACGCCATGCGAAGATAGGCGTCATAGCCGCACGGAAGCGGCATTTCGGTATCTTCGAAAGTATGCATCACTGCATGATCGAACGCTTCTTTCGGATATTCGTTCTGCATATAATGCGCACCCGAGCAAAGCTCAGTGATTTTGCTGCATTCCGAAATAGGGTACTTCGTCATATTGCGTTCGGCGCGTTTCCACAGCTTGTAGCGCGCACGAGGCGAACGCACAAGACCCAGCAAAATGCGGCTGCCCATCGCAACCACACCGCCGTGCCTTTCGGGGACGAATTGCGCGCGGAACAGCGAGTAGATAAGCGCCCAAGCTTTTTGCTTCTTTCGAGCAAAACCACCGGGACAGCCATCAAGAGGAAGCACGTCAAGCACAAGGCCATGACACAAGTCGATATCGCGCTGATAAGGCTTGATGAACGTGGTCTGCGCGTCGCGAATAGCGACGAAGATATCGTGATCGATGAACGTTTCATCAGATTCGACGAGCTGGTAGCGCGAATCGGCATGCACGGGCCAAAGCTCACGCAAACGTTCGTAGCTTTCACGGGGCATGAATACGTCAACGTCATCGTCCCAGGGAATAAAGCCACCCGTACGAACAGCGCCAATGCAGCAGCCGCCGCAAAAATAAAACGTCAGGTCGTGCTTCTCACAGAAGGCTTTAAAGTATTTCGCCATCTCAAGGCTCTTGGATTGGAGCCCTTTGAGGTCTTCTTGAGTCAATTCTTGCATTGCTACTCGCCTTCTTTTACGGAAAACGCAGTGTCGAAAGAGGGCATCTTCCTAAACGCACCCGAGAGAAGCCCCACGAGCGTTCCGACGCCATACGAAACATGAATACCAAAGAACACAAAGGGCAACGCGACCATGCGGATGTTTCGCTTCGGAGATTCAACCGCCACTCGCAACGTGAGCACCACCGTAACCGCCGCGTAAAGAGCTGCGCACGCAACGAAAGGCGCCCAGGTGCGCAAAAAACCAACGCACGCCAGCAGGATGATTCCGAGAACGAATGTAAACGGCGAAAAATGATAAGTCCTGAAACATTTAGGCTGAACATACATCGTACGGCCGATCCAATATCCATTACCGTATTTCTGCTTCAGCATACGTTTCAACGAACTGCGCGCAATTTGCTTAGATTGAATACAAGCATCAAAACGAATCTTATAGCCGGCTTCGCGAACTCGGTAGAAATAGTCGTTGTCTTCGGTGCGGGCAAGACGTTCATCATACAGCCCGACTCGCTCAATTACTTCGCGGCGGAACATCGCATGAAACGCCGACGAAACGTATTCCTTTTTTGAGGAACCACGATAATCCGCAATTGAGCTGCCAAACGCCGATTCCTCTGCCATAAGAAGCGTGTTGCTCCAGTCGGTTTCGGGAGAGGCAATCGTTGGACGCGGCCCGCCACAAACAAACTCCCCCTCGTCGAGGACTTCAACGTTCGAGGAAATAAATGATTGGGGAATTCGCGCATGAGCATCAATGCGGACCAGAGCATCGCCAGTGAAATTCCTAATAGCGACGTTGCAGCCACACGGAAGAATTTCGCCTGGATTGCTAAGAACGACAACCCTTTTGAATTCCTTTGCCTGATCGCTCTCGGCAAATTCAAGCATAACCCTCTTCGTGTCGTCCTTCGACATGCTATCAATAAGCAAGAGCTCAATTCGATTATGAGGGAAATCTTGCGCTACGACATCTTCGAGAATATTCGAAAAATGCGGGGCCTCATTGTGTGCGACGATAGCAACCGACACCGTACGCACCGCTTCGCACCTCTTCGCGCAATCGACATTCGTATCCTGCATCAACTATTTCCCCTGCGCAGCAGCTGCTCGTTCTTCAATGACGTTATGCGTAATGGTGTACGTAGGAACGGCGTCGGCGAGCGTATGGAGCGCCGTAACGTCGTCCTGGGTAAGGGCATCGCGCAACTCACCAAGCTTGCGCTCGACGGCCTCGTAACCAATTTCTTTGCCCGTGGAAATCATGATGCCCTTGAGCTTGGTGGGGATCGTGTTCTCCTCGTTCATGAGCAGCTCTTCGTACATCTTCTCGCCCTCGCGCAGGCCGGTATAGACAATCTTGATGTCCTTATCGACCTCGAGGCCGGAAAGCTTGATGAGACTCTTCGCCAAATCGACGATTTTAACGGGATCGCCCATATCGAGAATGAAGATCTCGCCGCCGTTGGCCATGCCGCCCGCCTGAATAACCAGACGCGACGCCTCGGGAATCGTCATGAAGAAGCGCTCGATGTTCGGATCGGTAACCGTAACGGGACCGCCAGCCGCAATTTGGCGCTTGAACAGAGGGATAACGCTGCCGTTGCTTCCGAGCACATTGCCGAAACGCACGGCCGTGAACACCGTTTTCGATTCCTGCGCGTAATGCTGAATGATCATCTCGCCCATACGCTTGGTGGCGCCCATAACCGAAGTGGGGTTCACTGCCTTGTCGGTCGAGATGAAGATAAAGCGGCCAACGCCGTATTCGTCGGAGAGACGCACGGCGTTCAGAGTGCCGAAAACGTTGTTCTGAATCGCCTCGCGCGGGCACATCTCCATAAGGGGCACATGCTTGTGCGCAGCCGCATGGAACACGGCTGCGGGATGGTATTTCTCAAAAACGTCGCGCAAGCGGCCCTCGTCGCACACGCTGCCAACCTCGACCTGCACGTCGATATCGTCGTATTGCGACATGATTTCGTTGCGAAGCATGTATGCGTCGTTTTCATACATGTCGAACACCACGATGCGCTTCGGGGCAACAGCGGCAACCTGACGACACAGCTCAGATCCAATAGAGCCGCCGCCACCAGTAACAAGAATGGTTTTGCCAGAAATGTAGCCGCTCACAACGCGCGTGTTCAAAACGACCTCTTCGCGGCCGAGCAGGTCGGCGACATCGACCTCGCGCAGCTTGACGTCGTTGATTTCGTCGATGCGCAGCTCGCGCACATTGGGAAGCGTGCGCAACTGGCAATTCGTTTTGGTGCAAATGCCATAAATGCGCTTGCGCTCGTCAAGCGTGGCAGAAGGAATGGCTACGACGATTTGCTGGATATCGAAGCGCTCGACCAAGCGGGGAATATCGTCGCTCGTTCCCATGACCTCGACGCCATGAATGCGAAGCTTTCGTTTGCTGGGATTGTCGTCGACCGCAATAATCGGATCGCCCGGCATATGCGGGTCGCGCGAAGCCATGCGGCCAATTGCGAGCGAGCCCGTTTCGCCTGCGCCAACGACCAGCGTGCGCAAGCGTTTCTGATTTTCTGCGGGCGTAGCGGCAATAACGCGCTTCTTGGAGCGAATAACGCGGAACACCATGCGCACGCCGCCCGTGAAGAAAATCATCAGGAACAGCGCGACGAAGTAAATACGAATGGGAATCCACTCGCCGAGCATCCACAGTAACACGGCGGAAACCAGCGTTCCAAAGCCAACCATGATGACAATGCGAATCGCATCATCAATCGAAGCGTATTCCCAAAGATTGTTGTACATCTTAAATGCAGCGAACAGGCAGATATACACAACCGCCGGCACGCCGAGGATGAAATAGATTTCGTGAGTGGCAAATACTTCGCCCACCAAGCCCGTGAGCACCGATGCCAAGTAGTATGAAAGGAATGTTGCGAGAATGTCGCACACTATGAGAAGCGCGGTGCGCCTTGTAAAACGAATATCCATGACGTCTACTTTTTCCTAACGGCCAAATGTAACTGTCGTGCGTCCTTTCAGGCACGGCATATCTGTCGTAGTGTAATGCATATCGCTGCATCAGGGGGCGCGCCTGCGAAAAAGCTCGCTATTCATATATTTTTGCAGCTGCAAAACGCCCGCTCGCCAAGAATACAACGCCGTGCGCGGCAACATCGCCGGCCATCAACAGGATAGCGGAATCGGCCCATGGCCGCATCGGGGCACGTTGCCGGCGGTTTGGGAAGATGCTGCCGCCCTCCCCGATTCAACCTCGCACTTTCCCCGTATCTTTCCTCGTGTATCTATACGATCGGTTCTCATATATATATGTGTGTGTGTTCATTGTTCGCTATCTATTCAGCAGATAACTAACTACCAGTTTTTACTGATTGACATCACCATATCGCATCCCTATTCTGTTCAACAGACCAAACGAGTAGGGAAATGGGAATTTCGAAAGGAGCCCCACATGCGACACACGAAACGAATGCCGAACTCCCGGTAGATTCGCTTTCACACCTGCCGGGAGCTCCACCGACCAGCACATTTCCATTCGCGATGGGAACCAGCCCATCGAACTATGTAAGGAGACTTTCCAATGAGCCAGTTCATCAATAACCCCGAGCACACCTTCGGCTTCGACACCCTGCAGCTGCACGTCGGCCAGGAAACCGCCGATCCCGCCAGCGACGCCCGCGCGGTGCCCATTTACCAAACCACGAGCTACGTGTTCCGCAACTCCCAGCACGCCGCCGACCGCTTCGGCCTGGCCGATGCCGGCAACATCTACGGCCGCTTGACGAACTCCACCCAGGGCGTGTTCGAGGACCGCATCGCCGCACTTGAAGGCGGCGTGGCTGGCCTGGCCGTGGCCTCCGGTGCCGCCGCCATTACCTACACGCTGCAGGCCCTCGCGCAGGCCGGCGACCACGTGGTTGCGCAGAAGACCATCTACGGCGGCTCGTACAACCTGCTCGAGCACACGCTTTCGCAGTTCGGCGTCGAAACCACCTTCGTCGACGCGCACAACCTCGCTGAAGTCGAAGGCGCCATCAAAGACAACACCACCGTCATTTACCTCGAAACGCTCGGCAACCCGAACTCCGACATTCCCAACATCGACGCCATTTCCGAAATCGCCAAGAAGCACGGGCTGCCCGTCGTGGTCGACAACACCTTCGGCACGCCGTACCTGTTCCGTCCGCTTGAGCACGGCGCGAACATCGTGGTGCATTCCGCGACCAAGTTCATCGGCGGCCACGGCAGCTCGCTCGGCGGCGTGATCGTCGACGGCGGCAACTTCGACTGGAAAGCGAGCGGCAAGTACGCCGAAATCGCCGAGCCCAACCCGAGCTACCATGGCGTGAGCTTCGCCGAAGCCGTAGGCCCGGCCGCATTCGCAACCTACGTGCGCGCCATTCTGCTGCGCGACGAAGGCGCCTGCATCTCGCCGTTCAACGCATGGATTCTGCTGCAGGGCACCGAGACGCTGTCGCTGCGCGTCGATCGCCATGTCGAGAATACGAAGAAGGTCGTCGAGTTCTTGACCAACGACCCGCACGTGGCTTCCGTGAACCACCCGAGCCTGCCCGACCACCCCGATCACGAGCTCTACGAGCGCTACTTCCCCAACGGCGGCGCCTCCATCTTCACGTTCGAGATTAAGGGCGGCCAGGAAGCAGCCTGGAAATTCATCGACAACCTGCAGATTTTCTCGCTGCTCGCCAACGTTGCCGACGTGAAGAGCCTGGCCATTCACCCGGCAACCACCACGCACTCCCAGCTGACCGAGGCCGAACTGGCCGACCAGGGCATCACGCCTTCGACCATCCGCTTGTCCATCGGCACCGAGAACGCCGAAGACATCATTTGGGATTTGCAGCAGGCCTTCGCCAAGCTCGACTAAATTCAGGCGAAAGGCAACCGCAGATGGCAGGCTTTAAGGCCGCGCCACGAATCGAAAAGTTGAAATAGAGAAAGCCCTGGAAGTCGATTCCAGGGCTTTCTTGCAATTTGCGACTCATTAACCAGCTACCGTTCGGCCGAAAACGCAGAAGGCACATTCGGCGTAAGCAGTGTTTTCGCCTGATCCTCGCATGCAGAGATGCCTGCCTGGAGAGTTTTGCGGTATTTGTCGCGGCTCATTCCTTCGTCGAATACGCCGCCCGCATACGTCAAAAGATCGAGGGCAATATTGCCGCCGCCGTTCGAGAGCTTATCGACCGACGAAGCCATGCTTGCGAACTGCGCGTCGGAGTACACGTTCCTCTCAAACTGGTACTGCAGCAGCGTTTTCCCATCGTCGAGCGCCGCCGAAATACCCGAATCGCGCGCCGCGTCGAGCACGCCGTCGGCTTCCTCGCGATAGCCTTTAAGCAGCCACGCGTCGCCGAACTCCTTCGCCTCGACGAGCCACGCGGGAAGCTTCCGCCCATCGCCGCCCGCCTGCGACACGTCGCCATCGACCTTCGCCGCCTGCATGCCGTCGTCAATCGAGGAACGCAAATTCGCCGCCGCGGCCAAATAATTTTTCATGCCCTTGGTGAGCTGCTCGTCTTCGCTCGAGCCCACGAGGGAGTAAAACCTGTCCTCAAGCGCCTGTTGCGCGCCGCCTTCGGGAATGCTCGCGCGCAGCGACGAATTCGTGGCGATGCTGAAATACCAATCCAAAAACGCGTCGGTTTTGCCCGAGCACGTCGCATACGAGCTCTCGAGCGAATCTTTCAGCTGGAACGACATCGTGCGCAGGTTCGCCTCGTCTGCCGAAAGCGAGCTGGCGAGCGCATCGATTTTCGCCTGGTCGTACAGCGCGCCGTCAATGGAATAGACCGATTTTCCCGCGAGTTCGCGGGCGATTTCCTGCAGGGCAGTGCCGTTTTCGGTTTGCATGGCCATGCCGACTTTCATTTCGCCCCAGAAAAAGCCCGCCACGAGCACAACGGGGAGCACCGCGGCCATAACGACGTAGCGCCGCCAGATGGGTTGCGTCGCGTCATCGCGCTTGATCGCGTCAACCGAAACGAAAATTTTGCGCAGCTCCTGCACGGGAAGCGCGCACAGCCCAATGAGGTTCGCCATGCCGAAAAACGCGCCCGCGCACAGCGCCGTGCGAATGGCGAAGCAAACGGGCACCGACACTTTCGAAGCCTGCATAAGGCCGTAGCTCGTAAGGCTGTCGACGATCCACGAGCCAACGCCCGCGTTCCACATGAGCGCCGAAGGGGAATTCTCGAACGGCATGGGCGTTTTCGCGAAGGCGTCGAGCACCGTTTCGACAGGCTGCCCGAAACTGGGACTCATCGCGCAATACGCGCCATACGCCACGCATAGCAGCAGGCCGACGATGGCGCAGCTCCACAGAAATTCGCCCGACGCCTGAAACGCGGGCTCGTATTCGCGGCGCGCGTAGCGGCGCATGAGCAGCAGCACCACGGGATACACCACCACTGCGGCGAAAATGAGCACCCATTCGGCGATGTCCCACTTCGGCGATTCGAGGAACAAGCTCGCCATGCATGCGGCAGACACGCAAAAGCTCACGATGAAGCTGAAGATGCGGCCGTTGTTCACACGCGCGAACAGGCCGCCCGCCGTGTATTTAAATTGGCGGTGCGTTTTGCGCACAACCACCTGATACATTACGCCCGCCGTTGAAGCGAGGGTGAAAAACGCCCAGAACAGCGCCAAAAACGGCGCAGGCATTTTCGGCACGGCGAAGCTCAGCAAATAGACGGTTACGACAAGCAGCGCCGCCTTGGCAAAATAGGCGCCGAGAAGCTTGGCGGAAGAATCACCCAGAAAACGGCGAAGCGAGTCGAGGCCGTGAGGGCCGAGTTTCAAGGACGATTCCGCCGAAGTCAGGATCTTCTCCAGCGATGGCTCCGTTTCGAAGGACGGTTCTGCTTTGGCGGACGACTTTTCGGAGGAGGCTTTCACTTCGACGGGCGATTTCACCTTAAATGAGTCGCCACCCTTGCTCCCACTGGCCGAAACGCGCAGCGAAGCGCTCGCCCTGGTTGGGCGCTTCGGCTGTATGCGAGAAGAATCGGGCTTCATGAGAGTGGCTCCTGGGACGGCATTAATCACTCATAGTATAGAGCCATTCGCAACACGCCGCTCAGTTTGAAGCGATTCCGAACACTTCCGCAAGCGGGCGGCCCGTTCGCCAAGAACGCGCTTCCGCGAAACCACCGCGAACTGCGACGCTGCCTTGCCTTCTCTCGAACCGTCGCAGCAAGCCGCTACCAGCTCGCTTCGATTTCGCGAATGCGCTGGTAAAGCCATTCGTTTTGGGGAACTTCGATGCCGTGTTCAGCGGCGAGGCGGCAGATGGTGCCCGAGAATTCTTCAACCTCGGTTTTGCGGCGCGCGATGCGATCTTGCGCCATGGACGGCATGCCTGCGGGGTCGAGCGTTTCGAGCAGCTCGACCATCTGCAACAAGTCGGACTCGGCGATGGCGACGCCTTCCGCATTCGCCACCACGCGAGCCTCGCGCATAGCCGCCACCAAACTACGGCGCTGCTCGCTTCCGCGCTCGGTCGCGCTGCCGTAAGTGCCGCCATACACCATGCACGTTTGGTTGATGCCCACGTTCATCATGAGCTTCGTCCACATGCGGCGCTTAATGTCGGGCTCGACCACGTGGGCGATGCCCGCGCGGGAGTACAGCTCGGCGATGTCGGCCACCACAGCGGGGTCGGTATTGGGCGCCGCGCCGAAGCGGATTTCGCCGGGCTTGCCGTATGTGAGCTCGTTGTTCAGGAACACGGCGTCCATGCCTTGGCAAATGCCGAGCACCGTGCGCCGCCAGCCGAAACGTTCGGCGATCTCCTGCTCGCTCGTGATTCCGTTGCACAGCGACGCGATGCGCGTTTCGGGGCCCACGACGGCTTCCATGGTGTCGAGCGCTTGCGTAAGGCCGGTGGTTTTAATCGTGAGAATCACCAGGTCAGCAGGGGTCGCCTCGCTCGCGCGCACGCTGCGCACATTACACGGCTCGCCGTTGATTTTCAGCTGATCGGCCGCGTGGCGCTCATAGCGCGCGTCGTCCATCACGAATTCCACGGCGTCATCGCCGAGCGCGCGGGCGATCATGCTGCCATACAGCAGCCCCACGCCGCCTTTGCCGATGAATGCAACTTTATTGATGCGCATTGGATGCACCCTTTCTTTGAACCCGCCAGCGGCGAGCCGAACGCCGCGCCTTCGCCGTCTTGATATCGAAGCCCCAGCACAACGCCGAATCGCGATAGCACCAGCGGCGTTTTCCCGAGACTCGCGACCTTTATTTGAATACGATGTATTGTAGCCATCCGAATAAAGGGCAAAATGCTCAGCGCGCGATTCAGATTCAAACAAACCGAGGAACTCAAACGGGGCATGCTTGCAGATTGCCGGCCGCAACGCCGACTCACCGCTTTATACGCGCTTCGCACTTTACGACGTGAGCATTACGGTTTGGTTTCGGCATGCGTCGAGCATCTCTTCAATAGCTGCATACAAACCCACCTAGCACTAGAACTCAACGACGAACGTCAATTTGCGACGTTCCTCTTGCCGTGTCTGCCCCTCAAATGAGAAGTTGCTCGCCAAGCCCATTTTCTTGATCGCCATATCGATTCCCACCGCGACATTCAAATCAAACGTCACCGATTGCGTATCGCTAATTTCGGCACTGTAGCGTTTGAGCTCATTCGCACGGTCGCAGCGCGCCTCAATAAGCTGTAAGATTTTCGGGTCATGTTCAGATTCAGGCCCCACTCGACCATCGGATACGAGGTGCCCGCGGAAGCAATGGAGGCGTTCTTCGAGAGGACGGCTCCGACCGCGGGGGAGCTGCCGATAGCAGCATAAGCCTCTAGCTTTTGTGTCCGAAATCTTGACACAGGTCAGGTCTTCCTCGCGGCGGCGGCTCTCGCGCGGCGGGTTCCCACCCTGCTCGGGCATCCCGGCGCCCTCCGGGCGGCCGCGGCGGCCATGGCCCTCGGCTCGTTGATCTTCTTCGGCGCCGCGCCCCATGCCGCGGCCATCGGTGCCCTGGGCGCCTCCTTTGCGACCGCAGGGCTCGTGAACGGGGCCTTCGCGCTGCTGCACCTCGTCTGGATGGAAGCCTACGCCCGCATGAACGTGCACCACGCGCTCGTCTACTTCGTCGCGTCCAATCTGCTCTCGTCGCTCTTCTCCTCGCTCGTGCTGAAGCCGCCGCCTCCAATATGGGCATTGTGCTGTTCATGACGTTCGTGACTGGCATTTTCTGCAACATCTCCTACCGCTTCGGCGTGAGCGCCCTGTGGCTGTTCGGCCTCGCCCAAGCGGCCATGACGGCCGGGAGTTGTTCGTCGCCGAATCCACCATGAAGACCCATTCGCGCCACATCTACCGCAAAATCGGCGTCGACAACAAGCAGGCCCTCCGCACCTCCGTCAACAGCTACCGCGCCTAGCGCGCAGGGCCATCGGCTTACTCCACCCGCGATCGGCGCCTCTTTACCGCTGACCAGTGCGCCCGAAGTCTACGATTCTCTGCGTCTTCCTGCGAAATCGTGTCATTCGCACGATGGTTTTTCTCGCTCCGAAGACTACGGTGGAGAAGTCCTCCCGTCTGTCGGCGATCTCCCCGCCGACCGGGAGGCACCGCAGAATCAGGGAGCGAAGGAGGAAATATGAAGCAGGGAATGTACCTGGGTCGGCGCAAGTTCGTCGCACTGGGAGCGGCGGCGGCCGGCACCATGCTGTTCGGACTGGGCGGCTGCACCCCGAAGACGGGCGCCGCCGACGCAGCGCCGAGCTATCAGGCCGGCACCTACACGGCAGCCGCCACGGGCAAGAAGGGCCCGGTCAATATCGCGGTGACGTTCTCCGACGATGCCATCGAGACCATCGAGATCCTCGACAACTACGAGACGCCGCGTATATCCGAGCGTGCCTTCACCGACATCCCCGAGCAGATTCTCGAGCACCAGAGCCTGCAGGTCGATACCATCGCGGGCGCCACCCTGGCCTCCATGGCCGTTATCAACGGCGTGAAGGACTGCGTCTCCCAGGCCGGCGGCGACGTGACGGCCCTCGAGCAGGCGCCCGGCACCGAGAAGAGCACCGAAACCGTGGAGATTGACGCCGATGTGGTCGTCCTCGGCGCCGGTGCCGCAGGCATGGGCACCGCCGTGGCGTGCAGCCAGAAGGGGCTGAATGTGGTGGTGATGGAGAAGTGCGGCAACGTGGGCGGCAACTGCCTCGTCTCGGGCGGCATGATGCGCTGGATCGGCGCACCCTCGGAGCTGCGAGCCACGAACACCGAGGGTCTGGAAGAGTACTACGAGGCAACCTTGGCCAAGGCGGAACAGCTGGGATTCCCCGCCGACCTCATCGCCACGGTGCGCGCCCAGCACGACGAGTGGTACGCCACCGGCACCGACAAGGTGTTCGACAGCGCCGAGTGGGCGAACATCGCCGCCCTCGTCTCCCTCGGCATCCCGGCCTTCGACGAGACCACCTACCGCTCCTGCAGCGAGTACAACGCCGAATCCATCGTCCTCCTCAATTGGCTGTCCGACGAAATGCCCATCGAGTTCAAGCCGCTGACGGGCATCGCCGGATTCCCCTGGCCGAATTGGGCCCAGCCCACGGTGGGCGAGAACGGTGAGGGGTACTTCCGCGCCTTCGACGAGTACCTGGAGGCCAACGGCAATCCCATCGAGTTCCTGTTCCAGACGCCGGCCGAGGAAATCCTCATGGACGGAGGCCGGGCCGTCGGGGCCCGGGGCGTGTGCGCCGACGGCACCACCTACCTCGTCAACGCCGCCAAGGCGGTCGTCATCGCCACGGGCGGTTTCTCCGGCAGCGCCGAGCTGCTGAAGGAGCACGACGACGGCTGGGGCTTCGCCTCCATGGACGTCATCCCCACGACGAACAACTTCGGTCACACGGGAGACGGCGTGGTCATGGGTCTGGCCGCCGGCGCCACGTTCATGGATAACGTGCCCAACATCATGTGTCTCCCCTTCGTCAACGCCGTCGACTTCTCCGTGGAATCCATGGTGGGCAACACGGGCAACGCGCTCATGCTCAACAAGGAGGGCAAGCGCTTCGTCAACGAGACCTTGGGACGCAACGAGATCGCCCATGCCCAGATCGAGCAGACCGACCAGATGTGCTACCTCATCTCCGACGCCAACAACAGCGGCATCGAGGGCGGCCGCAACATGTTCGGCATTGACGTCCAGCAGCTCCTCGACAACGACAAGCTCTTCACCGCCGACACCCTCGAAGAGCTCGCCGCGGCCATCGCCATCGACCCAGCCACCTTCGTCGCCAGCGTCGAGCAGTACAACGAGATGGCCGCCACCAAGAACGACCCCGATTTCGGCCGCGGCCTGTTCGACGAGACCTCCCCGATCACCACGGCGCCCTTCTACGCCTTCCCGTGCCATTGGGGCGTGCACATCACCTGCGGCGGCCTGAACTACAACCATGAGAACTACGCCCTGACCGACAAAGACGGCAAGGACATTCCCGGACTGTTCGGCGTGGGGGAGGTCATTCCCACGACGGGCGGCATCATGACCATGGGTAACGGCCTGGTGGTGGCGGACGTTCTTGCCGGAGCCTAGGCCTTCGGCTACAATTATGGCATGCACGCGACGACCTCTCACACCGACAACATGGCCCTGCTGAACCGAAACAGCGTCCTGACCGCCCTCGGCATCGGGTTCCTGTCGTCGTGGGTCTACTGCGCCTACAACACCTCCTCGCTGTTCGACGGACGACCTGGCAATGCGTCGCTGGCCCACCCCTCCTGGCTGGCGGCCATTGCCGGCGCCATTCTCGTGCTCGTCGCAGGGGCCGTGCTGTTCAACCGCGTCAGGGAGACGGGGCGGCTCCTCGAACCCGCGGCGGTCGCGCTCATGGCCGGGGGCACTGTTCTCTCCGCGGTATCCCTCGCGCCCCTTCTCTCCATGGCCGGAGGCTTCGCGTCGGGCATCGGATACGGCCTTCTCTGGCTTTTCTGGGGCAGGGTTCTCGCGGAAATCCATTCGGAGCGAACCGAGTACATCGTTCCCGCCTCATCCGCCGTCACCGCCCTCACCGCCCTCGTTTTTCCCACACTGTCCGGCCCCATCGGAGTGACGGCCGTCGCCGCCCTCGCCCCGCTCTCTTTCGGCTGCCTCGCCGTCGCACGAAAGCAAGTCCCGTACGACGGCGACCCAACCCGGGGAAACGACGCCCGAGCGCCCATGCCGTCCCGAAACATCCTGCGGGTCATCGCCTACACCGTGAGCCTCTACTTCGTCATCGGGTGCCTCAACAGCCTGTCGCCCCTCCTGGAAACGCCCCTTGGGCCTTTCACGGAGAACATACCCGTGTTCCTCGGCTCGTGCCTGGGCATTCTTCTCGCGTTGCTCTGCATCCTCCATGCGGTGCGCATCGACCTCGCCTCTCTCAGCAAGCTCATCGCACCGTTGCTCATGGGGGCCATTACCCTTTTCGCCCTGCAAAGGCCCCTCGCGGAGCGGTGCTTCGTCGCCCTCCTCGCCGGCGCCGACTTCATGGCCGTGTCCGTCATCATCGTCTACCTCGTCAACCTGGAGAAAGCCGGCCGATTGAGACGCTACAGCGGCATCGGCATCGCCCAAAGCGCCATCCTGATCGGCTCCGTCGCCGGGAACCTGTTTGGGAGACAGTGGCACGGGGGGCTCGGCCTGAGCACCGAGCAGCTTCTCTTCATCGTGCTCGTGCTGGCCAGCGCGCTCGTGCTCTCGCTCAGCTTCATTCCCCGGAGCACCTCGGCGCGCCCGGCCGCCGGCCCCGCTGCCTCCACCCAGAAAGAACGCGACATCGCCGAAGTCGTTCAGGACCTGGCTGCCGCAAAGGGCCTCACCCCGCGCGAGACGGAAATCCTGGAATACCTGGCGCGGGGACGCACCGAGCCCTACATACGCGAGCAGCTCTGGCTCTCGCGCTCCACCGTGAGCACCCATGTGAAGCACATCTACCAAAAACTGGGCATCCACAGTAAGCAGGAGATCATCAGCCTCATCGAGAAGAGCTGAGGTTCAGCAAACGCAACAAGCCCATCGACGACATTGGGCCTTGCGTCCCTATCAGCTTTCAGCGTAAAAATCATCGACACTTTTCCATTCACTCATGCGAGAATTCAGCCGCGGGTTTCCCGTAGCAGCCTTTCCGACATGCGACCGCGCTACAAACAGAACGCCATGTAGAGAGGCAAGTATTCCCGCTCCCCCTCCCGAGCAAGCTGGATTGGCTATACCTATTTGGACGATTCCGGGAGGATCATGCCCGCCTTCCTGAACTCGACCGGGGTCATGCATCTCAGCGCCGAGTGAATCCTGAAGTTGTTGCACCAATGCACGTAGTCGGCCAGCTTGGCCTGCAGCTCGCGAGTCGTGCCGAACGCCTCGCGGTAGACGGACTCCGCCTTCAGGGTCTCGTTCGTCGATTCGTCGACCGCGTTGTCGTAGGGGCATCCCTTCTTGGAGAGCGACCGCTCGATGCCGAAGGCTTCGAGCGTCTCGTCGATCTTGGCGTTGTCGAATTCGCTGCCGCAATCAGCATGGAAAACCCGGATGTCGGAAAGGGGGAACTCGACCGTCGCGAACGCGGCTCTCACCAGACCGGCGTCCTTGCGCGGCCCCGCCGAATGCCCGACGATCTCGCGATTTGCCAGGTCGACCAGCAGGCAGGCGTAGCTCCAGCCGCCGCCGACGCGCACGTAGGCGAGGCCGCCGCACGCGTGGGTGCGCGGCTCGCGCCCGCCGAACTGCCTGGCCGCCGCATTGGGCAGGTCGGCCTCGTTGGACCTGCCGGGATGGCATTCGGGCTTCTTGCGTCCGTACGCGCCGGCCAAGCCGTTTTCCCTCATTATCCTGCAGATTCGCCTGCGGCTGGCCGTTATGCCGCGGCGGGCGAGCGAGGCCTTTATCTTGCGCGCGCCGTACCGCCCGCGGCTTGCCGCGCCCGCGGCTTGCCCCGTGCGCGGCCGGCACGTCGGGCTCGACGGGGTCCGGCGGCTTCGGGGATTCCGCGCGCGAGCGCATCGAGCAGCAGGTCGAGCGCGCAACGCCGAGCATCTCGTATTGCGCCGATACCGGGTAGCGGCCGGCGTTCGCCGCCATCGCCGCCGCTTTCGCGCAAATATCAGCGCCGCCTGTTTTAAAACGTCGACCTCCATGCGCAGCCGCTTGTTCTCGCGCTCCAGCCCGATGATCCGGTTCTGCTCGGGCGTGCGGTTGTCGGCCGCGCGCGGCGAGTCCGACGCGTTTATCGCCTTGACCCACCTCATATATTGTCTTTGCCACTTCTCGCGCAGTGGCCGCGCTCTTCTCTTGTAGACGCGAATATGAGATAAAGGGCGCGTATGGGGCGGAGGGCGTTTGCCGAACCTCCAAGGAGTCCGGCTCTTTCCGATAGGCTGACGCCTCCGGCCCGCAGGTGGACGCGAATAAGGCAGGATGGCGTTCGGCGCTTGATGTCCGATGAGGCTGCGCCTGCGGAGACCAGGGGATGACTTCCGCCTTCTTCGGCAAGCGAGCAAGGAGGGCGGGCATGATCTACGTCGGGATAGACGTCGCCAAGAGAAACCACGTCGCGAGCGCGGTAGACGACGGAGGCGGCACCGTGATCGAGTCGTTAAAGTTCGCCAACACGCGCGACGGGTTCGCCGGACTGCTCGAAAGGCTGAGCGAGGCGTCGGCAACCCCCGACAGCTGCCTCGTCGGCATGGAAGCGACGGGGCACTACTGGGTGGCGCTGTTCGATTTCCTGACCGCCCACGGCTACGACGCCGCCGTCATAAGCCCGATCCAGACAGATGCGTTCCGCGACGTGTGGTCGGTGCGCAAGGTCAAGACCGACGCCGTCGACGCGGCGATGATAGCTGACCTGGTGCGCTACAAGAGGTTCGGCCCGTCCGCCCTGGGCGAAGAGGCGACCGAAGAGCTGCGCAACCTGGCGCGCTACCGGATGTCGCTCGTCGAGCGGTCGACCATGCTCAAGAACAGGGCGACGGCGATCCTCGATAGGACGTTCCCCGAGCTCGCGGGGCTGTTCAGCGGGTCTTATGGCCCGGCGCACCGAGCGCTGCTCGAGCATTGCGCCACCCCGGAGCAAGCGCTCTCGACCGATGTGAGGACCATCGCGAGAATCCTCTCCGAGGCGTCCCGCGGCCAACTCGGCCGGGAAAAGGCCGAGCAGGTCAAGGCCGCCGCCAGAAAATCAGTCGGCGTGGGGTTCGGGTCCGGAGCGCTCGCGTTCGAGGTCAGGCTAGTCATGGAGGAGCTGGGGTTCGTGCGGGGCCGGATCGATGAGGTCGACGCCGAGCTCGCGCGCATCCTCGACGAGACGGCTGGCAGGTGGCTCCTCACCATCCCCGGCGTCGGCGTTGCGCTAGCCTCGGTGATAGCCGGGGAGATCGGCGACCCGAACGCGTTCGCGGACCCGCATAAGCTCATGGCCTACGCGGGGATGGACCCCACGAAGAACGAGTCCGGCGACACGGTGCACTCCGACGGGCACATGTCCAAGCGTGGGCCGGCCGCGCTGAGGTGGGCGTTCATGCGGGCGGCGGATTGCGCCAGAAAGCACGACCCATACTTCGGCGACTACTACGCCAAGAAGAGGGCCGCCGGCAAGCACCACTACGTGGCGCTGTCCGGCGTGGCGCGCAAGCTCATGGGCGTGTCCCTCGCGGTTATGAAGGAGAAGCGGCCGTACGAGCCGGCGCCTCCGAAAAGCCATAGGCCTGGCCACCTCCTCGAGCCCTAAGCCCGTCAAAAACCGAATATGTCCCGACAATCGGCGTTGGCACGCCGCGCGCCCTTACTCGCCTTTTATCTCATATTCCATTTACAAGGTTCCTATCGAAAAATCTCGGGTTGCCCCTTGGCTCTTAATAGCAGGCCTGTCGGCTTCGATAGGCCCATGCTACACGACGCATCGGGCGAAAGACCGAACGTGTGTAAAACTGTCCATATCCGCAAAAAGCATGCCAGAAAACTATTCGTCAGAACGAATAGTTTTTGCTATAGTCTCATAAAGAAAACTATTCGTTCTGACGAAGGACATTCACCATGATGACCACAAGCCAGGCCGCAGCAACCCTCAACGTTAGCACGAGAAGAGTTCAAGAACTCGTCAAGACGCACGAGCTGAAAGCCGAAAAAGCATCGGGCGTTTGGCTTATCGACGAAGCCTCTGTGCGTAATCGCCTCGCAAATTCGAGCAAGCGCGGGGGGAGGCCGCGCATTGGATCTGGGAAACACGACGTTTCGTTCACGCTCATGAACCGCACGCACGAGGTGGTCGAGCTGGTGTACGACACACGTCGCAAAGAATTCACTGCCATAGGCTCCGACGTCGACCTCGTCCACGCGCCGCTTGGACTTGCGAGCAACGATGGACGCATTCCCCTTGACGCATTAAACGATTGGTGGCGCGGGCGCGGCATTCCCCATGCGCGCCAGGGGCTTGCGGCGCTTTTGTGCGAAGCAAGCGTCTCTCTGCCGCAGGAACTCATCCAGAGAAACCTCGGCCTCTCGCTTTCTGACCAATATTGGATTAGGCCAAAAAACTCGGGGCTCATCTGGGAACGTATCAATTTTTTCAACAACGATTTCGAACAGGTGTCTCTCGATACCGCCGCCTATGCCGTCGAAGGCAAGGAGGCACAGGCAAAGCCCGACAACACGTCGGACGGCAACCTCGAAAAGCACTGGATTTGCCGCAACGGGGTTCGTATGCTGCTCAAAAGCGGCACCCAATATGGACAAGAGCCCTATAACGAAGTGGTCGCCTCCGCTTTGCATCGACGCCTGCTTGCGCCGGACGAATACGTCACTTATGCACTCGAGGGCGAGGGTGCGACGGCCCAGAGCTGCTGCGCGAATTTCCTTACCGATGAAGAGGAATTCGTGCCGGCCGTGTACGTCGAGCGGCATTTGAAGCGGAACGAGCGCGCGAATGATTACGAGCACTATCTATCTTCCTGCGAGGCGCTTGGCGCCGCAGGAACAAAAGAGGCGCTCGACCGCATGATTGTTTGCGACGACGTTATCGCCAACCACGACCGGCACCACCGCAATTTCGGAATCGTCCGCAACGTCAATACGCTGGAATGCCATCCCGCGCCGATTTTCGACTCGGGCTCGTCGCTGTGGTGCGATGTGACGACCTCGCAGCTGGCTGCGGGCGAGCACAGCTTTGCGAGCAAACAGTTCTACGAAAGCCCCGCGAAGCAAATGTTGCTCGTCGACGATATGGGCTGGTTCAACGCAGCCGCGCTCGACGGGTTTATCGACGAGGCCGCAGAGATTCTTGCTCGCAACGAAGCGCTGTCGAGGCGGCTTCCATATATCGAAAGCGCACTGCGATGGCGCCTTGAGAGGATGCGCCGCATCGCGGAATGGGATTAGAGAAGCATCGAGAAATCGTAGGGAAATGACCACTCCGACGCCTTCACCACTACCCGAGGGCTGTGTTTTGCGCCACGAACGCCAGGGCCTGCATTTTGCATTCCGCGAGCCGAGCCTCCACGTCGGCGCGATAGCTGTCGCGGTTTTTCTGGTCGAACACATCCGATGCGTAATGGAGGATATCCGACAAGGGGTTACTGTCGCCTGCGATTCCCCTGGTTGCGTCGACCCATTTTGTGAACGGTTCCTTTCCGTACACGGAGCCTTCAAACTGGCATTCCAGCAGCGTTTTGCCCTTTGCCAGCGCGTCGAGTATGCCCTCGTCGCGTGCGGCGTCGAGCGCATTTTCGGCTTGCTGTCTGTAAACATTCAGGGCAGTAGCATCAGAGAACTCTTTCGACTCGACGAACCAATCGGGCAGCTCGGCGTAATTTTCGCCGCGGACTTCAGCTTCGCGATAGCCGTCGTCGATTTTCGCTTCCAAATCGGATGCAGCCCGAAGATAGTCGCGCACCTTTTGGGTAATTTTCTCGTCTTCATCCGATGTCACAAGCGCATAGAAGCGCTTTTCGAGGGCCTGCTGCGCACCGTCGGCAGAAATGTCCGAACGCACTGAGCCATTAGTCGCAATGCTGAAATACCAGTCGAGAAAGGCATCGATATTGCTATCGCACAACGCATAGGCGTCCTTTATATCGTCTTTCAGCTGAAACGCCGCAGCGCGAAAATTCGCCTGTTCGGCCGCGAGAGACGAGGCGAGCGCATCGATTTTCCCCTGGTCGTAGTATTTGCCATCGATGATATAGACCGATTTTCCCGCGAGCTGGCGCACGAGCGACTGCAGCACGGTGCCGTCTTCGGTCTGCATAGCACGATTCGCTTGGGCGTCGGCCCACAGGAAACCACCGGCGAGCAGCACCGACAGGGCTACCGTCAAAACGATGTAGCACTTCTTCGCGGGCGCCTGGGCATCGTCGCTTTTGATGGCATCGGCTCGTATTCGCAAAGCGCGCGGCGGCCACGGCGAATTCGACAGGCGGATAGAGCGCGACGGCCGCCACGATGAGCGCTCATTCGGCCGCATCCCACTTCGGCGATTCGAGCAAAAGGCTCGCCATGAGCACCGCCGATGCGACGAAGCTCACGATGACCCTGATAGAGCGCCCGTTATTGGTGCTGGCCGCGATTCCGCCCGAAGCGAATTTCTGCCGCCTGTTGGCCTTGGCAATCGACGCCTGATAGAGAATGCCGAGCATCGATACAAGCGTAAACGCCACTCAAAACAGCGCCACAACAGGCGAAGGCATCGCAAGGCATCGCAAGGCTCATAAGGTACACGATGACGACAAGAAGGACTGCTTTTATGCCATAGCGGGCAATCCGATTGGCGCGTGGCCCGTTCAAACTAGCATGCATGGCGCTTACGACACTTTCCCGAAAGCTCAAATTGACATATTAAGATAACCGGCGAACCCAGAGAAATGCAGGCCCCCACCGACAATTCAGCTATCTTCTTCTGCGAGCATCTTTGCGATTGGAATACACCGAACTACGATGTTCCACTTCAAGAGCAAGAACCACGAGCTGGCCGTCTTGAATATCGCAGAGCACGCGGTAATCGCCAACTCGATAGCGCCATTTGCCCGAAAGGTTCGCGGTAAGCCCCTTTCCGTGGGCGCGAGGGTCGGCGCAACCGTCTATGTTCTTTTCCATCCAGCCGACAATCAAAGCGGCCACATGCCTGTCGAGCTTAGACAGCTGCTTCAGCGCACGCTCGGAATAACGCACCTGCCAGCTCATGCAAGTCCCAGAATCTGCTTCGCCTCACTGGCCGAATACGACACGGGGTTTTTATCGTACTCCGCCTTTGCGGCATTCCAGGCATCGAGGTCGATTTGGTCTTCTATGGCCTTCATGGCCGATTCTATAAGGAACTCGCTCATCGACTGGCTGTGCATATTCGCATATTCGGAAATAAGCTTTTTCTGCCCTTCGTCAATGCGCATGGTGAAAGTCGTGCTCATGGCCGCCCCCTTCGCTTGGTGTATTTACAGTGTAACACAGACAGGCGAGATTGAAGGCACGACCTTCTGCCATTAATGAGCCCGAAATCGCACCACTAGAATTCAACCACAAACGTCAGTTTGCGACGTTTTTCATCGCGAACTTGCCCGCCGAACGAGAAATTCATGTTCACATGCATCTCTTCCAACGCGGCATCTATGGAAGTTGCAACATTCAAATCAAAGGTAACCGCTTTCGTATCACTAATTTCGACTCGATATTCTTTAATCTCATTCGTTGGATCGCAACGAGCCTCGATGAACTGCAGTATCTTTGGATCATGCGCATACCAATGGAGCTCGGGGCGTTGAGGCTCGTCATTACCGCCATACTCCTGAGAAAAAATCGTTACCGCCTCACTGTATTTGTCACGAGACAAGCCGATATCGGTCCGATTCGTTCTCTTGGAAGTCGTCCCTTTAACCCTCAAAATTTCCTTTCCCGTCGCATTGCCCGAAAGGACGCTGCGTTTTTCCTCGCGACACTCGAGATGGCAATGCTTGGCGCCAAGCCAATAAGCAATTTTGAGAAGTTCGGCCCTCTTCTCCCCGGCAATCACATCGATGTACTGAGAAAGATTGATATACCGATGCGAGTTCAGCTGGTCAATGTAATAAACCGAACCGGCCCTCGAGGCAACAACGGGATAGAACTCTCGATCGATTGCGTCCAATGCATCTTCGTAAATATGAAGGACTTTAATCTTGCCCCTTTTATCCTGCCAGCCAATTGCTCCAAGCTCCACGTAAGCAGGTTGCTTTTCGCTCGCATCCACAACTTCAATCATCTTTGGAAGAACAAACCAGTCCGATTCCAAATCCTCGCGGGACACGGGCTTGTAAAATGCTTTCTTAACCTCAGTCGCCAAGTGATTCGCCGCGCGAGCTGCATCGCCAGCGCCCTTTTGAAAAGCGGGGGCGACGTTGTTTTGCAAAACGTTTTTCGCCTGAACAGCAGCATCGACCGCCGCGCCGCCGAGCTTCGCCGCGCCATCGCCCACAATTTTAGCAGCCTGGTTTACGCCGCCGCCAGCTACCGCGCCGACCTGAGCCATTCCGTCATTCGCAGCTTTGGCAGCCTGCTCCGCAGCACCACCTGCAGCTTTTGCAGCTTGGTTGGCGCCGTCGGCCACGGCCTTCGCTGCTTCGCCTGCTGCTTGCGCTGCACCGTTGGCGGCTTTGCCGATTTCCTCGAGTGGATTGAAGCCCATGTTCGTCGCCCCTCCTTACGACGAATGGGCAGATGCGGCATACCGTGCTCGTCATCTGCCCATTCGCTTTTTGACTTGCTATAGCATATCGCCTATTCAATTTTACCCCATACCATGGCTGCATGGATTCAAGCGAACGCAAAAGATTGCTCGGCGCCGCAATTAGGCGCGAACGGGAGAGGCAAGGCCTCTCCCAGCGCAAGCTTGCCTTAATGGCCGGTTCAAACCAAACGCACATATGGCACATCGAGGACGGCTCAGTAAGCATCGGGCTCGACCTTTTATGCCGCATCGCCGACAGCCTCGGCGTAAAGGTGGCCGACCTCATCGATTTCTAGAGCCGCCATCCATTTCTCCATCGCCGAGCGCCCGGAAATCGCGGCGAGCGCGCGATGTTCAAACATCAACTCGCGCCCTTTCGCACCAACCACCTGTTAACCGATTTTCGTCACCTGCAGGTCAATCGACTCAAGGCTCTTCGTAGAAACAAGGTTTTCGTACTCGTTGCCGTCGCTGTCGAGCATGAACGTCATAGTTATCGCCGTGTTAGGCGCGACGCTTTGAGACGTCACCTTGTATTGGGAAAGCACATCTTTATACGTTTCGGAATCGGACAAGTCGATATACGACCCGTCATCGACGATGGGATTGATCTTCACCGACCCCGCGCCATAGGAATCGGCCAAATACCCGCCGAGCGTCAAATAACCGCATTCTGCCAGATTGCGCCCAACGTAGTCACGCACCATGCGCGTGTATTTGTCGGGCGAAGCCTGAATCGCGGTCATGTTAACGGCGTCACCCAACGAACCAACGCGCTTCACGGCGAGCACGATTTCCTCATGCGACTTCGTCGAAACCAGGTTGTCGTATTCTTTGCCGTCGTCATCTTTTTGGAAGGTGTATTTGACCTCGGTGTTTGGTTCAAGGTTCTGCCCAATAACCACGTATTCTTTCAGCTGATCCTCGTTTTCGGGATCGATGAACGTGCCATCGCCCGCGACGAACACGAGCCGCAGCGCGCCGCCACCGTAACGGTCGTAGCGATTGGTGTCGAGTCCGGTGTAGCCGGCGTTACCCGCGTTCATGCCGACGTAGTTTTTCACGTACCAGGTATATTTGTCGGGCGATTGTTTGATCTGCACTGCCTCGGCAGCCGGCTGCGAGGCCGAAGTCGCACCCGCAGCGCCGGCGGAGCCAGCTGCAGACCCCGCGCCATCCGAGCATCCGGCGAGCGCCACAACCGCGGCAAGCGCTACCGCACATGCCATCATGCTCATTGGTTTCATCATTTTTAAATCCTTCCCTTGATTAGTCGCTTAAACAGCCGACTGCTCTTTCGCATCGCCCAGAGGCTTTGCGCGACATTCCTCTTCGCTCACGCCCGCGCGCTGCATATCCAGCTGCGAAGCCTCAAACGCTACATTCGCATACGTCCACGTCGCAGGACCAAGCCACAACTCGCACGCAAGCCCCACGCCCGACGCATTCATCGCCTGGGCAAGCAGCATGCCCGCATCGGCAGCACGCAGCGCGCAGCGCTCGGAAACCTCGCGCGCCGAAGTCGCACAAATCTCCTTTGCCTCATTCGAACTTGCAGCCTGACCACACGCGCGAACGCGTGCGAGATCCGCAAAAAGCTTCGACAGAAGCCCCTCGGCAGCAAGCCCGAGCGCCGCATGCGCATCGCAAAATGCACGCGCCTCTTCCGCGAACGACGCATCGATAAGCCCCGCGAATACGGTCACGTCCCCCTGCTCGATTGCGCATCGCAAGGCGCGAGCCGACATGCTCGCACCCGCATGGGCATCACGGGCCTCGCAGGCGGCCTGTTCGCATCGCGCAAGCTTGCGCAACATGTCGCGCGCGCCTTCGCAAGATGCAAGTTCGTCGCGAAGCTCGTCGAGCGCCTTACCCTGTCTGCGCCCCTGCGCCAGCAAGAAGAGCTTCGCCACATCGGGAACCTCATACACGCGCCAACCCCACGTGGTATTGCGCGGCTTCACGATGCCGAGCCCGCCCGCGCCTTCGTAGCACGCACGTTGAATATCGCGGCGCGGCAAACCAACCAGCGATTCCACCTGGGAAATCTTCCAGCCGTCTGCCACTTCGTCGCGCATTCCCTGCCCTCCTTTCTTCCAGCTAACCTGTTCAACGCTTGAACAGCAACACCCCATTTGTCCAGTGGTGCTTTTCTTTTCGCTCGTCATGTCGCAGCCTTTCTCACGACCAAGACAAGGTCATCGGTGTCTTGTCGTAAGAGGGCATGTAAATTTTGCGAGGGCTGCATACCGGCGCTCCGCTTTCGAATTACGCGCGGGAGCCAAGGCATTTCGCCTATACTTGTGCGCCGGAAAAGAAGAGCGCGATCACGCGCCTCAACAGGAAGATTCTTATGCTGAAACTACATGTGCTCGCAAGCGGCAGCAAAGGCAACGCCGCCATCGTTGAAAACGCCGCGACGGGCGCGGGCGTGCTTATTGACTGCGGAATTTGCAAGCGCGATTTCCTCGAGCGCTGCGACGAGGCGGGCTTCGACCCCGCGCGGCTCGAGGCCGTGCTCATCACCCACGAGCACGGGGACCACACCAAAGGCCTGGGCGTGGTGCTGCGTGGCCTGGCGAAACTCGGCTGCGCGCCGGTGGTATACATGAACCACGCTTGCGTCGACAACAGCTCGACGCTGCAGAAGATTGCCGACGATTTCGAAACGGCGCCGCTTGACGCGGCACCCGCGCTTTTCTTGGGCGAAGGCGCAAGCGAGAGTCTCAATGGGGCTTCCTCCTGCGACGAACGCGTCGTGCGCGCCGCCGGCTTGCACGTGCTCCCTTTCGCCACCAGCCACGACGCCGCCGCTTCATTCGGATTTCGCATCGAAGCACCCGACGGCGACGCGCTGGGGTACATAACCGATTCGGGTATCGTGACGAGCGCGGCGCACGCGGCTTTGCGCGACGTGCGCATTCTGGCACTCGAAAGCAACCACGACGAGCGCATGCTGAAAAACGGCGATTACCCTTACATTATTAAGAAACGAATCGCCTCTGAGCTCGGCCACCTCTCAAACCCGCAGGCCACCGAAGAGCTCGCCGCCCTCATCACCGAATCGCGCGCAGCCGGCCTTCGCACGCCCGAAACCGTCGTCGCCATGCACATCTCGCAAAACAATAACGACTACGACCTTCCGCGGGCGGCGCTTGAGGAAGGTCTCGCCATTGCCAATGGCAACGCGCGCATTCTTTGCGGCTACCAGGGCCGCCTCACGAGCGTGAAGTAACGTCAGGCTCCACGCGTCAACCGCGCAATCGCTCTTTTTCAACCGCAGCAGCTTCTGAAAACGCAAAAAAGCCCGCTCATGCGAGCGGGCCTTGCAATTGCATATCGCGTATCGCCTTTCGGCGAGGTGGAGCAAGCCTTAAAGCTTAGTCCTCCTGCTCCAGGGCGGCAATGACTTCGTCGGTCATGTCCATGGAGTGGTACACGTTCTGGAGGTCTTCGAGCTCCTCGAGCTTGTCGACCAGACGCATAACCTTCGCGGCGTCCTTCGGGTCAACCTCGGTCGGGGTGGTCGGGATCATCGTGAGCTCAGCGCCCTTCACTTCGATGTCCTGAGCCTCAAGAGCAGACTTGACAGCCATGAGGTCGTTCGGAGCGGTGTAGACGATCCACTCGTCGCCAGCGTCTTCGTAATCGGATCCGCCAGCTTCGGCGACGGCGAGCATGAACTCGTCCTCGTCGACAGCGTTCTGCTTATCGGCGACCTTCTTCTCGGTGGAAGGAATGATCTTCTCGACCATGATCTGGCCCTTGCGCTCGAACTGGAAGCCGACGCAGCCGGGGGTGCCCAGCGAGCCGTTGGCGTGGCGGAACGCAGCTCCAACATCGGCGGCGGTGCGGTTGCGGTTGTCGGTCAGGGCTTCGCAGTAAATAGCGACGCCAGCCGGGCCATAGCCTTCATAGGTGAGCGTTTCGTAGTTGGCGGCATCTTTGCCGGTGCCGAACGCCTTATCGATAGCCGTCTTGATTTTGTCCTTAGGCAGCGAGTAGCCCTTGGCCTTTTCAATAGCAGCCGCCAAAGAGGCGTTGTTGTCGGGGTTGGGGTCGCCACCCTCTTTCGCCGCCACGGTAATGTTACGGGAAAGCTTGCTGAACAGGGCCGAACGCTTGGCGTCCTGGGCAGCTTTGCGGTGCTTCGTGGTTGCCCACTTAGAGTGACCTGACATGATCGCCTCTTTCTTGCTATCAAGAGGCGCGACGCGCCTCGGGGAAAATACCGACGCAATAGTTTAGCGCACTCTATGCGCGCGCACAAGAAAACCGCAGGTATTTGCGACGAACCTGCATAAAAACGTCTCAGGACACAACGAGTCGCACCCACAAAGGCGGCGTTTCCTGCCATCCTGCGAGCAAAACCGCGCAACCGCCGCTTCCCCATAAAGAAAAACCTGCTAAACGCTACGAGCATTTAGCAGGTTCCCATCCCTGACGCATCGAACCCGTTAAGCCTTCGCAACATTTGCCCCGTTACGTACCCAGCACGTTTATTGGACTCGAAGAGAATCGCGAACGCAATCAACCATCGCTCGCGAATCCATCCTCGAACACCCCTCAAAACACCGCTCCGACATGGCATTACGGCTTTTTCATTAAACCGCAAAGCCCTTGCTGGACCACCCCTTTCCCTTGGACAATGGACGCATGGGGAGACCGGATGGTGGCCGTTCAGGGGGATCGGCCAATGCACGCTTCCTGGCCTCCAAACAATAAGAAGGGGGAGAAATGTCCCGACTCGTTCACAGCGGAACAGGCGGAACCGCGCTCTCGAAGGGGATCAATCGTCGCTCGTTTCTGAAGTTGAGCGGTTCAGTTGCCGCTGCCGCAGCAATTCCGCAGGTGCTCACCGCCTGCTCGCCGTCTGACAAAGACGACTCCAAGAAATCCGAAAACGCCGTAGGCACCGCACAGCCCGAATACGACAAAATCGGCCGCTGTACATGCGCGCCGAACTGCGTCGGCAGCTGCGGCATCAACGCATTCGTCAAAGACGACACCATCATCAAAGTTGAGCCCGCCGATTTCCCTGACACCAGCTATAACCGCATTTGCCTGTGCGGCATCTCCAATGCCATGCAGCGCGTCTACTCGCCCGACAGGGTGAAGTATCCCATGAAGCGCGTAGAGGGCACCGAGCGCGGCGCCGGCGAATGGGAGCGCATCAGCTGGGAAGAGGCCATCGACCTCATCCACGAGAAGATGACCACCAATATCGAGAAATACGGCTCCACGTCCAACTCTTGGATTACCATGGTCGGCAACTACGGCATCGTGCCGCAGTGTTTCTCGGCCATGATGGCGAACACCTACGACGGCACCCAATGGACGAATTTCGGCATCATGGGCGACCTCGGCTGCAACATGGGTTGGATCCCGACCATGGGCATTCAGCAAGACGCCGCCGACTGGAAAGACATGCTCGGCTCGAAGTCGATCATCATGTTCGGCTGCAACTACGCTGAAACCAACAAGCAGGAAATGCACTTTGTCTTCGACGCCCAGGAAGCAGGCGCGAAGGTCATCGTCGTTGACCCACGCTGCTCGCGCACGGCCGCCAAAGCCGACTGGTGGATTCCCATTCGCCCCGGCACCGATGCCGCACTCATGCTCGGCATGATGAAGTGGATCATCGACAACGATAAAATCGACAAGGATTACATCCGCTCCACCACCAACGGCGCGTTCTTGGTTGACAAATCGACCAAGAAGCTCGTCATGAGCAACGGCAAATACCTCGTATGGGACGAAAAGGCGAACAAGGCCGTCGAAGTCGCCGCGCTCGACGATTCTCTGAAGCCCATCTATCCCTCCGTCACCGTTTCCGGCGACGTTCCCAAGGAATGCGAAGTGCCCGAAACCGCAGCGATCACGGGCACCTATACCGTAAAAGTCGATGGAGCCGACGTCGAGGTTTCCCCCGCGTTCCAGTCCATCGTCGATTCCGTGCAGGATTACACGCCCGAATACGCGAGCTCGATTTGCGAAGTTCCCGCTGACGACATCGTGAAGCTGGCGAAGATCTATGCGGAAGAGACGCCCTCGAAAATCCAAATCAGCCAGGGCACGAACCGTTACTGGAACGGACATTTGCCCACCCGCGCCGCCATTCAAATGGCCGCGATTACCGGCAACGTCGGCAAGCAGTACGCCAACGTGAACTGGGCGGGCGGCGGCCTTATGCGCATCCTGTTCTCGGTAACGGGCACCTCTCCCTACGAGGGCCACAAGGCGACCCCGCAGCCCGGCACGCAGTGGATGAGTCTCGTTGCGAAGCAAGAGCCCTACCCCGTCAAGCTCATCTGGTTCAATAACTACGGCTGGGGCACGCAAAGCCCCGAGGGCAATAAGCTCCTCCACGAAACGCTGCCCCAGCTCGACTTCGTCATCACGTCCGAGCAAATCATGAACTCCGGCGCCGAACTGAGCGACCTCGTTTTGCCAATTTCTTCTTACTACGAAGAGCCCTTCGAGGTCATTACCTCGTGGTCGAACTTCTATGTACAGGCTCGCAAGCAGGTCATTTCCCAGATGTACGAGTCGAAAACCGACTTCCAAATCGGCCAGATGCTTGCCGAGAAATTCGGCATCCTCGATAAGACCGACTGGAAATACGACATCGAGGAATGGCACCGCAAGTTCACCATCGAAGGCAACATCGCGCCCGAATTCAACACCATTGACTTCGACGAGCTGAAAGAGAAGCAGGTCGTTCGCGCCAACTTCCCCGACCCGTACATTCCGTTCACGAGCAAGCGTTTCATGACGCCGTCGGGCAAGCTCGAGATTTACACCGAGTCGCTCATCGAGTTCGGCGAGGAAGTCGCCGTGCACTACGAGCCCATCGAGTCGAACCGCACCGAGAAGGCGGCAACCTACCCGCTCACCTTCATGAACGCCCGCACCGTGTTCACCACCCACGGCCAGCACGTAAACCTGCCGTGGATCCGCGAGGTCGTCTCTGAGCCGTGGATCGAGATTTCCGCGAAAGACGCCGGCGATCGCGGCATCGAGAGCGGAGATGTGGTGCGCATCTTCAACGACCGCGGCGAATACAAGGTAAAAGCCCTGGTCACGGAAGAAATCAAGCCTGGCTGCGTCAACCAGCGCCAGGGTTGGTGGCCGAAGGACTTCGTCGATAGCACCCACTATCGCGACCTGCTCCAAATGGATTTGAACCCCGCGCAAGACGCGATTTTCGAAACAAACTTCGCGCCCTATGACAACCTTGTTCAAATCGAGAAGGCTTAAGGAGGCCTCCGATGACCAAATATGCATTCGCCATTAACCTGCATCGCTGCATTGGATGCCGTACCTGCACCGTGAGCTGCAAGATGGAAAACCACGTCGCCGATGGCATTTGCCGCATTCCCGTGTATAACGACGCGGGCGAAACCGACGCCTCGCTCGACGCGCCTTCGGGAACTTACCCCAACGTCACGTTCCTTTGGCGCCCCACCCCATGCCAGCACTGCGACAACGCGCCCTGCGTTGAAGCGTGCCCGACGGGCGCCTCGTCGAAACGCGAGGACGGCGTTGTCGTGGTGGACAAGGAAGCGTGCATCGGCTGCGAGAAGTGCGCCGAAGCGTGTCCCTACCACGCGCGCAGCCTCGACGTTGAGGCGCAGGTCATCGACAAATGCGAGATGTGCATCCACCGCCTCTCGAACGGCGAAGAGAGAACCATGTGCCAGCTGTGCTGCCCCAACCGCGCGATCGTCGTGGGCGACTTGGACGACCCGAACTCTGAGATCTCGAAGATAGTCGCAGAGCACGAGTGCGAGCAGCTGCTCGCCGACCAGGGCACGGGTCCCAACGTCTACTACTGGCGCTCGGTCAACTAGCATCACCCACCGCGGGGAGCGGGCGGCCTCCCATCCCGCTCCCCGCGCGGCGGTGTGACCTAAAAGGATAGCGCGCTCTTGGGCCGTGGGCCACGATTGGCCTGACGCCGCCGTTTTTCGATTCCATACAGAAAGGACCGCTATGTCGAACATGGAAGAACAAGCCCGAGAAGCTCGCGCGGAAGCGGCTCTCACAGCGCTTATCTCGCGGTGCCTTCTGCGCCCTTCTCTCGAATTCGCCGAAGAGGTGCAACGTGGTGAGGTCGCCGACGCATTCGGCGAAATGCTGCGCGACTGCCCCGACGAAAAGGTTGTCGCGGCGCTTGGCGAGCTGCACGCTTTCTGCGAAGAGGCCGCTGGCGTCGCCCCCAACGACGCGCGCCTCATGCTCGAAACCGATTTCAACCGGCTTTTCGTGGGCCCCGGCACATTGCTCGCCGTGCCCTACGAGTCGTTCTACAAAACGATGAAGGATGAAAATGGGCGCGGCCACCTGCGCGGGCCCTCGGAGCAGCAAGTCGCGGCGTGCTATGCATTGAACGGTTTCAAAATGCCCGACCATTTCGTCGACTTCGCCGACAATATTGCCATTGAGTTGGAATTTCTCGGCGTCATGGCCGATAAAGAGGCCGACGCGTTCCTCGCAGGAAACGAGGAAGAGGCCGCGTCGATTCGCAATGCGGCCGAGGCGTTCCGCGAGAAACATCCCATGAGCTGGATTGGCGAGTTCGCACACGACGTTCGCTCGGGCGCCCGCAGGGCTTTCTACCCAGCAATCATCACCATCGCAGAGCAGACGATTCTGCGCAGCTAAAAGGCCCGGGGTTTCCCTGCGAAATTCGCACGGCCGAAAGCGTCGCGCAAAACGCTATATGCAATCACGAGAGATGGGCGGCGCCGATATGAGCGCCGCCTCGAATTTCGAGAGGGCATCGATCACGTCGTGAGCCTCGAAAAGTCGCGCGTTCGTGCATCCGGCATTGTCGACGAGCCGCACGATGCCCGTGTCGGCAAGGCGCCTGAACGCGTCGTTGACCGCACTGAACTGCTTGCCCGTCAGGCGGCATGCGGTTTCCACCGTGAGCAGAGGGTATCCCGGGAGCAGCTCGAGGATGCGCTGCGTCGCGGAACCCTCGCTCACCTTTCCCAGCTTTTCGCGCCACACCGCATTCAGCTTTCCGAAAATCGCAAGATAGTCATCTTTGACTTGCCATGCGGCAGAGATGCTTTCCGCGCAAAAATCGATCCAGTTATTGATCGCGAACGGCATCTCGTCGCTTTCGATGGCCTTCTTCTGCGCATACGGCAGCAGACTTTTCGCGTGGTAGCGCGTATCGATCGCAGGCAGCAACGCGATGGCCGGAATGGAGCCGCTCGTGATGTTTCTCGCGCGAAGGAGCGCATGGCACATCGCACGACCGGTGCGGTCCATCGAGCGTTTGAACGGTTTGATGCTTTCGAACTGGAAATGCATGTAACCCGTTTGGGCGAGCGGCGAAAAGCGCGGCGTGCTGATGAATTCGCACAAGTCTTCGATATACGGCAGAACCTCGGCGGCGCCAGGAGGGGCGAACGATTCCCGAGGGTCGGTCCTGTCGCCGTCGAAATCGCATGAGCGGAAACGCAGCCCCGTTTCGCTGGCGGGCTTGTTGTACAGGCATCGAGAATGCACTTCGAGAATGAACTCCGGCGTGAAGCGATACCCCGGCGTTACAGTTTCCTGAATCCACCGCAGGGTTTCGAGGTAGTAGAACGCCTCGACCGAAGCCGATTTCGTGCAGAAATTGCTTTCGCTGAAAGGGTGCGCAAAGTAATCCAAGTTTTTGCCCGCGAAGAGCGATTCAATGACGAGCAGCTCATAGGCATCGGGCGCGAGGCCATCGATGCGCACGGTCGCCGTTGCCTCAAGGCGCGAAATCGCATGCGCGATTGCGAGCCCCGATTCAGAATGCGAGAGCTCTTGGTCAATGAGCAGCAGTTTGCGCTCGGCCTCGAATGCGTCGGCGGCAGTTTTCCCCGACAAGAAAAACTGCTGGCTTTTCAGCATTTTCGGAGTGAACATGGCAACCCCTCCCAAAATCCCCATGTTTCATGCCTCCTTCAATAGTAGCCGTCTAATCTGGGAAAAGATACTTTTGCGGCTTTTTCAAAATTCCGCAATGCGAGGACAGCGGAAGCACGAGAACGACTCCGGGCGCTGGGCGAAGCCGAGCAAGAGAGTAACTCCGGTCGCTGGGCGAAACCGAGCGAGCAGCAATTCCGCGGCAGAAAACGCCACTAGGGGGCCTCGCTGCAGCGTTTTCCTCCCTGGCTGGCAGAAAACGCGACCATGGGGCCTCGCGAGATGCCCTAAAGTCGCAGAAAAGGCCCGAAAAGGACCGGCGAAGCGCGAAAAGCGGCAGAAAAGCCGCCAACGGGGCCCCGAATGCCATGCCGAGCCCATGCAGCGAGGCCCCATGGCGACGTTTCCTGCCATCCTGCGAGCAAAACCGCGCAACCATCGCTTCCCCATAAAGAAAAACCTGCTAAACGCTACGAGCATTTAGCAGGTTTTGGCTCAACTCGACTTAGAACAGCTTCGCGATTTCGAGCGGCTGCTTGGCGGCGCGGATGATGTCTTCATTGCCGAACACGCACACGGTTCCCTGATCGGCGACCTTGCGCAGCACTGGCGCACAAGCGCGAATGGCTGCGGGCGTCGCGGCAAGCTTTTCGTCACGCAACTTTTCTCGCCAATCGGCTGCGCGGCCGCACAGGAAGGCTCCGTCTTCGCGGCGCGCAATGGCGCGCGGCTTGGCCGGCGCATCGTGCGCGGCGACCGTAGCCACGATGTAGCCCTCCATCTCGGCTTCATCGGGTTCGAACGCAGCAAGCCAATCGGCGGCCGCGTCGAAGCGCGCGAGCGTGCCATCGACGCCCGGGTCGCGATACGAATAGAAGCGCGCGAAGCCCTCTTCCCCACGACGGAAGCCGACGCCATAAGCGCCGCCCTTCACGCGCACCTCGTTCCACAAGTAGTCAAACGACAGCGCGTTCGCAATAACCGACCACAGCCCCGAATGCTCAACCACGTCAAGCGTGGGCGCGCCCTTGGCCGAATAGCTCACATCGCACGGCACGATGAACGCCTCGTTGCGCGGCGCAGGCTCGAGAATCGCCAGCTCGCAGCCGCAATCGCTCCCGAACATCTCGCCCGCAGCGGCGCGCTCGTCGCCCGCAAGGCCCATAGTGCCCGCAGCCGTCCAGAAGGCGTCGCACTCCTCGGCTGAGCCCGTAAAGCTCGCGAGCACCGGCCCGCCGAACACGGTCGCGCGCACCTCCTCGAGCTTCGCCGCCAACGCATCGAAGCGCTCGTCGTAGTTGTCGATGAGGTCTTTCAGGAACAGATAGAAGTCGACGCCCGCAAGCTTCTGGCGCAACACGCCCGCGCGGAAATACGAAGCCGACAGGCGGTTCGTCGCGCTCGTGTGGCCCTCGTTCGCAAACGTCTGCTCCATGCCGATGCGGCGCTGCACGAGCACATCGAGGATCTTCTGCTTCGCGTCGAATTTCGTGGTCTCCCACACCTCGCGCGGAATTGCCGAAAGCTGTGCCGCCTCTTCCGCAAGAGCGCTCGCCGAAAGCGTCACGCGCAGCGATACCTTGTCAGGGTCGCTCGCCGAAACGTACGTATCGGGGAAGAATCGCATCGAGCCCAAGTGCTGGCGCATGAATACATCCAGCTCAGCGGCGGAATGCTTTGCCGTGTCGAGCTTGTTGAGCAGCATGCACAGCACCGTGACGTAGGGCACGTCGTCAAACGCGACACTGTTGGCGTCGAAATACAGGTACAGGTAGTTAATGTGGCGGCTCGGCAGCTCGTGGCGCAAGCACGGCAGCGGGCACGCCGCATCGAGCACGGCGGCCGGGTCGGGCTTGGCCGCGCCAATGTCGGAGGTGCCCAAGCGCGGCAGCGTAGCCAGCGCCTCGAGCGCATCGGGCGCTTCTTGCATGGCGCGCAGCTCGGCCACGTCATCGCGAATCGCCTGCTTGGCCGCCTCATCGAGGCCCGCGAGCTTTTCCGCGAGTTCGCGCTCTTCCTCGCTGTCGTCCTCGGCATCGACGGGCTTCACTTCGAGCAGCGCCTTGTGGTTCGACTTCACGATAAGCGACTCCAGCACGTCTTCGAAATAGCGGCCGTCAAGCCCCTCGCGCATGTGGGCGAGCGCGTCTTCGTAGCGAAGGTACGTGGTCGCGAGCGCGTCGTCATAGAGCCAGCCGGAAAGCGCGTTCATCGCGAGCACTACGCCGTCGGCCATGCCGCGGTCGCGTTCGCGCAGCTCAAACGACAGTTGGGCGAGCGACGCCTCCAACAAATCGCGCGGAATTCCGTCGGTCGCCAGACGGGCCGCTTCGGCCTCGACGATTTCCATGAAGCGCCGCTTCGCGTCGGGCTTGGCGCCCTTCAGCTCGAATAGCGCCACGGGCATCGCCTGCGAATCCATGAGAAACGCCGTGGCGTCGCCGCCGATGCCAGCGTCGAGCACCGCGCGCTTGATGGGTGATTCGTTGCCGCCCATCAGGGCGTCCATGAGCACGTCGGCCGCAAGCACGCGCTCGAAATCGCGCGCGTCGCCAATCGCGTAGCCCAGGCCCACGCACGCGTTCTCGGGCGCAGTCGCCATGGGGACCACCGCGTCGAGCGACACGTTAGGCTTGCACTCGCCCATCGGATTGGGCTCAGCGAGCGTGCGCGGCGCGCAATCGGCGGCCGAAAGGTAGCGGCGGTCGAGGAAGCCCAGCATGCGCTCGGCGTCGACATCGCCGTAGAGCACGATATAGGAATTGTCCAAGCGATAGTGGCGCGCGTGGGTGTCGAGGTAGCCCTCGTACGTGAGCTGCGGAATGGCGCGCGGATGGCCGCCCGATTCGAAGGCGTAGCACGTGCCGGGGAACAACTCGGTGTTCATGCCGCGGTACAGCACGCTTTCGGGGTCGGACAGCGCGCCCTTCATCTCGTTGAACACCACGCCGTTGTAGCGCAGGCGTTCGGGCGTGCCCGCCTCGGCGTTCGCGTCGTCGAGCTCGTAGTGCCAGCCCTCCTGCTCGAACACCGCGCGCTTGCGATAGATCGCCGGGTGCAGCACTGCGTCCATGTACACGTCGGCCAGGTTTTCGAGGTCCTGGTCGTTGGTGCTGGCCACGGGGTACATGGTTTTATCGGGGAACGTGAGCGCGTTGAGGAACGTCTGCATCGAGGTTTTCAGCAGATTGACGAACGGCTCTTTCACCGGGAATTTATCGGAACCGCACAGCACGGAATGTTCCAGAATGTGGAACACGCCCGTGTCGTCGACCGGCGGGGTTTTGAACGAGATGGAGAACGCCTTGTTCTCGTCAGCATTGCGCAGAAACAGCAGGCGGGCGCCGCTTTTTCCGTGGCGCATCACGATGGCGTCGCCGTCGATTTCGGGCAACGGCTCAACCGATTCCACCGCGAAGCCATTTACCGCGGCGGCCTCTTCCACCAGCGATTCATCAAAAAACAGGGCACGGGCGCCCTGGGACTGTTCGGCCATGAAGCATCCTTTCAAGCAAGCGTTGCGCACGCGCGCAACGCATCGCGACATGCGCCGCAAGACCGACCGAAACCCGTTAAATACTCGTAGCATTTAACAGGTTCGCAAGCGAGGGCCACTTGGCGGAAAACCCAGCTCAGGCGTCCGTCTCGCGCGCACGCGCGTTATAGCAACGATCGCGAGTTTAGCACAAGGCAACGCGCAGGAAAGTTACCCGGCGTTTTGAAAGGAAATCGAAAACGAATCGGCAAGAAAGCGGCACAGGAAAATGCGGAGAGAAGCGACGCACAAGCCCATCGCCGTGGTGGTGGTTTCCGCCATGTACGAGAACAACCAAACGCTGCCGCTGCCGAGCATGTACGGCAAGGATCTCATCTTCAAAACGGGCGGCGTGGATGCAGCGGGGCTCGAAGAGCCGCTTTCCCTCATCGAGCAAGGGCTCATCGACACGAGCTGCCTTATTTCGAAACGATACGCGCTCAACGACATTCTCGAGGCGTACCTCGCGTTCGAGGCGCATGAAGACGGCTGTCTCAAAGTCGTCATCACGCCCTGGGAAGAACGCTAACGCGGCGGAACCGAAAAGGCGCACCAGGAAGAACCCGCCAAAAAGCATTGGCCGACCCCCAAAGGCATTGATCGGCCCGCCAAGGGGGATGCGCTAACCGATCGGCGGCAAAGAGCGACAAGCGCATACAATAAGCCTGGAATGCCCTAGGTGCGTTGGGCAGCTAACCTGGAGCTTATCGTCTTTTTCGGACCAACAGCCGCCTAGCCCCCGAAAACCATCCCCGCGCGGACGGGCGCGTTAGAACAGGAGCAAGAATACATAAGGCTGCACTGGAATCGTGCAAGGATAGGGGCACAATAGCAAATGGTAAAACTCCAGGCCATGGCTCGTTCGGTGTCGATGATGGGCCCAACTGTCTTTCGAACATTCCCGACGAAGTTCTTGCTGCCATAGAGGACGAAGACCGAAGATTCTCCCGCAACGCAGGAAGAGGCATGGGAGCGCAGTATTGACTGGAAAATTCGGGATCATCCCCACGCGTGTGGGGAGCACGTCTCCACGGCCTCCGATTCGCCCGGGTAGTAGAACTCGCAGTCGATTCCCTTAGCTTCGAGCGCATCGGCCACCCGGCGCGCGTTGGCGTTGCCGATGTGGAAGGGGCCGTCGCCGCGCCCGAATTGGTCGTACTCCTCTTGGGTACGATAGTAGGCGAGCGACACCGTGGCGGGGGGATCGGGAAGCGCGAGGATGTTGCCGATGGCGGAATTCACAGCGTAGTCCGCGACGGCTTTCTCGCACGAGAGCCACTCCTCCACGTCGTCGGAAATCGGGTTTTCGCCAGTCTCCCAGCTCTCGACGCTCCTGCAGTCGACGCCCATAGCGTCACCAACGTCCTCCTGGCTCAGGCCAAGCGTCTCGCGCATCGCGCGGAACTGCGCGGCGCGCATTACTTGGCCTCCGCGAACTCTACCATGCCGCCGTCTTTGCCCTTGTATGCTGCTGTTTCTCTCATGGTTTGTCCTCTCCTAGTTTTCCCACTTTAGAGCAGGACCGAAGCCCCGCCACTGCCTTATATCTAGTCCAGCTCTACCCAACGGTGCTCGACGATTCGGCAGAACCTCTCGCGCGAGCAGGCATCGTCTTCCTGTTCCGCCATCTTCGTCACATAGCGGCATGCATCGCATTCGAGATCTCCCCGCATGCGCGGAGGGCACCACAATAATACACGCGATAGTACCTGCTTTCAGGGATCATTCGCGCGTGTGCGGGGAGCACCTGAACGAGACGGTCATCGCGAACGCCAGCGGAGACAGGGACAAGGGCACGAGATTCGCCCGAGCTCCAACGAGCCTCGAGGCCTGCACGTTCTGCCTGATGCTGGCGAACCCGCATACTCCACAGGAAATGAAAAACGCCAAGGAATTTGCCCGGGCGACGAACCCAGGCTTTTCTTGGCACAGATCGATTAGAGCCACCTGGCGCCCAAATTGGATACATTTTCAACGCCGCCAAACCGCCACGCCATTTAGATAAGCACGATGGCCAAAAGCCACCCCGTGGCAATGCCCAAGAAAACAACAACGACAAGCGCGAATTTGAGCGCCTTCATCACGAAACCGTGGATCTTTGCGGCGCGCGCCTGGTTCTTCTCGGAAATCTTTTCAATCGCTTTCCCATAAAGCGCTATGGAGCCAACAACCGCAATGAAAGCGAGATAAAGGAAGAGCAGCAAAAACAAGAAATCCAGCACAAGGCCCTCCTTCTTCGAGAAATCATCCAGAACGATTGTCTATTTCACTTAAAAGCAATGCACCGTATCGCGAAGCCGTTGTCAATTAGACCCAAAAGCCATCAACAACGCAACAAGACGGCGAGCGAGTGCACACCCGGCAAAAGGGATCCCACCACGCCGCGCGCGCCGCTATTCGAACAGGCACGCCTCAATCACATCTTTGCCGCGCAGGGTCGCAAGCCACTCAGATGGGATCGCCTCGCGACCATACAGGATGCCCGCCAAACCGCCCGCGACGCAAGCAGTGGTGTCGGTATCGTCGCCCAAATTCACCGCAGCGAGCACGCATTCCTTATAGCTTTCCGTATGCTCCAAGCACCAAATCGCGGCGTTATAGGTGTCCCACACATAGCCGCTGCTTCCGCCGGGCTCGCCGGCCGACTCCCCCGCGGGCGCGCCCTCGCGCATCAAGCGCGCGGCGTAGCGAATCATCTTCTCGCACGCGTCCATGCAGGCATCGGTCGCGTGCGTGATGGCGCTCACCGCGCGCACCTCGGCACTCGTGCAATCCATAAAGACCATGGGCAAGCAGCGCATGAGCGACCCGTTGCCCTTGTCCCACTCGCCCGTGCCGCCACGGCCCGTCGCCAGCGCCTTTCGCGTGGCGTTGCCGTAGTCGAAGGCCACGCCGTCCGCCGTGTACGCCCCATCGTTGATCCACGCGCGGAACCGCTGCAGAATGTCATCGCAATCGACACGCCCCAATTCGCGATAGCTGTCGCACAGCGCGAGAGCCATGCTCGTGTCGTCGCTCCATGTACCAGCGAGTTGGTTGTGGCTGCCGCCGCCCACCATATCGGTGCACTCAAAACCTCCACGCGGCTTGAACTCGAAAGGCACGCCCAAAGCGTCGCCCACCGCCATGCCATACACGCAATCGCGCAGCGTTCGATTCAGCTTCATAATGCATGCCTCCTTGCATTCGGGCGCCGAAGCGGGCCTTTCCGCCGCAAAACGCGCTCGCCTTGCCAGTCCCGCATTTGGAATTGTCGCACACTTCGAATTGTGGCAGGAATCGCGACGATTAGGCCGCATTGCGTCGCTTGAAGAGCCGTGCGTCAAAAAAACGCCGTGATTAGGCGCCCTCGACACCTCGAAAAAAGAACAGTCAGCACTTCATTTCCTCGGACCTCGCCTCGCCTTAGCATAAAACGCCAGGCCAGACCCCCCAATAGAAATGGCTCGCAGCCTCATGGTTGCGAGCCATTCGTTTAACCTGGAGCGAGCCTTGTCGATCCCGTATCGCCAAGCATCAATTCGGCCAAGTCAGCGGACGTCAAGGAATGAATCCTCGGAGCATCCAGAAAAACAGGCGACAACGAAGCGCTTCCGATTTCCGAAAGAACGCATCAGGCGACCCGAAAACTCAGTGTAATTGGAAGCAAACAGGCCATCGTCAGCTGAGCCCGTGACGCTACTCGGTTCGCGGAAGTTTCTTGGAGTTGCGAGTGGCAAGCACGACGCATACAGCAATAGCAACATCGCATGCAGCGCAGAACAGCCATACAGAGTTGTAGCCACCCGTTGCTTGGTAGATGCTCGTAAGAATAGGCACGCCCATGCAGCCAAGAGCGTAACCAATCGCCGGCACCAGCGAATAAATCTTCGCGTAATCCTTGTTGCCGAACAAAAATGCAGTCAGCATCGCGATACCCGTTCCGTAGCAGGCATACATCGTGTCGTTGAGACCCGCACCGACAAACGCCAGAGCAGGAACACTCGCGCCCACAGCCAAGCAAACGAAAGAAAGAATCGTGACGACGCACCACAAAATGACGCCCTTGTCTGCGCCGAATTTATCGCACGTAATACCGATAAGGGGATTCCACGCGATATCGCAAATCATCGCAACCGACACCATAAAGCCTCCCGTTGCGGCACCGAAGCCAACAGACTCAGAGAAGCTCGTGAACAGCTGGTTGGTAACCGTGGTCATCGTGATCAGAGTCATGGCAACAAGAAGCAAGATAAATGCCGGCGATTTCACAGCATCGCGAAACGCCACGCCATCTGTGGGATCTTCAACATGCACGCCCTCTTGAACCTTGTCGTAGCCATACGGGAGCAGGCCCTTGATTTCGGGCTTCAAGCGCACGATGAAAAGAGAAGAGCCGCACATGAGGACAAAACTCGCAACGCCGAGAACCACATAGCCCGTTCGCCAACCCGACGTCGCGATGATGTTGGAAATAACAGGACTCATAATGGCATTGACGAGAGAACCAATGCCCCATGCCATGCCGATGGCAAAGCCCGTTTTTTTCGCAAACCAATTCTCAAGCACGATTGCAACGCCAATAGACGTATTGAATCCCATGCAAAATCCGATAATCGCGCCCGAGATATACCACATATACAAATCGCCGTACAAAGACATCGCCACCGCCGCGACAGCCTCAATCGCGCAGATGATGGTCATGTGCACAGGAATGTTCATCTTCGGTATAAGACGCCCTGCAATCGGGAAGCTAATAGCCTGCCCAATGCATACAAGCGTCATGTAAAAGCCAAGGTCAGATTCTGCGAATCCCAAGTCTTCGCAGATTGGAACATAGAAATTGCCGGCAACGATAGTCAGAAAGCCGATAGAGCCCGAAACCCACATCGCACAGCCCAGAACAACAAGCCACGGGTAGTATTTCTGCATCGTAGATTGCTTGGATTGATTCATAGGAATCACCTGCCTTATGTCGCAGACGACCGCCCCACGGCCGCCCGCTTTCCCCTAATACGGAGAAAGGCACCCGAACAAGCGCCTTTCTCACAAGAAATTATTCGTTTGAAATAACCGTGCCCGTCTCACCGCGCAGACCCGCAGCCGCACACTCCAGCGACGTGATGAGCGCTCGTCCTTGCGGATATTTCGCAACGTAATCGAGGCACGCCTCGACCTTGGGCAGCATGGACCCGGGCGCGAACTGGCCCTGCTCGATATATTCATGCGCCTCGGCAGGCGTCATGTGATCAAGCGCCTCCTGATCAGGCTTGCCGAAGTTCACGCACACCTTCTCGACCGCAGTAAGAATCACCAGCATATCGGCCTTGAAACCAGCCGCCAGCATGGAAGCAGAGCGGTCTTTGTCGATGACCGCCGCCACGCCCTCGTAGGCATCATTGGCCTCAAATACCGGCACCCCGCCGCCGCCCGTGGAAACCACGATGTATCCTGCATCCATGAGGTCTTTCACCGCGTCGAACTCGACGATACGCTGCGGAACGGGGCTCGCCACCACGCGTCGCCAGCCGCGGCCAGCGTCTTCCTTCACCGTGCAGCCAGTGGCTCGGGCGAATTCCTTCGCCTCGTCCTCGGTCATGAATGCGCCTACGGGCTTGGTGGGGTTTTGGAACGCGGGGTCGCCGGGGTCGACGACGGTCTGGGTTATGACGTTGACGGCCGAGCGCATGATGCCGCGATGCTTCAGTTCACCCAAAATGGCCTGAGTAAGGTGATAGCCGATGTAGCCCTGGCTCATGGCGCCGCATTCGGGAAACGGCATTGCCGGGACCTTGGCCGACGGGTCTTTGCTGGCCACATCGAACGCATTGTTGATCATGCCCACCTGGGGGCCATTGCCGTGGGTCACCACGACGTTCACGCCGTCATTCACCATGTCGACGATATGGCGCGCGGTGTTTTTCACCAATTCAAGCTGCTCGGCGGGCGTGTTTCCCAAAGCATTTCCACCCAGGGCCACTACGACGCTCGGACCTTGTCCATTGATATAAGGCATATCGAATACCTCCTTCGATACGACTCTCCAGTCGATTTTCACGCACGAACCCAAGCCCCCTTCTTCCGGGCGCAACTCGGGTTCTGAATTGTTCAAAATTGGCAGGGGCCGCGGGGAATGCGACCCCTTTTGGGAAGACCAAGCAAGAAGAGCGTGCTCAAACTTGCGATGGTGTTAAGAGTTTAGAAGCCTCGCCAAACCGACCAGGGCTTACGCTTCCGCCTTCGCCTCGATCGGCGCGGGCTCGGGTTCCTCCTTGGGAGCCCAGCCTAGCTTCTTTCCGAAGAGCGCGGCCACGATAAACACCACGATCGGGTACAGGTAGCAGAAGAACGCGTATCCCATGTAATCGACGCAGGCAACGCCCAAAATGGTGACCATGTAAATGGAGCACGTGTTCCACGGCACGAGCACCGAAGTAATGCCGGCCGACGAGTTCACGATGTTACCCCATGCGGCGCGGTCGACGCCGCGGCGGTTGAATTCGTCGCGATAGACCAGCGTGGACATGGTGATCGCCGGATACTGGTCGGGAAGCAGCACGTTGAACAGCGCGCCCGAGAATACGGTGGCCCCGACCAGCGACGCGAGGCTCTTCAGCCTGTCGATGATCGGCTCGACCATCGAGGCCATGAGTCCGCAATGCTGCATGATGCCCGCATACGCCATGACCAACAAAATGATGGAGATGGTCTCGAGCATCTCGTTGATGCCGCCAGCAGACAGCAAGGTGTCGATAAGCTGGGCGCCCGTATCCGACTCGGCGCCTGCCACCATGGAATCGATAAGCACCGAGGGATCGATGCCCTGGTAGAAAACGGCCTCAATAGCGCCGAGCACGATGCCCACGAGGAATGAGGGGATGGCGGGAACTTGAAAAGCCACGCATGCGACCATCACCGCCAGCGGAATGAGCGTCACGGGGCCGATGTTGTAAGCATCTTGCAGGCCGGCCAAAATCGCCGACGTAGACGATTCGACGTCGCCGGACACGTCCAGACCCAGGCCGATGACGGCATAGATGCCCGTGCATGCCAGACATACGATGATAACGAGCGGAAGGAACCGCTTGCATAGCGCAAATACGTCAACATCGGCGATGGCTGCAGCCAAATTCGGGCCATCGACCAGGGGCGACACAATCTCGCTCACGTACGCCGCCGCGATGATGGCGCCGGCAGCCATGCCCAAGGGGACATCGAGCGCGGCAGCGATGCCGATAAACGCCAGACCGATAGTGCCCGCGGCGCCCCATGAGCCCACGATTATGCCGATGATGAGCGTCGCCAGAAAGCACACCGGTAAGAACAGCTGGGGCGTGACCACCTCGAGGCCGTAGTAGATCATCGTGGGAACGGTGCCCGAAAGAATCCAGACGGCGACCATGATGCCGATGCATATGAGAATCAGGCACGCTTCCATGGAGTCGTTGATGCCCTTCTGCATGGCATCGAGAATTTCTTCCCAATCGAAGCCCAAATACAATGCGATAAGGCCGGCGATGACGCAGCCGATAAGCATAGGAATCTGGGGGTCGGTTCCCAATCCCACAACACAGCCGAACATAACTACAGCAAGCAAGCCGAAGGCGAGCATTCCGTGGCGGAACTTCACCTCTTTTTTCGTTCTCGTCTTTTCAGCCACGGCAGAATACCTTTCAAACAGGAAGGGACCGCATTGGGCGGCCCCTTCCGCTCAACAATAACGAAGATTACTTGCCAATCTTGGCGAGGACCGCGTTCATGCGGGCCTCTGCGGCATCGGCGGCAGCGGCGTCCTCTTCAGTCTTCGGGCAGAGATACGCCAAGATAGCACGAATGGAATGCTCGCGGTTCTCAGCCTCGTCCCAGCACAAGCTGCGATCGCCGTCCATGACCTCATCGACGACTTCCTCGCCGCGAGAAGCGGGCAGGCAATGCATGAACTTCGAGGTGGGGCTCGCATAGTTCATCATGTCCATGGTGACCTGGTACTTCGGATAGAAGACGTCCATGTAGGAGGCACCTTCCTCTTCGTCGTCATACAGGCCATACCAAACGTCGGTGTAAATGAAATCGGCGCCCTTGATGCACTCGATGTCGTCGGAGATGGTCACGGTGCCGCCGGAAATCTTGCAGTTCTCTTCGGCGATGGCGACCAGGTCGATATCGGTATCGACCTGAAGGCCGCCGTCGGTAACCTGATGGCCCTTGGGGCCGAACTGCACGAAATCCATGCCCATCTTGGAGGCGATGAACATCAGGGACACGCACACCTGGGTCGCGTCGCCGATGAAGGCGACCTTGCAGTCTTCGATGTTCTTGCCCTCGGGCAGATTCTCGATCATGGTAAGCAGATCGCCGAGCTCCTGCGTGGGGTGATTGTATTCGGACATGCCGTTGATAACGGGACATGCGGCATATTTGGCCAAATTTGCGACATCCTTGTGGCGGTCAACGCGAGCCATGAGAATGTCGACGAGGCTGCCCATGACGCGGCCGGAGTCTTCGATGGACTCATGGCCGCCAAGCTGGATGGTGCCGGGTCCGTAGAACTGAGCGTGGCCGCCAAGGTCGGTCATGGCCGTCTCGAAGGAGATGCGGGTACGCGTGGACACCTGCTGGAAAATCATGCCAAGCGTCTTGTTCTTCAGAATCAACGGATAACGCCCAGCCTTCTTCATGGCCTTCATGGAGCGTGCGAGCTCAATCATGTCAAGAAGCTCTTCTTTGGTGAAGTCGTTAGTGTCGATGTAGTCCTTCACTGCCATGGTTTCCTCCTTGTGAGAAACGCTTGTAGCCTTGAGGCCCTTCCTCAAGTGCCCTGACAGTTCGCACTATGCATCGCGACGCCCAGAGTTTAGAAGCCCCAAGCGAGTTCAGCCGCTGCCGAAATGGGTTCAAAAAGCTAAATCCCCGTTTAGCCACTTCATGGGGTCGATTGTAAAAAAACACTCGACAGGCATGAACACCTGACTAAACTCAATTAAACCTTTCTCAACTGCGCATAGAGCGCTTTCGGTATTCAAAAGACCGCATATTTGTATATGATTGCTCGAAGAAAAGCGTGGGGCAATCAAATCGAGAAGGGGTCAGATTTGGAAGCGGCGTTTTCTACCTACACCATTATCATTATGTTTACATGCGCGGTCGCTTCAACGGCGGCTGCCGGCTCCTATGTCATAACGCGCAACCGCATGTTCATGTATGTGGCCATCGCGTTTTTCCTTTACTTCTTCGATCTGTCGTTCATCTTTCAAGCCGAATATCTCAATCATGGCAGCGCCATAACCCTCAACGCGCTCTACGAGATTCAAAGCCCTTACATTAAAGCCATCTTGGCCTGCGGAATTCTGGAATCGCTCTGGCTCGCAATTTGCATGTACATGGGCAAGACGGGGCTCTTGCTCCAAGTGCTTCCAGGAGCAGTCTTCATTGCGCTTGACTTCCTCATCGCATGTATACTTCCCGATGGCCCCATTAAGCAATGGCTGTTCTATTCAATGCGCGAAGCGTTCCTCATCTGGTGCTTGGCCTATTTAACATGGCTCGCCAAATCGAAAAACACTTCCCACGCCACACGAGCGCTCGTGAAGCGCCAAAAACCCGTGATCTTGGCGTCGGCAGTGCTTATTTGCTGCATCATTATCGAAAACTCCCTGGTAATTTTGCTATGGCACCCTTCTCAGGAAATGATGGAAACGCTGCTTCCAATTTTTATCTCTGAACGGAATTTCTCGGAAAATATTCTTGTCATCTTGCTAGCAACAATGACCGTTCGCCACACCATGGAGCTCTTCCGCCTACGGCACGACGCTCCCCCTATTCCGAAAGCAAGCGACCAAGAGCGTTACGTGACCGCTAATTTTGCCTTGTACTGCGATAGACACGCCCTCACCACGCGCGAACAAGATATCCTGCGCGCGATAATCGACGGCAAAGACAACCAAAACATCGCCAGCGAAATGCACCTTGCACTCGGCACGGTGAAGAGTCACACGCATAATATCTTCAAGAAAACGGGCACGAAAACCCGCCAAGAACTCCTTCAACAATTCTGGAGAAGTTAGGCTCAGACACAATGCCCTGCTCCTACGCCTCGAGGATCGCACGCACCTTTTCAGGGTCGACCTCGGACAGGCGCAGCAGCGGCGCAGGCTCAGCTTCAACGTCGCCGATATGCTTCTCCCACAGGTGCACGTCGTGCCACGCTCCCAGCTTCCAGCTTGCCGCGCGCAGCGTGCCCACCAGCTCGAAGCCCATTTTCTCGTGCAAATGGTCGCTTTTCTCGTTCGGGCACACGACCTTGCCCACGACCGTGCGCACGCCCTGCAGCGCGAGCAGGTCGAACAGCTTGCCGTAAACCGCGCGACCGAGCCCGCGCCCGCGATGGTCGGTCGAGAAATACACCGAAAGCTCCGCCGACCACGCATACGCCGCGCGACTGAACAGACGGCTGCCATAGGCATAGCCCACCGGGCGCCCATCTTCCTCGCACACAATGTAGGGATACGCGCCGTCGCGGTCGACGATGCGCTGGCGGAATTCGCCGAGCGCGGGCACCTGCGTCTCGTTGGTGACCGTGGTGGCGATATACGGCTCGTAGATTTTCAGCAAAGCCTCGGCATCGTCGGGCGTAGCAAGGCGGAATGTATGCACGAGTTCGTTCATTTTACGGCTTTCTATGCAAGTTTCAGCATATTTATGCATTCCTGAAACTGTACTGCGTTACAGCCACGTTAACAAGGGGCAAAAGCCCGCATCTGGGAAAACAACGCATTACGTGCGGAAAGGCACGCCGCCCTAAAGAAGCTCGCTGCCGTACAGCGGCGCGAGCACCGACTCGCGCTTTTCCTCGAAAAGCTCCGCGCAGCCGCCCTGCCACACCACGCGTCCCGCATCCATGCATACCACGCTATCGGCGATGCGGCGCGCCTGCGCCAAGTTGTGCGTCACCACAACCACCGCGCAGCACTTCTTCAACTCGCCAATCGCCGCCTCAACCGTGGCCGAGCTCGCCACGTCAAGAGCCGAGCACGGCTCATCGAGCAGCAGCACGTCGGGCTCGAGCGCCAACGCGCGCGCGATACACAAACGCTGCTGCTGGCCGCCCGAAAGCTCGAGCGCGCTGCGGCGCACGTCGCCATCGATTTCGCCAAGCAGACCCACCATATCCAAATACGTCTCGGCGGCCTCGCGCAGGCGCCGACGGTTCCTCACTCCACGAAACCGCAGGCCATAGGCAATATTCCGCTCAATCGAAAACGGAAACGGCGTGGGCTGCTGCATCACGAGCCCCACGCGGGCGCGCAGCTCGTCGGCGCTCAAATGTGCCGTTTGCTCGCCGCGTAAAAGCACATCGCCACGCCATCGCGCCCCGGGCACGTCTTCGATCGTGCGGTTCAAGCACGCGAGCAGCGTCGACTTTCCGCACCCCGACGGCCCGATAACCGCCGTGACGCTGCCCAGCTGCGCCTCGAACGCCACATCGCGCAGCACCTGGCGCTCGCCGTAAAACGCATTCATTTCCGCAACGCGCAGCGCGGGTTCGAGCTGCGCTGCGGCTCCTAAGATTTCATCCATCGCTTTTTCCTTATATACGCATAGAGCGAAACGGCCAGGTTGCACACGAGCACGAGCGCCATGAGCACAAACGCCGTGGCGTACACCTGCGGAATAGTCGTGCCCTGGGCGAGCATGAGGTACAAATGCAGCGGCAGCGCCATGGCCGGCGAGAACACGTCGGTCGGAAGCGGTGCAAACGCCACGCCGCCCGTGAAAATGAGCGGGGCCGCCGCGCCCAGCGCATACAGCGCGCCCAGCACAATGGCGCCGAGCACCTCGCCGCGGCAGTACGGCGCCACAAGCGTGCGCAACACGTAGCTTTTCGAGCAGCCGAGCGAAGCCGCCTGCGCAAGCAGGGCTCGGGGCACTTCGCGAAACGCTTTCTCGACGCGCACCTCGATGAATGGCACGATCATAATCGCCAGCGCCACGCCGCCCGCAAGCACGCAGCGCCCCAGGCCCGCGTCGCGCACGAGCACCGCGTAGGCGAACAGCCCCAGCACGATGGACGGCGCGCCGGCGATAACCGAAATCACACGCCCGACCAGGGCGCTTACGCGGCCGTTTTTGCAGAAGAACACGCGATAGGCCGCCGTGCCCACCGAAAGCGGCACCGCCAGCACCAACGCCACGCCCGTAAACCACGCGCTGCCCACAATGGCGGGGAAAATGCCGCCCTCACTGCCGAGCACGGCGCCGCTCGGGCTTTGCGTGATGAATTCCCAGGAAATGCAGCCCGCGCCCAGCACGAACACATAGCCGAACAGAAACGCGATCACGGCACACACGAGCCCCATGCTCGCCCACGCCCACGCGCGCACGCACACGGCACCCGCGCGGCCGAGCGCCCACATGCCTACGCGACGGCGCGACACATGCTGCGAAAGCGCCTTCTGCACGCCCGCAGCCGCGAGGTCGATCGCAAGCACGAGCGCAAGCAGCACGAATCCCGCGGCGAACAGCGCATGCATGTGCGTGCTGCCCGCTTCCGCCGTGCCCATTTCGAGCGCAATGAGCGACGCGATGGTCTCGCTTTTGCCCAGCAGCTGCGGGAACAAATTCGCGTTGCCCACGACCATCATCACGGCCATGGTCTCGCCCATCGCGCGCGCGAACGCCGTCATGACGCACGGCCACAAATTCCCGAACGACGCCGGCAGCACCACACCGTACACGCCGCACCATTTCGGTACGCCGAGCGCGCGCGACGCGCCCAGGTAGCGCGCCTTCGACGCGAGCATCGATTCGGTCATCGACGACACCATGAATGGCAGCACCATAATCGCAAGCACGATGGAAGCCGCCAGAACGCAGTTGCCCGAAGGCACACCCGCGGAAATGAACGCCTTCGACACCACCTCGAGGCCCACGAAGCCGAACACGACCGACGGAATGCCCGCGAGCAGGTCGATCGCCGAGCGGAGCGCCCCGCGCACGGCGGCATTGGCCGCGCACGACAGAAACAGCGCCGAGCCGAGCGACACCACGAACGCCATCGCGAGCGCCAGCGCAGAGACCACCATGGTCGCAGCGATGAAGTTCGCGATACCGTACGACGCGCCGAAGCCGAAATCGATGGGCATCCATTCCTGGCCCAGCAAGAACTCGCGCAGTCCCACTTCTGAAACAACGGGCGCGGCCTGCACCGCGACCGTCGCGATAACGGCAACGAGCGCCGCCACGGCCAACGCCGCGAGCGCGCCCGAAAACGCGTGTGCAAAGCGGTCCGCCCGCATATGAAGCGAGCGGACCTTCGGCAAACCGGTATGTAGCTGCAGCGACATTACTTCGTGCTGAACGAGGGAATGTAGCCGTTGGAAGTGATGGCCTTGATGCCGGCGTCAGAGAAGATGTAGTCGATGAACGCCTGCTGCGCCACGGTGGGCTCGCCCACGCCAACGAACATCACGGGGCGCTGAATCTTGTAGTCGCCCGAAACGATGTTCGCCTCGGTGGCCTCAACGCCGTCGACTTTCATGGCGACAAGCTTGGTGCCGTTGGCGTTCGCCTTGTTGTAGGCGCCGAAGCCAGCGTAGCCAATGGCCCACTTGTTGTTAGCGATGTTGGTGGCAAGCTCGGTCATGGAGGCGGACTGGGTGGCCGAATCGGTCACCTTGGAATCGCCCATGACATTCTTCTGGAACACCTCGTAAGCGCCACCGGAAAGGTCGCGGATGTAAACCTGAATGGGTTCGGCCGGCAGCGAAGCGTCGACCTGGTCCCACGTGGTGATTTCGCCGGCGAAGATCTGGCGAATGGTATCGGTGGACATATCATCGACCACGCCCACGATGGGGTTTTCGGCGTTCACAGACACCGTGAGGGCATCTTTGGCGACCTCATACTCGCGATAGTCGCCGAGGGCTTCCTTCTCGGAATCTTTCAGCGTGCGAGCCACCATGCCGAAATCGCAGGTGCCTTCCTCAAGAGCGCTCACGCCAACACCCGAACCGCCGGGGGCGACGTAGATGGAAATATTGCTCTCGGGAAGCTCGGAATTGACCTTATCCCAGGTCACGTATTCGTCGGTGAACGACGAAGCGAGGCTCGAGATAATGGGATACAGCGACGTGGAGCCGCAGAACATGACGGTCGACTTGAACTCGCCCGTTGCGGGAACATCGGTGTCGCTCGACGACGAATTCGACGAGCAGCCCGCGAGCAGGCCGCACGCCAGCGCGCCCGCCAGCGCCACAACGCAGACAACGCGTCCGAAGCGCTTAATAATGGTGGTTTTCTTCATATGGTTTGAGCCCTTCCTCTCGCTGCATCGACACAGCAGCGATGCCGGCACGCCCGCATTCAAGCGCAAACGCACCACAAAGCACGCCAAAACAGACCCACGCACGCACGAGGGTACAGTTCACCTATGTCAAATGCAGAATGGCGCGGCGCATGCCGCAATACAGAAAGCGGAGCTATGCGAAACGGTGCAGAATTCCATTTCGGCGCTCGCTGCGACCATAGTATCCCGCGCAAAAAATAAGTCAAATGCTATTTTTGGCGAACGGCCGAATTCGCAGCGCAGATTGGGCGGGTTCGCCTCGTTCATCAAAAACTGGCGATGCCTTTATGCATGTCAACCGAATGGTTGCAGTTCACGGCACCCGTACAAGCGGTGCGCGGCCCGGTGATAGGATGCATTTCGTCGAAATACCGAGAGTGCCGCTTGCGCACCTCCGCGCCCCGAAGGAGCCCTCATGGATATCAAAGTGATAGACGAAAACCGCTCGCCCATCGAGTGCGTGGTGTCGCTTTCCGCCGAAGAAACCGCAGTGCTCGCACGTGGCGCATGGATTCGCATGGCGCGCCTGCTGAAGACCGACGATGCGCACGTGCGCGAAAAGGTCGACGCCATGTTCACCCGCCGCGAGAAGGCGCAGGCCGTGGCCGGCATCGTTATGGCGAACGCCGCGCACCAGGCCTTCGATACGCTGGGCGTGACGTTTCTGCTCACGCCGCAATTCGTGGTGCCCGACGAGTGGGATGAGGAGCAGGCCATCACATTCACGACGCGCGCCTTCCCCGTGCCCGACATGGAGCTCGATCTGGAATCGCCCATCGCAGCGGGCGAAGGCGAAACTGCCGAAGACGCCGTGCGCCGCGCACTTCGCCAGCGCCTGCACGGCACCATGCCTCAGGCTTTGCTCGACGAGGCGACAAAGGAGCGCCGCGAGGAATTCCGCGGCGAGCTTGCGAGCAAGGGCCAAACCTATCGCGAGTATCGCATCGAACATGGCGTGAAGCCGGCCGAGGTTGAAGAACGCCTCGAGGCCGAGGCGCGCGAGGCGCTTGAAGAAGACATCGCGCTTGACCTTGTGTTCATGAGCAAGGAGCTCGAGGCGACCGAAGACGACGAATTCGCGGCCCTTTCCCGCCTGAAGCCCGGCAGCGAAATAGAGCTGAAGCGTGAGTTTTTGGAAACGGGCCACGCGTGCCTGCTTCGCCAAGAAGCCCGCCGAGGCGCCGCCGTGCGCTGGGCCGTCGAAAACCTGGTGCAGTAAATCGAGCGCCGAAACCTGCTAAATGCTCGTAGCGTTTAGCACATTCAGGAAACGTAAAACTGGCCCCGCATGATGCGGGGCCAGTTCCTTGTTGCGTCTCTATATGACCCAATCGCTCTAAAACCTGTAAACGCTACGAGCATTTACAGGTTCAAGTAACACGAAGGCTTAGCGGTTGTCCCACCTGCCATCGGCGCCTACGTGGTAGGAGCCGATCCATTGGTCGGTCGCCATCGCGCCCGAGCCGGTAAGGTAGTAGTCGCCGACCCAGCAATCGCGCTGCATAACGCCAGAGCCGTTGAAGTAGTAATACACGCCATCAATCTGCTGCCAACCAGTTGCCATCGCGCCAGAGCCCGAGAACCAATACCAAGCTCCTCCGATGCTCTGCCATCCGGTCTGCATGGCGCCGGAGCCGCCGAGATAGTACCACGCGCCGCCCACAAACTGCCATCCGGTCTGCATGGCGCCGGAGCCCGAGAACAGGTACCACGAACCACCGACTTGCTGCCAGCCCGAAGCCATAACGCCAGAATCGGCAAACCAATACCACGTGCCACCGATGCTCTGCCACCCGGTCTTCATCGCGCTGCTCGAGAGGTCAAACCAATACCAGGAGCCATCGATAATCGCCCAGCCAGCCTTGGCATAGCCGTTATCGTCAAAGTAGTAACGAGCACCGTCGATATCCTTCCAACAAGACTTCAAATAAGAGCCGTCGCTGTACTGATACCACCACTTACCCGCGCTGCCTTTCCACGTGCCGCTCACGACGGGTTCGGGCTCCGGCACCACGCCTTCAACAATCTCAAATTCAACGGTTTTCGCCCCGTCAAAGAAATCCCCATTGGGCCAGACACTAATCGTCGCCGTTCCGACATCTCTATTGTTGTCGTAGTACACCTCATAATCCTGGCCTTCGACAAGCGGATTGTCCTGCCAAGGTACACGCACCTGTACCTTCGGCTCAATCCAGAAACCAGTCCACGCGTATTGCTGTGCGTATCCCGCGACGGTTAGGGTCGTTTCGGCATCGGCCTTCGCAATCTTCCAGGGCAATTGAAGCTCTGCCGATCCAGCCTTATCCCACATATAGAAATCGGCGTCTTCGCCATCGAAATACACAGTTACCGTATAGTAGCCCGGTTTTGTCGCTGTCGCATTGCTAAGCTTCACCATCGAAGGGAGGCTCGAAGGGTCGAGGCAGCTCTGCTCTCTGCCGTTATAAACAAGCCCCTGAGCAACCGTCGGCGCATCTACGACATGTTTCACATAGAGCGTTCGACGAATCTCGCCCGCGTAATTGCCCTTGCCGCGGATGACATATTCCCACTTACCGAGCGTAGGCTCACCGGGGCAGGCGTTGAAATCGTGCACTCTTTCAAGCGTGTAATCACTGTCTTGAACCAATAGCGCATTGCCAACTATCACATCTACGCTTGTCGGTATGGTCTCGTCGTCGGTATACAACGACTTCCAGCCCATTATGCGAGCGCCAGAAATATCCGTCGTTCCCCGCTGCGGCGTATAGGTTGCAGCGACGAATCCAGGAATCTCATTCTGGGCATATGCGTTGCCATCAACCGAGCTCACCCATTTCCCCGTGTAGCCGGCCCCTAAATCGGGCAGTATCTTGCTGCTGTGGTCTTCCCCTTGGAAAGTGAACGTGCTGCCAACGGCGATTGAACGCAACGCGGTGCACCCATTGAACATGCCTTCCATTCTCGTAAACTGACCCGTGGCCATGCCAGAAACGTCAACCTTCTCAAGGGAGGTGCAGCCACCGAACATGTATTTCAGACTTTCGACCGCCCAACCACCGCAGTCGACGCCGGACATGTCGACGGACTTCAACGACGTGCAGTCGCGAAACATGGATTCATAGGTTCTAACGCTGGATTTGCAATTGCTATTGAACGTAACGGATTCAAGCTGGGGGCATCCGGAGAACAGAAAGCCCATATCTTGAATCTGCCGGAGCGACAGTCCACTCAAATCTGCGGTTTTCAGCGCGGGCATACCGCCGAAGGCGTTGTTAATCGAACCTTTGAAGTTGCATTCTTCCTCAATCGAAATGGCCGTGATTTGATCGTTGTAGGCCGCCCAAGGCCTAGGCCAACTTCTAAGGTAGAAGCCATCATCGGGATCATCCGATTCCTTGTACGGCTTGATGCGCAACGTGCCGTTATCGACCTTCCACATGCAGTTGCTTACTACCTGATCGTATGATGCATCCCTGTCGTAATCGGCGCGGAACAGGCGCCAGCCATCGTCAAGCTTTTCCGCGGTATACGTTGCTGCGGTCCTATCGGGAATTTTATCGTAACCGCTTTGCGGGTTCGACTTGCGAATATAAAGGCGATTATTCGACGAACTCCGCCATCGGTTCGTGAATCCCTGGTCGGCGGGCAACTTAGGAAATATGATGCAGGTGCTATTTTCCTCTCCTCCACCGTGGGAGAATCGCTGGCCAAGCGTTATGGAGCTGAGCTTGGTACAGTCCTTGAACATGCCGCTCAAGCCCGAAAGATCAGTAACGCTCAAGTTGTCGATCGAGGACAAATCGACCTTCTCCAAAGAGGAACATCCCGAAAACAGCTCAGCCATCGAAGTAACGTTCGAAGAATCGAACCCCGTCAAGTTCACATCAACCAGCGACGAGCAGCCCTTGAACATGCAGTCCATAGTGGTCGCGCCCGAGGAATTGAGCCTGGAGAGGTCTGCGCTTGTCAGATTTACCGCGCCGTTGAAAAGGTCGCTCAGCGAGGAACCGGCTTTCACGCCCGGCTCGAATACCACCGACGTGATTTGGTCGATTGCATCGGCCCAGGGCCACGTTCCAGCAGGCAGCGTGCCCGATACGCCATCGGTTGCACGAACCGTCAAGGCGCCAGAGGCATCGAGCATCCACTCGCAGCCTTCGCCGAAAGAGCAAAACGACGCTAAAGCCACGGCTTCGGAATTAGTGCCGTTGTCCGCGGAGTTGACGGACGGTTGCGGCGCTGCATCTTGCGCGTCAAGGCTATCGGCGTACGCCAGCGTTGGCGCCATTCCGACCGCCAACGTCAGCGACAGCGCGCAACGCAACGCAGCGTTTCCCTTCACCACCCTTTTTCTTTGCATGAGTGCACTCCCCTTTCCCTTTCGGAACATGCGCAAACAGATGCATCCATAGTCCCTGATAGACTCTCAAAATGCAAGGAAAGTTTGGTAAGCTTCTCGCTCTTCAAACCTGTTAAATGCTCGTAGCGTTTAGCAGGTTTCAGGACCTGGGGCAGCGATGCGCACCTTAAGAGCGGCGATGTAGCCTGCGGTCACGACACGCGCCCAATGCCCCAATGTGCCAAATGCTCGCACCCAGGAAACACAAAACTGGCCCCGCATAATGCGAGGCCAGTTCCTTGTTACAACTCTATGCGACCCGAGCGCGGGCGAATCACGCTCGCGGCCAAATCACGCACGCGCGGCAAACCGCTTACGCGTTCAGAATCTCTTGCACCTTTGCCGGGTCGAGCTCGGTGATGGGGGTAATGGGCTCCGGCGCGCAGGAGAAGTCGCCAATCTGCTTTTCCCAATGGTTGATGGAGCGCCATTCGCCGTTCTTGAAGCCGACGTTCTCGAGCGTGGCCATAAGCTTGAAGCCCATGGCGTTGTGTAGCTTGTCGCTCGCGGGGTTCGGGAAGGTGACCTTGCCGTGCACCGTACGAACGCCCTGCAGCTTCAGCAGCGAGAGCATCTTGTCGTAAATCTTGCGACCCATGCCGCGGCCGCGGTGGTTCGGCGCAAAGTACACCGACAGCTCAACGGCCCAAGCGTACGCCGCGCGCTCGTACAGGCGGCTCGCGTAGGCGTAGCCAACAGGCACGCCGTCTTCCTCGCACACAATGTACGGGTACACGCTCACGCGATCGACGATGCGCTGGCGGAACTCCTCCACCGTGGGAGCGACGTACTCGAACGTCACAGTGGTATCGACGTACGGCGCATAGATGGCTTGCAAAACCTCGGCGTCGTCGGGCGTAGCCAAGCGGAAGGTGAAAACGGGGTCAGACATCGCGTTCCTTTCGATGAAAGTGGATGAAATCGTGCACGAAAACTCGTGCATGCGCGAGGCGAACGCGAAAACGAGTCGGACGCATATTGATGATGGAAACGCATAGCAGGCCAGACAAGCAGCAGGCCGGCCAGGCCAGGCTGGCCCCGCCAGACAGCCCGCTATTCCGCGTAAGACCGATTCCGCCATGCGGAACCAGCCATGCAGAACAGCCATCCATGCCCCGCCGAACATGAAGAACAAGGATCGGTCGCCCCGCGCAAAGCAGCAACCCCGCACAAGCCTGCGGCCCAAACGTGCGGGTTTACCCTGCTGCGTTGTTCATGAGTCCCTTTGCTGAACAAGCTGTGGCAAAACGTGTTCAGCTGCTTCATAAATCGGCTTTTGGCCTGCGCATTCGCGAGGTTTCAAGATGCGTCCGACTCGCGGTTCGATTAGTGCGCCAGCAAAGTATATCCCCCCACATCGCAACGCAGGGGGACAATTTCGAGCGTTTGGAAATTGTTGCCGAAAAACACTGGAATATCATCCTTGGATGAGTATAATAAAGCTCGTAATTATTCCTCGTTGAGAATAATTGGACCCAGCCAAGCGCCCTCCCCCATAGCTCGGCCGGCGGTTCTTCCTTACGTCTTTCTCTTCGGGAGCCGAAAGGCTTGAAAGACGCACGTGGCTCAGCCGCACAAACATACTCCGTGCATCGCCCTACCCCCTAGATGCACGGAGTTCTTTTTTGTCCGCATGCATTCGGCACCTTTACGGCAGCTCACAAAACGCAGGCCCCGGCAAAGCGCAAATTCAATCCTCCGGTCAAGCGAGCCGAATCAAGCCTAAACCGAAACCAAAGCGTATCATCCGCACCCGCAGCCGTCGCTATACTAGGAATACAAGCACTGACTTGCTGCGTTTCGGAGCACCGAATACGCACTTCAGGAAGGTTGGACGTCATGGCACAGAGCATCATTTCCAAAGAAGAGCTTCTGGAAAACGCTTACGAGATCGCCGAAGAAGGCGGCATTTCGGCGCTTTCCATTCGCGGGCTCGCCACGAAAAGCGGCGTGAGCGTGGGAACTGTGTACCGATTCTTCGCCGCGAAAGACGAGCTCACCATCGCGACAATCGAGCTGTACTTCGCTCGCGCGTTCTACAAGGAATTCTGCCACCTCGATACGCATACCGCGTTCGTCGACTACTGCGAGAAGATGAACGTGAGCATGCATCAGGTGTTCAACCACTTCCGCGAATACTGGCTGCGCGGCGCCGAGGCCCTGCCTTCCGCCGAGAGGGCCGCAGCGCGCCTGCGCGAGTCGCAGCAGATTGAGCACGTGATGGGCGGCCTTGTCGAAATCTACAAGCGCGACCCGAACATCGTCGCCGATTTGCCCGACGGCTTCACTCCGCGAAGCGTGTGCGAGTTCACGCTCGACAACGTGCTCGACAGTCTGCGCCACCAAAACGGCGACTGCAAAGTGCTGTTCGGCCTTTTGAGGTCGACGCTCTATAAAAAGGAATAGACACGCAGCGGCGGGCGAATCTGAGCCCGCCGCCGCTGCTTCATGACGCTGGACAGCAAACCCCTATTCCGCAGATTCAAGATATCGTTTCAACACCATCAAACGCGGTTTTGAGTTTTCCAAAATTCTTGACACCATGGTTTCGGCGGCTTCGCTGCATGGCAACAACCTCGGAGATTCGAAGCCTTGCACCACTTCTGCCGCCACCACATCAAAAGCATCCATTGGAGCATCCGCGCTCAAGCATATTTTGAAAATGTCGTGTTCATCTATCTCGTTGAGCTCACGATGGGAGCCAATATCGAACGGCATTCTTGTCGAATAAGTACTCAAAGGAACGCACGTGACATCGTACAAAGGAGCCAAAGAGCGCGACGTCCAGTCCTCATTGTAAAGAAGAGAGCTGTTCTTTAGATGTGCGTCAGAATTGCCTATCACGTAATTGAACACAAGACGCTTCGCGAATTCAACGCGATCACGGGCAGGAAAAACCGCCGCTTCGTTCAAAAGGTCGCCCGCCATTTCAATATAATCGGCCTCAACCCCTTCCGGCTGGTATTTGTAAAACGGCGCCAGACCCAAAGCTTGGCAAAAGTCCTCTTGATGCGCCCGCGAAACCACACGTCCATCTTTGGAATCGGTCCATACCCGATCGTAACGCTCAACAGCAATAGCCCCTGGTATCTGCGGTATCTCGAAAATTGAAACCGTATCTATTCCGCAAGATCCCGCCAGAAGGGAGCAGGCGAGTTCATTGGCGGCGAGCTCTTCCTCCCCATTGCGGGAAATCTTAATAATATGGGTCGACGCCGCACCATCATGAGGAACAAGCCAGTCATCGAAACTCGCTTGTTCAGGCAAGAGCCCTTCAGGCAACGTCCAAGCAACCTTTGACTGAGCACCCGAAAGGGAAAGCCGCGTTGAACTCGCAATATATGCTGCAGCCGCCGATGGCCTTTCGCGCAAAGCACGTGTCTCCTCGTATTTCACGGGCTCATAATAGCCAACGGCGTACTCGTTTGATAACTGCCCTGTCGCAAAAGTGAGCGCGCCAATGCTCTCGCATCCAAGCATCCCAATAAGAGCGAACCAATCGTTGCGCGGAATTTGCCCCGTCTGAGCAATGCGAGCAACGACCTCACCTTCGGGTAATAGTCCCTGAAAAAATGGAGCAACCGCCTGCGAATCATATGGCTCGCTCGAAAGAGGCAGCATTTCCGAGACGCCCAATCCGCCATGCTCAACGAAAGCTTGGCAATATTGGAATCGCTCGGAACCAACACCGCCTTCACGAGAGAGCGTGGCAATACGTTGCTTTCCACCTCGCCAATCGCGAAATACGCCAATCTCCATGCTACCCCCTCGCCCGTGCGAATAGGTCTATCCCCACCTCGCGACACACTTCGATTACTTGTTTGATGTTTCCGCCAGCAATACCGCGTTCCAGCTCGCTCACGAAACGCGGCGAGCAATGACACGCTGCCGCAAGCTGGCCCTGAGTAAGACCGAGCGATTTGCGCCTTTTACGCAAAATAGCGCCCAAATCGCTCGCATTCGAAATTTTTCCATCGGAACGCCGAGGCCTAGGTGGAAGTTCCAGCTTCATAGTTACTCCTTCAATAATCCCATTTGGGAATATTAACAGAAAAATGCATCGAATTTTCCCAAATGGGAAAATCGAAAGGCACTTTTCAATATTTTTCCCATTTGGGATTACTTCAGAGCACTTGCGCGAAGCAAACGTGAGTATGCACCGGGCTTTTCAACCAGTTCCGCAAATACTGGCCGTGCGGCATCGACGCTCCACCTTCCGTCAGAAGAAAAAGTGAACAAGACGTCTTTGATGTTCACGCCAATCACCTCCAAGATAAAACACGTCAAAACGAACGAGCGCCGCGGCTGTTCGAATCCAACCACCCTTTTATCTTTGGAGGACAACATGTCACCTATCCTTATCGCTGCCACCACGATCATTTCCCTCGTCCTTGTCGCCTACACGATTGGCGTTTTCGGCGAACGCAATTCCGGCACGCTGAAGCGTTCGCATCTGACCTTCTTCTGGATTGGTCTTGCGTGCGACTCCACCGGCACCGCCATCATGAGCTCCATGGCCCAAAGCAGCGGCGGTTCCATCTCGCTTCTGCACCCCGTCACCGGCGGCCTCGCCATTGCGCTTATGCTCTTCCACGCAACCTGGGCGACGTACGTTTTGCTGCGCGGCGATAGCAAGCAGCGCCACAACTTCCATCGCCTGAGCATTTGTGTGTGGCTCATTTGGCTCGTCCCCTACTGCAGCGGCGTGCTCGTCGGCATCCCCGCGCTGCACGTTGCCGACGGCACCGCACTGGCGATCGCTTCCGCCATCGTCGTCGTACTCGCCGTGCTGGTTCTGCCCAAGAAGAAGCAGGCCACTTCTTTGTAAGGCGCAACGGCGCCAGGTCGGCTGCGAACTGGCTGGCTGCGGCGAGGCGATAACCGCCGCCACGACGCTAAGCAGCAAGTCAGCGTCGAAACGACGGCAGTTGCCACGACGTCAGGCGTCAGCGACAAATCGGCGAGACAAACCCGTAACGGCCAGCCGCCAACGGCAGCCACAGCGGCGCCAAACAGCAGCAATACAAAAGCTCAGGTCGCTTCAAAGAAAGAGACCTGAGCTTGCCTTGTTTTTTCTTTTCGTTTTTAGAACTTGCGGAAGCGCTCGTAGCGCTGCTCGAGCAGCTCGTCGATAGGCAGGGCGGAAAGCTCGTCGAGGCTTTCTTCCACATACGCCACCACGTTGGCGATCGCGAAATCGGGGTTGGCAGAAGACGAGCCCTCGCCCTCCTCGAGCACCGCGTCGACAATGCCCATGTCGTAAATCTCGTAGGCGTTCATGCGCATGACCGCAGCCGCCTCGGCCGCGCGCGAGCGATCCTTCCACAGAATGGACGCGAAGCCCTCGGGCGAGAGCACCGAATACACGGCATGCTCCTGCATGGCCACGCGGTCGGCCAGCGCGAGCGCAAGCGCGCCGCCGCTGCCGCCTTCGCCCACGAGCACGCTCACCGTGGGCACGCGCAGCCCCGCCATGGCATACAGGTTGTCGGCGATCGCGTTGCCCTGGCCGCGCTCCTCGGCCTCTTTGCCGCAAAACGCGCCCTGCGTGTCCACGAAGCACACCACCGCACGCCCGAAGCGCTCGGCCTGACGCATAAGGCGCAAACTCTTGCGGTAGCCCTCGGGCTGCGGGCAGCCGAAGTTGCGCTTGATGCGATCTTGCAGGTCGCGGCCCTTTTCCTGCGCGATAAGCGTCGTCGGCTCGCCCGCGACCCAGCCGATGCCCGCCACAATGGCGGCGTCGTCGGCAAAACCGCGATCGCCGTGGCACTCGAAGAAGCCCTCGCACGTCGCTTCCAAATAGCGGCCCGCGGTGGGTCGATGCACGTCGCGCGCGGTTTGCACGCTGGCCCACGCGGGGTTTTCCGCCGCCTCGGCCTGCTTCGCGGCACCAAGCTTGGAGGTGTACTGCTCGATTTCCGCACGATAAGCACGACGGGTCGCCACCGAGCGCACGCCGTCCGCGACGCGCTTCGGCACCGCCACGGCAGCCTTGGCGGCAACGGCGCGCACGCCAGAAAGAATATCGCGCTCGTCAGCAGCAAGCTGCGCGCCCGCCGCTTCAAGCTCGCATTTCGTGGGATTCGCGGCCAACGCGGCGAGAACCGCGGCGAACCCACGAGGCGCGCCCGCTTCAGGCTTGGCATGCAGCGCAAGCAGGTTCGCGAGCGTCTCACGAATGCGCGGACGTTCAACGATGGCGTCGATAAGGCCATGCTCAAGCGCGAATTCCGCCGTTTGGAATTCCTTGGGAAGCTCCTGGCGAATGGTGTCTTGGATCACGCGGCGGCCGGCGAAGCCGATGAGCGCGCGGGGCTCGGAAATAATCACGTCACCCTGCATCGCGAAACTCGCGGTCACGCCGCCCGTCGTGGGGTCGGTAATTACCGAGAAATACGGCAGGCCCGCCTCGCCGTGGCGCTCAATCGCGGCCGAGATTTTCGCCATTTGCATGAGCGAGACCAGGCCTTCCTGCATGCGCGCGCCGCCCGAGCAGGTGAACAGCACCAGCGGCAGGCCCCCTTCGGTGGCATGCTCGGCCAGACGCGTGATGCGCTCGCCCACCACCGAGCCCATCGAGCCCATGAAGAACGTCGAATCCATCACGCCTATGGCCACGCGCATGCCCGCGATGCGACCCACGCCGCAGCGCACGCCTTCGCGAAGTCCCGTCTTCTTTCGCATGCCGCCGATTTTGTCCAGGTAACCGGGGAAATCGAGCGGGTCGGTTTCGGGCACGTCGGTGCCTTCGGTTTCAAACCAGCACTCGAAGCTTTCCGCGTCAAGCACGCTTGCCAAGCGCTCGGCTGACGTCATGCGGAAATGATGGCCGCACTCGGGGCACATTTTATGATTGGCGAGCACGCGCTGCGCGTCGGAAATGCGGTGGCACTTCGGGCACGTGACCCACGAGTCGTCGCTTACGTGCAACGCCGCGTCGCTGGGAGCCAGGCAGGTGCGCCACACGCGCGTGATGCCGCCGAACGCCGCGTTGATCGATGCTACAGGCACGCTGTAGACGCTGCGATGTTCGTCGGCCGCCATAGAAAGGAAGCGCTCATCAACCGCGAGGCGCGAATCGACGAGCAAAATCGCCTGCGCATCGGCCGATTCGGCCGCGGAAAGCACGCGATAGCTGTCGTCGAGAGCGCCGGTTTCGCGGCTTTTGCCCACGCACACGGTTTTCGGGGCGAGCTTCACGTGCGCAGCGCGCGCCATGTCTTCGGTGTAGGCAACGCACGGCACAAGGCCCGCGGCCAAGCATCCCGCAACGATGGATTCGCCCGTCGCGCCCGCATCGACCACGAGCACGCGCGCAGCACCAGCCGAACGTACTTCGACCAGGCTTTTCAGCGGTTCAGTGGCCGCGTAAACAGCCGCCGATTCCTGCTCGCACGCGAACGCGTCGACGCCCTCTGCGGCAGGAGCCGCGGGCGCAGCGGTCGCATCGCCAATGGTCACATATGCCGTTTTCTTCGAACGCAGCATAACTGCACGCTTTCTCTTAGAACGAACCTGTTACATGCTCAACCTGCTAAATGCTCGTAGCGTTTAGCAGGTTCCGACCACACTCGCGCCTATGCCAGCACGTACTTCTGAGTGGCGGAAGCGGCCACCTTGCCGTCGACCGTCGCCGTAACCTCTGCCACCACCATGCGGGAAGACGACTTCACGATGTCGGCCTCCAAGCGCAGGGTGTCGCCCGGCTGAACCTGATGGCGAAACTTCGCTTTATCGACCCCCGTAAGGAAGCCGATTGCGCCTTCCGCGCCACGCGCCTCGAGCACACAGAAGCTTGCCGCTTGGGCAAGCGCCTCCATAATGATGACGCCCGGCAAAACGGGATGCTCAGGAAAATGCCCTTCGAACAGCGGCAAAGCAGGGTCGACATCGAGTTCGGCGACAATGTGTTCGCCAGGAACGCATTCCACCACGCGCGTCAGCCACAAAAACGGGTCGCGATGCGGCAGAACCGTCATAATCTCGTCGCGCCCGCACGGATACGTTATTGCCATGGGAGATGTTCCTTCTATCTACAAAACCAGAGACATAAGATAAGTAAATGTCAGCGAGAGACCGGTGCAGCGTCGGCCGCTATTGCCCCCTATACGGGGCAATAGCCAACGAACCATTGTGGCCGCCGAAGCCCAACGAGTTCGACAGCGCCACCTTCTGCTTGTAGCCCTCGATGGGAGCAAGCGGCACGTTCACGCCACACTCGGGGTCGATCTCGCGCGTGCCCGCCGTGGGCGGCACGCAATCGTTCGCCACCGAAAGCGCGCACACGATGGCCTCAAGGGCGCCTGCCGCGCCAAGCGTGTGACCAATGGAGCCCTTCACTGAAGTCACGGGCACGTCCGCCGCGCGTTCCTCGCCCACCAGGGCTTTCAGCGCAGCCGACTCCATGGCGTCATTGGCATGCGTCGAGGTTCCGTGCGCATTCAAATGACCCAGGTCATCGGGCGTGAAACCGCCTTCAGCAAGCGCCTGGCGCATCGCGCGCACCGCGCCTTCGCCCGACGGCTCGGGCGCCGTCATGTGATACGCGTCGCCCGTCGAGCCGAAACCGGCCACTTCCGCCAGAATGGTCGCGCCGCGGTTCACAGCGTGCTCGAGCGATTCGAGCACCAATGCGCCCGCACCTTCACCCGGAACGAAGCCGCCGCGGTTCACGTCGAACGGCATCGACGCCGCTGCCGGGTCGGTCGATTTCGAGGTCGCGCCCAAATTGCCGAAGCCCGCCAGACAGATGGGCGAGATGGATTCCTCGCTGCCACCCGCAAGCGCCACATCGGCGTAGCCATGGCGAATCAGGCGATACGCCTCGCCCACGCAATGCGTGCCCGTCGCACACGCCGTCACAATCGAGAGGCAATCGGCCTTCAGCCCGAAGCGAATGGACAGGTTGCCCGCCGCCATATTCTCGATCATCGTAGGGATGAACAGGGGATTCACGCGCTTGGGACCCTTCTGCGCAAGCGTGTCGCACCCGCGCTGGAATTCCTCCAAACCGCCAATGCCGCTTCCCCACACGCATGCCGCGCGCGTGGCGTCTTCGGCCTCCATGTCGATGCCCGCCTGTGCCCACGCCTCTTCCGAAGCGGCGATGGCGTACTGCACGAACAGCGCGAAACGGCGCGCCTCTTTCTTCGACATGCCGCACGCCGCCGCGTCGAAGTTCGGCACCTCGGCAGCAAGCGACCCAGCAAACTCGGATGCATCGAAGCGCGTGATAGGCGCGATGCATTGCTTTCCGGAATACACCGCGCTCCACAGCGCGTCGACGCCCGTGCCCGCAGGGGAGACGGCGCCCATGCCGGTAATTACGACGCGGCGCGAGCCGTCCGTCTTCAGGAATTCACTCTTTTCGCACGTCACAGCGCCAAACCTCCGTCAATCTCAATTGCCTGGCCGGTAATATACGCGGCATCGTCGCTCGCGAGGAACGCCACGAGGCTCGCCACTTCGCTCGCCTGGCCGAACCTGCGCTCGGGAATGTTGCCGAGCACCGATTCCTTCACCTTCTCGGGAACGGCGTCGGTCATGTCGGTCACGATGAAGCCGGGCGCCACCGCGTTCACGGTTACGCCGCGCGGCGCGACCTCGCGCGCGAGCGACTTGGTAAGGCCCACGATGCCCGCCTTCGACGCGGCATAGTTCACCTGGCCCACGTTGCCGTGCAAGCCCGAAATGCTCGACATGTTCACGATGCGGCCGCGACGCGCCTTGCACATGGCCGGCACTGCCGCTTTGCAGCAGTTGAACGCGCCCTTCAGGTTCACGGCGACCACGCGGTCGAAATCGTCTTCCTTCATGCGCAGGAACAGCGCGTCGCGCGTGATGCCCGCATTGTTCACGAGCACGCTCACGTCACCGAGCTGCTCGCGCGCCGCCTGCATGAGGCCCGCCGCCGCATCGAAGCTCGAAACATCAGCTTGAATGGCCGCCGCCTCCACGCCGAAGCGCTCGCGAAGGCTTGCCGCCACCTCGGCGGCCGCTTCGGCACTGCCGGCGTGCGAGTGGTTCACGGCCACGTTGTAGCCGCGCGCCGCAAGCGCTTCGCACACCGCCTTTCCGATGCCGCGGGCGCCGCCCGTAACCACCGCGCATCCGCGCGGGGCGGCCGGCGATACCGTGTTCGTCTCAGTCATGGAAGCTCCTTCTTATTCGGCGCCATCGCATGCAAACTCGCTTGCGACCTGGGCAATTTCTTCGGGAGATACGGGCGCGAATCGCGCTGCGGCAGGGTCGATGCGCTTGACGAGCTTGGTGAGCACGCCGCCGAAGCCGCATTCCACGAACGCGTCGACGCCCTGCGCAGAAAGCCAGCGCACGCTTTGCTCGAACAAAACGGGCGATGTGACCTGGCTCGCCAGGTGCGCGCGAGCGTCGGCCGCAGAAAGCGATCGGGCATCCACATTGCACACGAGCGGCGTGCGAGCCTCGCAAAACTCAATCTCTTCGAGGAATTCCGCAAGCGCCTCAGCCGCCGGCTGCATGAGCGGGCTGTGGAACGCGCCCGAAGTCGCGAGCATCGACGCCTTATGGCGCGGACGCTCCTTCCAGGCGGAAGCCGCTCGATCAACAGCGGCTACGTCGCCCGAAATAACAATCTGACCAGGCGAGTTGTAGTTCGCGCACACGAGCACGTCACCTTGCGCAGCGCTCGAGCACACTTCGCTCGCCTCTTCAGGCTCGCCGCCGAGCAGCGCGCACATCGAACCCGGGCGCGCCGCCGCGGCTTCGGCCATGGCCTTCGCGCGGAAGGCGGCGATGCGGAACGCGTCGCGCTCGCTTACCATGCCGCTTACCGCGAGGGCCGCGATTTGCCCGAGCGAGAAGCCCGCCACGTATGCGGGGCGAACCCCGCGGGCTTCAAGCGTTTTGGCAACGGCGACGGAAAGCGTGCACATGGCAGGCTGGGCGAACGCGGTGTCGCGCAGCGTTTCCGCGGAAGCGTTCAGGCACACGTCGGCCACATCGAACCCGAAGGCCTCGCTTGCGATGGCGAAGGTTTCCGCCACCTCGGGCGATCCCTGTTCAATCAGGGCCGCGCCCATGCCAGGTTTCTGCGCGCCCTGGCCGCTCAAAAGAAATGCGACACCCATGGGCTATTCCTTCCCTTCCGCGGCGCACGCCGCGCGGCCCGCACGATGGGCGTTTGCGCAGGCGAGCTGCTGCAGGTTCATACCACCGCGAACTTCCGCGTCGGCCAAAAGATCGGCGATTGCCTGAGCTGCGGTTTTGCGCTCATGCACAAGTGCCGCCGACTGGCCGGCCATCATGGAGCCGCCATCGACGTCACCTTCCACCGCGCGGCGAAGCGAGCCAGCGTACATGCCCTCGAGCTCGTCGGAGTTGGCGGCGGCGTCGCATTCGAGCTTGCGCATCGCGCGCGCCCACTTGTTCTTCAAGCCGCGCACGGGGTGCCCGCTTCCGCGGCCCGTCACCACCGTGTCGGAATCCTTGGCCTTCAGCACGCGTGCCTTATACGCGTCGGCGATGCCGCATTCCTCAACCGTAAGGAATCGGGTGCCCACCTGCACACCCTCGGCGCCCAGCGCGAACGCGGCCGCCATGCCGCGGCCGTCGGCGATGCCACCCGCAGCGATCACAGGGATGCGCACGGCGTCGCACACGCTGGGGATGAGCGCCATGGTCGTGAGCTCGCCGATGTGGCCGCCAGCCTCGCAGCCCTCAGCCACCACCGCGTCAGCGCCCATGCGTTCCATGCGCGCGGCGAGCGCCGAAGACGCCACCACCGGCACCACCTTGATGCCGGCCTCTTTCCACGCCGCCATGAAGTTCGCGGGGCTGCCCGCACCTGTGGTAACCACGTCGACGTGCAGCTCGGTGAGCAGCTCGGCCACCTGGGGCGCCTGCGGGTCCATGAGCATGACGTTCGCGCCGATGGGGGCGTCGCCGGCGATTTCGCGAGCGATGCGCACCTGCTCTTCAATCCATTCGAGCGGCGCGCCGCCGCAGGCGATGATGCCCAAGCCGCCCGCCGCAGACACCGCGCCGGCGAGTTTGCCGTCGGCGATGCGGGCCATGGCGCCCTGGATGATGGGCACGCGAATGCCCAGAAGTTCTGTTACGCGGGTGTTCATGAAGGTCCCTCTTTCGTCGCATCCCGCCGTGGCGGAACCACGTGATACGTTTCGTTAAGCTCAAACAGCCCTGAGCTCGCACGAACAGCCCACTGAGCTGCTCGGCTCGTGCGGAGCTCGCGCAAAACACATCGCGCGGCTCCGCTACGACAAAGCCCCGGCCGACAATTCGCTCGGAATGCGCGCCTTATTTCAAGCCGTCGATATAGTCGACGAGCTTGCCAACCGTGTCGAGGCCCTCGGCTTCGCCAAGCTCGATGTCGAAACGGTTTTCGATCTCGCACACGAGCTCAACCATGTCGAGCGAATCGATGCCGAGCGACTCGAACGTGGAATCGGCGGCAACGGTGGCGGGATCGATGTCAAGGTTCTCGTTCAGGATCTCTTGGATGGTTTCGAGAGTGGTCATTTCTTTAGCCTTTCTAATTGTTAGGTTGTCTAACTATATTTGCCTAAAAAAGAGAGGGGCACACGCCCAACTCTTTCTTTTCGTGAATCGTTTCGCGCGGGCCGGCGCCTTACGAGTGCTGCTCGAAGAACGCCTTCACCTTCGAGAGGCCTCGCGCGAACGCGACCTCTTCTTCGGGCGTGAGCCCGTCGAGCGCGGCATCGACCATTTGGCGATGGAACAGCTCGTGGGCGCGGTAGGCCTTCCTGCCTTCCTTGGTGAGCGACACAAGCACCTGTCGACGATCAGCCTCGCAACGCGTGCGCTGCACAAAACCCTTGGTCACAAGCTTGCCAATAGCTGCCGTGAGAGTTGCGAGCGTCACATCGAGGCGCGAGGCGACCACATTCATGGGGCTCGCGCCGTTCAGGCCGATGGCGTGAATGGTGTGGATTTCGGAAATCGTGAGGCCGCGGGTCAGGCGATTCTTCAACGCATCTTCCTCCACGCGCAAGATACTGTTGAACGTTTCGACAAGAAGCTCGTTGACTTCCTGCCTTTGCTCCCTCGCCGAGCTCGCTTCCATTCCGAACCTTTCTATTCGCAGCGCGCGGCGGGCGCCATGGCCACGCCGAATGCGCCTATGCCCAGGTGCGTTGCGATGGTCGCGCCGCACGGGTCGATCGATATTACCTCGAAGTCTACCTTAGATTTAGTTAGCGTGTCTATCAAAGTTTCTACCGCTTTTGGGTTGCGGCAATGCACCAAGCGAAGGCGGGTGCGGCCGTGTTCGGCGGCATAGTTTTCGATGAACGCGGCGGTATCTTTGATGGCGCCCTTCGAGCCCTTCGACTTGCCGATCACGCCGACCTTGCCGTCTTCCTCGTTGAACGTAAGCATCATGCGCATGTTCAACACGCTGGCCTGCTTGGCGGCTTCTTCGGGGAAGCGCCCGCCACGCACCAGGTTGTCGAGCGATTCGGGAACGAGCACGGTGCGAGTCGCGTCGCGGAAAGCGACGAGCTTCTCGCACATCTCGTCGAGGCTTGCGCCGGAATCGCGCAGCTCGCAGGCGGCGTCGACCATAAGGCCGAGCGGAGCGGTGGCGCATCGCGTGTCAACCACGCGCACGTCGAGCGGGGCATCGGCCCCGGCAATGCCTGCGACCTGGGGCGTTCCCGAAAGCGGAAGGGCGATGTGCAGACACACGGCGCCTTCGTAGCCCTCGTCGGCCAAGCGCTCGAACAACTTCGCAAAGTCGTGCGGCGAAGGCTGCGAGGTGCTGGGGAGGTCGACCGCGGCAATCATGCGGTCATAGAACTCGTCGGTCGAAATTTCGATTTGGTCGGCAAATGATTCGTTGCTAAAACAAATTTTCAACGGCACCATCTCAACGTTGCGGCGGGCGAACTCATCGAACGCCCAGTCGCACGTCGAATCGGTGACAATGGCGATTTTCACAAACTGCTCCTTCAGTCTGGCGACATCGAGGGAAGCGGCGAACGGTCCCGCATGAACGCGGCTGTTCGCACGCGATATGCATGCCAGCCTACGCCGCATTCCCTTGTCGCGCACTGCCCCACAAACGGGGTTTTCGAGGCAGCGCTTCTGCGCGCGTCGGGCATTAAACGCGGCGCCCGCAGAAAAGCTCGAGACCGAAGTATATCGATATTACTTAGTTAGTCAAACTATTTTGGCGAGTTTTGAAACGCCCGTGAATGCTTCAGAAACGCAAGGAAATCCCTGTTTCGAAATGAGCCCTGTTAAATGCTCGTAGCATTTAACAGGTCCGGCAGGATGGGCCTCAAGAATCAGGTAATCCAAGAACTGCCTCCTCCCCTCACCCGGCGGCTTGGTGCCCACAGAAACCTGCTAAACGCTACGAGCATTTAACGGGTTCCGAGCATTTAACAGATTCGGGCAACAAACGCGCAGGCGCCGAAACGGTGCGCGTACAATAAGCGCTCCACAATTAAGAGGAGCTCTATGAATCTGATTGAACAGCTCGCGCGCGAGCTCAATTTGAAGGCCCACAACGTCGAAGCGACCGTCAAGCTCATCGACGAGGGAAACACCATTCCCTTCATCGCGCGCTACCGCAAAGAAGTCACCGGCGGCATGGACGACGTCGCGCTGCGCACGCTCGACGAGCGGCTGTCGTATTTACGCAACCTTGAGCAGCGAAAAGAAGACGTCATCGCGCTCATTGGCGCCCAAGGCAAGCTCACGCCCGAGCTCGAGGCCCAAATCCGCGAAGCCGAGCAGCTGCAGCGCGTTGAAGACCTCTACAAGCCTTTCCGCAAAAAGCGCCTGACCCGTGCGCAGAAAGCGCGCGAAGCGGGGCTCGAGCCGCTCGCGAACATGATCATTATGCAGGCGTCCGCGAAAGGCTCGGCCCTCGACGCGGCCGCAGCATATATATCGGAAGGAACCGGTTTCGACACGCCCGAGGCAGCGCTCGCGGGCGCGTGCGACATCGTAGCCGAAACCGTCGCGGAAGACCCGGAATGCGTCGCCGACCTGCGCGCTTTCACTCACAACACCGCCGACATCGTGGTTGAGGCCACCAATGCCGACGAGGCAACTCCCTACGAGCCGTACTACAACTACGACGAGCCCCTGCGCAAGATTCCCAACCACCGCGTGCTCGCGATTGACCGCGGCGAGCGCGAGGGCAAGCTGCGCGTGCGCGTGAACGTCGACGCCAACGAAGCCACCGCACGCCTGGGCGCCCGCTGGCCACGCCGCCACGGCGTGTTCGCGCCCGTGTTCGATTCCGCCATCGCCGATGGCTACAAGCGTCTCATGGCGCCGTCACTCGAACGCGAGGCCCGCGCGAAGCTCACCGTGCGCGCGCAAACCGAGGCCATCAACGTGTTCGCCAAAAACCTCGAAGGCCTTCTGTCGGCGCGCCCCGTGCGCGGCGCGCGCGTGCTGGCGCTCGACCCGGGATATCGAACCGGCTGCAAAATTGCCGTGATGGACGAAACCGGCAAGCTGCTCGACCACGGCGTGGTCTACCCCACCAAGCCGCGCGGCGACGTGGCGGGCACCAAACGCGAGCTGGCGCGCCTCGTGAAGAAAGATCGTGTGAACACCATCGTGATCGGCAACGGCACCGCAAGCCGCGAAACCGAGGAGGTGGTGTCGGAATTCATCGCCGAGCAGGCGCCCGATTTGCGCTACACCATCGTGAACGAAGCCGGCGCCTCGGTGTATTCGGCATCGGAATTGGCAAGCCAGGAATACCCCGACCTCGACGTGACCGTGCGCGGCGCGATGAGCCTTGGCCGCCGCCTGCAAGACCCGCTGGCCGAGCTCGTGAAAATTCCGCCGCAATCGATTGGCGTGGGCCAGTACCAGCACGACCTTGACCAGGCCGAACTTGCGCGCACGCTGGGATATGTGGTCGAAGACGTCGTAAACCGCGTGGGCGTGGACGTGAACACCGCCAGCGCGAGCCTTTTGAGCTACGTTTCGGGCATCACGTCGACGGTGGCCAAAAATATCGTGGCCTATCGCGAAGAAAACGGCGCCTTCACCAATCGCCGCGAACTGAAGAAAGTTCCCAAGCTGGGGCCGAAGGCCTACCTGAATGCCGCGGGCTTCCTGCGCATCGCGGGCGGCAAAAACCCGCTCGACGCCACGAGCGTGCACCCCGAGAGCTATCCGGTGGCAACCGAGGTGCTCAAGCGGGCTGGCGTGTCGGCGAGCGAACTCGAACGCGGCGGCATTCCCGACATCGAGAAGCGCGCAGGCAGCGTGGCTGAATTGGCCGGACAGCTCGACTGCGGCGTTCTGACGCTCATCGATATTATCGACGAGCTGAAAAAGCCTGGTCGCGACCCACGCGACGATGCTCCTGAGGTCGTGTTCAGCCGCTCAGCCCTTTCGATCGACGACCTTGAACCAGGCATGGAGTTGAAGGGCACCGTGCGCAATGTGGTCGATTTCGGCGCGTTCGTCGACATCGGCGTGCACCAAGACGGCCTCGTGCACATTTCGAAACTCGCCAATCGCTTCGTGAAGCACCCGAGCGACGTGGTACGCGTGGGCGACACCGTGAACGTATGGGTAGAAAAGGTCGACCGCGACCGCAAGAAGATTTCCCTCACCATGGTGCAAGGGAAATAAACCATAAGAGGCCAGCGGATGTGTTAAATGCTCGTAGCGTTTAGCACATCCGCTGAAGGGGCTGGCGCGCGATTCGCTCGCGCGCCCACGCTCCCAAACCTGCCAAACGCTACGAACGTTGAATAGGTTTGGGAGCGTTTACAACAAAGCCCGACCATGCACGCCGCCGCGGAAAAACCGAGCGAAACAAAAGGGGCCTCCTTTTAAGGAAGCCCCCCACGATTCGTGTCCATACTCCAAGCGTCACATGCGAGCTCGGGCACGCTGGGCGCGCCGCACAGGCCAACGCCAGGCAGCGCGTCGCACCTAGGTGCTCAACGACGTGCCCTCATTCGCATGCAGCGAGGATCGCCGGAACCCGCTCGCCAAATGACACGGCTTTATTTCCCGTCGCTCTTACTGCCTTTCGGCAAGAGCGGCATCTCAATCGCCTTGCCGGGGCATGCATCCACGCACGCGCGGCATTTAATGCACTCATTGAAGCCAGCACCCAGCTCGGGATGGCGCGGGTTGATGGACACCTCGCACACCTCGTGGCATTTGCCGCACTTCACACCGTTTTTCTCAAGGCACTTGCTTTCATCGACCGTCGGACGCAGCGTTTTGCTGTTCACGAGGCCGACAAGGCTCATGAGCGCCGAAAGCGGGCAGATTTTCGAGCACCACTTGCGAAACAGCACGAGCTCCAGCACGAGAAGCCCGGGCACCGCGATAAGCGCCCACGTCAAATCGCCCGAACCGAACAGCGCCACCACCAAAAACAACGTGGCGAATGACAGGCCGATGGGACACACGAGGCAAAACACCGGAAAGCCGAAAATGGCCGCGGAGAGCAGGCCGCCCGCCAGCACGAAATGCCGCGAATCGATTTTCGCCTTCACGTCGGCGCACGACGCGCAGCCGCCCTTCGAGCCGCAACCGCCGCCCAAATTGCGCGCCACGCTTTCGGCGACGCTCGCCTCAAGCTCAGCGTCGCTTCGCGCAGCCGGCTCGTCCGCGCCTTGCGCATGGCCCTTCTGTCCCTTTTTCTTACCCCTGAACAGAGCAGGGGTTTTACGCGTCACGGGCACGGGGCAAATCCAACCGCAGAATGCGCGGCCGAACACCAAGATGAGTATCACCGCAACCGCAAGCGCGACAAGCGCCCGGGGCACAAGCGTCTTCGAGGCGATCATCGTCGCCAGCGCACCCAATGGGCATAAAAGCGCGATGTCGCCCCACCCGAAGCCAGAAGGCGCGCCAAGCTCAATATGCGCCGCAAACGCCACGGCGGCCACGGCACCTACCGCAACAGGAATGATCACACGCAAATTCTTCGATTTCATGGCGCTACCTCCCCTCTTTGTCAATCGGCCGAACCGTGATGGCGCGGCTCGTGGCCTCGGAATTCAGCGAGCGCGACCCGTTCGTCAGAGACACGCACGCCGCCTCGCACGCCCCGCAACCGTTGCATCGGTCGGCCAGCACGTACGGACGCCCGTACTCATCAAGCGCCATGGCTTCATACGGACAGGCGTTGTAGCAGGCTTGGCAGCCCGTATCGCAATATGCCAGACACCAATCCTCGATCAAAACAGCTCGACCAATCGCATGCGTTTCGGGCGCATCGTCGACCGGCATCGAAATGGCTTGCGTCGGACAGCCCGCCGCGCATTTCGGCACGCCGCCGTTTTCTTCAGCGCAAAAATCACAATAGTTCGAGTAAAACGACATTTCGGGAGTTCGCGCCGTCAACACGCCGTTTTCCAAATGCGACAGCTTTATCGCATGTCGCGGACACGCCTCCACGCAGCGGCCGCAACGCGTGCATGCCGCCAAAAAGGCATCTTCGTCTTGCGCGCCCGGAGGGCGAACCACCGCCTGGGCTGGCATGAACTTCACGCACCCAAGCGCCAGCATAGCGGCCAGGCCGCCCGCCCCGCATAAAAGCGTGCGACGCGTCATGCCTGCATACAAAGGCTCGCTTGACTCGGAGTCGTGCGCGGCGTCGGGCACAGCGCCCTGCGCGGCCTCGGGCGACGCCTCCTGTTCTTTATCGCTCACAATGTCCTCCTTTCGAAAGGCCATGTATTCCAAAACCCCTCGCCCTTTTTGCGAACGAGGGGTTGCAGCTTCCGGCTTGCGTTGGGAGTCAACCGGGGAGGTGGTTGGAAGGAAAGGGCCGCAAGCCGGAAGTTTCCGCGGGGCGCCCGGAGCCGCCCGATTCGCTCAAACGGAGCCGGAGCGCCAACCGCATCTGCAGGAATGGGTCGATTAGTAGAACATCAGAGCCGCATGGCCCATGGTGTAGAACGTTACGCGCAACGCGAAGGCGGCGACGAGCGCGGCAACAACCACAACGACGCCCCACACCTTCCATTCGCCCTTTTTCGCACCGATGAGCGCAGCTGCAACAACGGCGATCAAGGCGACAATGGTCACGATCGTGGGCGCAATCGAGCCCGCAGCGAAAATCGAGACATTGCTCACGCTCTGCATCGCATGGTTGGGATGCGTGGGGTCGAAATAGTTGCCCAGATCGACGAACTGGCTGGCAACGGAGTTCATGACGAACAGATACACGACATTCACCGCGGCGCCAATCACAGCGCCCGCAGCCACCAGCGGCTTGGCGATGGAGCACTCGTCGCCCTTAATTGCGGCGATGAGCGCCACCGTGGCAGGACCGGCCATGCAGCTCGCGCCCACGATGGACACGATTTGCATGATGTTGTTCCATGCCGGGCGCGATTCCATCATGTAGCTGTGCGACATGACGCAATCGAGCACCAAAGCCAGCACAATCGCGATGGCGCCGCACCACGCGGGCACGTTGCCGTCGTCGGACTGGCGAATCATCACGAAGTAGACGACCATCCAAATGCCCAAAAGCACGATGGCAACAAGCTCTTGGGTGATGCCCGACGTGGGATTGCCAAAACCGTTGAAAATGTGCAGCGGCTGCGCCAAGTGGAACACAACGGCAATGCCGCCCACAGCCAGAGTGACAAGCGCTGCGATCAGGCACTCCATCTGGCATTTCGCGCCCTGCTTTTTAATGGCGAAAATGCCTTGCGAGGCGAAAATGCCCGCCGACCACGCGAGAAGCGTCGTGAACAGAACCAAAGGAATTTGAATCTCCATGGCTTATTCCCCCTCTCCAGCGCGCCACTTCATGCGGCGCAGGATATAGCGGCCGCTCGGCTTGTTTCCAACGTCTTTAAGCGTGTGCACGTCAGATTCGTCGAAATCTTCCAGATAGTCGCCCAGCGTTTTGTCGCACGCGCCCTTGAAGGTTTCGATGCCTTCGTCCAAATCGCCGAAGAAACGGGCGATGCCGCCGCACTGGCTGACGCACTGGGGCAGTTCGCCTTCCTTCAAGCGCTGCTGGCACAGCGTGCACTTCTCGACGACGTGCTGTTCCTCGTTGAGGTAACGCACGCCATACGGGCACGCCATCGCGCAGAACTGGCAGCCGATGCATTTCTCTTTGTCGATTTGCACCGTGCCGTCAGAATCTTTGTAGGAAGCGCCCGTGGGGCATACCTTGACGCACTCGGGGTTTTCGCAATGCTGGCAGCTGACGGTCATGAAATACATCTCGACATCGGGGAAGTTTCCGCTGCCGCCCTCGGTGGGGTTGGGACCCACGCGCAAGGTCTTATTCCAAAAGTTGCCCGTGGGAACGCCGTTGATCGCCTTGCAGGCGACCGAACAGCCCAGGCAGCCGATGCAACGATTGCAGTCGGTCACAATCGCGTACTGCGTCATTTCGCATCCCTCACATTCTGATCATAGGTGGGCTCCCACAGCTTCAAGCGCGGGTCGCTGGAATCGTGGATGATTTCAGTGCCGTCTTCGCCGCAAGGCACGGGGTTGCCGAACGGGCTGTTTTCCGGCGTCGCCTTGTAGACCTTCACGTTGTAGGCGCGCAGATGGCTCGCGCCGCAAATCGGGTCATATTCATCGGGGTTCACCAAAGCGTTGATGGTGCTCAGGCCGAAGCCCTTATCGGCCTGATCGAGCTCGGGGAACCACCACTGGTGCTCGCAGTTGATAACGCCGGGGGCGATGCCGTAGTACAAATCGGCAGTCTGACGCACCTTGCCGTGCTCGCTTTCGATCCATACCCAATCGCCTTGCTCGATGCCAAGCTTCTCGGCGTCGACCGGATTAATCTCGCAGCGCGGAGCCGGCCACAGTTCGCGGCACCACGGCAGCTGGCGATGTTCGCTGTGGAAATACACAGGAATACGACGGCCCGTGGTCATGAGCAGCGGATACTCGTCGAGCTTGTCGTAGCCGCCGAGCTCGGTGGATGGAGTGGGCTGCCAGTTCGGCAGGTTGTACTTGCCGGACGGCTCGTAGGTCTCCATGACGGTCGACCACAGCTCTTGCTTGTGCGTCGGGGTGTCGAAGCCCTTCATGGGGTTGCCTGCAGGCGTGGGGCCGTAAATGGCGCAGACGCGGCCCGTCTCGTAGCGGCGATAGGTGCCCCACACTTCGGGGTTGATGGCGCGGCAGTCCCACCAGCCACGCTCCTGGAATTCCTTGCTATAGCCTTCCCAGTCGCGGCCAAGCGTCACGGCATACAGGTCCTCGACCGAAGGCCAATAGTGATCGGGTTCAAAGCCGAACGCGGTGGGGTCGTCATACCAAGGCACGCCCATGCGCTTGTACACATCGAGCACGATGTCGACGTCGAAATGGCACTCGGCAGGCGGCTCGATGGCGCGGCACGTCGCGCCCTGGGCACCCGTGGAGCCCTGCGACAGACGCGGGCAGTTGACTTCCATCCAGTGATACACTGGCAGAAGAATGTCGGCAGCGCCAGCGGTCGGCGTCTTCCACAAATCCTGAACCACGAAGAAATCGAGGCTGCACAGCGCATTCCAATAATCGGTGGAGTTCGACTGGTTCATGAATCCAGAAGCCTCGCACAAGCCGCCGCGAATCGGGTACGGATCGCCGGTGAGCATCGCGTGGACGACCGAGTTTGCGTCGGCCCACTGCTGCCACCATCCAAGGGTGGGAATCTTCTCGACGCCGCAAATCTTGTCGGTGAACAGCGACCAATCGATGCCCTCGCCATGGCCCGAAGAAATCGTCGGCTGAGCATCGTCGACGCCGGCGAAGCTGCCCAACGACGGGCCGCGGTTGCCGGCAGGGGTATCGAGGTTGCCCGTGATGCCGACCAAAGCGTCGAAGATGCGGTTGTTTTGAATGGCGTTGCAGGCATGCTCGGGGGCAAGGCCGTATTGAAGGCCGCCGTTGCCATAGCCCGTCGACGGGTCAATGGGCGTCGCCCAGGTAAGCGCCGCTTTGCGAATGTCTTCCGCCTTCACACCCGTGACCTTTTCGGCCTTCTCGGGGGTCCACTCGGCAGCGGTTGCCTTGTAGTGCTCCCACACCGGCTTCATCGAATAAGTCTTGCCGTCTTTCAGCGTGACGGTGTACTCGCCCTCGAGTGCGGGATCGATGTCGGGGTTGAACGGGCTCTCCTTGGCGATGCGGCCGGGAACGACGCCCTTGGGCAAGTTCGGTTGGGGGCTTTCGTAGAACTGATCCCACTCGACATCGGGCTCGTCTTCCCACAAGCCGGTTTCAGAATCGAAGAAGGTCAGGTGGCCCGATTCGTCGTTTTTATGCAGCGGATGGGCGTCATCGGTACCAGCGAGCGTATCCCACACCATAAAGCGGTATTTGCTGCCGTCTTCTTTGATGTCGCTTTCCTTCAAAAGGCGCGTCATCATGGGTTTGCAGGGAGCCCACGTTACCTTGTGGTCGGTCGCGGGGCCCTCGGAAGGCTCCATGCCGTCGACGACCAAGAACGGAGCATCGGTCCAGCGCTTCACATAGAGCGGCTTGTACAGCTTGTTCTCGATAATGACGTTCGTCCAGGCCAAGCCCAAAGCGCCGTCGGTGCCGGGCGTGAGGTACTGGTGGATGTTCGCTTCGTGGCCCAGGTTGGTCAGGCGCGGGTCGACGGTGATGTAGCAGTCTGCGTTCTTCGCGATGTCGACCGTAGCGCGGGCCGATTCGTCGTAGTTCGAAATCTCGGTCGCGGTGCCCCATGCGACGAACACGCGCGGACGGTCGGTCGTGGCCATCCACGACCAGGCGAACTCATCGACCATCTCGGTAGCCATGTGGCGCGGGCCTTTGCAGATCTGCCATGCGGTAACCGCGTTCGGCGAACCCACGAGCTGCAGCCATGCGGCATAGGCGTGCTGCGTCCAAATGCGCGACGTGCCGCCCATGAAGAACATTGATTCAGGGCCGTACTTCTCTTTGAGTTCCTGGAATTTTTCGGCGATGGTGTCATAGGCCTCATCCCAGCTGATGCGAACCCAACCCGGATCGCTCGCACCCTTCGGGTTGGTGCGCTTCATCGGGTAGTAGTTGCGATCGGGATGGTAAGCCGCCTGAAGCGATGCCTGGCTTTTCGCACAGGAATTGCCCATGCTGTGGAAGGCCGTATCGGCGTCGCCCTCGACGCGAATCGCACGGCCGTCCTTGACGACGACGTAGACGCCGCACTCGTTTTTACCGCATGCGCGACAGCAGGAGCGGACCTTCGTGATCCCCTCCGATTTCGACGCAGCGTCGTGAGTTTCGGCGAGCGCCTTCGTCGCACCCGATGCGAAAAATCCGCATGCGGCAGCGCCGATAGCGGCGAGCTTGGTGAAGCTGCGCCTCGTCAGGTTCATGGCTGTCATCTTTCCCCCTTTTCATACATTGTCGCCCGCTTTCCCCCTGCGGGCATTTCCTCAAGGTTTTGTACGGGGATACATAGCTTGGGGCAGCGCTCATAGTGCTCCAGAATCTCAAGCTGGATAACTCGAGAATCCTATGATTTATGAGTAATATGCTTCGTAAAAAGTCTCCTAATACGTTTCTTATGAGCATATTGACGCGGGGTTTTGTATAATTGCATCATCGATCGGTTGAGACGAGCCCAGGGGATTACGGGCAATCATACTCAGCCGTGAATAATTAAGGGGAAGCTATGGCAGCAAGCATCGCGCGGCAAAATCCGTTCGTCGCGCTGGGGCAATTACGCCCCGAACTCATGGGAATAACTTTTCATATCGCATGGCTCTTTCTGCTCATGTACCATGCACCTGCGCTGAGCGAAATGAGCATGTATGACACGCCTATTTCGCTGTTTTATTTCGTTTCGTTCTGCTCGCTTGTGTGCGTCTCGCTCGCGTTCATCGCCGCGCCCAAGCAACTGCTCGATGTGTTCTACTGCCGAAGCGGAGTTATGGTCGCGGGCCTTACCACCCTCATCGGCACAGCGCTGTATTGCGCAGCGCAAATCACGAAAAGCATGCCCGCCCTTATTGGCGCCGGCGTTATCACAGGCATGGGATCATGCGTCATAGCGAGTCTCTGGGCCGTCGTGTTCGCGCGCATGACTCCCGGTCAAACATGCGCAAACCTCCCCTTCATCTTGTGCGTGGTCACAGTGACCTGCGTCGATATCTGCTTTGTTCCCATGGAGCTGTACTACGTCGCCGTTATCACGCTCGCCCTATCTAACGTCATCGCGCTCGACTACTCGGTGGCAAGCCTGGGCAAGGGGAATTTAAGCGTGGCGCTCAAACCAGGCACAAGCGAGCATTCGCGAATAAAACCTGCAAGCGGCCTGGCCGTTTTTGTTGTTTTCATCGCGACCATCGGCCTTCTCGAGGGCATACTGAGCGCCATACCCACCGGCTCGATCCTCTTCTTCGAAGATACCGAGTCGCTGTTCTATTTCATCACGAACATCATCGTGTTCATTGCCTTGGGGGCTTTCATAAAGGAAACACGGCCCGAGGGCTTGATAGCCCTGTTCGCTGTGCCCATTCTTGCCATTCTCACGTTCCTCGTGCCCGTCATGTGCATAGGAACCCAAACCGCAAGCGACACATTTTACAACGTGGGACTCGTGAGCCAAGAGTTGGTACTCGTCGCGGGCACTGTGGCCCTGGCGATCTCGTTTAACATGCCGCCCATTCGCACGTTTCTCATCGCGCGCGTCGCTTTCGGCCTGTCCGACATCGCGGGCGGGCTCATTGCGGCATTCGTGCTCGGCGACGCGGTGTCCGAAATAATGGGGGTCGTCGTGTTCGCGCTATGCGAGGCCGTGGTGGCGCTCATGATTTTCATTTTCGTTGTGCTGCATCGCTTCAACACAACGCACGACGACGATGAGGGAAAGCAGAAACGGCAAAGCGACAATATCCAGATTCGTGATGCTTGCGAGCGCATTGCCGTCGCCTGCAAGCTCTCACCGCGCGAGCGCGACGTGTTTTTCCTGCTCGCCGAGGGGCGCTCAACCGCACGCGTGAAAGAAGAGCTGTATATCGCGGAGGGCACCGTGAACACGCACGTACGCAACATCTACAGCAAGCTTGGCGTGCACACGCGCCAAGAAATGCTCGACGTCGTATACGGCAAAAACGACGAGTAAATCGTAAATTGGCGCTTGACGCGCACCCGCAAGGCCGCTAGAGTAGCGCTTCGGGGATACAAAACGACCGCTTTCGGTCGTGCACATAGCTTGATTTGGGCGTTGCCTGCACTCTGCGGGCGCGCCTTTTTTATTGCCTTCGCTATGTGAGGAGATTTTCCAAATGGCACAATCGCAATCCAGGTTTGGCCTCGGCTTCGATTTGGGCGCGCGCGATGTTGCGCACGACGAAATGCCCGACGACCCCGTGCAGCCCACCGAAGATACCGAGCCCATCGGGCCTGAAGATATCGCGGCACAAACGGCGAGCCACCTCGCCCAGGAACAGGCGGCCGAGGCGGCGTTCGAAGCTCTTAAGCCCGCCGAACGCATCGCCGAAGTACTCAAGCAAATGGCGCCGCGCCGCAAAGAGCTGCTCGCGATTATCGAGGCCTGCAATGGCAAAATCACGCGCTTCGACGAGGTCGAAGGCGTGGTCGAATCGATTCAAGAGAATTGCAAAACCGTTTTCAACAGCGCGAACCTGTGCGCGGTGCTCGAGCACGCTGGCGCCCTTGTGCGCGTCACCGAATCGGGCGAACCCTACCCCACCGGTTCTTTCGAACCCACCGTGGTCGAAAACGCCGACGGAACGAAGAGCCTCGTGCCCGTCGAGCCGCCTGCGGTTTATTGGACCGCCACCGCCGAAGGCGTTCAGGTTGCCGCGGCCGACGACCCAGCCTCGCGCCTACATGGGATGCTCGAAGAAGAGCCGCAATACCTTCCCATTTATGCGCGCGTGCTTTCCCTGTGCAGCGAGGCTAACGGAGCAACCACCGCAGCGCTCGGCGAAGCAATCGACCACGACCCGCTCGTGCAAAACCCGCGCTATTTCGCCATGCATTTCTCAGAACGCCTTGAAGCCAACGACGCAATCGAATGGAACGGCAAAACGTGGGCTATTACTGAAATGGGCCGCACGGCGCTTGCCAACATCAACGAGCACGAGGAGAACTAACCATGACGGAAAGCGAAATCTACGCGCAGCTTGCCGACGCATGCGAAAGCCGCGCCAACACCTACCAATTCCTCTCGCGTTTGTACCAAAGCGAAATTGACGAAGACCTGCTCAACGAGCTCGAGCATATGAGCTTCCCTTACGGAAGCGGCAACGCGAAGCTCGACGAAGGCTACATGCGCATGGCGAAGTTCATGTCGAACACCTGGCCGAACACCTTGACCGATTTGGCAATCGACTACGTGCGCTCATTCATTGGCCACGGCAACGATTCGTATTCATGCGCCTACCCCTACGAAAGCGTGTACACGAGCCGCGAACGCCTCATGATGATGGGAGCGCGCGACATGGTGCTTGCGATTTACCGAAGCCAAAACTTGGACAAGCGCGAATCATGGAAAGAGGGCGAAGACCACGTAGCGGTAGAGCTCGAGTTCATGGCGACCATGGCCGCGCGTTCCGCCGACGCATTCCGCGCAGGCGACGCCGAAGAGGCCGAGACCGAGCTTACGGTTCAGCGCAATTTCCTTACCGACCACTTGCTTGCCTGGGTGCCCATGATGACCGCCGATTTGGCTCGATTCGCGAAAACCGATTTTTATCTGGGCCTGGCCTATGTCACCGAGGGTTTCCTAGGCATCGATGACGAGTTTTTCGCCGAATTGTTCGAAGAAAACGACGACTAACAGCGCGCCACACGGCCTGCCCTGCAAAGGGAGGACGGCATGCATAGCTTTTCTATATGTACGGGGGCCGTCCTTCCTTTGCAGGGCAGTTCGAGGCGCCGTGACTACCGAGGAGCACGAATGAATTCACGAACCATACAGCCAGATGAAGGGCTCAATTTGGCCTTGGAAATCATCGGCAAAGCGCACGACATGGGCCTTACCAACCGCCGCCCACGCCTGCTTCAAAGCTATGAACTTGAATTTCTGATGAATGACCTGGCATTTCTTGGCATTGCGCCCAAGCGCATGCACGAGATGCTCAAATTCTTCTATAAAAGCTGGGCCGACCGCGCCGACATGGACGAAGGCTGGCTTATTACGGGCGAAGAGTGCCAGCTGCATCGCTATTTAAAAGAAACGCTCGAATTCCAAGGCGCCATGATCGAATGGGAGGCACCCGGCGTCGCGTGTGCGCTGCTCGAAGCCAACCCGCAACTCGCAGATGCACTCGACATAGACGAAATCACGCTCGTCGATGCGCATCTCATGAGCCGCGCGACCCAAGAGATGTGCGCACTCGCCGCGAGGGGCAACGTGAGCGGCACCGCAATCGACGAACCGAACGTACCCGCGGCCGAAGACTACCCCTGCGCGCCCGTTGAGGCAATCGTAGATAAGCTCGAAATAAAGAGCGCCACAGAGAAAACGCCCGAGAAGCGTTTCTTCGAAACGCCTCAAGAAGAATTCGCCTTTATCAGCCGTACTGTTGCCGAAGCTCTCGCCAACGGCGTCGACGCCCGCTGCGCCCTTATCGCCGTGCCCAATGGCGCATGGGCTACTGGCGTGGCGCGGGCGCTTCGCGAACAGGGCATTCCTGCGGCATTTCGCACGGGAGACGCGCCTTTGCACGGCGATATCACCTCATTCGAGGCGAGCAGCGCTGCGCAGGCCGCAACGCTGCTTGCCCTTGTCGCCGACCCGGGCGACGCAACCGCATGGCGCTGCTGGTGCGGTTTCGGCGTTCATATGGCGCACAACGAATTCTTTGACGCGCTCTGGCGCTTTGGACGCGAGCGTTCGCTCGGCTTCATCGAAAGCCTCAATGAGCTACGCGAGCATGGCAAGCAGGAACTCGATTGCAGCAACCGGGCGTTTTTCGACGTCATGAACCGCTTCGAAATGGCGAGCAGCGAACTGCCAGTGCTTGAAAAGCTTCGCGGAAAGGCACTCATCGACGCCCTGTGCTCTCACGTTTGCCCCAACGCCGACGCCGCCGAGCAGACGGAAGAAGCGCTTGCCGCCATGCTTGAGCCGGCCGATGGGGATTCGGCAAGGGACTTGATCGCGTGCCTGCGTCGCGCAATCTCGATGCGCCCGTGGAGCAGCAAAGGCGTGCGCGTGGGGTGCTTGGAAGATGTCGCCGACGCCGATACGCAACTCCTTATCGCAAGCGGCATGGTGAATGGGTTCACGCCAAGGCCGAGCGCCCTCGATCCAACCAAAACCATGCCCGACAAGCGCGACCGCATTATCGCTCGCGAGGCCAACGTGCTTGCCTTCGCGTGTTCGCGCTGCGAGGGTGCGGCATATGTAACCGGGTTCGAGCTCATCGACGCCTCGCTCGCCGAGAAATTCAAGCTCAGCGTCGACCGCATCTCCATTATGGAAGGCGTGCGCGTGGCTAAAGTGCAGCCCAGCGCCGTACTCGGAAAATAAGCCGTCGACGCAGAGAACCTGTTCAAGGCTCGCTAAATGCTTGGTTGCCGCCACCTGCTCAATGCTAGGAGCATTGAGCAGGTCAAAAGCTCCGTCGCAATCACACAATCCGGTTTCAAATACCCAATCAACGCTCGCAGCATTGATTGGGTATTGAGCAGGCGGCAAGCAGGTAGGCAGGCTAACAGCCCTTCAGCGCGGACATCACGTCGGCGATGGCGTAGAGCGAGCCGAAGCAGCACACCACGCCGTCGGGGCCGGCGGCTTCGACGGCGCTTTCAACCGCATTGGCGATTGACGGGCAAGCCTGCACCTGCAAACGCTGCACGCAGTAGTCGTGCACGCCCTCGAACTCGAGCTCGCGATCGCGAATGGCATCGGCCAGCTCGTCGGCATGCAGCGCGCGCTCGTTTTCGGGCGGCTCGGCGCAGAAGTAGCGCGCCGCCAGCGGCAACGTGGCATCGATCATGGCCTGGTAGTTCTTGTCGCGCAGCACGTTCATCACAAACGTCACGCCGCCCTGCGGGAAATACTCGCGCAGGCTCGCCGCCAACACATTGGCTCCCTGTTCGTTATGGCCACCATCGACAATCACCGTGGGGTTTTCGCGCACCACCTCGAAGCGGCCCTGCCACACCGTGGCCTCGAGACCCGCCTTAATGGCCTCGTCGGAAATCTCGAACCCACGTCCACGCAGCACGCGCGCAATTTCGATAGCCATCACGGCGTTGTTCGGCTGATAGGTGCCCGCGAGTTTCAAGCGCACATCGGTGAAACCATCATAAGAAAACACCTGGTGCAGGCCTTCCGCATGCGCATGAATGCGACCGAAGCGCGGCACGCTCACCGGTGCGCCCACCTCGCGAGCACGCTGCATGATAACGGCCTCGGCTTCGGGCTTCTGCCTGTAGCTCACCACGGGAATACCGGCTTTGATGATGCCGGCTTTCTCGTGCGCGATTTTGGCGATGGTGTCGCCGAGCACATGCGTGTGGTCAAGCGCGATCGAAGCAATGGCGCACACCTCGGGCGTGACGACATTCGTGGAGTCGAGCCTACCGCCCAAACCCACCTCAAGCACCACGGCCGTGCAGCCGACCTGCGCAAAATGCAGCAGCGCCGCCGCCGTGATGAGCTCGAACGCCGTGGGCTGCTCGTCCATCTGCTCGGCCGCTTCGCGCACCTCAAGCGCCACAGCGAGCAGATCTTCGTCGGAAATATCTTCGCGGTTCACCTGAATGCGTTCGTTGAAACGCAGCACATACGGCGAGGTGAACAGGCCAACCTTGTAGCCCGCCGCCTGCAGAATGCCCGCGGTGAACGCGCACGTCGACCCCTTGCCGTTCGTGCCTGCCACATGCACGATGCGCAGGCGATCTTGCGGGCGGCCCAGGCGCTCGAGCAGCTCTTCTGTACGATGCAGCCCCAGGCGAACGTCGCGCCACGCGCCTTGCTGCAGGTACACTTTCGGGTCGAATTCTTCAGTCATGCGTTAGTTCCTTTTTAAAATCGCTTTCGCTGCGTCGCACTCGAGCTGGGCTGCGTGCGCAACAGGTCGTCGGTGTTCATTTCGGCACTTATTTTAAAATGAAAACACCATCAGGTGAGCGCATGGCGAGCCAAAGGCGAGCGGTAGCGAACCGTGGCCTGCCGCGCGCACGACGCAGCCCGAGCGCCACGCGCGCCCTACCCTTTCAGCAGCTCGCCCAAGCGGCGGAAATCGGCCTCGATAGCCACCTGCTTCGTGGGATCGTACAGCGCCGCCGCGGGGTGGTACACGGGGAACACCTTGAAGCGCCCCGCCATGGTCACCTGCCCGTGCAAGCGCGTAATGCCGCGCTCGGTTTTCAGGATGAACTTCGTAGAGAAGTTGCCCATGGTTACAAGGAATTCCGGCCCAATGGCACGCACCTGATCGCGCAAATACGGCGTGCACGTGGCAATTTCATCGTGATGTGGGTCGCGATTCGACGGCGGTCGGCATTTCAGCACGTTCGCAATGAATACCTCGTCACGCGAAAGGCCCGCAAGCGCCAGCAAATCGGTAAGGTAATGCCCCGCTGCGCCCACGAACGGGCGCCCCTGCAAATCTTCGTTTTTGCCGGGCGCTTCGCCAATGAGCATCACGCGGGCGGCAGGGTTGCCAAACCCCGGAACCACATTCGTGCGGCCCTCGCACAAAGCGCAGCGGCGGCACTGGCCAATTACGCCTTCGATATCGGCCAGAAGTTGGGCGGAATCTTCGCCCTCCTTCGCCTGCACCGTTGCAAAATGGCTGTTCACTATGGCCATGGCGCCCTCGCCTTCTTTAGCGCGTGTAAACCTTCGGCATGCGCAGGCCGAACGCGCAGCACAGCTCATGCGGAATAGTGCCGATTTGCTCCGCCATATCGTCAATCGTGATGCGTGCGCCGCCCTGGGCGCCCACAAGCAGCACCTCATCGCCGATTTGCGGGTCAAGGCGCGGACGTGTGCCGCGGCTGCGCATATCGACCTCGAACATACACTGATCCATGCAGATATTGCCCACCTGGTTGCAAAGCTGGCCGTTGTAAATGACCTGTGCGCGGCTCGAAAGCGCACGATTGTAGCCGTCGGCGTAGCCAATGGGCAGCGTGCAAATTTTCACGCTGCCGGTGGAACGGTAATGCAAACCATAGCTCACGCCTTCGCTCATGGGAGGCTGGCTCACGTTCGTGATGCGCGCGTGCACGCTCATGGCCGGACGCAAATCGAAATAACCCACCGTTTCGGGGCACGGGTGGAAACCGTACAGCGAGATGCCGAAACGAGCCATATCGAGATGCGTATCGGGGTAGCGCAAAAGCGCTGCGGAATTCGCGCAGTGCACGATGCCCGGGTTAATGCCCGCCACGCGCATGTCGGCAATAGCCTCGGTGAAGCGGCGGAATTGCATGTTGAAATCGAGCGTTTCGGGGCAGTCGGCCGTGGCGAAGTGGGTGAACGTGCCCACGTGCTCAAGCGCTCGGTGGAAGCTGATTTGGCGCACGAACTCGACCGCTTCGTCGAAGCGCACACCAATGCGGTTCATGCCGGTGTTGAGCGCCAAATGGAACGGCGCGCGCAGTCCGTGAGCGTCGGCCGCCTCACCATAGGCGACGGCGAATTCGGCCGTATACACGCTCGGCATGATGTTGTAGTTCAAAAGCAGCGGAATAGCCGCCTCGGGAGGTTCGGAAAGCATGAGCACAGGCGCGGTAATGCCCGCCTCGCGCAGCTTCACGCCTTCCTGCACCGTTGCCACCGCAAGGTAGGCGGCACCGGCAGAAAGCGCGGTTTTCGCAACCTCGACCGAACCATGCCCGTAGGCGTCGGCCTTCACAACGGCCAGCAAGCGGCACCCAGGCTTCAGGCGACGCTTGGCCACGGCGATGTTGTTGCGAATAGCGCCCAGGTCGACCTCGACCCATGACCAACGGCGCTCGTTTTCGACGATTTCGGCCAAGCGCTCAGGCGAAAAATCGCTCGCATTCGCAGCTGCGCGGGAACCCAGGGGCGCCACATCGCGCAGCAAGCTCGAAACGTCCTGCTGCTTGGCGGGTCGGCTTCCGCCCACCTGCGCGCCGAATGCATTGAATCCGTTCATAGAGGCTGCTCCTCTTTCATATCCCATTAGTACTTGTAGGATACCGCGCGAAAGCGCGTGCTGGGTAAACGTTTTCGAAAACCAGCCCATGCACAAAGAGAAACGCCCCCGCTCGAACGGGGCGCCCTACCCAAACGCGGAGCACACGGCTATTCCGCCTTTTTCTGTTTACGATTGTCAGTGACGTAGATTCCCACACGCACCTGTTTCCATGGATCGGCCTTTTTGTCGACCTGCATAATGCGGCATTCAAGCACGTTGGCATGGCCGAAACGCAGCAGCTGCGCGATAGCGGCGTTGCTATCGCCGGGGACATAACCAAGATGCACGCCCTTGCGGCAAATCGCCACGGCATCGGGATCGTGCGGGTTGTCGGGCTCGGCTACGAGCTCGAGTTTCTTGCCAGGCTTGAGCTTCTTGAGCGCCAGCGCGCCATCGTGATATTGAAACCCTGCGATAAAGAACGACTGCATGATTTTGGACGGCTCATACATGGCTTCCTCCTATCGATTCACCTGATAGGAGCGATATTAGCCAGTTTCGTTCACACGCGTGTACAACAGAATGGACAGAACTGGCCAAATTGCACGCCGCATACAACACGAGGGCCACGCCCAATCGGATCACCCCTCGCTCCATCTTGCTCTTGCCGCCATGCGCTACGCACTACCCCAATGAGAGGAAGCTCATAGCCAATGCCACCATGGCCTCTTTCTCGTCGGGCTTCGACTCGGCGACCATGATGGTGAGCGCGACCAAAACGCTGTCGGAAATACGCTTGGTGCCGTCGGCCCACAACGCGTCGTTCATGTTCAGGAAATACAGGAAGAGCGCCGCGGCGATGCGCTTGTTGCCGTCGTGGAACGAGTGGTTCTTAACGACGAAATACAGCAGGTTCGCGGCCTTTTCCTCGAGGGTCGGGTACATCTCCTGCCCGCCGAAGCCCTGGTAGATCGCCGCGATGCTCGAGCGGAAGGAGTCGTCCTTCTCGACGCCGAACAGATCGCTGTCGCGCGAGAACCTCATTGACGCGATAAGGCTTCGGCATTCGTCGTAATCGAGCACGTACGTCGCCGCGCGGCCCTTCGGCTTCGCGATTCGCTGATGGTCGTAGTCGTCGAGCAGGTCGAGCGCGCCTGTGTACGCTTTGATGACCGAGAGTATGTCTCTCGCTTCGAGCGAGTTCGGGATGCGGTCCATGACCTGGACGATTTGCCCCAACTGCGCAAGGCGGCGCTTGTTTGCGGCATAGCCATCAAGCACATATTGTCGCAGCACGCCTGTCGCCCATCGGCGAAATTCGACGCCGCGCTTTGATTTCACGCGATAACCGACCGAAATGATGACATCGAGGTTGTAGAACGCGACCGGCTTGTCCGAATTTGCAATGTGCAAATAATGCACATTGCCTTCTTCGAGGATTTCCCCTTCCCTAAAAATATTAGAGATATGGCGGGAAATCACCGACCTGTCTCTCCCGAAAAGCGCCGCCATCTGTTCTTTTGTCAGCCATACCGTTTCGCCGTCGAATTCGACATTGAGCTTTGCCTGATCGTCTTCCGATTCGAACAGCACAATCTCGTTTTCCATCTCGCCTCCAACCCGCATCGCTATAACCAAACATCTGTTCGTATTATAGCATATAGGCAAAGCCTCTGCCATGAGCTTGCGAAACCGCAACTATCCATCGATGCCCTTTGCTCTACAAGATAGGGAGCTAAAAAAAACGGGGCACCGTATGGCGCCCCGTTCGCTCGCATATTTTTTTCAGCTTAGCCGTTCTTGCGGGCGTACAGCTTGTTGTTGGTGTCGAGCCAGGTCTCGACCGTGCCGGTGTCGAAGCCGTCTTCGTCAGAAATGACGACAGCGTACATTTCCTCTTCGTCAAGCACCGCGTCAAGCGCGTCGGTGAGCTGGATTTCGCCGCCCACAGTGGGCTTGGCGTCGGCCAGAAGCTCCATGACGCGAGCCGAAAGCAGATAGCGGCCGAACACCGAGAGGTTCGACGGAGCGTCTTCAAGCGCCGGCTTCTCGACCAGGCTGTTCACCTTCCACACGCCGTCTTCGCCTTCGACGGGCGCGCCGTCAATGATGCCGAAGCGGTGCACCTGCTCGTCGGGAACGGGCAGCACGGCGATCACGCTTGCGCCGCCGTGCGCGCGAGAAACCTCGAGCATGCGCGGGCAAATGTTGTTGTCGGGCACGATGACGTCGCCCAACAGCACGAAGAATGGCTCATCGGCAGTTTTCTCGGCTGCGCAATGAATCGCGTGGCCCAGGCCCAGCGGCTCGTCCTGGTAAACATAGGAAACGTTGAGGTTACCAACACGCTCGACCTCGTCGGCGTAAGCGTCTTTGCCGCGGGCGCGCAGCGTTGCCACGAGCTCCGGATCGGGCGAGAAGTGCTTCTCGATGGACTTCTTGTCGCGGCTGTTCACGATAACGACCTCGTCGGCGCCCGACGCCAGGCCTTCTTCGACCACGTACTGAATAACGGGGCGGTCGACCACGAGCAGCATTTCTTTCGGCTGAGCCTTGGTGGCGGGAAGGAAGCGCGTGCCCATGCCCGCAGCGGGAATCAAAGCCTTCAACGTACATCTCCTATCTGGGAAAACGACGCGCCGCGCAACGGCGGCGCGTTCGATTGCGTGGGTGTATTGTACGACACTTGAACGCCAAGCGGGAAAAGCCCAAAAAGGCTGCACGCAAGCGCAACGCGGAAGCGAGGGCGAATCCTGAGGCGAATCCTGGGCGTACGAGCTTAAAGAAGCGCCGGCCGCGCAAATACCGACGATAGTCGCAGACGAGGCAGAAATGGCCTTCGGAAAACCCGCACACGAATCCCGAAGCCAACGTCCCTCCGCTGAGCAAATCGCAAAAGATTCCAGTTTGTCGAGTATAGTCGACAAATCTCCCATCATTTTGTCGAGTATGTTCGACAAGCTGGCATAACCACCGCAGCACATGATTACCGCGAGCAAACGCCAGCGCGAACGAGCAACGCCGCGAATGGACACCGGGAGCCCTTATCGCCAAGCGCGCCCCATCGCGGAAAAGAAAAAGCGGCGGGCGCCCGTAGCACCCACCGCTCCAATCGCATATGCACAAAAACCCAGACCAGCGCGCTATTTCTTCGCAGCCAGCAGCTCTTCGACATGCTCCTCGAGCGCGTCGAGCTTCTTTTCGGTGTTCTTCAGCTTCATGGTGGTCATGATCACATACACCATGAGGATCGCGAAGATGAGCGCATAGGCAGCGATCACGTACGGCGCACCGCCAAGCACGGTGGAATAGATTTCAGAAAGAACGGGATTCATTTAGTCCTCCAATGCGTCGGAAAGGCGGGCGACTTTGTCTTGCATGATTTGGGTGCGCAGGCGCAGGCGGTACAGGCCGAACGCGATGAGCATCATGCCGAACAGCGACAGCAAGAACGGCAGCAGCATGTCGGGCGACAGGCCCGAATCGGTGCGGAAGATGACTGGGTGCACGCCCGAGGGAATGATGCGCGTGATCATGAAGCAGATGGGCACGTCCACGCAAATCAGAATGCCCAGCACGGCCGAATAAGTCGCGCGGCGCTCGGGGTCTTCAACGGCGTTGCGCAGAATAAAGAACGCGAAAACCATGAGCATCAGAATGAAGTACGTGGTAAGGCGCGGCTCCCACGTCCACCACACGCCCCACTCGAAGCGCTCCCACAGCTCACCGCTGGCCATAACACACAGCACGAAAACGAGCGCGATTTCCATGCAGATGCTCGCGCGCACGTCATAGCAAGCGCGCTTGGTCATAAGGAAGCGAACGCCGTAGAACGCGGAGAACATCACAGCGGCGAAGCTCGAAATGGCCACCGGCACATGCCAGTAGAAGATCTTCTGCGAGATGAGCAGCTTATTGGCCACCACGGTTCCCGCGATAACCTGCGGCTCGCTCACGGCCGCACCGTTGACGAGCGGCGCCAACGTGAACGTGAGCACGAAGCCCGCAACGGCGAGCAGCGTGCCCACCGCCATCATCCAAGGTACGGCAGCGTCAAGCTTGCCACCAACCTTGGGTTCCTTAAACGGTTTGTCGGTCATGTCACCAACCCTTCCTCGTATGCTTTAAGCAACGTATACCATCTATTCGTATCGTACCGCTGCGCGAAGCCAGGCCAGAGGGCCTATCCGGGGCCACGGTTCGCTACCGTTCGCTTCGCTCACTATGCGCTCACCTGGCTGCGCTTAATGCAGTGAATAAAAGCAAGCTTGAGCGCAGACGACCCGGATAGGCCCTCTGGCCTGGCTTCGCGCAGCGAGCGAACATTGCATCACGGTCGCGTGCGACCCCGCGCGGGCTTTTTAGAAACCGTCGGTGTTCATTCCTGCTTTTCGCTCCAGAATGAAACTCCGTCAAGCGGGCGCATAGCGAGCCAAAAGCGAGCGGTAGCCCGCTGTGGTTTCAGAAAAGCCCGCGCGGGGCCGCACGCGACCGCCAGACGATCTAAGCACTCACGACGAAGTCGTAAAGCACCCACGACACCAAAATCATGATGACGTCGTAGCCACCCGCCAAAGCCATTGACGTGGTAAACGTCTCCATCACTTCCTCGCCGCCAACCAACACGCCCGTGGTCGCCGAAACGCACGCCCATAGAAGCGGGAACATCAGCGGAATGAACAGCACCGCGAGCATCACGTCTTTGCCACGCGTGTTGATGGTGATGGTCGAAAGCAGCGTGCCAATGCCCGCAATGCCAATGGTACCCACCAAAAGCGGCGCGAACATAAGCGGCCACGTCTCGGCAGCGCCCACCGTTCCCAGGAAAAAGAAGAAGAACAGCGGCACGCAAATAATCTCGACAATCAGCAGGAACACGAGGTTCGCCGTCGCCTTCGCCAAGAAAATCACCGAGCGATCCATGGGCACGAGCAAAATGCTTTCCAAACAGCCGTTTTCCTTCTCGTGCGAAAACGAGCGGTTCAGTCCCAGCAAGCTCGTGAACAGCACCACGACCCACAGAAGGCCGCCCGCCATTTGCTGAATATCGAGCTCGCTTCCCGCCTGGGCAAGCGACGCGCCGTACACCACGAGCACGAGCAGGGCATACAGGCCCATGGACGTGATCATTTCCTTGGTGTGCAGCTCCTGGGCGAGGTCTTTGCGCAAGAGCGCCTTGTAATGAGCCCAGGTGGAGGGCTTTTTCATTTTCACGGCCACTTACGCCACCCCCATTCCCACGGTCTCGCGATAGAGCTGGCGGAACTGCTCGAAATCGATGTCTTCCTTCGGCGCGTAGCTCACCACGCGGCCGCGCGCGAGCACAAGCGCGTGCGTGCACACGTCGAAGCCCTTCTGCAAATCGTGGCTCACCATGACGAAGGTTCGCCCGTCGCGCAGCTGCTCGATGAGACCGTCGAATATCTCGACCGCATGGGGGTCAAGGCCGGCGTAAGGCTCGTCGAGAAACACCACGTCGGGATCGTTCATCAGGGCGCGCGCGATGGAAAGGCGCTGCGTCATGCCGCGCGAGAAGGTGCGCACCACGTCAAAGCGGCGATGGTCGAGCTCAACCGCGCGCAAAAGCTCGCGCACGCGTTCCTCGGCGTTCACCACGCCGTAGAGCTGCGCGGTGAACATGAGGTTTTCCATAGCCGTAAGATCGGGGTACAGCATGGGGTTATGCGAGATGAGCCCGATGTGCTCGCGCACCTTGTCGGGCTCTTCCTTCGCGTCGAACCCCGCCACGAACGCCGTGCCCGATGTGGCGCGAGAAAGCGTGGCAAGCGTGCGCACGAGCGTAGTTTTGCCGGCGCCGTTCGGCCCGAAAATCGAGAGGAACGCGCCTTCGGGCACCTCGATCGACACCTTGTCGAGCGCCTTGCGATCGCCGAACACCTTCGTGAGCTTTTTCGTTTCAATGGCGTTTGCCATAGCTGCTGCCCTACGCTTCCGCCGTTGCCACGGGCTTAGTCGCCGTCGCAGCATCGGTCACGGCCGCAGTTTCGGTCGCGGCCTCGGCAGCGCCTTCAGCCTTATTCGCGGCCTGTTCCGCACACGTCTCGCCCGTGGACGCTTCCGCACGAGCATCGCCCTTACCGGCTTCCGCCCGGGCCGCAGCCTTCACCTTAGTGGAAGGCTTTCGACGGCCGAACGCGCCAAGGCCGGTACCAACAACGAGCATCGCAAAGCCAACCCACACCCAGCTGATGAGCGGGTTCACGCGCACATCCATCGACAGCTGGCCGGCATCGTTCACGCCGCGGTACACCACGAACAAGTCTTCCATGGGGAAGCTGATCACGCTCGCGTTGAGCTTGGTCTGCTGCGTGGCCGATTGCAGCGTCACCGAAGGCGACACGGTGTCAATATAGTTGCCAGAATTCGTGTCGTACACCTCGAACTGAGTGCAGTAATCGATCTGCTTGCCGTTCGCGGTCTGGTTCACCTCGTTGTTCAAGTAGCGAAGCTCGTAGTTTTCAATTACGAACGTGCCGCCCGTGTTGGCATCCTGGTCGAAGTCGACATAGCCGACCTTCTCGGTCACGTACATCGACGAACCAATGAGGCCCACCAAAATGATGGACATCGCGAGGTGCGTGATGTAGCCGCCGAAACGTGGCGCGTCGGCTGCGAGGCTCGCGAAAAACGCCGCCACCGGGTTTTTGCCCATGGCCTTCGCGCGCGCGCCGACCGTGCGGCCAATAAGGAACAGCGTGTTGAAGAACAGCAAACTCGCCACCGCGAAGCCCACCACGGCGATGCCGTTGTAGTACCACATGGGGCCTTCCGACGCGAGTTCTTCGGCCTCGGTGCCGCCCGCCTGAATGATGGCGTCATACGCCGGGTAGAGCGTGGTCGCGAAATACGACATAAGGCCGACGAACAGCACGACCGCGCACAGTGCGGGGATGCGCGCCTTCTTCCAGAACGTCTTGGGGTCGGTTTTCACCCAAGAAAGCAGCGGACACACAGCGATAATCGCGCAGTACACCACGCCGAGCGGGCGCGCGATGGCGTTGTACGTGCCGGCAGACAGGCTCTGGCCGCCGAACGGCAACCACGAAGGCAGCGCGCTTGCCACCGTGAGGTAGCACAGGATCACCGTGAACACGATCATGATCACGTTGTTGAAGTAATACGCGGCGTCGCGCGAGGCGAACGATTCCATAACGTCGTTCTCGCCGGGGCAGAAGCTCTTCCAGCGAACGAACAGGCCAATAACGCCCGCGAGCATCGAAACCGCGATAAGGCCGCCGAAAAGCACGAGCGAAACGGGGTCGCCCTCGAAGGCGTGCACCGATTGCACGATGCCCGAGCGCGTGATGAACGTGCCGGTAATGACGAACGCAAACGTGATGCACGCGCACATAATCGACCAGCGCTTAAACGCGCCGCGCTTGCGGTACACGGTGAAGCTATGCACGAGCGCGAGCGCCACGCACCACGAAAGTAGGCTGGCGTTTTCCACGGCGTCCCAGCCCCAGTAGCCGCCCCAGCCGAGCACGACGTAGGCCCACACGCAGCCAAGGCCAATGCCGATGCCCAGGAACAGCCACGAAATCATGGCGAAGCGGCTCGAACGCTCGACCCATTTCTTCGAAGGATCGTTCACGATGAGCGCCGCGATGGCGTACGCGAACGGAATGGTGAGGCCCGCGTAGCCAATGAACAGCGTAGGCGGATGAATGGCCTGCGCCCAGTGCTCAAGCAGCGGGTTCATGCCCTGCATGGAACCCGTGTTCGTGAGGCGGCCCGAAGAATCGATGTAGGGCGCGGCGGTCGCGATGAAAGGCATGTTGCTTTCCGAGAAGAGCATGACAGCCACAAACGCAACGAGCACGAGGCCCGACACGAGCAGCGCCATACAGTCGATGGGCTCGTCGTGCTTCATCACGCGCACGGCGACAGCCACGTTGAAGGCCGAAATGAGCCATGCCCACAGCAGCAGCGAGCCCTCACGGCCGGCCCACAGGCCCGCGAAGCGATAGAGCACGCCGAGCGCGCCTTCCGCTTCAGAATGCTCGAGCAGCACGTATTCGATGGAGAAGTCGCCCGTCATGAAGCAGAAAACGAGCAGGCCGCAGCAGAACGTGAGCGCGACGAACGCAAGAATGTGCGCCACAGCGCCCGCCCACGCGAACGTGTCGGCGGAAGAGGCGCGGCGGCTGCCGCGAAGCGCCTGCGAAACAAGCAGGCACGCAGAGCCAATGGTCACGCCCGCGAAGGCGATGACCAGGCCAAACAAACCAAAAGTAGACACGCTTTAACCCTCCTGCGCGACGTCGGTAGCCTTGAATGCGCCAGAGGCTTCCAGCGAGCCGGTGACAACGACCGAAGTGCCATCGGCGATGCCGTCGGCAAGCGCGCCGTCGTAATCGACCGCGATTTCGCGTGAGGCGTCGTTGGCGTCGACGACCACGAAGCGCGGCTCGCCGCTTTCGGCGGCCGAGGTGAGCGTGCCGGCCTTCACGGTGCCCTTGAGCTTCACGGTGGTGTTAATGATGGAGTCACCGTAGTCGAGAAGGTTCATCACGCTCAGCGCATCGGTGGCGCTTTCGTACTTCGAGGGGCACTTCGTCACGAGCTCGCTGCACACGAGCTCGAGGCCACCTTCGCCCTCGACGATTTTGCCCGTGCAAATAGCGGTCACGCCGTTGCCAAACGTCGAAGAAGCCGCGCCGTCATAGCTCACGTGGAGTTTCTGGGCCGGGTCGCCCCCATCGGGATCGTAAATGTCGAACGTGAGCACGCCGTCGACCGTGGCAAACGAGTTGTCGACCACGTTGCCGGAAACCTGCACGCGCTCGCCGGCGAGATCGGATTCCAGGGCGTCTTTCACCGAGATGGTTTTCGCTGCGCCGCTCGAGCCGACAATGGCCAGAACAATCGCGAGCACCACAACGATGACGCCCGTGACCACAATGAGCCTGCGCTTCATTTTGGAGTTCATTCGCTTCGCTCCTTTTCCATGCGGCGCTTCCTCGCCGCTCCCCTTGCGCGCACGCGCACGCGCGCGCCCGTAACTCAATAAAGCCCCATCGGGCATTGCGGCCCCGCATCAAAAAAGAGCAGGGCATTCCTACTCTGTAGCATACAAAAAAGGACCCGCCAAAAACTGGCGGGTCCTTTTGTTCCATGGCGCTTCGGGAAACTACGCAAATTGTAGTACCCAAGGCGTTGTGACCGATGAGAGCGTCAGACTAGAGAGTCTGAGCCTTCTTGGCCTCGCTCGCGGTAAGCCAGCCCTCCGGGATAGGAGCGTCGCTGTGGCAGCTGGAGCAGTAGTTCACAGACTGAGCATGGCCCTTGTGGCACTGCGTGCAAGCGTACTCGCCGTGCTGGGAGACATGCGGGTTGCGGGTGCTGGACAGGTCGGCGGTCAGAGCCACGAGGTCGTCGCGGGTCATGACGGAACCGTCAGCGTTGGTGTGGCAACCGGAGTTCAGGCAGAACTCGTCGTCTTCAGCGCCACGAGCAGCAACAAGCTCGCTGATGTCGCGGGTCTCGAGGACGGTGTCGCCCTGCTTGTTCTCGCCAGCAACCTCATAGTTGCCAGAGATCCAGTTCATGCCCTCGGTGACCTGCTCGGTGATGACAGGCTGATGGCAGCCGAGGCAGGTGGCGCCGGCTTCGGTCTTGTGCAGGTAAGCCATCATAGCGTTCTTCTGATCCTCAGAAGTGAGCTCGTTACCATACTTATCGTAGTTGCCGGAATCGTAGGTCTCGAGGTACGCGTCCATCGGGGTGTGGCAGATGGCGGCGCAGAAGCTCGGCTGCTCATGCCAAACCCAGAAGCCCGCACCAGCGGCCACGATCACGACAGCGATAACGCCGACAACAACGGGCCACTTCTTCTTGCCCTTTTTGGCGGCTTTGGTATCCGCAGCTTCGGTCGTTTCAACCTTCTCTTCTTCAGCCATGGATACCCCCTTTCTTTTTCTTCTTTCCTTCACTTCCCCGTATTCCGTGTACAAGTTGGAGGGGATGCCCAAAGCATCTTGGTAAATCTGTACACGAAATACTTCGGAAAACTTTAGCACAGTTGACCGAAAAACCGCCGAAAAAGCCCTCACCCATTTGGGGGGAAATTACAACAAATTACGTATATGGGGCGCATTTTCCCTCGTCTGCAGAGTGTGAAATACCTATTCGTTAAGTATTTTGACGTATGAAGTGCTCCAACGGCGGTGTTCATTTGCTTAGAGTAACTTTTTTGCTGCATTGGTGAAGTATCATCTTTTGAACACTTTTCCATGGGGATGAAAAGCGTGTTTTGAGTGAGTTCGCATCGGCGCGACCATGCAAATCGGGCGGAAAACTCGCGCCTGTGAAACGTCCGCAGCGCAAGGCGGACGATGGCGCCGAACTATTTGGCGCTCCCCTTTCACGCAATTCTTCCGCAGCGCTTTCTCGATGGTCAGCGCGCCGCCTTCGAAGTTTTCCAGTATGCGCCACGCCTCTTCTTCTATGCGTGCGTCGCGTTCTTCGAACGGTATGTCTGCCAAAGGGCGGCGATGTACGCCGGAGAATTCGGTCGGCGGGTTCAGGTCGTATTCCTGCAGAACCTCGGGGTGCGCGCACAATGCCCGCATGACTTCACTTTGCTTTTCTGGGTCACGCCGCGCGCGATCGCGGCCGACGCGAAGATTCAACCCCAAACGCGCATTAGCGAAATCGACCATGGAATCGAGCAATTGAAAAAAACGAATGCCCTGAGTAGGATTCAGCACCATGGCTCCCCCTAAAGTCGGGAACAGCATTTTTGCAAACATTACCATAGTGCGAAGAACGATGCGGGCGACAGAAGGCGCCGCGGGGTCGGGCTAGCGTTTTGGTAAACGTGGGTGGACCTGCGCGGGGTCGGGAAAGCGTGCGCAAATCGACTTCCCCATTCACCCTCGGCGGACGTAAAAGCCCCTCAGCATTGCCGGCAAAGCAAGACGCAACGCCACCGACAGCCAACCCGCCAGCCAAAACAGATGCCTTCGCACAAAAATGCACGAAGTGCGTACCCTTGGTTAACGATGCAGTCAAAAGGCACGCACGCACAAACATAATCCCAGGTCGCGATAGCTCATAAACAGCTTGTAACATCGTGTTTCGAAATAGGGTACGCACTTCGTGCGTTTTCATGCGAAGTCCAAGCGCTCCCCCACGCATAGCGGGCGGTTTTCTTGGCGCGGCTGCGCGCGCCCACAGGCTCATGAGCCTTAAGAAAAAGAGAGCCCATACGGGCTCTCTTTTTGGGAGGGATTATTCGGTTAGCGTTGGCGCTATTTCGCCAAATCCTTGCCGAGCAAGTAACCGTAGGTGATGCAACGGCCGTGGCTATTGCCCGCAACGTTGATCGGGTAGTCGACGGCGGTGATGTCGCCCATGCAATTTCCGAGCGCATACAGGCCCTCGATCGGCTTGCCGTCAGCGTCGAGGCACTCAAAGTTAATGTCGGTCTTCAAGCCGCCAGTCACAGTAAGCAGCGCCGGACCAACCTTCAGCGCGTAGAAGGGACCTTCCTTGACCGGGGTCAGGAACACCGGCTTCTTGTAGTAGTCGGTGTCTTCGCCAGCCTCGCACATGCCGTTGTAGCGTTCGACGGTTTTGGAAAGCGTGCTCGCGTCGCAGCCAATCTTCTTCGCGAGCTCTTCGATGGTGTCGGCCTCGTAGGCAATGCCCTGCTCAATGTAAGCCGGAATCTGCGTCTTGAAGTACTCAGGCGCAAGGCTCAAATCGCTGCCGTAGGGACGGAAGCTATCCCAGAACATGCCGCCGCCATAAGGAAGGCCCGCCACCAGATCTTCCGGCCAATTTGCGTCGAAGACCGACCACGCCTCGCCGTTGGGCTGGCGGTTGATCGCGAGGGACTTGCCCTGGACCCACGTGTCTTCGCACATGAAGCGCTCGCCGTTGTCGTTCACGAACAGGAAGGGACCATGGAACCAGCAGAATGCCTGGGGATGCATCATCGTGGGAAGCGGCAGGTCTTGCAGCTGCGCGCCAGCCCACATACCCATCTTGTGGCCATCGCCCGTGTTCGCGCCAACGGGAGTGTACTGGCTGCGGGGCTGGCCGTATTCCACGCAAATCGGCGCGTAAGCCTTGCACATGTCCAAATTGCCACCGATGTCGCCCGTGCACAGCACGACGCCCTTTGCGGCGTTGTACTGCACGTACTTGCCGTCGGCTTCGCAGATGCAGCCAACGACCTTGTCGCCGTCTTTGACGAGCTGCACGGCAGGCGAATTGAACACGAACTCGGCGCCGGCCTTCACGGCATCGTTGTACAGCACCTCAGCACCCACAAAACCCGTGGACTTCAAATCGCTGCCCTCGGGCTTCATGCACATATGGTAGCCAGGTTGCTCGGCGTAGACATCGTCGTGGCTATAGAAAGCGCCGACCATCACGGCGCAGCCAGCCGCTTCGGCCTTATCGAGCAGCCAATTGGAAGCTTCCTCGGAGTTATTGAAGAACTTCACGATAAGGTCTTCGTTCGCGCGGCTCGCGCACTGGGAAATCCAATGCTGCTTGGCGTTGACCTTGTCAACCTTGATACCGAGCTGGTCCATGTAGCGCGAATTGATGGCGCCAAAACCGCCGCCGCGACCCTGCCAGCTTTCGGTTTTCTCGACAACCGTCACCTTGCCGCCGTTCTCGGCCGCAGAACATGCGCACGCGCAGCCCGAAAGACCGGCGCCAATAACCAAAATGTCGGTATCGACCGTTTCAGCGATGTCGGTAATGGGTTCGGGCGCCTTTTCCCATTCATGCTGAGTAGCCGTATCGGCTGCGCCTGCCGCTTCGGTCTTTTTCTCGGCCGACGGCGCGCAGCCCGCGAGGCCCGCACCCGCAGCGACGCTCGCAAGCGCGGCGCCCGTGAGGAAATTACGACGCGAAATTCCCTTAGTCATGGTTTCTCCCTCCTTGGTTTTTCACGAGGCGCCCCCGCGCCCCGCCGCGGCCTCCCTGCCGCGATATGCCCACTATGCCGCCCGAAAACGACCATCCGCAACATCCGCTCGGGCCCATTTTTCGAGTTTTCGCATATGGGCCGTTTCGGCCCATAGGGCAATTTCCCAGGTCAGGCTATAATGCCGTGCGGGGAGGAACTAATGGGATTCAAAAAGGGCATTCGCGCCTGCGCAAAGCGCAGCACGCATCATTTCATCGGGCTCGGCTTTTGGCAGGCATGGCAAATGGTCATGCTTTGCACAAGCGCCATAATTCCCGACGGCGGAGAAGGCACGCGCCTGAAATCAATCGCGCTGTTCGCGACAACCGCCGGCTATCTGGTCGTTATTGCCGCATACAAAATAAGGCCCAGCTTATCCTCATCGCCAAGAGCGCTTCTCGGCGCCGGCGCCGCTATGGCCGCAGGAACGTTTCTCATGCTCTTCGTCGCTTTCATCAGCGACGTCGGATTGAAATTCGTTGCGCTCGCTTTTGCCCTCGCCCTTATGTCATGGGGCAATGCTGCGCTGCTTATTATGTGGGGAGAATTATGGGAGACGCTGGCAACCGGCCGCGTCGGCCAGCACCTCTACCTGTCATACGCATTCGCATTCGTGCTGTTCTTCACCGCGAATGCGCTCCCCCACCCAATCGACGGCCTCGTCGCATGCCTGTTTCCGCTCGCCTCGTGCTTCATCCTGAAATCATGCGCGAACGAGCCACGACGCCGCCCCTCTTCGGCGCCGCTTCGCCTTGAGGATGTGCCTTTCAAGCAACTCATCGTCTTCATCGTGCTGTTGAGCACGCTTTGGGGCGTAAGCCAGAAAATCGCACCTCAATTCGTCGCGCTTCCCGACGCGACTTTTTTCCTGACGGAAAGCATGTTCGTGGCAGGAATCGCCATCGTGGCACTTGCGGCGAACCTGGCGCTCACCTCGCCAGAATCGGAATCAATCGCGCTTTATGAGCCCATCGCGCCAGCAATGGCGCTGGGCATTGTCGCACTCGCCATTTTGCCCGAGCAATGGGCGCCAATTGGCAACGGCCTTCTTACCATGGGCGTGTACTGCCTGGATATGTTCCTCATGCTCACGGCGACCGACTTGGCTTTTCGAACGGGAATTTCGGCGGCGCTGATTTTCGGCGGCACGGTAGTGGCCTCGCGCATCGGGACCACCGTCGGAACATTCTTCGCTAGTTTCGTACTTGGCAATGAGCTCGATGATGTAGCGAAACTCACGCTTGCGGTAATTTCGCTCGGCGTGATTGTGGCAGCATCGACACTGCTGTTCTCGAAAGCCGACCTTATGAAGATTTACGAAGCCAGAGACACGCGCAATGCCCCTACCCCAGGAGGATATTCCACCGGCCCCGCTCCGGGTCGCGGCAAAACGCCGGTCGCAACCAGCGCTGGCGAAGATGGGAACAGCTCAAGCGCAACCGTTCTCGCGATGCCGCTCACCATCGAGGCGCAGTGCGACATCGTGGTCAATCGGGCCGGGCTTACCGCGCGTGAGGCCGAAGTGCTCGAGCTACTCGTTCGTGGACGCACTGTGCAAGACATATGCGACGAGCTCACCATTGCGAAAGGCACCGCCAAGCACCACGTGAGCAATATTTACCGCAAACTTGGCGTCGGCGATCGCCGCAGCCTCTACGACGTGGTCGAAAGCGCACGAGAGTAAGGCTGAAAAGGCAAGCTGCTGAAGGCACGACGAACTCACTTCGCACAACATGCATCCTCGCGTCCACTCCACACGGCACGCATTTTTGCGCAACGCACATACCGCGCAGACCGCCGACCGCTAACGCCAACGACAACGACGGCCAAAACAGATGCCCTTGCACAAAAATGCACGAAGTGCGTACCTTAGTCAACGATGCCAGCCAAAGAACGCGCGTGCTCAAGCAAAACACCAGGTCGCGATAGCTCATCAACGGCTTTTGGCATCGCGCCTCGAAATAGGGTACGCACTTCGTGCGTTTTTATGCGAAGGCTGAATACACCCATGCATAGCGGGCGGTTTTCTTGGTGCGGCCACGCGCGCCAGACTGAAGCTTCAAGAAAAGCCGCGAAGTAATTCGCGGCTTTTTGCTTTAGACGTTGGTTTGCGGCGCGCGGCACAAACCGCGAAATGTTTCCTACAACTCAGGATGCCTCGGCAGCACGAACCCAATTTCAAGAGCCGAATGCGGGCAGGCGTCGACGCATTTCCCGCACAGCATGCAATCGCCTGAGGCAACGCGGTCGGTCTTGCCCGCGAGGGCATCGTCGAGAATCCTAGGATCGCACAAGCACGCCGCCTGGCATGCGCCGCAATGCACGCACGCGCCGTGGTCGATTTTCACGCTCACAAGCCCCACGCACCCCAGAGCTTCGTACATGCCGCCGAGCGGGCACAGCGCACGACACCACACGCGGCGCGACCAGAACAGCTCGGCCACGACAATTGCCGCAAGCGTAAACACGCCGGCGAACGAGCCGAACAGCACGGCTTTGTTCACGGCGCTTATGGGATTCACCAATTCGAACACGGGCACGCTGCATACTGCGGAAAGCGCGAGCACCGCCGCCGCAATTCCGACCTTCGCGCGCCGCGGCACCGAGCGCTCACGCACCGCAATGCCCGACTTGCCACGAAGCCAGTCAACAAACTCGCACAGCAGGTTCACCGGGCACGCCCAGCCGCAAAAAACACGCCCGCGAATTATGCCGTAAACCACCAAAACAGGAAGCGCCCAGGCGAGTCCGGCAAAAGCGACGCTTTTCGCCGCAACCGCCACCTGGAGCGCAGCGAATGGATCTAGCAAATCGAGCCCAAACAAACGCGACGACGAGAGGCTTCCCCACCAAGCAAATCCGTCCGGCGTCGCAAGCGGTTCTTCGGGGGAAGAAAAGCCCAACCCCGCAGCGCCCCAACCCGAAGCGAAAAGCGGAATGAAGAAGAGAACCGCTACAGCAATTTGAACCGCACGGCGCGCAGCCGTCCAACGCCCCTTACGTTTCTTCGCCACGGCAGACCTACTTCCCCAAGTTGTCATCTTCGAAATTGGCATAGACCAGATCGACGCCGCGGACCGTATCGATACTCACGAAATCGCTCGCGATACGATGGCTTTCATCGATGCCGTCGGCTTCCACAGTTACTACTACTTTTCCCTGACCAGCGTCGATGCCATGCACTTCCACGCCATCGCGCGCCGCAAGATTGGCGGCAACAGCGTCGCAAGCATCGGGGGCACATTCAACAATCAAGCTCGAAATCGTCATCAAAATTCCCTCTCAAACATGGCCCGTCAACAGCTCGGCGACGAAGCGCTCCCGCATCTTCCACCCGCGTCTTCCACTCGCGCACCCTCGCTCGCGCCGCCGTCCCCTTCGGCCCCTCCGATCGCCAAGCGAACGTTAGTCGTCCAGGCCCTCTTGCCCGGTTTCGACTTCGGCCTCTTCGTAAGTCGCGTCGTCGCCAAGCTTCTTGTTCGGGTCAACCGAATGGCAACTGCGACATTCGTTGCGAATGGGGTCGAGCTCGAATGTCGACGGATCGTTATTCACGTAGTGGCCATTCGGCATGGCAACCGCATTTTTTGCCGTAGGGTTGCCCTGCACGCTGGCGCCATGGCATCGATAGCACTTATATGCCGTGCGATCGACGTATTTCTGGTGCTGCGCAGGCATGAGCTTCGGCGTGGTTTCGGTGCCAGCGACCGCATTTGACGGCTCGGGCTGCTGGGCCGCACAACCAGCGCCCGCAACGCAACCAACGGCCAACACGACAGTCGCAACCGCAATGCCCACGCGCGTTTTGAAAATCTTCATCGTCATACCCTCCCTAGGCCTTCTTGATGCTGACGCACGTCTTTTTGTAGTCGGTTTCTTTCGAAAGCGGACAATAGTAGTCCTGCACAACGCGGTTGATGAGCGTTTCTGCCGCGAAGAACGGCGCGAACACCATGCCCGATGGAGGCTCCACGCGGCCGGCGAGCGATGCCTTGATCTGCATCGTTCCATGGGGGCTCGTGAGCTGCACCATATCGCCGTCGTTAATGCCAAACGCGGCGGCATCGTCGGCATTCATGGAAAGCAGGGCCTCAGGCAACGCACGGTCGAGCTCCTCAACGCGACGCGTCATGGTGCCGGTGTGCCAATGCTCGAGCAAACGACCCGTGCAGAACCAGAACGGAAATTCCGCAGAAGGTTCCTGCGCCGGCGGCTCATAGGGGCGAAATACTACCGAAGGCTTGTGGTCAGCGCTCTTGTACCAGCTCATACCGCCAGCAAGCCCCTTTTCGCCATACATCTCGATGCCGACCTCGTCGTAGCCATCGGCCTGCTTGCCATCAGAAAAACGCCACTTAGTGGGAAGCCACTGCCCATCAACTTCACGCACGGGCCACGTAAGGCCATGATGCGCTAAATACTCGTCGTAAGGAGCAAGCTGCTTAGCTTCCATCTTGAGCTTCTTTTCGGCGTTGATTGCAGCCGCGCGTTCGTTCAAATCGGGATTCGAGAACGTGCGGTACTCCTCCCAAATCGCGCGATTGACTTCGCGCGAATCGCCATTGAAGTCGTCTTTACCAGCATCCCAAATGAAGCCAAACAAACGAGTGAACGCATCTTCGCCGTCAATTGTTTCGCCTTCAAGCACGCGGCGCGCGACTTCGAGCAGCACCCACACGTCCCACTTGGCATCGCCCACGGGCTCCACGGCCTTTTCAAACACTGAGGTGCGGCGCTCCGCATTGCCGAACTGGCCCTCGCGCTCCACCCACATCGCCACGGGAAACACGACGTCGGCATACCGCGTCGTAAGCGTCGGATATACCTCATTTACCGCAATGAACGTGTCGAAAATGCCCGTATGCTCACCATCTTCGCCCAAGAAACGCGTCAGATTCGGCAAAGACTGCGCCCAGTTGTTGTGCGCGCTCCACAGGAAATCGATGTTGCCTTTCGACATCTCGCGGAAGAGTTTAATCGTGTGATAACCAGGCGTTTTAATTTCGTCGAGGTAGCCCTCAGGCAGATTCCAAACGGCTTCGGTGTAGCGACGATGCGCCTCGTTGGACACCACGAGGTCGGCCGGCAAGCGGTGGCAGAACGTGCCCACCTCGCGCGCCGTTCCGCATGCGCTCGGCTGACCGGTGAGCGAAAACGCCGTTGAACCCGGCTTGCCGTACTTACCGGAAAGCAGATGAATGTTATGCAGGTTGTGGTTCATCCATGTGCCGCGATTATGCTGGTTCACGCCCATGGTCCACAGGCTCATCACGCGCAAATCAGGGTCGGCGAACACTTCGCACAAATCGGTGAGGCCCTCGACGGAAACGCCCGAAAGCTCGCTCGTGTACTCGAGCGTGTAGTCCGCCAGGCGCGCGGCGTATTCCTCAAACGTGCATGCGGTGGTTTTGTCGACCAATTTGCCCAGGTCGCTTTTATCGTAGCCGTCTTCCACCGCATTGCCGATGTTTTCGGTGCCCATTTTGAATTGCAGGTGATCGCGCACGAAATCGGCGTCGTATTTCTTATTCTGAATGAGGTAGTTCGCAACGCAGTTCGCGATAGCCAAATCGGTGCCCGGGCGGAACAGCAAAACCTTATCGGCGCTTGCCGAGGTTCGTGTTTTCATCGTGGTGATGTCGATATGGCGAACGCTTTCATTTTGAAGCTTATGCGCAGTGAGTCGCGAATAGAGCATCGGATGCGCCTCGGCCATGTTGGCGCCCCAGGTGATGAAAACGTCGGCGTTGTCGAGGTCCTCGTAACAACCGGCGGGCTCGTCGGTTTGGAACACGTTCATGAAGCCGACGACGGCGCTCGCCATGCACATGCGCGCGTTCGGGTCGATATTGTTGGAAAGAAGGCCCGCCTTCCAGAACTTCGCGGTAAGGTAGCCTTCCGTAATAGGCTGCTGGCCGCTGCCCCAGAACGCAAGACGGCTCTTGTCGTTCTTCCACGTTTCACGCAACTTGCTCGATACAAGCTCGAGCGCTTCTTCCCAGGTGGCTTCGCGCAAACCGCTTTCGGTGCCCTTGGTGCCTGTATCATCGCGAATAAGGGGCGTGGTCAGACGGTCTTTTCCATACAGGATCTTGCCCAGGTAATAGCCCTTCACGCAGTTCAGACCGCGATTCGATTGGTTGTCAGGGTCGCCGGTGACCGCCGTGACCTTGCCGTCTTTCGTCTCGATCAGCACGCCGCATCCGCACCCGCAGAAACGGCATACCGCGGTATACGTTTGCGTATCGCCCGCGCCCGCTTGCCCCGCATCGGGCTTGCTGGCGCATGCCGCCAGGCTGCCGCCCGCTGCCGCCATTGCAGCAGCGATCGCCGAAGACTTCACGAAATCGCGTCGCGTAACATCCATGATGTCCACCTTCCTTAGTAACGGTTCTTCCCTGTATCCTTTTAGAGAGCGTCCTTCGGAGGCGCTCTGGTGCCCCACTCGGTTATTGGGCGCCGATCGGCGTTCGGCCGTCATAGCCGCTTCGATTTCGGCAACGCACCCCTCGGGCCCTGAAGAAAGCTACGATTACCGCGCGGCCTTCGCGCCGCCAAAGCAACCGAAACGACGGTGTTGGCCGGCGAAGGCAAATCGGCTTTTATCCTGTCCAAGGATTCGATACGTGTTTTGCCTGCTCCTCGTCGATACGCCGGCGCGCCTCGCCGTAGTCGCGCACAATTTCGATAGCGACCTGCGGATCACCCACAACGCAACGCTGCACGCACAAGCCGCACCCAACGCATTTTTCAGGATTGACCAGCGGCTCAAACACCGCGTGAATTGCATCGCCCTCGCGCACGGAGGCGCCGATGGTGATAGCAGAATCGATAAAGGGGCACGCGCGATAGCACACCTCGCAGCGCATCCCCTGCACGGCAATGCACAAATCGCGATTGATAACCGCGCATCCCATACACACCCCACCGCGCTCACGCACAGGGTGCAACGCCTCAGTAGGACACGCGGCGATACAAGGAAAATCGGCGCACAAACGGCACGCCTGGACGCGCGCGTCAATCGCGGGAGTCCCGGTTTCGGCGCCCGTTGGCCCTTTCACCATGCGAATCGCCTGATAAGGGCACGCCTCCAAGCAACGCCCGCACTTGATGCAACGTGCGCGGAAATCGGTCTCGTCCTTCGCCCCTGGCGGACGAAGAAGCCCTTCGCCATTGCCGGCGAAGCAGGTTGCAATGCCACCGGCGGCCACCCCGGCCGCGACGATTGCACCAAGCGTTGTCGTTTCCATTTCCCACCCCCATATGGCTCAAAGCCTGCAAATTGCATTATTTGACACAAAATTGCCTGCTAAAAGGGATGGTTCACGCTATATTTATGGGGACGATTTCTTTAATTCAAGCGATAGGGAAGCGCTTGATGGGGACGCTTAATCAGCCAAGGGGTGACGGCGATGATTTCGCTTGACCAAAACTCGCGAGACCCGCTTTACTTGCAAATTTACGATTCCATTCGGCGCGACATCACCGAGAACGCGCTTAAACCGGGCGAGAAGCTCATGCCCATTCGCAAGCTCGCCGAAAGCCTGGATGTATCGCGCAACACCGTGGAAAACGCCTACGCGCAGCTTCTGGCTGAAGGGTATGTCACAAGCCGCAGCGGATCGGGCTACGTGGTGTGCAACGTGGATTTTTCGCCTCTTTCGGAAGCGAGCATCGAAAAGGACCGCGCCGCCGCAGCTCGAGAGGCCAAACGCGTCGCTTCACCCGCAGCCGTCGGGCGAGTGAGCCCGTCGCTCAGCGATCAAGGGCTCGGTGGCAGAAGCGCCACCGAGCATGCAACCACGCACAGCACGAAGTTCACAAGCTCATCGCCTTCCGAAGGTCGCACTCCGCACGCGCCCGCCATCGAGTTCGACTTCGCCTACGGCGATCGCCCACGCGGAAGCTTCCCCGAAGTCGCGTGGCGCAAGCTCACAAGCGATGCGCTGTTTTCGGTTGATAGCAAGGCGAACGCATACGGCGATGGACTGGGCGAAATTGGGCTGCGCGCCGAAATCGCGCGACGCATCCATTCAACGCGCGGCGTGAATTGCGAGCCCGAACAGGTCGTTTTGCAAACGGGCACACAGGCAGCTCTCGGCAATCTGCTCGATTTGTTCGACCCCATGCGCGACGGCGTCGCCATCGAAAACCCGGGATACGACGGGGCTATGGCGGTGTTTCGCAATCGAGGATTCCGCATTGCGCCGCTGCCCGTTTGCCCCGACATAACCGAAGCTCAACAGGATGTCTTCGCCTCAAGACTTTACGCAAGCGGCGCGAAGCTCGCCTTCTGCACACCATCAAGCCAATTTCCGCTCGGCATGACCATGCCGCTTTCAATGCGCGTTCGCCTCATCAAGTGGGCCGCAGAGCGCGATGGATACATTCTGGAAGACGACTACTGCCGCGAATTCCGATATACCGAGCGGCCCATACCAAGCCTGCAGTCGCTCGACACGCGAAATCGCGTGATATATATGGGCACTTTCTCCAAGGTGCTCTCTCCAGCGCTGCGCATGAGCTACTTAGTGCTGCCACCACAGCTGCTCGATCGCTGGCGCGAGAAATTCGCTCGTCATTATTGCCCTGTTCCTTGGCTTTCCCAAAAGGTGCTTTACTTATTTATGACCGAAGGTTATTGGGACAGGTACACCCGCGCGACCATGACGGCATATCACAAACGCCGCAATCTGCTTATGGAATGCCTGCAGCATGAGATGGGTGACAAAATTGAAATTTTCGGCGGCACGGCCGGCTTGCATTTGCTCGTGGCGACCCGCGATGGTCGCTGTGAGTGCGAGCTGCTCGCCGCCGCGGAAGCGGCGGGCGTGCGCGTGTACCCCACCAGCGGCTATTGGATGCCGCGGCACCAAACCGATCCGTGCGGAAGATGCGTGCTCGTAGGTTTTTCGAGCATCGAACCCGAGCTGATTCCAGAAGGCGTGCACCGCCTCGCTCAGGCATGGTTCCCTGAAAAATAGCGCCGCCACCGCCAACGGGAACAGCGGCGAAAACAGATGCGCTTTGCACGAAAACGCACGAAGTGCGTACCCTTGGCTCACAATGCAGTCAAAAGGCATGCATGCCCCCGCAAAACCCCAGTTCGCGATAACTCATCGACACCCTTTAGGATCGCGTTTCGAGATAGGGTACGCACTTCGTGCGTTTTCGTGCGAGGTGCGGTACTTGCACATCCACTTCGCATGCGCCAGGCTGCACGTTTTTTGCGCCATGGCCCTCATGCCCTCACGTCTCGATATTTTGGCAGCCTGAACAATCGTCAATATCGAGCGAAAGGGCGGCTTTGTAAAGCGGATTGTCGTCCGCCCGCATAGCAGGCGGTTTTCTAGGCACAGTTACACGCGCCAGACTAAAGTTTTAAATGCGAAAAGGCCGCGAATCGCTTCGCGGCCCTTCAAGGGAGGGCGTTTTTTCGGTTCTCACAACCGATAGACTGGTTCGCCTCGATCCATCGGGCTTCGTCGACTCGGTTGGCTGGCACCACGATGGGCGCAACTGAAACAAATGCTTAGCCGAGCGATCCAGGCGAGCTATGCGAGCAGCGCAAGCGCTTCGTCGACGGCTTTCTCAGATTTGTCGAGCGTCGTGTCGGAGAGCTTCGAGTTATGCGCACCGTCACCGTTTTCGACCATCACGAAATCCCAGTAGAACTGCGCATTGCGATGCAGTTTCTGGCATTGCGCGAGCTTATCACCCGTCAACGTACCGGCCGCAACCTGATCGGTCATGGTGTTCGCGAGCTGTTCGATCTTCTTCGAAATTGCCTGCACGCGCTCTTCCTGATGCGTCTGAATCTGGGCAACTTCCGACTTCAAATCGCTATGGCAGTTCGAGCAATCGTTGGCCAGCAGGTCTTCGTTTTCAAGCGGGCTCGTCCATTTATGGCTCACATATACCGTGCCGTCTTCCGCGGTCGCCTTGCCCATATGGCAATCGGCGCAAGTGTAGCCGAGATTGGTCATGTACGAACCATCGCCGCCGTAATTCGTCTCAAACTCTGGATGCTGCACCTTGATCATAGGCGTGTCGGTGCCGGGATACTTCCAGTCGGCAAAGCCCATGCTGTCGTAGTACGCGAGAATCGCATCGGGCGTCATTTGCTCGCGGCCCGAATACGGGTTCGCGGGCACCTTGGTTTGACCGTTGAAGTAGTACTCGTTGTGGCACTGGCCGCACACCTGGGCCTCTTTCGGAATGCTGTCGGCATCGGGGCCAAGCGACTCGAAGAAAAACTTGTTCGTTACGGTGTTGGACTTCGGATCGTTCTCGTGGCAGTTGTAGCAGCTAATGGGCTCGTCGAACTGGCCAACCATGTCGTTGAACTTTTCGGCGTACACGCTATCGCCCTCGGAGTTCACCAGCGCGGTGAACTGGGGCGTTTTGCACGTGATGCAGTTCGCGAGCTGCTCTTTTTTCTGCGTGCGCGGCGTGTCTTTTATGCTGTCAAGCGTATATAGATGGCTGGACGCCTGGTCGTAGCCCAGCGCGAACGCGTATCCTTTGTACATGGTATTGAGCGCCGGATACGTTTCCAGGTAGTTTTTCTTACCGGAATCGGGCGAGTTCGCCGCGTTATCCATGTAGCTTTCGTACTCGTTCGGATAGATGTCTTTCCACGATTCGGCGGTCACCACGCCGAACTCGTCGGCCTCAGGCGTGGCGTGCTTGGCAGCGGCGTTTGGCGACGGTGCGGCCTCGATTTTGCCCGTAGTCGCAGAAGGCGCACAGGCGACTAGGCCCACAACCAGCGCAAACGATGCAACTCCAACACCCCACATGGCGACTTTCGTCTTGCTACCGCGCGCGAACGCTTTAGGCGACGCAGCTGTAGCGTCGGCCACCGATTCGCCGCGGCCCGCAACACCGAGATTGCACGCACCATTCATGCCATTCGCGGCTTCAAATTTGCCTTTGCTTTCAAACTTGTCGTTCTTCATGGGATTCCCCCTTCCCCTTACCATTTGCGGGAATGCAGGCCCTCCCTGTTCATTCCCTAGGAGCAATATACGTTGGAAAGCGTACCTTCAGAAGGGACGCTTTCTCGCATTTTAATGGGGACGATTCAAATTGACCTGGAAGTATGTGCCACTGCAGAGTTCGTACGATTGCCTGAGGAAAAACCCGCAGACGCAAACGCGCCTTACGCCCAGTTGGTGCGAGAAAACACGATTGCCCGCAAAACACGCTCAACTATAGGAGGCGCCAACAAACGCACGCGGTGAGCGAAGCGCACCCACGTCTCGCCCGCCTAAAACTCCAGCGCTTATTCAGCCTATAGCGCGCGCATACGCACGCTCATGTCGCAAGGCTTCGCGGAAAACGGCGCCGTGGTCGCCAGGCCATCGACGCCCGTGGCGGCGTAGGCGGCAGCGTTACTCGGGTTAATGCCGCCAGCGGCAATAAGCGTGAGGCGCGGGTCGATCTCACGCAGTTCAGCCACGAACTCCGCCAGCTGCTCGACAGGCACCTTGTCGAGCTGAATGCCGTCGACGCCTTCCCCACCTGCGCTTACGCGCGCAAGCGTGCGCGCCCGTTCGACGTTCGCTTCCACGAACAGCTTCTTCTCGATGCACTTCGCCTTGATGCTCGGCAGCTGTTCGACGAACGCGTCGAAGCCGCCCATGAATTCCAAATGATGGTCGAACACAAGCACGGTTTCGGAGAGGCCCAGTCGGTGGGGGAACGCCCCGCCCGCCATGACCGCGCTCGTGAGCAGGTCTTTTGCGCCCGGCATGCTTTTGCGCGTCGTGAGAACCTCGCAACGCGGATTCACCGCGTGCGCAGCGTTCACCATCGCGCGCGTTTTCGTGGCCACGGCCGACAGGTGGTCGAACGTGTTCAGGCACACCTTCCACGCCGCGTGCAAATCGGCCGACGCGCCGCGCACGGCAAAGAACGTCTCGCCCGCCGAAAGCTCGTTGCCGTCGGGCCGTGCGCTCACGATTTCGCATCCGCACTTTTCTGCGATACGGCGCGCCACAGGCACACCCGCGAGCACGCACGCCTCGCGCGTGAAGAACTCCATTTCACCCTGCTCGGCACCAATGCCCAAAACCTCGCTCGTGAGGTCGATATACGGAATATCTTCGGCAATGAGCTGGTCAATTCGAGAATCGGATATGCGCAGCATATTTTCCCCTTAATGCGGCTTCGGCGCGACAACTATTCTTGCTCTAGAATAGCCGTTCTCGCCGCGGGCGCAAGCTTCGATGCGAGATGGTGGCCGCCGGTCATTCCACGCCCGAGACCGCCGATCTTCTTGGGCGTGAGCGCGAAACACCGTCGTTGGGCACTGGATGGCTATCGGCACTGCCGCAAACACGGGGGTCGTTGCGGGACGATGCCCGCCCCAGACGCAAACGCGAAGTTTTCGTTGCAGAACGTTGACCGCTAACCGTCGCAGAAGATTGTGCGAAAGACTCCATAGAATCCCTTGCAACAATCCTTCGCAGGCACGCCCCGAGCCAAAGCCTGGCCAGAGCCCTTCACAGAAGCGCTCGGCTGAAACCCAATCGGAAATCCCAACGAAAGCGCCCGGCAAAAGAGGTCGGCAGAAAACGTCACAATGGGGCCTCATTGCAGATTGTCGAGCCTGAATTGGCAGAAAACGCCACGATGGGGCCCAAAATGACGGAGTTCAGGGCTCCAATGCAAGAACAATAATGCGACTCACAAGCGGTGTTTTCGCAAACCCCAGGTGAGAGAGGTGTGCTGAATTCGAGAAAGGCGAAAGGCCTCGGATCTCCGCCTGCAATGAGACCCCATTCTCGCCTTTTCTGACACGCAGCCGAACCATCCCGACACGCACACACGGCCGTACCTTAGTCCGGGTTCGAATCCTGGCGGCCCAGCCGCAGTCCGACACGCACACACGGCCGTGCCAGTCCGACGCGCCAGCCTAGCGCCCCTTAGTAGTCGTTCGCGGCGGGGCTGTTCATCCAATCCTGGTAGAACGCCTCGTATTCGCCGGCGAGCACGGCTTCGCGCGCCTTACCCATAAGGTCGATCAGGAAATGCAGGTTGTGAATCGACAGCAGGATGCCGCCGAGCATTTCGCCCTGTTTCACCAGGTGGCGAAGGTATGCGCGCGTGTAATTCGTGCACGTGGGGCAGCTGCACTCGGGATCGAGCGGCGTGAAATCATCCTTATATTTCGCGTTGCGCATGTTCATGCGACCCGTGTGCGAAAACGCCGTGCCCATGCGTGCCGTGCGCGTAGGCAGCACGCAGTCGAACATGTCCACACCCTCGCGCACCGCGCGCACGAGCGTCGTGGGATTGCCGACGCCCATCAGATAGCGCGGACGGTTGTCGGGCAGCGCCTGGCACACATCGCCGAGCGTCTCGAACATCACGTCGTGCGGCTCGCCCACCGAATAGCCGCCAATGCCGAAGCCTTGGAAGCCCTTGTGGCCTGCCGCACGGCTCGCGGCGTCAATCTCGACCAGGCGCCTTGCGCTCTCGAGGCGCAGGTCGCGGTGCATACCGCCCTGCACGATGGCAAACAGCGCCTGATCCTCGCGGGTATGCGCGGCGCAGCAACGCTCGGCCCATTCCCACGACAGCTTCGTGGACGCGGCCACGGCTTCTTTCGGCGACGGATAGCCGATACACTGGTCGAGCTGCATCACGATGTCGGCGCCGATGCGCTGCTGAATGTCCATGTTGCTCTCGGGAGTCCAGCGATGCTTGCTGCCGTCGTAATCTCGCGCGTGGAACGTGACGCCGTCGGGGTCGGTTTTCATCATATGATCGAGACTAAACAGCTGGAATCCGCCCGAATCGGTGAGCATGGGGCCGTCGTAGTTCATGAACTTCTGCACGCCGCCGGCCTTCTCAATAATGTCGACGCCCGGGCGCATGTACAGATGATACGTGTTCGCGAGCACCACCTGGCTGTTGAGCTCGCGCAGCTGCGGCGTGGTGACGCCCTTCACCGTGGCGTGCGTGCCAACGGGCATGAACATGGGGGTATGCACCGTGCCATGCGCGGTCTCAAACGTAAGAGCGCGCGCGTTTCCGCAGGTGGCGTCTATGTTTACATCGAAAAGGGGCATTGGATTTCTTTCTCGAATAACGGAAGGGAACCTTTCGCAAAAAAGTCAGCGAGCGCGGGGCCGGTGCGCCAGGTTGCCCCGCCGCATGGCCAAGCGTACTTTGGTACGCGCCGCGCCATGCACAAGGGGCAAGATGACGTGCCCGGCCCGCGCGCAGCGTCGGCATAGCGCTTTTGCCGGCAGGCAAAAGCGCTAACAGATAAACATTGCGTCGCCAAACGACAGCAGGCGGTAGTCGCTTTCAATCGCGTGCTTGTAGGCGGCCATGATATTCTCGCGAGTCGAAAACGCGCTCACGAGCATCATGAGCGTGGAACGCGGCACGTGGAAGTTCGTGACCAGCGCGTCCACCACGCCGAACGTGTAGCCCGGCAGAATGTAGAGGCTCGTGGCCTCGCGGTTGCGAGCACGCAGGCGGCCCAGCTCGCGATCGTAGGCGCTCTCGAGGCTGCGCACGCTCGTCGTGCCCACGGCGATCACGCGGTTGCCGCGCGCATGGGCGGCGTCGCACGCGTCGACGGTTTCCTGCGGAACCGTGTAGAACTCGGTGTGGATGGTGTGCTTCTCGGGGTCGTCTTCATCGACGATGCGGAAGGTGTCCAGGCCAACTTCAAGCTCCACGGTGTGCCACTCGATGCCCTTGGCGCGCAGGCGCTCGATGAGCTCTGGCGTGAAATGCAGGCCCGCGGTGGGTGCCGCCGCCGAGCTTTCGTGGCGCGAATACACCGTTTGGTAGAGCTCTTCGTCGCCCGCGTAATGCTTAATGTAGGGCGGAAGCGGCGTGTGGCCCACGGCATGCAGGGCTTCGTCGAGCGAGGGGCGCGTAGTGGTCAGGCGCGCGATGCGCTCGCCACGGCCCGAGTCGGCTCCCCAGTCGACGATTTCGGCGGAAAGGGCCACGTTGCCCTCGGCGTCGCAGAAGTCGACGATGGCGCCACTGCCCGGCTTCAAGCGCTTGCCCGGACGAACGAGCACTTCCCAAACGGCCTGCTGGTTGCTGCCGAGCGCGCCGTCGGGACCCTCGGTCGCCACATAGGCGTCGGCCGCGGTACCCATGCGCTGGCGAAGCAGGAACACTTCGGCCTGGCCACCCGTGCCGCGCTTGGCACCCAGAAGGCGCGCAGGCATGACGCGCGTCTCGTTGGCCACGAGCACGTCGCCCGGCTCGAGGTATTCGATGATGTCGCGGAAGATGCGGTCTTCCAGTTCGCCCGTTTCGCGATTCATCACGAGCATCTTGCACGCATCGCGCACCGCCGCAGGCTCCTGGGCGATGCAGCGCTCAGGAAGGTCGTAATCGAAATCGTCAGTTTTCATAAGTTTCGCCGTTCTATCCGAACGGCGAAACGACTCGCCGCTGCGCGCGCCCCTGACGGCGCATTTCGGGTTCAGCCTTCTGCTCGCGTACCGAAGTACGCTTCGCCTCGGCTTCGCCCGAACTGCACTCGTCAGAGTCGCGCTCGCTATCGTTCGTGCGACTCGAGCCGCTTCGCCGTTTCCTCTTCTATCGCTTTAGGCGTTTCGCTCCTTTTCGAGCTAGCCAGGAGCACCAGGCACCTCGCTCGCTGACTTTGGGCTATTCCGCCTCGTTTCCTTTCCCATCGCAAGCCGCGTCGTCGTGATGCGCTTGCTTGTATGCCTTGAGCGCCGCTCGCTGGGCGGCGCGCTTGTTGGCGTATGCCTGCTTTTCGGCGCGCTTCTTTTGGCGGGCAGCTTCGGCAGCCGCACGCGCGGGAGCCTCGGCGGCTTCCTTGGCGGCCTTCGCGGCAGCGCGCTCGGCCTTGCGAGCCTCGCGTTCTTCAGCGGCTTCTATCTTGGAAAACACGCAACCACAGTAGTTCTGGCGATACATGCCCATGGCCTTGCTGCGCCGCGTGGCCTCGGGGTATTGGTCGCGATAATCGCGGAACACCGGCGCCAGGCCGTGGGGCTCGCACGCGCGCTCGAGCTCCTCGCGGATGGTTTCCGTATATTGATAGGGGCTCACCGTGAGCGTAGTGGCCACGCCTTCGTAACCGTTGGCCGCGGCATACGCGCACGCCTCTTCCAGGCGAAGGCGATAGCACGCGCGGCAGCGGTCGGAACGCTGGTCGGGATCGGTGCCGAACACGCCGGCAGCGCGCGACCACGCCTGCGGGTCGTAGACACCCTCGATTACCTCGATGCCCTGTTCACGCGCGAAATCGAGCAGCACGTCGCGCCGGTGCTCATATTCCTCGGCCGGGTGGATGTTCGAATTCATGTAAGCAATCGCAATGTCGTGGCCTTCTTCAAGCAAGAGCCGCAAAGGCTCGAGCGTGCACGGGCAACAACACGCGTGCAAAAGCAACTTCAAAGACGGCACCTCCATCACAGCTGGTCAACGAATTCGAGCGCACCCGCGCCCCTTTACCAAAACTTGTTTATACTACCATTTTGCATTCGCCGCCGCATGCGCTACCGCGCGCGGAACGGCCCATTTCAAAGAGATTCGAGGATTTTCCATGGCTCGCTCATACACCACCGTATTTTTCGACCTCGACGGCACGCTTTTGCCCATGGACACCGACGTGTTCATGAAGCGCTATTTCAAGGCGCTCGGCGCGTTCGCCGCGGAAAACGGACTCGACTCCGACATGTGCCTGGGCGCGGTGATGGCGGGCGTGAAGGCCATGGCGAAATCGGACGGAAGCGCCACCAACCACAACGTGTTTTGGGAGGCGTTCACGAAGGCGACCGGTTTTGACGCCGAAGAGATGAAAACGCTGTTCGCGCGCTTCTACGAGGGCCCGTTTTCCCAGGTGGGAGAAGGCGTGCAGGCAAACCCCGAGGCCGCGCGCGCCGTGGCGATTCTGAAGAAGAAGGGCTATCGCGTGGCGGTGACCACCATGCCCATGTTCCCGCTGGCGGCCGTGCACGAGCGCATTCGCTGGGCAGGCCTTGACCCCGACGATTTCGAGTTCGCCACCGATTACGAAACCTGCTATGCCGTGAAGCCTATGCCCCGCTACTACGAAGATTGCCTGGCGCGCGCGGGCGTGGCGGCCGACGAGGTGCTCATGGTGGGCAACCACAACCGCGAAGACGGCCTGGCGACTAAAGTGGGTTGCGACATTTATTTCGTAACCGATCACCTGATTGAGTCGGAAGAAGGCCTGAACGTTTCCGAATGCAAGCACGGCATCATGGCCGAGTTCGCCTATTGGTGCGAGGCGCTGCCGAGCTTGAAATAGAGAGCAACTGCGCGCTTCGCATGTTATAATGCAAGAGACGGCAGCGCCCGCCGTGACTAAAGCTTTTGGGACCTTAGCTACGGGTGATGCTAGTCGGTTTTAGAATGGCCAGGTACCCGCCTGGTCATTCTCGTTTCCGGGCATCATCTTTCTTTCTCTTTTCAATCCTGCGTTGGGTTCGGTCGTATATGGCCAAAACGGTTGTTGTGATAGTGCAGCAAGCTGCCAGGCACATCACTATTTCCATGGTGGTAGCTCCTTGTCTCTCGAAGGAAGCATCACCCGCAGGAACGGCGGAGCACTGCCAATCAGCATTATACCAAACATATGTACGCTATTCAGGCATTGCGAGTTTCATAACGGAAGACACCCGCCCGCCATCCCCTTTTTCGTCGGCCGATAAAGCGAGCCCGCAGCAACTAAGAAAATCGACGATGGCCACACCAACCGCACTGCTTCGCCTACTATTGCGTATGACATACCGTCGCCACAAAAGCGTTGCTTAGGGGGAATCATGGCCGACGTTCTAACGCGAATCGGAATTACCTCAGACGAAAGTACGCGAACAGCAATCGAGGAGCTCATGATTGAGCGCGTCGCGCGTCGCCATCCCGAGGTCGCTGCGGCGGTAAAAAGCATGGGCGAGCGCGCAGACCTGCAATCCGTGGCTCGCTGGATAAACGAGCACGACGTCGAGTTGCCAGACGGAATCGGCTGCGAGCTGGTTTCTTATTCCCATACCGCAGAGTGGCGCATGCCGCACGACGTTAGCTACGATGGGCGCATGTACGCGTCGCAAACGGCTTGCTCTCTTCTTTTTTGCTTGAGGGCGGAGGTCGACGACATAAGCCAGCTTGACTTTTTTGCGGAAGCTACAGCGCTTGGTTTAACGTTTGGAGCATGCATTCTAGGGTGGCAATACAGCGGATCTGACAGAACGAATCTTATTCAATGTCTCAAATCGAATGGGAAAACCCTCGAACCCGCTACGCCGCTTTTCATTACGCCCGATTTGTTAAAAGCGTCGCTCGACCGCGATTCCAACAAACTCGTAAACATCTCACTAGATGCTCTTTTCGACCTGTGTTGTTGCGTAGACACGGGCGAATGCATCGATTTCGCAAGCACAGCATGCGCCCTGGCAATTACCGATGAACTTGTAGCAGACGCAATCGAGTGGCACCGCAACTACGAGCGATACTCCTTTCGAGAAACGCGAGTCCCCATTACGCTCCACGCCGAATCGGCGCTATCGGAAGAATACTATTCGAATGACGAGCAGAAACAAGATGCTTTCCTGAAGGCCTGCCGCTCGGCCTTAATAAGCCTGCCCGTAGTCATCCCGCTCGAATTCCTCACCGATAGCCGAGAGTCGAAATTGCTCATCCCTGGACAAAGCATTGAAGTCCAGGCGCTCGACACCGCCGATTTCCAGAAAGCAATCCCAAGCTTTCTCTCTGGAACAAGCAGGTATTACGAGTTCCTTGATGCGCCCTGCCAAATCATTGCCACGATTCCGGGGAAAGAGCGCCCGACCGTAACCCCAAATCCCAAATTAGCGAAATACGTTGTCGATAAGCATTCGCTCTTGGGCGCGACAACGTGGGCGGGGCTTTACCTTCTGGCAGCGCTAATCCCCCATCTGCATGCTTCGGTGCTCAAAAACAAACCTGTGTACTCAGACGATCGCGGCGACGCGAGTTACTCGTGCCAAATTGCCTTCGAACTTGCCGATGCCGAAATCGACGAGGCGATTCGTGATGCACTGAGCTATTTCAAAGAAAGCCGGCATGCCCCCAGAAAAACGGTAATGCCTCCGCAGCCTCTCGAGATAGGGCCCTACGACACTTCCCTTGCACCCGCTTGGCCGAAAACGGCAGCAGCGCAAAAGAAGGCCGCCGCCAAGCTCTCGAAAACCTCAGCTCGAACCCTGCCCGCCACGAGACTCATCAAGGCATGGAAGTGCGCTGGCTTGCCGGAAATAGCGACCGCGGAAAACGGCTTTTTGCCTAGAGGGGTCGAATTTATCGAGGTGAAGAGCAAGCAAATGGGCGTAAGGCGGACCCGTATCGTTGCCCCGGAGGAGAGCGCGAATACCTTCCCCGACGTATTCACGGAAATCGAACCTGATTTCCAGGAGCCCAAGACCCCGCGCGTGTCGGAAATGGTTGGCCAATGCCCATCGCAAAGCAGATGTTCGGCGATTCTGGGCGATATCGAAGCCGTGTCTGAGGTGAATGTCGAAAAGCTCGATGCCCAAACGATGCTTTATGCGCTTTATGCCCAAGGCGTCATCGATGCCGACCAGCTCGCAGGCTACAAGCCGATTCCATCCTGTTAGCCAAGGGCGCAACCGCAACCGCAAAGGGGGACGACGCACGAGCGCCATCCCCCTTTTTCGTCGACCGATTCCGACGCAAAACCGACGCAAATTTTTACGTCCGTTTTGCGTCGGTTTTTTCGTATAATTCCACATAAAACAGACCGACGATTGTGCGGAAGGAGCAGGCCGGCATGAAAGAAAGCAGAACCATCGAATGGAAAGAGTCCGTCTCGAATTCGTTTCTTAAAACGGTGAGCGCCTTCGCCAATTACGGATCCGGCAGCATTGTTTTCGGCATCGCCGACGATGGCTCCGTCAAAGGCCTCGCCGATACAAGGGCGGCGTGCCTGGACATCGAAAACAAAATCAACGACTCCATCGACCCCATGCCATTCTTCTCGCTCACCGAAAACACGCGCAAGAAAACCGTCACCCTTGCCGTTGAGGAGGGGCCGAGCAAGCCCTACCTGTACAAAGGAAAAGCTTACCGCAGGTCAGACACGGCAACCGTAGAGGTCGATAGCGTCGAGCTGCGCAGGCTCGTGCTCGCTGGCCAAAACATGCATTTCGAAGAACTGCCCTGCCCCAAACAAGATTTGACGTTTCACGCACTTGAAGAAAAACTCGAGGCCGAGCACGTCGTGAAGGCGCTCAACGGGGACGTTTTGAGAACGTTCAACCTGTTCAATTTCGAAGCGGGCTTCAACAACGCCGCGCTCATAGTTTCCGACCAAAACACCTTCCCCGGAATCGACGTCGCGAAGTTCGGAGAAAATATCAACACCATTGCCGACCGTGCAACATTCGAGGAAATGTCGGTGATCGAGCAAATCGATGGCGCCTGCACGATGTTCGAGCGATACTACAGCGTCGAAACAATCGAAGGCGCCCGTCGCACCAGGCATTATTCGATTCCCTACGAGGCATTCCGCGAAGCCGTCGCGAACGCCGTTGCGCATCGCACGTGGGACGTTAACGCGAAAATCAGGATCGCGATGCACCCCGACCGCATCGAAATTTCCTCGCCTGGCGGGCTGCCCGCAGGCCTTGGGCGCGACGAATATCTGAAGGGTTTCATTTCGCAGCTGCGCAACCCAATTCTTGCCAACGTGCTGTTCAGGCTCAACATCATCGAAATGTTCGGCACAGGAATTATGCGTATTCGCAGCTCATATGCCGAATATGAGCAGAAACCCGAATTCGATGTAAGCGAAAACGCCGTGCGAGTCACGCTTCCCGTGACCGACGCGAGGCCCGCTTTGACCAGCGATGAGGAGCTGGTGTATCGATTCGTCAAGGAAGAAGGCTCGGCGGCAAGCGGGCAAATTGTCGCGAACTTCGAGTTCGGCAAAGACAAGGCCGTGAAGCTTCTGCGATCGCTTGTCGAGAAGCGCTATGTCGAGAAAACGGGCACCGGCCGCGGAACGAGGTATCGCGCATAAGAACGCCGGTGAAGAGACGGTCGGAAGAAGGCGGCCCTCGCACCCATCCGCCTTCAATCGCATACGCCGCATTCGAAAACGCGAACTACAACCCCCTATCTATTTCGCGTTTTTCAATTTTTTGCGATTTTGCGAAATAGAAGCGGCCACTTACTTCGCGTTTTCATTTTTCGTTGCGATGCGCGGAATAGAAATCCCCGCGAAACTCACGAATCGAAGCACTCACAGCCCATAGGGAGAGCCAAACGGGATCGACGATTAGGGAACCGCCGGAGCGGTCCCTAGCAAACAACCCCACCGCAAACGAATGGTGGGCACCACATACGCGATGCCCACCAACAGAAGGGAAAGCCATGCGGAGTTTAGAGGGAGGGAAGGGAGACTCCGCCGCTTAGATTATTTTTCGTCCCAAGGCTTGTTTGCCGACGCCGAACGAGCGGCAATACGGCCCCAAACCATGTTCTCGGCGTTATTGCCGCCGGAAATGCCATAGGTGTGGCTCGCCATGTTGCCGAAGCAGCCGGCCGCATACAAACGACCAATGGGCTTGTCGTCGACATCGAGCACCTGTGCATTCACGTCCTTCTTGGGGCCGCCGAGCGTCGAGCAGCCGCCAGGATAGAGGGGGTACGCGTAATACGGCGGGGTCGCGACCGGCGCAAGCGTAGCCTCCGTGCGCTGGAAATCGGGGTCGCTGCCAGCAGTGCAGTAGCCGTTGTACTTCTCGATGGTGGCCTTCACGGCCTCCGCATCGGGAGCATCGTCGACCTCGGCCATCTTCTCAATGAGTTCGTCAATCGTGTCGGCCTTCAGAATCCAACCCTTCTGGATCTCGGTCGAATTGTCCTCGCTCCAACCAGGATACTGGCCGCATTCCTCGGGAATGTCGCTCAGCGTCATGCCGATGGTGGTCGAGCCACCAGGCGTGTTCAGAGCGCCGCCTGCGGTAGCGCCGAGCGGTCCTGCATCGATAACGTTCTGATCAAGAATGACCCAGGTCGGAATGCGCTCGAAGTCGCACAGCTTCTCGTCGTTGAACTTCTCGAACTCGTGCCAACCGACATGCGGGCTCAGGAACGTCGATTCGGCGATCCAGCGGTTACCCAGGCGATCAAGCATCACAAAGTTGTTCGCTTGAGGGGTAAGGGTGAATGCGTATTTCCACTCGAAATCTTTGAACCATGCGTTGTACGAGCCGATGACATTATTCATGTGCCACAGCTGCGCGCCAACATCCTGCACCATCTTAATGCCGTCGCCCGTGTTGAAAGGCCAGCCGTAGAAACCGTTCATCGGGTAGCACTTGCAGTAGGTATTCTTCAACTCGTCGTTGAACTCGAAGCCGCCAGTGGTCATGATGACGCCCTTACGAGCCTTGATGGCATACTGCGTGCCGTCGTCGCCGATGTAGGTGTACGCACCAACGATTTCCTTGGTTTCGGGGTTCTGAATCAAGGTTTCGTCATGGCAGCTGAATTTAACCTCGATGCCCAAGTCGGCGCGAGCCTGGTCAAGCGTGTGCCAGCCTTCGTTGCCGCCCTTCGTCGCATCGCCGAACGAGCACACATGCATGGCCTCTGCGCCATCAATCCACGGATACTCGCAGCTTGACGTTCCGCCGGAAGCGTTGGTGCCCTTCTTCTTTTCGGTCTTTACGCCCCAACGATCGCAATAGTCCATGTTGTTGTAGCACTCTTCGGCCCATGCGCGCGCGATTTCCTCGGGCGTATGGCCCTTGGTGAAGCCGGTAATGTACTTCACGGCTCCATCCACGTCATCAATCCAGGTATACTCGCCCATGTTGATAGAGCTGTTTCCGCCACCGCGCGACGGCGCCTTCTCGAGCACGAGCACCTCGCTATTGCCTTCGTCTTTTGCGGTGACCGCGGCCCACAAGCCAGCGCCGCCGTAGCCAATAACGAGCACGTCCGTTTCAAAATCCCACTTCGAAGGCATCCAATCTGCCGAAGAGTCGGAAGAGGCGCAGCCTCCCAGGCTCGTTGCGGCGGCTGCGCCGATAGCGGCAAGACCAGCGCCCTTCAGGAAATTACGACGAGAAAATCCCATTTCATTCCCTTCCATTTCGTTCCCCTTTCTTGAGCTTTTGCGCATGAAGCGCACTTGCTATCGCCCCGTGAAATCCCCTTTCGCCGGGGCGAGTTTCTAACTAGCTGTGCTGGTGGCACGTATAGCACTCGAACACGTCGGCGTGGTGGCAACTCGTGCAGTACGACTTCGCATCGCCATCAAGATCGGTCTGCTCGGAATGCATGGTGTGGCAATTCGTGCAGGTGATGGCCTGATGGGTTTCAGTCGCCGGCAAATCGTGCGGATTAACCGTCTTGCCGTTCGAATCGGTGAGCGCCGTAACCGACGCCGTTTTCTGGGCAAGCTCACTTTGATCGTGACAGCCAAGGCACACCTCGCTCGACACCTCGGTCTGCTTCAGGCGGGTCGGCTGACGATCGTCGGAGCTCGTGCCGTTGTGGAGCTTGGCAAGCTTTTCGGTGTCGGAATGGCAATCGGCACAAGAAAGCGATGCGTGCTTCGACGCCGTGCATGCCGTATCGGCCTCAGACGAGACCTCGTTGGAATGGCACGTCGCGCAATCGGTGCTCGGCGACCAGTCGGTCAGCGTGATGCTCTCCGTCGCAGCCGCGTCGGACTTGCTCGCGGTGTCGCTCGTCTGGGCGGGTTGGCAACCATACAAGGCCAGCACCAAAATCGACATCGCACCCATTACGGCACATGCCGCGCGCACCCTCGTTTTACGTTCGTTTCGAATCGAAGTATTCATTTCTCCCCCTTTCGCTGGCTTCGTCGAATACGTCGAGAAACGTACGCCACAATCGGCCGTAGCAAATCCCCTCAAGCAAATGAATTACGTTTGCCCAGCTCATAAATCATCTGTTACAGAGTATTTGTCCCATGGATGAAAACACTCGACCGAAAACCTGCTATTTTGTCATCGGGGAAACCGCGATTCGAATGTTCACGCGCGAGAAAGAATTGCTCGCGAAAGGGAGCGCGAACGAGCGCGTGGGCAATGCGCTTTTCGAATCGTGCACGGAGGGGGAAATCAAATGGGCAACGTATCGCAAAAGACGGCAAGCAGCACGCCAATCAAAAGCGCCATCAGCTGCGCTCTACAGGTCTCTTGGGTTCCGGTTGTCTGCTACGCGCAGCGCGTCGAATGGTCTGGACTGCCTATCGAACGCGCGCTTCCGCTTGCGTGCTACTTTGCCGCAGCTCTCTTCGCAGTGGCATGCGTCATGCATTTCATGCAGGAAACGCTCAAAAGCGACTCGGGCCACGTGCTCGACATAGGAGCGATCGCCACGTACGCATTCGGCGTTGCCTTGCTTTTGGCGACTGGACAAACGGAAGGCAACGCACCCATCACTTGCATCGCGTTCGCCCTTATCGGTTGCTCGAGCGGAATAGGCGTTCTTCAGCTTGAGCGATGCCTTATGTGCCTTGAGGTAAAGCAGACGACCTTCGCAACGCTCGCAGCAGTTTTCGTCGCCTGCGCCGTCATTTTCGTTCTACCGATTTTTTCGGTGCCAATCAGCCTTGTTGCATCCCTCGTCTTCGTTGCGGCGTCTTGCCTTGCGAGGCCTCGCTTGGAACGCCCCCAAGTCGACCCTTCGACCATCGATTCAAAGCTGCTTCGCGCAAAAATTGGTTCGTTCAACAAGCGAACGGCAGCGGCGATGCTCCTTCTTGGAGCAGCTTCGACCGTGCCCATTTCGCTGTTCGTCTCGAGCGATGCATCATTCATCGGCGATTCCATCCAGGTTGCGGCCATGATTAACGCATGGGCGCCCCTCGCGTTCGTATTTTTCGCGGGCATCGTCGCAATAGGCTGGCTGCCAAACCGCGAGCCTAATCCGTTCGGCTCGCTCCGAGCGCTTTTCGCAATTGCGCTGCTCAGCTTCTTTCCCATTTCCCCTGGCAGCGAATTCAACATGTGGCTCGTTCTGATTTTCAGCATGGTTTGGGTGGTGTCGCTCGCCGGAGTTACGTTGCTCATATCGTGCGAAATCGATCAGAAATATGCGGAATGCGGTCAGTCTGCCCTTGGGCGAAACGTCTCGTTCCTCTGCATTGGGGTGCTTGCTGGGCTCGCCGTAATCATGTTTGTGAAAAGCTTCGTTCCCCAATTTGCGGGAATTGTTGGCCGAAACAGCGATGGCACCATGCTCATTTGCAGCATGAGCATGGCGTGCGTGATGCTGCTTTTCCTGGCAACCAACACGCTTATCACCAAGAACATGCTTCATGAAGTGGCGCTTTTCGGCCGAGGCAAGCTTGCATTTCATGTGCCGGAGGAAGCGATTCGCGAAGAGAAGCAGGCGAAGCCGTCGCTAGAGCCAGTGGCGGGCGCCACCATGCCTGCCGGCAAGAACGCCGATTCGCAAACCGCTGCGCACGAAAGGCGGCGCGACCATTCTTTCGTATCGAAATGCAAGAACATCGCCCTCGAATACGGCTTGACCCCACGCGAACTTGAGGTTCTCATCATTCTTGCGCAGGGCAACACACTCGCGCGCGTTCAGGAAGAACTGGTGATATCGGAAGGTACGGCCATCACCCACCGGCGCAATATCTATCGGAAACTCGACGTGCACAGCAAGCAAGAGCTCATCGATTTCGTTGCGGCCTCGTAGCAACAGTGAGCTAGCGCGCAAGCCACCGCCAACCTATGCCCCGCTTTCGACAACATCAATAAGCTCCTGCTGCGAATGGACGCCGAGCTTCGCGTACACATGCGAAACATGCGTTTTCACGGTGTTGTAAGAAACGACGAGCGTTTCCTGAATGTATCTCGCATTGCGCCCGCGGGCCAAAAGGCCGAAAACCTCGCGCTCGCGTTCCGTCAAACGGGCGTCTTCCGCAAGCTGAAGCAGCCGGTCCTCAAAAGCCTGCTCGCTGCTTTCACGTTCGACAACGCGCACCTCGGGCGCAGGGGAAACCTCCTCGATCGTTTTCGAGAACCTGAACTCCCCAACAACGAACAGCATGTACGCCACAAGAGCAAGCACGATGCACGACGCAATGGCGGAAAGCAAGACCGCGTCGTTTTGGCAAGCGGCATTCGTCATGCGGCCGAACACGGCGCCGAATATCGTTCCCCACGAAGCCATGGCATTTCCCCAGGCAAACGCAGACAACGCGCCAACGGGGTTGCGCGATCCAAGCTGAATCAAGACGTAGTACATAAGAATCTCGAACGCGCCCGTGCCCGCAGAGAGCAGCGCACTCGCCACAGCATCGCGCGAGGCGCTTCCCACGGAAAGGGCCAGAAAACCCGCCACCGATAAAAGAAGAGACACGCGAAAAAGCCCATCGGGCGAAAGGGCACGCCGGCGCGCGACCGCAACAAGCGCCACAAGGCACAAAGGCACAAGCGCCGAAAACGCCACGACCGGCACGCGATCAGCCTCGCCAAACGTGAGGGAGTAGCCATAGACGAAGCGGAAAACCACGAGCGAGATGAACAGCTGATGGCCGAAGGGAACAAAAGACGAAGGCGAAGTGATCGAAATCTCGGCAGGCGATTCATGCTGCAGCTTTCCACATATCGCGAAAAGCCGCTGCCTGCAAAGCGCCACGCTCGCAAGGGGAATGCACACGAACAAGGCCAGATTCGTCCAAACGGGCAAGGCCCCGAACACCCAGCGCAGCGCAAAAGAGACGACGTACGCACACGCGACTATGATTCCCGACGTTCTTGCCGAAAGCCCGACACAGCTTAAGCCAACGCATATATTGGCAAGGCCGCTGCCCACCGTGACCAAAGACGCGCCGAGAACCGCAAAGGCGGCAAAGCGCGTCACGGAACCCACGGCGCAAAAAGCCGAGCCAGCAATCATGGCAAGGCAAACGCCCCACGCGAACAGCCGCCCGCTCAAAGGCTGCGGGCGCCAGAAAGCCGCGAAGGCAACCGCGGCAAGAAAAGCTCCGCCGACGCAGGCGCTCAGCTCGCGCGTCCAAATGAAAACCGCGTCAAAAAGCGGGAATGCGCTGTAGTTCAAAAGCCAATATTCCGAAAACACGAGCATCAGCGCCGCCATGCACGCCATCGACATCGAGCGGCGCTCGCCGCGCTCGTCACACTCGCCAACACCTTCAAGATTTCCCTCGTGCTCCACAGCGCACACGGCGTTCCCTCCCACGTCACAGCCCCATTTACGACGCTCTCATTCTACCAAGGTGAAACGATTTCGCAGCCGAAGGGCGCTCCTCAAAAGGCCTCCTAGGCAAATATCACCCGACCAGTATGAGGTCATAACGCGTCCCAAAATGTAGGCTAAGCGCCGTCAAAAGCCAGTTCGCAACAGCAAAAAGCGAACGGCAGAAAACACGAGGAGGGACATCATGAGTCAATCAATGAGTCGTCGCAGGTTCTTTGAAATCGGCGCGGTTACCGCGGCAATTGCCGGAACGGGACTCACCGGCTGCTCCGCAGGCAAGCCCAAAACCGTCGAAGAGTCGGCAAGCGCAGCAACGGACTGGCTGGGAGCGGCACCCGAAATCGCCGACGACGAAATTATCGAAACCGTCGAGACCGAAATCTTGGTGTGCGGCGCCGGCACGTCGGGCTTGTTTACCGCCTGCGCGGCGGCGGAAGAAGGCGCCAAGGTCGTGTGCCTTGAGAAGGGCGCCATTGGCGGCGGCGTCAGGGACAATCTGGGCGCGCTCAACAGCCGCCTGCAGAAGGAAGCGGGCGAAGAAATCGACGAGAACGAAATCGTCAATGACATGATTCGCTACGCCGACAACTACTGCAATCCCAAGCTGTACCACATTTGGGCCCAGAACTCCGGCGAGGCCATCGACTGGTACCAGGACCGCCTCGAGGAAGCCGGCTTCGAGCTTTACTTCGAAGGCGCGAAAAACGCCAAGCCTTCCCTGTACAAGCATTGGGCGACGGGCCATATTCCCAGCTGGCCTGCCGATGCCGAATTCGCAGGCCTGAGCGACGTCGTGAACGGCAAAATCGTTCTTGGCGACTACGCCAAATCGAAGGACGTCGACTTCCGCTTCAGCACCCCGATGATCCGCCTCGTGCAAGACGAGAGCGGAAAGGTGACGGGCGCCATTGCAAAATCTTCCGACGGCTACATCAAAATCAACGCGAGCAAGGGCACGGTCGTTTGCACGGGCGGGTACGCGCGCAACGAAGAGATGCTCGAGACCCTGCAGCCGCAGACCCTGAACAAGTACTCGCTTTCCATCGCGATTGACGGCACCACGGGCGACGGCATTAAGGCATGCCTCTGGGCCGGCGCGCACATGGACGAGGTCCACACGGCGATGGTGTTCGACCGCGTCGCGGTTAAGCCCGACGAGCTCGGCGGATCGGAAACCACCGGTTCCCTGTTCTGGATGGGCTCCAACCCTTGGCTGAAGGTCAACCTGAATGGCGAGCGCTTCACCAACGAGGCGGCGCCGTACGACTACATTCTGAATTCGACGCTGACTCAGCCCGGCCACACCGTGGTGGATATTTGGGACTCCGACTACGAGAAGTACCTCGAGCAATTCGACATCCATGGCTGCGCGCGCGTCTTCCCCTTCGACAACGGCGCGCCGACCAATATGACGCTCGAAGCCACCAAGGGCCTCAACGAAGGCCTGATCGAGAATGGCTATATCGTGGTGGCAGATACCATTGAAGAGCTTGCGGAAGGCCTCGGCCTGCCCGCCGAGGCGCTGAAGAAGACCGTCGAGCGCCAGAACGAGAATTACGACGCGGGCGTCGACCCCGATTTCGGAAAAGACGCGCATCGCTTGTCGGCGATTCGCACGGCGCCGTTCTATGGCGTTCGCACTTCGGGCTACATGCTGTGCACGCTCGACGGCATTGCGATCAACGAAAACTTCCAGGCCGTCGACGACAACGGCAAGGCGATTGAGGGCTTGTACGTCACGGGCGTCGACTCGGGTTCGTACTATGCCCACACGTATCCGAATATGTCGACCGGCAACTGCTGCGGCCGCTCCGTCACCTTCGGCCGCATGATCGGAAAGGCCCTCGCCGCGAAATAAGGCAAAGCGGAAACGGCGGGAATGATTGGCGGTTATTAACCCCTCCCACCCATGATAGCCGCCATCAAGGAAGCCCGCGTTTTGAGCGAGCGCTTTCGATGATTTTCGCCAACAAGCCCGCATCGCACCTCCCACGATGCGGGCAAACTTAGAGCGCCTCTGGTTGAACAGCTCCACTCCAGGCTACACTGCGTAGGCCAGATCAAAAATCATCTGCGTTGGCTATGTGTGGCTTGAGCAAATCCATCCTATCGACCTAGTCCAGTTATTGACGTGGATAAACCTTTTCGATTGCGCAAATCGCCGCCGAACGTATCTATGCAAGACCCAACGTTCTTTCGTCCAAAGGACCGCTCGGACCGATTGGGGAGAGCAAGGCGCAATAAGGCCGAGAGAGCAATGGCGCGTTCCTAGCAGATTCCATCGAACAGCGCGTACAGCTCATCGCGCGAGTGAATGCCCAGCTTGCGGTACAGATTTCTCACGTGGGTTTTCACGGTTTGCTCCGAGATAAACAGCTCGCTCGCTATTTCGTGGTTACGTTTGCGCTGGGCGAGCTGCGCAAGAATCTCCTCCTCGCGCAGCGTGAGGCCAAAATCACGCGCCAGCTCGTGGCTGCGCCCCTCGATGATATCGGATCGAGCAAACTGCTCAAGGCGATGCGGCTCCGCATCTTCAACGCTCATACCCCACGTGTTCGTAAGACTGCGCTCCGAAAGCAACACCATAGTTCCCACGACCACAAGAATTATCACCACGGCGGGAAGCGCAAAGGACGCATCCACGCCGAAAGGCATGCCTAACAAGAAATCGTGGGCCGTACGGCCCGCCCCGTTGAACGCCATGCGTACGGCGCGCTCGATGCCGAAAAGCCACAGCGCGGCGATGCCGTAGCGGTAGCACATGTTCGACATGATGATCATGACGAGTATCGAGCATGCCGTGTACGCCCCAGAGACGAAGAACGCAGTAACCAAGTTGTTAAAGTTCCCAATAGCGGGGATAATCAGGAATGCACCGACCATCAGCGGAAGCGCGACGCGGTAAATAACAGAAAAGTCGAATTTCCCTTTACGCATGGCTACGCCGAGAAACACGAACAGGCCCACAAACAACGTGCCGGGCGAGGAATGCGGCCCGAACGCCGACGTGGTGAGCTGCTGCTGCACAAGCCCGTACGCGAATGAGAATATCGCCATCCACAGCACAAGCTTCCAGGGAAAAGCTATGCGCGCGACTGGCATGCGCGTTCGCTCGGCCAACGGAATAGAGCGGAAAGCCGCCCCGACGCTTACGATTGTCACGACGGGCAACACAAACAAATACACGGCGAACCACGGGAACATGAACCCCTTCATCGTGTACACGATGAGCGCCGCAGCAACGATAGATGCGGAATAGTAGAGGGCCACGCGCAACGGGTTCAGGCAGCCATACAATTCCGACCACAGAATGAGAATAATGGCTATTCCCGCGCCACCAGCGATTGCTCCAGCCGCGCACAAGACACTCGGACATGAGGGAAACGCGGCACCCAACAAAACACACGCCGTAGAGAAAAGCAGCAAACATAGCGACATGATTCGAGCCCAGGGTTTCTCGATGAGCGGAGAGAGACGCTTGGCGAACACCACGCCCACCAGAAGAACGACCATCATCGACAAGTCGAACACATCGCGGGTGGCGGGAAGCCGACCCTGCCCCTCGAAATACGACCCCACGAACGCGAGCTCAATCCACGCGCGGTATGCCGCCAAACCTATGAATGCGAGCGGGAGCTTCGGCAGCCTCGAGGCCCGTTCTCCCCCATTGTCAATGTGTTCCTCGGTCACAGTCCAACAACCTCATCATCAATATGCGCCCGTTCGTCTCATCGAGCACAATTATATTCCCCCGACGCTAGCGACCCCGACGAATGTTACCCCTTTTTTCCGAAGCAGAACCAAACGATCAAGCAAAGCACCAGGTCACACAGGTGGTAGAGAAAGGTGGTAGAGAAATACCACTCCAAAAAACGCAACTGGCGGATAGTTTTTCGAAATCGACCGCGCCATGATTCTAGCCACAGCGCGCCGCCCTTCCCCTCCCCTGCATCGGCCGGCGCGCCTTCATCGCGCTTGCGAAAAAGGGAAGGTTCACAAGGAAGGTCTAACCATGGAAAACATCACGCAAAATGTATCGCGCCGAAGCTTTTTCGGCATCGCGAGCACCGCGGCGACCGTAGCGGCGGGCGCAATCGCACTTGCCGGCTGCTCGCCGACAAAGGGCGCAAAGGACAGCACGTCCAAGGCCGAAGCCGAAAAGACCACGACGGTCGCTGGCCACGAGCGCGCAGGACTGCCGTCGTTTTTCGTAGCGCCCGATCCCATCACCGATATCAAGAAGACGCTTGACTTCGACGTGGTTGTCATTGGCGCAGGCGCCGCGGGCGTTCCTGCTGCGCTCGCCGCCTGCGAGGCGGGAGCACATGTGGCACTCGTCCAGAAAGAGGCTACCGCCATCTCGCAGGGCAACACTGCCAGCGGCATCATCACCGACCAATCCAACCCGGCCGCAGCGGCCGCACTGCGCCAGCTGCTCGTTAAGGAATCGGCCTACCGCGCCGACGCAGACCTTATCGACGTGTGGATCGAGAACGGCGGCGAAGCAGTGAAGTGGGTGCTCGACCATGTGAAAGAGGCCGGCGGATCGGTTATCGACCAGGGCAACAACCAGCAGTCGAAGGCCTCCAACGAGGTCAACGGCTATTCCAGCTTGAACTACGTCACTTCATACATGGGCCCGAAGCCCTACAATAACGGCGAGGGCATGAAGGTGCTCGCCGACGTGGCGGCCGAGGCTGGCGTTGAAATCTTCTACAACACCCCAGCCGAGCAGCTCGTCAAAGACGGCGACAAAGTCACCGGCGTGATTGCAAAGAGCGAGGAGGGCTACGTTCAGTTCAATGCCAAGAAGGGCGTCATCGTGGCCACGGGCGACTACCAAAACGACGAGGCGATGTCGAACTACTACCTGCCCGATTTGAAATACTTCGGCCGAAAGCAATCGAACAAGACTGGCGACGGCCACAAGATGGTCGTGTGGGCCGGCGGCAAGATCTCCAACATCGTACACACCAAGATGATGCACGACTTCGATGCAGGCCCGATGTGGAACATGCCGTTCCTTGCCGTGAAAACCGCGACGGGCGAACGCTTCATGAACGAGAAGATCGACATGGCTGTGGTATGCAACTACCTGACATCGGAAGAGGACGCGGGCCGATATTGCCAGGTATTTGACAGCAAGTACGCCGACACCGCATCGACTTGGAAGGGCTGCGGCAAGTTTGTCGACCCCGATGGACTGAAAGTTTACATGCAGGAGGAAGACGTCGAACGCAAGGGCGTGCTGCCGAGCTTCATCAGCACCTGGAAGGCCGACACGCTCGAGGAGCTGGGCAAGAAGATGGGCGTGGGCGATATCGACGCGTTCGTTGAGACCGTGAAGCATTACAACGAGATCTGCGAAGCGGGCGCCGACACCGACTTCGGCAAGGAGGCGCAGTACCTCGTCCCCGTCGATTCCGCCCCCTACTACGGCATCAGCCGCACGATTCGCGTCTCGGCTATCTGCACGGGCGTTGACGTGAATAAGCAGCACCAATGCCTCGACGAAGCGGGCGAGCCCATCGAGGGTCTGTATGCAGTAGGCAACTGCTCGGGCGGCTTCTATGGCGGCGTTGATTACCCGCTGACCGTCGGTGGCCTGTCAATCGGCCGCTGCTACACCGAAGGCTACGTAACCGGCAAACTGGTCGCGTCACTGTAGCACGCAAAGATAATCGCAGATGAAGGCGGCTTCGGCATATCGCTGGGGCCGCCTTTTTCAATATGGGATTCACATACCGAATTGCCGCTTCGGAATATGATTGACGGGAATCTCCGTCGTCAAAGACAGCCAAGCCATCAATGCGGCACGCCTGAGCCCCTACCCCATTCCCAAGCAAACGCAGACGTGGCTTTTAATAATTGCGAACAGCTACACACTGAGATTATTGTCATTTCACAATGGCCCGCGATAAAGTGCTCGCCTTCGAAGAGGCAGTTGTTACCGTATCGAAGCAGCGCGAACGAAATGACGCGGAAAGCGTCTTCGCTACTCCGCCGAATAAAGCCTCATCGACAACTGGGCGTAAATCCTATTCAACAACAACACCGGCATAGACCATTTGAATGGTCGTCCGCTCACGCAGAGCAAGATGGCACAATTCATCGAGCAAACCTAGAACGCCTCTGAGCGGGCAGCCAATCGGGGACGCTTTTTCGTGCGATTGTTTAGGCAAAAGGCACCAGAACTCAGCACCAATAAATCGAATTTCCCGTTTCGACGGACGCCACGAGCAGAGACTTTATTCGCTCGGCCGTATAGTAACGCCCCTCGTACATAAACGGGGCTTCCTGCTGCTCAATCCAAAACTCACGCGCCACCTTGGGCGCGCCCTGGGGCCCAATCGAATCGAACACGCGAATACGCTCGCCTATCACAGCTGCAAAAGGCCCTCCAACTTCCATGATCGACATTTGCCACATTGCCGGCGATGTCACCAAGCCTCAGGTTACTCGCGCATCTGCTGATGTGCTTCAACTAAATCAAGCAATTCCTGCTTGGAGTGCACGTTGCATTTCGCGTAAATATGCTTGATATGGGTTTCAATCGTGCTTTTCGAAATCACCAGCACATCTCTCATGTAAGGCACCGATCGGCCTTTCGCCAAGAATCCGAACACCTCAGCCTCGCGCGGAGAAAGCTTATATTCCCTCGCCAAGTCTGCTGTCACGTCGTCCATCGACAACTGCCCCATCGCAAGCTCGCGCTCCTCCTCGCCTTCCATCGAAGACGCAGTCGCCTTTGCGCGCGTGTTTTCCCCAATACTGCCCTCAACCGCAACACCAGAATCGATCTCGCCAAGCCTCTTCTGCAAATTAATGAAAAGTGGAAGCATCACGACGCAGGCGCATATCAGCAGCAAGCACGGACCCGTTACATCTACCACAGCATCGACAAGACGCGCGCCGAAGAAACTGCCGACGAGAAAGCCCAACTGAACAACAGCACGAAATATGCCAAACGTTTCACTCGGGAGACACAGCCCTCGGGCGGTAATGCGCGAGAAAATCGCATAGAACAATACTTCGACATAGAATGCCGCCGAGCAAGCAAGCACAAGCGCCGCCGTATTAAAAACCATCCCGCCGAGAACTCGAGCCGCAAGAGCAAACACGATGAGAGGAATCGCCCATTGATAGAGAAACGAGAAATCCATCTTGCTAGTGTGCGCAATTGCCACAACAACAAGCATACACGCAATTGAAGCTCCTGCAATATAGGCGAGGATAATCTCGTCAGGCGCAAAATACGACGCACCTGGATAAATACTCACGCTCACAAATCCCGTTGCGATGCTGCAAACCATCGAACAAGCCGCCAGACTTATAAGCAGCAAAAATACCTGAGAAAACGGCTTTATCGGTTGAGCAAACGTAAAATTGCCCGCCTCTGATTTCTTGCAGAGAAGCAACATGAGCGACGTGGCAACGGGGAGACACGATGTAATTACGCCAGAGAGAAAACCAGGCAGAAAGTGCACCGCCAACGCGCATCCCACAAACACAACAAGCGACGCAGGTATCGACCTCTCTGCATTTTCAGGATGCGTTTGACAGAAGAGCTCGCCCCACGCCACCCAAAGAGCCGAAGACGCAACGCCGCCGATTATGCCCAACACCACAAGAACGCAAGGCACCTGCGCGGCAAGACGCAAAGAAAATGTGCAGGCGGCCATAACGAAGCCTGCTGTCGAAACGGTGCGCTCTGAAAGTGGCGTTCGCTTATTCGGACGAAACGCCATGCTGAAAAGCGCGATGGCCGACGCGAGCAGCGACGCCCACAAGCTCAGAATCGCCGACCTCGTTTCGCCTACGTTGAAAATGCCGTTCGCAAACCATGTACAGTACACCCAAGCAAGCAACGCGCCCAACCCAAGATAGCGCAAATGCAGCTGTCCAAAAAACGAGTCAAGTCTGTCGACTAATTTCCCAATCATAGTTCCCTCCCAGCGGAAATGCTACGTGCGACGCTCAATCGTGTCAAATCCCCTGAAACACGGGATGCCTCTGAGCTGGCAAAACAACAATCACGTCTTAGCACGATGGCGACAAGAGCTAATAGTTGCAACAATCAAGTCAAGCCAAAGGGCTGCAAGGAACAAGGAGGAAGCAGCCGCGATTCGCAAACGAAATGACCGCGGCCGCAAGAAAACCCTTGTAGAGGGAAAGGGGACACTATGTCTATCGACACATCTATGGATCGCCGCGGATTCATCGCTGGATCGCTGGCCGCAGGCGCCGCAGCGGCATTCGGCCTAGCAGGATGCACAGCATCGACCTCGCCTGATAAAAAGGATGCCCCCGGCGAGGAGAAGACGCCGCCATCCAACAACGCCGACTGGCTTGGGGAAGCGCCAGCCATCAACGAGAGCGACATTGTCGAAACGATTGACACCGAAGTACTGGTCGTAGGCGCAGGTTGCTCCGGCCTAGTCGCCGCAAACTTTTCCGCCGCCGAAGGCGCAAAAACGCTGCTCATCGAAAAATACGACATGGGCACAGGCCTGCGCGGTTCGGCAATCGGTGCGGTGGGATCACGCAAGCAGAAAGAGGCTGGCGTCGATATTGACCCACTTGAGATTTGCAACGATCTGGTCCATTACTCGCTGAACAACTCCAACATGGACCTGCATCGCCTTTGGGCCGACCACTCTGGAGAAGCCGTCGATTGGTACTGCGATTTAGTCGATGGCGTTGACTTGTGCCGCATCGACCTGGAATGGAATATGCCAGCCGAGGAAACGCGCTACAAGTGCTGGCCAACCGGCCATGGCGCGATGCTCGACAACGGCAAAGCCGGCAAAGATGACGCCAGCGCCGAAGGCGTAACTTATAAGGTAATCGAAGAGAACTTTAAATCCATGCCCAACGCGGAGCTGCGCTACAACACGGCTCTCGAATGCCTTATCAAAGAAGACGGAAAAGTCGTCGGCGCGTACGCCACCAATACCGACGGCAAATACATTCGCATCAATACCTCGAAGGGTGTTATTGTCGCAACCGGCGGCTACGCAAACAACCCCGAAATGTTAGCTGCCCTACAACCCGAATTGATGAAAAGCCTGATTGGCGTCGTTCCCTTCCCCAACTTCAATGCCCAAGGCCAAGGCATCAAAGCGTGCCTGTGGGCAGGAGCCGCAAAAGACGCCCAACCTACAGCCATGATTTTTGATCGCGGCATCATGCGCCCCGATCAGCGTCCTGGCGATCCTTTTGCGATGGATTTCGGGTACTTCCATATGGCCACCCAACCGTTCCTGAAAGTTGACATGGCCGGCAAACGCATCACAAACGAGTCGTCGCCATACGATTTTCTTATCCATGCATTATCGAACCGCACAGAACGCTCATGGATTGACGTCTGGGATTCGAACTGGCCAGAGGATATCGACCGTTTTCACACCATTGGTTGCTCAACGCTGATTAAGCGTGAAGGAACCAACCAGATGGACCCTGAGGGCGTCGAAGGCACCGCAGCAATCATCGACTCACTTGTTGAATCGGGCCAGATTGTCAAAGCGGACACACTGGGAGAAATCGCAGAAGCATTCGGTCTGGACAAGGAGACATTTGAGGCGACCGTTGAACAATATAACGGCTTCTACGACGCTCAGAAAGACACACAATACGGAAAGGAAGCGTTCCGCCTGTCGTCGCTACGCAAGCCGCCGTTTTACGCATGCAAACTCGCGGGCATGTTGCTATGCACGCTCGATGGTATCAGGATTAACACTAATTTCCAGGCACTCGATGCAGACGCCAATCCAATCGAGGGCCTTTATGTCATCGGAAACGATTCGGGCAACTATTACAACGGCACTTACCCAAACCTCGCCGCAGGCCTCAACGCCGGTCGTTGCGTAACGTTCGGCATGTTGTGCGGCAAGCATGTCGCTAATCTGTAGGAAAACCAGGATACGAAATCAAAAGGCATTCGCAGCTATTGCGCGGATGCCTTTTCTGATTGGAGGGAATCCCTCCACTCGTCTCATCACGATTCATTACACAATAAGAATGCCGCAATTCGCAATGAGCGCATCAGTACCGGCGTATAACCATACTGCGCATCTTTCCCTGGCTATACGAAAATCGCAATACCGAACGATTCGCGCAATTACGCTTTCGAAACAGCACCGCCGCCTTCGTGACTGCGTTTTGCCCTATGAATCCAATGGTTCGGGATCGCCAAGACGATAACCACCATGCCATACCGTTTGCAGGTATCTAGGTTTTGATGGATTATCCTCTATCTTGCTCCGTATTTTTCGGACGAAAACAGCAATGCTCGTCGAGCTTGGAGCGTAGTCATCCCCCCAAACATGCTCAATCACGCTTTGCGAGGTGAACACCTCCCCCGGACGACTCGCAAGCAAGGCGAGTATGCGAAATTCCTTCGGGGTAAGATTGGCATTCTTTCCCTTGACCAACGCTTCCCCTTTATCAAGCAATACTTCAACATCCCCGCCGCATGCCCGAAGAACCCCAGAAAGCCTCTCGCCCTCCACCTTTGAAGCGCTCGCCCTTCTTAGCGCAGCGCCTATGCGCATAAGCAGTTCATCGGCATTGAAGGGTTTCGATATATAGTCGTCGCATCCAGCCGAAAATCCCATGCTCTTGTCGACAATATCGCTTTTGGCAGACAGCATGATGATACCGACGCGATCATCTCGCATCCGCAGCTCTTTACATACCTCAAAGCCATTCATGCCAGGCATCATTACGTCGAGAATCACAACGTCTGGTTTCTCTTCTTCATAGAGGGCTATAGCCTCCGCGCCATCAAGCGCAGAGCAACACTCATACCCAGCACCGCTTACCAATCTTTCAACAGCGGCACATATATCCCGTTCGTCATCGACGACCATAACTTTCATTCTTCTTCACCCTCTCCAAAACCTGGAGCCGGAACGCTCACCGTAAAAACGCTGCCCTTCCCCAATTCGCTTTCAACCTCAACCGACCCTCCAAGAAGGTCGAGCGTTTTTTTCACCAAGGACAAGCCTAGTCCACTACCGCCATATTTTCTCGTTATCGAGGCATCAACCTGGGTAAACCTATCAAAAATAGAAGCAATATCTTCCGAAGAGATGCCAATACCAGTATCGGAAACCTCAAACATAATTTTCTCACTGCCAAATTCGTAATGCGCCAAAACACGCACCATGCCGCCCTCATCCGTGAATTTAACGGCGTTACTTGTTAGATTTAAGAGAATTCTTTCAAGTTGATACCAATCCCCGGCGAAAATTGGAATCTCACCTTGAATCTCAAAATCAAATCGAAGCTTTTTCTTTATTGCAAGAGATTTGGTAAACGATTCAATCTCATCCATCAGATCAACGACGTCGATCGGTTCGCGAGAAACCTGAACATCGCCAGCTTCAATTCGAGCTAAATCGAGCACGTTGTTAATCATTTCGAGAAGCAATTGGCTATGAGATTTTATTTTTCCTATACATTCATCAGCCTCTTCATCAACTTTGCCACTCCTCGTTCTTTCATAAACATCCACATACGCGATTATCGCAGTAAGGGGCGTCCGGAGTTCGTGACTCAATATCGAGACAATGCTAGTGCGATACTCATTTTCATCCTTGAGTTTCGCGTTAGTCTCGACGAGCATCGCATTTGCGCGCGCAAGCTGCTTGCGCTGATGTTCAATCTGTCTATTTGCTTCTTTGTATTGCTCCGTCCGCTGAGCTACCTTTTCCTCGAGGGTGTTATAAAGGGCATCAAGTTCCGCTGACATATTGCTAACGCCCTGAGCAAATTCAGCGAGCTCCCTTGTTTTACCAATATAGACAGGCTGGGCCGATAAATTCCCTTTGCCGATTTCATCAAGAGAATCCGCCAAGCTCTCGATAGGAAGTATGACGTTACGACGGAAAAACACAGCACTCGTCGCAAGAGCGAGGCAAAGGAATAGCGCCAGGAGCATGCCCGTTCGAATGATGTTCGCATTCGCCGCCGCGCGATAACCGCCCGTAGGCATAGTAATGCTCACGGCGCCAGCCAAATCGCCCTGATTCATGCCCTCTTTCACAAATCCCGTTACATCCACCTCACCAATTGGACCCCCATGGCAATCCATGCAGTTTTCCGTTAGATATATTGCACCAACATAGCGAAACACTTCTTCGCCCGAATCGTCTTTCGTAATGCAATAGGTCTCATTCGAATCCGACCCTTCAGGACCAAACGAGCGGAGAGAAGCAAGTTCAAATTCATCGGGATTGTCATGTGCGCTACGCGGGTTTTCTCTTACATATCGCAGCTGATATTCGTATCCGGTATCCCTCGAAAAGATTTCACCGACCGATTTCCCGACTAATGAACAATAAATTCCCTTGAAGTTATAAACACCATCTCTATCACGATTGATGTTGTTTTGCTCGTAGTCAATGAACTGCCAGGTTGCATTTACGGATGTATCAAGAACGCGCGCCTCGGCAAGCATCTGCTCTTCAGCGTACTTTCCTTGTTCGTAAAACGACCAAGCGATAAAAATGGCAAAGGCAACAAAGCCAATGCACGCAACAACGACCGCATAACGCGACACAAGCGTCGACTTCTGCAAAATACTTTCGCGCCACGAACGCCCCATTGCATTCCACCCCCAGAACAAGCAACAAGCCCTTCGCATTAAATTGTATCCATCGAATGGCGAGCAGCAAAGATTACCCTCGACAAAAGACCACGCCGTGCAGCAAAGCCGCACGGCGTGGCGTTTAGGAGGGCGGTATCTACTATTGCCTAAAGAAGCACCTCGTCCCCCTTTTGCTCAAGCGCAATGTCTCGGGCGTCAAAAAGGGTGTTCGATCCGGTTTTATCTTCACCCATCGCCGGAATGGCGCGCACGAGATCAGAACCGTATTTCTTCTCCAGCTCCTCGATATCGCCGAAGTCAAGCGCACGATAGGGGCACGATTCGACGCATGAGGGCACATGTCCCGCCTGCCTCAAGTCGTAACATGCATCGCATTTGCACGCATGCCCCTTTTCTTCATCCATACGAGGAACACCATATGGGCAGGCATTGACGCAAGAACTGCACCCTATGCATTTGTCCATGTCAATCCTCACCGTGCCATCATCCATTTTTTCGATTGCCCCTACTGGACACACATCTTTACAAGCCGGGACATCGCAATGGTTGCAAGTTGCGGAATAATGGTACATCTTGACTGAAGGGAAGGTTCCAATCTGATAAGTATGGACTTCTCGCAAAATAGGGCCAACTTCAAGTCGATTTTTATCCTTGCATGCAACCTGGCAAGTCTTGCAGCCTGCACACATTTTTTGATTGTAGTAGAAACCTATCTGAGACATCGCCGTCCCCCCTTCTAAGCCAAATCAACGATACGCTGGGGGAGCTCACAGTCGGGCTCAAGCGAAGCGCCATCGTAAAGCACAAAATCGCAGTTATAGTTGTTGTATCCAGAGGTTCCCATGCCGCTAGTTACTCCACCGCACAACACGTTGTCTGCGCCGGCGCGGTCGATTTTATTGTCTTCGTCATAATCCAACCATGCGCCGTGGGGAAGTCCGACACAACCGGGCATGAGGATGTCCGAAACAGACGCAGTGCGCAAAACTGCGCCATGCGCGTTAAACACCTTAACGGTATCACCCGTCTTGACACCTTTCGCGGCAGCGTCGCTCGTGTTCAAGAACACGGGATTAGGCCATGTCTCGCGAAGCCAAGGCATATTGTCGCCAATTTGATGAGCACGACGCAGATAGTGAGGGTTGTACACGATGAACGGGTATTCGCCTCCCATGCCCTCGCGTCCTTCGGGGGCCGCGATATGCGTCGGATACGGCTTGAACGTTCCTTCCGGACTGTAGCCCATGCTGTTCAGCATATCGGATTTGTATTGGCAATAAATCTCGAATTTGCCGGATGCGCTTGGCCGAGGATTGTTCTCGGGATCACTAATGTAGTCCGAATAGCCAATGTGCCCGTATCCGTCTCCGTCGGAACGCTGCACCGTATAGCAACCGTCACTCAGGAATTTTCCAAGGTCTACCTTGCCTTCTTGCGCCTGCCCGTCACATTCCCACTGCTTAAGGTCATCGTCTGTCACGGTCACCAAGATTTGCTCTTCGCCCTTTTCGTCCAGCACTCGTGCACCAAGAATTTGGTTCATGAATTGCTGCTTCTCAGAAACGGGCCAGATTTCACCAGCATCAATCCCGAGCTTATCAGCAAGAAGACAGCCTATCTCCTGGTCGGTTTTTGCCTCATATAGGGGCTCCGTAACCTGCGTGTATACGATTACGGTCTCACGAGAACGTTGATGCCCCGGGAAGCCTCCCACACGCTCCCATTCACTCGTCACCGGCAAAACAATGTCAGCATATTGGGCATTCGCATCAAAGAAATGGGAGGAGCGTACTACCAAGTCGAGTTTGCGAAGCGCATCGATCCCCGTAAGCATATTGGGGGTCGTTTGGAATTTAGAATTCGCCTCGAACGTAATCATCTTGATATCTGCCTGTTTGATATCTTTAGCGTTGAACTTATTCGAGTACGCAGCACCTGTGGTATTGAATTCGCCGTCAAGGATGCTCTGCCACAAAAGCGGAGCGGAAATGTATTCCGAGATGGGATTTTTAATTTTAGGCAATCCATCTTCGCCTGGGAAAGCAAGTGTGGCGCCACAATTTCCCGCAAAGGTCTTGTATGCACCACCAACAGCATGGCCCGACTTGCCCATATGTCCACCCATTGCGCCCACCGTCATAATTATCTGAGGCACATTATCGGCACTGGCGCAGCGAGCGAGTGCATAGTTATGCAGCAACATTGCCTTCTTGTCTTTGCCGATCTGCCCAGCGAGCCACTTGATGTCCTCTACGGGCGTTCCGCATATTGCGCTTGCCCAATCTGCAGTCTTTTCAATACCATCATACTCGCCCAGAAGATACCCTTTAAAATTCTCGGTCGTAGTAGCATCCGAAGGCATATGCTCCGCATCGAAACCGACACAGTACTTATTCAGGAATTCGTAATCGACAATATCCTGCTGAATCATCTCGTAGGCAACACCGATAAGAAACGCCGTATCAGTTCCAGGGTACACGGGAATCCAGCGAGCATCGAACAAAGCTGCGGTGGCGTTATAGGACGGACCGACCATAACGAATTGAACGCCCGCTTCAATTGCCTCCTTGAAGTTGTACATGGTCGAACCACCTGACGACCATACGGAATTGCCGCCCAGAAGAACAATCGTCTCTGCATTCTTCAGATCATATCGATCGTTCGTCTCGCCAAGATCCGTACCCGGCAGGCCAAGCGCTGCCACGTTGAAGGAGTATACGCCGCAGGAGCTCGTGTCGGTAATTCCGATGTAACCACCCTTCTTGAGAAGAAGTTTATCGATGGCCGGACCGCCTGCTCCGATAACAGCACGAGGACCATAGCTATCGTAGATTCGATTGATTTCGTCAGCAAGATAGCCAATCGCTTCATCCCACGAAATGCGCTCCCATTCGTCTTTACCACGAAGTTCTCCATGGGAGTTCTCTCCGCCACCAGGCTGCCAGCTCTTGCGTTTCATTGGGTATTTAAGACGGTCCGCACCAAAACAAAACTGCTGGCGCGCTCGACCACGAGGACATCCGCGCTGCTGAATCCAATCATAGCTATCCTCATGGGAAGTTTCCCCTCCCTGACGAACAACGGCGCCATCTTTCATGAGCACCCTATTGACGCAGCGGCCACCGCAATTGTCCCAACATGCGGCAGAAATCCAGGTCCCCTCATCGGCAGAACCAGAATCGGGGCCAACCGTTTCTTCTTTCTCTCCAGTCGAACATGCGCTCAGCATCGACGCACCGCCGAGAGCCGCCGCAAACGCAGCGCTTCCCGCTAAGAAATTCCTACGAGTGAACGCATTGCCCGCAACCGAGTCGATTATCCTTCCCATTATTCCCCCTTTTCTCTTTCCTGCTTCTTCGGATTAGCAAGAAAGGCCTTGAATGTCGGAATCGACTTGTTATAATTTACCGACAACCAATCCATAAGACAACCATAAACCCTGTTCAGAACGATTTTTTTTAAGAAAGAAATCTTACCATCTAGTCATAATCGGAGGTTAACATGCAGAAAAACGAAGGTCTAACGCTACTGCTGAACGAACGTTATTCTCTGTTGAGGATTATTCAGATATTGTTTCAGCAACCCATGTCACATGAAATCATTGCGCTTCTAAAAGCGCCGGAAACCAGAGCATGCGTTGAGTTGTTCAGTACCGAAAACCCCAATATGGGCATATTTCTCGACAGGCTAGACGAAGTGGCCGCGTCCGATTCCGATACATTCTGCGATGAGGCTCGTCGCGAGTACAACATGCTGTTTGTCGGCCCAGGAAAACCCGCCGCCCCATTCTGGGAATCGGTTTACCTCGACGAGCGTGAGCTTCTATTTCTCCCCAGCACTTCCGACGTACGCATGCGATATGCAGCAGAAGGGTTCATGATTGCAGGAAAAGAAAAACAGGCGGAAGACGCCGTTCACTATCAGTTTGACTTCCTTGCTTCTCTGGCCTGGAAAATGAGCGAAGCATTGGACGCTGAAGCACTCGACGAACTATCGCGCCTTGCAAGAGTTTCGTTCGATTTCGAATCGGACCACATGCTTAATTGGCTTCCAAAAATGGCTCAACGAGCCTCTGACCATTCAACGCATTTTTTCTACCCCCAGCTATGCGCATTTGCCGCAGCCACGATTGACTTCGATTCGCAATTGCTCGAAGAAATCGCCTAGTACTAGCTTGTTAGCCATCGCGCTTGCAACTTATAGAGCAAAACAAGCTCCCGCAGGCTAATGTCTCTTTCCCCAGATGGCGCCCGTTCTCAAGTGCAATACTCACGCAACCGATAACTTGCATGCCAAACAGCAAAAGCAGAAGCATAATTCCCCAAAACGAGCATTTTTACAGTTTTGGGGAATGGGAGCGTACTTCGGCAGCTTCGAGAAACTTCACGGCAAGGTCCTGCGTAACCATTCGATCTCGTCAACAGCGCGCCGCCGAATGCGCGCGTTCAGGAAGAATTGGTGATATCGGAAGGAACGGCCATCACCCACCGGCGCAATATCTATCGGAAGCTCGGCGTGCACAGCAAGCAAGAGCTCCCAAAGATACGAATTTAGACCCGGTTGCCTGAATCAGCGGTCATCCCGGGCCCATCGCAACGCAGCGCAACCACTCGGAAACGCTATTTCGTACGATTCCAACGAATCTTGCAAGCTTGCAGCTGGCCGAATCGAGGAGAGCTATTCGCAGAATCCTAAGCGAATTGGGCTTAAATTCTTCCTTCTTCAGCTCAACGAAGACATAAAGAGTAAATCGGCATAGAAGCCCGTATCGCCGACTACGAGATGATGCCACCTTCCCATGAAGGCGAAGCCTGTGCGCGACCCCAAGGAATTTGTGCAACAAACTGTTGCACTTTTTCGCATTCATATTCCCGAGAAAGTTTGAGCATGTATTTGAATCCCCGTTCACTACAAAAATAGATGCTGTGGCTATGCGTCAGCACATGCAAGCAAGCTCGCTGTTTGCGGCGAGCGCGGCACGCGCACGCGAATTGAGAATCGCGTGCTTAATCGAATCGAGCATCTTGAAATACGCCTCTTCGTGAACTGGAAACCCTCAAGCCGAAGCGCACCAATCATCCCAGGGAGCCACACCCGCTTTTGCCCTTAAAGCACCTGAACCCCCACCCCATTCCCAGCGGGTCGTTGTACACGACCATCGAATCTTTGTGCGCAGAACAGATAAGCGTCAGATTGTATCTCTGAGCAAGTTCGATGGTTTCGTTTGTGGGAACGGCTTTCGTGACAAGAATGGGAACACCAGCGCGAATCGCTTTAAGCGCCATGTCTGTTGGCATACGGCCCGATGAGAAAATCGTCGATTGCAATAAATCAATTCCATTGATAAGCCCGTCGCCAATCACTTTGTCGAAGGCGTTATGCCTACCAAGATCTTCATACCGGCATGCGAGTTTCCCGTCGGGGCCGTAGAGATAGCAGCTGTGTACGCCATACGTGGCGCGATGCGCAGGTGAGTCAAGGGAAAAATCGTCGCACATTCCGAAAATGGCCCGTGGGCTCCATTCGATGGGGTTTACCGCCTGCATAGAGCCGATTTGCGCCGAGGGCGAAAAGTCGACCTCGACCGTCGGTATCGAGGAGTCGACCTCGACGGAGCGAATGTCATCGAACGAGTCAATGAACCCCTGCGTTTTGAGCCAGCCGACAACGAGCTCTTTGATGTTGCATGGGGAGCAAACGAAAGTCCTGGTTTCCTTTTCGTTCAGCACCGCGGTAAACGCGAACTCCGATTGGAGCAGCTGGTGCTTGCTCTCGATCGAGCCATCTCGGTGAACTAGGACGCCTCTGCGAAGGATGAGGGGGATTGGCGTGAGTTCGTTGTCGGCAAGCATGGCAAGCTTCCTTTGAGCGACGGAATGCGCGGGGCGACGATGAATTTCGCCCCGCGCTGAGCTGCTAGGAATTGATTACTGGCAGGTAGTACACGCGCGGAGACGTGCCCTCTTCGGGCAAATATACCTCGCCGCCGCGCTCCTTGACGCGCTTCTTCACTTCGTCGAGCGGCCCGAAGTAGCGAGCCTCGGTCATGCACGCGCGCACGCATACCGGATCGGGATTGCCGTCCTCGCTATGCCCCATGCAGAAGTCGCACTTGTCCACCGTATCGGGAAGCATGCCCTTGCTCGCATAGGTGACTTGCTCGTATTCGTTGAGGTCGCTCCCGAAATAACCGTCTTCGTTGGGGATGTGGTAACGCGCTCCGTAGGGACAGGCGTCCATGCACTTCTCGCATCCGATGCACGTCTCTTTATCGATGACCACAATGCCATCGTCGTTGACCGACGAAGCCCCTGTCGGGCATGCCGCCACGCACTTGGGGTTTTCGCACATCATGCACAGCATAGGGCGAATCGTACGAGTTGAATTCGGGTATTGCCCCTCGTAGGAGCGCAGCACTTTCGAGCGCGTATCACCTGGAGGCGTGCCGTTTGCCTGCTTGCAGGCAACGGAGCAGCCGTGGCAGCCGACGCATTTCTCCAAGTCGATGATGAATCCATATTCAGCCATTGCCGCACCTTCCTTAAGAGATCTTCTCGAGTTTGCAGCGCACGCACTGGTCGACGCCCGATCCGACATACTCCATGCGCTTCGGGTCTCCGCAGGGCACGAGATGGTTCACGGCATAACCCTTGTTTTCGCTGACGGGCTGGAACGCGCTACGTGAGCCCAAATGTCCACCCATGGACGCCACGACCTCAGGATGCACTCCACTCGACAGCACGGCGATGCCCTCGACCACGTTTCCGTCACGATTGCTCAGACGTACTTTATCGCCCGTCTTGATGCCGCGAGCAGCGCCAGTCTCCTCGTTGATTTCCAAGAAGTACGAGATATCGTCGGCCTCGTTGATTTCATTGATCCACGCGTTTTCAACTTGCCACGTATCGGTATTGATGGCGTTGGTCCAATACACCGGATATAGGTCGTAGCCCTCTTCCTCGACTTCATAGTCGCAGCAAGGCATCCAATCGGGCAGGGGGATATAGTCGCCAGTTTCCCACTCGATGCCAAGCTTTGCGACTTCGGCTTCAATCTTCTCCTTCGCCTCAAGCATGAAGTCGAAGTAGATGGGAATGCGGCCCTCTTTGCCCGCGGCGAACGCGTAGACCTCGTCCGCCTTGCGCTCGCGAGTCCATACGCCGTTCTCCTTGAACCAATCGATGCCGCGCTCGTGGCCCGCGAGCGACTTCATCGCGGCATCGACAACGGCCTTCGCGGTGATTTGCTGATCGGTCGGCAGCGCATGCTCCTTGTCGATGTGGTAGTAGCCGTTCAACGCCTCGGCATATTCGGCAGTTTTGCCGGCCTTTTCGGCCAGCGCACCGAAGGTATCCAATGCCGACGGGCAATCGTCTTTCGCAGGCACAATGGGGATACGCGAGCCCACGATAAACGGTACCTCAGGGATGCCCGGCACGCGATGGTTGTTAAACGACAGCGGCAGGGGGTCGTAGCGCTCGAGATAGCACGGCTCGGGGATGATGAGGTCGTAGTAGTACGACGATTCGTTCAGGTAAATGTCCATGCCGAAGATATAATTGAATGATTCGAGCAGACGCGCCTGATAGTCGTTGTCACACCAGTTCTTAATGGGGTTCGACGCCATGCAGAACGCCATCTCGGACGGCTCAGTGTTGTACAAGTCCGGATAGAGCTGCGAGATATAAGCGAAGTGTTGGTCCATCGTGAAGGGCTGCAACTCCTCCATGGCTTCGCTCGTGGGCTCGTAGCTGCCGTTGCGGATACGGTCATAGTACGATTCCTGCTCGGGCCAGCCGTGGGCCATGGCCTGATACTCAATCAGACCGTCCTCGTCCCAAATGCTCCATTCCCACTTGTGGCCAGGATCGTCCTCGTAGAAGCCGTAGTTGTTAGCGGTGTAGTAGCCCAGGTAGCCGCCACGCGCGAACGTCGAACCAACAATGTTGTTCAGTTGCAGAATGGCCCAATGCGTGATGAAACCATGTTTATGGCGCGCGATGCCCGAGAATGTGTCGACCGCGACAGGACGATAAGGCACCTCGATGCCGTCAACGACCTCGGTCTGGCCGATGCATGCCGCCTCACCGAATTCTTTCGCGATGCGACGAGTTGTGTCGGCCGGCACCGTGGTGATTTCCTCGGCGTATTCGGGCGTATATTTCGCAACGTGCTCCTTGAACAGGGTGAACGCCGTGCGTACTTTGACCCCGTCCACCTCAAAGTCGCCTTCGAGCGCGGGCTTGTCGCATTTGTCGTAAGGCTTTGCCGTATTGTCGACAGTGTCCCAATACAGTGACTTGTTGCTCGACGCATCGCGAACGATGCGCTTGGTCTCAGGGTTCACGAGAGCGGGGCCGTTCGTGCGATTGGTCAGGAACTCCTCGTCGTAGATTCCGTATTCGTTCACGAGCAGGTTCGCCATGGCCAACGCCACGGCGGCGTCGGTGCCAGGGCGAATGGGCACCCATTCATCTGCCTGTTCGGCCGAGGCGGACATATGCGGATCGAAGTCGACGAGCTTGCAGCCGTTCACGCGCGATTCCGCGAAGAACTTTGCGTCGATGCTCGTGCCGTGACGCGTTGCCACGCCGGCCTGCGTACCGAACTGCATAAGATATTTGATGTGCGCGTAGTCAGGAAGTGCGTTGCCACAGCCCGTCATGATCGAAGTAATCGGATGCGTGGGCGCACCGCAGATGTCCGCCTTCAGCGGTAACGGGATGTTGCCGTTGGTGCCGAGCCATGTCATCGAGTCGATCCAGGAGATAATCGAGGTGATAAGGGCGAACACGACGACAGGCTTGTTCTTCTCTTTTTGCTCGTCGAGCTTCGCGAGAATCTCGTCATATGCTTCGTCCCAGGTGATTTCTTCCCACTGCGGATCAATCCCGATTCCCTTGTTCGGGTTTGTGCGACGCAAGGGAACGGTGATGCGGTTCGGGTCGTAGAGCTGCATGATGCCTGCGGTGCCCTTGCCACACAGATGTCCCCATCCAGCGGGACTGCGGTCGTCGCCCTTGATTTCAACGAGCTTGCCGTCAACGACGTGGCCAAGAATGCTGCAGTGGTTGAAACACATGTTGCACATCGACGGAATCCACTCGTCCTGCTTCGCCGCGCCACCACTGGATTGATTTTCATCGTTTGACGCGCAGCCCAAAAGTCCACCGGCTATGCCAGCCGTGGCCGCGGTTGCCGCCGCCGCTTTGACAAAATTACGACGCGTAATCGTTCCGAACGGCGTCTTCACGACAGACTTCTCTTTCTGTCCATCGCGGGGTTTGACGGTATCCATAAATACCCCCTTCTTGACGGCGCGTCGTATTGCGGCGCAGTCGAGGCCCCCAACCCCGCCCACGTTTTCATCCACCTTAAACGCGCTGCTTATAAAGCGAATAATCGCAGGCAGCAGCGCTTTCCCGCATCTTCCCCCTGGGGGCAAATACCGATATCCCCCTCGTAAGGGGAGGTCTGAAAATGCCGATGGGATATCATGGGGAGAATATAAATGGGCCCGAAAGAAATCCGGACTTGTTTTTGGGGGTGTCGTTATGGGAAATCGCGGAAGAAAAACGTTCTCTCGAACAGTGCAGATGCTGAATTTCGACGTTCGCCCGTCAATCGTCATAGGCTTCGCGCTCCATTGGTGCTGGGTGTGGATGGTTTTCTGGAGCACGAAGTTCTACTCGGCGGCTTCGGAATACGGCGCAGACAAGGGCTTGGAATGGCTATGGAACATTTCGCTCGCCGCTATGGTTTGCACTTTGCTCGCCCTGTTTTTCGTAAGTCGGAAGAAGGGTGTGCTGGGCAGTAGCGCAGCCCTCGTAACGTCGGCTGGAGTAATGACGGCCGTGGGCACCCTACTGGTGATAGACCCCACGTTGTTCGCATCTCGCCAGGTTGCCTTTGGCGTATATGCCGTTGGAGCGATTCTGACAGGCGTCGGGAGCGCAATCGAGCTTGTTATATGGGGCGAGTTGCTCATTGTACTGGGGACGCGTCAGACTGTTGTGTACTTCACATCCGCTACTATCTTGAGCGCGATTATTTTCCTGTTCCTCTCTCCAATAGGGTCCTCGTATTCTGAGCTCATCGTGGTGCGAATACTTTCCGCTCTCATGCCTTTAGGCGAGATCGCTCTATTGCTACGACAATCTAATCTTTTCAAAGATTCAGGTAAACGTGCCCCGATTGCCGAAGGCCCCGAGGCCGCAAATGGCAGCGCTCTCAATGAGCCCTCCGATGGCATCACGCTTTGGAATGCGCATCAGCATCGTCCAACCAAGCTTGGACGCGCCCTTTTGAGTTTGTTCGGCATAGCGCTCGTATTCGGCATGTCATATGGCATGATGAAGGGACTGTTCGTGACGAGCGGGGAATCTGACATCGTCGTACGCAACGCGATCAACGCCGTCGCGCTCATTTTTGGATGCGTGGCAATTTTCCTTATGATGTCGCAGCTTCGGATGGATTTAGGCAGACTTACCTATCAAATCGCGTTGCCGCTCATGGCGCTAGGGTTCTTGCTTTTCGCGCTGGACAGGCCCATGAATCTGCTCGGCTTCGGCGTGCACCAATTCGGGTATCAATACTTCTACACCATCATTTGGGCGTATTGGTCGGTGTTGTCGCACCGATTGGGAGGACCTTACGCCCAATATGCCGCGACAGGCGCATTCGGGGTGCAGTTCGGCCAAATCACAGGTTCCATGGTCGGAGCGACCATCGCACACGCGGTAACAAGTCCCTACCAGCTGGCGATGACCTCTGCCTCGGCGATTCTCGTTATTCTTTTTATATCGGTTTTCCAGATGTCGGCGACGCCGTTGTCGTCGATAGCTCCGTTTGGACAGGGACCAGTCAGAACGCGCTTTTACTCGGCGTGCACCAACTTGGCCGACGCGCGCGGCTTTTCGCCGCGCGAGCGCGACGTTTTCATGATTCTGGTGCGCGGTCGCAACTGCGCCTATATCGCCAATGAGCTGCATATCGCGGAAAGCACCGTGAAGTCGCATATTAAAAGCATCTACCGCAAGGCCGGTGTGCACTCGCAGCAAGAGCTGCTCGACGCCATCGATTTCGAGGGTCGCGCCGACGCGAGCAAGTGACGGAGCGAGCCGATTGCTGCAGGATTACCGTTTTCGAGCAAATCCAGTCGAAAGCGATCGACGTGGATTGTAGGCCGCACACGTTTTGCCGATGCCGCCCATCCCGAATAAAGAGTGACGGCATGCCGAGCATTGCATCCCTCACTCAACACGAGACCCTTGGCAGTAGTCAGTTCGGGATAAACCGTCATCGAATTCGATCCAGATGTTCAGCCTTATTTCGCGCCGCCCTTCGCGTCGGCGCGAACGTCGACGCCAATGGTCGCAAGAACGGCGAGCGCCTTGCCCAGCTCGGCCGTTTCCTTTCCGCGCTCGAGGTTCGAGACGAACATAAGGCTGCATCCCGACAGGTCGGCAATTTGCTGCTGCGTGTAGCCTTTCGCTTTGCGGAACGTCCTTACCGCACGCCCAAAATCGGCCGCATCGTAAATTCGCATATTATCACGTCCGTAATAATTCATGGTTTTATGGGATTGATTATAACGAACATGATAATTATGAGCAGTAAAGCAGCATTATCTCGAACGTAATAATTACCGTGCTGAATTTCTGCCTTATTAAGCGATTCATGCGGTTGGTTGAAAAAGTAACGGAGGTTGCGTTGACGAGTTGTAACTTCCAGTCGCTTGCCTAAAACACCGTAGGGCCGTTATACTGTTAGACGATGGCCCCGGGAATGACCTCTGATTCAAGTCACCGGGGCTCAATTTGTCTCTATAGGAGTTTTCTTGGCTGACGAGCGAAAAGACCAACCAGCAGCGGAAAACGTCGACAAGGCGGACGACGCCGTGGGCACCTTGCCCGCTGAGCGGAAAGGCCGTTTCGACAGCGATGCCGAGGACGAACAGGCTCCGAGCGCCTTGCCGTGGGCCGAAAAATGGCTCTCCGCCGAGCGGCTGACCCCCTATCTGAAGGCCTGCGGCGGCGACGCCGAAAAGGCGCTCGCGCTCTACGAATGGAACTCCTCGCTGGCCCAGCTGCTCATGCGCGACATCTCGAACTTCGAAGTGGCGCTGCGCAACGCATGCAACGCCGCGATGGAATCGAGCTGGCAGGGCGACGCCCATTGGTTGCTCGACGAAAATTCACCCGCACGCAGACCCGTGATGAGGAAGTCGGCCAGGGGCATGCTCGACTCCAACCGCATTAACCGAAGAACCATCGATGCCGCCGTGGACGGCCTGTCCAAGGGCTTCTCAACCGGCAGCCTGGTAGCAGGCCTGACGCTGGGCTTCTGGGTGCACCTGAGCGACCGCAGCCGCGAGGCCGTCATCTGGCGCTCGGGTCTCTACCGAGCTTGGCCCAAGGGCACCAACCGCGCCGAGCTGCAGGAAAGGCTGTACGGCATCCTACGCGTACGCAACCGCGTAGCCCACAACGAACGGCTCTTCGATCCGAAGCGGCCTGAGCTGTCGCCTAAGAAAGTCGATGCCGATGCCATCGAGTTGCTAGGGCTACTGTGCCCGGAGGCCACAGACTACCTGTACGGCGAGGGCGGTGCGCCCATCGAGAAGTTCCTGAACGAGCACCCCGCGCCCGTCGCCGTTGAACTTTAGCGGCATATCGTCTAATGGCCCCGGGAACAACCTCTGATTCAAGTCACCGGGACTCACTATACTTGCGAACGCCTTTGCGAAGCGGGAGATTCCCTCGGAAACTTCCCGCCTCTTGCGTCTTTGGGCCTGTTAGTGACGGTGGCCGACAGCGCCGCCAACGCAAAACGACGTTTTAGGCGACGATTGGGATACCGAAGCCGAAGTTCACGGAGGAGATGGCGGAGCAGACGCCGAAGCTGAAGGCGGACGGGCTTTCCAACGGCGCCATCATATGCGCGCTGGGTATCGCGAACGTAATAATTACCGTGCCGAATTTCCGCCTTATTACTACACAATCCGAGCATCCACCTCGCGCACGACGGGCATACCCGAACCATCCAGCTCGACCACATTCAGGCTCTCGATGAAATCGACAGTCGGAAGCGCGTTTCGCGCGTCGGGCAGCCATGCGCAAGGGAATGCCACTACCTGCGTCGACTCGTCGTAATCAACTAGGCGCACAGCCGCCGAGGGCGCTTCGTTCGCCGTAGCCTGCTCGGCCGACGCGTTTCGTTCGTTTTCCGCAGCCCGCTCGACCGTTGCAACCCGCTCGCTCTCCATATCGGGCTCGGCAGCCACACTCTGCTCATCGGCCGCACTCCGCTCACCAGCCGCGACCCGATTGCTCGTCGCATCTCGCTCCGCCGCGACAGGGCCCTTCCCCAAGGCCCAACTGAAAACCGAGCTCGCATCGTCGCCAACAGCCTTTACGCACTTCAGGAAATAATCCCCTTCGTCAAAATGGAGCCAACCATGCGCCGCCGCGAAAGCCTTATCGAGCAGGAAGCCCTTGTTCTGCTGATAAATCTGGCCCGTATTCTTATTATCGAGCGAGCAATAATGAACGCCCAGGCGCAGGCCACGCTCGGCCGCGAACTGCATAAGCTCCAGGCATTCCGCCTCGCTGCCCGCGATGGGCAGCCCGCCCGCATACCAATAGTTGTACAGAATGGGATACGGGTTTTGACGAAGCTCCAAGCCGCGCTGAGCAAACGCCTCGGCATTACACAGCGGGAAGCCGAATTCCAGCAAATTCACGCCGCGAACGCCCATCTCGTCAAGACGAACCAGAAGCTCTTTCATCGCCGGCCCATCATGCGGCCCAACAGGCATTTCGACCATAACATCGGGAATGAAGGCAACCGCGCGCTCAATCGCATCGAGCGTACGCGCGTGCTCGGGCGCAAGGGCCTCGTCGCCATCGAGCTTCACGCTAAAGCGAATCTCATCCAAGCCGCGATCGCGCAGCTCCGCCAAGCACGCATCGTCAAGAAAATCGCCGCACGTATACAGTCGCACGTGCGCCTGCGGGTACAACTCGCGTGCCGCATCGAGGAATGCGTACACGTCGCTTTTGAACAGCAGCGGCTCGCCACCAGTAATCGCCAGGCAATCAAAGCTCGCCCCCGCGGCATGTGCCTCGCGCAGCTCGCCCGCAATGTCGCGCTTGTGCGAAAGCCAATACTCGTAGTCTTCCTGGTTGGGATTGAAGCAGAAATAACAATGCCTCGAACACTTGAGCGAAACGAAGAACGTCGCCGTTCGCTCGCCCGTGCGGCATGCAATGCACGCAGGCGAAACCCAGTTTCGCCACAGGCTCGCATTCCCGTTTTCGCAATGACAGCCGCATTGCTCCGCCACGCACGCACGCATCTCGCGAAGCTGCGTCTCTTTCGCCTCAAACGGCAAACCGAATTCCGCGACCGATTTCTCGAAATCGGCTTTCACCACGTCAAATGCGGCAATGTACTCCTTCGCATTCACAGCGTTAGCCTTCCAGCTCGCCCGACATAAACAGCACGCTATACCCGCTCAGCAAACTTGTACCCCACGCGCCAAACCGTGAGCAAGTATTTGGGCTGAGAAGGGTTATCCTCGATTTTCTCACGAATCTTGCGCATGAACACCGTGATGCTGTTTTCGTCCACGCTGCTCTCACGACCCCATATATGCTCGAAAATCTGGCTGCGCGTGAACACCTGGCCAGGATTGGATGCCAGCAGTGCCAGAATCTCAAACTCTTTGGCAGTCAAATCAACCTTTTGATGCCGCAAGTAAACCTCGTAATGGCTAAATACAATCTCAAGATCACCAGTCTTACTGCTGCCTTCTCGACTGACAGCCTTCGCAAACGCCAGGTCGGTCTTATGCCTGCGTAGGTGTGCCTCAATACGAAGCAACAACTCATCGGGACTGAATGGCTTAACCACGTAGTCATCCCCGCCGGCCTTGAAGCCAATACTCTTATCTACAATATCGCCTTTCGCGGACAAGAAAACAATGGGGATGCGACGACCCTTCGCTCGAATCGAGGAACAGACGTCAAGGCCATTGGTGCCAGGCATCATTACATCAAGCAGCAACAAATCAGGATGTTGTTCAGCCAAAACACGCAAGCCGTCATCGCCGTTGTAGGCAGAAATAAACCCATAGCCAGCATCCTCAACAATGCGACGTATCAGCGTGTGCACACTTTCGTCGTCGTCGATGAGCATGATCTTATACGGCTCATTATTCATCTTCTCCCCCATTTCCAGCCACCGACGAATTATCGGTTATGGGTCCATCCTCAAATCCCAGTGGCGGCTCAGCTGGCAGATGCACGGTGAATACACTGCCTTCCCCCAGTTTACTCTCAAGTTCGACACGACCGCCGTGCATCGCAGCGTACTCGCGTACGAGAGCTAGCCCCAAACCCGTGCCGCGATAGCGACGCGATGCCGAAGAATCGACCTGTACAAACTTCTCAAATATGCGCTCGCGGTCTTCATCGGCAATACCGATGCCCGTATCGGCAACCCTCAGCAACACTTCACCGGAGGGGGCATCGTAGCTTACGCATAGTGTCACCGACCCACCCGCAGGCGTAAACTTAATAGCATTGCCGCACAAATTCTCGAGCACATGGCGAATGCGATCGCCATCGCAAGTAACAAGCGGCACATCGGCGTCGATAGAATACGTAAACACAATTTCATTCCGGCGCGCCAAAGGAGCAACCACCGACTGAACAAGCCCCACAACATCGCCCATGTCAACTGGCTCCATTGCCAGCTGAGTCTTTCCAGCATCGAGCCTGCTCATTTCCAAAATGTCATTAATCATGAGAAGCAATACGCGACTGTTCGCCTCAATCTCGCGACGAATCTCCGCTTCTTTCTCATCTATCGGGCCACCCGCGCGATTGAGCATTTCTGAAAAAGCGATGATAGACGTGAGAGGCGTACGTAATTCGTGACTCATCATGCTAAGAAAGTCAGACTTATACTGGTTTTCATTGCGAAGGTGTTCGTTTGCATGCTCGAGCTGTATGCGTTTAGCCTTAAGCGCCTCATTCACCCGCGAAAGCTGAGCCGTACGTTCTTCAACTTGAAACTCAAGATTGTCATAAAGGTCGGAGAGCTGATGCGCCATTTCATTAAACTCAGCCACCACAGCATTGAGCTCATAAGACGATTCAGAATCAGGAAGACGCACGTCAAAGTTACCCTTCTGTATGCTACCAAATGCCCGACGAAGACGCTGCAAGGGACGCGTAACCAAGTGTTTCAAGGCAACATATATAACCAGCAAGCACAGAAGCAAAACAGCAACGGAATACATCGAGTTTTGGAGGATGCTTGATTTCGCGGATTCGCGATATGCATCCGTAGGCATTATGATGCTAATAGCGCCGCCTATGTCATCGATATCCCATCCTTCTTTGGAATGCCCCGTTACATCAATCTCCCCCGCCGGCTTCCCGTGACATTCCAAGCACGTTTTTTCGATTTTCATAGGAGCTGAATAGCGAAACACCTCTTTGCCTTCATACTCATCTATTTCATAATATTCTTTAAGAGACGAATCGTTCATAAAGGCTTGAAGCGCCCGAGACTCAAAGTCATCAGGCTCATCTTCTTTGTTGCGAGGATCAAAATTAACAAAACGGGTTACATACCCAGATTCAGCAGTAAATCGCATCCCGATGCTTCGCCCAACAATCGCGCAATGGAGCCCTTGATATGCACCATTATCTGCATAAGCCGTCTCAAGAAGCCGATCCTGATTAGCCGACATAAAATCCCAAACCGCAGACATTTGCTGACTTAAGACATGGCCTTTTTCATGAAGTTCAGAAACCATCTGATCGCGCTCACTGCAGTAATTCCATATAGCATTTCCCGCAATAGACACAACAAAAAGACCGAGCATGAGAACGCCGAATTTTGTTTTCAGCTTGACCTGGTTCACGCCACCCCCCCCATCATCTACACCTAGCGCAACCCCTGCCGCAGCAATCGATTCCATCAATATGATAAAAATTCTCAAGTCCCGCATAATATGCAAAAAAACGAGACTTGAGAATCTATGAATTTTCTTTTGATAATGGTGTGGCTGCAAAACGCACCAACGACTAGAGGGCTAAAAGCAGCTCTTCTACCGCTCGGCTGTCATGACGGCAAACATCCACCACCATGCGGCTTATCGCGAGATATAGCCCGTCCGCCCTAGGCTTCTCGCTTTCCTCCATCCGCCCAACATACTTGGGAAGCCAGATGTTTAAGTGCTTCCCGAGAAACATGAGCTGTCTAGAAAGCAGAGCCTTCACTTGTTCCGTATCACCAGATTCATATGCAGTAACAGCATCTTGAGACAACGCCGCCATAAAACCAAGTTCTATCGCGATATGGTCATCTGCTTCTTTGGGATATCCCGCAGCTTCATAACCAGCCGCGCGATAATCATTCCGAACGTCAAGCGTACTTTCCTGGAAAAGAAGATCCTCTCCGTTCAGATACACAGACTCCCAGGGTGGAGCAGGAACACGACCGGGGCCTTCAAAATGCTTCGTATAAAGCTGCTTCAATTCAGCCTGTGGATAAGCACCACCCGACAAGCGGTTTGATATTTCAATCTGAGACTGCACAGCAACTGAGTTTTCACCCGCCAATAATTTACACTCATCGACAGTCTCCCCATCGACCGAAATTGCTACCAAAGCATCATCGGGTGCGCCCGCAAACCAACGCCAAAGATAGCGATAGAGAAACGCGCGATTTGCCAACGCCGCCAACATCGTATCCATAAGCCAAACCTCGAATCCCTCATCAGCGGACCACGGCAAAGGGAGGGAGTACCGTGGTCCGTCGATAACAACTATGATTGGCGACCTGTCATCATATGCCAATCCACGCCAAGACTACATCCACGCTTCGACGAAGTCCGTCTCCAGCGCCACAGCCTTAGGCTTAATCAATGTACATGGGCTGGTCTGCGATGAATCGGGCAACGCAGCAATATCGCTAACCGCATCTGCGTGCGCAGCCATAAGTTCATCATATGGGCCGAATTCGATTGCCCGCATGGGACAAGCTGCGACACATGCTGGCTGCTCGCCCGCTTCTCGCAATTGCTTGCAAGCGTCGCACTTACGAGTTAGGTTAGCCGACTCAATATACTGCGGAACGGCATAAGGACACGCTTCAACGCAATACCGGCAACCGAGACATTTCGCGTCATCGTGCTGAACCGTTCCATCTTCTTCGTCGATGAACATAGCTCCGTTAGGACATGCCTTTACGCAAGCCGGGTCCATGCAATGATTGCACGTGGCGGAAAAATGATAGGCCCCAACTGAGGGATACTCCCCCACTTCGAAATCGCGCAGATGGCGGAATTTGGTACCAATCTCAAGGTCATTCTTATCTTTGCATGCGACCTGGCACGTTCTACAACCAATGCAGGCATCCATATTGAAATAGAAACCTTGTTTCGTCATTTCGATTCACTCCTCTATTCCTGAGCCGAAGGAATACGCATTTCAACATCGATATCCCTAGGAATCTCCTCGGAATACTTCTCGATATTGCAGATGCACGTATTCCAACCAGACACACCCTGGCCAGACTGAATCTGACCCGTCAGGATATTGTCGGAGCCCGCATGATCAATGCCGGTTTTCTCGTCGATATCGACCCATGCGCCATGAGGGACACCAACGACACCAGGCATGAAACGATTTGTCACGCTAGCCTTACGTAAGCACTGACCATGGGGGCTGGTCAAAAGAACCGTATCACCCGTCACAATGCCCTTCTCCGCCGCATCGGAAGCGTTGATGAACACTGGATTGGGCCAGGTCTCACGAAGCCACTGCACATTGTCGAAAACCGTGTGGGAGCGGCGCAGATAATGTGGATTGTAAACCTGATACGGATACTCGCCCTTAACGCCATTTTCGAAATCGCTGAACGTTGCTTCGTAGCCTTCCTTCGGAGGAATATAAGTAGGAATCGCTTCGATGGCGCTGTAACCGATGGCGTTAATCTCATCACGCATCACGCGAGAGTAAATTTCCTGCTTGCCAGACTCGGTTTTCATGGGATTGGCCTCTGGGTCGGCAACAAAATCCTTGTACGCGATATAACCATAAGAATCGCCTTTGGCGCGAGGAATCTGATAGCAACCGGTCGCGATGAAGTCATCCATAGCCACGGTGCCCTCCTGCGGCTCGCCCTCGCAACCCCATGCCTGAATATTTTCCTCAGTAATCGTAATCAGCGGTTTCTTTTCGCCCGCCTCGTCAATAATGTACGCCCCAACGAACTGGTTAAAAAGCTGTTGCTTAGTGTCAAAGGGATAAACCTCTGCGGGATCCAGACCGAGACGCGTACCAATCTCGGAGGCAATCGCCTCGTCGGATTTGCACTCATACATCGGCTCGATAATTTTGCTGTGGTATATCAACGCTTCACGATTACCCTGAAGGAAGCCACCTTCCTTCTCCCAATACGATTCAATGGGGAGAACGATGTCGGAATACATGGCATTCGTGGTCATGAACAGAGAATGGGTTACGACCAAATCGACTTTACGATGAGCCTCGATACCCTTGTTTTGGCCTTCGATGGTCTGCAGCTTGGCATTCATGCTATCGTGATAAATCAGCTTGATATCGATATCGCGCGCTTCACCAGGAACCTTTTTCGTGCCACCACCTGCATAGGTGTACTCTCCATCGGAAATGGCATTCCACAGCTCGGTATCGTTAATGTTCTCGGAACCTGCAAGCGGATTGGAAATCTTAGGAAGACCATTGCCGCCAGCGCCAATCAGATACGTACCGCCGCCAAATGAGCGAGAATGGCAGGAAATACCACACATGTGGCCAGGCTTGCCAAAATGACCGCCCATGGCACCAAGCGTCATGGCCAGCTGAGGCAGGCAGTCGGCATTGTGAGTACGCGCGGGGGCCCAAGACATCAAAATAGCCGCCTTGTTGCCCTTGCCCATAAGCTCAGCAAGGTAGCGAATCTTATCCGCAGTTACGCCGCAGCGCTTCGAAGCCCATTCAGGCGTCTTCGGAGTCCCGTCATAGGTACCGAGCAGGTAATCTTTGAAGTTGCCCGTCGGATCCTCACCTTCCGGCATATGGTCAGCGTCGAAACCGATAGTGTGGGTATTCAGGTAGTCCCAATCGACTAGACCTTTCTCACCATCCATTTCGAGCATTGCATTTGCAATACCAAGGAACAGGGCCATATCGGTAGAAGGGCGACATGGGATCCATTCAGCATCCGCAAGAGCGTAGGAGTCATTGTAGAACGGATCAACCGCCACAAACTTCGCCCCAGCCTGCTTGACTTGCTCCATAAAATAGGACGGATTTCCAGCAGAGGACCACGCAGGATTGACGCCAAGCATTATAACAACGTCACTATTCTGCATATCCAAACGGTCGTTAATTCCCTCTTGAGATTGCGGCGCAATACCGACCACATCGGGAGTATAGGTCCAGGCACCGCGAGAGGTGGTTCCCCAATGGCCAATGTAGCCACCGTACAAACTCAGGAATTTAGAAACAGCACCGCCATCCGCGAACAATGCACGATTGCCGTGTTCATCGACGATTCGCTTAATTTCGTCTGCAATGTAATCAAACGCTTCGTCCCAACTGATGCGTTCCCATTCATCAACGCCGCGCAAATCTCCATGGGCATTCTCGCCACCACCGGGCTGCCAGTTCTTACGCTTCATAGGATACTTCAGACGGTCTGCAGAAAACACCTGATTGCGCTGAGAACGACCGCGGACGCATGCACGCTGCTGAGGATAATCCGGGCTATCCTCATGCGTATCATCGGTTTTCTGGCGAACTACCACGCCATCTTTGACCAAAACCTTGTTAAGGCAACGACCTCCACAATTATGCCAGCAAGCTGCGGTCTTCCATTCGCCCGTGACAATATCCCTACCATCACCGGCAACATTTTCATCCTTTTTTGGCTTGACGTCATTTTGCGCACAGCCAGCGAGACCCATGGCGGCCAACGCTGCGGCCGAAGCAGCAACGAAATCCCTTCGGCTTATGCCTGACGACTGTTGCACACGTTCGAGGTAGCTCATCGTCTCCCCTTTCCCCCTTTGAAATTGTTTTTCTCACATCGATAACCCCATATCGATATTGAAGATAATATGGAGACCATTTGTTAATGGCAATCCCTATCGCCTGCACTGTTTCTTAATCAAATCTTTCTGAATTAATAATCGACAGGCAAGGATTAGAAACCCTGCGCGACGCATAAGTCTAAGTCGGCAAGCGCGCCGACCGACTCTTCCCGATTGAAGAGGGCCCGTTCTTCGCGTTCCCCATCACGAACTGCAACATTCTGGTGACCCTTGGCGGTCTCGAAACCACCGTTGATTTCGAAGTGCTCGACACCGAAGACAAGGTCATCGACGGCCTGTATGCGGTTGGCAATACCCAGGGCGGTCGCTTCCTCGTCGACTACCCCCTGCCCGCGCCTGGCGCGAGCCACGGCTTCGCCCTTACCCATGGCATGCTCGTGGGCCGCATTTTGGCAAAACTGCAACAACTCGCAGCCTAGCTAATCCCTCCCCTCCCGCTAGGCAAAAAGGAACCCGCTCCATTTGGGACGGGTTCCTTTGTTTCGGGATTGAAGTAGATTGTAAAAAGCACCATCGAGACGGGCCTCAACCGCATCAAATACCATTTACCGCCCTCAAACAGCGAGAGCGTTCTTCCTCCGCCCCATCAGATAAAAGCTCTTCATGGGCGTAAATGTTGAATTCGCCGTTCTTGGCAAACCCCACAAGCATTATTTGATTCTGGTCTGCAGCCTTTATCGACATATCGGTCGGAGCGCCTGGGGAAACAATCGCATATGCGTCCAACTTAACAACCCTGTCGATAATCCCCATAGGAACACGACCGCTAAACAAAACGACCTTATCGCTCGTATCAACGCGGTTTTTCAGGCACCACCCCACGAGCTTATCCATCGCATTGTGTCGCCCGACATCATCGAAACGAGCAAGGAAGCCGCCCGCATCGGCGATTGCCGCTCCATGCATTCCACCCGTACGACGGAATAGGCCCGAATTCGCTTCAAATCGAGCCATATTGTCAATAATCCAGCGAGGCGTCACGTATGAAAGAACGCTACGCTCCCTCAAAAGAGAACCGGACGCAGCGCCCATCATGTCGGAAATCAAAACATCAACCAAGCCAGCGTCGACATCAATCCGCATGTCAGTTATGTCGCTCGCCTGGTTAATAATCCCATCGAAATACAACCTGCCGTAGGTCAGTTCTTCGACGTTCCAAGGCGAGCACGTAAGCGTATCAACCTGCTGGCCATTAACGAACATGCGAACGACAAGCTCCTGCACCACCGAAGATTCAAAAGGAGCAAGCCCAGCCGAACCATAATGAAACGAGGGCACACGCAGGCAATGAAACCCCTGCTCATCAACTCTAAAACTAGCGTTTCTTTCCGACATGGGCACTCCTTACAAAGAAGGGCGTGCCCCGCACGCCCTTCTCTATTCATGGTTTACGCCAACGGCCTAATTCTGGGATTTCGCTTCTCCCGCTTCCACAACGTTATTCGGAATATACCAAACCGATGGATTGGTGCCATTTTCCGGAGCAAGCTGGAAGCCGCCTTCGTCCAGGGCCTTCTTCTTTATCTCTTCGAGATCGCCGAAAACTCGAGCTCCCGCCGGGCATGCCGCGACGCAAGCCTGGACCTCGCCTTTGCCCGCATCAATTCGGTCGGCGCAGAACGTGCATTTGTCGACCTTGCCTGTAGGCATATCTTCCGCATACTTGACCTGCTCATACTCGTTGAGCTCGCCAAAATAGCCCGTTTCGCTCTCGTAGTAGTAACGAGCGCCATAGGGGCACGCGGAAACGCATGCCTTGCAGCCGATGCACACTTCCTTATCAATGACGACAATGCCGTCTTCCCTCTTCGTCGTAGCACCCGAAGGACACGCTTCGACGCAGGGCGCGTTTTCGCAATGGTTGCACAACACAGGCAGAATCGTTTTCCTCGCGTCTGGATACGTGCCCTCAAAGCTTCGCTCAACGTGAGAACGGGTTACCCCCGGAGGGGTTCCATGCGCCCCTTTACATGCCGTCGCGCACGCATGGCAACCGACGCATTTTTTCAAATCAATCAGCATTCCATATGCCATAGCTCACAACCCCCTTAAGCGATTTTCTCGATTTTGACGCGGATGCACTGGTCGAACGCGGAGCAAACATGGTCCATGCGATCGGGCGTCTGACCAGGAAGAAGGTGCACAATCGGCACGCCCTTGTCCTTCGCGATAGGCATGAACTCCGACTTCGAGCCCCAGTCGCCACCGATAACCGAGACGCACGAGGCATGAACGCCCTCGGAAACCGCAAGCTTGCCTTCAACAGAAACGCCCTCGAGAGTTTCGAGACGAACGCTGTCCCCGCTCGCCAAGCCCTTCGCCTCCGCAGTCGCCTTGTTCATTTCGATGGTGTAGCCATAGGGATTCGCCTCATTGATCTCATTGATCCAGGGGTTCTCCATGAGCCACGAATCGGTATTGACCGCATCGGTGTAGTAGACGGGGATGATGTCGTAATCCGGGTCCTCAATATCGAATCCGCAACCAGGCTTCCAATCGGGGAGCGGCTGATAGTCATCGGTTTCCCACGGAATGTCAAGCTCGGCAACCTTCGCTTCGACCTTTTCCTTTGCCTCAAGCATGAAGTCCCAATACAGAGGAACTTTTCCGGGAGCATCGTTTGCCCAGATATAGACCTCGTCTATCTTCCTGGGATACGTGTAAACGCCATGCTCCTTCATCCACTCGATACCATGCTCTTCGTCAATGATACTCTTGAGCACCGAATCGGCGAACGCCTCAGGCTCGAGCTTTTGGTCCATAGGAACCGAATACTCGTCTTTCACGCGATACATGGCGTTCAAAGTCGCGATGAACTCGGCGTCTTTTCCAGCGCGGTGCGCCAGCTCGGCAAAGAGCTGGAAACTCGACGGCGCCCCATCCTTCGGTTCAACAACCTTTTGCCACACCGTAACGGCCCACGGATTATCAAGGCCGCCAATAACGCGATGGTTGAGAGCGAAGTGAGGCAGCGGTTCAAGGCGCTCAAGATAGCAGCACTCAGGCAGAATCACATCGTAGAAGTACGAGGATTCGTTAAGGAAGATATCGACGCCGATGACATATTTGTAGCTCTTGAAAATCTCGGCCTGCTCGTCGTAGTTTCCCCACCACTTAATCGGGTTGCATGCGTAGCAGAACGCCACCTCGGCCGCCTGGGTGTGGTAAAGGTCCGGATGAGCCTGCGCGACATGCTCAAAGTGGTTGTCTTCAGACATAGGCTGCAGCTCAAGCATGCCCATCGTCGTCGGCGTATAGTCGGACTCACGAATCTTCTGATAATAAGAATGCGGGAACGCAAGCATGAGCGACACATCTTCGATAAAGCCGTCCTCTTCCCAAATTCCAGGGCGAAAGGCCATCTGAGGATTGTTATCGGCCCAGCCATTACATGCGGGATCAAAGCCGATAAAGCCGCCGACAGCATTCGTCGCACCAACAAGATTGTTGAGCGAGAACACCGACCAGCACGTCAAGAAAGAATGCTTGTGGCGAGTAATGCCCGAAAACGCATCAACGCACACAGGACGATACGGCAGCGTCACGCCATCGATGGTAATCGTCTCTCCGATATGAGCCGCCTCGCCATATTCTTTCGCAATCTGGCGAATCGTCGCGGCGGGAACGGTCGAGATGCTTTCCGCATATTCCGGCGTGTAGGTCTTAATGTGCTCTTTGTACAAGGTAAAACCAGTCGAGCACGTCTTCCCATCGACTTCAAACGTACCTTCGAGCGCAGGCTTCTCGCACTCGTCATAAGGCTTCACGGCATTGTCGGAAAGGTCCATGTAGAGAGCCTTATTCGAGCCCTCGGCGCGAATGATTCGTTTCGTTTCAAGGTCGACAAGCGCAGGGCCGTTGGTTCGATTCGTCAGGAAGTCGACATCGATGAGGTTCTCTTCATGAACAAGAACGTACGCCATGGCCAAAGCCACTGCAGCATCGGTTCCGGGCAGAATGGGAACCCAAAGGTCAGCCTGCTCGCCAGATCCGCCCATGTGGGGGTCGAAGCTCACGAGGCGCAAACCTTCCTTACGGCGCTCCGAGAAGGGCTCGACCGTCATGTTGAAGCCATGACGTGTCGCCGTACCGGCGTTGGTTCCGAATTGGACAATGTAATTGCAGTATTTGTAGTCAGGCATCGCATTGCCTGAGCCAGTATGCAGATACTCAAGTTGGTGCACGCCGGCGCCGCAGATGTCCGAGCAGCTTCCCTCTGCGTTGCCGTAGATAACGCCAAGGGCCGTGTGTCGCACGAGGCTTCCTGCCTGGCTTGCAACCATCGACATGCCCGTAACGGCATGGGGGCCGCTGCGCTCAATAGCCTCACTGATATTTTTGTTGACGAGTTCGTAGGCCTCATCCCAGCTGATCTCTTCCCAACCAGGATCTTGGTCAAAGCCCTTTTTGGGATTAGTGCGCTTCATCGGCTTCGTGATTCGGTTCGGATCGTAGAGCTGCATAATGCCCGATGCGCCCTTGGCACAAATATGCCCGCGCCCGACAGGGCTATCGGGGTTGCCCTTAAGCTCAACAACCTTCCCATCGACCACGTGGGCCAGAATGGAGCACTGGTTGAAGCACATGTTGCATGTCGTAGGAACCCATTTGTCTTCTTTTTGGGCATCCCCTCCCTTTGCCGCATCGCCGCCGGAAGAACACCCCGTTGCCGTGGCTCCCAGGCCTGCGCCCAAGGCGACAGCTCCCGATGCCGCAACGAAGCCTCGACGTGAAATAGCAGGTTGATGCTTTCCCATATCTCCCCCTTTTCCCTGCATACACGACTATCGATGCACGCTTTTAGCGCGCAAACTTAAGACTGTTGTTTAGACAGCCTTGCAATGCACATGGAAACGCTGGGCTTTCCAGCGCCGTTAATTGAATTGTTTGGTGATTTCAGTTGCAGAGCGACATAGAAAAACGCGTCGCCCCGGAAGAACTACCGATCGAAACCCCTACCCCCATAGAGACCCCTTTTTTCGATATCTAATTCCCTCGTTGGCGCTATGGTAACATACAGTTATATGACACTCAATTGCTTGAACTATCCTATCTTTAGGATAGAAAAGGCCTCCTGAGGAAGCCTTTATACGCTCTATTTCAAAATATCTTTGAAGCTATCAATGTTGTTGAAGCCTTCGCTGAAAGCGCTCGGGGCGATAACGAGCCCACCCTTTTCCTTGACACTTTCGTAAATGAGGTTCATCGTTCGCAATTGCAGCGCCTTATCGTTCTTGTCGTACACCGAAGCGGCGTCGACGAACATCTCAGAGATATCCTTTTCAACCTCGGCAAGCAAAAGGCGGGCATTTCTTTCACGTTCAGCCTGCGCCTCTTTCGACATGGCATCTTGCAAGTCGGACGGTATGGCGATATCCCTGATTTCAACCGAGACAACGGTGATTCCCCAACTGTTCGTTTTCTCGTCGAGTATGCTTTTGACTTCCTCGTCGATTTGCTCACGACGAGTAGCGACCTCCGCCAAATTAATGCGGCCAACAGCGTCTCGCAGCGCCGTCTGAGCAGCCCACCATATTGCGGATGAATAGTCTTCCACCTCGACACACGCGCTTTTCGGATCCCATACCATCCAGAAAAGAACCGCGTCAATATCCAACGGAACCAAATCGGCCGTGAGAGCCTCTTCCGCAATAAAGGGCGTCGTTATGATTCGCTGGTCGACATGCGCGGCAGCATATTCGATGATGGGGATGATAAAGTACAAACCCGGCCCAACCTGCCGGTTATATTTTCCTAACCGAAGAATAACGACGCGTTCCCACTGATTTGCGATTCTGATCGAATAGCACCCAATAGCGCCGAAGCAAGCGCCCGCAATGCATGTCCAAGCAGATAAACCCACGGCCAGAGAAATGAGAACCGTCCCTATCAGGGAAAATAGAACGAATATCGCCGCAGCGAAGCAGAATACGCCGACCTTGGAAGTGTGCTTCGGCTGAGGCGCCGCCGCCTTCTTATTCGCCGAAGCGTTCCGAGCTTCGCTTTTCTCGACTTCCCTTTTCTCTTTGCTGCGCATAACCGCCCCTATCGCCTATCCGCATTCCTGTTGCTATAAATCGCTCCGAGCACCACGTGCGGCGGCCCTCGAATAGTGCACTCGAACAATCTCTAGAAGATCGCCTAGAGACATTCCTTTTTCGACCGCCCGGCTAGACAACTCGTCTGCCATGGAGGCAATATCATCGTCGATCGAAGCGGACTCGGGCAACCCCTCGGCAACATACGTGCCAAGCCCGCGCTTCGTGTAAATATATCCATCCCGCTCAAGGTCCTGGTAGACCTTGTTAATCGTGTTGTAGTTAACGCCAAAGCGAACCGACATTTCCCTTACGGAAGGCAGCCTTTCGGAAGACTTAAAATGACCCGACCCAATTAAATAGATGAGCCTCTTGCGAATCTGAATCCAAATGGGGACGCCGCTACTCTCGTCAATTTGGAAAATGCCCGATGGCTCCATTACAGCTGCCCCCTTTCCCGTGCACTCGATTTCCCTTTTCGATGTTGTGAGCTATGCCCAAAATGGCTGCACGGCAACAAAACCAATCGCAAACCTCGATGCTGCCATAAGAATACAGAACCTTAAGCAAACACCGCCGACAAGCGCGGATATGCCGCCAATGCACAGAACAGTCGAACGCGGGTGAACAAGACACGTCAAGTCCACCACTAAAGGAATGACGCAGCCGACGACGATGACGCCTACCCAAAATAGCAACGATAAGTCGCCGAACAAAAGGGCGGAAGAGGACAGCGAGGCTCCGCTTTCCGAGAAAAGCACCGAGCGGACCAGAAGAGCCGTCAATAAAAGGGCCTCGGCAACAACAATTGCGGCGTCTATCGCGGATAGGCCATTCATGCCTCCAAGAACGCCTTCGTGCGTTTGCCTGAAAAAGCCAACAACAACGAGCAAGCCCGCCGCCGATGAAAATGCCGAAGCCGTGAAAAGCGCCGGAACAAGCGGGGTATTAAGAAACGGAACTGACGGGAAAAGCGAATAGAAGACACCTGAATAAAGAATGACGGCAATGGAGAGAGCCATTGCCAGAAACTGCGAAAGGGGCTCAATGAGCCTTGATGCGCGGCAATGCGGCATCAGGCCGAACGCCAGAGACAACACCGCAAAGAGGCAGAACAGGGCGATAGCCCACGAGCCGAACCCCAAAATGCTCGACGGCCTGAGGAAGACGTTGAAGGCAATTGATGGGTCGCCAAGGTCGAGAAGCAGAAAAACGCACCCCACGACCACCATAATCGGACCAAGAATCATTCCGATATCCGTAATTGGCGCAATTTTCAACAGATGAGGACGAGGGCCCAATCTTAAAGCGAAATCGACGGCAGAGGCAATCGCAAACGCGCCAGCACCAGCACCGGCAAAAAATAAGTACCATGCAATATAGGCACTCGCCACGATATCTCACCCGCTTCATAAGGCTGACGCATTCGCACTCTGGGAAAATCATACCATTCGATAAGGGGACGCGCGCAAACACACCGTCGAAGATGGCGCCTACCCGTCTTATGCAAACCTCCGCAGAAAGGCCCCGGCATTACGCCGAGGCCTTTAGAGAAGTGCCGCACGGGAGGGAAAGCGGCTTCGGGTATATCGTTTTGCGTCAGCCTTACTTGAACTCAAGCTTCGTGATAACAGTATCCGTCGCAAGAGCCTCGCCAACGAGCTGACCGAACGTCAGGCAGCGGCCATGGCTCACACCAGGGCAATGCACGGGGTAATTCAGACCGAAGAAGTCGCCCTGAACATTACCGACAGCGAACAGGCCCTCGATGGGCTCGTCTTCTTCCGTGCACACCTGGGAATCGTCGTTCACATGCAGGCCGAACGGAATGGTCAGCACGGAGCACACAACGGGCGTCGCGTAGAACGGAGCCGTCTTGATTTCCGAAAGGAACTGCGCCGGCACGTCGAACTTTACGTCCTTGCCTGCTTCGTATGCCGCATTGTAGCCATCAACAGATTCTTGGAGCTTGTCTGCGGGAACGCCCAGCTTTCCAGCAAGCTCGGCAATCGTATCGGCCTTAATAAGGCTACCGTCCTGCAGGCGCTTCTCCATTTCCTCATCGAGGCCCTTCAGCTGCACGTCATAATTGGTCGGCCACTGTTGCTTGACCCACTTCTCGTAGTTCGCATCGAAAATCGACCAGGCCTTGTCACCGGGAGTGTTCATGCGGCCATTAGTCAAATAAGGCTCGAAAGGAAGCTCCGCACCATAGCGCTCACCGTTGCGGTTAACCGCAAGCCAGCTCATGACGAACGCGGTAAGGTTGAAGCTCTTGGAGCTCGGAGTGTACTGGTGAACCATCGGCGCCGCGGGGCTCTTCGAAAGTGCGGCTCCAGCCCAGCAGCCCATCAGAATGCCATCGCCGGTATTTCCGCCCTCTGGGGTGTACACGTTGCCATCGGCACGCGTGGTAATGCGCGCCCAGCAATTCACCATCTCTTGGTTGCCGCTAATATCGCCCGTCGCCAAAATCACGCCCTTGGAAGCGTTGTACTGCACGTACTTGCCGTCCGCATCGGTGACGATCACGCCAGTAATGCCGCTCTTCGCATCACCTACCAGCTGCTCAGCATGCGTATTGAACACGTATTCTGCGCCGTTGTCCGTCGCCGACTTATACAGCGCTTCGCCAAGGTTCCAATTGCAGGTCTTCTTGTCAGAACGCACCGCGCCAGGTTCGGCATCGCTTACGAACGACACAGCATCGGGATACACACGCCAACGCTCGGGAAGCGTTTCCCATCCGTATTTCGCGGTTTTCGACAACGCAGAAACCATCTTGAATCCCTGTTCGGCTACCATTCCCTCGATGTAGTCGATTACCGGACCAGTCTTTTCTGCCCAAGTACGAATAAGGTTGTAGTTGGTGGTCTGCTGTGACCACAGATACAGAAGACGGCACGCCTCGTCAATATCAATGTCGACGCCATTGTCGATTTTGAACTTGCTGCCAATCGCCGCAACGTCGATGCCATGCATCTGAATACCATCGGTGCGCTCGATGACCGCAACCTTAGCACCATTGCGAGCGGCCGCCTCGGCGGCAGAGTTGCCAGCGATGCCAGCGCCAACGATCACGATGTCGTAATCTTTGGTTTCGGCAATATCTTTAATAGGTTCCGGAGCAATTTCCCACGTGTGCTTCATTCCCTCAGAAGAAGCGACATTCGCATCCGTCGAAGAAGCCGACGAAGAGTTTCCGCTCGGGCTGCATGCAGCCAAAGCACCCGCCGCCGCAGTCGCAGCAGCTGCCGTCAAAGAACCCTTCAGAAAATTCCTACGAGTAACCTCCATGGTCCCCTCCATTCATCGATACGCGATGTCTATCGCGCCGACGCCCCTCCTGGCGTCTGCCTCGAGAATGGACCCTGGAAGCCCGTCTCCACAACGCACGAACCAACGCATTCCACAACTTAACGCGTTGTTGGTGTGCCAAATTTATTCCTCACGTGAATCGGGTGATTGGCTGCTGAACAGGCAATCTAGCAGCTCCTGCCTACCATGCACGCCCGCCTTCTGATAGATATGCCGAACATGGGTTCCGACGGTGTTTTCAGAAATGACCAGATTTTCAGCTATCCAGGGTTTCGTTCGTCCAGCAACTAGGTACACCAAAATGTCAGACTCCCTTTGAGTGAGCCCCCATTTTTCGGAATAGGAGGCGAGATCGATTTGTTGCCCACCTGCCGACGCCGCTTTCTTCCACATGAAAAGGCCCCAGATGTCTTCGCTGCTCAGCAACAGCACTACAGCAATCACCATTAAGTAGCCAACAACGGTCGATTCTTGCGCGGAAAACGCCGTACCCGCAGGACTCGCACCCAGCAGAATTGCAACCAAAGCGCCAACGATATAGAAAACCGCATCAACCGTTCTCATGACCGCAATCGTCTTAAGGGAGTCTTTAGACTGTCCGCTAGCAATGGACGAGAATACCGCCCATTTCAAAATGTCGAATACGGTATACCCAGAGATGATGACGGCGCCCGCAATCCAGAACGAATCGGTCCCAAAAAGAAATGCCATCACCGCAAACCCAGCAATAATCGCAAGCAAACCAACGCGATATAAAACGCTCGATTTCGATGGCATCGTTGAAAGAAACGCGAACGATCCAACAGCAACGATACCTCGAATAGCCTGGATTATTACGCCGCCGTTGATTTCGACAAGAGAGAAAGACACCAAATGCTGGAGATATCCGAATCCAGCCATGACGAGGCAGAGCGCCGCAAGAATAGACGCGGATACGCCGAGGTAGCGCGACATGAACGTTGCCGGACCCTCCCCTTCGGGCTTTGCCGAAACGGGCGTAGCATACCCTTTCAGAGACGCATCAGTCAGCACGAACAGAACCGACGAGACGATCGGCATGATCGCGAACGAGACGGACGATGCAACGGGAATCATGAAAAGAAGAGGAGCATCCAAAACAATGGCCATTGCGAAACCGCCAGCCAAATATTGAATGGTGCTCTTCGTTCCCTGCTTGCAGTACACGCCGCCCCAGCAAAGCCCCAAGAAACCCATGAAAAGCCCGCTGAATACCCCGCCCGCCAACAATAGAGGCCAGGAAAACGTTACGCCAGAAGCAATGAAAAGGACCGAACCAACGATGCCGAGAGCGCCAATAACCACCAAGGCGGTTTTCCCCTCGAGAACTTTGCGCACCTTCTCCTCGGCAAGAAAAACCGATGCGTACACCAAAGCGACGACGAGGAACGTGAAGACTGCCGCCATTTCGGGAAGGTGGCCAGCATTTCCCGAAATAAAGAACACGCCCATGAACAGAGCGTCGAACCACGCCCAATACATGCCAGAGCCAATTAAAGCCGCGATGTTCAGCTTTTCTTTATCGTCTTTCCCCAAAACTAACCCCACTTGCAATCCCCTCAACAATAACGGCTTTATTTTAGCAGCGCGGAAAGACGGCTCATCGAACGCGCCGGCTCAATCGAAAGACAGTCAAGAATATCTCTACGCCCCCACGCCGTCACCAAAGCATTACCGCCTCAAAACCTGCTAAACGACCTGCTAAATGCTCGCAGCGCTTAGCAGGTCGTCGGGCCGTAGCACCACGCCGCGCGCCCACGGATCAAGCCACGGGGCGCACCAGTGTCGCTTGACACGCGACTGCACCTGCTAAACGCTGCGAGCATTTAGCAGGCTCGAGCAGGCTCGCCCTGCGCCCACGCCACGGCAATCCCAGACCACGCCTTCCGCAAGCGCCACTCACTCGGTCATATTTCTGGGCCATACGGCCCGTGCTTCATCGGAAATTGAGCCTTGGGGCGGTATGAGCAGGACATTCGCCCTTCGTACAATGGCATATGATCGCAAAGCTATCGAAAAAAACGGCACCACGTCGAAAGCAGCGCCGAGCTGTTGGGGGCGCAACGAAGCCCACGCTTTCCTGAGCCCACCCGTCCGCCGCCGTTTACGCCCCTTTGCGAACCCGCCAAAACGAGAGGAGCGTCATGAGCAAGATACGGAAACTAATGGGCTTTGCCGCAGCGCTTGCCTTCGCCATGGTGATGCTGCCGGCATCGGCCTTCGCCGATACGTCGTACTACGACCTGTACGTCAACGGCGAGCAGTTCACTAGCGACAATCTCACCATCGAATGCGGCGAGGGTACGGCAACGTACGATCCCGCTACGCACACTCTTACGCTGAACAATGCATCCGTCACGAATGCAATCGATTATGGCGGCATCAATTCGAAATTGACGACCGATTTAACCATTGCGCTTCAAGGCAGCAATTCCATCACCTTTGACGACAATATGGGCATCATGGCCGCAGGGAGCATCGAGATCACGGGGCCAGGCAACCTCGCAATTAACGTCGCAGGAGAAACTAGGGATGGCTTAAGCGTTGGCGGCAACGTCTCGGTACGCGAAACGAGCCTTATCGTTAACGCCCCTGGTGGCGTTGGCATCGCAAGCGACGGCACGGTCTCGCTCGACAACGCGCAGGTCACGTCTGCCGCGCTGTATGCAGGCATCGACGCCATCGACCTCATTGTCGAAAACGGCAGCGTGGCCGATATCTCCGCGGCGGAAGACAATTGCAACGCCGCATTCATCAGCTCCCGCGGCGGCGCAACGGGCGGCAACATTCGCATTTCGAACTCCAACGTCGTGGCGAAGAGCTTCTATCCTGGCCTGTTCGCCGACGGCAATTTGACGATTAGCGGCGCCTCCGTCCAATCGACCTCCACCGCCGATGCCGCCTTGTGGGCGGTCGGTGACTTGACCATTGGCGGCAACGCACACGTCACGCTCGATGGAAAATACCCCGCTGGTTGCAACGGCAACTTCACGGTCTACGCGGCCGAAATCGATGCCAAAAACACCAACGACGAAAACATCCCGGCGCTTTTCGATAGCCTCACCATCGGCGAAGATTTCGGCCTGACCTACGCCGTCGCCGTCGATAGCGAGGGCACGACCATCGACCTCATCGAGCATGACGGCGCCGAGCAGGCAAAGAGCTTCCTGTATCTCTACAAGAACATCCACTTCGTTACCAGCGAGAAGTCTGCCACCTATTCCTTCCCCTTCACAAAGGTCGTTAAGAAGGACGGCGACGTCGCACCCGGAACGCAGGAATTCGAGCTCGAGATCTTCAATGTCGGCGTTGGCCAGATTGAGGATTACACTGACGTAACCGTAACGGCAACCGTTACCACGAATGGCGCGGGCGAATACGAGGGGCTTCTCACCATCCAGGGTCCAAAGAGCCAGATTCGCGACATAACCTGCGAGGGTTTCTGCGTGCGCGAGAAGAACACGGGCGTGGCGAACTGGACTTATTCCGACGCCGTCTACTACATCTTCTGCTACGAATACGAGATTGCGACCGACGGTCAGTCCGCCACCCAGTCGAGCTACGATATTTTCCCTGTTCAGCTCGTTGAGACCGACAACGGTGCGTTCTACGAGAAAACGCAGGATATGCCCGTAGCGAGCATGACGTTTGAAAACGTCTATACGGAAAAGGCCGCTCCCGCCGCGGCCGACAAGCCCGCGACTGGTGACAAGCCGGCCGCCAGCACCAAGCCCGCAGCGAATAACAAACCCGCCGCAGGAAACATTCCCCAGACGGGCGACAGCAACGCTCTGGCCATTGAATTTGCCGTGTTGCTGATGGTCGCAGGCGCTCTGACCGTCGCGATCGCGGCCAAGAAGATGCGCAAGGAGCACGACGTCTGCTAGGGTACCAGAGGCATCAGACGAAGCGGTTGCCGAACCAAGACGCGGCCGGCATAACGCATCGCAACCGGCATGACGCGCCGCGACCAGCGAAACACATCGTGGCCGACGAAACGAGGGGCGACCGCTTGGACGAAATTCAACCAGTCGCCCCTGGACAAAACGCGTATTGCATCAAGAAGCCCGCTCAGTGTTTCCATCACTAAGCGGGCTTCATTGTCTTCAATACACGCAACAGCTACTTCACCAGGCGTTATACATTTTTATGAGCGAGTTTTTCGCCTTTCTCTACACTTTTATGAGCGACTTTCCCGAGATTTTCGCATTTTTATGAGCGAGTTTTAAATGAGCGCCCGCTTTGACTCCTGCACCTGTTAAATGCTCGTAGCGCTTAACAGGTCGGAGGACGAACCGGCGGCGATGTCTGTTAAATCCCGAAGCCGCGCAAAGGCTGCAGGCTGCGCTCGAGGATGCCGTGCATGCAGGCGATTGCCACGCCGTAGTTCACCATGGGCGTGCCGCTTGCCGCGGCCGCCGATTGGCGCCGCTGCATTTCTTTTCCGTTGAGCACGCAGGCGCCGCAATGCACCACCACATCGTAGCCGCTCACGTCTTCGGGGAAATCGTTGCCCTGGGTGAATTCGAACGACGGGCTTGCGCCGCAATGCTGGCGAATCCACGCGGGCATTTTCACGGTGCCGATGTCTTCGCACTGCCTATGGTGCGTGCACCCCTCGGAGATAAGCACGCGACTTTCATCGGTCAGGGCGCCTAGCGCCGACGCGCCTTCGATGAGCGTCCTCAAATTGCCCTTGTAGCGCGCCATGAGAATGGAAAACGACGTGAGCGGGCACGCTTCCGGAACAATGCGCGATACCTTTCCGAACACTTGGGAATCGGTTATCACGAGACGCACGTCGCCCACCGACGCGAGCACACCGTCGAGTTCCTCGGGCTGGCACACCACGGCGCTCGCATGGGCATCGAGCACGTCGCGCAGCACGAGTTGCTGCGGCAAAATGATGCGCCCCTTCGGCGCCGACGAATCGATGGGCACCACGAGCACGACCCTGTCGCCCGGCGCGAGCAAATCGGCCACCACGCGGCGCTCGCTCACAGCCGCGCTTCCCAAGCGGGCGATGGCCTCTTTCAGCTCGCGCACGCCCTGCCCCGTGCGAGCGCTCACGAGCAGCTCAACGCAAGGCGCGAAGGCGGCAGGGTCGGCATTGCGCGGCGAGGCGCCGTCCTGCCCGCCATCCACCGCGCATCCACAGCCAGCGGGCGCATCCCCAAGCAGGTCGAGCTTGTTGCGCGCGATCACGCACGGAAGGCCGCGCTCGGCGAACAGCGCCGCAAGCTCTCGCTCGGCTTCCACCGGCTCGCGCGTGGCATCGGTCACCAGCACCGCCACATCGCATGTGCGCAGCACCTCGCGCGCACGGGAAACGCGGCGCTCGCCCAAATCGCCCTCGTCATCGATGCCGGGGGTATCAATAACGTCGACGGGCCCCAAAGGCAGAAGCTCCATGGCCTTTTTCACTGGATCGGTCGTGGTACCAGCCACATCGCTTGCGAGCGCGACCTGCTGGCCGCACACGGCATTCACCAAGCTCGACTTGCCCGCATTGCGCACGCCAAAAAAGCCAATGCGCACGCGCTCGCCCGAAGGCGTCTCGTTCAAACCCATACCAGCACCATTCCTTTCGCCACGCCGCTGCCACCTGCGCTTTTCAAGCTATTGCGACGCCCCACGACCTGCTTTAGAACCTTTGGTCGCGCTTGCCTTCGTGCACGATCGCATAGATCGCCTCCACGCACTGGTGTCGGCGATTGTCGTCTTTAATCTTGTACATCTCGCGCTCGAGCAATTCGAAGCCCTTCTGGAACGTCTCGGGCGTCGCGTAGTCGACCAAGTACTCCGCCAGCGTGATGAGCGCATTGGGATGGCAATAATTCAGAATCTGCCCGTTCTTGCAGAAGCTCATGAACCTATCGCCCGTGCGCCCCGCGCGGTAGCACGCCGTGCAGAAGCTCGGCACATGCTGCTGGTCGATGAGCCACGAGATCACCTCGTCGAGCGTGCGCTGGTCGCTCACGTCGAACTGCTCGGTATCGTGCGGGCGCGCGGTTTCCGTATAACCGCCCACGCTCGTGCGGCTGCCGCCCGAAATTTGGCTGATGCCGTATTGCAGCGCATGCTCGCGCACCGTTTGCCCCTCGCGCGTGGAAATGATCATGCCCGTATACGGCACGGTAATGCGAATGAGCGCGATGATCTTCTCGAACATCTCGTCGGGAATGCCGTTGTCGAACACGTCGGGGTCGATATCCATGGCGGGCTTCACGCGCGGCACGCTAATGGTATGCGGTCCCACGCCGTGCACGGCCTCCAAATGCTCGGCGTGCATGATGAGCCCCGCGAATTCGTAGCGATAGCTTTCCAGGCCGAACAGCACGCCCAGGCCCACATCGTCAATGCCGCCTTCCATGGCGCGATCCATGGCCTCGGTATGCCAGTTGTAGTCGCTCTTCGGCCCCGTGGGGTGCAGCTTCTTGTAGCCTTCCTTGTTGTACGTTTCCTGGAACAGGATATACGTGCCAATTTCGGCTTCCTTGAGCATGCGGTATTCCTCCACCGTGGTGGCGGCGATGTTCACGTTCACACGGCGGATGGCGCCGTTTTTGTGCTTGATGGAATAGATGGTGTTCATCGATTCCAGAATGTACTCGATGGGGTTGTGCTTCGGGTCTTCGCCGGCCTCGATCGCCAGGCGCTTGTGGCCCATGTCCTGCAGCGCGATGACCTCGGCGCGAATCTCGTCCTGGGTGAGCTTGCGGCGCGGAATCTCGCGATTCTTGGCGTGATAAGGGCAATACAGGCACCCGTTCACGCAGTAATTCGACAAATACAGCGGGGCAAACAGCACGATGCGATTGCCGTAATATGCCTGCTTGATATCGTGCGCAAGCTTTTTAATGGCATCGTTGACACCCTTGTTTTCGCAGGCCAGAAGCACGCTCGCCTCTCGGTGCGTAATCATGGCGCCGTGCTCGTTCGCGGGGTGCAAATGCGGCTTGCACTTCTCGAGAATGTCGTAGCACAGCTGCAGGTCGTTCTTATGCGCATCGGCGTAGGCCAGCGTTTCCTGGATTTCCTCGTCGTTAATGAATTCGTCGGCGCACAACGATTTCGGATTGTACGAATATCCCATGAGACACTTCCTTCATAAAACACATTAGATGCAGGCGGAAGGCAACGGCGCCATATCGCCGCGGTCGACCACCAATCGGTACCCGACGGAAAGCATGCGCGCGCCCAGACATCCGCGGCATTCCGCGGCCTCTTCGCCCGTGCATATCTTGTTGTCGTACAGGTCGTAGTCTTTGCGGTGGGCCACCGGCGAGAGGTTCGGCATCACCACGTTCGCCCCCGCAAGAATGCCCTGTTCCCGCCCATCAGGCGCAATAGTGCCAAGAGCCGTGGTCGCAGGCAAAAGCACATTGGGCTTAATGAGCCTGATGATCGAGAGCAGGTAGCACGTAAGCTCCACCGTGCCCGCCCCGTACGCCGCAAACGGCGTTGCGTGATGCGGCACGAACGGGCCGATGCCGCACATTTCGGGCTGGAATCGCTCGATGAACCGCAAATCGCGCGCCAAGTCGGCCGCGGTTTGGAACGGCGCGCCCACCATGAAGCCCACGCCCACCGCGTAACCGATCTCGCGCAAGTCGGAAAGGCGGCGCATGCGAGCGTCGAACGACATGTCGGCGGGGTGCCAGCGCGCGTACAGCTCGCGGCTCGCCGTTTCATGGCGCAGCAAATAGCGCTCGGCGCCCGCAGAGAACAAGCGCTCGTAACTTTTGCGGCTGCGCTCCCCGAACGAAAGGGTTACCGCGCAATCGGGGTGAGCCTCGCGAATGCGCGACACCACGCCGCACAGCACATCGTCGGAAAAGAACGCGTCTTCCCCGCCCTGCAAAACGAACGTGCGAAAGCCCAGTTCATAGCCAGTATTCGCACATTCGACGATTTCGTCGGGCGAAAGCCGGTAGCGGCGCGCGCTCCCATTCGACCGGCGAATGCCGCAGTACAGGCAATCGTTCTTGCAGCAGCTCGACACCTCAATAAGGCCGCGGGTGAACACGGCGTCGCCATACACGGCCTTGCGCGCCGCAACCGCACGACGCGCAAGACCAGCGGCCATCGCGGGCGTGCGCCGCGCGATGAGCCGCTCGTATTCCTCAAACGTGAGAGCATGATTGTTCGACAGCTTGTCCGCCAGCCGCTCAAACGAAGTCATGTCGCACGTCGTTGGCATGTTAGATGTCCCATTCCGCCTGATTGGTATGTAAAAGCTCCTCGGCCTTCTCGGAGAGGGGCTCGCCGAGCAAGCGGTCGTAGAGCGCCTTGATGTCGGGGTTCTCATGCGAGAAGCGCAGCGTATCGGCGCCGTCGAGCGCATTGAGCACCGAGGCGCGCTCGCGCGCGAGCTCCTGGTTGAAGGCGATGGGCTGGCCGCCGCCGCCCACGCAGCCGCCCGGGCACGCCATGATCTCGACGAAATCGTATCTCGCCGCGCCGGCCTCGAGTGCATCGAGCAGCGCAGCCGTATTCGAAAGGCCGCTCGCAATGGCGATACGAAGCTGCATTCCGGCGATATCGAGCGTTTTATCGACCCAGGGTCGCTCGGGAGTTGCCGCGGTCGTGTCGCAGGTGCTGAAATCAGGCTTCTCGCCGGTGAGGAAGAACGCCGCGGAACGCAGCGCCGCTTCCATCACGCCGCCCGTGCGGCCGAAAATAGTACCCGCACCTGTGGACAATCCCAGCGGATCGTCGAAGTCGCCTTCGGGCAAATCGGCGCAATTCACGTTGAACATGCGTAGCATGCGGTCAAACTCGCGCGTGGTGAGCACCGCGTCGACATCTTTGCCCGCCTCGGTCGAAAGCTGCGGCACGCTCGCCTCGTATTTTTTGGCAATACAAGGCATAACCGACACGACGAACACGCGTTTATCCTGTTTATCAGCCGATTGCGACATAAGCGCCTTCGCCGTGGCGCCCAGCATCTCGTGCGGGGACTTGCTCGTGGAAAGCTGACCGACGAACTGGGGGTAGTGCTGCTTGGCGAAGCGCACCCAACCCGGGCAGCAGCTCGTGAACATCGGGCGCGGCTTTTCGGCCTTCACCCATTCGATGAACTCGTTGGCTTCTTCCATGATGGTGAGGTCGGCCGCGAAATCGGTGTCGTAGACGTAATTGAAGCCGAGCGCGCGCAGCGCGGAAACCATGCGCCCCTGCGTCGCCTCTTCACGAGGCACACCCACGCCCTCGCCCCACGCCGAACGAATAGCGGGCGCAACCTGGACCACGGTTATTACCTGGGGGTCGGCCAAAGCCGCAAGCACCTTGGACGTGTCGTCGCACGCAGTAAGGGCGCCCGTGGGGCAATGCGTGACGCACTGGCCGCACAGCGCGCAGTTCGCGCTGGCAATGTCGGCGCCGCCGGCGACGCGCACGCCGCGATGCGCAGCGGGACCAGATACCTCCCACACGGCGCATTGCTGCACCTTCGCGCATTCGGCAACGCAACGCATGCAGCGAATGCACTTGGTGGCGTCGCGCTGTAGCGGGAACGTTTCGTCCCACGCCTCGAACTCGTAGTCGGGGTCGCGTCCCAAATCGGCCGCGTTGCAGCCGTTCGCCACGGCCTGCAGCGCGCAGGTGCCGCTGCGCTTGCACGTGGTGCATTCGCTGCGGTGGGTCGCCAAAATGGTCTCCACATTCGCGCGGCGCGCTGCAATCACGCGCGGCGTGTTCGTGCGCACTGCCATGCCGTCGAAGACGGGCGTGTTGCATGCGGCGGCCAAGGCGTCTTCGCCTTCAACCTCCACCACGCATACGCGGCACGAGCCGATTTCGTTGATTTCCTTCATGAAGCACAGCGTGGGAATGTCCACGCCGGCGAGTTTCGCCGCATCGAGGATGGTCGAGCCCTCGGGCGCCTGGACGGTGATTCCGTCGATGGTAACCTTACACATACTGGACCCTTCCCTCGTCGAGAACTCCGCAGCCGTAATGGTCGCAACGCAAGCAGCGACGCGCTTCCTGGAACGCCTCTTCGGCGGTCATTTCCACCTCAACGGCGTTGAAGTCGCCCTTGCGCTCGCGCGCGGGGCGCTCCACGATATTCACGCGGCCACAGGCATCGCGCCAGTTCGCAGCCGCAGACGGAACCTCCACGCCGCAGTCGAGCTCGTGGTCGAAGCCGAGGAAATCGTCGATGTTGCGCGCGGCGACCTTGCCGGCGCCAATGGCGATGATCACGGTTTTCGGGCCAACCTGGCAGTCGCCGCCCACGAACACGTTGTCAAGCTCGCCGACCGACTTCAGGCCTTCGTCGGCCTCGAAGTAGGTGCGATCGGCCTGCATGCCCGCCTCTTCAAACGGCGCGCTTTCGATATCTTGGCCCACGGCGATGAGCACCACATCGGCGTCGATGCGCGCAAGCGACTTGTCGGCCTTCTGCGGCGCGGGGCGGCCGCGCTTCACCGGGCCGATGAACTGCGGCTGGGTGTACAGCGCCGCCACGTGCCCGTCCTCGACCTCGATATGGTCGGGCGCTTGAAGCGTCATCATCTCGACGCCTTCCTGCATGGCGGAATCGATTTCGGCACGAAGGGCCGTCATGTCTTCAAGGCGACGACGGTAAGCCACCGTCACGCTCGCCGCGCCGGCACGCACGCTCGTGCGCGCGCAGTCCATAGCGACGTTGCCGCCGCCGATGACCACGACGTTCCTGCCCGTGAAGTCAGGGTATTCGCCATCGCCGATCTTGGTGAGCAGCTCCACGGCGCTCATCACGCCCTGCGCGGCGGCGCCTTCGAGCTTGAGCGTTTTGCCGCCCTGCGCGCCAATGGCGACATAGACCGCGTCGTATTCATCCGAAAGGCGCTTCATGCCCTCGGCGTCGATGCGCGATTCATAATGCACGGAAATGTTGCCCGCCCCCACGATGGCGCGCACGTCTTCGTCGAGGCGCTCGCGCGGGAAACGATAGGCGGGAATGCCATAGCGCATCATGCCGCCGAGCTGCTTGCGCATCTCGAACACGTGCACTTCATGCCCCATGAGCGCGCAGAAATACGCGCAGGTCAGACCGCTCGGGCCGCCGCCCACGACGGCGACCTTCTTGCCCGTCGCGGCAGCAGGCGCGGGCGTTGCGACTTTGTCGGCGGCGAGTTGGTCGACCGCGAACTTCTTAATGCCACGAATGTTCACCGGCGCATCGATGAGCGTGCGGCGGCAGCGGTTCTCGCAGGGGTGCTCGCACACGTACGCGCACGCCGTGGGGAACGGGTTGTCTTTGCGAATCATGCCAATAGCGCCCGCATAATCGCCCGCGCCCGCAAGCGCGACGTACGCCGGCACGTCCACATGCGCCGGGCACAGCGTTTCGCACGGCACCGTTTGGGCGACGCCTTCGCGGCATTGCCCCTGATTCACATGGCTTTCGAACTCGGCCTTGAACGCATCGAGGCCGCGCAGCAGCACTTCGGCCGCATGCCAGCCGATAGCGCAATCGGCCGTGTCGCGCACGACGTTCGCCTGCGCGCGGACCTCGTCGAGCGCGCCGGGCTCGGCCCGAAACGCGAGCACTTCCTCGAGCAGCTCCTCGATGCGGCCGATCCCCTCGCGGCACGGCACGCACTTGCCGCACGTTTGGCAGCCGCCCGCGCGCAGCAGGTCGAGCTGGAACGCCACCGCGCACATGCCTGGAGGCGTCGCCTCGACGCGCCGCCCGTACTCTTCGAGAAACGCGCCGAACTTGCCGTCGTCTTTGGCGCGCGGCACTACGGACAATTTCGCCATATATCCCCCTTTGATATGTGGGTTGACCCATAGCCGTGCGGCAACCCCACCAAGAGCTCGCCACCCCGCAAGCCCTCGCATTGCCGCCAGGCTATGCTCTCAAGCACTGAAAGTGTACCGTGGAAAAGCTGGCTCTCCCACGTTCGTATAGGCTAATTAGCTCATCCGATAGGGTATTTGTGCGGTAGAAATTTACCCACACGGAGCCCCGCAAACAAGCGGCCCCTGGCCACAACAACAGCACCAATATCGCCAAAATACCCAACGGCTTTCGAAAGCGTCTCCGCGATTGTCAACTCCTCGGCGGAATCGCCAATCGGTCTCGTCATTGATTTTCAGCGTCGACGCAACACCGTGAGCAGCCGTCCCCATGGCCCGCACTGCCGACCCGACGGAAATCGCCAACGGCATCCTGTTCCTGGCAAGCGATATGGCGTCATACTGCACGGGCGAATTCCTCGCCCTCGACGGAGGCCAGCAAATCGCCTAGAACGCAAACCCGTTTGTCTTCCCTTCCTTCCTGGAGCAGGCACCCTTTTTCTCCCTCCCTTCGCCTGCTCCGTGGAGCACAAAAAAGAAGCCGCCCATGATGGGCGGCTTCTTTTTGCGAGAGGAATCGTGCCGCGAGGCGTAAGCCCGCGCGGCACATAGGAGAGGCGTTCTTCTACACCATGCGCGCTACAGCGTAGCCAGCATGGGTCGCGTCGGGAATTTCGGCGACCTTCTTGCAGTCGCCTGCCATATACACGGCCATGTCGCTGATTTCCTCGAGCTTCTCAGCAAATCCAGGACGATTAAGGAAGCCGGCGGAAATAACCACGTTGTCGCAGGGAAGCTCGACAGTTTCGCCATACTGGTCGATGGCGATGGCCGAAGTGTCGGTCACGCTGTCGAGACGATAGCCCGTCATGAGCTTCACGCCATGCTGCTGAAGGCGAATGGTGTATTCGATATCCATCTGGCAACCGGCAGGGTTCAGGAACTTCGTGCCACGCTTCACGATGGTCACATCCATGCCCTTTTCGGCCAAATCAAGCGCGATTTCGGCCGTGGTGGTAGCGCCGCCCACCACAACAGCGGTTTTGCCTTCGACCTTCTTCGATCCGTAGAGGAAATCGATGCCCTCGGTCACGATGGGCTTGTCGATACCCGGCACGTGCAGCTTGCGCGGCTCGCCGCCAATGGCCACGATGCAGGCGTCGAAGCCACCCGCCGCAATGTCCTCGGGCGTGACTTCCTGCTTGCGAACCTCTATGTTGTGCTTTTTGAGCTGAGTGCGATGGTATTCGATGAAGCGGTTGATGTCCGACTTATACCACGCGGCGCCAGCTTCGATCATCGTGCCGCCGATTTCGCGCTTCTCGAACACCACCACATTGTGACCGCGCTTCTTCAGCGTGAGCGCAGCCTCGCAACCCGCAGGGCCCGCGCCCACAACGGCGACGTTCTTCGGCGTTTCGGCCTTGGGGTAGAGCTCCTCGTAATAATGGAACAGCGTGGGATTGGTCGCGCACGAAATGGGATGATGCCCCAAAATGCCACGGTCGGTGCAGCCGATCTGACAACGGATGCAGGGACGAATATCTTCCTCGTGGCCGGTACGAGCCTTCTCGACCCATGCCTGGTCGGCCAGGCACTGGCGCGCGGTGCCCACGAAGTCGACCTTGCCATCGGCGAGAATCTTCTCGGCGGCCTCGGGCGACTGAATGGCGCCGGTCACCATAACGGGAATATGCACCTGCTCCTTCACCTTGGCGGCCATGTCGGCGCAATACGACCACGGATAGAAGCTCGTGGAGAAGTTCGCCGTCACATGCGTCGCGGTAACGAGGTTCAAAAGCGCCACGCCTTCGCGCTCGAGCACCTTGCAGGTGTCGATGCACTCGTCCAGGCGAATGCCGTCGGGCTCGCAGTCGTCCATGTCGAGCTTCACGCTCACCGGATAATCGGGGCCGACATAGCGTTTGATGGTGCGAATGACTTCAACCAAGAAGCGCTGGCGGTTGAACAGCGAGCCGCCGTAGATGTCGTTTCGCTGGTTGTCGTGCGGCGAGAGGAAGTTGCACGGCAAGCAGCCGCATGCACCATGGACTTCCACCAAATCGAAGCCAGCCTGCTTCACGCGAAGCGCGGCTTTGCCGTATTGATCTTCGACCTGGTAAATCTCGTCAATGGTCAAAGGACGCGGAATGGCAGCGCCGGCATTGATCATGATTTCAGGCAGCACCGCCGAAGGCGCGACGGCGTCGTCGCCGCCGGCAAAGCCCATGTCGCGGCCGGGATGCGCGAGCTGCATGCCCGCGATGGCGCCGTGGTCGTGCATCGCCTCGGCGAGCATGGAAAGCCCCGGAATGTAGGTGTCGTCATAGGCGGCAAGGCCCATGTGATAGCCTTTCATAATAAGGCAGTTGTCCAAAAACACGATGCCCGGGCCGCCCTCGGCAGCTTCAGCCGCATGCTTCAGATTGCGGTCGGACAAATCGCAGGTCTTGCCGATATTAAGGTACGTGCCCATGGAATTGCGAATCACGCGATTCTTCACCGTGAGCTTACCGACCTTGCCTTTGGAAAACAGGTTAGGATATTTAGGATGCTGCATAGCGAACCCCCTTGTTCATTTCGGTAATCGAGCGCCTTATCGCATGAAGCGGAAGCGCTCTGTAACATCTGTGCTACGGTTTTGCTACTCGGCCTTTTTCGGGTCGAACCCCGAAAGAGCAGCAGACAGGGCCATGAAGGGCTTGATAATGACAAACACGGCAACAACAGCGCATATCTCGACAAACAACGCCCACGTCGCAAATCCGCCGATAAAAGCGCCAAAGCCCTGGGGCAGATTATTGATGAGCATATTTCCAAGCAGAATCAGCATGCCGAAATACGTGCCCAACACCACGGCCTGAATAAGCCACGTCGCGAATCCCTTCGCCTTTACGGAAGCGGCCAGCTTAAGCGCCCAACCCATAGGATCACCCAAATTACCGACCGTATAACCAATAACAAAGCTAGAAACCCACGAAGCAATAACGGCTTCAGAGGTGATGATGTTCATACCGAGCTGCATGCAAACAGCAACATTGATGGCAAGCGTGATAATGAGACCCATCGCCACATTCATCCAAATGTTCATCCACTCGCCAAAGCCCTGAGGACCTTTAAACTTGCTCATTTCTCCTCCAATGCGTTGGTCGATTCCCGCTTCCGAGAAATCCCCTTGCAACCAAACAAATTAAGAAGCTTTCGAAACGACACATCGAAAAACGACGCGTCACGCAAAATAGCCGGACATCAATAGCTTGCAGGCGTGAACCTACTCGATTTCGCCCTGCATGCCGCCCGTCACAGCGCCAGCGCAGCCGCCGTCGACGGCAATGTTGGTCGCGGTGATCTGGCGAGATTCGTCAGAAGCCAGGAACAAGTAGGTGTAGGCGATGTCCATGGGGTCGATGGCGCGCTGAGTGGTTTGCGCAGCGATGAGGCCCGTCGCCATTTCCTTCGGGATGTTGGCCATAGCCTCGGTCCACACCAGGCCCGGGGTCACCGAGTTGCAGCGAATGCCGAAGGGGCCGCCTTCAGCGGCGAGCTGGCGAGCCATGGCGATGCAGGCGCCCTTAGCGGCAGCATGGCATGCCTGGGGCGAGTTGGAACCCTGCAGGCCGCAGGTGGAAGCGGTGATGATGATGGAAGCGCCGTGCTCGGCCTTCTGCAGGTACGGCCATGCGCAGTTGCACACGTTGTAGACCAGGTTGAGCTCGTTTTCGATGCCATAGTTCCAAATCTTGGGAGTCATCTCGCCGAAGGGAGCCATGCCAGGGTGCGACGCGTTGTTGATGACGACGTCGATGCCGCCCATACGCTCGGCGCACTCGGCGACCCACTTCTTCACGGCTTCGTAATCGGACAGGTCGCAGTCATCGCCGTAAGCCTGGTAGCCCTTAGCGCGAAGCTCTTCGGCATACGCCGCGGCAACGCCCTTGGAACGGCCGGAGCCGCATACGATGGCGCCCTGGGCGCACAGAAGCTCTTGCGCCACATGGCCCACGCCCTTCGTGGTGCCCGTGAGCAGGATTTTCTTGCCCTTCAAGCGCTGGCCGACCGACTCTTCGGGAGAGATCCACTTGCCGAATTCGGGAGCACCGGAAATCTTCGGAGCCTTAACCTCTTGTGCCATGAGTTTCCCCTTTCATTGGCCCGCGCGCCCCACGCGCACGGGAAGCCATATTCTCAGGCGCATATATGCGCCCTGAGGTCCTTGTGAGAATGAGTGAGGCACCGCGGCCGCATGCCGTACAGCCGCGGTGAACAATTACATGTTTGCGATCGCGTGGCGCGCAGCGATACGGCCCGAAGTATGGGCGAAGCCGTTCGCGCAGCCAGGAATTTCCATGTTGTAGGAATCGCCGTACAGGCCCGTGGCATCCAGGCCGACCGCATACAGGCCCGGAATCGCGTCTCCGTCGGAGGTGATGACCTGCATATTGCCGTTGACCTTAATGCCACCGGCGGAACCCATGGTGCCCGTTGCCAAAGGAATGCCATAGAACGGCGGCTCGGCCAGCGCGCGCAGATACTGCGGTTTCTTGAAGAACGCCTCATCGACGCCCTTCTCACACGCCTCGTTATAGGCGGTCATGGTTTCGACGAACGCATCGGTGGGCACGCCCATCTGCTCGGCGAGTTCTTCGAAGGTATCGGCCTTCTTCACCAGGCCCGATTCCAAATGCGCCTCAAGCTCGGGCAGAAGGCCCGTCATGGGCTTGTGGTACACCACGAACTCACCGATGGCGATTTCGGAGCCCTCGCTCACCAGGCGGTCAACGTCTACCTGGGAGAGGATGGACCACACAATGCCGCCGGGCTGCTTGCCGTAATACGTTCCGATATCGCCGAGGTTTTCGGCAACCGACTCGGCCGCGAAGCGATGGCCGGTTTTATTGATCCACACGCCTGGGTTCACGCCTGCGCCGCCGACCTGGGAATCCATGGTCATGTCACGGCCGCCTGCGGCGAGCAGCGGGCAGGTGGTAATGGTGTTGGGGTCGGCGCCCGCAGAAAGCGCGAGGTCGAGGCCGTCGCCCACGTTCTGCAGCGGGGTGAGCACGTTCATGTTGTACGCCGCCGGCGCGAACCAGCTGTACTTGAAAATGCGATCGGGGCTCGAGCCCATGCCGCCCGTCGCCAGAATCACTGCCTTGCCGCCAATGCGAAGCGGCTCGCCTTCCGATTCGGCCACAACGCCCACGACGCGGCCGTCTTCGATGATGAGCTCTTTGGCCGGGGTCTCGGTGAAGATGTCCACATCGAGCTTCTGAATGGCGTCGAGCAGAACCTCCTGGCAATGCGCGCCCAAGCCATCGGGCAAATGGAACGTCCAAACCTCATTGGGGTCGTCTTCCGCCGCGATGTCGCAAGTCTTATACACAACGCCCAGGTCGCGATAGATGTCGATGGTCTCGGCGGAGTTCTCCACGAACGCGCGGGCAACTTCGTAGTTCGCGCGCTGGTGGCTGTAGCCCATGATTTTATCGAGGCCCTCTTGCTTGGTGGGGAAATGGTATTTGCTCAGGCGGGGTGTTCCCAGCTCTTTCTGCACGCTCGATTCAAATGCAGCCGTGCCCTCGGCGAACACCGAGAGGCCGCCGGTTTCGGGCATCTTCTCGATAACGACGACATTCTTGCCCGCACGCGCGGCAATAAGCGCTGCCGATTTGCCCGACGCGCCGCCGCCGACGACGACGAGATCGTATTCAACGTCGAATTCTGCCATTGTTTCCTCCTTGGTATGCCTAAATCGCGCCGCTGAGGGACGCAGCCCGCACGGCTGCGCCCGCCGCAGCTGCAATTACTTCAGGGCTTGAATAAATGCAGGGAGAATCTTTTCAACATCGCCAACGATGCCGTAGGTGCACTCGCGGAAAATCGGGGCTTCGGGGTCATTGTTCACAGCCGCAATGACCTTCGATGCGCGCACGCCCGTCATATGCTGGGGCGCGCCCGAGGAACCGAAGCTCAGATACAAGCGAGGCGAGATTTTCTGGGTAGAGGTGCCCACCACGCGATTGTGCTCGAACCAGTGGTAGTTGTCGCACAAAGGAAGCGTGCAAGCGACTTCGGCGCCCATGATGCCCGCAAGCTCGTCGATGAGCGCGAGGTTTTCCTTCGGGCCAATGCCCAAACCAACGCCGACCACGCGTTCTGCTTGCTGCAGGCCCGCGCCACCTTCGCCTTCGGCATTGGTGGAAAGCACCTTCATGCGAGCATCCTCATCGAATGCGCCCTCAGACACGACAACCGGCTCGGAGGCTTCCGCCTCATCAACGCCATCGGCGATCGTGCATACCACGCTGCCGGGCGCCGCAAGCACGTCAACCGCTTCGCTGTCGGCAACCAAGCGCTCGACAGTCGCAGCCTCGCCGTCAACCTTCACGGCAATGACCTTGCCCGTAACAGCCGCTCCCAAGGCGACCGCAACAGGCCCGAGCAGAGCGCGAGACGTCGCCGAATCGGAAGAGACAACCGCGACGGGTTTTTCCTGCTCGGCGCGTTTGGCAATGGTGCCCGCCATGGCCTCGGGAAGCGCCTTGTCGGCATCGTACCAGGTCACGCTTTCAACACCGAAGCCAGCAACACGATTCGCAAGCTCCGAAGAGCCGAAAACGAGCGCTTTGGCGGGAGTGCCCGAGCGCAGTGCCACGCCCGCCACTGCAGCAGCCGACATTTCGTCGGTGATAATTGCCCATACGTTGCTCATTACAGCACCCCCTCTGCCTTCAAGGCCGCCACGAGCTGCTCGACAGCTGCCTCGGGGTTCGTTCCGTCGAAAATGCGCGCAGGAGCGCTTTCGGGAGCATGCGTGCCCTGAGAATCCATATGCGCAAAGCCTTCTGCGCTGCCAGCGATTTTCTCAACCGGGAGCTTGCGGGCTGCAAGCGTCGCGCGCATGCCCGGCTTGCTCTCCTCTTCACGGCGAGCTGCCACAGCGATAACCGCAGGAGAATCAACCTGCACGTCTTGCGTGCCCGCGCCAAAACGACGGGTCACGACCAGCGCGTCGCCTTCGCGGCGGGCGCCATCGGCGGCAAGAACGCACGGCCATCCGAGCATGCTCGCAAGCAGGCTCGGCACCATCGGCTCCCAGGCGCTATCGCCGATAACAACCGCGTCCACGCCTTCCTGCGCACGAACCGCAGCAGCCAAAGCGCCTGCGAGTTCGACGGGCTGCGCCAGCGCGTCGACGCCCTCGATGGCGATGGTGCTCTTTGCACCACGAGCGGCCGCGAAAGCGGTATCGCCGCCTACCATCGTCATGCCCACGACTTCGCCTTCTCCGGCAATGTCGAGCGCAACCTTCACGACTTCATGATCGTCGTCGCCGGCGACGGGCTTATTGGCGGACCACTTCACGTTGCCGTCAACACCAACCCTCTCGTCATGCGGGTCCATCGCCCACTTGAAAATCGCAATCGTTGTCATGTGTCCCCAACCGTTCCTCTACTCAGCGTCTACGTCGCAAACGTCTTTCCAGTCGGCGCCCATGTCCAAGGCAACCTGGATAGCCGCGCCATTGGCATCGGGGAACTCATTCACGGCAATCTCGAGGCCGTGAGTTTCGGGGCAGGGAGCGAAAATCATCTCGTGGAACTTGCCGTGCCAGAACTCGGAAATCGGCTTGAGTCCCTTTGCGGCAAACGCGGCGCGAGCCTCCTCGAAGTCATCAACGCGCACGGCAATGCCGCTCACGCCCTCGCCCTCGGTCTGCAGGCGCTGGTACGCGCCAATGGCGTCGTGGTCGTGCATGGGAGCCATAACCTCGATGCCGCCAGTCTTGGGCAGAGCAACGCGCAAGCCCATGTGCTCATCGTCATACGGCCCATAGAAAGTCACGCCCAGAAGGGCATGCAGGTCGGCGACGGCCTTATCGGCGTCTGCCGCGCGCAGGGCAATACGATTCAGTTGAGCTTTCATAACGAATCCCCTTTCGTTTGAGGCGCGCGCCGCGTTATGGAGTGCCAATGCTGCAGACTCGCCCTTGAGCAGCATGACTGGCAACGAAATCGACGCGCTTTGACACCGCTATTGTTGCTGGGCTAACGCGTTCTGTGGGGATAATGAGGAGTAGCCATTGGCTCGTAAAAATAAGCATTTCGAACCTGGCGAATATACGACTGGCATCTTGAAAGAATAAAAAATGGATCCCGCACAAAGCGGAATCCATAAGGTTAGTCTATGAAATTAAAGCATCGCTGGACAGAATCTACCGTCCAGAAAATGCCACGCGAACTTGCATATGCGCAGGTATCGCACGCGTTGGACCGAACGCTCTACAAGCCGCGTTTTGCCGAAAGCACCGCCGCCTGCACGCGATTGCTTACATGAAGCTTCTGGATAATGCTGCCGATGCATTTCTTCACCGTTGGCTCGCTTAAAAAGAGGCGCGCGCTAATTTCCGCGTTCGAAAGCCCCTCTTCAAGCGCCGCCAACACCGTGCGCTCGCGCTCATCGAGAGAATCGAAGCGTTCGCTTGCCACGGAAACAGCCGCCTTGCCAGCCATATCATTCATAAGAGCGCCTTGAAGAACCGTGCCAAGCGACCCGGAAAAGGCGATATCGCCGCAGGCCAAAGCCCAAAACAGCGAACGAAGCCTATCGGCCGTCATTTCGTCCCGCGACCCAAAACCGCTTGCGCCGGCGCGCAGCGCATCGAGCACGAAGCCACTCTCGCCCATCGACGCCACGACCATGATGCGAATGTTGGGATCTTCGGCAAGAATGTCGCGAATAGTATCGGCGCTGCCTGAACCGTGGAACGTGGCGCCCATCATAACAACGGCGGGCTTTTTCTCGCGGCATTGCGCGCGCACGCCTTCGAGCGTCGTTGCTTTGCCCACCAGGTCGAATTCATCCCATTCATGCACAAGCGCAGCGATGCCTTCGACAAAAATGCTGTCATCATCAGCGACAACGGCCCTCAGCGGCTCGGCGCCAACGCTTGGGTCGTCCCGCAGCGCCATATGAATATCGTAGAGTTCTCTCGACGAAGCATCCAAATAATCGTTCCCCTTCGTGCCATCGTTTTTGAAGTCAGCCACAACGCACCGCCCCTTGTCCCATTTGAACACTTTTGCATCGTACTGTCTAATTATACGTCCTGTTCTGATGCCACTTTTTAATCATTCGGATATTAGATTTTATCCGAGTGATTCCCGCCAAGCGCACCTGCTCAATGCTACGAGCATTTAACAGGCGCATCCAAGCATGCCCCACAACGCAAGGAGGCCGCCCCGCGGGACGGCCTCCTTCGATTCGTGGTTCTGTTAGAGCGAGCGCTTGGTACTTTGCGCTTTAGAGCTTATGAACGTCGCTGGCCTGCAGCTTGCCGTTCTGGCCCGTGGTAACCTCGAAAGACACGCGCTGGCCTTCGTCGAGGGTCTTATAACCGTCCATCTTGATCTCGGAGAAGTGGACGAAGAGATCTTCGCCATCGGCCTGGGAAATAAATCCGTAGCCCTTCTCGGGGTTGAACCATTTGACAGTTCCTTCAGCCATTTTCGGCCTCTTTCTCTCCCCGACTTACCGGGGAAGTAATCTGCCCAGATCGCTCTGGGTCCACCAAAACCTGCCCCACCGTTCACGATGGAACAAAACGCTTCCATCGTCCACGACGGCACGGGTGCCATTCGGTCTTACTTCGGCGATTGTTATCATTTTAGTGAGATTGCGCGGCATTTCTTTATGAATTTTGAAAACTTTCAATTCGCCCGCGAACTGTTGACGTGCGGTTAAAAACGCGCGAACGAAAACTACTCCTCGCCCGTGATGCCGTCGGCTTCGAGCATCTCGTCGAAATCGTCCATCACGGGAATCTCGCCCGCAGCAGGTGCGTCGATGCCGTATGCCGCGGCCAGCGCACAAGCCTGGTCGAATCGCAGCTGGGCCGCCTGCTGTTTGCCGGCTTGCTCAAGGTAATACGATTCGAGAGCCATGCCGCGCACCAAATACTCGACCACATGCGGGTCGGTTCCCGAAACGCTCAGAATGCCCGCGAAGCTTTCGGGCGCCAACCCCAGCACCACGTTCGCGTCCATTTCGAGCGCATTCGCGATAGCGTCTTCCACCGATTCGGCTTTCGCATCGGGATCGTCGTCTTTCTCGACCGTGCGACGCATCGCCTCGACGAATTGCCAAATTAGGCGCATCAAATAATCTTGCTGAAACATATTTGTTTCTCCGTTCTGCCGAACGGAGAAACCGCTCGACGCTGCGCGCGAGCTGCGCGGTCGCCTTCGCTCGCAATCGTCGCTCGCGTACCGAAGTACGCTTCGCTCCTCTTTTGGGCGAATTCGCTCCGCGAATCTCGCGCTCGCTGACCCTTAGTTCTTGACCAAGCTCATCCCCGCCACGCTTTCGCACAGCATCGGCCACTTTCGCCGTTCGGCAGAACGGCGAAACAGCATGCTCGCTGGCTTTTAGCGCATACCCAGGCTCATTCGCTATTCCGCTCCGGGCATCTTCAGCCCCAGGTGATCAAACGCTCTCGCCGTTGCTTGGCGGCCCTTGGGCGTGCGCATAATGAGCCCTTGCTGAATAAGGAATGGCTCATACACGTCTTCCACCGTGCCCGGATCTTCCGAAAGCGCCGATGCAAGCGTGGTAAGACCTACAGGACGCCCCGCAAATGAATCGCACAGAAGCTCAAGGATTTTATTGTCAAGGCCATCGAGCCCAAGCGAGTCGACCTCGAAAAAGCTCAGCGCTGCCGCTGCGGTATCTTCGTCGATATCGCCGTTGCCGCGCACCTGCGCCCAGTCGCGCACGCGCTTGAGCAGGCGGTTCGCCAAACGCGGCGTACCGCGGCTGCGGCGCGCGATTTCAATGGCGCCTTCTCCGTCGACCGCCACATCCAAAATGCCCGCCGAGCGCTTCACGATATCGGCCAGCTCTTCGGGGGTGTAATAATCCAGGCGAAACACGATGCCGAAGCGGTCTCGCAAAGGCCCGGTAAGCAAGCCTGTGCGCGTGGTTGCGCCGATGAGCGTGAAGTGCGGCAGGTCGAGGCGAATACTGCGCGCAGCCGGCCCCTTGCCCACCACAATATCGAGCACGCAATCTTCCAACGCGGGATAAAGCACTTCTTCCACCTGACGATTCAGGCGATGAATCTCATCGATGAACAGTACGTCGCCCTCTTCGAGATTCGTCAAAATAGCCGCCAAATCGCCCGGACGCGCGATGGCCGGGCCGCTCGTGGTGCGAATATTCGCGCCCAGCTCATTGGCGACAACCGTGGCGAGCGTGGTTTTGCCCAAGCCCGGAGGGCCGCTGAACAGCACGTGGTCCATGCATTCACCGCGCTGCTTGGCCGCCTGAATAAGAATAGACAGACTGTCTTTCACGCGCGTTTGGCCCAGATAATCGTCCAGGTATTTCGGGCGAAGCGAGCGATCAAGCGCCAAATCGTCTTCGGTGAGGTCGCTCGAGACCACACGCTCGCGCGGCGTTTGCTGCGCGAAGCCCGCGCCGCCCGCCGCCGAGCCGCCCGAAGACGCCTCGAACACCATGCCCTCTATTTGAATGCCTTCAGCCACGAATTACTTCCTTTACCCCACCGAGCCAAGTCGCTTCAAAGCATACTGCAACAGCGCGCCCTCGGTATTCAGTTCCTCGGGAGCGCCCTTCAGCGCCAAATCGGCCTCGGCCAGCGTGAAGCCCATGGCAAGCAGGCCGTCGCGCGCGCCCTGCAAGCGCTCGGTTGCCGCTGCCGTCGCGGCGCTGAACAGGTCTTGTTCGCCCGCCTGCGCCAAATTGCCTTTCAATTCCAGAATAAGGCGCTGCGCAGTTTTCTTGCCCACGCCCGGAATGGTCGACACGGCCTTCACATCTTCCGACTGAATGGCAGAAATAAGCTCGGCCGGCTTGAATGTGGAAAGCGCCGCAAGGGCCGCCTTCGGGCCAATGCCCGACACGCCAATAAGGCGCAGGAACAACGTGTGCTCTTCCTGAGACAAAAAACCATACAGCGTCATGGCGTCTTCGCGCACGGCAAGATGCGTGAACAGCGCCACGTCGGCGCCCGCCTCGGGAAGTTTCACAATGTCGGTCGCGGGCATGTACACGGCGAAGCCGACGCCGTTCACGTCGACGAAGGCCACATCGACGCTTCGGCCGGCCATCGTGCCTTTCAGGAATGCAATCATCGGCAACCTCTCACAAGCGACAAGCGGCGAAAACCGCGCGTGCCACGAATCAATCTACAAACGTCTGTTCGCAAATATACCATAGCGGCACAAACAAAAACGCGCAGCCGCCGCTCTTTTTGCGACAACTGCACGTTTTGCCCTTAAGACGAAAAGCGTCGACGGGGAAAGGGCGCACGAAGTTTCTTCCTATTGCACGGCGCGGGCCTCGCCATCGACGCCGAGCTGAGCATCAAGGCGCTCGCCCTTGTCTTCAACCACGACCGATTCAACGCTCGAGGCGTCACCGCCAGCCACGCGATACTCGGTAAGGCACAAATCCATGGTCTCCATGTCGCTTGCCGGTTTCTTCAAACGCACGACCAGCGTGGCGCCTTCCTGAGTTATGGCCTCGATTTCCTTTCCCGGAATCGAGCCGCCCGAAAGCTGCAGCTGGATCCACTCGCCTTGCGGCTTCCAGCCATTGCCCGGCATGGCGACAATCGCGCCACCGGAAACCTCCATGCACAACACGGGCAAGTCGGCGTCTTCTTCCCACGTCCACGCGGAGTCGCTCGCGTCCTGCTTTGTGCAGCCAAGCATCGTCGCGGCCACAGGACCGCACGCCGCCGCGGCAACGACGCCGCACGCCACCGCCACGAATGCACGCCTCGTCATATGCTTCGCCATTGCCGCCTCCCTTTCGCCCGATTTTCGCTGAGCTGTTCGTTGCTCGCATTGTCCCATACGAGCGCCTTGTGCGTCGAGAAACGAAGCGGGAACGCATAGGACAGGCAAGAAGCGAAAAACAGGAGTAAACAGGCCCGAAAAAGAGCTTCCACACCCGTGGCAATCGCAAATTAGCACCGTAACCATCAATAAGATGCCTGATGAAAAGCACGCCATTTTTGCCCAAGAAATTCACGGGCGAAACGAGAGAAGCCTCGAGCCGGACGGCGTTTCGCACCCCACGCGTCGCATTCCCCCTGCACCTTGCACCCTTCACATTAAGCTCTCGTGCAGAAACCACGAACCCGATTTCCCAGTGCTACCATAGAGGGGTTTGAACGCTTCACGGGGGACCTTCATGCGCGGAAATATCGAATCGAACACGCAAAGCGGCGTTGGCGCCATTTTCGCCATATATCTTTTGGGCCTTTTGCTCGGCGGACTATACGTGGGCATGATTTCACCCGTACGTCTCGTGATCCAGCAAGATTTCGGCCTAGGCGACACCGCGGGCATTTGGATGGTGAACATCTACACGCTGTTCTACGCCGCATGTATCCCCGTTATCGGCAAGCTCGCCGACATCCGCGGCCGCAAGCCGGTCTTCATCGGTTGCTTGCTCGTGTTCATGGCAGGCTCGCTTATTTGCGGCCTGTCGCAAATGTTTGATAGCTTCCCCGTCCTGCTCGCCGGCCGCTTGGTACAAGCCGTTGGCGCCTGCGGCATTATTCCCGTAGCGAACGCCGAAATAGGGGCGACGCTCCCTCAAGAAAAGAAAGGCATGGCGCTCGGCATAGCCGCCGCCGTTGCTGGCATCGCAAACGTTATCGGTGCCGCCGTGGGCAGCCTGGTCGTGGCCATCGTAGGAAACGATCACTGGTCGGCGCTGTTCTTCTTCGCCATTCCCGTATGCTTGGCGCTCATTGTCGCGAGCCTGCGCGTTCTTCCGAACCACAACGTCGAAGACTCGACGCCACTCGATATCCCCGGCTCAATACTGCTCGTCGTCACGGTGCTGCTGTTCCTGTTCGCAGTTCAACACATCGATGTGCGGCACGTCGGCCAATCGCTCGCATCTGCAGAAGTACTTGCTCCCGCCTTGGGCTTCGTCGCGTCACTCGCCGCATTCGTGCTGGCGGAGCGTCGCGCAAAAAGCCCCGTGTTCCATTTGGAATACCTCGGCAATAGGCCTATCGTCATCACCATGGTGGTGAGTTTCTTTGTGGGCTGCGTCATTATCACCATGACGATTATCCCCGAAGTCGCCGAGTTCATCATGAGCGCGCCGGTCGGCTCGGGCGGCTTGTATATTTTGCCCGTAGGCATCGTGAGCATGTTCGGCCCGCCGATTGGCGGCAAGCTTATCGATAAATTCGGTTCTAAACCCGTTATGATGGGCGGCCTCTCCGTGGCGGCCGCGGGCTTTTTATTCCTCGCGTTTGTAAGCCTGAACAGCGCAAACGCAATTCTGCTCATCGTCAGCTTGTCTATTATGGGCCTGGGTATGGGTTTTGCGATGGGCGCACCCACCAACTACATGGTGCTCGAAAACACGAGCCCCACAGAAAGCGGAGCCGCAATCGCAACCATTGCGCTGGTTCGTCAAGTGGGCACCACCGTGGCACCAGCGCTGCTGCTCGGTTTTGTTTCTGCCACGCCGGGCGCACAGGGCTTCTTCCACATGCTGCTGTGCGCGGCGGCGTTCTGCATTATTTCCCTCGTGTGCATGGCGTTTTACCGCAAGAAATAAGGAGGAAGCCACCGGCGCCGGGACCAGCCCAAAACGTCGCCGGCTAGCGTGCTTCCCAATATCGCTTGCACGCTTCGGCGAATGTGCCCTCGCCAGGAAATGGCACTGCGTACGCTTCAAGCGTTTCGGCGGCATCACCTGCCCCATTCGACACGCCCAGGCTGCGCAGTTCGCCGGGAGCGCCCGGGTCACACGAGCCGCACAACCCGGTTGACCCATCCATTGCACCCGGCTCGCCAACAAGCAACATCGACCCATCGCCGATGGGCGCACCATAGCTCATGAGTGACATAGTATCGCATGCCCACAGGGGGTCGCGACCTGCCGCCATCCAACCGCCAGCATAGTTCTCCACGCGCTCGACCGGCGAATGACCCACAATTTGCGGCACGCCGGGCAATGCATCGTCGAGCATATCGCGCAAGTCGGCCCACAAAGGCCCCGGCAGCGACCAGCCCCCACGCGATGGCGGACAGCTGTCCAAATCGCCCCAATGCGACGAATCGGCGAGCATCTCATTCAAGCGCTGGGCAATCGATACCGCATCAGCAGGCACGTCGGCCAAAAACCGCTTCGCCCACACTCCCGTCACACCCGCATGCGAGCACAAATACGGCCCAACTGCACAGGCGACCTTTGCCTGCAGGGCATCTTCCAGAATCGTTCGCAGATTGCGCATGATGGACATAATCGAGCCCGGGCCACGCTTGCCGCGCACGTAGCAAAAATCGTGGTTGCCCAGCAGCACGTCGACTCGCATGCCGCGCCCGCGATGCTCGCGAACCCATTTCGCATAAAACTCCATAGCGTTTAGCTCATCGGCTTCGTTCGCGCCCCAGTCATCGCACGCGTCGCCCAAAAATACGACACGCCCAATTTCCGCATCACCAGCCAGCATCTCGTCAATGCGGGGCAGCACAAATTGCTGCTTCAAATGCAAATCGCCCACAACCAGCGTTTTCATGAGCCCACCTCGTATTCCAAGCGCAATTCGCGCGCCCACGTCAGCAGAACCTCGAATTCAAAAAGCATCGGCAACAACGAGCCCGGCCGTACTCTACGCAATTTCGGCCATAGCGTGTCCAACGAGGCAATGCCCATGCAAATAGCAGGACCCGGCAATCGCGCGAATCCCCTGCACATTGTTTTGTCAACATGCCTGTGCCCATTCAGAACGACCATTCGAAACCGCCCTGCTACACAGGCGGCTGCGCAAGCGATTGAGCCCGCCAGGCTTTTATTCTTATCTGAAAGACACGACCCAATTTCACGTGTCGGCAACATCAAGCCTCGTGTGGGCATGAGTATACTCCTTGCGAGCATACAAATAACGATTCCACGAGCGCATCGCCGCCGATTATCGAGCATCCTTAAAACCCTTTCGAGGAGGCGCGAATCACCGGGATATTTTAGCTATCAAACGAACGACCTTCCCCACTTGGCACATGGGGTCCGGACTCACATCGTCGCCACCCAGCAGAAAACAACGCAGAAGAAACGCCCAGCAAAGAAACCAAAACCGGCAGAAAATGCCACGATGGGGCCTCCCTGCAGAGAAATCGTTCCGAATTGTCAGAAAACGCCGCAAGGGGGCCTCTTTTTAGGCTCCCCATAACGAGCAATCCGATACTGCGACCGCAAAACCGCAGGTCGCAAATATCTTCAACGCCGAATTCCCCATTTCGTCCGAACAACATGCCTGCAATGAGGCCCCCTTGTGGCATTTCCTGGCAGAAACGACCCAACAAGACGCAACGCAAGGTTTGAACGGGAGGTCGACAATCTGTTTACCAGGCCACAGACGGCACGCGCATCATTTCACCCGCCAGACCGCAACCGCATCCGACCCGCGCACCAAATCGCAAGCGGCACGAGCTACGTTTCCGCGCACCCAAGCCCTAAGCATCTCGACCGCGAGGCCGCGCCAGCACAGCCAGCATTTCGAACACCAGGCATTTCCCACATCGCCCACCAGGCCGCAAGCGGCACGCCGACGCCACGCCCGCCAAGCCGCTAGCCTCATACCCAACTCCATGTCCACCAAACCTCCAATGCCACTCCCACCAGGCCTTTCGCATTTTCCAGAAAAAGCAGCCGCACTTTTCCATGTAGAGGGCAAGACGCGCGAACGGCGGCGCGTCCGAAACGCATCCCCCGCCGGAAAAGGAGCCCGCCATGGTCGAGCAAGCATTTGAATGCAGCAACTGCTACGAAGTTTTCAATAAGGAGCACACCACCGAGGTGCTGTGGACCCAATGCCCCCACTGCGGAGGCAGAGCCTATCCGTACTAGGCCGCCCCACCTGCCCCACGCCGCCTCGCCGGAATAGAGCGCGAAGCACGGCCCCGCGACAACGCAACCGTGCTTTACCCGCCGGCCAAGGCGGCGTCAGTTTTCCAGAAAAACCAACCGCCGTTTTCCATGTAGAAGGCGAACCGCGAAAGCGAAACGCGAAAGCGGCCCACCCAACAAGCACCCGCCGGAAAGGAGCGCGCCATGGGCAAAGTCAAAAAGCCAACGTCGATCACGACAATCAAGGAGTGCGAAGAGGCTCTGGAGTGGATCGACCTCGAGCTCGACAAGCTCGACCGCAACATACGCATCACGAGCAAGGCGATCTTCTCGCCGAAGAAGTGGACCACCGCCATTAGCGGCATCCTGTGGTCGAAGCAGGTCAAGCAGAAAACCTCCGACCACGTTTGCAACTCGCCCTTCCTCTCGAAGCTCGAAGGCTCCGCGCGCAGCGACCAGAGCCTCCAGGAAATCCAGCTGAGCCGCGTCATGAACACCGCGAAAGAGGTGCAGGCCGTGTGCCAGGAGACATGCAGCCGCCTCAGCGGCGCGGCCAACGAAGCCCGAGCCGCCGTCGACCAGCCCGTCCACGTGGACGACCGCAACATCTCGGCACTGCCCGAAGCCGATCGCGAGGCCATCAAGCAGCACGACAAGGCCGTTCAGGTGGCCAAGCGCGAAGCGGCCGCGCGCCAGGTCGAAAGCCAGCTTTCCGCCTGGACCGCCATGCAGACGCGCGCGAACCGCATGGTGAACCGCACGTCGGAAGCGCTCGAAGCGCGCCACGCCTTCACCGCCTGCAACTACGAAGTGCTCAGCGACACGCACCTCAAATGGGCCGCGCGCCGCGGAAACGTGCAGCCGCCCTACAACCTGGTCGGCGTGCTGGGCACGCGCAACGTCGACGTCATCGAGAAGGAGGGCTAGGAAATGAACCTGTTCCGCAAGAAGATCACCCTGCCTGAAGGCCCCGCCCGCATGTCGGTTTCGCCTTCCGCATCGAAGAAGGAAATCGGCAACCCGGCCGCGAGCATCGGCCTCGTGATTCCCGAAGCGCCCAACTACGACGAGGAACGCGGCCGCCAGCTGGCGCGCTCCGACAGCTACGCGACGTTCTTCAAAACAGGCGTGGGCCTGTTCTACCACGAAACCGCCTGCACGGCCGAAAAGCACCTCGCGGAAATCGAGGAGGCGCTCACCCGCTACACCGAAACGATGGAATCCACCTACCGCGCAGCCGTTCGCAGCCAGATCATCCAGGCCGAGCAGCGCCTGGAGCGCATCACCCCGAAGCGCGCGGCCCACCAGGCACGCCAGACCAGCCAGCCGCGCGCACCGCGCGCAACCCTCGAGACGAAGGAGTAGGCCATGAACAAAGTCACGAGCACCGCGCTGCTTCTTATGTTGGCGCTGGCCAACGCAGGCCTCGACTATTCAGCCGTGTGCGTATTCCTCGACGTCGACCCGTTCGGCACCTTCAGCCCGAACAACTTCTTCGCCGGACTCGTAGCCGTCGCCCAAAGCCTCTTGCTCATCATTCTGCCTTGGGTCGCGTCGGAGAAAATCGCCGCCGGCGAAAAGGGCCCCGCCGCATGCGCGATCATCGGATCGCTTTTCGTGGCCATGGCCGGCGCCTTCCTGCGTGCGACCACCGAAGCGGCTTCGACCACGACGAGCGTCTCGGGCGAGGTCGTTTCCGGCCTCTCGATCGACAGCATGGCGTTTGTCCTGATCATGGCAGGCATCGCGCTTGGCGAGGCCATCGCGGCCTTCCTCATTAAGAGCCTCGACATTCGCGCAGAAGCCGAGGCCCTGCAGGCGGAAATCGAGCGCATGCGCATCATCGAAAACCACATCGACGAAGACATCGCCACCGCCGCCCGCGTCGCGCTCGCCGCCGGACGCCAGAGCATCGCCGCGGCGAAGGGCTCGTGCGAGCAGGTATTCCAGCAACTCGTCGCGAAATCGGACGACAGCCACAACTGCTTCATCGGCTTCGTGGACGAAATCGAGGCCCAGCGCAAGACGGAACGCGAGCAATTCGCCACGCTTTCCGCGGAATTCGACGCACGCATCGCAAAGAAATACCCCAACGCGATTGCCGCCGAGCAGAATGCCCCCACAGCCGAAGCCGCAGCGACGAATGAGGCAGCGGCCAACAGCCTTGACACGGGCGGCAACGCGGCGGCCGACGTTGACGCTGCAGCCGCCAACCCGACCGGCACCGCTGCCGACGCCGAAACCGCAGTCGACGCCAGCGAGACCGTAGGCGACCCGACCGCAGGCGCCGCCCCCAACGACATCGTAGACACTGAAAACTCCGCCTCTGACCAGGCAAAAGCAGCGTAAAGGAGACCGATTGCCATGAGCTTCAAGAACAACACCGCCCTTCGCACGGCAACCATCGCAGCATCGTTTCTGCTCACGCTTCTCATCGCGGCATTCGCCACGGGTTGCGCGGCCGAGGGTTCCAGCGGCGCGCAAAGCGCCGCGCCCGGAAGCTACGCCATCGACCCCGCAGCGGTCGATTCATCCACCATTACCGAGCCGGTGAGCTGCATGGTCGTGACTTCCGCTAGCCAGAACAGCGCGTTCCGCATTCCCACAACGTGCCTCGCCTACCCAAAGGCGGCCATTGAGCAGGGCAATTACGCGGGTTACCTCACCTGCGACGCAAATTCGACCCCGCACGGGAAAACCTTCGCCACCACGAAGAACTCGCAGGCCGGCCAAGAAAAAGAAATCGATTCATTCCTCGCCGACTACTTCACGAGCGTGTGCGGCGCCCGCGCCCAAACCGGCGAGATCGATACCCTTTCCGCCCTCAACAACGCCGCCAACGAGCTGCGCGCCCACGACAACGGCTCGAAAATGGTGATCAACGTGATTAGCTCGGGTCTGAACCCCACGGGGCTTTTGGCCGGATCGAGCGACCTTCTGAACGCCGATGCGAACGACATCGCGAACCAGCTGGCAAGCATGGGCGCTCTCGCGAATTTCTCGGGCATCGAAGTGCACTTCTACGGCCTCGGCCAGGCGAGCGGCGAGCAGGTGATCCCAAGCTCCATCGCGACAAAGCTCCAAAGCCTCTATCCCACTCTCGTTGAAGCGACCGGCGGCGTGGCGGTTGTCGAGCCCGACGTGCTCACGCGCCTTGGCTGCGACGCCGACCTGTCAACCGTTTCGACCATCGATTTCGAACAGGATTCGCTCAGCTTCCCCCACCTTGAGCGCGGCCAGAGCGCCCAGGTTGTTCTGAATGAAACGGTGCTCGCCTTCGTGGGTGACTCCGCCGAATTCATCGACCCCGCCCAGGCCAAAACGACGCTCGCCGAACTCGCAGGCACCATTACGAGCAACAGCGGCGCCACCGTGATCGTCGAAGGTTACACCGCCACCTCCCCCGCATTCTCGCGCAGCGACCTGGTCGACTTGAGCCAGCGCCGCGCGGAAGCCGTGCGCGACGCCCTAATCGCAGCGGGCGTCAACCCCGGCTCTATCGAGGCGATTGGCCGCGGCGATGAAGGCGCAACCTCCATGAACACCGGAACGTTCGACGAAACAGCAGCTAAGAGCGACCGCCGCGTGGTGATTACGCTATCCTTAGCGTAATCACAAAGCCGCATCGCACGCAAAGGTCTGAGCGCGAAAGGAGGTCGGCATGAGCCAAGAACTTCTCACGGGAACGGGGTCGTCGACCTCGACAGCGATGCCGGAAGCCGTGGCGGCAACCCCGCCATCGACAACACTTATGTTGGCAGATGCATCAGCGCCTACGCTGGCGGATTCGGCCGCCATGCCGGCACCAAGCACCCCTTTCTCGCGCGAGCTGCTTTTCACCCCCGCCACACCCGAGCGCAGCGACATTCGCCAAACACCGCAAAATCTCGCATTCGAGGAAGTGGCGAGCCGCGGCGGACAAGCGACCATTTTCAAAGCGCACACTCCCAGCGGCACGCCCGTCGCAGTAAAGGTGTTCGAGAATAGCGAAGAGTGCCTGCTCGAGTGGCGTTCGTTGAAGAAGTTTTCGAACTTCCGCGTGCTTCCCAATGCCCTCGCGCATGGCACCGTGTGCATGCCGCACGCAGTCGGCGCCCAAGAAAAAAGCTGTATCGTCGAGGAGTGGCTCGATGGCGACACCCTTGCGAAGCACCTTCGCCGCACGGGAAGAGGCATGACGGTCGAGGAGATGCTTTCGACCATGTCGCCCGTCATCGCCTTCCTCGCCACGGCGGAAACGGAACTTCGCGTAGGCGTGATCCACCACGACGTGAAGCCCAGCAACATCTTGCTCGATTCAACGGGATGCGTGCGCCTCATCGACTTCGGCATCGCGCAAACCTCGCGCGACCAGGCTCGACTCGCCTGGGGGACGCAGGGCTTCTCGTCTCCAGAAAGCTGCTTTCCTTCAAGTGGCGAAACTGACCTGCGCAAAGGCAGCGACGCGTATTCTCTCGCGGCAACGATGCTCGCGCTGCTCGCAGGCGAAAACAAGCCGCCCGCGTATGGCGTGGTCGCCCAGAATAGCGACGGCAGCCTTCGATACGACCCTGCTTGGACCGACGAGCGCGAACGCTTCGCGCACGAACGCTCGATCACGCCGTTTCCCGCGTTTATCGAATACGCACGAGAAAAAGGCATCTACCTCGAGGAAGCTGCGCTCAACGATTTCACGCACGACGCCGAGACGCTCGATTTCTTGAAGAAAGACATCGCCGAAACCCTGCGCTCGACATATGGCACCGAAGAATCCGCCGCTGCCGTCGAGAAGGCGGCACGCGCCGCAGTCGACGCGTTCGATGCGAAGCTTCGCGCGACGCTCGGAGCATGCCTGGCCGTCAACGCCGCCCAGCGTCCGACTACGACGCAGCTGAAGAATGCCCTACCGCGCGACAAGGCATCGTATCGCCACGAGCTTCACCTGCTTGGCCTGAACGCGGCCCTTGGCGGCGGACGAATTTTGGCGCAAGACGCGCCTTCGTTCGAGGCGGGCACGCTCGCGCAAGCGCTTGACGAGTTCAACTCGGGACACTATGCGCAGGCAGTAGGCGTGTTCGAGCGGCTCGCACGCCAAGGCTGCGTGAGCGCCCTGTACTACCTCGCCATTTGCGCCCGCGACAACCTCGGGGGAACTTCGATCAAGTATTCAGAAGCCGACGTCATGCTGTTTATGGGCGAGGCGGCGGCGAAGGGAGCCGTGGTGGCGCAGTTCTTCCTGGGATGTGCTCTGTATTCAGGATCATACATCGCGCAGGGCGCGGTTCACCACGTCGAGGAGAATCGCGAGCTCGGGCTTTCCTATATTAGAAAGTCGGCCGCGCATGACGAGGCGCACCAAAAGGAAGGCTTCCCACCCGCGAAAGCGTGGCTTAGGGAAAACGGCTTCGCGGAACACGCAGAGTAGGGCCGCACATGGGCTAAGGCAGAATCACGCACAACGAGCGGGGATTGGAGAACACGCTGCGCGTTGAAGTCGCCCGAAGCGATCGGGAGAATTGGCGCGCACGGCGCCAACGCGGGCTGAAACCTGTTAAATGCTCGTAGCGTTTAACAGGTTGCCGCAAGGTCGAAGGGCGAAACTGCGCGGCGAGTCGCCCGGAAATGGCCGACGAGCACGACCGACGCCAACGCAGCGCCGCCCAACCGCGATGCAGGCATTGCCCAACTACAAGCGGGCACAGCTCTGCCGCGATGCAAACACGGCCCGGCCGCTACGACCGCGCACATAATCGCAGGTCAAACAACTTCAGCAACGAAAGCACAGGAAGCAACTATGGAATACGCCACCAATACGCCTTATGAAGGCAATGCCACCGCATGCTCCCGCTGCATCATTTTCTACACCTGCTCCGTCGCGACGCGCATCGATGCCGACCAGGTGTGCAAGTGCCCACGCACGATTGGCGGGCTTGCCGTGCATCCCGACGAAAGCAACCACGGCCGCTGGATCGCGACCAACACAAGCGAGCGCCCGCTTTATGTGCAGCAACCGAGCTTCTCAACCACGAACGTGCTCGAACTGCGCCCCGGTTTAAGCTGCGCTCTTGTCGAGGGAAGCCGCATCACATCTTCGCAGCATTCGGGCTGGGTGAACGTTTCAGTTCGCTAGACTGAATGCCCCATGCACGCGCACGGCCAAACGCGCCCGCTAAGCCTCGCGCACGCGCAGGCACAACGCACCGTTTCGCGCACCGAACGAAACCACGCCGTTGGCATCTTCCATCACGGCAAAGCCGAATACCAGCGTGTCACCAGGCATAATGCACGATCCGCACATCTGGACCACCGCACCCGCACGCCTGGCCACCTCGCGCAGAAGCAGCTCATCGCCCGCGCACGCAGGCCCAAACGACAGCGCCCTCGCATCGGCGTAGTTGTTCGCACCAAAGCCGGCAATCACATTCGACATGCTTCCATCGGCATTCGAACGCACGATGAGCGTGCCGTTCGTGGACGCCAAATCGAAGACAAGCCACCCCTTTTCCTTGCCCTGCGGTTCGCTTCCCGCATACAGCAGCAAGGCATGCTCTCTGGAAACCGGGTCTTGCGCACGACCATTTGCACCAAGGGCCAAGCATTCCTGCTGCCCCGGAAGATTCATGGCACCCCATGACTTTTCGCCTGAGAATTCCGCGCGGCGGCACCCAAGCTGGCGGCATTCGTCTTTCTCGAACGCATGCCCAATGCCCACACGCGGGCGAAGCCACGGGTGAACGCGCAGCTCACGACCCTCTTCGAGGTCGATGCGCGCAGGGCCGTCAACGATATACGCGTCAAACGAAAGCACGCGGCCCGCCTTCGGCTTCTTGCGAGAAGGCGCCACGCCGCCGCCCGTAAGCAGGCCGTCGTTCGCAAGCGCCACCGATTCGTCGTCGGCGCGTTCAACGTCGAACATCCAGCACAACATAAGACCAAGCGCATGCTCAAGCGCGCGATCCCAGTCGTCGCCGCGCGCCGCTGCCGACGCGAGCAGCCTTTTCACCACATAGGCGCGCGCCGTCGATGCGACGTACTCGCTCGACCCTGTAACCGCCGCATCGTGGATGAGCGCACCTTTCAGCGCCGCGACGAATTCCTCGATTTCGGTGTCGGTCGCTTCATCGAAAAAGAAATGCCACAAAAGCACGCGCCACGGGTCTTCTTCAGAGAAAGCCTCGCCCGGCACCCTCGCGAGCATCTTGCCCCGCACAACGGCGAGCGGATTTTCGAGATATTCCTCATACTCCTGAAGACGGCCTTCCTTTTCGGCCGCATCCTCGGACAGCTTCTTGTTTTCCCACAGCGCCTTCGCGTATCCGTTTCCGTTCTTCCCCGATAAATCGTCCGTTTTGACAGCCATCGGAAGCAGCATGCTGTAACAATCGTCGCGCGTAACGCCCACGGTTTGCGGGCGAACCGCCGACGCATCGTTGGCTTTTGCTTCGACCGTAGATTTGGTCTTGGTCCTCGAAAGCGCCGATTGCTTCGGAAGCATCTCGGCCAGGCGCAGCGCCAACAGGTCCAAGAGCCAGTAATCGCTGTGGAGGCGCGAGCGCTCCTGACGCAACCAGGTCGAAGTTTCGGCGCCCGAATACACGCCGAGCTCGCCGCCAAGCACGAAGCGCTCTCGCAGGCGCAGCTCAATGCGGCGCACGCGGTCGGCCTGCATCATCGGCAGCCCGCACGAAACACGAATTCCCTCGGCCGTCTTCGCGAGCGTTTGCAGGCGCGCGTCGGCGTCGATAACGGGGGCGATACGAGCCTTGTACACTGCGCGTTCGAGCGGAGTCATATCTTGTTCGATGCCGTTTCGGAAGATGAGCGCATCGGAATCATGAACGACCGGCTCGCCGCCCATCGATGCGGAGCCCGCGGCACTTTCGGAATCCGCAACACATCCCTCCACGGCGGCGGTTTCGGCACCCGAGGCCCGCCGCGCACGCTCGGCGCCCGCAAAGCCCGCAGCGTCCGCATCTTCCGCACCATTGATGGTGTCCACAACGCTCACAATATCCATTGCGCCAGCCGCAAGCTTCGCAGCAGGAACCACGCTCGCGCGTGCGACAGCAGGCGCAGCTCCTCGACCGCACGGCGGTGCGGCGGAGAATGTCACCCTGTGCACGCCATCGGACCCACGATCAAGAATGTCGAGCATGGCTTTCCGGCTCAGCCCACGCGTTGCCGTGTGCTCCGCGAGGGCTTCAAGCAACTCGTCCTCGGTCGGCCTGCGTGCGCCTTGCAATGAATCTTCAAGCTTTCGATACGCCTTGATAATCGCGAAATACTTCCGCGCCTCATGCTCGCTTCGAAGCGCGGTTTTCTGCGCATAGCACTCGCACAGGCGGCGCTCCACGGGTTTCTTGTTCGTCGAAACCCAGCTGTTCAGCACGTGGCCTTCCGACAAATTGAACTTGTCAATCGAATCTTCTACAGCAAGACGCACAGCGTGGTGATACTCGGCGCCCAGGTCGTGCGCTTCGAAAAGCCGCTTGTACCCCTTCGTGGCCGCGTAAACGGCATCGAGGTGCGCCTCAATGAGGCACTCCCGCGCGAGGCGGCCCGCCTTCGCAAGCAGCGCGAGGTTCACTTCCGCATTGTTGTCGAGCCAATCTTCCGCAGTGCGCGGCGCGCCGTTGATTCGCTTCTCGGCGATAACGCGCGCATGTTCGAGGCCCTCCTGCAACAGAGCGTCCGAATACGGCAGGCCACCCCAATCGGAACCCTGTTGCCCAAAAGCGCCCCGCTGCCTGCGCTGGGCGCGAATCGCCGCCCGATGAGCGCGGCGGCGAGCCTTGGCATCATCGGCAGCGGCCGCGTCGACCGTAGCCTCCTCAGCAGCAGCTCCATCCTCGTTGGCATCGCGGCATTCGTCGTCGCCATGGCGCTCATTGGCCTCATGCCCATATTCGGCAAACTCGTCCTTTGACACGACAGCACCTTCCCACGAAGCCTTTTTATCCTTGTTATCCATTGTAATTTGCGCCGCAAGTCGCACGCCGACAACCCTTTCCCATTTTCCAGAAAACTTCGCGCCCGTTTTCCATGTGCTTGTCAAAAACCAGCGCACGAAAGGAACAGCCATGAACGATTTCGCGAACAAACTCGGCGGAAAACAAGGAAGCGGCCCCCTTAGCCCCTTTCCACTTCAATAGCCGCGCGCAAGGAGTAACCATGAGCAAGAAATACTACGGCGGAACCGGAACCAACAAGGAGTTCGCGATGCACTCCCCTGGAAGCAAGTACCGCGACAACGGTGACGACGAGCTAGACGACTTCTTCGATGGCCTCCTCTTCGTTAAAACCCGCATCGCGCTCGCGATTGAAAGCCTGTTCAAAGCGCTTATGTCACGCTCGATGAGACGCGCCGATTTCGTAGCAATCACGCTCATGCTGCTCATCTGCATGCGCGTAATTGGCGCGGCATTCATCGACTCGAGCTCTTTGAGCGAGTTGAACGCCTTCGCCTTCGTGGTGGCGCTGGGCGCACTCGGCATATGCACGATTTCCGAAAAATGCCCGGCCAATGCACTTACGACGCTCGTGATCGCATGCTTTCCGGCCCTCATTGAAATCGTCACCGCATGTGCAGTGAATGGCTCAGATGCCGACGCGTTCAACCGCATCACGAGCTGGGCGCTGATCGGGTGTCTGAGCAGCGCGACCCTCCTGGTTGTGGACACCCTGATTGACCCGCTTGGTGACGAGGACGAAGGCGCGGGCACGAGCGAAAGCACGGGCGCAAACGAGGGCGAGAGCATGAATGAAAAAGCAAGCCGAGGGGATGCCGAAAACGGGGGCGGAAGCACCGGCGCATGCAAAAGCGAAAGCACAACCATCCACGAAGATGCAGCGTGCGAGCGTGTTTTCCTCATTCCCTTCTGGAGCGCCGCCATTGGTGCTACCGCCGCCCTTATTTGGGAACTGGCGCCCTACATCGCGCGCGAAATCGCCTACGGCGCAGCGCCGCTCTACCTGGGCTACATGAGCTGGATTGTTTAACCCCTGGCGCACAACGAACTCGCAACCCCAACACACGAAAGGAAGAACTGTGAGAATCGATAAAACCGCACGACAAAAAGGCACTTCGAGCTGGCTCAAGGAGCTGATCTTCGTGGACGACGTCGAAGGCAACGCAAGGCCAACTGATGAGGGCGCCACGAGCGGCGCTCGCGGCAGCAAGCGCGAAACTGCAGATGAAAACGAAGGCGACCTCGTCCTCTTCTCGCTTCGCAAAATCACTGGGAAAGCCCGATCGGCCGTTGCCAAAACGCTCGACCGGCTTTTCTTGGGCCTTATGGACCGCTCGATGGGCGAAACGAATTTCTTCGTCGTAACCATGATGGGGCTTGCCTGCGCAAAAGTGCTTTCGGCGCAATTCTTCGAAGCGGCGGCGTTCGGCGAACTCAACCTGCTCGCGTTTCTTATAGCGATTTGCGCGACCGCAGCTTGCGCTGCTTCGAAGAAGTTGCCCGCAAACCCGCTTGCCGCCTTGTGCATTTCCGTGCTCCCGGCATTTATCGAAACGGCAGCTATATGCGCAGTTCGCGGGCTCAATTATTCGGAAGAGTACGCGTTCATTACGGCAGTCGCGCTCGCCTGCGCGGTCGGAGGTTTCTTTTTGGGCATAGCGTGGCATTTGGCCGATGAAACCGACCCCAATGAAGCGCTCAAACGCGTCATTATTGGCGCGATCTGGGGCTTCGCAATTGGAGCAACCGCCTCGATCATCGCCGAGACGATGCCCGTCATAACCAACGCACTCGCCAACCGCGAAATTCCGACGTTCCTCGAACAGCTCCTTGCCACCCGTTAGCGCCGGGATGCATATGGACGCGTTCGCGAGCGAGAGCCAGCGCCCTTCGCCTTTGAAGCACCCGACGAGAATTCGGTCACACGCGCTGCCAACTCGATTGACCCGCACGAGCGCGAGAAAACGACCATCAGCCGCATCTTGTCGAGAGCCAGCAAAGCGATACGTGATGAGCGACAAAGGGGGTGCGTGCTGGCGCGTCCGTGTCTGTAAGAAGGATTTCGAGCACAGCATCGTCGATGCCGATGACAATTTGACGATGCTCACCGTGGCCGCCGAAAGGCAGCAGAACAGGATGAAGTGGAGGGCTATACGCCTTCGACACCATTCCTTTATTGTTCCAGCCTAAAACCCACGAGGCAGATACGACATTCATCCTATGTGCAAATAATCCCGCACGGATTGTTTCCAACCGTAGGAAAGGGTGTTATTGGAAACCCAATAACACCCTTTTGACCTGCTACTTTATTAGTTTTAGCTAATGGAACATGCTTATGGATTCATGCCCTCGTCTCCGAGCGCCGGCCTACTTCGCCAGATGCTGTCCCAGCAGGTAGCCGAACGTTACCGCGCGCCCGATGCTGATGCCCGGAACCGTGACTTCGTTGTAGTCGATGCCGAACAGACCGCCCGCATTGTTCCCTACCGCGTAAAGACCCGGAATCGGCTTTCCGCCCTCGTCCAAGCACTCAGAATCGGCATTCGTAATCAAACCGGCAGTACTTACCGCCACTTCAACCACCATTTTCAGAGCATAGAACGGAGGTTCCGCGATTTTTGTCATAAGCTCAGGACGCTTTCCAAACTCAGAATCTCCCTCGTCCACCAATGCGTTGTACCGTTCCACGGTTGCCAGAAACGTCTCTTTCGCCTCACCCTCGAAACCTATCGCGTCGGCCAAGCCGTCAAGGCTGTCGGCCTCCAGTAAAAGTCCGCTCTCGCGTTCCCACGACCATGCGCCGGTCTCCTCGCCCTCGGCCGTCCAAGGGTCTTCGATTCGACGGAAATCCTGATCCCAGCTCATGCCGCCACCATACGCAAGGCTGGCAGGTATCTCCTTGGACCATTTGTTATCCCAGATGGCCCATGATGCGGCACCAGGCTGCTGCAACTGCGAATTGACGCCTCCGACATACCCGCTGTCTTCGTTCACGTATCTTTCACCGTTTTTGTTAACGCGCAAGTAGCCATATGCGTAGCCCATGAAAATCATCAAAGGATGAGGCGCTTCTTGCATCTTCGCGCCTGCCCAAAGCCCCATCTTGTGACCGTCGCCAGTCCCAGTGCTATAGTTGGAGCAAAATTCGGGATCGTAGCTGTCGAAGTCCCATTCGGTGTAGTAGCTGAGCATTTCCGCGTCCATTGCATAATCGCCTGCGGCGAGAACGACTCCGCGAGAAGCATTGATCTTGATGTACCTGTCGCCGCTCTTGCAGATAGCTCCGACAACCTCCCCGTTTTCAGATTGGAGCAACTGAACGGCTTCAGTATTGTTGCGATACTCGCCGCCTGCCGAAACGACCTCTTGGGAAAGGTTCGCCAGCATTTCCTCCATAGGCGCATAGCAGTTCTCTTCTTCACCTAGATCGATCCCTTTATGCCACAACTCGATAACGCCTCGGTTGTTGCGATAGTGATCGCTGTTGCTCGCATACGCCATAACCTGAGGCTCGAAACCGTACCCCTTCGCTTTTTCGATGTACCAATCGCCCGCTTCCCCGGATCTGCTCATAAACCTGTACACTTTGTCGCCGCGGCACATGTGGCAAGACTTCTCCATATGGTCGCGCGCAAGCCCGTAGACATCTTCGGGCTCCATACCCTTCTCGGCGAGAATGCTCGGATTCACCAAACCGTAGTCCAAGCCTATAGCGCGCGGATTTTCGAGCTTTTCGACAAGCACGACCTTCAGCCCGTTTTCCACACAGCTGCTTGCGGTTGTGGCACCGGCAATCCCTGCGCCTATGACAAGAACATCGGCATCCAGGGTTTCGGCTATCTTGTCGTCGCCGATAGGCTCGGGGGCATCAAAGAACGAGGGGATCCCCGATTCTGCCGAAGCCGTCTTAGCCGAACCGTCGGGTGCGACACCCACAGAGGACGTCCCATCCTGGGGCGAACAACCAGCGATCAAACCCGCTCCGGCCAAACCGGCAGTACCCAGCGCAACGCCTTTCAAAAAATTCCTCCGCGACAAATCGCTTACCGTTTCAAACATACGTCCTCCTCAATACATCTGAACAAACGCTCTTTCGAGCCTTGCGACGGGACAAGAGTACGTCGGCAAACGTGGTGACGGCAGGCCGCGAAACAGATGAAACCGCAGATCCGAGTATCCCCAGTTTTTGGTGATTTCTAAAAAATCGAAGAAACGCTACTATGGAAGCGAAATTCGAAGCCCGGCCGACGAAACAAGGAAGGCATCCCGAAGAGCATGCGAGCCCCCATCGAAACCTTACGGCGACCAGAGGTATGGGCCCTTTCCTTTTTCGTGGCCGCAAGCGAAGCCTCGACGGTTAGATCCGCCGAAACCGCGCTGGACCCTTCTTCGAGCATTGAATTATGGACGGGCGCTTCCCTGCTCCTGTACATCCTGCTGTTTGCACTCGCAAACCGAATCGGATCGTTTCAGAAGCACTCGAAACTCGCCTTCGCCTTAGCGGTCATCGGCATACTCGGACTCTGCCTGCGGGCGTCGGCAGCCGAAAGCGCTTCTGCGTTCTATCTTGCGGGGGAAGGAAGCCTAGTCTTGTCCACAGCCTTGCTAGGCTACATGGCAATCGAGCAGCTCATCGGAGTACCCCTCATATGGACGATTCGATCGATCATCGCGTCCTCGGTCATAAGCGCCCTCCTCGTACCCTTCTACCACGAGAGCGGCTTTTTGCTGACAGCTGTTTCATTGACAGCATGTGCGATCTGCCTGCAATTCGACGAAAAACCGCAATCGAGCGAATCGGAAGACGGCCGAAAATCCGAGGAAGCCCCCGCCGTCGTTTTTCCTAAGGGGCTCGCTGCGGGGTTTTTCCTTCTGGCCGTCTGCTTTGGCTTCCTGCAGACGTTTCTTTATCAAGAGAGCGAAAAGACGATAGAAACCGTCGTCATAATAACAAAACTCGTTGCCTCTGGCGCGTTCGGGCTGATAGTGACGAGAACGGAGGATACGGGATACGCCCTGTTGGCGAAAACCATCTCCACCATCTCCATCGCGGCTCTTGCCGTCTTCTTGGCCTACAATCGAGCTTCGATAGAATCTATGTCGCTTATGGCTACGGGTTATTCGCTGCTGGAAATCACGTATCTGCTGATCATGGTCAACATTGCCTCCATCGCGAATCGCTCGTCGATCAAAATCGTAAGCATCTTTTTCATAATCGACACTCTAGGCTATATGGCGGGCACGGCAATGTCGGGAGCCGCCGCCGACAACGAGGTGGCGACAAAAATAATCGCCACCTCGTTGGTCATCCTGCTTTCTGCAGCTGCAATCTGGCTTTTTAACGAGAAGCACGTCAATGCCTTCCTTTGGAGCAAGGAGCAGAAAGGAAACGATCCGCCAACCCTCAGTTTCGAAGAAAAGATAGGCTTGCTAGCCAGCGAGTGCGACCTCTCGCCACGCGAAACGGAAGTCCTCGGAATGTACGCCTCGGGAAGAAGCGCTGCATTCATCGCTGAAGCGACGTTCGTGTCGAGCAACACCGTTCGATCCCACATCAAGCACATATACGCGAAATGCAACGTCCATTCTCGCCAAGAGCTTATTACGAAAATCGAGGATTTCGGCGAATAGGCATTTCGAAAACCAGCGGATACAACCAGTCCCGATCGTGTCGGGAAAGTTGGTGTAAGCAACGCAAGCTAGGATAGCTTTGATGGGGAACGGCCCCCGCCTTAGAATCTGGAATTGCTGACATTACAGGTTCAAACGAAAGGACGAGAGCCGCAATGGAGAGTCTAGCAGAAAGCATGCCCGGACAGGCGGCGATGCCGAGGCTCGAGGACGGGTCGATAAACCTGAGAGAGCTGATGAGGCGCCTGGCCGAGGACGTGGTCAACGCCATAATGGACGCCGAGGCCGACCAGCTGTGCGCGGGCGGCGCCAACAGCCGCAACGGCTACCGCGAGCGCAACCTGGTCACATGCGTGGGCGACATCACGCTGCGCATACCCAAGCTGAGGACCGGCAGCTTCTTCCCCGAGGACGTCGTCGAGCGCTATCAGCGCGTCGACCGCGCCGTGGTGGCGGCGGTGGCCGAGATGTACGCGACGGCACATCGACCCGCAAGGTGCAGCGCGTCGCCGAGAAACTCGGCATCTCGAGGTTGTCGAAAGACCAGGTCAGCGCGATAGCTTAGAACTTGGACGCGGACGTCGCCGAGCTTCTCGGCAGGGACCTGGGCGGATCGCGCACCCCGTACCTGTGGCTCGACGCCACCTACGTCAAATGCCGCCGCGACGGCCGCGTGGCCTCCACCGCCGTGGTCACCGCGATCGGCTGCGACGAGGGCGGGTGGCGGCGGGTGGCGGGCCTGGCCGTCGTGGACACGGAGTCCTACGATTCGTGGGCGGGGTCCTGCGCGCCATCAGGGACCGCGGCGTCCATGGCGTCCAGCTCGTGACCTCGAACGCCCACAAGGGCCTGATCAGGGCCATCGAAGAGGTGTTCCAGGGCGCGTCGTGGCAGCGCTGCGCCGTGCACCTGATGCGCGACTGCATGCGCGAGGCCGGGTCGCGCTCGCTCAAGAGGCGCGTGGGGCGCATAATGTCGCCCGTCTTCCGCGCGAAGGACGCGGCGACCGCCCGCGCCATGCACCACGTCGCCTGCGACATGCTGCGCAATTGCTGTCCCAAGGCCGCCGACGTGGCCGAGGAGGCCGAGCCCGACGCGCTTGCGCACCTCGCCTTCCCGCCGTCGCACTGGAAGCGGCTGCGCACGAACAACGTGCAGGAGCGGGCCAATCGCGAGATAAAGCGCCGCAGCCGCGTGGTGCAGGTGTTCCCGTCCGAGGAATCGCTGGAGCGCCTGGTCGGGGCCGTAATGTGCGAGCAGGACGAGATTTGGTCCGAATCGCGCTACTTCGCCCACGACAAAATCCAGGAGCTCTACGACGAAAAACGCGCCGAGACGGCCGCCGTCCCCGAAATTCCCGCCGCCGACCTGCTTGAATCCGCCAGGAAGATGATCATCGCGAGCCTCGAGCTTGCGGAAAGGGTCGAGGCGGCGTAGCATACCAGCCAGATTCCAGGGCAAGGCGGGGCCGAAGCCCTCCTCATCCCGAATTGCCGTTCGCTCGGGCCGCCTTCGGCGGCGCCTCGCGAAAACGGCTTACACCAACATCCGCGACACTACCTTCGTAACCCATCGTAAACACCCTTTCCAATCAAGGGTGTTGCAACGTTCGCTAGAATCCGCCAGATAAACGAAATCAAGAGAAGGTAAAAGAGTAAAGAGGGTCGAGTTATTGAATGTTCACTGTCACGCATTGCGGGTTGTCGATGCATAGGTAAACGGCGAGCATGGGTAAAAGGCGAATCGGGCATGCTCTTGGCAAACATCCAAGGGTTTAACCTTGGTGTTCGGTGACTCCCAGTTGTATGAGGTCGTGAAGCTGCTGGCGGTCAGTCACGCCGGGCTTTTCGTAAATATGCTTCACATGGGTGCGAGCCGTCGAATGCGAGATGGCAAGATTCTCTTCGATATAAGGAAGGGAGCGGCCTCTTGCAAGCAACCGGAGGACTTCGACCTCGCGCGGCGAAAGACGGCACTCCTCAGTCAACTGAGACAAACGTGTTTCGAGGGTTTTCTTCATAAGCGCGCCTTCGGCAGGCAGGCTTTCCGTTATGCGAACGATATCGAGCTCCTTGAAGACGAAGAAGAAGAGGCAGACGAAAACGATCACGGTCAGCATGCTGAAGAATGCTATTTCAACAGGATCTATCAGCTCGTGAAAGGAGGTGAAGTCCCCAATGAGAAAGCCTGCAAACGACCCTGCATGCTGAGCAGCAGCGCACCAACCGAACAAATGGATAAACGACCCTTTTGCTCGAATTGCTACATAGGGAAAGACGAGAAGCACCAAACATTCGAACAAGATACTTCCCCCAGAGCGCAAGCGATGGAGACCACGCTTGTGAGGGGGGTACCTATCATCAGGATACTGTATCCTGCAACAAACAACGGCAGGCAAAAGCGATAAAGATAGAGGATGGGGTTTTCTCCGCCCACCGTAACGACGAGCATCAGGTTGAGCAGGAATATCCCGATCATTGTGGCGTAAACGGCGTTGCTATAGAAAGCGGAGGTGCTGCCGAAAACGGGTAAAACCCGAAGCAGCCCGCAAGCCAGTCCCATCACGATGCAGCTTATCAGGATTTTCGTCAGTCCGTTTTGCCACAGCACTTCCCGGCGCTGGCTTCGGGGTTGTTCGTTGGCGCACAGGATAAGCGTTATACCGGATGCCAAGGGCAACGCGACCACCACGGAAAAGTAAGCGACGGGCGGCAAAACATGGATGATTAGACAGAGGACAGCTGCAAAAAGACACGAGAGGGTCACATGACCGGCCAGTCGCTCAGAACTGAGGTTCAGGAAGAGTGCGCCCCAGGAGAGCAGAAGAACGGAGTTGCCGGCGCCAATGAGCGCGGTAGAAGCTATCACAAGCGCTATTGAATCGATATAGTTGAGCGCCGCGACTAGCATGAACGTCCCTAGTGACGTTGTACCTACGGCAAAAGCAATCGCCCATTGCCCCGAGCTGAGAACATCGAGCTTTCGCATGAGGAACATCATGGCTATGAGACCTATGGAAATTGTTGCGGAAAAGCACACGCGAACGAGCAGCATTGGATAGAACGTTTCCGTGCCCACAACCAATCGCGGGCAGTTGACCACAACCGACAGGGAGAAAGCAAAGTAGTAGCCGATACCCAGCATCAACCATGGTTTCTCGTGCCATGCCTGCAGCATGGTTGTGACACATTCGCGCGAAATACCCAAATGAGACATAGGCCCCCCTTCCCTTCGGAAGAATACTCTGACAAGCATCTACGCGTCATCGGCCATTATGGCCGATGTGCGATTTTGAGTAAAATCGTTCGTTTCGACCGAAGCCGCCACCTTTCCATCTTGAGTATATCTGTTCATCGAAGGTTCCATCGAAAGGAGATATAGAATGAAGGTAACGAGGAGGGACTTTTTCAAAGGCGCCGCCTTCACCGGAGCGGCCGCCGCAGCTGCCGCTGTAGGAATGAGCGTGCCCGTGACCGCCCTAGCCGACGAGGCCGCAAAGGCCGAAGAGCCCGCCAACTCCTATCTAGGTATCTACGGCGGTGACACCCAGTACTTACCTGTACGGGCTATTGGGGAGAAGCCGACATTTCGTAACGGCGTTGTGGCCTTCGAGGACCGCGTCATTGGCGACGACGAGATTCAGCGTGTGGATTCGTGCGACTTTCTGGTTATCGGTGCGGGCATCTGCGGTATCGTAGGCGCCCTCAAAGCCTCGAGCGAGGGTGCGAAGGTCATCTGCGTGGAAAAGACTTCTCGTGGTCGCAGCACCTGGGAATCCATGGGTGGCTATGGTTCGAAAGCTCAAGAGGCAAGCGACAACGAGGTGGATCCGGCCCGTTTCGCCGATGCTATTCTGCGAGGCTCCTGTTTTCGCGCCCTACCCGAAGTCGTTTGGTCCTATATTAACAACTCGGGCGAAGCCATCGATTTTGTTCAGGATGTACTCGACGAGTCGGAATACGACATCGAAATCTACAATACCACTCAGCCCGAGACTGGCTATGACCTTGTAACCATCCAGGCTGAACATAAGTTCAAAATCACCGGTCCCGTTGAGTGGAAAGCCCACATGACTGGTATGTTCCCTATGGCTGCTCTCACTTCGGTAGCCGAAAGTCGCGACAATATCGATTTGCGTCTATATACCGCCGGCGTCCAACTCATCCAAGATGCTTCCGGCAAGGTAACTGGCGCCATCGTGAAGGATGAGAGCGGCTACTACCGCATCGACGCCGGCAAGGGAGTTTTGCTTGCAACGGGCGGGTACCACAACAACCTTGATATGATGAAGGCCTGGCTGCGTCCGGAGGACTACGCCGTACCTTATCAGGAGGACGCTGCGATTGGCGATACGGGCGATGGCCATATGATGGGATTGAAGGTCGGAGCGAACATGGATCCCGTGCCCCATTGCGCAATGATCTTCAGCGGCGGCTATCCTGATGAGGCGAGTCGTAGGTGTCCGGCTAAACAAATGGTGCGTGCCGTAGCCCCTCTTGTGGACGGGCGTGGTCGGCGATTCTGCAATGAAGCCCACCAGAAAGAGTGTGTGGCCAATGCATTGAACACCGCTCATACCTTTAACGGTGGAGCCTGGTTCATTTTCGACCAAGATGTCATGGATACCATGAAGGAGCCGATGGATAAGTATTTTGCCAATGGAACGTTGGCAAAAGGCGAAACCCTTGACGATTTGGCGAAGGCTCTGGGCATTCCCGCAGAGAGGCTCAAAGAAACTATCGATACGTGGAATGGCTACTTCGATGCCGAAACGCCTACTGATCTTGCCTTCCGTCGCGACCTGGTCTCCGTCAATCCCGTCGTCAAGGCGTTCACCGAAGGAAAGGTGCAGGCGAGCGCTCTTCCCGTCAAGCGCGGCCCCTTCTACTCCATGACTTGTTCCGCGACCTTCCTAACCACTGTGAGCGGTCTCATCATCGACGAAAAATGCCGCGTGCTCGACACAAGCGGTGACGTGATCGAGGGCCTGTATGCTGGCGGCAACGCTTCGGGTGGTATGTACTCCGATGTGTATCCGCGCCATCTGCCTTCCACCTCCGTGGGAAGGGCAGCAACTTTCGGCTATGTCGCCGCCCGTCATGCTACGAAGGGAGAATAGAGATGAAATTGAAGAAGCATGTTGCCAACGCTGGAGTGATCTGCTGCACTATTGCGCTTTGTGCCGCGGTAGCTGCCTGTTCGCCAGCCACCGATGGTGCAAATCCAAACACCGCTGAGGATACTGCTGTATCTGAGATCGTAAACGCATCGCCGACCGATCCCTATGTGTCCGACGAGGTGTGCTTGAGCTGCCATGGTGGTACCTATGAAGCTGTGGCGCAGCTGACCGACGCCTATGGCGATTCTAACCCCCATGCGGGCGCTCATGGAAATGGTACGATGTCGTGCGGCACCTGTCATACTGATGGTAGCAGCAAGCCCCTTGACGAGAACAACTACTGCTTGAATTGCCATAATTGGCCACGTGAGGAACAGGCCTATATCAAGTACATGGATCTGTAGGTAAAAGCAGTAGAAAGCTAGCAGGTCTTCGGTGGAAAGGGAGCCTCGGTTCTGGGGTTCCCTTGTTATGCAATAGAGCCGCGAAAAAAAGGGTCGCCAATCGGCGAGCGCCTCTGCCTCCGCCTCCCTTGGAGATGCCGTTTTATTCGGGGCTGGCTGACGTGGCGCCGCGCAACCTTCGCTATACTATGCGGGTTGCAGTCAGTTGCAGAAGGGCAAGCGAGTGCGCGTGCGCGCGAAAGAATGCAATAATCAAAATGTTGTAACTTCTATGAAGCTGTAGAACATGAGCTACGTTGTTCGGGTAGATCTGCCTTCTGCAAATGGGCGAGAACGAGACATGCTGCAACGCCCAAGAAAGCCGTAACGGAAAGGGCAAGCATAACCGGCACGAATCTCACCCACACAAACTATCGAAGAGCCCTTTTTTGCGTTTTTTGCTCTTCGAGAATGGGAGGAGGGGTAGCGAGGCATTGCTTCTCAGCAAGGCGCCAAGCCGTCGAACGTGCACAAGCTCGTACAATAGGATACGCCCCCGTCGTTCCGTTCAGTTGTCGCACCCACCTTCTTGTCCATCCTCATTTTATGTGAACGGTCATCAGGCATTTCTCCTCGTTTGTTGTGAAGACGAAACCCTCTTCGACGCCCATACTTCGCACTGTTTGGCAACCACCGTCTTCACAAGGAGGAGAAATGACGGACATGAACCGAAGGAGCTTCCTGAAGGGTAGCGCTCTGGCAGCAGCCGGGGCAACCTTCATGGGGCTGGCAGCATGCGCTCCCGCAGGCAGCGGGCAGAACGCCCCGAAAGCCGACGCCGTCGACAGCACGGAGACGCTCCCCGCCGACTTGCGCGCAGAGGACTTCAAGTACAGCGTGGTGGAGCGGCAATCCATTACCGAGTTCTCCGAGGAAGCCACCTACGATATCGTAGTCGTCGGCGCCGGATGCGCAGGCGTTCCCGCCGTGCTGACCGCCGTCGAAGAGGGCGCTACGGTGGCCTGCCTGCAGAAGGAACCCACCGTAGCCGCCAACGGCAACGGCGTGTCCTTCGTGGTGAAGGACAAGTCGAACTTGGCAGGCATCCGACGCTGGAGGTCCGATTGGTCGCGGCTCAACGACTGGCGAGTGAACAACGAGCTGTTCGACTATTACGTGGAATACGCCGAGGAGGCCGTGCCCTGGGTCATCGCCCGCGGTATCGAGGAGGGTATCGATCCCGTCGCCTTCGCCACCTCGTCGTCCATCGCCTATGACGACGGTGGCCTGGTCGCCGTTTGCGACGCCACTCAGGCGTCCAACCAGGATCTCATGGTCGCCCTGGCCAAGCGAGCCGAAGCCCAAGGTGCCGACTTCTACTATTCCACCCCCTGCGTCCAGCTGGTCCAGGAGGCGGACGGAACGGTGACCGGCGCCATCGGCAAGCGCGAGGACGGCAGTTACATCAAGCTGAACGCCACCAAGGGCGTCATCCTGGCAGCCGGCGACTACATGAATAACGACTCCATGGTCGACCGCAATCTCAACGATGCCACCATGTTTCCCTTCGTGCTGGAAAACCACACGGGCGATGGCCACATCCTGGGCATCCTGGCAGGCGGTCGCATGGCTCCCCTCGGCCATGCCCGCCAGATCCACACCAACTATATCGGTCCCTTTATGTTTTTCCCGTTCCTGGCCTTGGATTTCGAGGGAAACCGGTTCTGCAACGAGACTATCCCCATGTCGAGCCTCAACATCGCCATGGCGCAGACCTACAAGCCGGAAGGCCGAGGCATCCACTACCGCCTCTTCGACTCCAAAACGGATACGTTCTACCCCAGCAGCCTGGGCATCCCGCCGGTATTCCTGGCGGGCCAGGGTTCAGCCTGGATGGATCCGGAAATCGTCGTTTCGGGCAACACGCTAGAGGAGCTGTGCGAGACAGCAGGCATTCCCGTGGAAACCGGCGTTGCGGCCATCGAGCGCTACAACGAGATGTGCGCCCAGGGCCGCGACGACGACTTCGGCGTGCCAGGCGACCATCTGGTGGCCATGGACACGCCGCCCTTCTACTGCATCAAGGGAGACGTGGGCATGTCGGGCATCAACGCTGGCGTCATGGTGGACGGCTTCTACCGAGTCGTCGACAACGACAAGGCACCCATTCCCGGCCTGTACGCTGCAGGAATCCAGGCAGGAAACCCCTGCGGCGGCATCAACTGGAACATGCCCGGAGGCTTCTCCAACGCCAGCATGTTCACATCGGGACGCTACACCGTTCTCCACGCCCTTACGGGAGACGCGATGAAGCCAAGCAAGACGGAGTCCTTCGACAACCTGGCCGACCGCTTCGTCGGCGAGGACGGCGGATACGCATGGGACAGCCCCGCATGCGCCACAGCCATCACCGTGTGGTAGCAACCGTCCGATAGCGAGCGGCCGACCCGCAAACGCAGACTCGACCAGGCCCCGCCGCATCAACCCCTCCGATGCGACGGGGCCTCCCCTTTCCCTTCCTCGTTCACGAGGTCGATGAGCTCTTGGCGCGAGTGAATGCCCAGCTTCGCATACAGCCCTTTGGCGTAGGTGCGCACGCTGTTGATGGACACCTGCATGAGCTCGGCGATGCGCCTCTGCGTATGGCCTTCGGACAGAAGCGCCATGACCTGCGACTCCCGGGCGGTAAGGTCGTGCGCCGCGGCCAACCTCCCGAACACGGCCGGCGAATCGGCAGGAACCGACTCCTGGCCGCAGGGCTGAGCGGGCGCAACCGATGGGCGCTCGGAGCCATGACAGCTGCGCACGCTTGCCCACCGCACCATGCCAATCGTGATGGCAAAGGCCGTGAGCAACACGATTCCGCGAGCCAGAAACGCCGCATCATCCGAGGAGAAATTGGCGAACCCCACGGCCTCAGCCATGAAGGCCACAAGGAAAATGCCCGGAAGAACCATCGTCGCCACAGCCCAGCGGGCGTCTATCCCCCGGTCGCGCGACCACCAGACAGACGCCAGCCACAGCAGGACCATCGCCAAAGGCCGACTAGGCAGGACGACCTCCACGCATGCTGCGGCAAGCGCCGGATAGAACAAGGCGGCGCAGTAAAGCGAGGCGATGCACAGCAGCAGGAAAGCAGTCCACGGAACAGGGTCGCCGCCGCGACGTCGCAGCAGCACGCAAAGGGCCACTCCGCCGAACAGCACGAACCCGATGGCGCAGTGAATCCACCCATCAAAGGTCCACACCCCGTTGACCGGAGCCCAGTGAATCCCCAGGAACACGCCGCTTCCCAGTAGATAGCCCCACAGGATAAGGAGCAGCAACCCACTGGTGCGGAAGGACGGCTTGATGTCTTCGGCGGCGGGCTGCATCCCCTCCTCCGCGCTGCGGGACCCCTCCCCTTCGCGCTCGATCGGGAAGAGAAGCGCCACCACCCCCGAAGCCATGAGCATCAGGAAATTGGAGTCGGTCTGCACAAGGCCCAAAGCCGACCCGACGGCAGGAAGGGCGATCCCCACAAGAAAAGAAAGCAGCAGGGATCCGGCAACCAGCATCGCAAGCCGGTTGTACAGGTACGTTTGCGCCGCAGAAGCCAAGCGAAGGGAAAGCGAGAACGCGTAAAAGCCCATGGCCAGCGGATACAGCCAGAAGAACACTGAAGGCGCAGGCTGATCGGACAGCCTGAAAGCCAGAAGAGCGCCCACCACGGCAGCTAGAAGCACCAGAGACACAGCGACGGTATAGCGTCGCCCGGCCGCAACGAGCAAAGCGGAACGCCGTTCTCCGCGTCCGGACTGCGCAAGCGCCACCACAGCCCCTAGGACGAACACGAACGCGACAACACCGGTCTGGGCGCAAGTAGCAAGAGCCGCAGGAGCTTCGGGGAACAGTTCCGGAGGAAACACGAACAGGACGAACAGCGACCAGTAAAGGGTTAGGGACATGGCAAACGCAAGCGGTCTTTTGCGCTCCGCAAACCACGACCCTCTCGATTCGTCCTGACCCATGCGCCTTGCTTTCGAATTCCCCTTCGGGACCGCCGCGCGATCCCCCATGACGCAATGCATTGTAAACCATAACGGCGCCAACGGCTTCGGCCTTCGCCCATACAGCAAACAGCTAGGTAGATGCCACCCCGATCGTCGAGCCAAAACCGGACACTTTGTTTCGGCGCCCCGGGGAAACGCAAACGAGGTGTCCAGTTTTGGCCCGGAACCTCCCTGCAGCCCGCGTTCCGCGCTACGACAAGCGGCTCAAGGTCGCGGCCGCCCGGGTGGTGCCGAGCGGGGAGATGAGAGCCGTCGACCTCGCAAAGGAGCTCGGGGCCAAGGATTCCGCGCTCAGACGCTGGGCCCAGGAATACGGGGAGATGGGCGATGCCGCCTTTCCCGGCAACGGAAGCCCCAAGGCCAACAAGGACTGCGAGATCGCGAGGCCCAGGAAGAAGGCCGGGGAGCTCGAGCGCGAGAACGGGCTGCTAAAAAATTTCCGGGCCTTCTTGGGTCAAGGCCATGCGCGAGGTGCGGGCTCGTCAAGGCGCATAGGGGCGAATTCGGCCCCGTCATGCGGGCCGGCATTAACATTGTCGGCACGCGGGGCCTTCGGACGAAGATTTAGTTGACAAAATCGGAGGATCCCCAGAGGGACGCCCAGGAAACTGACGTCCATTCGCACCACGAGCCAAGAAAACCCCTGAAGGATCCCGAGTTGAGCCAAGAATTCTTCTTTTCTGTCTTGCCGTCCGCCATACCAAGGCGTTATTGCTTACACTAATCGAGGAATTGGCTCCGTCCTGGTTGTGGCCTCTTGGCACGAGCCGAAAGCGAAAACTCCACTCTTGATTTTGTTGGGTTTGTTACAATCAGCAACCAGAAACAGGAGGCGACAAAGATAAATTGGGGCTCGTTACGCAAAAAGTGCGACCGCTGATGGGGTTACTTCAATGGGAGCTGCTTGGATACGGCCTGTATCGTGCTTGGATTCTAGAACACATGGCCTTCGCCCGGAGCTTCCAGGCACAGTCCGCTGTCTCATCGGATGCTCTTGCCAATCTTCCGCTATGGACGCTGTATTTAGCCATCTCCGCATCAGCGGCAACCTTCTTCTTTCTGCAAAAAGCATGCCGAACCCGGCTTCTCGAAGAATTGGTACCCGACTGCATGGCTGCGTGCGGGCTAATCGGCTCGTCTTGCGTTGCATTCGCCGCAGTGTCGGGAAATAACGAGGTTTTGCTGGCGGGCTTCGCTCTTGCGGGTCTTTCGGGCGGTTTTTTCGAAGTGAAGTGGTCGCTTTATTTCCTTCGATTGGCAAAAGACGCCGTCTACTGCAATTTCTTGTTGGCAATCCTGCTTACTTCGGTCTGCGGAATCTTTACAAGTGCGATTCTCCCGCCCGAAGCGTTCTTCGCAACGGCGCTCAGCCTGTTCGTCGGCATGGCCTTCCTCGAGCGCATGGCGAAAGAACGCAACCGAAAGCTGGGGCATGACGATGGATGGACGCATATCGGCGCGCTTTCTCCCGAGGCCGATTCCTCAATGGGCAAGAAAGGTCGAAACGCACGAAAGGTATTTCGCCGAATCGTATTCGCGAGTGCGCTCTACTGCGTTGTCCATGTCAGTGCCATTACGTTGTGCGCAGCGTCTGCACCGAATGACCACTTCATAAGGCATCTGGCCAATTTCGCCGCAGTGGGCATCTTGCTCGCTCTTTTCCTCGCGAAAGGCACGCTAGCGTCCATCGAACTCTCGAAGTTCGTGTTACCCCTGACTGCGGCGGGACTGTTCCTACTTCTTATAGACGCTCGCTATCTCGGCGATGCGGCCCATTTCTTGCTTTGCTTCAGCAACAAACTGTTTGAAATCCTGATTTGGGTCCTCGTCATTGACTTCATCGGTGCCCTCTCGGTGTCTGCGGCAGCCGCTTTCGGCGGAATCGTGGCTGCGCGTAATATCGGCTCTTTCATTGGGTCGCTTCTGTCTCTTTCGGTTTTATCAATGGTCGGTCCCGATGCTTCGAATTGGACGGGGTTTGTTTCCGCGCTCACGATGCTCTCCATCGTCACGTTGCTATGGATGCTCTCGGAAAAGACATTTTTCGACCCGCTCTACAGAGTCAATGCATCTCAGGTCGTTCAAACAAACGAGAGCACCGCGGATTCCTCAATCAAAGCATTGCTCAACCTCGCTCGTGAGCGAAAACTCACTTCTCGCGAAATCGATGTGCTCCTGCTTTTGGTCAGGGGGAAGAATCGCGCAACAATCGCTGAGGAGCTCTGCATTTCACAAAACACCGTGCATACGCATATCATGCACGTTTACCAAAAGCTCGGTGTGCACGACCAGCAGGAACTCATCAAGATGATTTAGAAGCGCCCGTTTGGCAAAACGCCTGATCACGTATCTCGACCAATTTGGGTTAGATACGATTTCGCCTCACCCGGTTGAATACGTCGGCAATAAGACCCATTAGCATCCTCTTTGACGGTTAGGCCTTTGCGCATCGAATTTGACGGTGTGCAAGCGAATCAAGGAGGGTCAAAATGAGCAAATCGTCAGAAGGTGTATCGCGTCGCAGTTTCCTGAAGGGAGCATCCATCGGCATCATTGGCGCCGGTGCGCTAGCGAACGGAGCCGCATCGCTGGTCGGCTGCGCTTCCGGCTCCCAAAGCACCGAGGCGAAAGGCAAGGGTAAAGCGTCTGCAACGGCAAAAGGCTACGGCGGAGAAGTGACCGTCGATCTTGTCGCCGACCCCAAAGAGGGAACCGTAACCGAGGTGAGCATTTCCGGTGATTTGGAAACGCCGCAAAAGGGTGGGCGCGCAATCCCCTTGCTTGAACAGGCAATGCTGGAGTCCGGAAGCGTGTTCGTGGACGGCATCTCCGGCGCGACAACCACCTCTTCGGCTGTCCTTGCGGCTGCCAGCGCAGCCTACGGCGCTGCCATGAAGGGCGATGGACTAAAAGTCCAGAAAATGAAGCCGGGCAGCTACACTGCAACGGCCAAGAGCGGCTACTGGAGGATTAAGGACCTTCCCGTGACCGTCACCGTCAATGAGGACGCCATCCTGAAAATCGAGACCCCAGAAGACCGCTTCGAGCACGGCGATACCGAGGTCATCCTGCAGTGCGCGAAGGAGAAGTTCATCCCGCGCATCATCGAGAACCAGTCCCTAAACGTGGACGTGGTCTCTGGCGCGACGCAAAGCTGCGCCGGCATCCGCGCTGCCGCGCGCGCTGCGCTGAGGCAGGCGTTCGAGGCCAATGAAGTCGACCCGAGCGCCGTGGGCAAGTTCGACCAGAAGGTGGACCTTGCGGTGAAATCCGACGCCCCTGCCGAAGAGCTCGAGGCGGACGTGTTGGTCGTGGGTCTGGGCACCGGCGGGTGCATCGCCACGCTGAACGCCTGCGAGAAGCTTCAGGAACGCAACGGGAAGAAGCTCGTCAGCCTGATCGCCATAGACCGCGCGGGCAAAATCGGCGGCAAGTCGGCTTTGACGCACGAGACCCTCGCCGTCAACCCGCCTGAGTACATGAAAACCCACAACAACGGCCAGGAATACATCGACAAAGAAGACTTCCGCTCGCGCTGGACGCAGTTCTGCACGACCGACGGGCAGATGCTCGGGAAGCAGGAGTGCATCGACGTCATGGTCGACCAGTCGGGAGAAACCGTGGACTGGATGTATGCGCACGGTTGGCGTTTCGGCACGGTCAGCAAGGGCGCCGGAACCGCATTGTCCGGCGGCCTGACAGGCTTCAACTCAGTATGCACGAGCAGGGCGGACGCCGGCAGCTACGAAGACCGTCGCAAGCTTGTTGGGAAATACCAGCGCCAACTCATCGACCAAGCGGTCGCCCAGGGCGCGAAGCTCATGCTCGAGACCGAGGGCTACGAAATCATAGTCGAAGGCGACAAAGTGACGGGAGCCAAGGCCCGCAACGTCATTACCGGCCAAGAGTACGTCATCAAGGCGAAATCGGTCATCATGAACACGGGCGGCTTCTCGACGAACACCGCAATGATGAACGCCCTGCTTGACGAGCCATACCACGGACTTTACAAGACCGTCGGAACAGGCATGGACACGGGGCTCATGGTGCAGGCGGCGCTCGACGCCGGTGCGGGAACGTTCAACATGGGCATGCCTCCAATCACGATGCACTGCGGAACCGACCACTGGATCGAGAGGTATCCCTTCAACGAGTTTGACGACCATCTGCAGAGCCGCACCGGCAGGAAAGAGGTATGGTCGCTGAACAACGTGCCGCTTGGCTGCGCCTACAACAAGATGGCCATCTCCGTCAACTTGGAAGGAAAGCGTTTCATGGACGAGGCGAGCTACATCGCCTTCTCGCAGAGCGTCGACGAGGATTCCTTCCCGCATTGGCGCGGCGGCGCGAAGTACTACTCAATCGTTTCTGACGAGATTCTTTCGAAGCTCGCGGCCGAGGGGTTCGCGACCACGACCTGGGACGGGTATAACAACCAGGGCACCCTTCCCAAAGAGACGCCGGTTCCCGAGGTCTACGAGGCGATGGACTTCGCCGTCGAAGACGGGGTCGCATTCAAGGCGGATTCCGTCGAGGAGCTGGCGGGCATGATAGGCATCGACGCCGCCGCTCTGAAAGCGACCGTAGACGCCTACAACAAAGGTGCCGAGACGGGGTCCGACGCGGAATTCGGCAAAGCCCCCGAGTTCCTGCAGAAGCTTGGCAGTGCGCCGTTCTACGCGATCGAGCTGCACAACGCCACATTCGGCACATGCGGCGGCCTCGATGTGGACGCATCGATGCGCGTCCTGAAGGATGACCACACCACGCCCATCGACGGACTCTACGCCATCGGTAACGACAGCCTCGGCGTCATCCACAACCCGAACCGTCACTACTGCGGCTTCGGCGGCGTCGCTCAAGGCTGGCTGTGGACCGGCGGCCGCATAGCGGGCGAGCACGCTGCGAACTACGTGGCGGATACCTTCGGGTGCGCTGAAGTGAGCGTCGCCCTGAGCGAGCTCCCGTCCACGTTCTAGGCCCTCTTCTCGGGCGGCGCAAAGAACCCTCCCAGCTTCTGCGCCGCCCACAATGGACTGAGTCGAAAAGCAAGTCGCCTATCTTCGATCTCCGCGTTTCCGCTCGTTCTCGACGTCTTCCACCAAGTCGTCAATCTTCCCGCCCCAGTACTCCGCCTACATTTTGACGCTGGCGCAGATGTAGCCGATACGCGCCTCCATGAGGACGGCCATCGCCTTGACGGTCTTTTCGCCCGCCTGTTCGGCGGTAACCACTATGATTGCCTCTTCGCTAAAACGAGTTGTCGGGCCATTCCCACTCAATTGTCTCACGATCACAATCGGCAATAACCAAGCCCCACGGCACCTTGAAGCAGGCCCGTCTTTTCAAAAGAGGTGCCCGCTGCTTCCTACATATCACGTTCCCAATGCCAATCGGTGCCAGACTCGTTCGCGGCAATTTCGAAGTTGCGTCTCACGATACCCTGGTCAATCGCGTTGAGCCCGCTTTGCGGCGCCTCGATGCGAACGGTTTTCCCGTCGGAGAGTAGCGTGATCTTGAAGTTCTGGTTGTTCATCGCCGTAGGCGCCAGCTGCGCGGCTTCCATGGCCGCCGCAAACCACGCCGGCGCCTTCGCGCATTCGACGGAAGAAAGCGCCTCGGCGCTCTTCGTCTTCCGTGAAAAGCCTTGCGTTTTCCCGTGGCCCACCGCAATAATCAGGCGAATTTTCTTCCCCGGCGCCACAACGGCGTGCGATTTCTTGCGCGAGCACAGCGCGCACCAGCACGTATTGAGCCCCATATCTTGCGCAGCAAGCACGATTTTCTGGCCCCAATAGCCAATGGCCTCGTCGGCGGCCACGCCGCGCGCCTTGGCGTCATCAACCACGAATGCGACATGCGTGCGGCACCCGCGAATCAAACCGAAACGCGCAATCACGTTGAAAACCTCGGGGTTGTCGCCCACAAGTTGAATATCAAGGCCGCTTTCGCGCGCGCACTCCTCCACCACGGCACCAAGCGCGTCGAACTCGACCCGCGCAAGAGGCTTTCCGTCATATTCGCGCACGGAATGGCGCTCTCGAATCGTCTCAACAGTAATCATGCACCTGCTCCCTTTCGCCGCGCCGTTTCGTTGAGCCCATTCTACGCAACTATGCACAGGGAAGCGTCCCGTTCGATTATTTCATCGAAATCGATTTCGTGTGACACGCGCGAACGCATTCGCCACAACGCGCGAGCGTTTCACGACGCAGGTCAGCAAGCCTGCCATTCGGAAACACTCAATCAAACCGCCGGACGTCACCAACCTGAAACGATACTCTTGCCAAACCAGGCGTCTAGCGATCGAGCCCGAGCGCCTCGGCCCACGTCTCTTCCTTAAAACCGGGGATCACGAAATCGTCACCCACGAACAGCGGACGCTTCACGAGCATGCCATCGGTCGCGAGCACATCGAAACACTCGGCGTCGGTCATGCCGGCGTCGAGCTTCGCCTTAATGCCAAGCTCGCGATACTTCATGCCGGACGTGTTGAAGAGGCGTCGCAGCGGCAACCCCGAACGCGCATGCCATTCGGCAAGCTCGGTCGCCGTGGGGTTTTCGGTCGTGATGTCGCGATCGACATATTCCACGCCATGCTCATCAAGCCATTTTTTGGCTTTTTTGCAGGTGGAACATTTCGGATATTCCAAAAACAGAACACTCATAAACGGCCCTTTCTCGAGCTCAAACAAATACGCCGCAACCTACGTACGCTGGGCGCGCGGCCCATGGGTCACATAGCAAATCGCAGCAGCGAGCGCGTCGGCAGCATGGTCGGGATGGGGCACGTCGTCCAAGCCCAAAATCTGCTTCACCATGTACTGGACCTGGTCTTTTTCGGCGGTGCCCTCGCCCACTACCGCGAGCTTGATCTGGCGCGGCGTGAATTCGCCAACCATAAGCCCGCCCTGCGCGCACGCCACGAGCGCCGCACCACGAGCCTGCCCCGTGGAAAACGCCGCCGTGATGTTTTGCCCGAACCACACGGTTTCGATGCCAACGCACGTGGGCTTGAAGCGGTCGACCACGGCCCCTATTTGCTGTGCGATTTTCAGTAGGCGCTGCGAAAGCTCCATCGATGCAGGCGTTGACACGCAGCCGTACGCGAGGCATCGAAGCCGCGACCCGTTCTGCTCGACGATGCCCCAGCCAGTATTGGCCAGGCCGGGGTCGATGCCCAATATGATTCGATGGTCGCCTCGCACGCCCGCCCTTTCGTTTTCCGAATAATGCCTTGGATTCTAACGCAGTTGCCGCCGATGAAGCCCTTCCATCGGCGGCTTTCTTTTCTTTATGCTATTTAGCTATGCTGCTATCTCGCTATCTCGATAGCTTACTATTCAACCTAACGATTAAGCATTTCATCTGCGATAACGCATAAACAAGCACTTAATCTCCCTTACGGTTCGCCCTCTTCGGAACACGAGATTCACCGCCCGGCTACGCGCTCAACTATGCAGCAATGCCCCAAGCGCCGGCAATCAGCCAACGAACGCCTGCGCCTCGAGCACGAACGTATGAGGCGTCGAAGCGGGCTCCCACTGGTCTGCGAGCAACACGGGGCCACTCGCGGCGTCAATTTTGTCCAATCCGAGCTGAAAGCATTCGGAAAAATCCGCCGAACGCACGCGATCGCACGAATATCGGCCAGCGGGAAGGCGCACGAGCGTCATGCCCTTCTCCAGCGCAACGCGCGCTGCGACCTCGGCATCGAAGGGATAGCTCGGCAGCATCTCCACCTGCACGTATGCGGCAAGCCCATCTTCTTCCCCCAACGAAACACCCAAGAAAGGCTCGCCCAAGCCGCGCGCAACCCCTTCCGTATACAGGGGGACAAGCCGCATGCTCGGCGCGGCTTCGTATATCGCGCTCGTCACTCGAGCGTAGCGGCGCATATCAAAATCACCGCCAAGCGGCGCGCACAGCACAAGACGCTCGCCGAATTCGCGCTCATAGCGCTTCTTCGATTGGAATCGTTGCGACTCGGCGATCTCGTCGGCATACCGATCAAGCTGCAGAAGTTGCGCCTCGGCACGGCGGATGCGCTCCCTCGCCAGCGCGCGCCCCTTCTCGATAAGCTCGCTTTGCCCGTAGCCCAAATCTGCGGTCGAGGCGATTTCTTTCAGCGGAACGCCCAGCTCAATAAACGTTATCACCATGTCTAAATCGGAAATCTGATTGATGGAGTAATACCGATATCCCGATTCCGCATTCACATAAGCAGGCTTAAGCGCGCCGACGCGCTCGTAATAGCGAAGCGATTTCACCGAAACGCCGCGTAGTTTCGCGAATTCGCCAATCGAGAGCAGCTCTTCTTTCATGCATCTCCCATCCATCGCAAGGACGCGCCGTCCGACTCTCCCATTGTGGGATAGTTTAAGATGCGGGCCTTCGATTTTTCAAGATGCGAAATCGAGCCTTTAAATCGGGCCTTTGCATGCTGCCCCACCTCGCGTGCAACGCGATACTCGGAGGCATCGAGTCCACGAGCATGCACGTCTCCACCCCACCCCACGACCCGCGTGAAGGCACATCGCGCCACACACTCGTATGGACGAGAAACCGAGCACTGGCGCACGTGGCCCTTGTTGGACAGCCACCACGAAATGGACGGCCGCCACGAAAGCCCGGGCATCGCGTGCCATCACAAGAAGCGTCAGCGCGCATGCTCGCATCGTATGCGTCACAGGCCCCTACACCCCTGAAGCCTTACATCCCAAGCGCGTTCGCAAGTCGAATCGAGAACGCCGCTACCTGGCCTTTTTCGAGATAATTGGGCAATCCCGCCTCTCGAAGCGCCTGGCAATACGTCGTTTCGGGCGCAAGCTCGCTCAAACGCAGATACGTACCAACGGCCGAGGCATAGTCGCTGCGCGATTCCGCAAGCAAATCGAGCGCGGCAAGCGCAGAAGTGCCGTACGCGGCGTAGTAAAACGGCGAGGTGAACAGGTGCGACATCGAAAGCCATTCATTCTCGTCCGCCGGCCACGAGTACTTCTCGTACACCTCAGTCCAAATGGCATCGACCTTATCGACCGTCAAATCGGGCTCGCAATAGACGCGCGTCTCCGCTTCGTTTATGGCAAACCCCTCGCGTACCGCAACTAGCTTGTCGAACAGCACGTATTCTCGAAGCGCATCGCCATACCCAGGGCAAAGCACGTCGTAATGGTCGTAGCACAGAAGTTCCAGGCCCTGCGACATCATTTCCTGCACATCGACAACGGTATTGGGCATAAACGCATTCGCGCGCACCCGATACATGTGATTGAAATGGCCGAACTCGTGCACGATCGCCGCGCAATCCGCCACTTCGGAATCGGGATTCACGAAAATGCAGCCATCGTTATACGCCGCCATTTCCGCAGTGTAGCTGTTGCGAATCTTAGCCTCCGACGCCGATATGTCATACAGGCCGTTGTCGACAAGGTGGTCAAACGCCTCCTCAAGCGCAGGCGAAACGCACGCCACGCAGGCCCGCGCGTTCGCCATAAGCGGCTCTTCGCTTTCGTCGAGAGCATCGAAAGCACCATCAATATCGTCGCCCATAACGTTGGCCACATAGCTCTGATACACCGGCACGAATTCGCTCGCTACCTCATCTTGCGCCGCTTCAATTTCGGCCATCGTGTAATCGCGCCCATATTCCGTAGCGAACACGTACTCGACGTAGTTCTCGTATCCCAGGCTTCGCGCCCAGGCATTGTTTGCATTGACGAGCTCCACATAGAGACGCTTGAGCTCGGCGTCGCTCGCATCTTGCGCCACGAGCGCGCTATATTGACCCGCCAGATCGTCGCGCTTCGCTCGCAACGTAGCGCTTTCTGAAGACGCCGCGCTCGAATTGCCCAGGACGCTCGAGAACCCCTCGCCAATATGAGCCCTGAAAGTCTCGCCGTGCTTCGATTCCAACGCATCCATGAATGCATGCGCACACTCTTGATAATGGATGTCATACGCCGCCTGCTTTGCCGCATACGCGCTTGCGGCAGTCTCGTCAAAGCCGGCGCACGCTTGGTCGAAATTCGCAAGCGCGCGATCGCTCGACAGGTCGGCGAAAAGGCGCTCAAGTTCGTCGTAGGCGCCCAAAAGAGCCAACGCGTCGTCGCCCTCTATCGCCGCCCGGAATTCTTGAAGTGCCGCGTTGTATGCCGCCTCGTCAAACGAATCACGCGAACGGTCGGACAAGGTCACATTCCAATGCTCGACCTCATTTCCGTATTCGAATTCGACGGGTGCCGAGGAACCCTTCCCCGTTGCGGTGCCGCCTGCTTCGCCCTCGCCGTTACCGCCAGCGCTGCACGCAGAAATCGCCGGCACGCAGAGCGCCAGGATTAGTACGCCCGCGAACCAGGAGCGCTTGGGCGCGGAGCGAAACCAAGCTGCCGCTTTGCCTTTGAGGATTGCAGAATACATTGCAGGCACCTCCCTAAACGAAACCTCACACGCAGCCATCTTCATCGTAAGAGGAAGCGATGAGGGCGGGAATCGCCTTACGGCCAATTGAGGACGCCCGCTCGCGGACACGCGTCTGATTTTGGGTTATGCAATTTCTCGCGCGCAAACACGCAGGGTCTTCTTGCTTGCTAATGCATTAGCGAGATATTCTACTATCATACTATCCGACTACTTTGCTATCTCGCTATTCTGCTAGCTTACTACTCTGCAGTTATTACAGGCTTATTGCCGAATTGGCGGGCGCGTTGTTGGCGTAGAAGCTTGAGGGAATACGAAGGTATGCAAAAGGCGAGAACGTGCGGGGGTATCCCATTGGTTGCTTCTCATTGGTTTCGCCCCATAAGCCGCATTCCGTTGATTGCATTCCATAGGTTACGTTCCTCCGGTTCACTCCAAAGGCTCACTCCAAAGGCTCATCCCGAACGGCGCATCTCATCGTTTCAAGGGTTGCATTTCATGAAGCGTACAAGCTCCCGCATAGTGACATCATGCCCATCCATGGAAAGCCTCAAACCTGGCCACCGACACCCAAGAAATCCACCTTTCACGCCGCACTCGAGCAAACATATGCTCATAGAGGGCGGGTCAATAACCTTCGCTTTTTTTCCTTGCAGGAAGCACTGCAATTTCTTTGCAGGGGCAAGGAACAATCCCGTATTGCAGGACGAACTCGTGCGCCCTCCGAGCCATCCAATCCACGCCCTCTGCGGGCTTTTTCTATTGGCAATTGGCATGCAAAGCGCCTCATCTGCTCCATATTTTTCGAGTGTTCTATCCGCGTAATCTATTGCATTTTCTTAGAACCCATAAGGACGAATCACCTTCGCGCGAATACTCCCGAAGCCATAGAATCGCGCGTCATTCCACTTCCTCAATGAGTGTGGAAAGTCCCTCTCAGGGTTAGCGAATATGAGAACTACCATCCCCACTTCTGCCTCTGCGGGGAATTTTACAGTTTTACATGATAATTGCAACCCCTCCTGCAATCTTTGCCCCTAATATGTTTCTCGCTTTTTCATATACCAGAGCCAAGGCACCTTGCCCCAAGCCCGATGCGCTCCCCTCTCCCTTTCCCTTCCTTCCCAATGCTTTTCCCTATGGTCATCTTGCGCATCAAGAAAACTTGCTTCTTGATGCTCTTGATTCCTTTACGTGAGGCCAGCTCGAGGCTTTTTCATTTGAAAGTTTACTTAAATCCTCTTTAATTAGTACGATTTATTACCCCCTCTAAACATTCGTGCCAAGACCATGATTGATCAAATATCCCTCGTGTGCTTTCTTCTTCTTGCATCTTTCCGATGCTTTTCTTCGCCCTTTGATTTCGCCTGCTCCCCTTTCGATATGAAGATGAGGAGTACGCAATCCTTGGCTCGCCGCCTTATCGCAGCCCTTCACGCCAAGCATCGAATCATGCGAACGCCATGTCGAAATCCGATTTCATTCCCATGCGACGTAGCATCTATATTTCCTATCACACATGATTTCTCTCGTGAGTTCTTTACGTTGTAAACATTAATATTATGCCTGTTAGTTCATTTACATGATTATTTGTCAATTTGGGCCCTTTAATTCAATAGCATTACTTGATTCGTGGGCCATTTTTCTTCTTTGTTCGCATCCGTCAGCGGCGTCGCAGCTAATCCCCTTCCCCTCATTCTCCGCTTCGATTGTTCTGTCGCGCCCCACGAGCGCCCCAAAATGACACGATGAACCGCATGTTGACCACAGAGCCCCATCGTTGCATTCAGCTCAATTACCTATCGCTTTTCCAGAATTCTTCTGCGCAGCTTAGTCAATGAACCCTATCTCAAACTCATCTTTTTATTGCCCCTATCCCTATTTTCAACTGCAACCTCGAAATATACTGAGCTATTCATTGATTGAATTCCATGCTCACTTTCCAGCCCAACTATTCAACCTTAGCCCCAAGCTCGTATCGGCACTCGAGGCATGCGCTCTTCGCCATGCGCCAGGTTCGTTTCAACGGTCGAATTACTTTCAGCACACCCGATAATCACGCAGTTCCCTAGGCTTCTTCACTTGTCATATTCTGTCATATCCAGCGCGCTACTACACCGCCCCCTCAAAATTTCACATGCGACATAGCAGAATTATCCATATCAAAATTGCCCAGACCCCCTCCAGAGCTGTACGCCTTAGCGATCGACCGATTGCATAAGCGTCAATTGCTTGAGGAGTCGAGCATGAATTCATGCATTGCTGTTCCGCCGGCGAGCCGCAGAAGAAACACCGGGAGTACAACAAGAACGAGATTCCAACACCCGACTGCTCATCCGTTCCTTAAAACAGCTCACCATCTTCAGCGCCTTTCACTTCACCCCCCCCTTCGCATACCGAAACCAATGCTTTCAATGAGATTCCAATATCCCCAAGACCCCATATCAATATCGAAGCCAAATGACGCGTCGCAATCTAGGCAAATTTCAATTGAAAGGTCGCCATAATACAAAGTTCTCGTCCGCTGAACGCCACGTCCGGTGAGGCGACGATTAAATCGAAAGGTCGCGAGGAGGGGATACGCTGCAATGCGGAGCATTTTTTTTGGAAACGAGAGACAAACCCACTGGCCTTGCCACAAACACACCGACCCTGGCTTTCGGCACGTCGCACCCTTCGACCTTAATCACATCCAATTGCGGCCAACATTCTCCGATTCGCCCCAAAGCCAACATGCCAAGATCAATGAGTCTCTACACGAGCCCAAGGCTTGAAAGCTGAGCGAATTCTTCCCATCGCGCGAAAAGGAGCAATGGTGACTAAAAAACTATCCGCCTGAGAGGCCTTCTGTGACATGATTTAAACCCAAATCGGGTACTTATACTATTTTTCTCAATACAGGGCTTTATTTCCGCTCTCAAGGCCAAATTTGGCCATGCACCCTCCTACCCCTTGCACTTAGTCCTTTCCCATGAGAATGCCCTACAACCATTCCGATCCACGGCCTCGCCTCTATCACCGCCAGCAGGATGCGTCCTTGGCCCAGAGTTCATCTCAGAGGTTGGCGCGGTTCCTTTCTGAGGCGGCTTTTAGCGCCATTTTATTTCGGCGTACCGCGCCTCTTCCCTACCCGCCGCGTCCTCATTGCGCTTTCGTCATCCCCGCTGCGTCCTCGTTGCCTCGCTGTCTCTTTACTTCTTACCAAGCACCCTTCACGCTGTTAATCATTATCAATAGTGTGCTATTTTGATAGCCGTCTATCTATCTAGTTACCTATCAATTCTCCTTCTTAGGTTTTGCCTGTTCAGAACAATAAGCCACACTCTTATCGATGAATTATCGCAGCATAAATTATCTCGTTGACGTATGATGTCTACTGACTATTTGGCTATGTAGCTATGTAGCTACTTAGCTAGTTTGATATTCCGCTACCAATACTTCTATTTCTCTATGCAAAAGCCTCGGCTGCGATTCGTTCATAACAAGAATCTGAACAGCTCGTGTTTCATTGCTGCAGATCAAATCCCTCCGTCAGACAGTCCTCCCGCCCATAACGAGCCTCGTCAATCTACGTAGATCACTGAAGCACAAGCCCAGTAAACAATCGAATGAACGAACGTAACTCCACTGACAACAAAAGAAAGAAGTTATGGGCCACTTAGGAATGAATACAGGAGGGCAGGGGAGGGAACTCGCTTCGAGATTCCCTAAATACGAAAGGACGCTAGAGGTTCCTTCTAATCCAAAGCTGTACGAGCGAGTGGCACTTCAAAAAGATGCGAGAAGAGCGGGGATGTATGCAGCGCTCTCAAGCTCCCTGGACGTATAAGCCTGCGCATCCTCTTCGGACGCAGGGTAGGGGAGTGCGAGCCATGGGGGAATGCATATAGAGGCAACCGGAATCATTGTTCAGTCAATCGAAGATCGCACCGACCCAGATTGAGCTACTGTACTAGTAGGCTATTTCAATAGCGCGCTATCTTGCTATCTTTGTTCAACGCGAGTAAAGACTCGTACTCCTCAACCAATCAAATTGGCTGAAACTTCAATGCGATTAGACACGCACAATAGCTTCCTACATAAGTATCTTGCTATGAGACTACTTTCCTATACCGCTATATAGATATTTAGTTAGCCTATTATCTGAATATCATGCTATCCAACAAATTAGCAAGCTTGATATGTAGCTATCTTGTTATCTGTCTATTTGAGTAGCTGATTATCTGACTAGCATCATCACTTTATACCTAACTATCTCACTATCTGGCTATCTCATTAGCTGTGTATTTTGCTAGATAGCTATCCTGATATTTAAGAAGTTTTCTATTTAAATAGCCTACTATCCTGCTATTTGATTAGTTTGCTATTTTGTTATTCAGATATTTGACTATTCAATTATCTGCATAGTTCGCTACATGGTTAGTTCACTATAAGGTTATTTCGTTATTTTGATATCTCATTATTTTCCTATGTTGTTATTTATTTAGCTGTTTAGCCTAATAGTTTGCTAGCGCTCTATTAGGCTATTACGATACTTAGATATTTTGTTAGTGAAATAGCAGGGTATCTGAATATCGTGCTAAAATGATATTCAGATAGATTGATACGAATTTAGTAATTCCAGGTAGAAGGTACAGAATGGGTAAAACATACTCCGTAGCAAACCGAAAAGGTGGCTGCTCAAAAACAACGACAGTAGGCGCGCTTGCGTCTGGCCTGAATGAACTTGGATGCAAAGTTCTTGTTGTAGACATGGACCCCCAAGGAAATATTTCCGATTGGGCTGGTTTTAACACCGATGGTCAAAACACTACTTACGAAGTTATCACAAACCGCTGCGAAGCTTCTGAGGCAATTTACGAGACGAAGCATTACGATTTGATGCCTGCAGATAACGACTTGTTTGCATCAGAAACTGAGCTCGCTAACGCAATTGATCGTTATGAGCATATGCGCGATGCTTTGAAATCGGTTAAAGATGAGTACGACTTCATCCTTATCGATACGCCGCCAAACCTCTCAACATTGTCAATCAATGCATTCGTAGCATCCGATGGCGGCATCATCGTCACGACCGATACGGGCGCTTTTTCAACAAAAGGTATGAACGATCTTGCCGAAACCCTTGCTATGGTCAGCAAAAAATTGAACCCTGAAGCAAAGGTAATTGGCATCCTGCTTACGCGTTTCAACCCTCGCTTCAATGCAATGAAAGTTATGCGAGAAGTTACCGAGAAATTCAGCGCATACTTCGAAGCGCCCGTTTATGACACCTTCATTCGACAGTCAGTAGCCGTTATGGAATGCCAGATGGAATCGGTTGACCTCTTTGACGCACCGAAACAATCAGCAGCCATTGCCGACTATCGTGCATTTGTCGCTGAATTCCTTCATAACGAAAGCGCCAAAGAGCAAGAGAGCGAGAAGTAAATGAGCAGGACCGGAACCGACCCCAACAAGATTCTGATGGGAGACCTGAAACCTGAACTTGCTGCAAAGGCCGACATGCTCTCGAGCAAATTTGCGCCAAAACCTAGACGCGCAGTAGAGGCAGAAGAGCCAGCCGCCCAGGCCCCGGCAAAGCAGGCCAAAGAGGCATCGGTCCCCGTTGCCAAAAAAAGAGCCAAGCAGGAAAAGAAGGTTGAAGTAGCTCCCGTTGAAGAAGAGCTCACCCAAATGAACATTCGTATTCCTGTAAGTCTTAAGCGTGACATTGATAGGATCGTCTTCGAAAAGAAGTATTCAGGCGAAGATGTGAACATCAAAAGCCTCGTGAGCCAATGGATTCAGGAAAGCGTCAAGAAGGAACTGCGTAAGAATGGCTAGCCGCCTTCCGGTACGCGTCCCGCTCTATGGAAACGCGTACCAGTTTGTTCCCGCGCGAACAACGATTCTCAACCCGGCTCTTAAGGGGGAAGCAACGCAGCTCTATCTTCTATGGGCCACAATAGGGGAGGGGAGCAATAAAGGAGTACTTTCTGATATAACGAATGACGAGACTATTCCTATTTTTGCGTGGTTGACCGACGACGAGCGCTTTCTTACAAGCGCTTACCAACAAGACTATGAATTCATCGAATGCGTAAAGGAAATTGTAACGTTCGGTAACTTTCCCTCTGGGTCACTAATCGAGCTTGCGATAGCAAAACCCCAGGTCACAAATGATGGACCTGGCATGGTTGCCCGTTTTTCCATAACTGTATAATAGCTAAATAGATTACTATCCTGCTATCTAACTATTTTATTAGCTAGATAGCAGGATAATTTTATACATCGATAGCGAGCTAGTCTATAAAGAGCGAAGCATCCATGGTAATAAACTATATAGAATGATTACCCGATCGCGTATCATCGACATTTGCCAAATCGCACGCAGCAAGCCAGTACTTCAAAACGGTAGGGTACGAGATGCCCGTAACCTTGGAAACGAAATTCTTCGACGCGCCAGGGTTTTCAACCAGCACACTCGCGATTGCCGCCGTTTTCTCGTCTCGAGATTTTTGGGAATACGCAGGACGAGCGACCTCTTCAAGATGAGCAACACGCGTACGACCATTGCGCTTCTCTGGCTCGCCAAATGGATCGAAGCCGAGAGTGCGAACCTCGGAGTTCCTCGTCTGCCAGTTATCCTTCTTGTAGCCCATCAAGGCGTTATCGATATCTCGACGGGTGAGGGGAGTGCCCATTTTTGCCCATGGAGTATTCAGCAAATCCAGATAATCGCGCTGCAATTCTTTACGCGTTTTAACAGGCTGAACCATCATATACGCAACTCCGGCGAGCATATAAAGCGACAAATATCGCCTGCCCAGAGGCACTTTTGGCAGATTCTCGTAAATCGTTTGATACACGCCGCCCGTTTCACCTGCAATCAAGGGGTGGGGGCGAGTCTTCCAGCGAGAACGAACGGGACGCCTATTCCCAGATTCCTGCTTTTGCCCACGACGGCGCACGCCCTTTTGAATGAGAATGCTCGCCCCAGGAGCATTCAACGAGGCGGCGGTATCGAACTCAGCCTGAGTCAAATTCCCCTTCTCGTATAAATCGCGAATAAACACGAGCTGATCTTCGCTTGCAGGCTTTTCCTCAAAGGCCTTCTGGCGAGCCTCAATCTCGTCAGCAATGTCTTCAAACGACTTCCACCGCACGTCATCCTCGCAAAGAACCAGCTCAGAAGCATATGGCAAACGATCGAAAGAAGCCAAAACGTGAGAAAGCGAAAGCGGATTCACCGTAGAATGCTTGAAAACGCGGTCAGCGGGGCAAAAGCAGCGAACAACTTCACCGCGTTTCGTAAGCGATCCCGGAGCGCGGAAACCGTGATTGAGCGAAGTGCAATGCGTATCGAGCACGCAAGGAAGGTCGAAACAAATGAGGTCGTAATACGCATAGAGAGTATCGGCCAAGGCTTTGTATTTCGTACGCCGCGGATTATGAATTCGGAACGTTTGCAAGGGCTCATCGAAAATGTACCAGAGATGAATCCCTCGACCAGTAAGGCAGACGTATGACGGCAAAAGCCTACCATCAATGCGCTCGAAAATTTTCTCCAAAACAACGGGGTCCATAGGGCCATCTTCATCCTCGACGCCATCATGCGACGGATCAATATCGACGCAAATCGCATTCAGCGTGCGCTGCTGAGCGCGCTGGGTATTAAGGGGCATGCGGTATGCGCCATTTCGAGTCTGAAAACGCCCGGTGAAAATGAGCGCAGGCTCATTACGAATTGAAGAAAGGAGGAACTCGATATCAGCAAGGGAGTCGCATGCGTAAAGTTTATACGTCTGCTCACGATCGTCATGAAGATGCAGATAGCTAACGAGCACTTCGTTATACGCATGTTTCTCAGGGTCGCCCAGTCCGAACAAATCGAAGTAAAACTGCAAAGCGGTCGGCGGAACGGTCATTACCGGAGCAAGCGGCCGAATCGAAAAAGAACCAATGCTGGAATCGAAATGCGCAGTACCCGATGAGGCCAAAGCAGGTTCAACGTAAGTCAAAGCCTCATAGCCCTGAAGAAGCTCATCGCGCGTAAGGTCAACGGAAAGTTCGATAAAGCCATTCGATTCAAGGCAGTCAGTAAGCGCCGTAGCAGATGCATTGTAACGACGAAACTCCGCTTCAGCACGAAGACTTTCGGCAATAGCCTCATCAAGATTAAACGTAGAGAGAGGGGAGGGTTGAGCCAAAACGAGCAACTCCAAACATCGATCTTCCAAACCCATAAGGGTGACACTAAGAACGATAAGATTTTATAACGTGAAAGCCTAAAAGTCCATTGCAGATAAGCCAACGCTTCGAGGCTGGATATGGACAACAAGCGAAATAACGGCAAGTTCCACATCGAATTCAAGGCGTTTTAAGGGTCTTAGGTACCAAAAGCAAGTATCGGGCTCTACCCGCATAAATTCCGACGTTAGAAGCCGCTAGAACGTCCCTCAAGGGGTCGAAAGGCGGTTCAATCAATACCGCATTCCTGGAGTTGACCGAGGATCTGAGGGAAGAAATCTTCAACGGCGCGAAAGGCATCCCACCCTGCCAAGAGAGGTCGATCGGACGACGGTCGACCCGGTCCCATGACAATATCGTCGTAATTTGCTGCTAGGTTATAAAATCTAATAAGTAAAGATATCGCACTCTATACAAAGTAAACTATCTCATATCCCCTGCTCGTATCGATTGTTTTAAAAGTAGCGGTCTAGAACTAAAAAACGCGAGCGGAAATATGTAGAAGAACACTGAAACCAGCAGCAGAAGAGGCAGTAAGCACTCTCGGAACCAATAAATACGGCAGGCTCGGAACCCCAAAGAGAGGAAATGATCGGCCAGGGTCACGCCATTGGAAGCCTGTGTATAAAAAACGCCTCCCGTCTCGAAGAAAAATGAGATGGGAGGCGGCAGGAAAAATAGGGCTGGTATCAAATGAAAGCCTTATTAACAGGCCTAGATGCCTATCGCTTATATCAGTACTAAGAAACCGTAGCGAGAATGACGAAATGAAATGGTGCCCCTTTCTTCAAAGCGCTTAGTCTAAAAGGCGCGAGATATTATTCTCGGCGGCATTCTTGATGCGATCGATGTTGTGGGCATAAATCATCGTTGTGCTGATATCGGCATGACGGGCCATTTGTTGGGCCTCACGCTCGCTCGCGCCGCCAAGCAGAGAAAACGTAATGGCGGTGTGGCGCAAAGAATGCGCGGTATAGCGAGGGTCATCGATTCCTATTTTCCGCATTGCTTCTTTAACAATACGAGATACAGAGCGCGTTGTAAGCCGCTCTCCAGAATTCCGGCGAGCAACCGAGGTAAAGAGGGGAGAGCCGCCACGTGAATCATAGCGCTGTTTAAGATAATCGCGAATAGGCGCCAAAGCGCTTTCGGTAAGCACAACGTAATTGTCTTTACCGGGTCGGCCCTTACCTTGAATATAGAGCACATCAACGCCCGATACCGTTTGGATATCGCCGCAATCGGCACGAACCACTTCAATATCGCGCAATCCAGTACGAAGCATAAGATTCAGCAGCGCAAAATCTCGCATGCCTGCTTCCGTTTCACGGTCGATGGATGAAAGCAATCTTCGAGCTTGAACGACGGAGAGGGAGGCTTTCTTGAAATCCCGTGACACTCTTTCGCCTCGAACGCCACGAGCGATATTGGGTATTCCATTTTCTTCTGCATAAGAGAAGAACGATCTCACGGCACCAAGGTAATTAGAAACGGTTGTTGGCTTCAAGCGTTTATCAACAGCAAGATATTCGCGAAACGAAACAATGTCGCGCTTTATAAGGGTATCGAAATCAAGGGAGGTGTCACTGACGAAGGCGCAGAACGATTTAAATGCACGTTTATACGTGTTCTTAGTCGAAGATGAAAGATCGAGAGAATCGAGCCATTGCGCAACAACCTCTTCATCAAGCGGAGCAAAAGAAGAGTCCGAATTACCCACAACACACCGCCTGTCGAATCGATAACGTTTTGTTGCAACCACCAAAGCTTCGAATAGCGCTTATAAAAACGACAGGGCAAATGGTGGCTGGAAACCGTAAATGTATAAAGTATGTCCCATGATAGGGCACTGGCTCAAAGCCAACCACCAGAAAGGACCATCCTTTTGGCATCGAGCAATGCACGGGCTGCGTTTGCAGAACAGGAACTCAGTAACAATCAATTGACCAGCGGAGGAGCAACTGCGCTCAAAACCTGGCATAAAAGCTCGCACAACACGATATCGAAGCCAAACATCCAATTTGACGAGCAATAACCGTCGTTGTCACCTGGAACGTTCGCATTCCTCGCTACAATGGAAAGGCTATGCAAACAGAGAGGAATAATCAAAATGGAAAAAGGTAACCTTCGGGCGCTCGCTCCGATCGGGGTATTCCTTGTGCTTTACCTGGGCCTGGGAATTCTCTTTGAGTACGTCCTGAAGATTGAGATGGGCTTCTACAGCATTCCCATCGTCGTAATCTTCTTGGTGGCGCTTCTGGTGGCATGCTTCCAGAATCGCAAGCTCAGCTTCGATGACAAGCTGGCCATCATGGGTCGCGGCATTGGCGATAAGACGATCGTCACTATGATTCTCATCTTCATGGCAGCCGGTATATTCGTAGGCACCGTAGGCCGCAACAGCGCCGAAAGCGTCGCGTACCTCATGCTCTCATTCATTCCGCCCGAGTTTGCGGTGGCCGTTTTGTTTGTCGTGAGCTGTTTCGTTTCACTCGCCATGGGAACCTCGGTGGGTACCATCACGCTCATCACGCCCATTTCCGTTGCCGTGTCCGCCGCTTCCGGCTTCGATTTGCCGCTCTGCGTGGCCTCAGTCATGGGTGGCGCGATGTTCGGCGACAACCTGTCATTCATCTCGGACACGACAATCGCGGCGTGCCAAGGTCAAGGATGCGCCATGAAAGACAAGTTCCGCGAGAACTTCAAAATCGCACTGCCCGCCGCGTTGGCATCGCTCGCGATTATTTTGGTGCTGTCGTTCAACGCGAACATCACAGGCGCGGTGATTCATGAATACGAACTTATCGAGCTCATCCCGTACCTGATAGTTTTAGCAGGCGGCATTATTGGCATCAACGTGTTCATCGTTCTGCTTTTGGGCATTCTTTCCGGTGCCATTATCATGGTTGCCACGGGAGCCACCGCCGCAACCGATTTGCTCACGAGCATGGGCACCGGTGCAGCGGGCATGTTCGAGACCACGATGGTTGCCATTCTGGTCTCTGCCATTTGCGCGCTCATTCGCGAATATGGCGGCTTCATATGGCTGCTCAATGCCATTAAGAACACGTTCAAGAATCGCAAAGGCGGCCAGCTTGGCATGGGTATCTTGGTTGGATGCATGGACATCGCAACCGCGAACAACACCGTGGCGATTGTTATGGCCAATCCCATCGCCGCGGACATGGCGAAAACCTACAATATCTCGCGCCGCAAGACCGCATCTATCCTCGATACGTTCTCGTGCGTTTTCCAGGGCATCATCCCCTATGGCGCCCAAATGCTCATCGCCATTGCAACGACCGCAAGCGCCGGCTATGCAATAACGGCATTCCAGATTATTCCGTGCTTGTTCTACCCCTTTATGCTGCTCATCAGCTCGTTGGTCTTCATCTTCCTGATTCCAGACCATCGCGAATACGACGGAGACGATGCGGAAGCTACCGAAGCGTAAAGAGGCTTTGAATCCACAGCTAAGGCCCCGACAAACGTCGGGGCCTTTTTTAGGACGAAAAAGCTTGGAACCCGCTAAACGCTCGTAGCGTTTAGCGGGTATTCGGGCAAAAGAAAACCCCCGCTTCCGAAACCAATCATGATTTCAAGAAGCAGGGGAGAGGCATCCAATGATGGGTTCGAGACCGAACTCGCTTATCGAAACCTGCTAAACGCTACGAGCATTTAGCAGGTTTCAGATCGAAGGCCTACTCGCGAGAGAAGAAGCGAAAGAGGGCAGGGCAGGGAACGGGCAGGTTGCCACGGCGAGCGAAGCGGCCCAGGAAGCTCATGCCCGAAAGCGCCAAGGCAATGCCGAGGCCCGTGTAGAAGAAGGCGATGAACCAGTTCGGTACCAGGCCGAAGGCACGAAGGCTAATGCCGCCCGTCATCATGATGGCCATCATGATGTAGCCAGAAGCATCGAAGAAACGCCAGAAGGCGATTTTATCCCCAACGTAGCCAGCAATACGATTCGCATGCTTTCCGACCATCTTCGAGAAGACCTTGATATGAAACACGGTGAACACGGCGATCGCCCCAATAACGAGCAGCCACCACATGTTCTGGCTCATTTGGCCGAACGAAAGAATACCGAGTCGAGCGATGTTCACGCCTGCTGCGAGCCACACAATGCCAGCAATGAAAAGCAACGCGGTTTTCGAAACTTTCAGCATAGGAACTTCCTTCCAGATGCAAGGCCGACGCCTTGAGACCTCTCTTTATGGGTTCCTATTGTGCTGGAGTTTGACATGAACATCAAAGGGGTCATGTTCAGTTCTGGCAAATGTGGTGAAACGGTGTTCGCGGAAAATCCCATAGAGCTCAAGCATATATAGGTAAGGCTCGCGGGCAAAAGCGCCAGCGAGCCTTACTTGTTTCCAATGAGGAAAAATCGACCTCACGAGAAGCGATTTGAGGCGTTTTAATCGTGCATCTCGAATAAAGAGTCAAGAAGCACCTAACGCCAGTCAGAATCGATTACATGAGCGCTTTTTTCAATACGCCTTTATCGAAGCTCAAAATCGCATGCCCCGAACGCACATTGCGCGCAAGCATCATGCAATCGGTGAAGTCCATGGTCGTGGACCCAAAATAACGAACCGCCAAACGAATCTCAGCCTTTTCGGGCGCATTCACATCATCGAGAAGCCAATCGAGCACGCGGGCAATAACCGAGCGCGGAACACGATACACATCGCGCAAGACAACGCACACGCGCGTAATGATTTCGGGATAGACGTACGCTTCACCACTTGTAATGACATCAGCAACACGTTGAGCTTGATGCACATTATCCTTGAGCAAGTAACGAAGGATCGCCGTCTCGTCAAGAATCGTTGCCATGGCTATTGCCCACCTTTCTCGTTCAAAGAAGTAATCCATGCGCCGCGCTCTTGGTCGCGCTTGGCGGGGCTTGCGAATATATTCAGCGCGCCAAACGCTTCGAGCTTGCCCGAAGGACGCTGCGAAGACAGCTCGAAAGGCAGCCTCTGCTCCTGAACGCTCTTGGTCAAAAACAGCCGAACGGCCTCCGACGTCGTAAGGCCAAGGCTTGAGAACACATCTTCCGCCTCCTGTTTCAATTCAGGTGAAATTCGAACCTGCAGAAGGGCATCTTTTGCCATTATTTCAGCCTCCTTACTCATGTTTGAACAACTTTTGTAATGACATTATATTACGTCGAAATCGCATTGAAAATGAGCTGATTCCAGGGTTTCAGAGCTCATTTTAGGGAGGGCCCACGGCTTTTTCGCGCACTGTCGGGCACAAGGAATTGCGCCGTCGCTTGCATAAGCGACCCCAAAACGGCACGCGTTTTCTTCTTTACCAAATCCCCTGTACAGAGCACCCATTAAAGCTATAATCCACCACCAAGACGCCATGGATGGCGATCGACGGCATCGAAAGGGGAGCAATCATGGCAAAACACTACAGCGCCGAGGAGCTCGGCACGAATTTCGCCGAAATTGCCCAAGAGGCAATCGAGAGCGACGAGCCCATTTTCATCAGCCAAGGCGGACAAGCGCAGGTCGCGCTCGTGAACGCCGACACATACCTGCAAGATATGCAGGCATTGCGCGAGTTCCAGCGTATTTTTGCGAAGTAATCGCATACTTATTCAACCGAAACTTCTCGCTCATACGAAAAAAATTTTTCTCGACTAATGCCTTGGACAGGAATCGAAACTTGTCCAAGGCATTTTCCATTTCATTCGTAAATATCGGCTTAAATCGGCCAATAGTGCAACACATACCAAAAAATGACCGCCTTTTTAGGCCCTCTTTTAACCGCGTTCAAGAGTAATTTTGCCCGATATTTATCTTGAAGAAATTATGAAGGAGGTTTATTGTTAACTACGTCGAAACCTGTGCCAGGCCCATGAAAAGACTGGGGAGCCTTACAAGAAGCCCGGCAGAGAAAGCGGCGAGAAAGTAAAGGGGAAGAAGGAAAGGGGGAGACATCTATGGGCAATAAGTTCGTAATCGCAGACCCACGCAAATGCATCGGCTGCAAGGCATGCATGGCAGCATGCCTCGTGAAGCACTTCGTGCCGGGTGATATGCCCATCGCTCGTCTCAACGTCGTGCAATCGGGCGAACGCACCGCGCCCATCGTATGCCATCACTGCGAAAACGCGCCATGCGCCAACGCATGTCCCACCAAGGCTCTCTACAACGAGGGCGACCGCGTGGTAGTTCGCATGGAGCGCTGCATCGGATGCAGAAGTTGTGTAGTGGCATGCCCGTATGGCGCCGTGAACGTGGTTTCGCGCTACGACTCCGGCGACCTTGGCGGCATTCGCGTAGGGGCGGCGCAAACCGCGACCGTCATCAAATGCGACCGCTGCGTCGATCGACCGGGCGGTCCTGCATGCGTCGAGGCATGCACCTCGAAGGCACTCATGATTGTCGATTCCGACGACATCGAGGCCCATACGAGCAACCAACGCGCAGCGGCAGCTGCGGCGCTGGCTTAACAAAGGGGTCGCCGCATAAGGCGGCGACAGGGGAAAGAAAGGGGGAGACTCATGGAGAAACACATGGTCGTGTGTCCATACTGCGGCACCGGCTGTAAGTTCAACCTGCTGGTCGAGAACGATCTCGTCGTAGGCGCTGAACCTCTCAACGGTCTCACCAACGAGGGTTTCCTGTGTTTGAAGGGCTGGTTCGGCTACGACTTCATCAACGACACGAAAATCCTCACTCCTCGAGTGCTGCATCCCATGATGCGCGAGGAGAAAGGCGCGCCTCTCAAGCGCGTTTCGTGGGATACCGCTCTCGACTTCGTGGCGAGCAAGCTCACGGAAATCAAAGAGAAGTACGGACCCGATTCAATTTTCGTCACCGGTTCCTCGCGCGGTACCGGCAATGAATCCAACTTGGCGGCGCAGCGATTCGCACGTGCGTGCATTGGCACGAACAACATCGATAACTGCGCTCGTGTTTGACACGGCCCCACTGTCGTCGGTCTGATTGACACACTTGGAGCTGGTTCTATGAGCTGCGGCGTTCCCGGCATGGAGGACGCTGGCTGCTTGTTCTTGTTCGGCTACAACCCGAACACCTCGCACCCCCTGGTCGCTCGCCGCATGGTGAAGGCCAAGGAAAAGGGCGCGAAAATCATCGTCGCCGACCCGCGTTTCATCGAAACCGCGCGCATCGCCGACATCTACATGCCGCTGAAAAACGGCAGCAACATCGCTTTCCTCAATTCGTTCGCGAACGTGATCGTCAACGAAGGCCTCATGGACGAGGAATTCGTGCGCGAGCACACGCTCGGCTTTGACGAGTGGTGGAAGACCATCGAGAAGTACACCCCCGAATCGACCCAGCACATCACCGGCATCGACCCGGGCATGATGCGCGAAGCGGCCCGCATGTACGCGACGGCCAAGCCTTCTTCGATCATTTGCTGGGGCATGGGCGTGTGCCAGCAGAAGCAAAACGTCGAAGCGGTGCACACCGCCGCGGCGATTGCCTGCATCAGCCACCAAATCGGCAAGCCGAATTCCGGCGTTGCCCCCGTTCGTGGCCAGAACAACGTTCAGGGCGCATGCGACATGGGCGCTCTGCCGAACTTCTTCCCGGGCTACCAAAGCGTCACCGACCCTGCCATCAAGCAGAAGTTCGCTGACAACTGGAACATCCCAGTCGAGAAGCTCTCCGACCATATCGGCTACAAGGTCACCGACCTGGGCCACTTGGTGAAGGAAGGCAAGATCCACGCGTTCTATAACTTCGGCGAAGACCCGCTGCAAACCGATCACGACACGCAGCATCTGGCCGAAGAACTCGAAGGCCTCGACCTGTTCATCTCGCAAGACATCTTCATGACGCAGACCAGTGCCGCCGCCGACGTCATTTTGCCGGCAACGAGCTGGGGCGAGCACGAGGGCGTCTTCTCTGCCTGCGACCGCACGTTCCAGTACTTCAGCGCTGCTGTGCCGCCGAAGGGCGAATGCAAGCATGACTGGCAGATCTTCAGCGAGATCGCCGAGCGCATGGGCTACGACATGCATTACGAGAACACCCAAGACATTTGGGATCACGAATGCCGCAACATGTGGCCCGCAGCATACGGCGCGACCTACGAGAAGATGGCGGGCGTCGGCCATGCGCAGTGGCCCATCCCCACGCTCGAGCATCCCGGCACTCCCGACCTGTTCCTGGGCGGCAAGTTCACCACCCCGGAAGGCAAGGCGCACCTGGTGGCGCACGAATACGTCGACCCCACCGAGCTGCCTGACGACCAGTACCCGCTCGTGCTGTGCACGGTTCGCGAAGTCGGCCACTACTCCTGCCGTTCCATGACGGGCAATTGCGAGCAGCTGTCCAACCTTGCCGAAGAGCCCGGCTTTGCCCACATCAACCCCGTCGACGCCGCAGCCCGCGGCATCAAGAACGACGACATGGTATGGGTCAGCTCGCGCCGCAGCCGCATCATCACCCGCGCTTTCGTCGACGACCGCGTGAACGAGGGCGCCGTGTACATGACGTACCAGTGGTGGATCGGCAAATGCAACGACCTCACCATCCACGCCGTCGACGACCGTTCGCGCACGCCTGAAAGCAAGTACTGCGCCATCGAAGTCGAGCGCGTTGACGACCAGGTTTGGGCCGAGCAGCACGCCGAGAACCTCTACATGGAGCTCAAGGCGCGCTTGGCCGCCGAGGCCAACGAGCAATGGCAGGGCAAGGTGGGCGTCGCTTACAACGACCTGCACGAAGAGCAGGGCGACGCCGGCAAGGTAAGCGCCCACGCCTAAACGAACGTCTCAACGTGCGGGGGCGCAAACCCCTGCACGTCAACCAGAAGGAAAGGAGGAGTGAATGAATCGCTTTATCGCCATATATCCCAGCCGCTGCGTCGCGTGCGGAACGTGTCGCGCCGCTTGCAGCGAGGGTCACAAGCGCGCTGGTCTGCAGAAAGAGCCGAGGCTTGCCCTGTACGAGAGCCGCGACGTCGTCGCATCGCTCACGTGCCACCACTGCGAAGGCGCGCCCTGCGTGAAGGTTTGCCCCGTCAATGCCATCAAGCATGAAGACGACGGCTGCGTACGCGTGGACGAATCGCATTGCATTGGCTGCAAGCTTTGTGCCGTGACCTGCCCGTTTGGCGCGATTCATATGTCCGGCACCGGCCGCGCCGGTGTTGCGGGCATCGAATACAACACTCCCACGTTTGCCGCTTCGCTCGACCCCATTCTCCAATGGGAAATCGGCGTTTCGCCGGTCGCCGTCAAATGCGACCTGTGCAAATACGACGGCTGCAAACCGCACTGCGTCGACGCCTGCATCACCGAGGCGCTCACGCTCATCGAAACTGACGGAACCGAGGCCGACCTGGAGGCAAAGCGCAAAGAAGCGCTCGAGGCCGGCTTGGTGATGCTTGAAGACTACGAGGGGAGGGAATAGGAAATGGATATGTTGCTTGTTTCCACCGTCGTCTCCATCGTGGGCGCGATCGTCGCGCTGTGCCTGAGCAAGGCTGAAAACACCGCGAAGGTCGTCGCATGCCTCTTCGGCATCGTGGCTGCGTGCTGCTCGATCATCGCGGGCGCAACGGGAATCTTCGGCGCAGAGCAGTTCATCTGCTTCGCAACGCCGTTCAATTTCGCGAACTTCACGCTGCTCATCAACCCCCTGTCGGGACTGTTGCTCGTGGCCATTAACATCCTCGCGCTCGTCGCTTGGATTTACGGCCTGGCGTATTTCGACGAATACAAGGGCATGGGCCTTGGCGCCATCGGCTTCTTCATGAACCTGTTCGTGGCCTCGATGAACATGGTGCTCACCGTCGACAACGCGTTTTGGTTCCTCGTGTTCTTCGAGCTCATGTCGCTGACTTCGTACTTCCTGGTCATCGTGGAGCAGAAGCCCCAGTCCATCAAGGGCGGCTTCCTCTACTTCATCATGGCCCACGTCGGCTTCTTCATGATCATGCTTTCCTACCTGATCATGGCGGCCAACACGGGAAGCTTCGAATTCGCGACGTTCCGCGCCACGCAGTTCAGCCCCGCAATTGCCAGCCTGTGCTTCATCCTGGCGTTCTGCGGCTTCGGCTGCAAGGCGGGCATGTTCCCGTTCCATTCGTGGCTGCCGCAGGCGCACCCCGCAGCGCCCTCGAACGTTTCGGCCCTCATGTCGGGCGGCATGATCAAAATCGGTATCTTCGGTATCGTGAAGGTCGGCCTCGATCTTTTGGGCTCATGCGAGGTTCAGCTGTGGTGGGGCTTGGTCATTCTGGTGATCGGCGCGCTCTCGAGCGTGCTCGGCGTCGCCTACGCTTTGGGCGAGCATGACATCAAGAAGCTGCTCGCATACCACTCCGTCGAGAACATCGGCATCATTTTGCTGGGCATCGCCATCGGTTACATGGGCATGGCCCTCAATCAGCCGGTCATCGCCGTGCTCGGCATTATGGCTGGCCTGTATCACGTGCTCAACCACGCGATGTTCAAGGGCCTGCTGTTCTTGGGCGCAGGCTCGGTGCTCTACACCACCGGTAGCCGCAACATGGAAATCATGGGCGGCCTGGCTCGCGTCATGCCCGCCACGGCCATGTGCTTCCTCATCGGCTCGCTCGCCATTTCGGCCATCCCGCCGTTGAATGGCTTCGTGTCTGAGTGGTTCATCTACCAGTCCATGTTCTCGGTCGCCATCACTGGCGATATCATCGTTCGCTTCTTCGCGGCATTCGCCGCCGTGTCGCTGGCCATCACCGGCGCGCTCGCGGTTACCTGCTTCGTGAAGGCCTACGGCGTCACCTTCCTGGGCGCGCCGCGTTCCGAGGCTGCCGCCAACGCCAAAGAGGTGCCCGCCTCCATGCGCATCGGCATGATCATCCTCGCCGTTATGTGCATATGCCTGGGCATTGGCGCCCCGTGGGTGGCCCCCGTTATGCAGAACATCGCCGCGGCGACCACCGGCCAGGCGACCATCGCCGTCGCAAGCGGCCTCGATATCGCGAACCCGGCAATCGGCTCGGTCGTGTCCACCCCGATGCTCGCGATTCTGCTCATCGCTTGCGTGCTCGTTCCTGTGGCTGCTCGCAGCCTGTTCTCCAAGGGCGGCGTCGCAAGCGACCGCGACCCGTGGGCATGCGGCTATGCGCTTGACCCCGAGATGCCGGTTGTGGCAACCACCTTCGCGGCTGAGGTGAAGATGTTCCTCAAGCCGATTTACGCCGCACGCGAAGCCGTGGTTTCCACGGCGGGGTCGTTCCAAGCAATGTTTGGAAACGTCGTGTCTGGCGCGGCGAAAGCCGAAACCGTCGGCGACAAGTACGTCGTCGCCGGCACCGCATCGTTCGTCAACTGGATCAGCAAACAGGTTCAGAAGATCGAGGGCGGCAATTTCCGCGTGTACATCATCTACATCGTGGTTGCGCTCGTGTTCTTCCTCACCTTGGCTGTATTGATGAAGTAGGAGGGCGAAATGGAAATCATCATTGCACTTGTTCAAGCCCTTCTGCTCGTGCTGCTCGCGCCGCTCGTTTCGGGCTCTGCCCGTTGGCTGCGCGCGAAGATGCACACCCGCAAGGGACCATCCATCCTGCAGGACTACTACGACATCGCGAAGCTGTTCCGCCGTCAGGACGTGCACCCGAAAGATTCGAGCTTCGTGCACAAGCTCATGCCGCCTTTGTTCATGGGCGTGCTGCTCGTGCTCGCGATGGGCATTCCCATGATCACCATGGCAAGCCCCATTGCTTGGCTCGGCGACATCATTTTGGTGCTCTACCTGCTCGCCCTTCCGCGCTTCTTCTTCTCGCTTTCCGCGATTGACTCCTCCGACGCCTACGCAGGCATCGGCGGCGTGCGTGAGCTCATCATTGGCGTGCTCGTCGAGCCGGCCATGATGCTCGCGCTGTTCACCGTGGCGCTCGCAACCGGCACCACCGCCATCGGCGGCATGGGCGCCGCCGTGGCAGACCTTTCGGTGAGCGCGCCCGTGGGCGTTTTGGTAGCGGCGCTCGCATTTTTCGCGGCGTGCTACATCGAGCTTGGCAAACTGCCGTATGACCTGGCAGAAGCCGAGCAGGAGTTGCAGGAAGGCCCGCTTTCCGAATACTCCGGCCCTTCGCTCGCGATGGGCAAAATGGCGCTTTCCATGAAGCAGATCATCGTGGCCAGCTGGTTTATCGCGATCTTCGTTCCGTGGGGCGCCGCAACCGAGCTCACGATTCCCGCGCTCGCCTGTGGCTTGGCGGCATGGCTCGTGAAGATGCTCGTGTTCTTCTTCATCTGCGGCGTGTTCGAGAACATCGTTTCCCGCGTGCGCTACAAGTTGGTTGGCCGCCAGACCTGGGCCGTTGTAGCACTCGCGCTGTTCGGCTTCGTGTTCTGCGTTCTGGGATTGTAGAAGGGGGTAATTGACATGATTGGAACTATTTCCCTTCTCGCCCTTGGCGCCATCGTGATCCCGTTCGTCGCGGCCCTCGTCATTGTGGTCGCGCCGCAACCTTGCGCGAAATGGCTGTGCATCGGCGCCGCAAGCGTGTCGACCGCGCTCACCATCGCCGTATGGGCAATGCTCGCGCAAAACGGAGGAGAGACCGTTACCGTCGCATTGGCTTCCATGGGCAACGCGACCATTCTGAGCCTGATCTTCGACAAGATGTCGGTCATGCTCGCCACCGCGTTCGTTGGAATCGGCCTGCTCATCTCGATTTACTCGGTTGGCTACATGAACGCCGGCAACCGTGAGCATCCCGATGCTCCGCGCCGCCGCTTCTATGCCTTCTTCACCGTGTTCATCGGTGCCATGGCGGGCCTCGTGTACAGCGACACGCTCGTGTGCCAGCTCGTGTTCTTCGAAATCACGGGCGCATGCTCGTGGGCCCTTATCGGCTACTATGGCACGCCCACCGCGAACAAGTCGGCCATGAAGGCGCTCATCCTCACGCATATCGGTGCGCTGGGTCTCTACATCGCGACCTGCCTTCTGTTCTCACAGGCGGGCACGTTCGAGATTTCCGCAATCGCCGGCCTGTCCGATTCGTGGAAGATCGCCGTTCTGGTATGCATCGTCATCGCCGCATGGGGCAAATCGGCCCAGCTGCCGTTTTACATGTGGCTGCCTTCCGCAATGGAAGCCCCCACGCCCGTTTCGGCCTACCTGCACGGCGCCTCCATGGTTAAGGTCGGCGTGGCCGTGCTCGCACGCGCCCTCGCTTCTGCTGGCGTGATTCCCGAGGCCGTTGGCTGGGTCATCGTGATCGGCGCCATCGTCACCATGATTTTCAGCTTCTTCATGTACCTGCCCCAGAAAGACATGAAGCGCCTCTTGGCCTTCTCGACCATCTCGCAGCTGTCCTACATCTTCCTGGGCTTCGGCTTCTTCGTGTTCGGCAGCCAGCTCGCCTTCGACGGCGGCGTGATGCACATGTTCAACCACGCCTTCGCGAAAACGCTGTTCTTCCTGGTTGCCGGCGCATTCAGCTACACCATGGGCACCCGTATGCTGCCTAAGCTGAAGGGCGTTTTGAAGAAGCAGCCGCTTCTGGCCGTCGGCTTCGGCGTCGCGGCGCTCGCCATCGCGGGCTGCCCGCCGTTCAACGGCTTCTTCAGCAAGTTCGCTATCTTCGCAGGCTCCTTCACCGCCGCGCAGGGCAACTGGCTGCTCACGGCCATCGTGGTCGTTGGCCTTATCGAAACCGTCGCGTGCTTCGCATGGTTCCTGAAGTGGATGGGCTCGGTCATTCCGGGCGAGCCTTCCGAAACCGTCGCCAACAGCCAGGCTTTGCCTAAGCCCATGGTCGGCGTGTTCATCGTATTGATCATCATGACCGTTTGCTCCAGCTTCATCGCTGCAGCGTGGCTCGGATAGGAGGCAACAATGAACGGATATGTTCTCGTGAATATCCTGGGCGCGTTGCTCATCGTGACCTCGCTGTCGGTCATGCTCACGCGCTCGCCGCGCACCTCCGCGTTCGAATACGCCGCGCAGTCGTGCGTGCTCGTGGCCATCTTCATTACGCTCGGCATGACCACCGGTTCGACCGAACTGTTCACGTGGTCGTTCACCGCAACGCTCACGAAGGTCATCTTCGTGCCCGCCGTGGTTCTGTACGCGTACAAGAAGATGGGCGCGCCCGAAAATACGGAAGGCTCTTCCACCACGCCGGTGCTCTCCATCGTGCTCGTGGCCATTGAGCTGCTCGTGTGCTTCATCGCCGTTATGGGAATCCAGCTTCCCACCGCGGCTGAGGTCAAGCCCGCGCTCGCCGTATCGCTTGCGCACTTCTTCATCGGCCTGACCTGCATCATCACGCAGCGCAACATCTTGAAGCAGATGTTCGGCTACTGCCTGATGGAAAACGGCTCGCATGTCACGCTCGCCCTGCTCGCGCCCCAGGCGCCTGAGCTCGTCGAGGTCGGCATCGCGACCGACGCCATTTTCGCCATCATCATCATGGCGATCGTGGCGCTGCGCATCTACAACTGCACTCATACGCTCAACGCGGATGAGCTTTCGAAATTGAAGGGTTAGGGGGGTCATCATGGATTTCGCGACTATGCTCGTCGTTCTGCTTGCGATCCCCTTGATCGCCGCGCTGCTCATGGCGGTTTTGCCTTCCAAAGCCGTGCCCGCCGCAGCGTATGAATCGATTCATATCTTGTCGGTCGGCGCCGTGTGCGTGCTGGCAATCTATCTGGTCGTCAACGAATTCGTGTCGGGTACCGCCATCGAGGCATGCGGCCTGTGGTTCCGCCTCGACGGTCTGGGTTCGATCTTCGCCACCCTTATCGGCGTGATCGGTCTGCTCACAGGTATCTACTCCATCGCCTATGTGCGCCACGACATCGAAATCGGAAACATGGGCCCTGGCCAGGTGAAGCAGTACTACGTATTCTTCAGCCTGTTCGTGTTCTCGATGCTTCTGGTTGTGACCTCGAACAACATCATCATGATGTGGGCCGCCATCGAAGCGACCACGCTTGCGACCGTGTTCCTCGTCGGCTCCTACAACACGAAGCTCTCGCTTGAGGCGGCGTGGAAGTACGTCATCGTGTGCACCGCCGGCGTGGCGTTCGGCCTGTACGGCACCGTGCTGGTTTACGCCAACGCGAACGCGCTCATGGCCGACCCGACCCAGGCCGTGTTCTGGACCTCGATCCTGCCTTACGCAACGCAGTTCGACGCCCAGCTCATCCAAATCGCATTCGTGTTCGCCGCCATCGGCTTCGGCACGAAGGCCGGTTTGTTCCCCATGCACACCTGGCTGCCCGATGCCCACTCCGAGGCCCCGAGCCCCGTTTCGGCATTGCTTTCCGGCGTGCTTTTGAAGTGCGCGATGCTCATCGTCATCCGCTTCTACATCCTGGCCATCCAGGCCGTCGGCCCCACCTTCCCGCAAACCGTCATGCTCATTCTGGGCGCGATCTCGGTTGGCATGGCCGCCCTGGCCGTGTTCTCGCAAGACGACCTCAAGCGCAAGCTGGCGTACCACTCCTGCGAAAACATCGGCATCGTGGCTTTGTGTTTGGGCTTCGGCGGACCGCTCGGCATCGCCGCAGCGCTTCTGCACTGCGTGACGCACGGCTTCACCAAGGCGCTGCTGTTCTGCATCTCGGGCAACGTGCTCATGAAGTACGGCACCCGCGACCTGAACAAGATCAGCGGCATTCTGCGCGTGGCCCCCACCACGGCAGTGCTCATGGCGATCGGCTTCTTCGCCCTTGCCGGCTTCCCTCCGTTCGCCATGTTCGTGTCTGAAATCATGGCATTCGCCGCAGGCGTGCTCGGCGGACACATCGCGCTCGTGGTGCTGTTCGGCATCGCGCTGACCATCGTCGTGGCGGCGTGCGTGCACGTGGTGACTGGCGCCGTGTTTGGCGAAGCGCCTGATACCGTGAAGAAGGGCGACGTCGGCGCGCTGGCGTTGGCCCCCGAGATCATTATGGTCGCCGTCATTTTGTGGTTCGGCGTCGCGATGCCCCAGCCGGTTATCGCAGGCGTCGAGGACGCGACCGCCATCGTTTTGCAGTCCGACGTCAACGCGCTGCACGAAGAGCCCCTGTTCTCGAGCCTCTTCGGCGCATCGGAAACGATGGAATAAGGAGGAGTTATGGCTGCAACAGCAAAATCTCGCGCGAGGGTGTGCGAGTCGCATATCGAGGCGGTTCAGAATAACTTCCCCGGAGTTGTGAAACATTACGAGTGGCAGGCGGAAGATCAGGTGACCGTCACGGTCGAGGCCGACGCCGCGCCTGAAGTCATCGAGTATCTGTACTACCAGCGCGACGGTTTCATGCCCGTTATGGTCGGCAACGACGAGCGCCAGCTCAACGGCCACTACGCGCTGTACTACGTGCTCTCCATGGAAGGCGAGGACCGCGGTTTCCTCACCGTTCGCGTCGAAGTGCCGCGCGATACCGAAACCTTCCGCGCCGTGTCGGCGAAGGTGCCGGCCGCGGTATGGAGCGAGCGCGAGGTGCAAGACATGTTCGGCCTGAAGGCCGAGGGCATCATCGACGGCCGCAACCTCGTGCTGCCCGACGACTGGCCGGCCGGCATGTACCCGCTGCGCAAGGACACGATGGACTACCGCTATCGTCCCGCTCCCACAAGCGACCTCGAGAGCTACGAGTTCTTGAAGGAAACGGGCGAGAAGGAAACCACCATCATCCCGATGGGTCCTTTGCACATCACCTCTGACGAGCCTGGCCACTTCCGCTTGTTCGTCGATGGCGAAACCATCATCGATGCCGACTACCGCCTGTTCTTCATCCACCGCGGCATGGAGAAATGCGCCGAATCGCGCATGAACTACGATCAGGTGCCGTTCCTGGCCGAGCGCGTGTGCGGCATTTGCGGCTACGCGCACTCGGTGGCCTATTCCGAGACCATCGAGCATGCCCAGGGCATCGAGGTGCCGCTGCGCGCCCAGGTCATTCGCTCCATCGCGCTTGAGACCGAGCGTCTGCATTCGCACCTGCTCAATTTGGGCCTCGTGTGCCACTACACCGGCTTCGACACGGGCTTCCAGCACTTCTTCCGCGTACGCGAGAAGGCGATGGACTTGGCCGAGCTTTTGACTGGCGCCCGCAAGACCTACGGCTTGAACCTGATTGGCGGCGTGCGTCGCGACATGCTCGCTGAGCAGACGATCGAAACCCGCCGCCTTCTGGCCGAGCTACGCGCCGACGTGAAGCGCCTCGTGGACGAGATGACCTCGACCCCGAACTTCATGAAGCGCACCCAAGGCGTCGGCGTGCTCGACAAGAAGATCGCGCGCGACTACAGCCCCGTCGGCCCGCTCATGCGCGGATCGGGCTTCGCCCGCGACACGCGTTGGGTGCATCCGTTCGACGGCTACAAGCTCATCGCCGACAAGCACAAGCCCATCACGGAAGATTCCTGCGACGTGCTTGGCCGCACGCTCGTGCGCATCGGCGAGGTGTTCGACAGCATCGACATCATCGAAGAGCTGCTCGACATGGAGCTGCCGAAGGGCCCCGTGCTCACCGAAGGCTGGACTTACGACCCGAACAAGTTCGCGCTCGGCTTCACCGAGGCCCCGCGCGGCGAGGACGTGCACTGGTCGATGGTCGGCGACAACCAGAAGTGCTACCGTTGGCGCTGCAAGGCATCCACGTACAGCAACTGGCCGGTTCTGCGCTACATGTTCCGCGGCAACACCATTTCCGACGCTGCCCTTATCGTGGGCAGCCTCGACCCGTGCTACTCGTGCACGGAGCGCGTGACCGTCGTCGACGTGAACAAACGCACGCAGAAAACCTTGAGCAAGACCCAGCTCGAGAACTACTGCGCCGACCGTCGCCATTCGCCGCTGAAAGATTAGGAGGTGCGCAATGCTTAAGACGATCAAGGAAATCCTGCGCACCGGCAATGCCACGGTGCAATATCCCGCGGCACCGCTGCATCAATACGACGGCTACCGCGGCAAGCCCGAGCATGACGCCGTAGAGTGCATTGGCTGCGCGGCCTGCGCAAACGTGTGCCCGCCTAACGCCATTCAGATGCAAATCGACGTTGAGACCGGCACCACCACCTGGTCGATCAACTTCGGGCGCTGCATCTTCTGCGGCCGCTGCGAAGAGGTATGCCCCACGAAGGCCATCAAGCTCAGCAAGGAATTCGAGCTGGCCGTCATGGACAAAAACGACCTCGAGGAAACGGCGACCTACAGCCTGGCGGCATGCGAGCGCTGCGGCAAGTACTACGCGACCAACAAGCAGGTCGCCTATGCAACGGCCATTCTGCAGCAAAGCGCCGGCAGCCCCGAAGTCGCCAAGTCGCTCGAGCTTTCGCATGTGTGCCCGGCATGCCGTCGCAAGGATGACGCATATCGCGCCAAGCGCAACGACGAGCTGCAGGGCGCCAAGCGCAAGAAGAAGATGGAGGCCAAAGATGATAATCGATAGGCAATACCCCGAGGCGCTCCAGTACCAGCCCGACAAACGCACGCTTGACGAAAGCGTGCAGAAGGCCAAGCTCGCGCTGCTCAACGACATCAAGCGCTCCGTCTACATCTACCGCGTCGACTGCGGCGGCTGCAATGGCTGCGAAATCGAGATTTTCTCGACCATTACGCCCGTGTTCGACGCCGAGCGCTTCGGCATCAAGAACACGCCGAGCCCGCGCCACGCCGACATCTTGGTGTACACCGGCGCCATGACGCGCGCCATGCGCATGCCTGCGCTGCGTGCGTACGACGGCGCGCCCGACCCGAAGCTCGTCGTAAGCTACGGCGCATGCGGCTGCACGGGCGGCGTGTTCCACGACAACTACTGCACGTGGGGCGGAACCGACAAGATCATTCCGGTTGATGTCTACATCCCCGGGTGCCCGCCGACTCCCGCCCAAACCATCTACGGCTTCGCGATGACCCTTGGCCTTTTGGGCCAAAAGCTCAAGCACAAAGACGATTTCGAGAAGCCCGGCGAGCAGGCGACGCTGCGCTACGCGGACATTCCCTACAAGGTGCGCACCACGCTCGAAAAAGAAGCGCGCCTGTATTCGGGATACCTGCAGGGCGAGCAGCTTGCAGATGAGTTCTTGACCACTTTGGAAAAGAACCCGCAAAACGTGATGGGCGCCGTGAGCGCGCTCATCGAGGGCCAAAGCGATCCACGCCGCGCCGAAGTCTACAAACATCTGGGCGATACGCTCAACAAGATGACGGTCGACGCCGACGCCAACCAGGCACTGCTCAAGCAAGCGCTCGAGAAGGTCGTCGTTGCAGGTGGCGACGGCAAAGCGGCCGCCATCGTAAGCGAGGCGCTGATCGGCAATGGAAGGTAACGCACACGATTACGCGCCCTACGCGCCCGCCTCGGCCAAAGATGCCGAGGCGGGCGTCGCCGAGGTCGTGTTCTACCAGCTCACGAAGAAGTTCGTCGACACCGAGAAATCGATTCCCGACGACGCGCAAGACGTGCTGTACTACACGCTCGCAGTGGGGCACCACACGGGCGTCATCGACTGCTTCGAGGAACAATTCCGCACGCCGCTCTCGTCTTACGAAGAGATGGTTGCGGCCATGCCCGAAAGCGATCTTCGCTATAAGCTCGAGGGCATGATGCGCCACGGCGAGATTCAGATCGACAAAACGAATCTCGCTGTGGTCGTGCCTGGGCTTCAGGCGTTCGAAGAGGCCGCATGCACGCTCTCGCCTGAAGCGCGTGCATGCTACGAATCGCTGAGCGCAACGGTAGACACGCTCGCGCGGGAAGGCGCGGCTTACATCATGGGAAGGATTCGAAGGCCATGAGCAAAAAAGCTGTTCTCACGGTAGGGGCCGTGCTCCGCGGCGACGACGCGGCGGGTCCCATGCTTTCGAAGATGCTCGAGAAGGGGCCCATCGAAGGCTGGACGAACATCGACGGAGGGCAAATGCCCGAAGACCAGCTTGCTGTGGTGCGCCGCATGCAGCCAGACGTGCTTTTGCTGGTCGATGCGGCCGATATGTCCGAAGAACCGGGCACGATTGCCGTGCTCGATGAGGACGATGTCGCCACAAACATGCTTTTTACTACCCACTCACTCCCAATTTCTTTTTTGCTCAAAGAGCTCAAAAGCTGTTGTGGTAGTGTCGTGTTCCTCGGCATCCAGCCGGCGCAGCTCGAATTCATGAGCCCGCTTACGCCCGAGGTGCACGAGGCGGTTGAGAAAATTTACAGAATGCTGAAAGCGGGAAGCGATTTCACCGCGAGCATTTCGTAAAAGGTGGGGCATACGCCCCAACATGGATGGAGGTTGTTATGGAAACGAAAGACTCCGTCACGCTCGACGCGAAATGCGTCGCAGCGATGAAGCCCGATGCGCTTTCACCTGCAGAAACCGAGGCCAAAACCGAAGGCATCGGCGTAACGAAAGCGGGAATGGCCACGGGCAAATGCTTCGTATCGGCGATGCTCGCGGGCGCGTTCATCGCGTTCGGCGGCATGTATTTCTGCGTATTCCTGGGAGATCCCACAATTCCGTTCGCAGCGCAACGCATGGTCGGCGGCATTTGCTTCTGCCTTGGCCTCGTGCTCGTGCTGTGCTGCGGCGCTGAGCTGTTCACGGGCAACTCGCTTATGTGCTGCGCGAAGGCGTCAGGCAAAATCGATTGGGCCGGCATGTTGAAGAACTGGGTCATCGTATGGTTCGGCAACCTCGCTGGCGCGCTCGTGGCTGTTGCCCTGATTTACTTCGCCCAGGTCTACGCCATGAACGGCGGCGCCGTTGGCCAGGCGATGGTCAGCGTTGCGGCAGGCAAGGTTTCGCCCGATTGGTTCACCTTGTTCGCGAAGGGCATCATGTGCAACATCTTCGTGTGCCTGGCGGTATGGATTGGCTTTGCGGGACGTACGGTGACTGACAAGGTTATCGGCATCATCCTCCCGATTTCCGCCTTCGTCGCCTGCGGCTTCGAGCACTGCGTTGCCAACATGTTCTTCCTGCCCACCGGCCTTTTGCTCAACTCCATGGGCATTGGCGCCGAAGGCGCGATCACGATGGGCGGCATTCTGTTCAACCTGAGCGCCGCCACGCTCGGCAATATTGTCGGCGGCGTGCTCGTTGGAATGGCCTACTGGTACATTTACGCGAAGCGCGCAAAGTAAATTGACGTTTCGAGCCTAGAACGCCGGCGCGAGAGTGCGCCGGCGTTCTTCTTTTGGGACGAGAAGCGAAAAGCAGCGCTGCGCGGCAATACAGGCACGCGCCGCGAAAGGGGAGGACCTTAGAGCGAAACCATGCCATGGATATGTATGCTCGCCCTGGGCGAATCGCCTCAAGCCACTCTAACCAACTTGCTGAAAGGGAAGCCCCTATGACAGAAGAGAATTTCGACATCTCGCCATTCGGCGATGTGCGCTTCGTGGTCACGTTCCCGAATACGACGAGCGCAATGGCATTCGCCGCCGCTTGCGAGCAAAACGGCGTCGCGGGAAGACTCGTGCCCATACCTCAATCGATGCACGCAGGCTGCGGCCAAGCATGGTCGGCGCCGCTTTCAGCACGTGCGGCTCTGCAGGCCGTTTTAGCAAAACCCGAGATCAGCTATAACGAATGCACGATTTTCGAGTTCTAAAGGAATGATAGTTCGCTATCTTGCTATTTTACTATTCCCTTTCCGCATCACGAGCAACAAAACAACACGGCGAGCCTATGGAATTCTGCGTGATTCATTACCATTTACTTTCGTTGAATAAAGTGGTTCACAAGGCAGGGCAGCAGTGCTACCATTCATGTCGCTGTTTCAGGGCGGGGTGAAATTCCCCACTGGCGGTGAACCGGCTGCGTGCAAAGGGCGCGCGGGCGTTCGGCATCTAGGCCGTTCGCGAACCGGCAGTCCGCGACCCTTCCAACGTTGGCGCGTTGGCAAGGCTGATTTGGTGAGAGTCCAAGACCAACGGTTAAAGTCCGGATGAAAGAGGCAGGTGATCTTATGTCTGAGCAGTCTACGCATGTCCAATTCAAGAACACGAATAAGTGGGGCACGAAGCAACTCGTGACCATGGCGCTTATGTGCGCTATCGCCACGCTTTTCATGTTCGTGCAAATTCCGCTGCTTCCCGCAGCGCCGTTTCTGACGTATGACCCGTCGTTCGTTCCCGCAATGGTCGTCGGCTTCGCATACGGCGCCGGCCCTGGCGTGGCAGTTGGCGCGCTCGCGATTGTCATTCACGCGCTCATCACCGGCGACTGGGTTGGCGCGCTCATGAACCTCGTTGCCGCGCTGCTGTTCATTTTGCCCGCTGCCATTCTGTACAAGAAAATGCACACCTACAAAGGTGCGATCATCGGCTTGGTTCTGGGCGTCGTGCTCGCAACGCTCGGCTCCATCGTGGCCAACCTCACCATTGGCGTGTGGTTCTGGTACGGTTCCGCCGACGTGATTTTGCCGCTCATGATTCCCGCGGTTATTCCGTTCAACCTTTTGAAGACTATTTTGAACTCGGTGCTCACGCTCGTTGTATATAAGGCCGTCTCGAACCTTATCACCCCGAAGAAGAAGCAAGTTAAGGGCCGCGTTTCCGAATAACGCGCCACCTCCCCAAGCTGGCCGCTGCATGCGCAGCGGCCAGACGTGTTTATGAAGGACCCGATTATGATCGATTGCTCCAACGTTCGATTCACCTACGACGGCGAGCGCTTCGTGCTGCGAGGCATCGATTTGCATATCGCCGATGGCGAATTCGTCTGCATTTTGGGCGGCAACGGCTCCGGCAAATCGACGCTCGCGAAACACATGAACGCCCTGCTCATGCCCGACGAGGGCTGCGTGCGCGTTGCGGGCCACGATACGCAAGACGAGGAATACGTCTACGACATTCGCTCCACCGCAGGCATGGTGTTCCAAAACCCCGACGACCAGCTCGTCGCATCGCTCGTGGAAGACGACGTGGCATTCGGTCCTGAAAACCTCGGCGTCGAAAGCGCACACATTGCCGAACGCGTAAAGCAAGCGCTCAAAGAGGTGGGGCTCGTTGGCTTCGAGCGGCACGAAACCCATGCGCTTTCAGGCGGTCAGAAGCAGCGCGTCGCCATTGCCGGCGTGCTCGCCATGGAGCCACGCGCGCTCATTTTGGACGAAGCGTCTTCGATGCTCGATCCCCGCGGCCGCAAGGGCCTCATGCGCGTGTGCCGCGAACTCAACGACCGGGGCATGACCATTATCATGATCACCCATTACATGGAAGAAGCTGCAGCGGCCGATCGCGTCGTGGTCATGAACGAAGGCCGCATCGCATGCAAGGGCGCGCCCGAGGAAGTGCTCACGCGCGCCGACGAACTGGCGGCGCTCAACTTGGATGTGCCGTATTCCTGCCAGCTGGGCTTGGCGCTCCAAAAGACGGGCATGCACGTTGTGCCGCACGTGGACGAAACGCAGATGGTTGCCGAAATCGCCACGAAGCTCTCCGAAGTGGGCAAACTCGGCGAAGCTGGCCATGCGAAAGATATCGACCCCGCTTTCCACGCCGTTGCACCCGAGCCTTCGAAAGACGCGCTCCTGCGCTTCGAGGACGTTTTCTTCACCTACACGAAGTCGAAGAAAGAGCGCAAGCGCAAGAAGCTCGGCTCGAAACCCGAAGAGCGCGCAGCCTGGGGTAATGACCCCAATGAGGTGTGGGCTCTCAAAGATATCTCGTTCGAGCTGCGCCGCGGCGAATTCTTGGGCATCGCGGGACACACGGGATCGGGCAAGTCGACCCTTCTTCAGCATATGAACGGCCTCCTTCAGCCGAGCCGTGGCCGCGTGCTCGTGTGCGGCGAAGATTTGGCCGACAAAAAGGCCGCTGCGGCCGCGAAGGCGCGTATTGGCATCGTATTCCAATACCCCGAGCGACAGCTGTTCGCCACCACCGTGTTCGACGATGTCGCGTTCGGCCCGCGCAACCTGGGCCTTTCGGGCGATGAGGTAGAAGCGCGCGTTCGCGAGTCGCTTTCCCGCGTGGGCCTTTCCATCGACAGCCTGCGCGACATGAGCCCCTTTGAGCTTTCGGGCGGCCAGCAGCGCCGCGTCGCTTTCGCCGGCGTGCTTGCCATGAACCCCGAAGCGCTCGTGCTCGACGAGCCCGTGGCGGGACTCGACCCCGTGGCGCGCCGCGAATTCTTGGAGCTCATCGCCCAACTGCACAAGCAGGGCACGACAATTGTCATGGTGTCGCATAGCATGGACGACTTGGCCGCGATGTGCGATCGCGTGGTCGTGCTCAAAGAAGGCGAAATCGTGCGCCAAGGCACGCCCGCGCATGTGTTCATGCACGCCGCCAAGCTCAACGAGATTGGCCTGGGCCTTCCCGCTCCGCAGCGCATGGCCTATGCGCTCATCGATGAGGGCGCTCCGCTGGGCGCCGATGAGCTCTATTCGATCGACTCGCTCGCTGCCGAGATTGCCGCCATCGCGGAAAGCGGTGCACGATGAACGAAGTATTCTCTTTCGGAAGTTATTACCCCGGGGATAGCCCCCTGCACAAATGCGACGCGCGCACGAAGCTCACGCTTGGATTCGTGTTCTTGATCGTCGCGCTCATGGCGCAAGGGTTTGCCGGCTTGGGCGTGATTGCGGTGTTCGTGGCGTTCCTCTATGTGGTGTCGCACATCCCATTCGGCAAAGCCATGCGCTCGCTCGCGCCGCTCATGGCAATCGCGCTCATCTGCGCGCTGCTGAACTTGTTCGTCGACCAAAGCGGCGAGACGCTGTTCAAATGGGGCATCATCGAAATAAGCACCGGCAGCGTGCATTCATGCCTGTTCGTCGGCTGCCGCATCATTTTAATGATGATGGGCATGAGCCTTATCACCATGACCACCACCACGCTCGACCTTACGGCGGCAGTCGAGCAAATGCTGCACCCCTTCGCCCGCTTCGGCGTGCCCGCGCACGAGCTGGGCATGATCATGGGCATCGCCCTGCGCTTCATGCCGCAGTTCGCAACCGAGCTCGCGAACGTCTATCACGCGCAAATCAGCCGAGGCGCCGCGCTCGACGGAAGCCCCGTGAAAGGGCTGCGCATGCTTTCAAGCGTAACGATTCCGCTGTTCGCGAGCGTCTTCCGCCATGCAGAAACGCTGTCGGCCGCCATGGATGCGCGCTGCTACCACGGCGAGGAGGGCCGCACGAGGCTCCACCCGCTGCGCTATTCGAAATTCGACGCGTTCGCCATTGCCGCGTTCGCCGTGCTCGTGTGCGGCGTTGTCGCCGTAAACGCGCTGCTCTAGAAAGGAGAGGCCATGCCTGAAAACGAAATGCCCGCCGAAGGACTCGAGAAGGTTCTGCAATATATGACCTCGGTGCCCGCCTGGTATTTGGCGACGAGCATCAACGGCCAGCCCCACGTGCGTCCATTCTCGTTCGCCCAAATCCAAGACGGCAAGCTGTGGTTTGTAACCGCCACCACGAAAGACGTGTGGCAGGAGCTTCTGCAAAACCAGCTCTTCGAAGCTACTTCATGGTGGCCGGGGCACGGCTGGCTCATTTTGCGCGGCAAGGCGGGGTTGGTCGACGAGGCGTCGCCCGAAATGCGCGAAGCCGGGTGGCAGCATCTCGAAGGCCTCGGCGAACACTACGACGGACCGAACGATGAGACGCTCGTCTTCTTCAGCGCCGAAGAGCCCCAAGCATGGATTTGCGACCACGAAGAATGGGTGCCTGTGGAGCTGTAAGCTTCCGCACCCCCGCACGGCACAGCGTCGCCACATGCAGCGACGCACAGAGCCCGCCCGCCTCGCCTCGCTGCAAGGGACGATGCATGGAACTCACGCGGCACGGCGTGTAGACAACATATATATAAGGAGTACCGCATGGACGAAATCGTACAGTATCTCACGGGCATTCCCGCATGGTATTTGGCCACCATCGACGCGGCCGACCCCACGCAGCCTCGCGTGCGCCCGTTCTCGTTCGCCGCGCAGGCCGACGGCAAGCTGTGGTTTTCCACGTCGCGCGACAAAGACGTATGGCTCGAGCTTGAGGCGAATGCCAAGTTCGAGCTTTCCGGGTGGAAGCCGGGCGAGTGCTGGATTGTCGTGGAAGGCGAAGCCGAGCTCGCCGACGACGAGATATGCCCCGACGAGGTTCGCCAAGCGGGCTTCGAACACATGGTGGGCATCGGCGAGCACCATGATTCCCCCAACGACGGCCGTCTAGCGTTTTTCAGCGTGAAGAACGGCACGTGCCGCATTTGCGACATCGACGGCAGCGAGCGAAAGTTTCAGTTCTAAGCCGCACGCCAGCCTTCAAGTTTCGCCCAACCGCGACCCGCGCGTCCACTTTGCTCGGGCTCATAGCCCCTCATGAACCAATCGCTTCCGCCAGTTGCGCGCGGAGGCGATTTCTTTGCTTTGCGGGCAGCCCTTTCACCACCGCATCATTTTTCTTTCGATTTGGTGTCGTTCACCTTTGTAAAGTTCAGATTAAATTGGACGAGTGGTATCATGTATCCTCATGGATACAATAATTAATGCTCTCACTCAAATCGATGCTGTCGTATGGGGCCCGGCGATGATTTGCCTGCTCTTGGGCTCGCATATCTTCCTGACCATTCGTACAGGGTTCATTCAGCGCAAGCTGCCGACAGCCATCAAAATGTCCCTCGCTAAAGACGAAGACGCCGAAGGCGACGTAAGCCAATTTGGCGCGCTTGTCACGGCTCTCGCCGGCACCATCGGCACGGGATCCATCGTCGGCGTCGCGACCGCCATTATCGCCGGCGGCCCGGGCGCCGTCTTCTGGATGTGGCTCACCGGCGTATTCGGCATCGCTACCAAGTATTGCGAAGTGTTCGCGTCGGTCAAATACCGCGTGAAAGACCACAAGAGCGAAATGCTCGGCGGCGCGATGTACGCATGGGAACGAGCGTTCAAGCGCACTGATGGCAGCGTGCCCTGGTGGGCCAAGCTTGGAGCGGTTGCGTTTGCCGCCTTCGCCGTTATCGCAACCATCGGCACGGGCTCCGCAGTGCAGTCGGCTGCCATTACCGGCATCATTGAGTCGAGCTTTCCGGGCGTTCCCGATTGGGCTATCGCGCTCGTGATTGCCATCGCCGTGGCGCTCGTTATTTTCGGCGGCGTGAAATCCATCTCGAGCGTTGCCGAGAAGCTCGTGCCATTCATGGCCATCGCTTACTTTGGCGGCTGCATGGTCATTCTCGCCATCAATTGGCAATACGTCGGCCCCGCGCTCGCGATGATTTTCGAATGCGCGTTTACCTCGAAGGCCGCATTCGGCGGCGCCGTTGGCTCGGGCATTATGGTCGCCTTGCAGTTCGGCTGCGCGCGCGGCTTGTTCTCGAACGAATCGGGCTTGGGTTCGGCTCCTATCGTGGCGGCTGCCGCTGCAACGAAGAACCCCGCACGTCAGGCGCTCGTCGCCATGACGGGCACGTTCTGGTCGACCGTCGTGATTTGCGCCGTTACGGGCATCGTGCTCGTTGCCGTTGGCATCGCCAATCCCGGCCTTATCGAGAATGGCGGCATTAAGGAAGGCGCCGCGCTCGCTTCGGCGGCGTTCGCGACCATTCCTTACATTGGCACCCCGATTCTCGTACTCGGCATGGTGAGCTTCGCGTACTCCACCATTTTGGGCTGGAGTTACTACGGAAACCGCTGTGTGACCTACCTGTTCGGCGCGAAAGCGCAGCTTCCTTACCAGGTGTTCTACGTGATCATCGGCTTTTTGGGCGCCGTCGGAATCGGCGACGCGGTCTGGCTCGTTTCCGACATCGGCAATGCGCTCATGGCTATTCCGAACATCATCATGGTGCTCGCGCTTTCGGGCCTTATCGCTCGCGAAACCAAGCATTATGTCTACGACGGCAATCTCGATGAAGTGTGCGAAGACGAAATTCCCGTGGTGGAATCGAAGTAGTTCGACGAAGTGTTCTGCCAAGCAGAGCAAATAGAATATGCACGCGAACGGCGGCCATTGAGCCGCCGTTTTTTGTGGCCGAAAACCCCTACTGAGCAAAACCCAAAAACCGGGGTCGTCCACCAAAGAGAGCTCGAGAGCCGAGGCCACTTATTCGCCAACGCGACGCATCGAAGACCAAATGCACGGATTCCGCTCGCGCGAGTATTTATGCCATTCGTCCCGATTTATCACCCAAGCTTATGAATTCGCCGCCGTTTGCCGCGCGAACATGCCGCTTACCGCCGCTTTAGTCCACTAAAGCGGCTTTCTGTAACCTGAAAGCAACACGTTCGTTACAATTTCGCCAGCCATTGAGAGGCGAGGAGAAACATACCGCATGTACGACAAGCACACGGAAGAGCAGGAGCAGGCGGCCCACAGGCCGAAGCCCGGAAACGAGATTACCGCCAAAAGCGAACTCGTCCTTGAACGTTTGCTCGCCGCGCATGGGGCGTGGTTCGATGTAACGCGAGACGTCACCGTCGCAGGCCGCGCTTTTCGCGCGCTCGCGCAGTTCCATTCCTTCGGCGAGCAATATGTGCTCGTGAAGCGCGTGAAGCTGTGGGAGGCCGAAGAGCACGAGTACATGCTGTTCGACGTGTGCGACCATGTTGACGAAGCGGCGGCGCGTTCCTACGTCGAGTTCATGAAGAACGAAGCGCTCGAACTCGTGAAGCCCGAACCGAACCATATGTCCTCGTTCAGAACGCTGGTCGTAATCGCCAATTCGGCGAGCGATGAAGCATGCTCCCTGTTCCGCAAAACGAGCCACCGCAAGAATTTCATGTGGGGGATTCGCGGATGGAGCGACGTGCGACTCGCGCTCATCGATTTGTCGAAGCCGCAAGGCTCCCGCGTCGTGTGCAACGGCGCCGCCAAGCGCATTCGCAAATCGCTTGAGGCGAATGCCGCCGACACACTTCGCGACTAGCCGTTTCAAGCTCTCTATGGCACAGGCCGCTCGTCAGGTTGCCACGACGCTGCGGCCACCCCTGGGCGCCATCGCCCAACGTTGCTATATATAGAGGAGTTTTACATGAATGCCATGCTGGTTCTGCTCATCGGCGCGGCTATCCTCGTCGTGGGCTATATCTTCTACGGCGGTTGGCTTGCCAAGCAATGGGGCGTCAACGCCGATCGCGTAACGCCTGCCCACGAATTCGAGGACGGCGTCGACTACGTTCCCGCCAAGCCCTACGTCGTTTTGGGCCACCATTTCTCGTCCATCGCGGGCGCGGGCCCCATTAACGGCCCCATTCAGGCAGCCGTGTTCGGCTGGGTTCCGGTGCTTTTATGGGTACTCATTGGCGGTATTTTCTTCGGCGCCATGCATGACTTCGGCGCCCTGTTCGCATCGCTGCGCCACAAGGGCCAGACGCTCGCGAGCGTTATTCAAGAAAACATCGACGACACCGCGAAGAAGCTGTTCTGCATCTTCGCGTACCTCACGCTGATTTTGGTCGTCGCTGCTTTCGCATCTATCGTCGCCGGCACGTTCGCCGTGGTTCCCAATGCCGATGGCGTTGTGGAAATGACGGGTACAAACCTTGCGAACAGCCGCACCGCCATGATTTCCGTTCTGTTCATCGTCGCCGCTGTCATTTGGGGCATCGCGCTTCGTGGCCGTTCCATTCCCGGCCCCGTGAACATCGCGCTGGCTATTGTGGTTATCGTCGCCGTGGTTGCGATTGGCTACAACTTCCCGGTTTTCGAGCTCAACAACTTCACCTGGATGTGGATTGTGGGCGCCTATATTCTGGTCGCTTCGGTCGCCCCGGTGTGGATTCTGCTGCAGCCGCGCGACTACCTTTCGAGCTACCTGCTCTACGGCATGATCGCCCTCGCCCTGGTGGGCATCGTGGGCGCAGGCGTTACCGGCGCCGCCACCAATCTGGACATTCCAGCGTTTACCGGTTTCACCGCCGTGAAGGGCGACAGCAAAGTCGCGACCACAGGCTTCCTGTTCCCGGCGCTGTTCATCACCATCGCGTGCGGCGCGATTTCGGGCTTCCACAGCCTGGTGGCTTCGGGCACCACGTCCAAACAGCTCGACCATGAAAGCGAAGCGCAGCCCATCGCCTATGGCGGCATGCTGCTCGAGTGCCTGGTCGCCATTATTTCGCTGTGCGCCGTGGCGTTCGTGTTCGACGGCTACATGGACGGTACCTATGCATCGCCCACGCAGGTTTTCGCAGGCGGTCTCTCGCAGATGCTCGGCTGCATCCCCGGCCTTTCCGGCGCTGAGGACATTGCATACTCGCTGCTGATTCTGGCCGTTTCGGTGTTCTGCCTGACTTCGCTCGACACCGCAACCCGCCTTGGCCGTTACATGTTCCAGGAGCTCTTCATTCCCGCAGGCAAGACCCGCGAAGAGCTTTCCGGTTGGCGCAAGTTCTTCTCGAATCCCGTTGTGGCGACTCTTATCACGGTGACGCTCGGCGTTGCGCTCGGCCTTACCGGCTACCAGCTCGTGTGGCCGCTGTTCGGCGCCGCCAACCAGCTGCTCGCCGCGCTTGGCCTGCTGGCCGTGTGCGCGTGGCTCGGCAATGCCGGCCGCAACAACAAGATGTTCTATGTTCCCATGGTGTTCATGCTCATCGTGACGCTGACCTCGCTCGTGCTTACCATGCAGGCGAAGTTCCTGGCCATCGCAGGCGGCGCACTCACGCTGGCCAACGGCCTGCAGCTCGTGCTCGCGGTACTGCTTGCCGTGCTCGCTGTGGTACTTGCCGTTAAGGGCGCGCGCGTGATTTTCGGCAATAAGAAGAAGGAGATTGCCGAGTAGGGCAGGCGTAGGGACAAAACTCTGGAAAGCGTCGTGTTCGAAAGCGCTAATCCTGCTTTCCTGGAGCCAATTCCGCAAATGCATTCACGTAGCCTCACGGCTGCCTTAAGGGTCCGCCTCGGCGGGCCCTTTTTCGTTGCTTTTCTCTGTCCCATCCCTTCCATTGCGATACTCATTCTTTTCGTGCGACACGCATCGTGCCTGATTGGAGACAATTTCTAATAAGCGGCACATGCCGCACGAACAAGGAGGGAAATTATGGGTACATCTATCGCAAACGAGTCGAGCGTGTCTCGACGTTCGTTCCTCACGGCCGCAAGCATCGGCGCGGCAGGAATCATAGGAGCAAGTATGCTTCCTGGATGCTCCAGCGAAAAAGGAGCCAGCGCCGAGGGCGACGCATGGGATCTCGAGACCGACGTCGTCGTTGTGGGCTCCGGCGCGGCAGGCGTTGCCGCCGCAGTAACGGCAATCGAAGAAGGATCCGAAGTCGTCATGGTCGAAAAGGCCGACCTCATCGGCGGAGCGACAAGTGCGACCGTCCAGTATTGCGCCCCAACGTCTTCGCTGGCAATTCCACAGAATTTCGATGACGTGACCGATAGCGCAGAGCTCATGTTCGAAAACGCCATGGAAGTTTCCGAGGGAACTGCCGACCCCACCCTGGTCAAAATCTGGTGCGACGGCGCGGCTGACGCGATCGACTGGATGATTGACCATGGATGCGAATTCAAGGAAACGCTAAAGATTTGCGAAGGCCGACAAGGACAGGGCAAATACATCGCAAAAACTGCTGGCGAGCTTACAACGAAGCTCATTCCAATCATTCAAGAAAAGGCAACATTGCTCAACAATTGCCCGCTTGAAAGCCTTGTTGCGAATGAAGAAGGCCGCATCGTTGGAGCCGTCTGTCTCGAGGGCGGCAAGGAAAAGCGCATTCGCGCGCGCAAGGCGGTTGTCATCTGCTCTGGCCCCTGGACCAATGACGAGGTAATGATTCCTCGCCACATGAACAAACTGCCCGAAACGCCCGCTGCGGCTGGAGAGACTTTCGCTTCACTGGGCATGCCCTATGGTCCGTTTACCGGCGAAGCGATTCGCGCGGCCCAAAAGGCCGGCGCGGCCGTTCGCCATATGGAGTACTGCGTGCCCGAACCGTGCTATTCGACTTCGGACCTCATGTCTCAGGGTGTCGCTGTTGCAGGTATCACCCGTGTCGTTGGGCAGGTCATGGTAGGCTCAAACGGCAAGCGATTTACCGACGAAGGCAAAACCCGCGGTGCCATTGCCCGCGACGTGCTCAAACTTGAAGACAACGTGTTCTATCCCGTGCTCGACGGCCATTTCGTTCCAACGCAGGTAAATCCAAAGGAAGAGGTTCTTCAGAAATGGATCGATGGAGGCTTTGTGGTAACCGCAGACACCCTCGAAGAAGTCGCATCCAAAGCCGAATCGAACTTCGGAATCCCTGCAGACACGCTTATCGCAAGCATCCAAGCCTACAATGAGGGTTGCGGTACTGGCCTGGACGAATTCGGCAAAGACCCCCATTTCCTTACCCCAATCAACCAGGCGCCATTCTACGTTGGCCCCGTTGAAACTTGCATCATGCTCTATACCCACGGCGGTCTTGACGCAGACGAAAACGCTCGCGTACGCAACGCCGACGGCGACGTGATCCCCGGCCTTTACGCAGCTGGGATGTGCACGGGCGGACAATTCGGCACCGACACCGTTTCGGGAAGCTGGCAAACAAACTCCATCGTATTCGGTAGAATTGCGGGTGCGAATGCATCGAAGGAAACTGCAGAATAAAGCGTTGGCCAGCCGGTAAAACGCTTTCAATTCTCAATATGAGGGAACAGACGGAGCTTGCGCAACGCAAGCTCCGTTTCGTGCACGGAGGGACTTATGAGGATTGCCGCCGATGCGAACATAACAAAAACAAGGCGTATGGCACTCGCCGCAATCGCGGTAATGGGTTTCGGCCTGCTTCAAGGAGCACGATTCATCGATGTTAATTCAGGGCCCTACAGCGCGCATTCGCTTGCGCTTTTCGGTCTATTCGTCGATGGCGCGACCCTGCTTACCGTCGCCGTGCTTTCGTATTTTGGGAAAACCGACGACAACCGCAAACTCTACTGCGCAGGAGCGATTTCGTGCGCGCTCTATCTCGCTTTATCGCTTTTCAATCTTGGCGACGCGGCCATTCACCAGGTATTCGCCGGTCTCACATGGTCGCTCAACGTTCTATGCTGGATGGAGATCTTCACCAACTATAAACCACGCTTCGCTCTCATCATGATTGCGCTTGCCTACGCGGTGAATGTTGCGGTGAAACCGCTCCTCGGGGCCTTAGACCTGCCGGTCGATGGCGCACTCGCCGCATTCATGGCCATTTCAATTGTCCTACTCGGCATTTGCATTCGCTACGATAAGGCGATTGCCCATGACACCCTCGTACATGAACGAGCTTCCAGTGACGCACCGTGCCACGAAACGACCACGCTTTCGGAGGCATTTTCCCGCGCACGCCGAGCCGTCGCCTGCGCTTTTGCCTTTTCTTTTGTTTGCGGATTCGTTATCGAAGCCGACTTGCTTGCCACGAGCATGGAATACGCGCAGAGCAACGAAACGGCGCTCATTTGTCTCGCCGCAGCGATTCTTATGGTCTTCGCATTGCTCGCTTTTTCGGTTCGAAAAGCAAATATCGACTACATGTGCCCCATAGCCGCCGCCTGGATTGCAACAGCTTTGTTCACGCGATCTACGGGATTGCTCGAAGACTCAGTATCGGGCAGCATCATGACGGCAACATTGATTTCATTCTACGTGCTACTCTGGCTCATGCTCGTGAGCGAAGCTCACGAGAGGAAGCTCCCCGCGTTTTTCCTGCTCGGTCTTGCCCTGGGAGTCGCACGCTTGTCAGTTATGGCGGGTCGGGCATGCGCCGACTGGGCCATTGGCGGCAACCTCATCGTTCAGAGCGCCGTAAGCGCCGTAAGTCTTTGGGCGCTTTCAATTGCCGTTTCAGCCATATTCTTCGTCTATTTGCGTTATTCCTCAAAACGCTTACGGGGCGGCTTCGACGAAACCGCCCCCGATGAAGACAGACAGCAATCGCCCCACATGGAGAAAATCGAGTCCAACAAGACCACAGGCGATGTGGCGCCGGCAAGCGAAGAGATTGCGCCGACCACCCCCGACGCAGACCCGTGGGACGAAGCGTTCGATATGTTTGCCCAGCGCTACGCCCTCTCCGACCGCGAGGCACAAATCGTGCGCGAATTCGCTGCCGGACGAAGCGCGAGATATTTAGCTGAGTGGTATATGCTCTCGGAGCATACCGTCAAAACACACTTACGCAGGGCCTATACAAAAGTTGGCGTGCACTCCCGTCAGGAACTCATTGACGCAATAGAAGAGATGCGCGCCGAATCATTCAAGAGCGCAAAAGAAAAGGCGTAGCAGCTCACTGCCGCCACGCCTTCTTATTAAGCGAGGTCTTTGGCAATCGCTTCGCCCGTGAGGCGACCCATTGACAATCCAACGGAATTCGAGCAATGGCGCACGAAGCTACGGTTATACATGAATCGATGCGTGAGCTCTCCAATTGCCCACAGGCCTTCGATGGCGTTGCCGGCGTCATCGATAACACGGCAGTCGCTATCGGTTTTCAAACCTCCCATAGTCGTGACGTACGAGGGAACATAACTCACGAGGTAGTAGGGGCCCTCGCCGTACGCAATCGCCTTTTCGACGGATTTTCCGTATTCGTCCTCAGCAGAACCTTCGGCGAATGCCTGATACGAAGCGAACGTTTCGGTGAGCGCCGCAGCACCCATAGCCGATGCGAGATCGTCGATGGTATCGGCCTTAATGACGTCTCCGGTCGAAATGCCCTTCTCAAGAATCTCGCACGCCTCGGCATTCGTGCTATCGAAAAGCGCGTAATACGGAGCAGCATCGTGATCGGCCATGCTCGAGGCGAGCAGGATTCCCGGACCAGCTTCGTTGACGAAACGCTTGCCCTGGGCGTCAACGAGCATCTTGCTCGCAACTCCGCCACCCTCGAGGGGCTTAGTAGACAAAGACATATCAACGAGCGTCGCGAAAGACGGATCGGCTTCGGTGAGCTTCCTGGAGGGCATGATATTGAAAGGAATCACCCAGCAATTGTCATAAAGTGCTGCGCCCACAGTCTTTCCCATGGTAATGCCGTCGCCGGTGTTCATCGCATTGCCCAAATACTGGAAACCGATTTTTTCAACCGATGGAACAAACTTGTTGAGATAGTCGACGCTTCCGCCAAAACCACCGCATGCAAGAACCGTCGCTTTCGCCGCAACGGTCTTAGTTTTACCGTTCGACTGCAGAACAACGCCTGTGACTTTGCCATCTTCGGCTACCAGCTCGGTCGCCTCATGCTCAAGCAGAATTTCGACGCCCGCGCCTTCCAAGGCTGCAGTCATCTTCTCGGTAATGAGCTGACCAGCGGCCTTCGAGGCATCAGCGCTGGTATCGGGCCATACGGTATCGGTCCCAACCTTTTCTTTAGTGAACGATTGAATAAAATCGATTCCCGTTTTCTCAACCCAATTCACCGTCTCGCAGCTCGCCTGCATAAGCGCTTTCACGCGATCGTAATCGGGGTAGGGCGCATCGATTTTGCCGGTCTCGGTTGCCTTTTTGAAACGAGCGAGGAACTCATCCATGGTGTCGGTCGTTTCGGAAACGAACTGCCAGAATTCCTCGTTTTCGACACCCTGATAAATCGAAACATTGCCCTTCGAAGTCTGGAACGAAATGCCCAAAGTCGGCGACTTCTCTACGAGCACGACTTTCGCGCCATTTTGGGCAGCGGCAAGCGCGCACGCCTCACCAGCAAGGCCCGACCCGATAACCGCGATATCGGTTTCGATAACCCCGCCCTTTGGTTTTTCCTCGTCAGACTGCTTCGAGGCGGCACCCGAACATCCCGCCAATGCAAAACTTCCGCCAAGAATTGCAGCGCCCGCGCAGAACGACCTACGATTAATAGTCTTCATTTTCCCTCCTCCTTATATGCGGCATTCGACCAGCCGCGCAGCTTCATGATGCCCGAAATGCACGAACACCTTGTCGCACGAAAAGAATGAGCAGGTGAGAAAGCGTGAGCAACGAGCAGGAACGGCATAAAGAACGAAGGAGTCTCGGGTATCGAGCTCGACGAGGGGCGCATTCTGAATCCCATTCGCCACCGAGATCAGACAAGGAGCAAGGCCGCAGCGCGATTCGAATCGTTCTCGAAAAAGAATACGTTTGCTGGTCAAAAATCTTATTTTGACTTCTTCAAAATAGCGTGGTGGAGTGTTATTTTCTTCTCTTAATGTGCTTTCAGAAAGGGATGCCAATGACAGACGAAAAACAGGAGGTCGCGGCGCAGGCTCAAGCGAAAGAGCCCGCGGGCGAATCTCCGAAAGAGACCCCCGAGAAAACGAGGTCGCTCGGCGTATTCTCGTTCGAGGGCGACATGCCGCTCGCGCAAGCAATCCCCTTGGGCTTGCAGCACGTTCTGGCGATGTTCGTGGGCAATTTGACGCCGCTTCTTATCGTGACGAGCGCGTGCGGATTGGCCGGCGCCGAATTCGCCGACGTGCAGCTTTCCCTGCTGCAAAACGCCATGTGGATCGCGGGCGTCGTAACGCTCGTCCAGCTTTTCGGCATTGGCCCGATCGGCGGCAAGGTGCCCATCATTATGGGCACGTCTTCAGGCTTCATCGGCGTGTTTAACTCGGTGGCCGCATCGATGGGCGGCGGCCTTATCGCCTATGGCGCCATCATGGGCGCATCGCTCATCGGCGGTTTGTTCGAGGCTGTTCTGGGCTTCTTCCTAAAACCCCTGCGCCGCTTCTTCCCGGCAGTTGTTACGGGTACCGTCGTGCTTTCCATCGGCTTAAGCCTTATCAGCGTCGGCGTGAACGCCTTCGGCGGCGGCAACACCGCGCCTGACTTCGGCTCGTTCGAGAATCTGTGCTTGGCGCTCATCGTGCTCATCGTCATTCTCGCCGTGAAGCATGCGACCACAGGCTTTGTAAGCGCCTCTTCCATTTTGGCTGGCATTATCGTGGGATACGTCGTCGCCGGCATCATGGGCCTGGTGCTTCCTACGACTGGCGTGACCGCCGATGGCGTGGAATACACCAAGGCATGGGTTCTGAACTGGGATAAGGTCGCTGCGGCGTCATGGTTCGCCATTCCGAACCTACTGCCCGTTATGCCCGTCTTCGACATGCGAGCCATTGCGCCCGTGCTGGTGATGTTCATCGTCACGGCCGTCGAGACCGTCGGCGACATTTCGGGCGTCACGCAAGGCGGCATGAATCGCGAGGCTACCGACAAGGAGCTTTCCGGCGGCGTTATGTGCGACGGCTTGGGCTCGTCGCTCGCGGCCATGTTCGGCGTGCTGCCCAATACTTCGTTCAGCCAGAACGTCGGCCTGGTCACCATGACCAAAATGGTCAATCGCAAGGCCCTGGCCTGCGGCGCCGTATTCCTGATTCTGTGCGGCTTGTGCCCGAAGCTCGGCGCCGTGGTCTCCATCATGCCCCAGTCGGTCCTCGGCGGCGCAGCCGTTATGATGTTCGCCTCCATCGTGGTGAGCGGCATTCAGCTGATCACGCGCGAACCCCTTACGCCGCGCAACTTGAGCATCGTTTCCGTCGCGCTCGGCCTTGGCTACGGCATTGGCGCGAACCCCGCCGTTCTGGCCGGTTCGCCCGAGTTCGTTGGCCTGATTTTCGGCGGCTCCGGCATTGTTGCCGCAGCTGCGGTCGCCATCATCTTGAACATCGTGCTCCCCAAAGACGAGAAGGCGCCCGAAAAAGACGCGAACGCCTAGCGAGTTGAACCAGCGGCTCAGGGTTGGCTTTCAGGCCCTCGGCTCCTTGATTCAAATCGCTCGTATGCACTCCAACAAACGGCCCTTTGTTTCTCCCGCGAGAGACAAAGGGCCGTTCTTTAGGCATATAGGACAAAAAGTGTGTCTCATCTAGGGGCATCGGCGCAGGTCGATGCCCCTTTCTCGTTCGTTTAAATT
>NZ_CAKTVX010000004.1 GCF_934630525.1 uncultured Slackia sp.
GCCCGCCAGAGTCTGCATTGCATCTGAAAGCATTCGATATTCGGCTCCCAAATGCAACAACTAAAAGATAGGAGTTCTCATGGCTGTTGAATCGGTGAACTACCAATGCCCCGCATGTGGTGGACCCTTGCACTTTTCCGAGTCAAAAGGCCTTATGGTCTGCGACTATTGCGAAAGCTCTTTCGAGGTTGCGCAAATCGAGGCGCACTATGCCGCCAAGCAGTCCGAGGCCGACGCGTCCGCGGTGGCTGCGGCCGAGCGCGCGGCTTCCGGCGAGATGAGCGCGTTTGAGGCCATGGGTGCAACCGATGGCGTTGCGGTGGCCTTGACCGAGGATGTGCTGAATGCCGCCGCCGCGACAAGCGGCCACGCAAGCGAGGGCGACGAGGCTATCGCGTCGTTTCTCTCGCGCGCCTCGTGGAACGAAGGCGAGCGCGACGGCCTGCGATCGATGACATGCTCGTCGTGCGGCGCGGAAATTACGTGCGATGCAACGACTGCAGTCTCGGAATGCCCATATTGCGGCAACCCGGCAGTGACTCCTGGCGCGTTCGTCGACATGGCGCGCCCCGACGGCGTGGTGCCGTTCAAGCTCGATAAACAAGCTGCGGTCACGGCTCTGAACGACTATTACAAGGGAAAGAAGTTCCTGCCGAAGAAATTCATCGCAGCGAACAAAGTCGAGCATATCCAGGGCGTATATGTGCCGTTCTGGCTTTACGACGGTTCGGTTGAAGGAAGCGGCACGTTTGAGTGCCGCAACGAGTGCACCTATCGCTCGGGCGATGAGGAAGTAACGCGTACGACGGTCTATGAGGCCTATCGCGCGGGCGATTTGGATTTCGAGCGGGTTCCCGTTGACGGTTCGGCGAAAATGCCCGACGGGCACATGGATGCGATCGAGCCGTACGATTTCGATGAGATGAAACCTTTCTCGGTCGCATATTTGCCGGGCTATGTTGCCGAGCGCTATGACGAAGATTCAAAAGTGTGCTCTAGCCGCGCTGAAGAGCGCATGCGCCATTCCTTCGAGCATGATTTGCGCGCAACGATTACGGGCTACGATTACGTCGATACGGGAATCGTGCACTCTACGACGCAGATGACGGGTTGTATGCAGGCGCTTTTGCCGGTGTGGATGCTGCATACCACGTGGGAGGGCAACGACTATCTGTTCGCCATGAATGGGCAAACGGGCCGATTCGTGGGCGATTTGCCCGTGGCAAAGCTCAAGGTGGCGATGTGGTTCTTCGGCATTTTCGCCGCGCTTGCCGCTGTGCTGTTCGGCCTCGATATGGGCGTGTTCCAATTTGACGACACTCTGACGAGCGTATTTGTGGACGGCGTGATTCCCGCGGTGGTTGCGGCGTTTGTGTGCATCGTTTTCTACAATCAAATGAAAACTGCCGAAGTGGCGAGCGATGCGCAAGCCTATCGATCGTTTGAGGGGTTGAATCTTACCGACGAAAGCGAGCATTTCGTGCGCGAATACGAGACGCGCCGTCGCATCGAGAAGAACGACGACTAGCCAAGCCCAACAATGAGCGAGACCCAAGGTTTCAAGTTGAACATATGTCGCGGCGGCTTCCAGCCACCGCGACATATGGCATGTTTGGGGTCCTTTGCAGCGCATTCCTGGTCATTTGGGGTTTGTGCGGCGCGGATTGTGGCTGAGCTCAAGTGGGCTGGCTTGGTGCGGCGACCGACTCGGAGCCATGATGGGCATTTGGTTCGGAGTTGCATCCGGTACGGAGCCTCATCTGGCTTGATGTTGTGGTTGATTTTGCTTTGCAACTGATTTGGCGCTGCAACTGGTTTGGCGCCGCGGTAGGCTCGCTATTGCGGCTGGCATGGCGCTATGGCCGACTTGGCGCTGCAGCTTACCAGCCGACCTGGCACGGCAACTTGCCTGGTGTCGCGATTGGCCGTTGCCGCAATTGGCTCGGCGCGGCAGTTGGTGCCGCAGTTGGCTTGGCAATTGGGCTCAGTCGATCCGTGTTCGCATCTCGCCAAGCAGAGTCGTGACGTTGATTAGCGGCATATTGCCATCCAGCGTAAAAGAAAAGTGCAAAAAGTGACAAAAGTTGCGAATTCGGGGGCTTTAAACGCCCTTTTTCGGGCGAAATAGGGCGTTGCGGGTTTAATCGCTTGTTGTGGAGCCTGTATCGACTAATCGTGACCTGGGGTTATGCGTCTGCGTAGAAATGCCTCTTCGGTTTTATGCCCCCGAATTCGCAACTTTTGTCACTTTCAGGCGAATTGTTTTACGCTGGCGAGCTTTGGCGCATGCAACTCCGCGCAGCCGTGAGGCGTTTCGTGTTCGCAAGCTTCGGGCGCGCGCTTCTCGTTCGGGGTGGTCGGCTTGCCTTAGTTGCGTTCGCGCTGAACCGTTATCGAATTACGGGGAATTGATAAGCGTTGCTGCTTGTTTGGGCAGCTCTTTATGTTTCTTTCTTTTCTAAAGTGTAACGTGGCTGCTACCGTCTCGACAAAAGGCACTATCGCGCGATATAGTGCTTGAGCGCCTTAGTTCGACCGTATACCCGTTTGTCTAGAGAATTCGTTCGTCAGGCTCGGTATACTAGAGGCGTCATTCTGGGGGTTTCGGAATGTAAATATGTTTGCAAGCGGGCGTCGGGTCCGCGTGAAGCAGCGCGCATCCGACGGCCGCTTTCATGCTGCCGTGCATATGCGCGGCCTTATAGGGAAAGTGAGAGGTGAAGCATGCCTGGTTTGCAATTGATGGATACCACCATTCGCGACGGCCAGCAGAGCTTGTGGGCTACCCGTATGTCGCTCGGCGACATGCTGCCCATCTTGCCGAAGATGGACAAAGTAGGGTATTGGGCCGTTGAGGCGTGGGGCGGTGCGACGTTCGACACGTGTCTGCGTTTTCTCGACGAGAACCCGTGGGAGCGTTTGCGTTCCATCAAGGCGCATATGCCCAACACCGATTTGGCCATGCTGTCGCGCGGTCAGAACCTGGTTGGTTACAAGCATTATTCCAAGGACATCGTGAACCGTTTCATCGCGTGCGCGAAGAAAGACGGCATTCAGGTGTTCCGCGTGTTCGACGCTCTGAACGACATTCGCAACGTCGTCGACAACGCCGAAGCTATTAAAGCGTGTGGCGGCTGGTTCGAGGGCGCTATCTCTTACACCGTATCGCCCGTGCATACGCTCGATGGCTTTTTGGAGTACGCCCAGAAGCTGAAGGATTTGGGCGCCGACTCCATCGCCATCAAAGACATGGCGGGCCTGCTTACTCCGTATCGCACCGAGCGCCTGGTGAAGGCGTTCAATGCCGAAATCGGCCTGCCCGTGCATGTGCATACGCACTATGTTGGCGGCATGGCCCCCATGAATATCATTAAGGCGGCAGAAGCGGGCGCGGCCATTTGCGACACCGCGAGCGCGCCGCTTGCATTCGGCAACTCTCACCCCGCAGTCGAGACGATCGTTGCTGCCCTGCAGGAAAGCCGTTACGACACGGGCTATGATTTGGAGCTGCTGTTCGAGATTGCCGAGTATTGGGAAGAAGTGCGCAAGCGCGGCCACTATAACCGCGGCGTTTCTTCGCTCACTCATATGAAGGTGTACTCCCACCAGATTCCTGGCGGCATGATGTCCAACCTCATGGGCCAGCTCGAGATTCAGAAGGCGACCGATCGCCTCGACGAGGTTATTCGCGAGATTCCGCGCGTGCGTGCCGAGGTCGGCTTCCCGCCGCTCGTAACGCCCATGAGCCAGATTGTTGGCACGCAGGCCGTGTTCAACGTGCTCACCGGCTCGCGTTGGAGCGTTGTTTCCAAGGAAATGAAAGACTATCTGTGCGGCTACTACGGCAAGGCGCCGGGCCCCATCGATCCCGCGATCTATCAGAAGGTTGTCGGCAATTCCGAAGTGCTGCCGCCCGATGTTTCGCCCGCTTCGCTGAACACCACGACGTTCGATGAGCTCGCCGAGGAAATCGGCGATTTGGCGAAGAGCGAAGAAGACGTGCTTATGTATGCCCTGTTCCCGAACGAGGCGCGCACGTTCCTCTCGAAGCACCGCGCAACCGAGAAAGTTGAATTCTTGCTGGAGAACGAATCCAGCCTTACCAAGGAGGACGATTACGTGGATATCAACCAGATTCGCGAACTGCTGAAAGTCGTTGAAGAGTCGGGCGTCGGCGAGATTTCCGTCGAGGAAGACGGCATGCGCATCAATGTCCGCATGCCTGGTTCCGTGCCCGCTGCCGCCGCTCCTGTCGCTGCGGCCCCCGTTGCTGCCGCTGCTCCGGCTGCTGCGCCTGCTGCGGCTCCTGCCGCCGCGCCCGCTGCCGCCGCGCATCCGGCCAATTGGGTATGCGTGAACGCTCCCATGGTTGGCACGTTCTATGCCGCTCCCCAGCCTGGCGCTCCTGCCTTTGTAAAGGTGGGCGACGAGGTCGCTGCGGGCGAGACGCTGTGCATCGTCGAGGCCATGAAGCTCATGAACGAGATTTCCGCCCCCGAGATGGGCACCGTGCGCGAGATTTGCGTGGAAGATTCCGAGCCTGTCGAGTTCGGCACCCCGCTGTTCTGGATTGAGCCGCACGGCCAGGCCGTCGCGGGCGAAGGGGCGTAAGGCATGTTCGACAAAATTCTTGTCGCCAACCGCGGCGAAGTGGCGTTGCGCATCATGCGCGCCGCTCGCGAGCTGGGCGTGAAAACGGTTGCGGTGTATTCCACGGCCGACAAAGACACGCTGCCTGTTCGCTATGCTGACGAAGCCGTATGCATTGGCCCAGCTCCTGCAGGCAAGTCGTATTTGAATATGGCGAACATCATTGCCGCGGCAACTACTACGGGTTGCCAGGCTGTGCATCCGGGCTATGGCTTCTTGGCCGAGAATTCCGATTTCGCACGCGCCTGCGCCGACAACGATCTGGTATTCATCGGCCCCGCTCCCGAGTGCATCGACCGCATGGGCGACAAAGCGGCTGCGCGTGAGACCATGATGATGTGCGGCGTGCCCACGGTTCCTGGTTCCGACGGCGTGGTCGAGAGCGTCGATGACGCGCGCGAGTTCGCTGAGCGCGTCGGCTATCCGGTGCTTATCAAAGCTTCTGCTGGCGGCGGTGGCAAGGGCATGCGCGAAGTGCACGCTCCCGAAGAGCTCGCCGATGCGTTCATGGCGGCGAAGGCTGAAGCGAAGGCCGCGTTCGCCAACGATGACGTGTATATCGAGAAGCTCGTGTTGCGTCCTCGCCATGTTGAGATTCAGGTGCTTGCCGACGACTTCGGCCACCAAATCGCCCTGTGCGAGCGCGACTGCTCCATTCAGCGTCGTCACCAAAAGCTGCTCGAAGAGGCTCCGTCGCCCGCGCTTGACGAGACCTTGCGTCGCAATATGGCAGTGGCTGCCGTTAAGGCTGTACGCGCGGTCGATTACCGCAATGCGGGCACCATCGAGTTCTTGCTCGACAACGACGGCAAGTTCTACTTCATGGAAATGAACACGCGCGTGCAGGTCGAGCATCCTGTGACCGAGCAAATCACGGGCGTCGACATTATCAAGGAACAGCTGCGCATCGCGTCGGGCGAGCCCATGAGCTGCGCCGATGAGGCTCCGTTTGTGCCGAATGGCCACGCGATTGAATTCCGCATCAACGCGGAGGACCCGGAAAACGGCTTCCGTCCGTGCCCGGGCACCATTACGCGTTTCGATGTTCCGGGCGGTCCGGGCGTGCGCGTCGAAGCGTATGTTCAGGCGGGTTCGGTTATTTCGCCGTTCTACGATTCCATGGTCGCGAAGCTCATCGTGTGGGGCCGCGATCGTGATGAAGCGCTGGCTCGCGGCCGTCGCGCGCTTTCCGAGTTCAACATCGAAGGCATTGCGACCACGATTCCGTTCCATCAGGCGGTGCTGGAGAACGAGATTTTCCAGCGTGGCGAAGCCCATACCGACTTCATCGAGGTCACGGGGCTGTAATGAGTCGCGCCATTCTCTAGAACGGACATCAGTCCAATATCGCGAAGCCCCCATATGGGGGCTTCCGCTGTTTTAGGCACATTGGGGCAACCGGGCCTATGAGGTCAAACGGGCGCATGGGGCAAACAGGCTTATTGCTCATCAAATAGGAGCATGAGGCAAACGGCGTATGAGGCAAATCAGCCTAGGGGCCGACCGGGCGAACGGGCAGTCGGATGCACGGGCGCATGGGCGCATGGGCGCATGAGCGCATGGGCGCATGGACGCATGGCGCGTTCTCTTGCGATAAAACGCGGGAACGCATCTTTGGTATTTCGCTATGGGATTCGACCTTGATTCAGCGGCTCGCTCAATTTCCGCGGTTTTGCGTTACCATGGGGAAACTCGTTTGCGCATTACTCGTGGTCGCTTTCTGCGGCCTTTTTCATATGGAAAGGAATTCCTCATGGGAATGCACGTGAACTCGGCGCTGCCCGATCCGGCACAGATTAAAGAAGAGCTGCCGCTCACGCCAGAACTGAAGGCTTTGAAGGCCAAGCGCGATGCAGAGATTCGCGACGTGTTCACGGGCGCGTCGAATAAGTTTCTCGTGATTGTCGGCCCTTGCTCTGCCGACAACGAAGATGCCGTGTGCGAATACACGAGCCGCTTGGGCGAGCTTGCGCGCGAGGTCTCCGACAAGCTGTTGATTATTCCGCGCATTTACACCAATAAGCCACGCACGACGGGAGAGGGCTACAAGGGCATGCTGCACCAGCCAAACCCCGAGGCCGCGCCCGATTTGTCTGCTGGCATTCAGGCGATTCGCCACATGCATATTCGCGCCATGGCCGAAAGCGGACTTACGGCGGCCGATGAGATGCTGTATCCGGAAAATCGCAGCTACCTCGATGACATTTTGAGCTATGAGGCCGTAGGCGCGCGTTCGGTTGAAAACCAGCAGCATCGCCTCACCGCAAGCGGCATGGATATTCCCGTCGGTATGAAAAATCCCACGTCGGGCGACCTCTCGGTGATGCTGAACTCCATTGTTGCGGCGCAGCATGGACATAATTTCATCTATCGCACGCACGATGTGACCACCGATGGAAACCCTCTGGCGCATGCGATTCTTCGCGGCGGCGTTGACAAATACGGCACGACGCATCCGAATTATCACTACGAAGACTGCATTCGCTTGTGGAAGATGTACGGCGAGAAGGGGCTTGCCAATCCCGCCGTGGTGGTCGATGCGAACCATTCGAATTCGGGCAAGCAGCACAAAGAACAAATTCGCATCGTGGGCGAGGTGCTGCACAATCGCAACTATAACGAAGATTTGCGCACGCTCATCAAGGGCGTGATGGTCGAAAGCTACCTGGTGGAGGGTCGCCAAGATATCACCGAGCACATGGAATACGGCAAATCGATCACCGATCCGTGCTTGGGATGGTACGATACGGTGAGCTTGATTTACCACATCGCCGAGAAGTGCTGATTTCGCCGTTCTGCCGAGCGGTGAATCGCTGACGCTTGCTTGGCTTAGGATTTGATTATTGGAGGTAGCGATGAAGACCATCGCGCTTGTTGGCGGCATTGGGTCGGGGAAGTCGACCATTGCCCATATGTTTGCCGAGCTGGGCGCGGGCGTCATCAATCTGGATGATGTGGGCCATTTCGTGCTCACGACTCCTGGCGTGAAGTACGATATCGCGCGCACATTCGGCGCGAATGTGTTCGACGAGCGTGGCGAGGTGGTGCGCAGCCGTCTTGCCGCCGCCGCATTCGATACGCCCGAGCATACGGAATGGCTTAACGCCATTACGCATCCCGTCATTATGCAGGAATGCCGCCGCCGCATTGGCGAGCTGGGCCAACTGCATGACATGGTAGTTGTGGAAGTTACCACGGGCGTCGAGAGCAAGCGCGATGTGCGCTGGGCCGATGCGCTGGTTGCCGTGGTGGCGCCTGCGTGCGTTCGCATGGAGCGCGCCTGCGCGCGTGGCAATCAATCGACCGTCGACGTGAGCCGTCGTATCGCTTTGCAGAAAACCGACGCGCAGCTCGCGGCGATCGCCGATTTCACCATCAACAACGGCAGCGACCTTGAGTCTGCCCAGGCAGAGGTCAAGCGCGTGTACGACGCCGTTATGGCGCAGTAAATTCGAATCATCATGGGGGAGGCGTCGATGCATGCGGCGCCTTTTTATTTGTTGTGCGTTTACGAACAGCTGTTCGTTTTGTGGTAGCATAGATTGATGCAAGGCCGCATCGCGTGAAAGGGAGTTCGCATGAGCAGCCACTTGAGCAATATCGAAGGCGCCGCCATGGAGGGCAAATTGCCCGAAGTACGCCTTGCGAATGCGCCGTTTCGCGTTGTGAGTCCCTATGATCCTTCAGGCGATCAGCCCCAGGCCATTCAAAAGCTTGCCGATGGGGTAGAGCGCGGCCTGCGCTACCAAAACCTTTTGGGCGTCACGGGCTCGGGCAAAACATTCACCATGGCGAAAGTCATCGAGGCAACTCAGAAGCCCACGCTCGTCATGGCGCCGAATAAAACGCTCGCGGCCCAGCTTGCGGCCGAGCTCAAGGAATTCTTCCCCGATAATGCGGTGGTCTATTTCGTTTCGTATTACGACTACTACCAGCCTGAGGCGTACGTGCCTTCTACCGACACCTTCATTGAGAAAGACGCATCGATCAACGAAGAGGTCGAGAAGCTGCGCCATGCCGCGACATCGAGCCTGCTTTCGCGCCGCGATGTAATCGTGGTGGCGTCGGTCAGCTGCATTTACGGCATCGGCTCGCCGATGGACTATGCGGGCATGGCGGTATTTCTCGATAAGGAAAAGCCCGCCGAGCGCGACGATGTGATTCATGAGCTTATCGATATCCAATACGATCGCAACGATTATGAACTCAAGCGTGGAACCTTCCGCGTGCGCGGCGACGCGCTCGATGTGTTTCCGCCGTATGCTGACAATCCGGTGCGCGTGGAATTCTGGGGCGATGAAATCGAGAGCATCCAGGAAATCGACAACGTGACAGGCGAGAAGCTCAACGAATTCGAGGCGTTGCCCATTTGGCCTGCGTCGCATTACGTTACCGCGCGTCCGAAAATGGACCGAGCCATTCAAACCATTCAAGACGAGTTGCGCGATCGATTGGCGCAGTTCAAAGCCGAAGGCAAGCTGCTCGAGGCTCAACGTTTGGAAATGCGCGTGAATTACGATTTGGAAATGCTCGAAACCATGAGTTTTTGCAGCGGCATCGAGAATTACTCGCGGCACCTTGACGGCCGTGCGCCAGGCGAGCCCGCATATACGCTCCTCGACTATTTCCCGAAAGATTTCCTCTGCATCATCGACGAGAGCCACGTTACGGTGCCGCAAATTCGTGGCATGCACGAAGGCGACCGCAGTCGAAAAGTCACGCTCGCCGAGCATGGTTTCCGTTTGCCGAGCTGCCTCGACAACCGCCCTTTGCGCTTCGACGAATTCGAGCAGCGCGTGCCCCAGTTCATTTACGTGTCGGCCACGCCGGGCGATTACGAGGAGAAGGTCAGCCAACAGCAGGTCGAGCAAATTATTCGTCCTACGGGGTTGCTCGATCCCGATATCGACGTGCGGCCTATTGCGAGCCAAATCGACGACATTATCGACGAAGCGCGCGAGTGCGCTGGCGCCAACGAGCGCGTGCTTATTACCACGCTCACGAAGAAAATGGCGGAAGATCTTACCGATCACCTGCTTGATCAGGGGATTCGTGCTCGCTATATGCATTCCGACATCGCAACGCTTGAGCGCGTCGAGATTCTGCGCGATTTGCGCCGTGGCGAATTCGACGTGCTTGTGGGCATCAACCTGCTGCGCGAGGGCCTCGACTTGCCCGAAGTATCGCTCGTAGCCATTCTTGACGCCGATAAAGAGGGCTTTCTGCGCAACTACCGCAGCCTTATTCAGACAATTGGCCGCGCCGCGCGAAACGACCATGGCCATGTGATTATGTATGCCGATAAAATCACCGATTCCATGGACAAGGCGATTTCTGAAACGCGCCGCCGCCGCGAGATTCAGATGGCCTATAACGAAGAGCACGGCATAACGCCGAAAACCATCAAGAAGGCCATCAACGACGTTATGGGCTTCATGAACGATGGCGACGGCAACCAGGTGGGCAGCGCCGAAGAGGTGAACCGGCAGCTTGCCGAGCTTTCGCGCAGTGAGGTTATGCGCGTGATTTCAAGCATGGAAGACGATATGGCCGCCGCCGCCCAGGCGATGGATTTCGAGCGCGCCGCGCAGCTTCGCGATGAGGTGGTGCGCTTGAAGGCTCAGATGCAAGGCGAATCGGAAAAAGATGTGCTCGCCGATTTGAAGAAGACGGCTCGCAAGGGGAGCGCGTTTGGCAATCGCAAGAATTCCGCCTACGGAAGTTCTCGAAGGAGTTAGCTCGTTTCGCCGCAGCCCGTATCTGCCGTGGCGGGCTCTTCCGAAGGCGCACGCGCGGCTACCGTTCGCTTCGCTTACTATGCGCCGCGCTGCGGTTTCCAGTTTTAGATGAAGATGAGAAACCGAGCGCTTCTGCAGAACCCGCCACGGCAGATACGGGCTGCTACATATTTTGCGGAGTGCTTTGGCGTGGAACGTATGCGCGTCGGAATGCCCGAAGCTTATGGGGCGGCGCGGGCGTCTTCGGAGGAGTGGCTGGATGGTGTTTGCGGCACGGGTGGCCGATTGTTTCCTGTTCGTTAATTCATCAAATTGCATAAAAATGTATGAATTTAGGCTTTATTTCTGCGTCATGCTCCCTTAATATACTGAAGGTTTATCAATAATCGGCAGAAAGGGAGCAATGAGCACTCATTCTAAAGGCAAGGCTTCTGAAATGAAGCACTATGCAGGCAAGGCCGTTTTCTCGGCTGCTGTGGGCCATGCGCTTGACGGCTTGGATCTTATGATTCTGAGCTTCGCGCTTTCCGGCATTATGGCGACGTTTGCCGTCGACAATACCACTGCAGGCATGCTTACTTCCATCACGTTGGCTGGCGCCTTCATTGGTGGTTTGATTTTTGGAAAACTTGCTGACAAATATGGCCGAATTAAAGTTCTTACGTATTCGGTCATTTTTTTTGGCGTGTTTACCCTGGGTTCGGCCTTCGCGCCTAACTTCGAGGTAATGGCCCTTTGCCGCTTCCTCGCCGGTTTGGGCATTGGCGCCGAGTTCGGCTTGGGCATGGCAATTGCAGCCGAGGTCTCGAGCCCCGAGAATCGCGCGAAAAGCACGAGTGCCGTTGGCCTGGGCTTCCAGGTTGGCGTGCTGTGCGCTTCGCTCTCTTCTGCGCCCATCATTGCGGCGTTTGGCTGGCGCGGCCTGTTCGTGGTCGGCTTCATTCCCGCCATTATCGCGATTATCATTCGTGCGTTCGTTCCCGAGCCGCCGATTTATGAGGAGCACAAGGCTTCCGGCAAGGCCCACGGCAAGCTGAGCGACCTGTTCGCCACGCCTGAGCGCGCTAAGTTCTCGATCATCATCATTATTCTGTGCACCGTTCAGAACGCCGGCTATTTCGGAATTATGACGTGGCTTCCCAAATACCTGAACTCTGAGCTCGGCCTGAGCCTCACGTCTACGGGCCTGTGGACCGCCGTGACGGTTCTGGGCATGATGATCGGCATTTCTGCCTTCGGCTTCTTGGCCGACAAGGCTGGCCGTCGTCCTGCGTTCTGGACGTTCCAGGTTGGCGCTGCAGCGATGATCATCATCTACAGCCAGCTCACCGATCCCACGGCGCTGCTCATCGGCGGCTTCTTTATGGGCATGTTCGCTAACGGCATGATCGGCGGCTACGGCACGCTTATCGCCGAGCTGTTCCCGACCGAGATGCGTGGCACCGCGCAAACCGCCCTGTACAACGCTGGCCGCTTCATCGGCGGCGCTTCCGCTCCGGTGGTTATCCCGATGATCGCCGCGGGCCACGGCTTCGGCTTCGCCATCGGCTGCGTCTCGTGCATTTACGTGGTCGCTTTCATCGCGATGTTCTTCATTCCCGAGAAGAAGGGCGCTACGCTCGAATAGCGGCTGGCCAGTTTGTTTGACTGTCATACCCGAAAAGGCGTCCTCATTGAGAGGGCGCCTTTTTCGTGCGCTATTTCGCCTGGCAGGCATGGGCGCCAGGTCCTAAATTGCAAATGGCGCCAGTTTTGACCACGATCCGCGTGGGGGTGGTCAAAACTGGCGCCATTCGCAAACTGCATTCCCGCGAGATTTCCTCAAAGCTCTTCTGGGGATGATCAGCTCTCGCAAAACCCCAGGTGAGCAAGATTCCGAAAGCAAGAGCCGCGAATCGGGCGAGCCAAGTGGAGGCGGGGCGCGCGTTGGGGCGCGCCAAAATTGCGAATGGTGCCGGTTTTGACCACTCTTTCGCAAATCATGGTCAGAATCGCCGCCATTTGCAAACGCCGTCTTTGCAAAGTCCTCTCGTTCGCGGCCCTTTGCGCGAAACTTATGCGGTCACAGGCACGCCTTCGCCGAAAAGCAGCTCGTGCTCAGGGCCGGTAAGGGCCGCTCGGGCCTGGTCGCGCAGGTTGTTCATGCCGCTGAGGAACTGGCGATACATCACGAGCGTAAGGTAGCGGCCCATGGTTGAAGGCACGAGGCATTCATCGTCGTCGACATCGAATGCGCCATTCGCGCGCATGAAGCCCATTTCAACGGGCATCGCCGCGTCGACGCTTTTGCCGAACATCTCCTTGAAGGCTCGCTTGTCGAAACGCAGCTGGTAGAGCCCGAGCAAGAAGCAGTAGCGCATGTGGTCGTGCTCGCGCACGGGCATTTGGCCCATGATTGACATGTGGCCGTGTTCAATCGCCTCGTTGTACTCACGCAGGCTGAAGGTGTTTACGTAGAGCTTTCCGTTCAGATATGAAATCGATCCCGAGCCAATGGCGGGGTATTCGTCGTAGCTCACCTGCAGCTCTTCTACGGGCAGCTCGTGGTCTTGCTCACCCTTTTCGTTCAAGCGGTTGAACGTCCATACGGTTTCGCGCTTGAATGCGGGGGTATCGCCGCCGCAAAGGCCCTCGTCGAGCATCTTGTAGAACTCGAACTCGCGATTGTAGTCCATGGTGCCGAGCGACTGCTCCATCTTGCGCGTTGTGGCGCTTGAGACATAGAGCGGGCTGAACGTGGTCTGACGGCAGCCGCATTGCTTGATTTTCTCGATATCGTCGAGCAAAACCTCTTCGGTTTGAGAAGGGAAATTGAAAATCATGTCGACGTTGAGGGAATCGAAGCGCGATGCCGCATTGCCGATGCGTTCGAGAATCTCTTCGCCCGAACCGTATTTCTTGCAGCGGTCCATTTGCGTGAGCAGCTCATTGTTGAAGCTTTGCACGCCTACTGAAAGGCGATTCACGCGCCCGCTCAGCGCCGAGAGCCAGGGGTCCACGAGGTGGTTCGGGTTGGTTTCGCAGGCAACTTCTTTGATGTTGAAATTTTCGCCGGCCATATCGATGGTGCGGCAGAGCTCGTCGAGCAAAATGGTAGGCGTGCCGCCGCCGAAGTACAGGCTTTCGAAGTCGTAGCCCATATCTTTGAGCATCATCATTTCGCGACGAAGATTCTTGAAGTACGGTCGCGCGGTTGCCTCGCGGAAGGGGTAGCGGTTGAAGCTGCAGTAGGGGCACAGCACCTCGCAGAAAGGCACGTGCAGGTACAGCATGTATTTGCGTCCCGGTTCGGGGCCGGGCAGGAATTTCTCGGTCGTGGGGTCGATAACGAGATGGCTCTTCGTGATGTTTTTGACGATCCCCGTGAGCATGCGTTCGCTCAGCATGAAAGCGCTCCTTGCGTTTGATCGTGTTGCCGTAAGGCGGTTCGGTCTTGTTGGCGTATAGGTGCGCACATGCGCGAATCTATACGCGACGAACACCACGTTGTCAAGCCTCCCCAGGCTACCCCAAGGCAACGCGCTGTTTTGCATTTGAGCATACTACCGCTTAGGGAGGCAAAAGCAACCGTAAACCGAATTGTTGTTGAAAAGTTAACACGACCAACGTAGATACACGGAATTTGGTGAGTGGCGAGCGAACGATGGCATGGCCGTTCTTCGAGGGGCTCTTGAGTGGTTTTGCCGGCGGGTCGTGCTCGCTTCGCTTCTTATTGCGGGAATGTGCTTTAGGGGAGGATGGAACCCGTTGGTCGGGCTCGTGCGCCGGCGGGCCCACGCTACACTGCTGTTCTTGAATGTGGTTGCTTCCAAGCGTAATTGCCCCTCAATGCCGAAAGGCCGCCAGCGGCGACCTTTCGGGAAGGGACTTCGGGGCCGGGAGGGAGGAAAGCCCCGAAGGACGCGCTCGTGGCTGGAAGGGTGAAATGCCCGAGCGCCGAGTTTTCAAGCTCACGGCCGGCTTCAAAGGGAAGGGAACGGGAGTGCCGGCCGTTTATCAATCGTGCTCTGCACGAGTCGAGCGGCTCTTGCGCGATGGAAGGGTGAATGCTTGCCGCTTCGACGGTTTTCATAATAAGGGTGCGGCGCGTTGAAAATCCCATAAGGGCACCTGATAAAAGGCTGAATAATTCTGAACAAAACCTTAAAATGGAGAGGAGCGCCCGGGCGCTCTGCACCCTCATGATAGGATTTCGCCCATGGATACGAACCAAGCGAACATATTAGTATGCGACGACGAGGTCGAGGTCGCCGACCTGCTCAAGCATATGCTTGAGCGCGAGGGCTTTGCCGTCACGTGCTGTCATTCGGGCGATGCGGCTCTTGCGTTGCTCAATGCTCAGGCATTCGATCTGGCCATACTCGATATTATGATGCCCGGAACCGATGGTTTTGAAGTCTGCCGCCAGATTCGCGGCGGCGCGGCCGGCTCAAATACCGACATGCCTATCGTGTTTCTTTCTGCCAAAACCGAGGAATTCGATAAGGTGCTTGGTTTCACCTTGGGCGCCGATGATTACGTGACAAAACCCTTCAAGGCTCGCGAACTCGTGGCCCGCCTTAAAGCGCGCCTTCGTGGCCGCAGCGCGGCTCCCGCTCCAAGCGATGTGCTCTCGGCGAGCGGCATCGAGCTCGACGAAACAAACCATACGGCGGCCCTGCATGGCTGCGAGCTTTCTCTTACGCCGAAGGAATTCGATTGCCTGGCCGAGCTTTTGCGTGCGGGCGGGGCTCCCGTTTCGTCAAAGGCGCTGTTCGAAAACGTTTGGGACGAGGAGTACACGTCTTCGTCCCACAATGCGGTCATGGTCTATATTCGCCGCCTGCGTAAAAAGCTCGCCGAGGTCGACTCTTCTGAAGAGCTCATCGAGACCGTATGGGGCGTTGGCTATCGCATTCCCGAAAAGCGCCGTGGTTAGCCTATGAAGCGCGATTCAGAAAACGAGACCCATGCCGACAAGGCCGAGCATTCGCGCGTCGCACGCGAAAGGCGCGAGTCGCCCAAAACGCATGTGACCGAACAAACGCGCATCCTCGTGAAGCGCATCGTTCGCAATACTTTCGCGGCCACGGTGGTGTATGCGGTCGTTTTCTTCTCAATCGCTATGGCGGTTAATATCATCGTTTTGCCCCAAGTGGGCGAGGCGGTAGCCAAGGTGACTTCTCCGTGGCAGTACGTGTCGTCCGATGTGGCGGGCGTGCAAGATGATGAGTGGTTCATACAAAAAGAAAATGAGCTTAAAGCCGACGTGGTGCGCAAATACTTGCACGAGCTCATCGACACCGCAGTTCCCGATGCGGGTTGGGGTTTGGCGCAGAGCGCGGCGAACGCCAAGAACGTGCAAACGGAAGGCGCCAATCCCGAAGCCGTGTATGCCATTTCGTCGCAGCCGGCCGATGCCGGAGAATACGCGGCATCTGTCTCTCAAGGCTTGGTTCAGGGCGATAGCCTGTCGTTCGTGGGCGCGCCTTATGCCTCTCAGGCGGCCAAGCAGGTCGTCATTTCCGCCGTCGATTCACGCAATTTGGGCCAGGCTGCCAACGTGTATGACGCATTGTGGTCGGCCACGAAAGATTGGGACAATAAGCCCGAGCAGGTCGATTCGCTCTACGACGAGGCCGCAGCTGCGCTCGATTCCGACTTTTCCCAGGTGGTCGTGCGTTATGACTACGATGCGGGCTCGGGCATCGAAACGGTGACATATGCGGGCGGCCAGCAAATGCAGCGCGATTTGTCGTCGTACAACAACATTCGCGCCCTGAAATACCCTGTGGCGATCACGCTGTTCTTGTCGGGCATTCTCGTGATTATGGCGTTTGCCATTCGCAAGAGCCTGCGCTATTTCGACGACCTGTTCGTTTCGTTGCGCGCGGTGCTCGTTGACAAAGGCGCCTCGCTGAAGCTTCCGAGCGAGCTTTCGCTTGCCGAGGAATCGATTAACGACATCAAGCGGAAAAACGACGCCGAACAGCGCGCCGCCGTTGCCGCTGAGCGCCGCAAGAATGAGCTCGTTGCCTATTTGGCGCACGATACCAAAACGCCGCTCACTTCCATCACGGGGTATCTCACGCTGCTCGAGGAGGCGCCCGATATGCCCGTCGAGCAGCGCCAGCGATATGCGCACGTGGCGCTGTCGAAGGCGTATAGGCTCGATGCCATGCTCGACGAGTTTTTCGAGATAACCCGCTACAACTTGGGCGCCATTTCCATCGAGCGCGAGCGCTTCGACTTGGCGTTGTTCTGCTATCAGGTTGCGGAAGATTTCTACCCCGAAGCGGAATCGCGCGGAATCGATTTGAAGGTGAACGCCACCGAAGGCGATACGGTATTCGCCGACGCCACGAAAATGGCACGCGTGCTTTCGAATGTGATCAAGAATGCGGTGGCGTACGCCGACCCCGATTCGACTATTTCGATTGACGCCCATGCCAAGCCCGACGGCGCGTTTAAGATCGAAGTCTCGAACCGGGGGCGTGAAATCAGCCCTGAACACCTCAAGCGTATTTTCGAGAAGTTTTATCGCGAAGACGACGCGCGCGCCACGCGCCAGGGTGGGGCGGGCCTCGGTTTGGCGATTGCGCGAGAGATCGTCGCGGCCCATAACGGCACCATTGATGCGACGAGCGAAAATGGCGTGACTCGCTTTGTGGTCGATATTCCTGCGTCGAAGTAGGGAATCTCCTTCGTGGGACTTTTGTAAACGCATGGGCAACGGTGCGAAGAATCCGCGAAAGACGTTGACTCTCCCATTATGGGATAGTTTAGGGTATCTCCTGCACAAAGATAAAGGCGCGCGGGGTGCGCCGAAAAGGGAGTAACGAACATGTCTGAACAGCAGCTCGAAGTGAAGGAATTCGATCGTCCGCCCTTGCCGAAAAACTGGCTCAGGACGGTTGTCATTATTTGGCTCGGCCAGGCGGCGAGCATTCTTACCGCATATTCGTCTATTTATGCAGGCGTGTGGTTTGTGACCGAAACCACCGATTCGGCGCTCATGCTGGCGCTCGCTTCGTTGTGCTCCATGCTGCCGCAGGGCTTGCTCGCCCCGCTTGGCGGCGTCGTGGCCGACCGCTTCAACCGCAAGTACGTGCTCATCGCCGCCGATGCCTTTGTGGGAACCATGGCGTTGATCATGGGCATGATTATCGCCATGGGCCATGTGTCGGTGCCGCTCGTGCTTATCATGGGCGCGCTGCGCAGCGTGGGCCAGGCGTTCCATATGCCCGCTATGGAATCCACGATGCCGCTGCTCGTGCCGAAGAAGCACGTGGTGCGCGTGAATACCATGAATCAGAGCCTGTGGTCTATGGCGCTCGTGGTTGGCCCGGTTCTCGGCATTTTCCTGTACACCGTGGTGGGCTTCCAGATGGTTCTGTTCTTGAATGCCGCCGGCTGCGCCGTTGCGTGTTTGGCGCTCACGTTCGCGAAGATTCCCGATTTCCACGACGATTCCGACGAGGCGCGCCATCCTATCGCAAGCTTGAAGGCGGGCTTTGCGACGCTGAGCGCCGATAGGGGCCTGCTCATTTTGTGCGGCATCGTCATGGCGATTATGGCCATGTACACGGGCATCAACTCGCTCTTCCCGCTTATGACGTACGACCATTTCCGCGGCGACGGCTATGCGGCTTCGCTCATCGAGGGCGTATACGGCGCGTTCTCGCTTGTCGGCATCGCCATTCTGTTTATATGGGGCGGCGGCAAACGCCTGTTGCGCGTGGTGGCGCTTTCGGGCACGCTCTCGGGCATCATACTTATTGCTACGGGCCTCCTTTCGCCGAGCATGTTCTTCTGGTTCGCGGTGCTCACGGCAATCTCGGGCGTTGTTGAATCGATGTACAACGGCCCGCTTCTCGCCGTGGTGCAAAAGCGCGTTCCGCCTGAAAAGCTCGGTCGCGTCATGGGCCTGTTCAGCACGGTGACGGCGCTTTCTTCGCCCATCGGCCTGGGCCTCGCGGGCACCTGCGCAGAATTTACCGGCGTCGCCATGTGGTTCGTGATTTCGGGCGTGGTGGTTACGGCGGGCGGTTTGGCAATTGGCCTTTTGCCGTCGCTTCGCAAGCTCGATCGCGAAGTCGCTGCCACTTTTGATGAGGTGGATGTGAGAAAAACGAACTCGATGGTTGAAAACGCCGCCGAATAGGCGAAAATCCTTCTGACGAATTAATCGATGCGGCGTGCCTTCGCGGGCGCGCCGCATCGTTGTGTGAAAAGGGGCGTCTGTGGTCATTCTGGGTGCGTTGGTGAACGGCATTGCCACGGTAATCGGTGGCGTGCTGGGCTTGGTGTTCAAGCGTCGTGTATCGCAGAAGCTGGGCGATTTCCTTATGCAGGGCTTGGGCCTGTGCGTGATGCTCGTGGGCGTGCAGGGCATGGTGAAGGGCCAAAGCGTCACCATCACCGTGCTCTCAATCGTCGTTGGCGGCATTCTGGGCTATTGGATTGACATCGACGCGGCGATCCACCGTTTTGGCGATTGGATTCAGCGCAAGCTCGACGCCGCATTCAAGGGATCGACGGCGCTCGGCAACTTTTCCGACGGCTTTGTCGCTGCCACGCTGTTCATCTGCATTGGCGCCATGGCGATTCTTGGTTCGCTGCAAAGCGGCCTGCAGCTCGACCACTCCACGCTGTATGCCAAGGCCCTTATCGACATGGTCGTGGTTATGGTGATGGCCACGACGTTGGGCGTTGGCGTGCCGTTTTCGGGCGTGTGCGTGTTCGTGTACGAGGCCGTGTTGAGCTTGGCTGCCAGCGCGCTTGCGCCGCTTCTTACCGATGCCGTGATTGCCGAAATGGTATGCGCGGGCAGCTTGCTGCTTTTGGCCATTGGCATGAATATGCTGAAAATCACCGATATCAAGGTGGCGAATTTCCTGCCCGCTGCGTTTCTTCCCATTGCATTGTGTGCGATTCCCGGCTTGATGTAGCCGAAGTTGCTCGCACCCTTTGAGATGCGTGAACGCTTTTGAATACGATTTGCTATTGGCTCCCTTGCGGAGCCGAGGCATTTGACGCCGAGCCATCTGAAGGCGGCTCGGCGTTTTTTCTTTAGAAGCCGCTGCTTTGCTTCATTTCGTCGGCTTGCGCTTTCGTCATGCCCGTTTCGAATACTTCGCCACTCTTTTTGCCTGTGAGCACGAGCAGTCCATTCGCGTCGTAGCTTTCGGTGCATTCGTCGTAATAGCCAAGCCCTTGACCCGTGGAATCGTTCATGAACATGCGGAATTCGCCCGTGAGTATATTGACGCTCATTACTCCGTTGCCCGAGTTGAGCTCCTGCACAATGCTTGCGCAAAGCATGCCGGCTTTCGTGAGGTCGTCGGCGTCTTCCCACTTCTCGGTGGTGTAGAGGCCCGAGAACGCCACGAGCTGCTCTGCCAAATCGATAGGAGCGCAGCCGATGGTTGCCGTATAGGGCGAATATCCTCCCTCGGATGCGTCGTCGAAGCCTGTGTAAATCACATACCACACCATCTTTTCGCCATTGACGGTTTGGTATCCAGCGAAGGCGTTCGTCGTGTATACGATGGTGCTCGTTTCGTTCGTCGTTTCACCGTATTCGTAGATGGTATTTTCCGTTGTGTGCTCGAACGACCCGGACGATGCGCTTAGACCGCATTGCTGGGCGAAATCGTCGATGTTGCTCGACGTGATCGGGCCAATAAGGGGCACGCTGGAAACAACGATGCTATCGGGCGTGGCGGAAGTGGGTTGGTAGGTGCCGGCGTTCTTGTCGAGCCCGTGCACCAGGAACATCGCTCCATTGCCATATTCGACCGAAACTGAGGAATAATCGTTTGCAGAACCAGCGGAGCTGTCGACGTAGGGCATGTTCCTCGCCGTGTCTTTCCAGCTCACGCTGTCGCCGTTGGTGGAATACAACGGAGCGGCATAGCCCCAAAACGTTTCGGTAGCGGCTGTTTTGGAGCTTGCTCCATGGGTTGTGATGAACTGCTCGCCTTCGCTGCCCAGGGCAAGCACGCGCGAGACTTGCAGAATGTTATCGGGCGCTTCCGTTACCTCGGGCGCCTCTGCGTTCGCGTCGCTTTCTTCGGGTTGGGCAGGCGTGGCTTGCTCGCTGCCGCCTTGAACGGCCTGTTCGGTTTGGGTCGGCTGCTGAGAGGGAGCGATAACGTCGACGTACACGCGGTAGGCGGCGTATGCGGTTCCGGCGGCAAGCGCCAGCGCCAGGGCCACGAGCACCACGAGGGGAACGCGCCGACGGCTGCGCTGATTGGTTTGCTTGACGGCGCTCTTGAGTGTCTGGTTCGATGCTTCGCCAGCGGGGGCGTCGCTTGGCGCGCTGGGGTTCGTTGCTGCGTCGGCGGGCGAGGTGTTGTCGGCCGAATTCGCGTTCGAAGTCGTTTCGGGCGCGCGGGTGTCGGTCGCCATGCCCGCGTCTGTATTTGTCGGCACGGAGGTCATTTCCTCAAAGTTGGCCTCGCATGCGGCGGCTTGCGCATCGGCGGCGTTCGGCTGGGCAACGCGCGTTCCGCATGCAGTGCAGAATTTCGCGTCATCTTGCAGTTGCGCGCCGCATTTCGTACAGAACATCGGTACCCCTCGTCTCTCGGTGCAATCTTCGTTGAACCTATCATATCGAAATCGCAACAGCGAAACAGAGATGCTAACCGAGTAAAAATCGTAGCTTCCGGCGAGCGCCTGCTCGGCTTTTGTGCGATTCGTGGCTTGATGTGGTCTGCGGCCGGGCTTTCGCGCGTAGATTTTTCTTCGGCGGAGGCTAATTGGTGTACTGCTCGATATAGTCCAAAAGCGCCTGGCGGGAATGCAGGTCGGTTTTCGAGTAAATGCGCTTCACGTGCGTGTGCGCCGTGCCGGGCGCGATGCAGAGCTCCTCGGCGATTTTTGCCTGTGTAAGGCCCATGGCATAGAGCGTGAGCACCTCGGTCTCGCGGTCGGAAAGCAGGAACTGCTTCTGCATTTCCTGGGCGCTCGCACGCACGATCGCCTTGCGCATTTCGGTGCCAGGCGCGGCTTCGTCCTTAATGCCAAGCAATCGCTGCACGCTTACCGCGGTCGCTTTGGTTGCAGCGGTTTCGTCTCGTTCGAGCATAAGGAATTGAAGGAAGATGAACTGGGCGGAAATGAGCAGCAACCCGCCGCACAGCGCCGTTGGCAGAGAGGTTGAGGGGAACTGCATGTAAAGCCCGATGCTCGATACGCGCACAATCGAGCGCGGCAGAATGAACACCGCCCAGCCGGCGATTGCATAGTAGTACGTGTCGCGATGGCCATAACTGGAAAATGCGATAATCAGATAGAGGATGAAGCCCGTCATGGTGACGTTCATGGCATTGCCGAATACGGCCCCGATATCGAGGCGGTCGGGGAAAATCGCGAACAGCAAAAGGGCGATGGATCCCAAGCCTTGCATAATGACCCAGGTGCCAATAGTCATGGTGTTCTTCTTGCCTTTGATGGTACCCCAGAGCAAGCCGATGAATACGCCGTCGATGAGCAGGGCGTACAGCAGTCGCGTGACGTGCGTGAACGGAATGGCGGCTCCGTCGGGGAAGCCTTTCAAAAAGCCGATGGCGATAGACATGAGGAACGATCCTATGGCAATAATGCCGAGGAACCGTACGCTGTCGGCGTTCTTTTGAGCGAAATGGAAATAGCCGCGCGAGGTTGACTTGATGGCAACTTCTGCGGGCAACGGCTTGCGTCTTGCGGCGGCGATGGCGACGTATTGCACGAGTACCGCTATCGCAAAAAGGAGGCAGTGAACCATGCGTGGAATGAACGAGAGCACGTACAGGATCGTCTCGCTGGCGGTCATGGCGCCAAGCACGATGATGATGGCCGTGGTGCATGATGCGCCGCGGCAGCGACGCAGCCAATAGAACATGCAAATCCACGCCGATGCGGTTACGAGGGTCGACGCGGCCATGCGCGCCACGGTGAAGCCGGGTGCGTTCGCTTCGATAAGTGCGACTGCAACGATTCCTATTGCCTCAAGCGCGATGCAGAGGTTTGTGCTGTGGAAGATGGCGCGCTTGGGGATGATTTTATCGGTAAGGCCAAGCGCGACCATAAGTATGAGCAACGGAACAAGCGATATGAACGATGCCCCGTCGGTATAAATGCCCGCATCGGTTCCCATGTAGCTGCCGTATGCGCCCACAATCATGCCGGTACGCGCCAGCATGAGCCCCATCGAGGTTGGCAGGAGGGTCAAAAGCAGCTCTTTCGTAATTTCCGTGCCGGCAATTCCCCTCTGCTGCTCGGCTGCGTTTGTCTCTTCGCCTTGATTCACGATATCCCCTTCTATCCCCTGTGCATCATGCGCGGTTCCCTCTTGCGCATAATGGGGACTCAAACGAGGCAATTATAGCCCGAGCCTTGTACCCTATAAATGCCCTCAAAGAGGGTATAGGGGCATTTTACGTCTAGGCAATATTGATTTTGTTGAATTGAGCTTCGTTTTGATGAAGCGAAACACGTACGTGAGGGGGACCACTCATGAGTGATGCAAACGAGGCGGCCTGGACGGCTGAAGGGGAGAAAGTTACGCCGAATGCTGCCAACGAGAACGGCGAGGGTATAGGCTCGCAGCCAAGCGATGGGGTCGCCGAAGAAGCGGGCGAGGTTCGGGAGGCTTTGCCGGCAGATCGCACGCCCGAAGAAGAATTCCTGGCCCAGATGCTTGCCGCTACGGGGGCGACAAACTTGAAAGAAGCGGGGCTTTATGACCCTGCCGAGGTCGCTGCGGAAGAGGAGCGCATCGAGGAGGAGATGTCTCCCGAAGAGCGCCAGGCCAAAGCGGAGCATGATGCCCTTGCGGCTGCGTTCGACATGATTCGCGAGCGTTCAAACGAAGGCAAGCTCACGACGCCCGGCACGTGGGCGGCTGCTGGCATTGTGCCCGACCATTTGATTCCCGTTGATTTCTCCGATTTGGCATTCGACGAGATTATCGCCGCGCAGGCCGTGTCGGCCGAAGCCAGGAAGGCTGCCGAGGAGGCTGCTCAAGCGGCTGCTGAAAAGGCTGACGCAACGAGTGCCGATTCCGGCGTCGAAGATGCTGCGACACACGCCCCTGACGCGGATGAGGCCGCTGGTGAGCATGCCTCGTCTGGTGCCGAGCCTGATTCTTTCGATTCTGAAATCGAGATCCCGGAATGGGAGCTCGACGACATCAAAGTGCTCGAGGGAAAGCAGACGTATCTGTACTCGAGCGACTACATGACCGACACGTATGCGCACTGGGCGTTTCTTGCCGAAGAGGGCGATGACGTTTTGACGCTTGTCGAAAACGCGCGTGAAGAATCGCGCCTGTATCCGCGCCCCATGCTCTCGACATCGCTTTCGAGCAAGCCCTACCACTGGAGCTCTGAACAAATCGAGCAGGCGTGGCAGGCCGTGCAGGAGTCGGGCGCGTATCCCGATATAAAAACCTGCGGCGCGAGCAACGGCGACCAATACTTCTATTCGACCGATTATTTGTCCGATGCCCAGGCGAAGGCCTTGGCGGAGTGGTATTCGGTCGAGCGATACATGAGCGTGTAGCCAGGCTTGTTATTCGGCAGCGTCTAATGATTGGTTCATGACGCGCAAAAGGCGCGCAAAAGGTGAGAAATGAACGGCACCGGGATTGGCGCCGTGAAGGGGGAGCATATGAAACCGGAAGACATGCTTGGTGGGGCGCCTGTTGGCAGGCCTTATATTCGCACGAGAGATGTGTACCAAACCGACAACGATAGGGGCGTTGAGGGCTATTCCGACGAAGCTTTGGCGCTTGTGGCCGATACGGCGAAAACCGGTGTGCCTGAGGGGGTGAATGCCGTTGGCATGGCGGGTTCTGCCAAGCACGGCACCATCGCCGTGCAGATATTCGCGCGCGTGAATCCCGAGACGCACGTCATTGAGCAGGCCGGCTACCGCGCCCACGGCTGTTTGGCCATGATCGCTTCGGCGTGCGCGGCAGTGTATTGGATGGAAGGCAAGACAATCGAAGAGGTCGCTGCTGTTTCTGCCGACTTTTTGGCTGAAGCGCGTGGCGTCGTGCCTCGCGATAAATCGTACACGGCCCGCTATGCGGCGTGCGCCGTTCGCGGCGTATGCGGCGATTTCCATATTCGTCAAGGCGCTACGTTCGGGGACATGTGTGTTCGTCCTTATGCTTGTGATGAGACTTCGCTTGATTGCGTTATGTGTGAGAATTGCTCGCTGAGAAATTCTATGGTCGATTTGGAAATCGCGTCGCGCCTTCGCGCGGCAGAGGAGGCGTAAGCGCCATGACCATGAGCGCGCAGATGGGGAAGATGCGGGCCGAGGGGCGGCGCGTGTATTTGGACAACGCCGCCACCACGTGCGTTTCGAATACGGCGTTTGAAGCCATGGAGCCGTTTCTGCACGGCGCATTCGGCAACCCCTCTGCGCTTTACGCGGAGGCTCGCGCGGCTCGCGTTGCGGTTGAGCAGGCGCGCGAAGAAATCGCGTCGCTTATTGGTGCAGCTCCGCATGAGGTCTATTTCACATCGTGCGGCACCGAATCGGACAACTGGGCCATTAAGGGAGGCATGCGCGCGCAGGCGAAGGCGAAGGGTCGCAAAGGCCGCTTCGTGACTTCGACGTTCGAGCATCCCGCCGTTTTGAACAGCGCGCGTGCGCTTGCGGACGAAGGGTTCGATGTCGCATATGCAAGCGTGACCGATGGCGGCAGGGTCGATGAGGCGTCGTTCGCTCGGGCGCTTGGCAACGAAGCCGATTTGGCTTCGATCATGCTTGCCAACAACGAAGTGGGCACGATTCAGCCCATCGCGCGCTTAAGCGAGCTCGCGCATGGCGTGGGCGCTCGTTTCCATTGTGACGCCGTGCAGGCGTTTGCCCATATTCCTGTGAACGTGAACGATTTGGGCGTGGATTACCTGAGTGTTTCAGGCCATAAATTCCATGCCCCTAAAGGCGTTGGTTTCTTGTATGTTCGCGAAGGCGCGCCTCTGGAGCCCTTCATGGATGGCGGCCATCAAGAAGACGCGATGCGCGGCGGCACTGAAAACGTTGCCGGCATCGTTGCCATGGCGGCTGCAGCGCGTGAAGCCTGCGAGAATATGGCAAGCGACGCCGCGCGCATTGCGGCGCTGCGCGATGAGTTGGAGCAGCGCATTCTTGCCGAAATCGCCGAAACCTGCGTAAACGGTACTGCTCCGCGCGTGCCTGGCACGTTGAACGTGTCGTTTATGGGCATCGATTCGGCTTCCCTTGTCGAGTTGCTTGACGAACGGGGCGTGTGCGCTGCGGGCGGAAGCGCCTGTTCGAGCCATGAAGGCGAGCCTTCGCACGTGCTTGTTGCGATGGAGCTTCCGTCCGAACGTACCCAGAGTGCCTTGCGTTTCTCGCTTTCGAATGAAACGACTGAAGACGATATCGACTATACGATGAGCGCATTGAAGGCCTGTAGCGATCAGCTGCAACCCTTCGCGCTGCTCGATCTATCGAGCTTTTAGTTTGTTGAATTTGCTTGTCGGTAGACGTGCGAGCCGTCTAGATCGGCCGGGGTTCTGCGCTCGTCGGATAAAGACCCGCGCACTCATGCCGACAAAGCTTGCGAATTCATGTTGTCTGTGGGAGAGATTCCGTTTTCGGCTCTTTTTCAATACAGGCAAGATTCTGCGCCCATAGCATAGGCAAGCCCCATGAACATGCCTTATAGGCGAGAATTCTGCCCTCGGTTCCTTTCCCTCGATGCTGGCAGGGTTCCATGCCTATAAACCCATGCCTATAAGTAAGGCGCCTGACGTCCCTGCCTGCATGGCTGTCTGCATAAAAAAGGAAGCCCGCGCAATGGCGGGCTTCCAAAAGAAGGAGCGGACGGTGAGGGGAGGTGGGCCGCCCGCAGGGTTATGCCTAGAGCAGGCCCTTGGACTGAAGGTCTTCCTTCACGTCGGTCAGGTTGTAATTGTCGAGGCACTCGGCAGTCGGTGCGCCGGTCTTTTCGTCCCAACCGAACTCTTTGTACACCATGGTAAGAGCGGTCTGGAAGTCTTCCTTTTCCATCTTATCGGTGCCAGCGGTGAAGGGCTGGATGTCGGGGTCCTTGGTGAACGGCCATTCGGTGATGGTGTCATGCACGCCGCGGAAATCGTTGGTCTTCATGCCGCGCATGGTGTTCGCGCGCTGCAGGGTCATGATGGCCGCGCCGCGCTTGTAGAGCTCTTCGGTGGTGATGTCTTCGCCGGTGACGGCCTTGTAGAACTTCGCTTCAAGGTCAAGGTCGCCGCGGTAATCGCGGGACTTCGACGGGCTCATGGTCATAGGCCACACCCAGTTGCACAGGGTGAGGGAGTCATGCAGCACGTCGGTGACGATGGACCACCAGCAGAACTTCGCCTTGTGCTCGTTCATCGGGGTATAGTTCTTGTCCTCGTCGATGGCGTCTTCGCCGCCCCAAACTTCCTTGGCGATCTCGCGCTTCTTTTCGATAGGCAAGCCGCAGCCCTGGAAGTTAACAGCGGAGTGAATCATGTCGTCGCGGTTGAACATCATGTTGTACACGCCGCCAACCTGGCCGAAGCACTCGATCGAGTGGTGCACAGGCCAGCCGCGGTAGTTGATCAACTGGCTCGCGGTGGTGTCGAACCATTCCATGTCGTCCCAGCGCTTGCACCACACGATGGGGCCGTGCGCGATGTAGCTCATCTCGTTGTCGTTCTGCGCGATGTGACGCAGGATTTTCGGCATGATGGACGGGTCGTTGTTCTTGAACGCGTCCCAATCGAACATGTTGTACTCGTCTTCGGGAAGTACGCGCTTGAAGATGCCGGCAGAGATGCAATGCGCGAGGTCGCGGTAGAGCTGCGCGTAGTTGCACCACAAGCCCAAATCGTCCACCGTAGAACCGATGACCTGGTTCCAAATAACGCCGTCCTCGGAGTTATTCACCACGCCGCCTGCCTGATCCTTCAGAATAGGAATCATATACAGGTACGGGAAGTTCGGCACGCAGGTGTTGCCCGTGATTTCGAAGCCGCCATGCTCGGCAGAGCCGGGAATGCGCATGTCGGAATAGCAGTGAAGCGGGCAGCTGTGACAGCCGTTCATCTTAATGGTGTACTTCTCGGCGTCGGGACCGTCGTCCTTGGTGGACTTCATGCAGCGGTAGCCAACGGTGTTGAGCTCGCCGGGCTTCGGCTCGCCCGTCTCAATGGCGCCGCCTTCTGCCTGAGCCCAGTACAGGCCCTTGCGAGCGGTCCAACGGCTGCCCTTGTCGTAGTATTCAGCCCATTCCTGCTGGGTGGAAGGCACGACGTGGTTGTTGTTGGAACCCACGATGTCGGAAATCATGTAGTCGGAAAGCTCGGCGATGGCCTTCGGGTCGGCGACATTCACGCTGCCGTCGCCTTCGATGGCGATTGCCTTGCATTTTTTAGAGCCCAAGATGGAGCCCAGGCCAGCGCCTGCCGAGTGGTTGCGCGAGTTGATGACGCATGCATACGGCACCAGATTCTCGCCTGCGGGGCCAATGGCGGCAACGGCGAACTTGTTGCCATCTTTGCGGCAAATGCCTTCGGTGGTGGCGCGGGTGCCCATGCCCCAAACGAACGATGCATCTTCGATGGTGATCTTGTCGTTGAGGATCTTGATGTAGACGGGCTTGTCGGATGCGCCTTCAATAATAAGGGCGTCCCAGCCGGCCAGCTTAAGCTTCGCGCCAATCATGCCGCCGCAGTGGGAATCGACGACCAAGTGGTCGGTGGTGAAGGTGGACAGGTGTGAGAACGTGGTGCGGCCTGCCAAGGGAGTGCCCGATGCGGTGAGCGGGCCCACGGCCATGACGACCTTGCTCTCGGGGCTGAACGGATCGGTGCCCTCGGGAACTTCGTCATACATAATTTTGTTAGCAAGGCCCATGCCGCCCAGGAAATACTTGTATGGGTCGGTGGACTGGGTGGTGATTTCTCCCGTGGTCAGATTCACTCGGGCAATCTTGCCCTGCCAACCATAGGAGACATTTTCAGTTGCCATGTCTTTCTCCAAGTCTTTGCTTTGACATTGAAGCGTGCGTGCGAGGACATGTGTGCGATTGACCCCCTTTTAGTGGTCGAATGCAGTGTGCCCCAAGCCATGCCCTGTTTGTACCCTGTTGCAGGGTATTGTTCCCTTACCTGGCTTTTTATCCCCCTTCAGGGGACAGGGCACATGCGGCGTCATCCAATATGCAATTCGTGCGAAGCGTGCAAGGAATCGTGCGTCAATCGAAGAGAAGTGCAAAAAGGAGGAACTCTCGATGGACGAGAAGAAGGGGGAAGCGATCCTGCCTGAAGAGCCGCAGACCGAAACTGCAGCTGAGGAATCGCCCAAGGGCTTCACTCGCCGCCAGGTAGTCGCCGGAGGCATTGGCGTTGGTCTTGTTGGCCTTATCGCCGGTGGCGCATTGGCGAAATGGGGCGTCATCGAAGACACTATTGCGAGCGGCCGCGTGGCTGTGAACGTCACACCTACTAAGCTTATTGTTACCGACCGTGCCCGTTGCTCGGGCTGCCAGCGTTGCGAAATGATGTGCTCGCTGCGCAACGACGGTCGCGTATGCCAGACCACCGCGCGTGTGCGCGTGTGGCCGAACTATAACTTCGGCGAGGGCTCAAACGGCCCCGACGGAATCTATCGCAACTGCCAGTTCACCGTTGAGCATTGCAAGCAGTGCAAAGATGCGGCTTGCATGAAGAACTGTCCGGTGCATGCCATCTACGCCGATTCCGAGACCGGCGCGCGCGTGGTCGATACCGATAAATGCATCGGCTGCGGATTGTGCCACGAGGCTTGCCCGTGGAACATGCCGCAAATCGACCCGGTTATTGGCAAATCCACGAAGTGCATCGCGTGCGGCCGTTGCGCCGTGCAGTGCCCCAACGGGGCCATCAAGTTTGTCGATTGGCAAGATATCGCCCAAGAGGCGATCGACAAGGGCATCGTTCGTACGTCGACCTTGTTCCCCGAGGCTTAACCTCGCGACCAATTTGACTTGCTTGAGAAAGGACACATCATGGATAGCATGATGACGAGGCGAGGATTCCTCGCCGCGGGTGCCAGCTGCGCGGCATTGGCCGCAATCGGCACCTCGACGGGTTGTTCTTCCTCGCAAACTGAGCCCCTAAGCTCAGATGCCTCGGTTACGTACACCAAAGCGACGTTGTGCGCTGGCTGTGCGAATAAGTGCGGCATCGAAGCTTGGGTGCGCGGTGGAAAACTGTGGCGCTTTATGGGCGCCGAGGGCCATCCGCATTCTGGCGGATATATGTGCGGCCGTGGCCAGGGCCTGCCTTCGCTCACGACTTCCGAAGATCGCGTGACCGAGCCCATGAAGGCCGACGGCAAAGGTGGCTTTACCAAGGTGAGCTGGGACGATGCTCTTTCTGACATCGCCAGCCACATTACGGGCGCGGGCAGCAAGGTAGCGCTGTTCCAAGATGGCCGCGCAACTGATGCGTGGTATGCGAAGCGCTTCATGGCTTCTGTCGGTTCGCCGAACTACTATGACGATTCCGCGCTTACCAATGCCAATATCGATGCTGCGTACGAGGCCCTTTTGGGCACGACTCCGGTGTTCGACACGGCCAACGCCGAATACATCGTGCTGCTCGACGCGAGCGGCGATGAAACGGTGCGCCCGGTCGAGGTCAAGGAGTTCCAGAAAGTTCGCGAAAACGGTGGCTATGTGATGGCCGTCGACCCGCGCAACGCTGGCGCCGATATGCTCGCCGACGAATGGGTCGCTGTGCGTCCCGGTTATGAGCTGGCGTTTTTGCTGGGCATTATGGGCGATATCGCCAAGAAGCTCGACTTCGACGCGAGCTTCGTCGAGCAATACGGCGAGGGCTTCGAGGAATTCCGCACCGCGATGCTCCAGTACACGCCGGAATGGGCTTCCGAGAAGTGCGGCGTGCCGATTGACACGATTTATTCCGCGGCGCGTGGCCTCGTGAAGGCCGCCCCGCATTGCCATGTCGATGTTCGCCCGGGCGCGCTGCTTGGCTGCGGCTACGCGACGAGTCTCGAGACGGTTCGCTGCGCGGTTCTGCTCAACGCTATGCTCGGCGCTGTGAACCAGACGGGCGGCATGTTCCTGGCGAAGGTTCCCGCTGTGGACGAAAGCGTTTTCGAGAGCGCTCCGTTCACGAAGGTTTCCGCTTCCGGCGACGGCATTGCTCAGGCTGGTGAGCTTGGCGTTGCGAGCTGCCAGGAGGCTTTGGGCGCTGCTGCCAAGGGCGGTGCCGATGTGGCGTTGTTCGTCGAGTGCGACCCCGCTGCCGACTGGGCCGATTCCGCCAAGGTTGCAGAAGACCTTTCCGGCATTGGCTTCAAGGTCGTCATCGATTCGGTGCTGACCGAAACCGCTCAGAAGGCCGATTACGTGCTTCCCGCCGCGACTTACCTCGAGGTCGAAAGCGTCGTTGCCCCCGTTGCTGCCGAGTGGTCGGTTGCCGAAAAGCGCAACCAGGTCGTGGCTCCCGCGGGCGAGGCTCGCGCCATCTACCAGATTTTCACTGATTTGGCGAAGGCGTGCGGCAAGGGCGACGATTTCGCCTTTGAGCTCGATGATGTCAACAATGCCTTCTGCAAGGCCTATGGCATTACGCTCGGCGGCCTGAACGACACCGCGTGCTGCTCTATTGCGGGCGCCTCGGTGCTTGCGGACGACGCGCCTGCCATTGGCACCGAATCGGGCAAGATTCCGTTCGCAAGCGATGCGTTCGAGAAGGCCGGTTTGGCTCGCACTCCTCAGTACGCCGATCCTACGGTTGCGCCGAACGACCATATGCCGCGTCTTATTACGGGCGCCCAGAGCATGCAGACGCGCACCTACACCGCCGACGCCGACAAAATTGCAGCGCTCGCGAAAGATTCCGGTGCGGAGCGCGCATGGCTCAACCCGCAGACGGCGGCCAACTTCGGCATCGCCGATGGCGACGAGGCTGAGCTTTCCACCTCCACGGGCAAGATTCGCGTGAAGGTCCGCGTGACGAGCCTCATCAATCCCGAAGCGGTGTACGTGCCGCCTCACTATGGCATTGAATCGAAGGAAATGGCGCAGGCAGCCGGCTATGGCGTAAGCGTGTGGGACATCGTGCCGCGCGCAAGCGACGCTGCGACCGGCGCGGGCATGGTATGCGAGGTGCCCGTCGAGATCAGGAAGGTCGGTGCATAAGCTATGGCCCGATACGGAATGGTGATCGACACGACCAAGTGCATCGGCTGCGGCGCCTGTCGCTTGGCGTGTCAGAATCAGAACGATTTGCTTTCGAGCATGCCGTTCGTGAAGTTTTCTGAAGTCGAGACGGGTGTATACCCGACGGCTTCTTTGCAGGTGGTTCCTTCGCAGTGCATGCATTGCGAAGACGCGCCGTGCCAGGCGGTTTGCCCCACCGGCGCGACGTATACCAACGAAGACGGCATCGTGTGCATCGATCACGGTCGCTGCATTGGTTGCAAATACTGCATGGCCGCGTGCCCTTACCAGGCGCGTGTGGTTGACGAGCGCACGGGCGCAGTCGACAAATGCCGTTTCTGCACCGTGAGCGCGCTCAATGGCACCGAGATGTCGACGTGCGTGACCGCGTGCCCGGCAGGCGTGCGTGTGTTCGGCGATTTGGATGACCCCGATTCGGAAGTGTCCAAGGTTCTTGCCGCGACGCATGCGACCCCGCTTTTGGGCGATGCGACCAAGTCCAAGATTTTCTACGTAAGGTAGGTGGGCGAACATGTCATTTGAACCAGTTTGGGGCGCACCTATTGCGTGGTACCTCTTCCTTGCAGGCTTGGGCGGCGGCGCCTTCATTACTTCGGCGTTTTTGCGCTGGAAGCATCCCGAGGCGCATGGCATGCGCTTCGCCGGCCACATCATTGCTCCGGTGGTCGTTATCATCGGCTTGTTCTTGCTGATGTTCGACGCTGAGGCCGGTTTGCACAACCCGCTGCGTTTCGCGCTGCTTCTGCATAACCCGTGCTCGGTTATGACCTGGGGCGTTGTGTTCCTGGCGGCATTCGTGATTATCGCGCTTGTCACGCTTCTGCTCGACTGCCTGAAGAAGCAGGTGCCTGCGTGGCTTGAGATCGCGGGCTCGGTGTTCGCGGTATGCGTTGGCGCATACACGGGCGCTTTGCTCGGCGTGTGCCAGACGTTCCCGCTGTGGAACAACGCTTTGCTGCCGATTCTGTTCTTGGTTTCGGCGGTTTCCACGGGCATGTCTTCGGTGCTGCTTGTGGGTGGCCTGAAGTTCCCCAAGGAATTCGATAGCGTGGGAGTGCTGAAGAAGTTCCACTACTGCTTCCCGATTATCGAGCTTGTGTTGGTGGCTTCGCTGTGCTTCATCACGAGCTACAACTCCGTTGCCGGTTTCGAGTCGGTGATGAGTCTCGTGTGTGGCAACTGGGCGGTTTTGTTCTGGCTTGGCTTCATCGTGGTTGGCCTGGTTGCGCCTACCGCGGTTGAGACGTGGCTTTTGTTCATCTCAAAGCCCGGCTTTGAGGAAACCCCCAAGGCACACTACATTGGCGCTGCTGCCGATGCGGGCGTGCTTATCGGCGGCTTCCTGCTCCGCTTCCTTATCGTGGTTGCGGCGTTGCCGGTGGCGTTGGTGTAAACCTGTTAAACGCTCGGAGTATTTAACACATTGGGACACTTGCTCTAGGAGCAAGTGTCCCATTTTTTTGCTCCATCTGTTGCTTTCGGGCAACGGGTGGAGTTTTCGCATTTCGGGGCACTGGGTGGTAAAATCGCGGCAATCATTTGCTGCGGGCGGCAGGCGGGGTGGCCTGTACGCTGCAATCGGGCAGTTTCCGCGAGCTCTTATCGCGAACCCGGGAGCCTATTCGAAAGAACAACTGAACATGAGCATCGTAGAGATTGTTCTTCTGGGCGTTGCGCTGTCCATGGACGCCTTCGCCGTAACCATCTCGAACGTCTTCTGCTATCCGAACGCCTCGCGCGCACGCTTGCTTGCGCTGCCGGTCGCGTTCGGCGTCTTCCAGGCGGGAATGCCGCTGCTTGGCTATTTCCTGGGCGGCGTCGTGGGTGACTTCATCGAAACGTACTCGGGCATCATTACGCTGGTGATTCTTGGCTTTATCGGCGGAAATATGATTAAAGAAGGCGCGTGCGCCCTGCGCGGCGGCGGTGACGGGGAAAAGGAAGTTTCAGAAAATGGCAACGCGCTGACGCTCAAAGTGATTTTGGTGCAGGCCGTAGCTACGAGCATCGATGCGTTCGCCGTGGGCGTGAGCCTGCGTGCAGTGAGCGTTGCCGTAGCGCCCGCGGTAAGCATTATCGGTGTTACGACGCTCCTCTGCTGCATTGTGGCGTTGGCCATCGGCAAGCGCTTCGGGCATTTGCTGGGCGATCGCGCGCAGATTGTCGGCGGCGTGGTGCTCGTTCTTATCGGCATCAAGGCGATGTTCTAAGGTTTCGCCGTTCTGACGAACAACGTACGTTGCCGGCGCTGCAAGCGGCCATGGCAGCGCATTTTGGATTCGGCCTTCGACTCGCGCACTAAAAGTGCGTGTTGCCTTGGCTTCGCCCGAGCCGTATTCGCCGGCCGCTTTCACTGATTTTGGTGCGAATGTGTCTCTGCCTGCGTTCTTACGGTCTTACCGTGAATGCGCGCGAATTGGAGTACAATTCTAGGTTGCCTATATGAATCAATCGGCCGAAAGGATTGCGCCATGAGCGAAGAGCTGTATGTCGACGGACTGGGGCTGGCCCCCGGAGTCATGGAAACCATCGTCGCGATCGCGGCCAAAGAAGTTGAGGGCGTTGCCAGCGTTGGCTCGTCTACGTTCACGGGCTTGCGTTCCCGCTTCGCCGCAAAGCCGGCTGGCCAGGGTATCGATGTGAGCATGAACGAAGAGCAGGGCGTCGACGTGGCTGTGCATATCGACGTCTTCTACGGCAAGCCCATTCCGCAGGTTGCCGAAGCCGTTCGCCAAACCGTCGCCGATGCTGTGGCAACACAGGTCGGTTTCACTGTGTCGTCGGTCGATGTGTATGTCGACGGCATCCGTTTCAATAACTAGTTAGCAAGGTTCCAATTCGCATGAGCAACGTATCTAAACGAATTCTCGCACGTCGCGCTGCGGTGCAGATTCTGTATCAAAGTGAAATCACTGGCGTGCCCGCCGACAAGCTGGTCGACGAAGGCTTGGTCCCCGAAGAGGCCAAGGCGAATGAATATGCGCGCGAATTGGTGTGCGGTGTTTCCGCGCATCGCGCCGAGCTCGACCGCGCGATTGGCGAAAGCTCGCAAAACTGGGCCATCGACCGCATGCCCGTGGTTGACCGCTCCGTTCTGCGCCTCGCTGTTTACGAGATGCGCTACGTCGACGACGTTCCGCAGTCTGTCGCCATCAACGAGGCCGTTGAGCTCGCCAAGGCGTTCGGCGGCGAAGACGATTCCCATCGCTTCGTGAACGGCATTCTGGGTCGCCTGGCTCGTTTGTCTGAAAGCGAGCAGGGTGTTGCCGCGGAGGCTCCGACCGAGGAGGCCTCTGAAGGCGCCGCCGAAGCTGCGCCCGCCGAGATTCCCACGATGGGCATTCTTTCCGACTTTAAGCCCGCTGAAGCCGATTCGGCCGAAAACGTCGAGTAAGGCTCGCTATGGGCTTGGAATCGCTCGATCGCGAGGCGTTCACGCAGATTCGCGATCGTCTCGATGAAATCGCGACGCAGGTGCGCGGCGACGATATGCCGCTCGATGCGGCGCTCGATTTGTATGATGAGGCCGTGAAGCTGGGCATGAAGGCGACCGAACTGCTCGAAACGCTTGACGCCTCCGATAGCGATGCGCCTTCTTCGGAAGGCGCGATGCAACGCTAGTCGCGCAAGGCATCCGCGAGGTGCCGAATTTAAATACGGAGATTGGGAGTTCCTTAATGGAGAGCCATCGCATTCTCGATATGATTTCGTCCCCCGCGGACTTGAAGCTCCTCACCAACGAGGAGCTTTCCATACTTGCATCTGAAATTCGCGAGCAAATTATTACGACCACGTCGAAAACGGGCGGCCATGTGGCGCCGAGCCTTGGCGTAGTCGAACTTATTCTGGCATGCCACAGCGTGCTCGATTGCCCTCATGACAAGCTGCTTTTCGATGTGGGCCACCAGTCGTATGCTCATAAGCTCGTTACGGGCCGCTTGGGCGAGTTCGACACTTTGCGCCAATTCGGGGGCATGTCTGGCTTCCCAAAGGCGAGCGAAAGCGAATATGACGTGCACCCTTCCGGCCATGCGTCCGATTCGGTTTCGGTGGCGCTGGGCCTGGCTATGGCACGCGATCTGAATGGCGGCGATGAAAAAATCGTTACCATCATCGGCGATGCATCGCTTTCGGGCGGCATGGCGTTTGAGGCCCTCAATCAGCTGGGCCAGTTGCAAACGCCCATGGTCATTATTCTGAACGACAACGAGATGTCAATCTCGCGCAACGTGGGCGCGTTCGCTCGTTATTTGGGCGAAAAGCGCGCGAGTCGCGAATACACGCGTACGCGCGATTCGGTGCAAAGTGCGCTCGAGGCAAGCGGTCCGCTTGGCCGCGGCCTGGTCGATTTGGGCCGCAACGCGAAAGATTCTTTCAAGCAAATGGTCATTCCGGGTGAAATGCTCTTCGAAAAGCTCGGCATCACGTGCACGGCTCCCATTCCCGGCCATGATATTGCGGCGCTCAAGCGTGCGCTGCGCGTGTGCCTCGAAGCCGACGGCCCCACGCTTCTGCATGTGGTTACCAAGAAGGGCAAGGGTTACGGTCCCGCCGAAGAGAACCCCAGCAAGTTCCATGGCATTGGGCCATATGACATCGCGACGGGTGAAGTGAAGAAGGGCTCAAGTACGGCGCCGAAATATACGAGCGTGTTCTCGAAGGCCATCGTTGCCGAAGCTGAGGCGAATCACGATATTGTCGCCATTACCGCCGCCATGAAAGACGGCACGGGTCTTGCCGAGTTCGCCGAGAAGTTCCCGAAGCGCTTCATCGATACGGGTATCGCTGAAGAACACGCGGTGGCGCTTGCGAGCGGCTTGGCACTTGGTGGGAAAAAGCCCGTCGTGTGCATTTACTCGACGTTCATGCAGCGCGCGTTTGATCAGCTCGTAATCAATAATGCCCTTGCGGATACCAATGTGGTGTTTTGCCTCGATCGCGCAGGGCTCGTGGGCGACGACGGTCCCACGCACCATGGCGTGTTCGATATTGCATATGGCCGCATGGTCCCTGGCGTTCGCATGATGGCCCCTTCCGACGAGGCCGAGCTTGTGCATATGCTCCATACGGCTTTGGCGCTCGAGGGTCCGGTTATTCTTCGTTGGCCGCGCGGCGAAGCGCGGGGCGTTGAGCTTCCCGCTGCGCCCCAGGTGCTCGAAGAGGGCAAATCTCGCACGACGCGTGAAGGTTCCGATGTGGCCATTCTCGCGTTCGGCCGCATGGTTCAAGAGGCGGAAGGCGCCGCCGATATCCTTGCCAAGGAAGGCGTTTCCGTGCGCGTCGTCGATATGCGTTGGATTAAGCCTTTTGACGAAGAAGCGGTTCGCAAGGCAGCGATCGAATGCAAGCTCGTGTGCACGGCCGAAGAAGGTGCCATTGAAGGCGGCATTGGCGAGGGCATTTTGGAGGCTCTTGCCGCAAACCCGCCGGCGCAGGTGCCGCCCGTGCTCACGTTTGGCATTCCTGACGAGTTCGTTGAGCAGGGCAAGGTGTCGCAGCTGCACCATATGCTCGGCATCGATGCCGAAGGCATGGCCGCTCGCATTCGCGAGAAATATGCGGAGCTGTAGGCGTGGCGAAGAAAACTGCGCAGCCAGGCGCGCCGCAATCCAAGAAACCGAAACAGAAGAAAATTCGTTTGGACGATTTGCTCGTTGAGCGCGGCTATTTCGCCGATAGGGGCGAAGCGTTGCGCGCAGTTCTCGCACATGAGGTGCGCGCGAATGACGTGTATCCTACAAGCGCCGCGGTATTGGTGAACCCCGATGCCGATGTGTTCGTGCGCAATCGTCGCGCCTATGTGAGCCGTGGCGGACATAAGCTCCAAGGGGCGCTCGATGCGTTTGCCCAAGATGTGCGCGGGGCGCGCTGCATCGATGTTGGCTCGTCGACGGGCGGCTTTACCGACTGTCTGCTTCAGGCGGGCGCCGCTGAAGTCGCGTGTGTCGACGTGAACTACGGACAACTCGCGTGGAAGCTTCGCGAGGATGAACGAGTGCGCGTGTTCGAGCGCACGAATATCAAAACGGCCGTTCCTGCCGAGCTTGGCGCGCCGTTCGATATCGTCGTGGCCGATTTGTCGTTCATTGGCCTGGCCGGATTGGCCGACGTATTCGCTGCACTGTGTGCGCCTGGCACGGTGTGCTTGCTGCTCGTGAAACCCCAGTTCGAAAGCGCCCATGACGAAACCGACCGCGGAATCGTGCGCGACGAATCGGTTCGACTGCGCGTTGTGAAAGAAGTTTCCGACGCTTTCGCTGCTGTCGGCTTCTCTATTGAGGGTGCGGTAGAAAGCCCCATCAAGGGCGCCGAGGGCAACGTGGAATATCTGGTGAAGGCCGTCTATCAGGCTTAGGCTGTATGCCGCGAACCTGAGGCACGGCGCGTGCGTCGAAGTGAACATCGCATGTGCCGTTGAGGTGTCATTCGCGGCATTCGAATGTTGATTTGCGTGCCGCGAACTCGTGGTGCGCCGTTGCTGTCGCTTAGGCACCTTTGCTGTCATTTGGAGCCGCCGCTGCATACGCGCGCGGCTGCGCTCCTTAAGTGAGTCGCCGGCAGCGCGCAATCGGGGCTTAGAGCGCTTTCCCCGAACTCGTCTTTTAACGCAATCCATACAGAAGAGGACCGCCATAAAGGGCGGTTTTCTTGTGCCGCTTCGTCCGCGCTAAAATTAACGATATAAATTCCTAATTAGTATTCCATTTTCCTTTCGTTCGGTCTAATATGATATCTAGTTGGTAACATATAAGCAACGACACAAGGGGGTAAGGAAATGGACGCGTTGTTTGACGTGGCGCTGCTCTCGCGAATTCAGTTCGCGGTAACGGTGGCCTATCATTTCATATTCGTTCCGCTTTCGATAGGCTTGGGCCTTATCACGGCGATTTTCGCGACGAAGTATTATCGAAGCCGCGACGAAAAAGATGGCGCGGCCATGCATTTCTGGGTGCGCATCTTCACGGCGACGTTCGCCATTGGGGTTGCGACGGGTATCACCATGGAGTTCTCCTTCGGAACCAACTGGGCCGATTACTCGCGCTTCGTGGGCGATATTTTCGGTGCGCCGCTCGCCGCCGAAGCCCTGTTCGCCTTCTTCTTGGAATCGGTCTTCCTCGGCGTTCTTCTCTTTGGCGAAAAGAAGGTGTCGCCTAAGTTCTACACCGTGTCGGCATGGCTCGTGTGGGCTGGCTCGTGCCTGAGCGCACTGTGGATTCTGATTGCCAATTCGTGGATGCAAACGCCGGCTGGCGCCGAGCTCGCGAGCGATGGATCGAAGGCCGTTATCACCGATTTCCTTGCGGCGGCCTTCAATCCCTCGACTCTGCCGCGTTATACGCACGTGATCGTGGCGCTGCTCATTTTGGGCGCATTCGTGTCCATGGCGGTTGGGGCGTGGTATTTGCTGAAAGGCAAGCACTCCGATTTCGCGATGAAAACCGTGCGTATTGGCGCCGTGGTGGGCATCGTGGCATCGTGCGCGATGATCGTAACGGCCCACGCTTCGGCGGTGGAGGTTTCGGAAGAGCAGCCCACGAAGCTGGCCATGATGGAAGGCATGTATAACGACGAGGTGCCGCCGCTGTACGCTTTCGGCTGGGTTGACGAAGAAAACCAGCAGGTCATTACTCCGCTCGCGATTCCTGGCGGCACGAGCTTCTTGGCGACGGGCACGTGGGATACCGAATATGCCGGCCTCAATTCGCTCGCCGAGACCGAAAAGTATGGCGAAATGAACGTCGCCGACATGCCGGTCAATCTGGTATTCCAGTCGTATCACCTGATGGTTGCGATGTATGGCCTCATTATGGTCACCGCGATTCTCGCGATTGCGTTCTCGCTGCGCGGCGGGCGCATCGCGAACATGCGCTGGCTGCAGAAGTTCCTTGTCGCATCTCCCTTGTTCCCGTTTATCGCCATTCAAGTTGGCTGGATTACCGCCGAAGTCGGTCGCCAGCCCTGGGTCGTGTATCCGTCGACGTCGGGCCCCGATGGCGTGAGCCTTCTTACTAACAACGCCATTTCGCAGGCGGTATCGGCGCCTGAGCTGCTGCTTACGCTTGCTCTGTTCGCGGTGGTGTATGTGTTCCTGTTCATTGGCTGGGTGCGTGTGATTTCGCACTTCATTAAGCGCGGCCCCGTCGATACCGTTGCGGCTGCTGAAGACGCTGCGCAGGCAGCGTCTGCTGCGAAGGCCCTTGACGCAAAGGATGGTGAATAGCGATGAGCACTCTCGCTGTACTGTGGTTCTTCCTGATATTCGTTCTTATCGCGGGCTATTTCGTACTCGATGGGTTCGATTTGGGCGTGGGCGTGCTCTATCGCGCACTTGCGAAAACCGATGCCGAGCGCGCCCTTGTGCGTCGCAGCATCGGGCCTGTGTGGGATGGTAACGAGGTGTGGTTGCTCACGGCGGGCGGCGCGCTGTTTGCCGCGTTTCCCGCGGCGTACGCCACGACGTTTTCGGGGTTTTACCTGGCGGTCATGCTCGTGCTCTTTGGCCTGATCGTGCGCGCGGTGTCGCTTGAGTTTGGCGCGCACGACCCGAAATGGGGCCGCGTGTGGGATGCATGCTTCACGGTCGGCTCGTTTTTGCCGGCTCTGCTGCTGGGCGTGGCGCTCGGCAACGTGATCGCCGGCGTGCCGCTTGCGGCGAACGGCGACTATGCGGGCGTGCCGCTGCTTGGCTTGCTTTCGCCGTTTACGCTCGTCGTTGGCGCGCTGGGTTTTGCGATGTGCATGGCGGCGGGCGCTGCGTGGGTGGCGCTGAAGACCGAACGCGCGAGCGCGGTGCATGAGCGTGCGGTAACGCAGCGCCGCGTGTGGCACGTTGTGGCCCTCGCGCTGTTCGCGGTGGCGACCGTGCTTGCGTTTGCCGTGGTGAAACCGCAGTTCGCCTCGGGCATGCTGGGCGCGGGTGTGGTTTTCGCCATTGCGTTCGTCGCGTGCATTGCGGCGTCAATCGCACAGGCGAAGAAGCGCAACGATTTGGCCGCCTTTGTTCTGCAATCGGTCGCGGCGGTATGTTTGGTGGCATTGGCTGCGGTGTCGATGTTTCCGAATCTGGTCGTCGCGACGCCCGGCAGCGTGGGCGAGTCCATCACGCTCATGAACGCCGCCTCGTCTGACACGTCGCTCGCATGGATGACGGGCATTGCCTGCATCGGCGTTCCGTTGGTGCTGGTGTACCACGTGATTGCCTATCGCGTGTTCAGCGGGCGCCTTGCTGAAGAGGATGTGGCTTAAATGGACGGCACGGCGAGCAAGAGGGGTGTCGCCCAAAGGCGTGGGAGCGTTGTTGAGGAGCGGGGGAGTTCCATCAATGGGCAATGGAGCACCTCGGAGACGCGTCTCTACGAAAGGTGGCTCTCGGTGCTTTGCGCGGGCATGGCGGTGTTTGGCATTGGTGTGATGTTCGTGGGCTATAAAGCCCCGACGGTGGGGCTCGTTGCGACGGTTGTGATGCTCGTGGCCGCATCGGCGCTCTTGGCGATGAAGGCAAAGCGGAACATGCGAAAGTAAGCGTGTCCCGGTGCCCTGCCGCTTCGCGCTTTGTGCGCGGCGGCGGGCAAAATCGCGACAATGCGACGCCCATAAGGAAAGGCGAGTCGTTTCGAACGGCTCGCCTTTTTGCGTGAGGGGTCGAATGGGGTTGTCGGGTTGGGGTTGGTTTGCTTCGCCGCAAATCGCTAGAGGTCTTTTCGCTGGTAAATCGCCGTGCTTATGGCACAACTCGCAGCGAAGAGCGCAAGCGATACGACGGCCAGCGAAACGAACAGAAGGCTTAGGTGGGCATCGGCCCAGGTGCCGAAGCTTTCAAGCAGCACGGGGTCGAGTGCCTGCCCCGCAATCGCGAAACAGACGCAGCCCGCAAGAACGATGAAGCACATGAGATAGCGAACGCCCTTTGTGGCCCCAAATTTGACGAGGAACGGCTCGCCTATGGCGACCATGACAATCACCGAGAAGGTCGCGGTAAATGACCCTGCCGCTATCTCGATCGCCGGCATCGTTTCGAAATCATGGATGAGCGAAGGTAGGATGGCGTTAATCGCGACGCCAAGCACCGCGGCGCATGCCGCAGTGGCGAGGGACGTAAGAAGAATCGATCCATATCGCGCGGCAACAACATCGCGGCGCGAGAAGGGCAGCGATGCGCGGTAGCGCTTCCATCCGTTTTGGTCGTCATATGAGGTGAGCGAAAACATAAGGATCATGGGAACCATGGCGCTCACACAGGCAACTGCCGAAATGCAATTGCCTATGGCAAATGCCATAATGACGCAAACGGGCACGAGTATCACGGCGAACGCCGGCATGAAGGTGCCCACAATGGCAAGTTCCGATTTCAAGGCCGCTTTCATTGTGCGATTCCTTTCAACGTGAAGCGCAGGTAGTCTTCTATGGAGGCGTGGTCGCAGGGGATTTCAGGAAATGCTTCGGCGAACTCGAAGCGGTTGGGCACGAGCGCATCGCAACTGAATTCGTGCCGCTCAATGCGTGCCCCTTCGACGCATTCGAGAATCGAACGAGCCTGCTCTGCGGTGCAATGGGCGATGCCCGCCATATCGGTAATTTCCTCACGAGGCATATCGAAAATGATGCGGCCGTCATGAATGCCCACGACGCGATCGGCGACGCGATCAAGGTCGCTCGTGATATGGCTCGAAAGCAACGCACCATGGCCTTCTTGTGCGGCGAATTCGCGCAATGCGGTGAGCACGCCGTCGCGAGCGATGGGGTCGAGTCCTGCGGTGGCTTCGTCGAGCACGAGCAAATCGGCCTTATGCAAAAGCGCCACGGCGAGCTGCAGCTTCATGCCCATGCCGCGGGAGAGATCCTTCACTTTCGCCTTGCGAGAAAGCGAAAATTGCTCGGCGAGGCGCCAGAACTGCGCTTTGTCCCAGTCGGGGAAGGCGGGTGCGACGCAGCGTTCCACTTGGGCTATGGTGAATTCTGCCGGATAGGGGCACGTGTCGAACACCACTCCGATGCGTGGGCGCACGCGGCGCTGTATGCTGTCGGGCGCATTCGGGCCGAACGGCTCGCCGAACAGGCGCAGCTCGCCGGCGTCGAGCTTCATGAGCCCCAACGCGGCTCGTATGGTCGTGGTTTTGCCTGCGCCGTTTGCGCCGACGAAACCGACGATCTCGCCGGGCGCCACAGCAAGGTCCACATTGCGCAGCGCGAAGCTGTCGCCAATCTGGCGTTGTGCATCTTTGATTTCCAAAAGGTTCGCCATGATGCCGCCTTTCTATTCGAGTGTTTCGGGGGCTACGAGGTCAAGCGCCTTATGCAAATCGGCGCGGGTGACGCCGAGCGTTTCGGCGAGCATCGCCGCTTGCGCGAGCAGCGCCTCCATGCGTCGCAGCTCTTCTTCGCGCAGAAGTCCCTGATTGCCTTCTGCGACGAAGCAGCCTTTGCCTTGGACGGTTTCGATGAAGCCCGCTTCCTCCAGATCGGAGTAGGCGCGCTTGGTGGTAATGACGCTCACGCCGAGCCCGTTTGCGAGCGCTCGGATCGATGGCAGCTTCTCGCCACTCGCCAACGTACCCGCCAGGATGTGCGCTCGAATCTGCGAGGCGATTTGCTCGTAGATGGGTTTGTCGCTCGAGTTGGATAGGATGATGTCCACGATGGTTCCTTTACGTGTATATAACCGGTAAGCACAGTATATATACACTATGCACAGTTGCGCAAGTCAAATCTCGTAGAAAATCGAATTGAACGATTCACCAGGCGATATATTCAATTGGATTATTGATTGGCTTCACTACCGAAGGGACCCGCTTTGTTCGCGCTTAGAAACGATCCTCGTCATCGGCCTTGTGTCCTTCTTCGCACAGCTGCGTGCCTAAAGTTTCGAACAGCTCTTCGCGCGAGTGAATATCGAGCTTTTGATAAATATGGCGTATATGAGCTTTAACGGTGCCATTGGCTACGATGAGCTCGTTTTCGATATCGGAAATCGTTTTGTGTTGGGCGAGCAGCAGCAAGACTTCCTGCTCGCGCGCCGACAAGCCCTTTTCTTTTGAAATGGCATCGCATCGGTCGACGAGCGCATGCCTTTTTTCAATGGGGTCGCTGCCGTTTTCGGCATAGAGGAACTTCGCGCCCCAGCGGCTTGCCAGCTCGCGTTCCGAGAACAGGATGACCGTGCCGCCGATAATGGCGAGAAGGGCTACGCTCGAAGACACAAGGTCGCCATTGAGGGATGAGGGCGCGATGGCGTCGATACCCGCATCGACGTAGCGTCCGAGCATCATGAACAGTGCGCGTACGCCGCGCTCAATGCCGAAGAGCCATATCGCCGAAACGCCGTAGCGGTAGCAGATATTGGCCAGAATGAGCATGATGAGAATCGAGAATGCCGTGTAGCCTCCGGTGGCGCAGAAGTTGCCCCAGAACGAGTCGAACAGGCCCAATGCCGAAGGAATGATGAGTGCGCCCGCCATAAGCGGCAGGGCCGTGCGGTATATGGTGCCGAAGTCGAAGTTCTTGCCCTGCAGAACAACGCCCACCATAACCACGAGTGCGGCCGCGACGGTGCCCAGTGCCGAATGGGGGCCGAACGTGCCCGCATAGAGGTATTTCTCGAGCAGCCCGTAGGCGAAAGCGTAAATCGCCATAAGGATGATGATTTTCCAAGGCACGGAGAACTTGGCCCATGTGGTGCTTGGCAGATTGTCGCCCGGAAGCACATTGAAGCTTCGAGCGGCGCACAGGAGCGAGAATATCGGCAAAATCGAGGTCATGACGAAGAGCCATGGAATGGCGAAACCGCGGTAGATATATACCGTGAGGGCGCCTACGATAATTGACCCCGAATAATAGAAGGCCACACGCATGGGGTTCATGCATCCATAGAGCTCGCTCCAAATAAGGATCATGAGCGCAATGCCTATGCCGCCCGCAATCGACGCCACGATGGCAAGACATTCGGCGATTCCTGGATAGAACAGCGATGAGAACGTGCATACAGTTGCGACGGTGAGCAGCGTGCCGCAAAGCACCCATGCGGCGTGTTTCGAATAGAACGGGGAAACCCTGCGCGCCCCCAATGCGCAGCCCAAAAGAACGATGCTCATAACAATATCGAAGAGGTCTCGCGTTGCGAAATGCGCCGATGGAAAGTCGACGAATGATCCGACGAAGACGATTTCAATCCATGCGCGATAGATGCCGAGTCCCAAAAAAGCGAGTGGCAAAAACCCCGCCGAGCTAAAAGGTACGTTTGCATTGCGTATAACGCGGTCTTTTTGATTTTCCATGGTGCCTAAACCCCTCCCGGCACGTAACCTTGTCCACCATTATAAGGCCCTCTTTGCTGCGTCATGGCTGCAAGCTGGATGAAGCGGCTGTTGAAGGAAAAAAAGAAACGCCTGGCCAATTGGGGTGTTATAGGGGTGTGTTACATATTTAAACCCAGAATCCGCCCCGCGCGGTCGATTACGCAGCCTTTTTTCGGGCATATGGTGCAGCCATGCCGACGGGGCAAAAGGGACCGCACAATGTGCGGGGCGCCGTCGAAACGAGGATGAACGAGGAGGGTTTCATCATGAAGGAAATGAGCCGTAGGGATTTGTTCAAAATCGGCGGCGTGGCAGCTGCTGGCGCCATGGGTGCTTCGATGCTCGCGGGCTGCTCGCCTTCTGGCGAGAAGAAAACGGAAGGCGGAAACGCCGCCGCCGACGACAAGAAGGTCAACGATATTGCGGGCCATTATCGTGCCGGCACGCCGTCGTTCCTGTCTGCGCCCGAGCCCATTACTGATATCAAAGAAACAAAGGAATACGACATCGTGATTGTTGGCGCAGGCGCCGCGGGCGTTCCTGCCGCGATTTCCGCCAAAGAGGCTGGCGCGACCGTTGCCCTTATCCAGAAAGAAGCGACTGCGATTTCTCAGGGCAATACCGCCACGGGCATTCTTCTTGACGGTTCCGACCCCGCGGGCGTTTCCGCTGTTGTATCGACGCTGCTCAAGGAGCACCAATTCCGCGGCAACCGTGCCCAAGTTGAACTGTGGGCCAAGAATTCCGGCGAGGCGATTACGTGGATTTTCGATCTGGCCCAGAAGGTTGGCGCCCAGGTTTCCGACACGACCAAGAAGTGGACCTCTACGGTGCAAACCGTGAATGGGTACCCGTTGAGCTATCTGTCCATCGATTTCGGCCCGAAGCCCTATAACACGGGCGACGGTATGCGTGCCTTGGCCGACTATGCCGAAGAGCAGGGCGTCGAGGTTTTCTATAGCACCGAGGCGAAGCAGCTCGTTGGCGATGCGGAAAGCGGCATCACGGGCGTTATCGCCAAGGGCGCCGATGGCAATGTTCAGTTCAATGCCAAGAAGGGCGTTATCCTTGCCGCGGGCGATTACCAGAACGACGATGAGATGATGGATTACTATCTGCCCGATTTGCATTATCTGGGTCGCAAGCAGAACAACAAAACTGGCGACGGCATCAAGATGGCCGTGTGGGCTGGCGGCCAAATTGAGCCGATTGCCCACACCAAGATGCTGCACGATTTCGATGCTGGCCCGGGTTCCATGTGCGATATGCCATTTTTGGCCGTGAAAATGAACGGCGAGCGTTTTGCCGACGAAACCGCTGGTATGTCCCGCATGAATTGCTTCCTGCGCAGCGAGGAGGATGCGGGCAATTACTGCCAGATTTTCGATTCGAATTACATGACGCAGGCTGAGGCATGGCCTGGCAAGCTGTTCGATCCCGATGCTCTGAAGGCGTATATGCCTGAGGAAAGCGGCGAAAAGAAGGGCGTGTACGAAGACCAGGTCGCAACTTTCAAGGCCGACACCCTTGATGAGCTTGCCACGAAGCTGGGCATTACCGACGCCGCGGCGTTCAAGAAGAGCGTTGAGCGCTATAACGCTCTTGCGGCTGAAGGCAAAGACGAAGACTTTGGCAAAGACGGCAAATGGCTTACTACGATCGACACCCCGCCGTTCTATGGCATCCATCGCAAGGTTCGTGTGTCGGCCGTTGTTTCTGGCGTGCACGTCGGCGAACACATGGAAGTGCTCAAGGCCGATTCCACCGAGCCGATCAAGGGCCTCTACGCCATTGGCAACACCGCAGGTGATTTCTATTGCGGCATTGACTACACGATGTGGATGCCCGGTTTGTCTCTCGGTCGTGCGCATACCCAGGGTTACGTCACGGGTAAATACGTCGCGAGCCTTTAGGCGAGAAGGGCGCACCGCCCGCATTTCCGATACCTCTGTCGGCTGAGCGTCCTCCCTCCCTTGCGCTAGCCGAAGCTTGAAAGCGGACCGCACATGGTGCGGTCCGCTTTTCGTATGTTGGGGCTATAATGCGGCTTCGAATCGATTTTTCAACCTGCTCTGCAGTGCATCGGGATGGCGCGGCGCGTGCGAAAGGCTATCGATTTGCTCGCTTCGCGCGAAGCGCGCCGATGACCTCATCGGCACTTGCGTCGATGAGAATCGATTGACGTTCGATTTCGATAGGAGCCACCGCTTCACCGAGATTTACGCAGGCGTACGTGGCATAGTGGTTTTCGGCGGTCATTTGCCAAAACGGATACTTGATAATGCCGGGCGTGTTGCCGCCGACGCCGAATTCCAAAAACAGCGTTCGCATGCCTTTGTGGCGATGAAGGAAATCGCGGTATCGATTGGCGGCGACGTGCCAGCCTTCGTCTTCGACGAAGGTGTCATCAGAGCGCAGGTTCATCGTTGCGTGCGATCCGCAATGGGGGCAGTGGGGCACAAGTTCGCTTGGTATGCGCATGTTGTCTTGTTGATTCACCATGGCAAGAACGCTCTCTTTATTGTCCCAGGTTTTTTGGCAGCATGGGCGGCTGCATTGGAAGAGGCCGTAATCGCCTTGCGTATAGAACAGGCGATGCTTGTCGAATCCCGCGCGTTGGAAGCAGTGATCAACGTTGGTGGTGAGCACGAAGTAATCGCGGCCGCGCATGAGCTCGAGCAGCTGCTCATAGACGGGCTTTGGAATTGGATCGAAGCGGTTGCACGCGATGTATCGGCTCCAAAACGCCCAATACTCCTCAAAAGTTTTGTAGGGATAGAATCCGCCCGCATACATATCGGTAAAACCATATTTCGCGGCGAAATCGCCAAAAAGGCGCTCGAAACGCTCGCCTGTATATGTGTAGCCTGCTGCGGCGGAAAGTCCTGCGCCCGCGCCTATTACAACGGCATCGGCCGACTCAATCGCGTTTTGCAGTTTATCGATTTGTTCCGAGAAGCTCTCGGTAGATTGCTTCGTCAGACGGGAGAAATACATCGAATATCACCTTGAGATGGGGGTCGTTTTCCTGTAGGTAGCCAGTGACGGTATCGAGGGCGATGCGCGCTGCATCGCGTTGGGGGTAGCCGAACACGCCTGTTGATATGCAACAGAATGCGATGGTGTCCAAATGGCGCTCGGTTGCCGCGGTAAGGCAGCGCTCATAGCACTGGCGAAGCAGCAGCTCATCGGTATTGCTTGGACGGGCGTTGGCGACGATGGGCCCCACGGTGTGGAACACGAAGCGGCTCGGCAAGTTGAATGCGGGCGTGACTTTCACGTGGCCTGTTGGCTCGGGGCGCCCTTGGGTGCGCATGAGCTTGGCGCACGCGGCGCGCAGTTGCATACCCGCGAAAGTGTGAATGGCGTTGTCGATGCAGTGGTGCCCGGGCACGAAGCACCCGAGCATCTGGTCGTTCGCGGCGTTGACGATGGCATCGGCGGCAAGAAGCGTGATATCTCCGCGCCAGAGGGCTATGCGGTTGCGATAATTGAGCGTTCGTGCGCTTGTCGCGCCTCCGCGCTCAATAAGGCGTTGTTGCAGATATGCATCTTGGATGGCGAGTATATCGGGCGTTAGGGCTTCTGGCATGCGCGTATTCATGAGTGCCCGCAGCAGCTCTCTCTGTTTTGTTTCTTCCTCGGGGATTTTCGTCAAGGAGGATTCTCCGCGCTCCTCAAGAAGGGCTCTGATAAGAAAGAGCCTGCGGTGCGCCTGATTCATCAGTTTAGGTCCTTCCAGCATTGCGGGTCGGCATCGTACATGTCGCCCGTGTAGCCAAACGTGACGGCGGGACATCCGCGACACCAGCCGAACAGCTCGCATGTAGAGCATTTTTTGAATTTCTTGAATTCGCGCTTGGCTTCCATGGCGGGCGAGAAGAACAGGCTTTCGAGCGTGTTCTCTGCTACATTTCCGATTTTGCTCTCCATGCGGCGGCACGCGTACACGTCTCCCGTGGGCAGCACGGTCATGTGGCCCGTTCCGCAGTGGCATCCATCGTATATCATGCCCGGTTTGGCGTCTTTGGGGATGGTGAAGCGTCCCTGTTCCCATAAAAGCAACGTCCATAGATGGTCTTTGAGCTGGAAGAACGTTTTGCAACCACATGATTGGTGATAATCGATGCGCTCTTGCGCCGCGAGGAGCACGTTGCGATATTCCAGGGGTTCCATATGGAATTCGTCGCGCGCCTGGCCCGAGGTGGGGCAGTAGCGCCCGAAGGCGAACACATCGACCTCGAGGCTTGCCACTAAATCGATGAGTTTCGGCAGCTCGTGCGCGTTCGTGCTCGAAACGGTATTCATGATGGCGACCCAAATGCCTGCGCGCTTAAGGCATTCAATGGCGCGCAGCGTATCGGCGAACGAGCCGGGTTTACGGAAATAATCGTGCGTAGCTTCGAGCCCGTCGAGTGAGAGCTGGTATTTGCGGCAGCCGAGTTCTTTCATGCGACGGCAGGTTTCGTCGTCCAAATGGAAGGGATTGCCCATGACACACCACATGAAACCACGTTCATGCAAAAGCTCCGCTAGCCGCCAGAAGTCTGGGTGCAAGATGGGGTCGCCACCAGTCACGTAGAAATAGGGCTGTCGATTGAGCTTTTCGCAAAGCTCCTCGGCTTGATCGACGACTTCCTCCATTTGGCTCCACGGCATGCGCGTGAATCCAGCGCAGTCGCCGTTGGCGAAAATGTAGCAATGCTTGCAGCGCTGGTCGCATTCATCGGTGATGTGCCATTGAAATGCAAATGCGGGCTTGGGGGCCATGGGTAATCCTTTCTATAAAGGAGGGTTTTATGAGTTTGGGGCGCGGGTGTTGAGCGGGCGTTGTTAGAGGCGCTCGATGGCGTCGACGGGGCAGTTTTCGGCGCACGAGCCGCAGTGCAAGCAATGATTCTGTTGGATGCGGTACATATCTCCAGGCGTGATGCACTTTTGAGGACAGTGCTTCAAGCATGTGCCGCAGCCAATGCAGTCATCGGTTATTCGGTAGCCTTTGGCGGAAGGGGACGTGCCGTCAAGCGTATACACCGCACGCTCGATGGGATGGGTTCCGAGGTTGAAGTAATCGATTGCGATGTTGCTCACTTTGAAGATGATGCCGATATCGCGCGTGTCACCTGGATATACGTTGGAGAGGTAGGGCTGTTCGGAAAAAATAACGTCAATCCACTTTTTCTGCTCATTTTGCGGCGCGGGTTTGGCTGCGCCGCTCATGCGAATCATTTCGTTGAAGCGCGTGTGCACGAGCGTTTGGATTCTGCCGTCCGCCAAAAGCTGCTGAGTCATTTCTTTGCCACGAGCAGTAAAGAAATAAATGGCATCGGGCTCGTAATGAACGGCGCTCACGCAACGAATATGAGGGGCGCCGGTTGCGTCGGTCGTTGCGAGCGAAAGCGTTCCAGCGAGTTTCATTTTTGCGAGACAGGTTTGCGCGTCCATTACGAGCCTTTCTACGAGGATTGATTACTGAGCGTCGGCGGAGCCGCAGGCGGGTGCAGCCTTCGGGTCGGCGGTGCCGCAGGCGGGCGCAGGCTCGGCGGTGCCACATGCGGTGCCGCAAGCAGGAGCCGCTTTGGGGTCGGCGGTGCCGCAAGCGGCGAAGGCGGCGACGTTGGAGAGGTTCTCGGACATGGTGATTCCTTTCGACGTGACGCATCGGTGGAAGCGTCGTGATGAAGCGCGTTTTCGCGCATGACTATCATCCGAAAAAGTGAATTCATGCAAAAGAAGGCACTAAACTATTACCCGCTTACCAAAAGGTAAGTAGGTGCAATTTCGTTAGCGGCTGCGATAATGGAATCGCATCGTGGACAGGTGCGATTTGGCCGCGCGAAAAGCCTCGCCCAATATCGTGGTACCGCGAATATGCGAGAAAGGATTGGCATGCTTACCAAGGAAGAACTGCCCCCGTGCCCTGTTGCCACGTGCTTTCAGCTGTTCGGCAACAAATGGAAGATCTATATCATTCAGCAGCTCATCGACCAGCCGTATGGTTTCAATGCCTTGCAGCGAGCCATTCCCGGCATCAGCCAAAAGGTACTCTCGTCGAATCTCAAAGAAATGGAGTCGGCGGGCCTTGTCACTCGTACGGTGATTCCTGAAACGCCCATTCGTACGGAATATGCGCTTTCTGACGTTGGTAAGAGCCTTCTGCCCCTGATAGATTCCATGGTTGAATGGGGGACAGGATATCAGCGGCTCGTGCGCGAGGCGTAAAGGAGGTTACAATATGCTCACTATTGGATGCCATCTGTCTACCTCGAAAGGTTTTGCCGCCATGGGGCGCACGGCGCTTTCCCTTGGCGCGAATACGTTCGCGTTTTTCACGCGCAACCCGCGCGGCGGTTCGGCCAAGGCAATTGATGCGGCCGATGCCGCGGCATTGCGAGAGCTCATGGCTGAACACGATTTTGGCCTATTGGTGGCGCATGCGCCTTATACGCTCAACCCTTGCTCGGCCAAGCCCGAGGCGCGCGAATTCGCCCGCATGTGCATGGCCGACGATTTGGTGCGTATGGAAGCCGTTCCGTACAGCTACTACAACTTCCACCCGGGCAGCCACGTGAAGCAGGGCGCCGAATACGGCATCGAGCTCATTGCGAGCCTGCTCAACGAGGTGCTCGCACCTGAACAAACCACAACGGTGCTGCTCGAAACCATGGCGGGCAAGGGCACCGAAGTGGGCCGAACGTTTGAGGAGCTTGCGGCGATTATCGAGCGCGTGGAGCTTGCCGACCATGTGGGTGTGTGCCTCGATACGTGCCATGTATGGGACGGCGGCTACGATATTGTTGGCGACCTCGATGGCGTGCTGGAGGAATTCGATCGCGTGGTGGGGCTGCCTCGCTTGCGCGCAGTGCATATCAACGATTCGAAAAACCCTTGCGGCGCGCACAAAGACCGCCACGAGAAAATCGGCCAAGGCTTCATCGGCGTTGAGGCATTCGAGCGTATCGTGAACCACCCCGCGCTGCGTGAGTTGCCGTTCATTCTGGAAACTCCCAATGAACTGCCTGACTATGCCGAGGAAATCGCTTTGTTGCGCAGCCTTGCCGAATAGTTTTGCGCCAATTGATAGAAAGTCGCGTGAAGGGCCGTCATTGTGACGGCCCTTCGTTCGTTTCTGCGCGATAATGGCCGCATTCATTTCGAAGGGGGACGTGTTATGACGCCTATCAACGATAATCCTACGCGCGCGATGCGTGTTGTTCGCTGCGACGAAACCATGGCAGCCGTGCTGCGCGGCGGGCGTTTTTTGGTATTCGACGGCGCGATGGGAACCATGCTGCAGCAGGCGGGGCTTGAGGCAGGCGAGCTTCCGGAGCTTTTATGTCTTACGAACCCCGAGGAAATCACGGGCATCCATGCCCAATATGTGGAGGCGGGAAGCGAGGTTGTGAGTGCCAACACCTTCGGCGCGAATCGCCGCAAGCTTGGCGATGCCGCCAGCGTGGCCGATGTGTTCGCGGCGGCCATTGCATGCGGCAAGGCGTCGGGCGCGAAATACGTGGCAGCCGATATTGGCCCTACGGGCGCGCTGCTCGAGCCGCTCGGCACTATGCCCTTCGATGAAGCGTATGAGCTGTTCGCCGAACAGGTGCGTGCGGCCGATGCGGCTGGGGCCGATTTGTTCATCATTGAAACCATGGCCGACCTTCTTGAGATGAAGGCTGCCATTCTCGCCGCGAAGGAAAACTCCAATCTGCCCATCTTCGCCACGATGACCTTCGGCGAAGATGGCCGCACGTTCTTGGGCACGAGCCCCCAAATCGCGGCCATCGTGCTTTCGTCGCTCGGCGTCGATGTGCTGGGCGTGAATTGCTCGCTTGGCCCCAACGACCTGCGCCCTATGGTGAGCGAAATGCTCAAAGCGTCCACGGTTCCCGTCATGGTGCAGGCCAATGCCGGCTTGCCGAGCATCGTCGATGGCGAAACTGTGTTCTCGGTGACTCCCGATGAATACATCGAAGCCGTGGCGGCGATGGTCGACGAAGGCGTGTCGGTTGTGGGCGGTTGCTGCGGCACGAATCCCGACTATATCGCGAAAGAGGCGGCGCTCGTGGCGGGCCGCGCGCCTGTCGAGCGCGACGTGGTTCCTGCGTGCGGCATTACGTCGGCGAGCCATGCCACGCTTCTGACTGGTCGCGACGTTGCCACCATTGGCGAGCGCATCAACCCTACGGGCAAGAAGAAGCTCAAGGCCGCGCTTCGCGAGGGCAATCTCGACTATGTGCTGGGCGAAGCCATTTCCCAGACGGAAGCGGGCGCCGACGCGCTTGACGTGAATGCCGGCCTGCCCGAAATCGACGAGGCGGCGACGCTCGTGTCGCTCGTGGGCAAAATCCAGGGCGTGTCGCCTTTGCCCTTGCAAATCGACTCTTCGGATCCGATTGCCGTAGAAGCCGCCGTGCGCGTGTATTCGGGCAAGCCGATTATCAACTCCGTGAACGGCAAGCAAGAAAGCCTTGATGCCGTGCTGCCTATCGCCAAGCACTACGGCTGCGCGGTTGTGGGCCTCGCGCTTGACGAGCAGGGCATTCCGCCTACGGCCGAGGGCCGTTTCGCCGTGGCGCAGCGCATTGTGGAAGAAGCTGACAAATACGGCATTCCGCGCAGCGATATCTTCATCGATTGCCTGGTTATGGCCGCGTCGACCAATCAGGCTGAAGTCGTTGAGATCTTGCGTGCCATCACGATGGTGAAAGAGCGCCTGGGCGTGCGTACGGTGCTCGGCGTGTCGAACGTGAGCTTCGGCTTGCCTTTGCGTGAAATCGTGAACGCCACCTTCTTGGCGGCGGCGTTTTCGGCGGGCCTCGACATGCCCATTCTGAACCCGCTTTCCGCGCGCTATCGCGAAATCGTCGATACGTGGCGCGTGTTGTGCGGGCAAGACGTCTCGGCGCAGGCCTACATTTCCGAATACGCGAACAAGAGCATGTCGGCCGTGGCTGGCGCCCCTGGAGCCGCGACGGGGCAGGGAAGCGCCTCGGCGCCCGCGCCCGCCGCGAGCGACGGCTTCGACGATGCGGCCGATTTCGGATTGCGCCGCTTCGTGGTCACGGGCCGCAAGGCCAACATGCCCGAGGCGGTTTCGAAATTGCTTGAAACGTGCGATGCCATGGAGGTTATCAACGGCCACTTGATTCCCGCGCTCGATGACGTGGGCGAGCGTTTCGAGAAAGGCACGTTCTTCCTGCCCCAGCTCATGGCGTCGGCAGAAGCGGCGAAAGCCGGCTTCGACGTCATCAAAGAACAGGGCGGCAGCGGAGCCGTTGCCGACAAGGGCTCGGTCGCCATTGCCACGGTGAAGGGCGACATTCACGATATCGGCAAGAACATCGTGCGCATGCTGCTTGAAAACTACGGCTACACGGTATATGACCTAGGCCGCGACGTGGAGCCGCAGGCGGTGCTCAATTGCGTGCGCGAACACGATATCAAGCTCGTGGGCCTTTCCGCGCTCATGACCACGACCGTGCGCGGCATGGAAGACACCATCGCGCTTCTGCGTGAGCAGGCGCCCGAGGTGAAAGTGTTTGTGGGTGGCGCGGTTATTACCGCCGAATACGCCGAAATGGTCGGCGCCGACTACTACTGCAAAGACGCCGCCGAAAGCGCGAAGGTCTGTGGCGAGGTGCTGGGCGCGTAGCAATTCGCACGCGCCTCAGGTCGATTCCCGTCCGCCACCCTGCTCCTGCCGTGGGAATTTGAAGCCGCGACGTTACACGTGTAAACCTTTTGCAAGAAAGCCGCCGGGGGATTATTGCCCTCGGCGGCTTGTTCTATAATCCACTCCTTCAGAAAGCAGAATGCAAGGCAGCGGTTCGCGCGGTGGAATGCTGAAGGCGATTCCCGAACGTGCTCGGTGGCCCTGCGTAGAGAAGAAGGGATGCAAAGGCGTGGCATCGAATGCTGGGAAAATAACGGCTCGCGAATGGGCGGCGATTATCTCGGTTGCGGCAACGGCGTTCATATTCAACACGTCGGAATTCATGCCCATTGGCCTGCTTGTTGACATCTCGGCCGATTTTGGCGTGAATGAAGCGACGGGCGGCATTCTTATCACGGCGTATGCGTGGGCGGTGTGCCTGTCGTCGGTGCCGCTCATGGTGGCGACGTCGCGGTTCAGCTTCCGCCCGCTGCTTTTGGTGGTGGTCGGGGTGTTCGGCGTAGGACAGCTCTGTTCGGCGCTTGCCCCCGGCTATTTCCCGCTCATGGGTGCCCGCCTCATCGTCGCGTGCGCGCACGCGATCTTCTGGTCCATTGCGCCTTCCATCGCGGCGCGCGCCGTCTCGCTCGAGCATCGCTCAATCGCGCTTTCCGCCATCGTTACGGGCTCTTCAATCGCCCAGATTCTCGGTCTGCCCTTGGGACGCGTCGTCGGCCTGGCGCTCGGCTGGCGCATGACGTTCGCGTGCATCGCGGCGTTCACGGTCGTGCTGCTCGTGGTACTCTTCTTCGCCGTGCCGAAAATGAGCGCGGGCGAACCGTTTAAGGTGAGCCAGCTTCCCAGCCTGGTGAAAAACCCGGTGCTGCTGTCGCTGTTCGTGGGCACGGCCGTCATCGCCACGGCCTATTACACGGGCTACAGCTACGTGGAGCCCTATCTGCAGCAGATCGGCGGGCTTTCCGATGAAGCCATCACCACTTCGCTCATGATGTTCGGCGTGGCGGGCGTCATTGGCAGCTTTTTGTTTGCGCGCTTCTACGTGGGCCGGCGTCGCCGCTATTGGTACATTCGCGTTTCGCTCGCCGGCGTGGCGCTCGCGCTCGCGCTTATGATGCCAGCTGCGCTCGGCGGCATGGGCTCGGTGCTTGTGGTGCTCGTGCTGTGGGGCATTTGCGGTGTGTCGTTCAACGTGGCCTACCAGTCAGAGATATTGCGCTTTGCGCCTCCGCAGGCGGCGGCGGTCGCCACGGCAATTTACTCGGGCATTTTTAACCTGGGAATCGGCGGCGGCTCGGCGGTGGGCGGCGCGGTGAGCACCGCTTTCGGCATGGGGTCGGTATGCTTCGCAGGCGCGCTCATTGGCGCTGCGGCGGTCGCAATCGCGTGCGTGTTCCTTATTCCCGCCATGCGTCGCACCAAGCCGGCCGAATAAACCAGCCAAGCTCGTTGTTGCCTGGGCGGCGCTGCACCATGATGAACTTTGCGCGAATTGGGATATGTTACTATGTGGTGAAACCCCCTATAAGATTGAACCTTTGAGATGAATTCGAAAGGGGAGGCCATGATGGACGATAGCGGTCCGTTCCCTTGTCTGGTGGACGTTTCGGCCAAAGAAAACAATCGTATCGAATTCACGTACGAAACGGGCGAGCGTCGACTTTTCGACATGACGCCGCATATCCGAGGCTCATGGATGGGCGAGCTTGCAGATCCGGCATATTTTGCCCAGGTCTCCATAGAACCGATGTTTCGCGATACGGTCGTGTGGCCGCATGAACAGGATGTTGCGCCGCATGAGCTGTATGAAATGAGCGTTCCGCTCGATAATCGCGACTAGATCTCCTTTTCGCTCGCTGTATCTACTCAACGCTCTTTGCAAAAATTCGCCCGATTGTTGCAATTTCGTGTATGCTATCGGGCGTTTAGCATTCGCATGCCGGCATGTTTGTCACATATCGCGCGATTTGGCGGCGAACGCCGAGCGTCGCTGCGCGCATCGGGTGAGACGGCGCGGCGTTGCATGCCCTATATATAGGTAAGAAATCGGGAGGACTCGCTTTGAAGCTCGTCGTTACTGAGAAGAATATCGCCGCCCAGAAAATCGCCGATTTGCTGGGCATTAAAAAGCCGAAGGCCGACAAGGTTTACAACACGCCCGTCTATCGTTTCGAACTCGATGGCGAAGAATGGGTAACCATCGGCTTGCGCGGCCACATTCTCGAGCCCGATTTCGTTCCGCAAATCGTCTACAAGAAAACGAAGGGCTGGCAGGGCGTGACCGCCGATGGCGAAGTCGTGCCTGCCGACATTCCCGATTTTCTCGCGAAACCGCCGTACAAAACCAAGCGCAAGCCGTTTTTGGCCGATGGCGTCGCCATGGGCGCGTGGAAGATGGACGCGTTGCCGTATTTGGCATATGCGCCCATCGAGAAGCTGCCGAAGGAAAAAGACATCATTCGCAGCTTGAAGAACTTGGCCAAGAAGGCCGACGAAATCATTATCGCGACCGACTTCGACCGCGAAGGCGAGCTCATCGGTTCTGACGCGCTCGGCCAAATCAAACAGGTGAACGATACCGCGCCGGTATTCCGTGCGCGCTATTCGGCCATCACGAAAGAAGAAATCACGCACGCCTTCACGAACCTCGTGAAGCTTGATGAAGATCTGGCCGCGGCGGGCGAGAGCCGCCAGGAAATCGACCTCATTTGGGGTGCGGTGCTCACGCGCTATCTCACCATCGTGAAATTCGCCGGTTACGGCAACGTGCGCAGCTCGGGCCGCGTGCAAACCCCGACGCTCGCGCTTATCGTCGCTCGCGAACGCGAGCGCATGGCGTTTGTTCCCGAGGACTATTGGGTGATCAAGGGCGACTTCCAGCATGCTGCCGATGAGTTCAGCGCACCGCATGCGACGGCTCGCTTCAAGAGCGAAGATGCCGCGAATGCTGTTATGTCCCACGTTGAGGGCCAAACTTCCGGCGTGGTTTCCGCCATCGAGAAGAAAAAGCGCACGCAGGCTGCTCCGGTACCGTTCAATACCACGTCGCTTATGGCCGCCGCCGCGAGCGAGGGCCTTTCTCCCGCACGCACCATGCGCCTGGCTGAAAGCCTGTACATGGACGGCTATATTTCCTATCCGCGTGTCGACAACACGGTGTATCCCGAATCGCTCGACCTCGAAGGCACGGTGAAAAAGCTCTCCGACGTTGCGGCCTATCGTCCGTATTGCCAGGAGCTGTTGAAGCGCGGCAAGCTTGTTGCCACGCGTGGCAAGAAGGAAACGACCGACCATCCGCCTATCCACCCCACGGCTGCCGCCGACCCCGATAAGCTCGGCGCGCCTGAGTGGAAGCTCTATAACCTCATCGCGCGCCGCTTCTTGGCAACCCTTTCCGACGCTGCCGTCATCGAAGGCACGAAGGTGACCATCGAAGTGAACGCCGAGCCGTTCGCGGTGCGCGGCGACGTCGTTGTGAAGCCGGGCTTCCGCGCCATTTACCCGTACGGCATGAAGAAAGAAGAGCAGCTGCCCGCTCTTGTCGAAGGCCAAACGGTCGATTTCAAGGGCGCTGTGTGCACAAAGAAACAGACCGAGCCGCCGGCGCGCTACAGCCAGGGCAAGCTCATTCAGGAAATGGAGCGCTTAGGCTTGGGCACCAAGGCCACGCGCCATGCGATCATCGAGCGCCTTTACACGGTGAAATACGTGCAGAACGACCCTATCGAGCCAAGTCAGCTCGGCATTGCCGTATGCGACGCGCTCGGTCAGTTCGCGCCGCAAATCACGAGCCCCGACATGACGGCGACGCTCGAAGAAGATATGAACCAGATTGCCGCCGGCAACAAGACCCAAAAAGACGTGGTCGATTTGTCGCGCGACATTTTGAACGATGTGCTCAATGAGCTTTTGCCCCACCAGGAGCAAATCAAAGATGCCCTGGCCGATGCCGTGGCTGCCGACGCATATGTGGGACCGTGCCCAAAGTGCGGCAAAGACCTGCAACTGCGCGCAAGCCAAAAAACGCGTTCGATGTTCATTGGCTGCTCCGGTTGGCCGGAGTGCGATGTGACGTATCCGCTGCCGAAGGGCAAGATTGAAGCGATCGAAGAGAAGTGTCCCGAGTGCGGCATGCCCCAAATCAAGGTGACCGCCTTCCGCAGCAAGCCGCGCATCCAGTGCATCGATCCGAATTGCCCCACGAATCACGAGCCCGACATCGTGGTGGGGAAGTGCCCGACGTGCGCCGCGAAGGGTCTCGACAAGCAGCTCATCGCGTCGAAAAACCCGCGCACGCTCAAGCGATTCATTCGTTGCGAGAACTACGAGGAATGCGAGACGAGCTACCCGCTTCCGCAATACGGCAAGCTCACCGCCACCGAGGAAACCTGCCCCGATTGCGGCGCTCCCATGGTAATTGTGACCACCGCCCGCGGCCCGTGGAAGCTGTGTCCGAACTTCAACTGTCTGGGCAAAGAGCGCGAAGCCGCCGAGAAGGCCGCGAAGGCCGAGGTGAAGAAGGCCGAAAAGGCTGCAAAGCCTGCCGCGAAGAAGGCTCCCGCCAAAAAGACGGCTGCAAAGAAAACGACGGCGAAAAAGGCCGCTGCGAAGGAATAACGCATTCCAGTCGGTCTCGCGCGTGTCGGGGGCATGCTCGAGACCACAGCGGGCTATCGTTCGCCTTCGGCTCACTATGCGCCCGCTTGGCGGTGTTTCGTTTTTTGAAGAAGGACAAGCGTGAACACCGACGGTCTCAGACATGCCCCCGACACGCGCGAGACCGATGCGACAATGGCTTGGAATCACGCAGAACGGCAGCGACTGGGCGTATGCTTCTCGGCCCTCTGCGTTCAAGTTTGCTTTTATTCTTAAATGAAACGCAGCGAGGTGAGCGCATAGCGAGGCGAAGCCGAGCGGTAGCGAACCGTGGCCGAAGGGCATGCGCCCAGTCGCTGCCGTTCTGCGCGATTCCGCAGGTCGGCTAACGTGCGAATTTTGTGAACTTCGCTTTCATATCCCCATTTCACTTCCAACTCCTTATAATTCTGCAGTTGCGTCCCGATGTGTATGGATACACCCGGGCGCGTGGGAACGGAGTCGAGGGCGTGCACTCCAATATGCGCCTCATTCGGCAATCGTTCCCGATATGTAAGTGGAACGCCTGGTACGTGCATGGAGTGGCACGCGAGCAGGCTTCCAAGGAAGAAAGGTTGTTTGATGGGAATCAAGCAATACAAGCCGACCAGCGCTGGTCGCCGCTTCCAGACGGTTTCGGATTTCGCCGAAATCACCTGCACGAAGCCCGAGAAGTCGCTGCTTGCGCCGCTGCCTAAGAAGGCCGGCCGCAACAACAAGGGTCGCATCACCACCCGTCATCAGGGCGGCGGCGTGAAGCGTCGTTACCGTATCATCGACTTCAAGCGCAACAAGGACGGCATCCCCGCCAAGGTCGCTACCATCGAGTACGACCCGAACCGTTCCGCCCGTATCGCTCTTCTCCATTACGTTGATGGCGAGAAGCGCTACATCCTTCACCCGAAGGGCCTGAAGGTTGGCGACATGGTTATGTCTGGCTCTGAGGCCGACATCAAGCCCGGCAACTCGCTTGCTCTGGCTGACATCCCTGTTGGTACCCTCATCCATGCAGTTGAGCTGCAGCCCGGCAAGGGTGCTGCGCTGGCTCGCTCCGCTGGTACTTCTATCCAGCTCATGGGTAAGGAAGGCAAGTACGCCATTCTGCGCATGCCCTCTTCTGAGATGCGCCGCGTGCTGCTCACCTGCCGCGCGACTGTTGGCGAAGTCGGCAACGCCGAGCATGCCAACATCAAGATCGGCAAGGCTGGCCGTAACCGCTGGAAGGGCATCCGCCCGACCGTTCGTGGTACGGTTATGAACCCGGTCGACCACCCGCACGGTGGTGGCGAAGGCAAGAACAAGTCTTCGGGACGTCATCCTGTGTCTCCGTGGGGCAAGCCCACCAAGGGCCATCGCACCCGCAACCCGAAGAAGGCTTCGAGCCGCCTGATCATCCGTCGTCGCAAGAAGTAGCGCGAGCTAGAACGCTAAGGAGAAACCGTGAGCAGAAGTTTGAAGAAGGGTCCTTTCGTCGAGCCGCGTCTTCTCGGCCGCATTGCCGCGATGAACGAAGCTGGCGAAAAGCACGTCATCAAGACGTGGTCGCGCTCCTCGACCATCTTCCCCGACATGGTGGGTCACACCATTGCCGTGCACGATGGTCGCAAGCACGTGCCCGTATACGTTACCGAATCCATGGTCGGTCACAAGCTCGGCGAATTTGCGCCTACGCGCACGTTCAAGGGCCACGCCGACAAGAGCAAGAAATAAGTAAGGAGGCAGACCGCACATGGAAGCTAAGGCAGTCGCCAAGTATGTGCGCGTGAGCCCCCGCAAGGCTCGCGTCGTCATCGACCAAGTCCGCGGCAAGGACGTTGTCCGCGCCCGCGAAATCCTGCGCTTCTCGGAGCGCGCTATCGCCGAGACCATTGAGAAGGTTCTCAACTCGGCCGTGGCAAATGCCGAGAACAACCATGGCATGTCCACCGACAACCTGGTCGTGAAGGCCGCGTTCGTCGACGAAGGCCCCACGTTTAAGCGCATTCGTCCTCGTGCAAAGGGCTCTGCCGCTCGCATCCGCAAGCGCACCAGCCACATCACGATCATCGTTGCGCCGAAGGAGGCATAAAGCATGGGTCAGAAAGTTATGCCCACCGGCTTCCGTCTCGGCATCACCGAGGATTGGCGTAGCCGTTGGTATTCCGACAAGGACTACGCGAAGAACCTCGCTAACGACATGGAGATTCGCAAGTTCCTGGACAAGTATCTCGCCAAGGCCGCTGTCGCCAAGGTCGAGATCGAGCGCGCTGGCGACAAGGTGAAGGTCATCATCACCACCGCTCGCCCGGGCGTTGTCATTGGCAAGAAGGGCTCCGAGATCGAGCAGCTCCGCAAGGAACTCGCCAAGATCGTTGGCGGCCCGGTGAACATCGAGGTCATCGAGGTCAAGCGCCCCGAGCTCGACGCCAACCTGGTTGCCCAGTCCATCGCTGAGCAGCTCGAAGGCCGTGTCGCGTTCCGTCGCGCCATGCGCAAGGCTGTTCAGTCCGCTCGCAAGTCTGGCGCTCTGGGCATTCGTATCCAGTGCTCCGGCCGTCTTGGTGGCGCTGAGATGAGCCGCCGCGAGTGGTACCGCGAAGGTCGTGTGCCTCTGCACACCCTGCGTGCGAAGATCGACTACGGCTTCTGCACCGCTGCTACCACGATGGGTTCCATCGGCATCAAAGTGTGGATCTACCACGGCGAAAAACTCCCCGGTGGCAAGACTCCGCAGCCTGCTCTCGAGGGCAACTCTCGTCCGTCGCGCGGCCGTCGCGACCGCAATGATCGCAACGAAAGGGGTGCTAAATAATGCTAGCTCCTAAGCGCATTCGCCACCGCAAGGTGCAACGCGGCTCTATGAAGGGCAAGGCCAAGGGCTACACCCAGCTGCATCACGGCGAGTACGGCATCCAGGCTCTCGAGGCTCACTGGATCACCAACCGCCAGATCGAGGCCGCTCGTATCGCCATGACTCGTTACATGAAGCGTGGCGGTAAAGTTTGGATCACCATCTTCCCCGACAAGCCCATCACCCAGAAGCCGGCTGAAACCCGCATGGGTTCTGGTAAGGGTAACCCGGAAGCTTGGGTTGCTGTCGTCAAGCCCGGCCGTATCATGTTCGAGATCGGCGGCGTCGACGAGGCTACCGCTAAAGAGGCCCTGCGTCTCGCCATTCAGAAGCTTCCTATCAAGTGCAAGATCGTTACCAAGGAATCGGAGGTGGCTGAATAATGAAGGCCGTCGAGATTCGCGAGCTCTCTTCTGACGATCTTACCGTCAAGCTGAAGGAAGCTCGTGCTGAGCTGTTCAACCTGCGCTTCCAGATGGCCACCAGCCAGCTGGACAACACCGCTCGTGTGAAGCAGGTCAAGAAGGACATCGCGCGTATTCAGACCGAAATGCGCGCCCGCGAGATCGCCGCTGCCGGCGCATTGAAATAAGGATTTGGTGGGATAAACATGAGTGAAGAAACCCGTAGCTCCCGCAAGGTCCGTCAGGGCGTCGTTGTTTCCGCGGCGAACGACAAGACCATTGTGGTTGAGATCAAGGAGCGCAAGCCTCATCCTGTCTATGGCAAGATGATGACGAGCACCAAGAAGTTCCACGCTCACGACGAGAACAACGAGGCTGGCCTCGGTGACACCGTCACCATTATGGAGACCCGCCCCATGTCCAAGATGAAGCGTTGGCGCCTCCTCGAGATCGTGGAAAAGGCCAAATAGCCCAAGCGTTGCGTAACTAAACTATCGGAAGGATTGCACAATGATTCAGATGCAAACCATGCTGAACGTTGCCGACAACTCCGGCGCGCGCAAGGTGCAGTGCATCAAGGTCCTCGGCGGCTCCAAGCGCCGCTATGCAGGCCTTGGCGACGTCATCATCTGCAGCGTCAAGGAGGCAGCTCCCAACGGCAGCGTCAAGAAGGGCGACGTTGTCCGTTGCGTCATCGTTCGCGTGAAGAAGGAAGTCCGTCGCAAGGACGGTTCTTACATCCGCTTCGACCAGAACGCCGCCGTGCTGATCGACAACTCCGGTGCTCCCAAGGGCACCCGCATCTTCGGCCCCGTGGCTCGCGAGCTGCGTGACAAGAAGTACATGAAGATCGTGTCTCTGGCACCTGAGACGCTCTAAGGGAGGTGCACGAAACATGAACAGCATGAAGGTCAAAAAGGGCGACAAGGTTCAGGTCATCGCTGGTAAGGACAAGGGCAAGCAGGGCACCATTCTGCGCTCCGTTCCTACCCGCAACCGCGTTGTCGTCGAAGGCTGCGGCATCGTGAAGAAGGCCGTTCGCCCCACCCAGCAGAACCCCCAGGGCGGCATCATCTCCATGGAAGCCCCCATTCACGTTTCCAACGTGATGCTGGTCTGCCCCTCTTGCGGCAAGCCGGTTCGCACTGGCAAGCGCATCAACGACGAGGGCAAAAAGGTCCGCGTCTGCAAGAAGTGCGGCAAAGACATCGACTAGAAATAGTCCACCGGTTGAATAACCAGTGAATTTTAAGGCGCATCCTGCGGATTTTCTGTGGGATGCGCCTTATGCCGTGTAGAATATGGCCCTGGCTGCCTTAGGCGGGCAGGGACGCAGGGTCGGTAATCCTGCGTTTAATTCATCGACAAAGGAGAAACTTACCAATGGCTACTCCTCGCCTGAAAGAACTGTACAAATCTGAAATCGTCTCCAAGCTGGAGAGCGAGCTCGCTATTGACAACATCAACAAGGTTCCTCGCCTTGAGAAGATCGTCGTGAACATGGGCGTCGGCGAAGCCGCGTCTGACTCCAAGCAGCTCGACGCAGCTATGAACGATATGCGCATCATCACGGGCCAGCAGCCCTGCGTCACCCGCGCTAAGAAGTCCATCGCAGGCTTCCACATCCGCGAGGGTCAGGCTATCGGCTGCAAGGTTACCCTGCGTGGCGACCGCATGTGGGAGTTCCTGGACCGCCTGCTGTCCATGGCTCTGCCCCGCGTTCGCGACTTCCGTGGCATCTCCCCGAAGAGCTTCGACGGCCGTGGCAACTACACCCTCGGCATTACCGAGCAGCTCATCTTCCCCGAGATTGAATACGACAAGATCGATCGTACCCGCGGCATGGACATCACCTTTGTCACCACTGCCGAAAACAACGAACAGGCCAAGGCTCTTCTCGACGCTTTGGGCTTCCCGTTCAAGAAATAGTAATTCATTCGGCAAAATCCGAGTGGAGATAGAGGAAAGAAGGAAAGCATGGCAAAAAAATCGATGATCGCCAAGGCTAATCGCGAGCCGAAGTTCTCGACTCGTGCCTACACCCGCTGCACCCGCTGCGGCCGTCCGCGTTCTGTGTATCGCAAGTTCGGTCTGTGCCGCGTGTGCCTGCGCGAGTTGGCTAGCAAGGGCGAACTCCCCGGCGTGACCAAGGCTTCCTGGTAGGCCCACGCTAGGTGCTTGCCGGTAAGGCGCACACGCCACGGGCGTCATTGCGTACCTCCGGCTGAGCTCATCACGAACCAAAGGAGAATCAAATGACCATTAACGACCCCATCGCAGATATGCTTACGCGCGTGCGTAACGCCAACTCTGCGGGCAAGGCGACGGTCTCGATGCCGTCTTCGAAGAAGCTCGTCGAAATCGCTCGCATCATGACCGAAGAGGGCTATGTCCAGGGCTACGAGATCATTGAGAACTCGCCTCGCGACATTCTCGAGATCACGATGAAGTACGGCGAGAAGAAGGCGAAGACCATTCGCGGCATCAAGCGTATTTCCAAGCCCGGCCTGCGTATTTACGCTGGCAAGGACGAACTGCCCCGCGTTCTCGGCGGCCTGGGCACTGCTATCGTGTCCACCTCCAAGGGCGTCATGGCTGACCGCGACGCTCGCAAGGCTGGCGTCGGCGGCGAAGTTATCGCATACATCTGGTAAGGAAAGGATAGGAGCTTACTATGTCTCGTATCGGCAAACAGCCCATTCCGGTTCCTGCCGGAGTTACCGTTACCATCGAAGGTAACAAAATCACCACGAAGGGCGCCAAGGGCGAACTCTCCTACGAGTTCAACCCCATGATGTCCATCGCTCAGGAAGGCGAGGAACTCATCGTTTCCCGTCCTGACGACTCCCGTGAGGCCAGGGCATTCCACGGCCTTACCCGTTCGCTCGTCAACAACATGGTTATTGGCGTCCACGAGGGCTACGAGAAGAAGCTCGAGCTCGTTGGCGTTGGCTACCGTGCTGCTCTGAAGGGCAACAGCCTGGAGCTTTCTCTCGGCTACTCTCATCCGGTTGTCGTTGAGGCCCCCGAAGGCATCACCTTCACCGTGCCCGATCAGACGCACATCACCGTTTCCGGTGCCGACAAGCAGGCTGTTGGCCAGACTGCTGCCGTCATCCGTAAATGGCGTGCTCCCGAGCCTTACAAGGGCAAGGGCATTCGTTACGAGGGCGAGCAAGTTCGTCGCAAGCTTGGCAAGGCTGCCAAGGGCGACAAGTAGCTTAAGGTCTGAAGGGATATAAGATGAAGAAACTCCAGAAGAAGCAGGCCGGGCTGGCTCGTCGCCACCGTCGCGTCCGCGGCAAGATTTCTGGCACCGCCGCTCGTCCGCGCCTTTGCGTTACCCGTTCCAACTCGAACCTGTACGTGCAGTTCATCGACGATGTCGCTCATGTGACCATCTGCGGCGAGAGCACCCTGGGCGAGGCTTTCAAGGCTACCGGCAAGTCCGGTGCCAACGTTGAAGGCGCTGCTGCCATGGGCGAAATCGCTGGCAAGAAGGCCATCGAAGCTGGCATCACCGAGGTCGTTTTCGACCGCGGCGGTAACCTGTACCACGGCCGCATCAAGGCTCTGGCCGATGGCGCTCGCGCCGCTGGCCTGAAGTTCTAGGAAAGGGTTTGGATATGACTCCTCGCAAAGAAGAAAAGAAGCAGTCCGCCGTTCCTGAGCTTCAGGAACGCGTGGTCTACATCAACCGCGTTTCCAAGGTCGTCAAGGGCGGCCGCCGCTTCGGTCTGACGGCTCTCGTTGTCGTCGGCGACGGCGAAGGCCATGTCGGCGTTGGCATGGGCAAGTCTCAGGAAGTGCCTATCGCTATCAAGAAGGGCATCGAAGATGCCAAGAAGAATATGTTCGAAGTTCCTATGAACGAAGACCGTACTCTTCCGCATGACATCATGGGCGAGTTTGGCGCGGGCCGCGTTTACCTCAAGCCTGCTGCCCCTGGTACCGGTATCATCGCCGGTGGCCCGGTTCGTGCTCTGCTCGAGCTCGCTGGCTTCAAGAACGTGTTCGGCAAGTCCCTGGGCTCCTCCAACGCGATGAACATCGTGAAGGCTGCTGCCGAGGGCCTCAAGGAGCTCTCTGCTCCTACCGAGGTTGCTGAGCGCCGCAACATGACTGTTGGCCAGATCTATGGCTGGTCCGAGAAGAAGGAGGCGTAATCATGGCTGAAGCGAAGACTCTTCACATCACCCAGGTTCGCTCCCAGATCGGCCGTCCGGCCGACCAGGGCAAAACCCTGAAGGCTCTGGGCCTTGGCAAAATCGGTCGTACGGTTGAGCAGGCTGATACGCCGTCCATCCGTGGCATGATCTTCAAGGTCAAGCACCTCGTCGAGGTTGTTGAGGACTAAATCCTCTTCGATTTTCGAACCGAAAGCCCGCTGCTCGCAGCGGGCTTTTTGTGTATATGTTTCGAAAATGTTTCGCTTGCCGACGGTGAACGGTTGTGAATACGCGGTAGGTGTCGCATCGACTACAATTCTTTCGGCATTGATGTGCCCTCGCTTCATAGAAAATGCAGCGAGGGCACATCAATCGGATCTATTCCTGCATCGAAAGGGGAGACCAGTGTCGCAATTGAGCGATCTTGGCAAAGAAGCCAAGCATGACTTCGACGAAGTGTCCGAATCGAAGAAGGATTTGCCCTGGTATAAGCGACTCTCGCTCACCACGTGGATCTTTATTGCGTTGGCGTTGGGCGTTGTGGCCGGTATTGCGCTTCAAGGCAATGCTGAATTTGCCACCACGTACATCAAGCCGCTCGGCACGATTTTCTTGAACCTTATTAAGATGATCGTCGTCCCGCTCGTTATTTTCACGATGACCGCTGGCGTCATTTCGCTGTCCGATATTAAGCGCGTTGGTGCTATCGGCGGCAAAACAATCGTCTATTACCTCGCCACGACGGCATTCGCCATTATCATCGGCTTGGTTATGGCGAACATCCTCAACGTTGGCGGCGGATATAGCCTGCCTGCCGAGGAACTTTCGTATGAAGCGAAGGAAGCCCCCTCGTTCATCGACACAATCGTGAACATTTTCCCCGCAAACGTCATCCAGCCTATGGCTGACGCCACAATGCTGCAGGTTATCGTGATTGCCCTTGTCTTCGGCTTCGGCATTATGGCTGCGGGCAAGAAGGCCCAGCCCGTTGCCGACCTCGTGAACAGCATGAGCGAAGTGTGCATCAAGATTATGCATGGCATCATCTGCTTTGCCCCCTTCGGCGTTTTTGGCCTTATCACGCCCGTTATTGCGAGCAACGGCCCCGATATTTTGCTGCCGCTGCTGAAGCTGATCGTGGTTGCATATCTCGCTATGATTCTTCATATGGCGGTCGTGTACTCCGGCTTGGTGAAGGTTCTCGCCAACGTGAGCCCCATCCGTTTCTTCAAAGAGCAGATGTCGGCTATGGTGTTCGCATTCGCTTCCGCCTCCTCGGTTGGCACGCTGCCCGTGAACATGGAATGTTCCAAGAAGCTCGGCGTTTCCAACGAGGTCTCGAGCTTCGTTTTGCCGCTGGGCGCCACCATCAATATGGACGGCACCTCGATTTACATGGGCGTGTGCTCCATCTTCATCGCGCAGGTGTTCGGCATCGATTTGACTCTCAGCCAGCAGTTCACCATCGTGCTTACCGCCGTGCTCGCCTCTATCGGCACCGCTGGTGTTCCTGGTTCTGGCATGATCATGCTCGCCATGGTGCTGCAGTCGGTCGGTTTGCCGGTCGAGGGCATTGCGCTCGTCGCAGGCGTCGACCGCATCCTCGACATGATGCGCACGACCGTCAATATCACGGGCGACCAGAGCTGCGCCGTGTGCGTTGACGCCATGGAGCGTCGCAAGGCTGAGCGCAAGGCCGCGAAGGCAGCGTAGGCACTCCTTCGTTGCTTCTGATGGCCGAGAAGGAGCCGTTTGGGGCAGGGGCCGTCTATGACCCTCTGAGCTTCAAATATGCACTTCTTTGTTAGATGAAGCGAAGGAGTGAGGCGCATAGCGAGCCGAAGGCGAGCGGTAGCCGAACGCGGTCAAAGACGGCCCCTGTTCCAAACGGCTCCGGCTGGCGTGTTCTATGCGACAATCTCGCGGGTGCAGAACCTATGAATTGAAGAGTCGTCTGGCTTGTACAGGCGGCTCTTTTCTTGTATCCTTTGAAAGCTTGCGTTTTAGGCGTAGTGTGCCCGCAAGCGGTAATGTAGTTTGCCGGCGAGCGAGCTGCCGGCGAAGGCGGGGAAGTATCCCGCCCGAAAAGCGAAAGGATTCATCATGGAGATTAAAGACCTGGTGCCCGCAGAGGGCTCTACCAAAAACCGTAAGCGCGTTGGCCGCGGTCCTGCTTCCGGCCATGGCAAAACTGCTGGCCGTGGTATGAATGGTCAGCTGTCCCGCTCCGGCGGCGGCAAGCGCCCCGGCTTCGAGGGTGGCCAGACTCCGCTGGCTATGCGCCTCCCGAAGCTCCCTGGCTTCCGCAACTTCAACCGCGTTGAGTACGCTGCCGTCAACGTTTCTCGTCTCGAGCGCAAGTTTGAGGCTGGCGACGTCGTCGACGCCGAGTCTCTGAAGGCTAAGGGCATCATCAAGAAGCTCGACACCCCCGTCAAGGTTCTTGCTGGTGGCGAAATCACCAAGCCGCTCACCATCAAGGTTGACAAAATTTCTGCTGCTGCTGTCGCCAAGATCGAGGCGGCCGGAGGAAAGGTCGAGCAGTCTTGCTAACGTCCATCATTGATGCATTCAAGGTGCCGGAGCTTCGCAAGAAGATCCTGTTCACCTTGGGCATCTTGGCGCTGTACCGCTTCGGCGCGTACGTGCCGGTGCCTGGCATCCCCTTTAAAGAGTTCTCAGACGCTTTTGCTGCGAGCGGCGTGAGCATGACCATGCTCGACCTGTTCACGGGCGGCGCGCTGTCGAACTTCTCGGTGTTCTCGCTGGGCATCATGCCTTACATCACGGCATCCATCATCATGCAGCTGATGCAGGGCGTTATTCCCGCTGTGGGTCGCTGGGCGAAAGAGGGAGAAACCGGTCGCCGCAAGATCACCCAGGTCACGCGTTTCCTGACGCTGGGCCTTGGCCTGATTAACGCTGTCGGCTACCTCTTCCTGTTCAAGAGCTCCGCCTACGGTGTGGTGTTCACGAGCGAGGTCCCCGAGATCCTCACCGACATCATCGTCGTCTTCACGCTCGTTGCGGGTACCGCGTTCATCATGTGGATGGGCGAGCTCATCACGCAGCGCGGCATTGGCAACGGCATGTCGCTCATCATCTTTGTGTCCATCGTCTCTCGCGTTCCCGCGGCTATCTTCAGCAGCGTGAACCTTACGGGCGACACGGGCATGGGCATTGCGGTCACGCTGCTCATCGTGCTCGTGGTGCTGCTGTGCATCCCCGCGATTATCTTCGTGGAACGCGCTCAGCGCCGCATCCCGGTGAACTACGCCAAGCGCGTGCAGGGTCGCAAGATGATGGGTGGCCAGTCCACCTACATTCCCTTGAAGGTGAATGCGGCGGGCGTTATCCCGATTATCTTCGCGAGCTGCTTGATTTACTTCCCGGCTCAGATCGCTGCCCTGTTCAACATTGGTTGGCTCACCGCAGCGGCCGACGCCATGTCGACGGGTTGGATCAACTGGCTGCTTACGCTGGCGCTCATCGTGTTCTTCGCGTATTTCTACACCTCCATGGTGTTCAATCCCGAAGAGACGAGCGACAACCTGCGCAAGCAGGGCGGCTTCATCCCGGGTGTTCGTCCGGGTAGCGCTACCACGCAGTACATCAAGAACGTCATCAATCGCGTGACGTTGCCTGGTGGCCTGTTCATCGCGCTTATCGCGGTTGTTCCGTCGATTTTGTTCTACTTCACCGGCAACCAGCTTATTCAGGCGTTTGGCGGCACTTCGATCCTCATCATGATCGGCGTTGCGCTTGACACCATGAGCAAGCTTGAGAGTCAGCTGAAGATGTACAACTACGACGGCTTCTTCAAGTAATCGAAAATGCGGGCCAGGCGGCCCGCATTTTTATTGCGAAACTATGAGCCCCTCCGTGGGGCTCTTTTTGTTCGAAAATCACGTAGACTTAGTGCGGGGAAACGTAAGGAAATACCAATTCTCGAATAGCATGCGGAGGCGTTCCCTTTCATAATGCTGGGCTTGTTGGGCTATGCAGGGAAAGGAGCGCGGCGTGATCGAATCGAATGCTCGTGTTGGTTTCGTCGGCGCGGGCAAAGTGGGCACGGCCCTCGGCGAGCTTTTCCGGAATTGCGGTATCGCGGTTTCGGGATACAGTTCGCTGTTGCCAGAAAACGCGCAAACGTCGGCCGAGAAAACGGCGTCCGTTGCTTATGCGAATGCGGCAGAAGTGGTCGAAGCGTCCGACGTGATTTTTTTCACGGTACCCGACGGCGAGATTTCCAATGCCTGGAAGAATCTCGTGGCGTCGTATGGCGATGCGGCATGCGATGCGCTGTTCGGAAAAATCGTATGCCATTGCTCGGGCGCACTGCCCGCTGCCGCGCTTGTCGATGCAGCTGAATACGGCGCGAAGGCCGCTTCGGTGCATCCGCTTTTCGCAATCTCGGGCGGGGGAAGCGCCCAGGCGAAAATCGCCTCGGCACTCTTCACGCTTGAGGGCGACGCTTCGGCCCTTGCTACGGTGTCGGGCCTGCTTGGCGCATGCGGGGTTCGTCATAGAGAAATCGCTTCGAGCGACAAGCCGCTTTACCACGCGGCTGCCGTGTGCGCGAGCAATTTGGCCGTGGGCCTTTTCGCCAGCGCTCAAACGATGCTCGAGCGATGCGGCTTCGGCGCCGACGAGGCTCGTGGCGCGCTGCGGCCATTGTTCGTGGGCAACTGCGAGTCGATCGCCGAGCGCGGCCCCATCGACGCCCTTACGGGGCCCATCGAGCGCAACGACGCCGAAACGGTCGTGGGACACTTAATGGCGTTTCGGGAGGATCCAACGCTGTTGAAGGAGCGCGACGCGTATACGGCGCTTTCGCGCGTGGTGGTCGAGGTCGCCGCCGCGAAGCATCCCGAGAGGGATTATTCGCATATCGCGGAAATACTCAGGGCCGCACGATAGGTCCTGAAAAACGACAAGAGGGAAGGAAGGGTTTGAGGCGGGTGCCTCGGCTCTTAAAGAAAGGCGAATACCATGAAGAATACTGCTGCAACGTTTGCCGCCGCCAAGGCGAAAGGCGAAAAGCTCTCGATGCTCACCGCATACGATTATTCGACGGCGAAGCTCGAAGACGAGTCGGGCATCAACGGCATTTTGGTTGGCGACTCGCTGGGCAATGTTGTGCTTGGCTACGAGGACACCGTTTCGGTGACCATGGAAGACATGATTCATCACGGCGCTGCCGTTGCTCGTGGCGCGAAAAACGCGCTTGTGGTTGTTGATATGCCGTTCATGAGCTATGAAGTGACCGTCGAGGAGGCCGTGTGCAATGCGGGCCGTCTTATGAAGGAAGGCCGCGCGGGCGCCGTGAAGCTCGAGGGCGGCGTGCGTGTTGCTGAGCAGATTCGCGCCATCGTGAAGGCCGGCATTCCCGTTATGGGACATATTGGCCTTACCCCTCAGTCGATCAACGTGTTCGGCGGTTTCAAGGTACAAGGCAAGAGCGAGGAGGCTGCCCGCGCTCTGCTCGCCGACGCCAAGGCTGTTGAAGAGGCCGGCGCGTTCGCCGTTGTGATTGAAGCCGTTCCTGCGGCGCTTGCCCAAATGATCACCGACTCCGTTTCGATTCCGACCATCGGTATTGGCGCAGGCGCTGGTTGCGACGGTCAGATTCTCGTATACCAAGACATGCTCGGCATGTTCAGCGACTTCACGCCGAAGTTCGTGAAGCGCTACGCCAATGTGGGCGAAGTCATGCGTGAAGCGTTTGCGAATTACGCGGCTGAGGTCGCGTCGGGCGCGTTCCCCACTGAAGAGCACACTTACAAAATCAAAGATGACGTGCTCGAGAAGCTCTGCTAAAGAAAACGGCGCGGCGGCTTGAAGGAAAGCGGGCCGCCGCGAATCGATAGATTGCAAGGAGCGCCGGCGCGCTCAAACTTTGAAGAAAGAAGAACGATGAAGATCGCTTATACCGTGGAAGACGTGAAGTCACAGGTTCGCGAATGGAAAAAGGAAGGCCTTACGGTTGGCCTGGTGCCTACGATGGGCTATTTGCATGAGGGTCACGAGAGCCTCATCAAGCGCGCAGTTGCCGAAAACGACCGCGTTGTGGTGAGCGTGTTTTTGAACCCCACGCAGTTTGCCCCCAACGAAGACCTCGCGAGCTATCCCCGCGATTTCGAGGCCGATACGAAACTGTGCGAAGGCGCCGGTGCAGCGCTCGTCTTCCACCCGGAGCCGTCCGAGATGTACGCCGAAGACGCGTGCACGTTCGTTGACATGACCGCTGTCACCAAGGAGCTGTGCGGAAAGAGCCGTCCGATTCACTTCCGCGGCGTGTGCACCGTTGTGAACAAGCTCATGAACGTCTCTATGGCTGACCGTGCATATTTCGGCCAGAAGGACGCGCAGCAGCTCGCCGTCATTCGCCGCATGGTGCGCGATTTGAACATGAACGTTGAAGTTGTGGGCTGCCCCATCATTCGCGAGGCTGACGGCTTGGCGAAAAGCTCGCGCAACACGTACCTCTCTGAAGAGGAGCGCAAGGCTGGCCTCGTGCTCTCTCAGGCTGTGAAGTTGGGACAGAAGCTTGTCGCCGAGGGCGAGAAGTCTGCGGCAGCGGTTACGGGCGCCATGAGCGAACTCATCTCCGCCGAGCCTCTGGCGAAGATCGACTATGTTTCGATGGTATCGTGGGATTCCATCGAGCCCGTCGAGACCATTGAAGGCCCCGTGCTCGTTGCCATGGCGGTCTACATTGGCAAAACCCGCTTGATTGACAACTTCATTTACGAAGGATAATCTTCAGACTTCGCTCGGAACGCGCCGGGTGGCTCCGCTTGGGGCCACGGCTCGCTACCGTTCGCTTCGCTTGCTATGCGCTCGCCTGGCTGCGTTTAGCTTTGGACTAAAACCAATTTGAACGCAGACGGCCCCAATCAGAGCCACCCGGCGCGTTCCGAGCGAGGCATTCCCGAACTTGTAAAAAACGATTCGGCTCGAATAGCTGTCAGCGAGCGGAATCGTGGCGTGTCGAATCGGCGTGAAGCCAAGCCGCCGCGTATTGAAAATACGCAAGGCGAAGGCTGAACGTCGAAGCGACCGCCACAATTCCGCGCAGCGTCGAGCCGTATCGTTTGCCGAAAGGCAAACGAAAGGATGATAATGCAACTTAATATGCTCAAAGGCAAAATTCACCGCGCTACCGTTGTTCAGGCTGAGCTTGACTACGTGGGCAGCATCACCATCGACGAAGACCTCATGGAGGCTTCGGGCATTCTGGAATATGAGAAGGTCCAGATTGTCGATGTGAACAACGGCCAGCGCTTTGAGACGTATGTCATTGCCGGCGAAGCTGGCTCTGGCATGATTTGCCTGAACGGCGCTGCTGCACGCAACGTTTCGGTGGGCGACAAGGTCATCATCATGTGCTATTGCCAGATGTCCCCCGAGGAAGTGCCTGCCAATCCGCCGCGCGTCGTGTTCGTCGACGACGACAACAAAATCGCGCGTGTGACGCGTTACGAAAAACATGGTCTTCTGAAAGACATGGAATAGCAGCACGGGCCGCGCATGCGGCCTTCGTTGTTTATAATGCAGTGGTTTGAAAGAGTCGAATGGGGGAGTTCGATATGGTAGATCGCCAGCGCGATTTGGAAGGCAAGCGGGTTTTGGTGACTGCGGGGCCCACGCAGGAAGCCATCGACCCGGTGCGTTTTATTTCCAACCACTCTACGGGCCGCATGGGCTATGCCATCGCCGAGGTGGCGCGCGACCGCGGCGCGCAGGTGGTGCTCGTGAGCGGTCCCGTTTCGCTTGAGGCGCCTGAAGGCGTCGAGCTCGTGAACATCGTGAGCGCGCAAGACCTTTTCGATGCCGTGAGCGCCCGTTACGCCGAGTGCGACGCGATTGTCGCCGCCGCTGCTGTTGCCGATTATCGTCCGAAAACGGTGGCCGACAACAAGATGAAGAAGAAAGATGGCGATTTGTCCATCGAGCTCGAGCGCACGCCCGATACGCTTTCCTGGCTTGGCGCGCATCGTGTTGCCGGCCAGCGCTTGTGCGGCTTCTCGATGGAAACGTGCAATGTGCTTGAGAATTCCCGCGGCAAGCTCACGCGCAAAAACGTCGATATGATTTGCGCGAACAGCCTGCGCGAGGAGGGCGCGGGCTTCGGCACGGCGACGAACCACCTTACGCTCATCTCTCGCGAGCATGAGGTCGACCTGCCCATGCTCTCGAAGGCCGATGCGGCCGACGCGCTTTTGACGGAGCTGTTCTCGCTCGCCCCGCTCCCTGCGTCGACGGAAGGGGAGTAGCCATGCTGCTTACGGTTGATATTGGCAACACCAATGTGGTAATGGGCCTTATGCCCACGCGCGGCGAGCTCGCGAGCCAGCTGCGTTTTCCCACCGACAAGCGTCGCACGGTGCGCGAATTCATGGATGGTTTCGAGGCGCTCGTCGCCATGCACGGCTTCGATTTCTCCGATGTGACGGGCGCGGTTGTTTCTTCTGTCGTTCCTGAGCTTACCGAATCGGTTGTGGCCTCGGTTCGTGCGAAAACGAATCTTGAGCCGCTTGTGGTGAACTATCAAATGAATTTGGGATTCTCTATCGATATGGACACGCCTGAGCGTTTGGGCGTCGACATGATTGCCGATGCGGCGGGCGCCGTGAACGATTACGACGGCGCGCTCGCGATTTTCGATATGGGCACGGCGAACACGTGCTCGGTCGTGACGAGCGATCGCACGTATATCGGCTCCATTATTTACCCCGGCGTGGTTATCTCGCAGGACGCGCTTACTGCGCAGTGCTCGCAGCTGCCGTTCATCAAGTTTGAAAAGCCGAAGGGCCTTATTGGCAAGAACACCGTCGAATGCATGTATTCGGGTGTGCTGTATTCCAACGCAGCCACTATCGACGGCTTGATTGACCGCATCGCCGATGAATTGGGCGAACCTGTGACCGCTATTGCGACGGGCGGCGTGAGCCGCATGATCGTCCCCGCGTGCCGCCGAGAAATCGTGCATGACCCGAATTTGCTGCTGAAGGGGCTTTGGGATCTCTATAAGCTGAATGCCTAGCGGATTTTCCAAAGCCGCCCCGGCGCGTTTTGAATCTCGGAGTGATCAGCGCCCGTTGGTCGTTGGCGGTAAGATTCCGCGCATTGTCTGGGTTTTCTTCATGTATGCGTGCAAGCTGATACAATGGGGCCACTGCATAAGTTGAAAGGACTTACGAATGAATATCGTTTTGTTGGGCGCCCCGGGCGCCGGCAAGGGTACGCAGGCCGCCAAGCTGGTCGAGGAATTCGCCACGCCCCACATTTCCACGGGCGACATCCTGCGTGCTGCGGTGAAGAACCAGACCGAGCTCGGCAAGAAGGCCAAGGGCTACATGGATGCGGGCGACCTGGTTCCCGATAGCCTGATCATCGACCTCATGGACGAGCGCCTGCGCGAGCCCGACTGCGAGAAGGGCTTCATTCTCGATGGCTTCCCGCGCACCACGGCCCAGGCTGTTGCCCTCGACGACATGCTGGCCCGTCTCGAGCGTCCCCTCGACGCCGCCCTGCTCGTCGACGTTGACCCCGAAGTCATCATCAAGCGTCTCACCGAGCGTCGCTGCTGCAAGGAATGCGGCTACATCGGCACCGCTGCCGACGCCACCTGCCCGAAGTGCGACGGCGAGATGTATCAGCGCGACGACGACAACGAGGCCACGGTTCGCAACCGCCTCGACGTGTACGCCAAGAGCACGAGCCCCCTTATCGACTACTACAAGGGCAAGGGCCTGCTGAAGAGCGTCGATGGCGATCGTCCGGTCGACACCGTCTATGTCGACGTGAAAGCTCTGCTCGGCCTGTAATTCAGTTTCGAAACAAAACAGGGACAGTTTCCCCGTAAGTAACTGTCCCACTGCGCCTCCTTCGGGAGGCGCTTTTTTGTGGTGCGCATGGGGGCGCGGGCTCGAGCGTTCATTCGGCGCGTGACCTTGGGTATAATGCGCTCCATGCATGCTTTCTTGACATTACTTGGCGAGTTCATCGCCACACATCATGCGCGGTTGCGGCACTTCGCGAAGGTCGCCTGCGTTATTTTGCTGTGCGCCGCGGCGCTCGAAGTCGTGGTGTTCAACTTCAACCATTGGCGCAGCCTCGCCTGGCAGCCCATCACGGTCAACGAACAATCAAACTTGCAGGAAACCGCCGACGAGCGCCTGCGCATCTCGGCCATCGACAACACGATCGAGTTCGATTACGTCGGCGTTCCCGTGCATAACATCAAGCTTGATTTTTCGGGGAACCAGTCGGCGCAAAACGTGCCCGTGAAAATCTGGTTTACCGACGACGCGCACTCGACGTATTTCGACGACGATGAATACACGGCTGGCGTTCCGGTCACGTATGTCTCCACGAACAACGAAGAGAGCAAATACCTCAACATCAACGCTTCGGGCTCGGTGTACAAGCTGCGCATTCAGGTGGGCGTCGACGATGGGGAAACGAAGGTCACCTATCCTCTGTATATATCGAAGGTCGTGCTCAACGCGCCCGAACCGTTTAGCTTCAGCGGCGAGCGCTTCTTGTTCGCGGCGTGCATTATGGCGCTCATATATGCGTTCCGCCCCAAGTCGAGCCTGTATCGCACGCAGCTGCGCGAGCACCCGCGTCGCACCAAAATCGCCGTTATTGGCGTGGCTGCGGTGGAAATTTGGGTTGGCGCGGCGTTTCTGCTGTTCGGCACGAACCTCGTGGGCGTTGCCACGCAGCATTACAACTCGGGCTCGTGGGATGGCGTAAGCGTTATCAACGTGTTCGAATGCGGCGGCGAAAATGCGCAGCAATACGCTGAACTCGCGAAATCCATGACGCAGGGCAAGCTCTATTTGGAAGAAGAGCCGCCTAACTGGTTGCAGAATATGGATGACCCGTATGACCGCGGTGCCCGCGACCAGTTGGTGAAGGAAACCGGCGAGAACTACTTATGGGATACCGCATATTACGAAGGCCATTATTACGTGTACTTCGGTGTAGTGCCGGTATTGCTGTTCTACCTGCCGTTCTACCTTGTCACGGGAGCGAATTTCCCCACGGCGATCGGCGTGCTCATTGGCATGGCGTTTTTCATCGCGGGCCTTTCGGCACTGCTTGACCGCTTTGCCCGCTACCACTTCAAGCGCATGACGACTGGCGTGTTCCTGCTGCTGCAAATCGCGATTGTGACGTGTTGCGGCATGCCGTATTTGCTGAAGTTCCCCACGTTCTATTCGCTGCCCATTATGCTGGCGCTCGCGTTTTCGGTATGGGGCTTGTATTTCTGGATGGTGGGTCGTAGCCATTCACGTCCCGAGGGCTTCTATTTGGCGGGCTCGCTGTGCATGGCGCTCGTGGTAGGGTGCCGCCCGCAGCTCGTGCTGTTGAGCTTCTTGGCGTTCCCGTTGTTCTGGCGCATGTACATTACCGAAGGCCGCATTCGCACGGCGGCGGGCGCTCGTCAGTTTGCGTGCCTCATCGCGCCCTATATTGTGGTGTGCGCGGGCATCATGTGGTACAACAAGGCGCGCTTTGGCAGCCTATTCGATTTCGGCGCGAACTACAACCTCACGGTAAACGACATGACGAAGCGCGGCATGGCGGTGGGCCGCATCGCTCCTGCGCTGTTCGCGTATTTATTCCAAACTCCCGCGACCACGGGCGTGTTCCCTTATTTGCAGGCTGTCTCGTTCGACACCACGTATTTGGGGCAAACGGTAAAGGAAGTCACGTTCGGCGGCATTTTCGCCGTGCTCCCTATTTTGTGGGTGCTTCCGTTCGCCCGTCGCATTCTGCAAATGCGCATCAACCAGCGCAAGACGCGCACCGTGGCAGGCGTCATTGGCGTGCTCATTGGCATCGGCGTGCTTATCGCTGTGGCTGATGCGGAAATGGCGGGCATTCTGCAGCGCTATTTCGCCGACTTCAGCATCATGTTCCTTATGGCGGCGGTGCTGCTGCTGTTCATCGTGAACGAGAACATTGAAAACGGCTCGAAGGTGCATGCGGTGTTCGTGCGCGTGTTGCCCGTGGCGGTTGCGATTGGCGTGGCGTACACGGTGCTTTTGTGCATTACGGCAGAAACCGGATGGGTTTCGGATGCCTACCCATGGGCATACCAAGGCCTGCTCGAAACGTTCCAATTCTGGACGTAAGGAGCCTCTTCGGCAACCGCCGACGGCCGCCGGGCAGGCGGAAGGAGATATATGCAGAAACTTTTAGCTCAAATTGCAAAATTCGGTGTCGTGGGCGTTATCGCCTTCGTTATTGACTACGGCTTGCTCGCGTTGCTCACCGAAGCGTTCGGCGTGAACTACTTGGTGTCGGCCACCATCTCGTTCACCGTGTCGGTCGTGTTCAACTACGTGGCGTCGATGCGCTATGTGTTCACGCATAAAGAAGGCATGAGCCGCCGCCGCGAGTTCATCATTTTCGTGGTGCTTTCGGTAATTGGCCTTATCATCAACAACGCGTGCATGTGGACGGGCGTCGAGCTGCTGCACATTCATTACCTCATTACGAAAATCGGCGCCACGGCAATCGTCATGGTGTGGAACTTTGTGACGCGTAAGAAGTTTCTTGATGCGGGGGACGAAGATAGGTAATTACGCGGCTTGGGTCGTATTCAAATTGATTATGGCTCGAGAGCGCGGGGCGTGTGTTTCCGATAGATTCCGCACGAGCCGGAAGCCACTTGATGTGGCTTCCGTGCGAGTCAGGACTGACCGAAGCGGAAGCGCATGTCCCGTGGCCTCGAGCAATGGGTTAGGAGATACAAAATGGAAAATCGCGATGTGCGTGCTGAATTGGAGCGTTGGATTGCCAACGTGTCCGATGAGGAACTAGCGGCTGAGCTGGCCGAAATGAAGAAGGCGGCTGACGCGGGCGACGATTCTGCGGCGGTGGATGCATTCTTCCAAGATTTGGCTTTCGGCACGGCTGGCCTGCGCGGCACGCTTGGCGCTGGCACGAATCGCATGAATATCTATACCGTCGGTCGCGCCACGCAAGGCTTCGCCGATTACTTGAATGCGAATTTCGAGAACCCGAGCGTTGCGATTGCGCGTGACTCGCGTAACAAGGGCGAGCTGTTCGTGCAGGTGACGGCTGCTATCTTGGCCGCTAACGGCATCGTGGCGCACGTGTATCCGAAGATTTCCCCCGTGCCTACGCTTTCGTTCGCCGTGCGCGATCTTGGTTGCTCGGGCGGCATTTGCATGACGGCGAGCCATAATCCGGCTGCCTACAACGGCTATAAGGCCTATGGCCCCGATGGCTGCCAAATCACGAGTGAGGCCGCGAAGGCCATTTCTGCCGCCATCGCGAACACCGACGCGTTCTCGGGCGTGAAGACGATGGATTTCGCTGAGGCCGTGGCTTCGGGCATGGTGAAATGGATCGACGACGCAGTGCTCGAGCGCTATTACGATGCGGTTTTGTCCAAGTCGGTGAGCATCCTTTCCGCCGAGCAGGTCGCCGAGGCTCCCTTGAAGCTCGTGTACACGCCGCTCAATGGCACGGGCCTTGTTCCTGTGACCACCGTGCTCGAGCGCGCGGGCATCACCGATATCACGGTGGTTCCTGAGCAGCGCGAGCCCGATGGCGATTTCCCCACGTGCCCGTATCCCAACCCTGAAATTCGCGAGGCCATGCAGAAGGGCATTGACCTGTGCGAGGAAGTGCATCCCGACTTGCTGCTTGCCACCGACCCCGATGCCGACCGCGTAGGCGTGGCATGCAAAGACGGCGACGACTACACGCTGCTCACGGGCAACGAGATGGGTGTGCTCCTGCTCGATTACATCGCTCGCATGCGCAGCGAGCGTGGCGAGAAGCTGTCCGACAAGGTCGCGGTTACGACGATCGTGTCTTCCGCCATGGTCGACGCGCTTGCTGCGGAATATGGCTTCGAGCTGCGTCGTTGCCTTACGGGCTTCAAATACATCGGCGACATCATTACCGAGCTTTCCGATGCCGGCCAAGTCGACCGATTCATTTTCGGCTTCGAGGAAAGCTATGGCTACTTGTCGGGCAATCATGTGCGCGACAAAGATGCTGTGAACGCAAGCTTGCTCATTTGCCAAATGGCGCAAGACTATAAGCTGCGCGGCATGAACTTGGCTCAGGCCATGCGCGCGCTGTACGAAAAGCATGGCTGGTGGCTCAACCGCACCGTATCGGTTTCGTTCCCGGGCGCTGCAGGTGCCGAAACCATGCGCGGCATTATGGCGAAGCTGCGCGAGCAAGCTCCGAGCGAGCTCGCCGGTCGCGCCGTTGAAGCCGTGGTCGACTACGAGGGTGGCGTGAACGGCTTGCCTTCGGCAAACGTCGTCGAGTTCGACGTTGAAGGCGGCAACAAGGTTATCGTGCGCCCGAGTGGCACCGAACCCAAAATCAAGCTCTATGTGTTCGCGAAAGATGCCGACCGCGCTGCGGCCGACGCACTGCTCGACGCCCTTGAGGCAGCGGGCCGCGAATTGCTGAAATAAAGGTTGCATGGCGGGCGGCTTTCGGGCCGCCCGTTTTGTACGGAACGTGTGCGGGCTTCGTGCGGAGCCGTGTTGTTCCGAGCTCCGTTGCGGGGCTCGTTATAATGGGTGTGCCGCGCGGTGATGCGTGGTTTTGGGATTCACAACAAGGAAGGACATCCCATGATTTTCGGAAATATCGAAAGCACCGATTTATCGACTATCGGCCATGAAGGCGTGCGCCGCGCAATTGAATGGGCGCGCGAGCACGACCTGTCCGCGCTGCCGTGCGGCCGCAACGATATCGATGGCGATGCGCTGTATGTAAACGTCGCTGAATACGATTCGAAGGCATTCGAAGATTGCAAGTTCGAAGCGCACAAGCGCTACATCGATGTGCAGGTTGTGGCTTCGGGCATCGAGCGCATCGATTCCCAGGTGATCGCCAAGTGCGATGCCGGCGAATTCGACGAAGAGGGCGACTTCATGCTGCTCGAGGGTGAGGCCGCTACCCAGGTGATTCTTGAGCCGGGCAGCTTCGCGGCATACTTCCCCGACGATGCCCATAAGCCGGGCATTGCGGTTGATGGCGCTTCCCATAACAAGAAATGCGTCTTCAAAGTATTGGTGTAAATCGGCGTATTGCAACTTTCAGCGGTGCCCGCACTTAAGAGGCCCTAAGCCCAATAAGAAGCGGCGGGCGGCGTCGGTAATGGAGAAGAGCGGCTCGGGTTCATTCTGGCCGCTCTTCTTCGTTTCCTGAGGTCTTTTACGCTCCTAATACAGCAAGCTGAATGATTCCTGCGAAGAGTGATGGGATGGAACCAGCTCCTGCGGCAAGGGTAAAATATCCATCGGAGCTCTCCTTCAATACTTCTTCAACGCTCCTTCGAATCTAAAATTGAAAGCGTCAACCGCCGGACGTTGAAACCTGCTAAATGCTCCGGGCGTTTAGCAGGTTTTGGTTTCTGGGCGTGTTATTGAGGGCGTGAATTGCGCTTTTTCAGAATCGCCCACACGATGGCGGCCCCGATGGCTGCAGCGCAGGTGTCGACGAGCCAATCCATGGGGTCGCAGCTTCGGCTGGGCGTAAAGATCTGGTGGAACTCGTCGCTTACGCCATAAAGGCTCGAAAAGATGAGCGCGATGAGCGGGGCGGGGAAGTCGCCGAGCATGCCTGCGGGGCGTGCGCCTGCGTTGCTCTCGAATGCGGTCCACGGCGTGAAGCGCAGCGCGTTTGCGAGCGCGGCGCCAAGCAGCAGGTATTCCGTGAAATGTCCCACGGGCGATACGTCGACCTCGTGGCCGAAGAGCGCCGTGGCGCCCGCAACCAAGAGATTTTTGACGATTGAGACGATGCCCGAGTGGTTATCGAGGTCGTTGCCCGTTTTCGCGCTCATGCAGAAAATGAAGGCGAGCATAATCGCGACGGCCGCCCATGAAAGAAACGCGCATGCGCGGCGTGGGAGGCGGGGGCGATTCGAGCCTTCGAGCTCTTCGCTGGTTGTGGCCTTTGATTCGTCGATGACGTGCGAACTTTCGCGCATGGGTGTGTCCGCGCTTTTGTTTGTGATGCGAGATTGCGTTTTCATGGTTTGTGATTCTATCAAATCGATGGGTTACGGCCGCAACGGCCAAGGTTTTCGTTACCATTAATAAGTTATATCCACGCGGGCGATACATTCACATTCGGAAAGGCGCATCCATGGCCGAAGACCACACGAACCAGCAACCTCAGCAACCGCCGCAACCTGCGGCGCCGCAGGGTTTTGACGCGCAGCAAAGCCAAGCGTACGCTCAGGGCCAGGCGCAGCCGTTTGCCCAGTCCCAGCCGTATGGACAGCCTCAAGCGCAGCAGCCGTACGGGCAACCCGGCGCTCAGCAATACGCTCAGCCCGGGTGCGGCCAGCAAGGCTACGCCCAGCAGTACTATGCTCCCGCGGCGCAGCCCGCGTATGTCGCGCCCGCGCCGAAGAAAAAGAGCATGGCGCCCTGGATTGCACTCGGCGTGATTCTGTTCGCCGTCGTATTCTGCTTCACCGTTGGGGCTATGTCGTGCTCGAGCGCGGTGCATTCCCTCTCGAATTTCGGCATGGGTTCTGTCGAGGAAGAGTTCACCGATGGGCCCACCGTGGCGGTCATCGATATTTCGGGAACCATTCAATATGACGGCACGGCCTGCTCTCCCGAAGGCCTTTCGTCGCTGCTCAACCAGGCGGAGGAAAACGACGATATCGAAGCTGTGGTTTTGCGCGTCGATTCGGGCGGCGGCACGGCAACGGCGGGCGAGGAAATGGCTGAATACGTGAAACGCTTCAGCAAGCCCGTGGTGGTCTCGAGCGCGTCGATGAATTGCAGCGCGGCATACGAGATTTCGAGTCAGGCCGACTTGATTTACGTGAACAAGACCACCGACATCGGAGCCATTGGCACGGTGATGCAGGTGACCGATCTTTCGGAGCTGCTCGACAAGTTGGGCATCAAGGTCGACAATATCGCGTCGGCGGAATCGAAGGATTCGAGCTACGGCACGCGTCCCCTTACTGACGAAGAGCGCGCCTACTACCAGGAGCTCATCGATGTGACGAACGAAGTCTTCGTCGAGAACGTGGCAGAGGGGCGCTCAATGAGCCTTGATGAGGCTCGCGCGCTTGCGACGGGCCTTCCGTTCACCGGCGAGCAGGCTGTCGAGAACGGCCTCGCCGATGAAGTGGGCGTTTTCGATGACGCAATTGAAGCCGCCGCGCAACTCGCGGGTCTCGGTTCCGACTACAATGTGATTACGCTTACCCAGTCGAGCGACTTGAGCTCGCTGATGGATTTGCTTTCTGAAAGCGACAGCGACTCGGCCACTTCGGCCGCCGCCGCGAAATTGATTGAACTGTTGAAGAACGAGGGGGTTCTTTCGTGAGCTATACCAGCGAACTGACTTGGCCTGCGCGTGCGGTTGTTACCGCGGGCATGCCCTATGGCAATAAGAAGCTGCACTTCGGCCACGTTGCGGGCGTGTTCGTGCCCGCCGACGCCTATGCGCGCTTCCTTCGCGACCGCATTGGCGAACAGAATGTGCTCTTCGTTTCTGGCACCGACTGCTTCGGCTCGCCTATCCAGGAGGGCTACCGCAAGGCCTGCGAAAACGAGGGCTTCGAGGGTACCATCGTCGACTATGTGCAGCGCAACCACGATGCGCAGAAGGCGACGCTCGATGCTTACGACATCTCGCTTTCCATTTACGAGGGTTCGGGCATTGGCCGCGCGGGCGAAGTGCATCAGCGCGTGACGAACGACCTGCTTGAAAAGCTGCATGAAAACGGCCACTTGCGCCTTATGGAAACGCTGCAGTTCTACGACCCTGAGGCGGGCCAGTTCCTCAACGGCCGCCAGGTGCATGGCTATTGCCCCGTGCAGGGCTGCAAGTCGGAAAAGGCCTATGCCGACGAATGCGACCTGGGCCACCAGTTCGATCCCGCCGACCTTATCAAGCCCACGTCGTCGCTCACGGGTTGCGTGCCTGAGCTTCGTCCCGTGCGCAATTGGTATTTCGACTTGCCGAATTTCCGCGAACAGCTTGGCGAGATTGCCGAAAACCTCGAGGCCGACCCCGAGGTGCGTCCCGTGGTGTCGCAGACGGCCAAGGAATTCCTCGTGCCGCCCGTCATCTATATCAAAAACGAGCTCGAGGCCGACTATCGCGCTATCGAGTCGAAATTGCCTGCGCATGAGTTCCATGCCGCCGAAGGCAACAAACAGAGCTTTGAACTCGAGTTCGCCAACATCGAATCGCGCGACGCCGCCCGCGACGAGCTCACCGCCGCCGGAATTCGCTTCCGTACGGGCAAGGCGCTCGTGCCGTTCCGCATTTCCGGCAATGTGGAGTGGGGCGTGAAGGTGCCCGAGATGGAAGGCGTTGACGACCTTACGGTGTGGTGCTGGCCCGAAAGCCTGTGGGCTCCCGTGAGCTTCTCGGCCACGGCGCTCGAGGCTCGCGGCGAAGAGCTGAGCGCGGTGCGCGACTGGTGGTGCAGCCCCGATGCGCGCGTGTACCAGTTCATCGGCCAAGACAACCTGTATTTCTACGGCGTTGCCCAGCCCGCGCTGTGGATGGCGCTCGAGAATGGCAATGCCGAGGTTGCGTACCCGCAGCCGGGCGACTTGCAGCAAACGACGCTCATCGCGAACCATCACATTCTGTTCGGCAAGGTGAAGGCGTCGTCTTCGGGCGCGGTGAAGCCTCCTTCGGCCGATCAGCTGCTCGAGCACTATACGGTCGACCAGCTGCGCGCCCATTGGCTTGGCTTGGGCCTCGATGTGAAATCGGTGGGCTTCAAGCCCAAGCCGTTCGAGGTCGACGAGGCGAAGCGCAACGATCCCCGCGTGGCCGACCCCGTGCTTAAGGAAGGCGCGTTGCTCACGAACGTGTTCAACCGCTTGGCGCGCAGCTGCTTCTACGAGGCGCAGAAGAACTTCGAGGGCTTCATGCCCCTTGGCGCTCCCGCGGCCGACGTGGTGGCGCGCTGCCACAAAGCCATGGCTGAATATGAGGCCATTATGCACAAGGCCGAACTGCATTCGGTCATGACGCTTATGGACGACTTCATCCGCTGGGCGCAGAAGCATTGGGCCGACGGCATCAAGACCGCCGAGGGCGCCGACGATGCCGACATGCGTCGTCAGATCCTGGTTGACAGCTTCTTCACGCTGCGCGTCGCCACGCTGCTCATGCATCCTGTGGCGCCCGACGGCTGCGAGAAGATCGTGGAGCATTTGGGCCTGCCCGCCGAGCGAGTGTTCAGCTGGAACGCGCCGTTCGAGGGTATGGCTGAGCTGTGCGATGCCGCCGACGTCGAGGTGGGCCGTCACGCCATTGTGGAGCTTCCGCCGCGCACCGACTTCTTCGCGAAGCACGAATCGCAGTTCAAATAAGACGCGCGTTGCGGGAAAGGACTCTCATGGATAAGACGAAAACGCTTGTACTGGTGGCTCATCCCCATCTTGCCGATGGATCGCGCGTGAATGCGCGCTGGGCGCGCGAGCTTCGAAAGCACCCGGAATCGATTGAAGTGCGCGATTTGGCTGCTGAGATTGCCGCAAACGGCGGAACCATTGATGCCGATGCGTGGCACGCGGTGCTCGACGCCCATGACACGATCGTGTTCCAATTCCCGGTGTACTGGTACAGCTGCCCTCCCGTGTTGCGCGCATGGGAAGACGAGGTGTATACGTTCGGTTGGTCGCATGGCGGCGAGCGTGTGCAGCCGGGCGAGCCGGGCAGGAAGATGGCTGGCAAGAAAATCGCCTATGCCGTGAGTGCGGGCGACGCCGAGGAGCATTATGACGAGGCGGGCCCCGTTGGTTTCGGCATGGCGCAGGTGCTCGCCCCGTTCCATGCGACGGCGAATTACCTCGACGCGACGTATGTCGATGCGCCGTGGACCCTCTTTGGCGCCGAGGCCGACTTGAGCGACGAAGAGCTCGACCGCAATGCCGAAGGCTATGCGGAATGGGTTTTGTCGCTGTAGCGTTCGGCTCGAATGCGGAACTGGCGAAAGCGCGTCTCGATTCCGTGAAACTCTCGAATCTTCACAGCTTCTCCCTTGCAATGCAGGGTAGGGACTGTGGTATTATTCGAGGGCTGTGTCCTGCCTTGGTCGGAAACCAAGGCACTCTGTCAAAGGAGAATACCAATGAAGCAGGGAATTCATCCCGAATACGTCGAGTGCACCGTCAAGTGCACCTGCGGCAACGTCTTCACCACTCACTCCACCAAGAGCGAGCTGAAGATCGACATCTGCAACAAGTGCCATCCGTTCTTCACCGGCACCCAGAAGCTCATCGACACCGGTGGACGCGTCCAGCGCTTCGCCGACAAGTTCGGTTCTGCTGCCGACATGGTCGCCAAGGCTGAGGCCGAGAAGAAGGCTGCTAAGGCTGCGAAGGCTGCCGAGCTCGAGGCCGCTAAGAAGGCCGAGCGCGAAGCTAAGGCCGCCGAGAAGGCTAAGCGTGCTGCTGAGTACGCCAAGAAGGCTGAGGCCGAAGCCGCTAAGGCTGCCGCTGAGGCTCCTGCCGAGGAAGCCGCTCCCGCTGAGGAAGCTGCCGCCGAGGCCACCGAAGCTGCCGCTGAGTAGTTTCAAACGCGAATACATCGCATAAAGAAGAAGCCCGCTCAATGAGCGGGCTTCTTTGTTTGGCTGAAATTCGTGTAACGTCTTGATGGGTGGTGTGCCATTCGCTGAAAGTGCGTTATACTTTCGAGCGCAAATGCTAAGACGAAGACAGCGGCTTGCAGACGCGTGCTTTTCAGAGAAGGGCCCCTTGGCTGGAAGGGCCTCAAGCGCGCAGCGACGCCGATTCCCTTCCGAGCAGCATGGTTGAACGCTGGCGGGCATATCCCGCGGATTCGCAACTAGGCCATGCCGGGCGCTCCCGTTACAGGGCATACGAGCGGGCGGCACGCTTGCGCGGTTTCGCGTGAAGGCCGTCAACCAAGGTGGTACCGCGAGAGCCTTCTTTCGTCCTTGGGCTGCGAGTTCGAGCAATCAAATTCGGCCGAGGGGTGAAAGAAGGCTCTTTTTTATTGGCGAAGGTCGCGCAACCTCGGGCGCGGCGGCTGGGCGGCACGGCCGCTTGGCACAACAACGAAAGGCGAAGGCTATGGCAATAGTCGACGAGCTCAACGAGCTTAATGCCCAAGCCCTGCGCGACATCGAGTCGGCGGCCGACACGGCGGCGCTCGAAGAGGTCCGCGTAGCCGTGCTTGGCAAGAAGGGCACGCTTACGGGCTACCTGCGCGGCATGGGTCAGCTTCCCAAGGAAGAACGCGCCGAAGTGGGCAAAACCGCGAATATCGTGCGCAATGCAGTCGAGTCGGCGCTCACGAATCGCAAGGAAGCGCTCGCGAAGGCAGAACTGCTTGCGAAGATGGACGCGGAAGCCGTGGACATCACGCTTCCCGGCCGCGGCCAGCAGGTTGGCACGCGTCACCTGATCAGCGGCATTATCGATGAGATTTCCGACATCTTCCTTGGCATGGGCTATTCCGTTGCTTCCGGCACCGAGGCCGAGACCGACTATTACAACTTCGAGGCCCTGAACGCTCCCGCCGACCACCCGTCGCGCGGCATGCAGGATACGTTCTACCTGGTCGACCGCACGGGCGAGCAGGCTGCTGTGAAGGGTGAATCGGCGGCGCTTCTGCGCACGCAAACCTCGGGCGTGCAGGTGCACACCATGGAGGAAAACAAGCCGCCTATCTACATCATCGCGCCGGGCAAGGTGTACCGTCGCGACGTTGCCGACCCGAGCCACCTGCCTCAGTTCCACCAGGTGGAAGGCCTTGTCGTTGACAAGGGCATTTCGTTTGGCGACCTGAAGGGCACGCTCGACTATTTCTGCAAGCAGATGTTCGGCCCCGATCGCAAGACGCGTTTCCGCGCGCACTACTTCCCGTTTACCGAGCCTTCCGCCGAAGCCGACGTGAGCTGCGGCGTGTGCGGTGGTTCGGGTCATTTGCACAACGGCGAGAAGTGCCGCATGTGCAAAGGCACCGGTTGGCTTGAGATTCTGGGTTGCGGCATGGTCGACCCGAACGTCTACGGCTTCGTGGACATCGACCCCGAAGAGTACTCGGGCTTCGCGTTTGGCATGGGCGTCGAGCGCATCGCATGCTTGAAGTACAACGTGCCCGACTTGCGTATGTTGCTCGAAGGCGACATGCGTTTCTTGCGTCAATTCTAAAAAATTTATTTTTTAGAATTGACTGCCGACGCTGCGGTCTTCCGTGGCACGTCGCCTTAAGGCTTTCGGGCTTGCCCTCGCGTAGCGAAGTACGCTCGGCCGCCCGACACCTTAATTCGACGCACCACAAAAGCCCTCGCTGACTTTTGGTTGACCTGAAGCGATTGATTAAATAAAAGGCCCGCTCGCTGACTTTGTTGGACCAGTGATGGCTGTTTAGATAGGACGAATTATGAAAGTTTCTTTGAAGTGGCTTTCCGATTATGTCGAGGTGCCTTCTGATATTAAGGCGTTCTGCGACAAGCTCGACCTTACGGGTACGGGCGTCGAGGGCGTTGACAAACTTGGCGCCGCGTTCGACGGCGTGGTCGTGGGCTATGTTGAGACGTGCGAAGACCACCCCGATTCCGACCACATGCATGTGGTGAAGGTGAATGTGGGCGGCGACGAACCGATTCAGATCGTGTGCGGCGCCCCGAACATCGCCGCCGGCATCAAGGTGCCCGTTGCCACGATTGGTGCGGTGCTCCCCGGCGATTTCAAAATCAAGAAGTCGAAGCTTCGTGGCGTGACCTCTATGGGCATGTGCTGCTCGAAGCGCGAATTGGGCATGGGCACTGACCATGAAGGCATTTGGGTGCTTCCTGAAGATGCGCAGATCGGTCAGCCCATCGCCGATTTCATGGGCCTTACCGATACGGTGCTCGACCTGGAGATTACTCCGAACCGCCCCGATAGCCTCTCCGTTGTGGGCTTCGCCCGCGAAGTTGGTGCCATGTACGCCAAGCCGTGGACGAATCCGTTGCAGGACATGGCTGCCAAGCTGGAGCTTGCGGGTGAGCCTGAGCCCGGCGCCGTGAAAATTGACGTTACCGATGCTGTGCGCTGCCCGCGCTATACCGCTCGCGTGATTCGTGGCGTGAAGGTGGGCCCGAGCCCCGACTGGATGGTCGAGCGCCTTGCCGCCATTGGTCAGCGCTCCGTGAACAACGTTGTTGACGTGACGAACTACATTCTGTTCCTGTTCGGCCAGCCGCTGCATGCGTTTGACCTGAATAAGATCAAGAACGCCGAAGGTGTGGCCCATATTGTGGTTCGCGCTGCCGAAGATGGCGAGAAACTTACGACACTCGATGGCGAGCATCGCGAGCTCACGAGTGACATGACGGTTATTTCCACGCCCGAGCAGGGTGCCGTGGCTCTCGCGGGCGTTATGGGCGGCCTTGATACCGAGGTCACCGAGGAAACGACCGATATTCTTCTCGAAACCGCTGTGTTCGAGCCTGGCCGCACGAGCCGCACGAGCCGTAACCTGGGCTTGTTCAGCGAGAGCTCCATGCGCTACGAGCGCGGTGTTGACGACCATGGCGTCGAGGTGCGCTCGGCCGCCGCTGCAGCGCTTATCGTCGAAGTCGCCGGCGGCACCGTTGCCCGCATTGGTGAAGACGGCTGCGGCATTGTTGACGCGTGGCCCGCTCCCAGCGAGCAGCCGCACCTGCAGTTCCGCGTGAAGCGCTTCCAGGCCATGATGGGCGCCGACATCCTGCGCGATTTCATCGTTGATACGCTCAAGTGCCTTGGCTGTGAAGTGGCCCAAACCGAAGACGAAGACGTGCTGTCGGTGGTTTCGCCTACGTTCCGCCCCGACCTGCCGCGCGAGATCGACCTGTACGAAGAAGTGCTGCGCCTCTATGGCATGGACAATATTCCCACCACGCTTCCCGCTGGTCGCGGTCGCATTGGCGTGCGCACGAACGCGCAGCTCGTGGATGCGAAAATCCATCGCACCCTTTCTGCGTGCGGCATCAACGAGACCATGACCTATTCGTTCGCCGCGGGCGACGATCTTGACAAGCTGCGCATGAAGGAAGACGGCCTGGGCGAGGCGGTTGAGCTCATTAACCCCATGAATTCGGAGCAGGCGTTCATGCGCCGCACTGTGGTTCCCGGCCTGCTGCGCAGCGTCGCGCACAACCAGGCGCATGGCGTGTCGAATATTCAGCTGTACGAAATCGGTACCGTGTTTGCGGCCCATGAGGGCGATCGCAAGCCGAAGGAGCGCCGCAAGCTGGCCTGCGTTTTGGCGGGCGCCATGGACGACAAAGGTTGGAACACCGACCCGCGTGCGTTCGATTTCTTCGATGGAAAGGGCGCGCTTGAGGCCATCGCTCGCGAGCTGGCGTTGCCGAAGGTTCGCTTCAAGGCGCTTTCCGCCGAAGATGCGCCGCATTTGCAGCCTGGCCGCGCGGCCGAGATGCTTTCCGGTGGTGACGTGATTGGCTGGGTGGGCGAGCTGCACCCGCTGGCGGTTGCTGCCTACGATGCCGAGGGCCCCGTGGTGGCGTTCGAGCTTGATATGGCTGCGCTTGAGCGCAATGCCCGTCCGGCTCGCGACTATGTCGACGTGCCGCAGTTCCCGGGCGTCGAGCGCGATGCCGCGTTCGTCGTGGACGAGGCCGTGACGTGCGAGAAGATTATGCAGTGCATGCAGAGCGCGGGCGGCAAGCTGCTCGAGAGCGTGCATCTGTTCGATGTGTACCGCGACGCCGAGCGCGTGGGCGAGGGCAAGAAGTCCATGGCGTTCTCGCTGACGTATCGCGCTGCCGACCGCACGCTGACGAGCGAAGAGGTCGACAAGGCGCACGAGAAGCTCGTGACGAAGGTGTCGAAGGCCACGGGCGCAGAGATGCGCGGCTAGAGCACTTCCGCATTCATTGAAATGGGGGCCATATCGGCCCCCATTTTTGTTTCGAACGATTTAGAGAAATGAATGCTCGTAAAGCGAGTGCGTGCCAATTGCCAGGCTTATTGATCTTGCAACCTGCGAATGACGGCGGCGACGTTTTCGGCATCGATGCTGGAATAGCACATCACAAATACGGTGTCGTCGCCCGCGAGCGAGCCCGCGACGCCTTTGAGCTCGGCCGCGTCGAGCGCCACGGTGACGCCGCTCGCGATGCCAGAAGGCGTGCGCAGCACGATGAAGTTGTTCACAACCTCGATGGAATCGACCAGCTCGCCCACCATGCGTTGCAGGCGAAGGTCTTCGGGCAACACGTAATAGCCCTCGCGCGATTTCGCCAAGCCCATGCCCGCGATGTCGCGGGAGACAGTTGCCTGCGTGCAGTCGTAGCCTTCAGCGGAAAGCTGCTCGACCAGGTCGCGTTGGGTTTTGATGTTGCCTTTTCGGATAATGTCGCGAATTACATCGTGACGTACGGCGCGTTTCGTCATTTCGTTCCCCTCAGCCGAAATTATGAATGCATAAAATACGTGGCAAAGCCTTCGTGATGCATAAATTGTACTCCTTGCGGCGGAAAAATACACCTATTTCCCCGTTCATTGGGGGATTTTTGAATATACGAGGGGGAGGGATAAAAATGCAAGGAATGAAGGGGCGTCTTGGCGGTCGGGCTGCGTTAGAGGCTTTCGCCGTAGTGGTCGCGTACAAGGTCGATGAGCTCTTGGTTTGAGTGGACATCGAGTTTTGCGTAGGCGTTTTTCGCATGGGTGCGAACGGTGTTTTGCGAGACGAACAGCGTTTCGGCAATGTAATTCTTGCTGCGCCCTTGGGCGATGAGCGCGGCGACCTCGGCTTCGCGGTTGGAAAACCCGAAAGAGCGTTTGAGCCATTCTTCGATGGGCTCTTGGGCTGTTGCTCTGTCGTTGATATCGTCGCGTTCTGCGGCGCCGGGGACAGCCGAGGCGGTGGACGCGCTGCGGGGCGTGGTTTGCGACCCATCATTGTCGAGCGCGTTGTCGGCTTCTTGATCGGGGAGCTTTTGGTTAGCAAGGTGAAGTTCGGGACGTGCTTGTTCGTGCCCATCGCTTCGGCGGCGTTTTGCTTCGTTGCCGTTCGTATCGAATAGGGGCCTTGTTTGGGGAAGCTCTCCTGAAAGAAGCAATGCCATGCTCATAGCGAGCGCGAATACGATGATGCCGATAATCACATTTGCCGCTGTGCTTGCAATGCCCGTGGCTCCGAGCGCAATAATTGCCACGCGTCCAAGATCTCGCGCCAAAACGCGCGCGGCCCACGCAAAGCCGTAAATCGCAAGCGGATTGACGGAGCTGTGCCGCGAGATGTCTTGCATGGTCACCCAAATAACGGCAAGCATAAGCGTGTCGGCGATATTCACGATAGCGATGGCGAATGACGCGGCTTCGTTGGGCAGCGTGGAAAGCAGGAGCATCCCTCCGGCAACCAAGGCTATTTCTATGCGCCAGAGGAAAATGAAACTCAGGCGTTTTTGCGCGATGCACGTCCACCATATGATGAAAAGGGCAATGATAACCACGCCGAGTTGGTGTACGACGCGGCCGGATACGCCCATGCTCACGGGTTCTCCTATGGGAAATCCGCGTGAAATGCCGAGCGCCAAGCCAAAAATTGCAAATCCAATAAGAAAAGTCGCCATCGTTTTGCGTGGTTCGTCGTCGTAAACAGGCTTTTCCGAATTGGGCGCAAGAGGCGCTTTCATCGCGTTTTGGTAGCACAAAAGCGAGATTGCCGGCATGAACATGCTTGTGACGTATGCAGACGATTCATCCATGAAGCTGAGGGCCAAGCCTCCGAGGGAGCCCAGGGCGAGTGAGAGGAATCCGTAGAGAATCGCCTGGCGAACCCCAAGGCGTACATAGGCCGCAATCCACGTTCCGCCGCCAAAAGCGCCGCCAATGCCGCCAAGGATGCATGTTGCCGCGAACGCCCACGTGGCGTGAATTTCGGTATTAACTACGAGAAATACGGTGGACAGGGTCATAAGGATGCAGCCCGTCCAGGCGATTGCATTGTTCGCGGAGGAACTCGGGGTTTTGCGCAATGCGATGCATGCGGCAATGAGCATGGTAAGGCCATAGAACAGCTGGTTCACGATAGACAAAAGCCCAGCATCACTTTGGGTGTACGAGCCGAAGAAGTTTGACTGCATCCACACGCGTACGGCAGCGAGTCCAAGAAACGATGCGAGAAATGGCTGCATTGTCGCGAGGGCGCGTTGCATTTTCGGGATGTCGTTGGACACAGGTTCTCCTTTGGGCGATTGTGGCGAACGTCGAACGATTGTACAACCTTTCTGGGAGGCGCAAAGCTCACACGTTTGGTGTGAGTGCTGCATTTTCGCAGAACATCACCCCTTTGGTGTTTTGTGGGCTTCTTTGGCGCGGCGTAGGGTTCGTTGCGTTGAGATGCGAAGTTTGCGAAGCGAAAGGGAGGATGCAAACTATGGAGTCAAGGGGGAATGCGCTGTCGCGCCGTCAGTTCGCGGGAATTATGGCAGCAGGCGCGGTTGCGGCTATGGTTGGTTTGCCGAGCTGCTCTCCGAAAGATGCTTCGGAGGCAAAGGTTGAAAAGACGTACGACTACGATGTTGTGGTTCTTGGCGGCGGCGGCGCGGGAACGTCTGCGGCCGGCAAGGCCGCCGAGGCTGGCGCGAAAACGGTACTTCTTGAAAAGATGGGTTGGCTTGCGGGGTCAAGTTCGATTTGCTTGGGTGGTTTTTATGGCGCGGGCAACACCGTGCAAAAGCGCGCTGGAATTGAGGACGATACGCCCGAAGCGTTGCTCGAGTATTTCCTCGCGAGCAATGGCGATAAGCTCGATTACGATGTGCAGGAGTTCTGTGCGTACCATTTCGGTGAAACCATCGACTGGCTTTCCGAGGAATTGGGCGTTCCGTTCCAGGATGAGGTTTTGCTGAAGGGCAAAGACACGGTCAAGCGCCAGTCTCGTTGCAAGAACAGCGGTATGGATGCGCTTTCGGCCGTCTACCAATTCGCCCAGGATCAAGGGGCGGAATTCATGTTCAACATGGCCGCCGAGAAGCTCATCGTAGATGACTCCGGTGCGGTTTGCGGCGTTCTCGCGCGCGAAAGCAACGGTCGCCTTTCCCAGTTCAACGCGAAGAGCGTGGTCATCGCGACGGGTGGTTTTTGCCGCAACGCCGAGATGATTGCGGAATACATGCCCGATTTCAAGCAGGTTCCGACCGAGGTTGGCTTGGGCTGTACGGGCGAGGGTCTGCAAATGGGCCTCGATTTGGGCGCCGATTATATTGGCCATGGTGGCGTGAACGGAATTTTGTGGTGCCCCGCGTCTACCGGCCAGTCGAAACTCATCGACAAGAAAGCCATGTGGGTTGACGCTTCGGGCAAGCGCTTCGTCAACGAGGCCGGCCAGACGCATGACATCTTCTACCAGGTGGCGCAATTCGACGGAGCGAAGTTCTATGCGGTCTATGATCAGGCTATGGTCGATGCGCTGAAGGGCGTGCCGGCGAGCGATTTCAAGATCGGCCTTGAGAAGGGGCTGTTTGCGAAGGGCGATACGGTTGCCGAGGCGGCCAAGCCGTTTGGCATCGATGGTGCCGCGCTGCAGGCCTCGCTCGACGAGTACAACGCCATGTGCGAGGCGGGTGCCGATACCGCATTCCATAAAAAGGCGGCGAATATGATCGCGCTTACTGAGCCCCCGTATTACGTGCTCACCATGAGCGTTTCGAGCCACGGCAGTTTTGGCGGATACCGCGTGAATACCGAGTTCCAAGTGCTCGATACGGCCGGCAATCCCATTCCCAATTTGTATTCAGCGGGCGAGGTGTGCTCGGGCACATTCATCTATGACGAGTATCCCGCTGGCGGTTGTGGTTTGAACTGGGCATATACTTCGGGTCGATTTGCTGGCGCGAATGCTGCTCAAGCCGTTCTCGCGTAACCCATCCCATTCCTGGGCATAGCCGTTGTGCGTGTCCGCTTCATAAACCCCTCCCAAAACCCCGCGTTCGACGGTCGTTGAGCGCGGGGTTTCGTCATGCTGCCCAACAAGCTGGCAACGCCTTCGTGGAATCGTTTTATGCTCGCGTTGAAATAAGCACGTTCGCGTTACCATAGGCGCCATACGTGGTTTAGGCCCGCATGAAGAGCGGCAATGCGTGGGCGTTGCGCTGCGCGGGAGGGAAATGAGGACCTTATGAGGAAAGCAACCGCTGCGCGCAACGCGCAGCTCGCTTCAAGTCAGCCGGCGCGCGAGGAAAACATTGCGGCAATCGTGGCGCATTTGCGCGCGGGCGCGAAGGCCGAATGCCGTCGAGTGGGCATTGAGCTTGAACACATTTGCGTCGATGGCACGGGCGATCCTATTACCTACAGCCAGCCCAACGGCGTGCGTGACGTGCTCGCCGCGCTTCAGGAGAAATATCCCGAAGCTACCGTTCATGGCGGCGACTTGCTCGGTGTGGCGCGCCCCGGAGCTGCGGTAACTATCGAGCCTGCGGCGCAGCTTGAGCTTTCGGCGGGCCCATTCGAGAACATCATCGATGCCAAGCGCGTTTTCCTCGAATTCGAAGACGACGTCTATCAGGCGCTCTCTCCCATTGGCGGGCGAGCCCTGACGCTTGGCTTCGACCCAGTGAACCGCGCAGCCGATAAGGAGCTCATTCCCAAAGCGCGCTACGACTATATGAATGAATACCTTTCATCTATTGGCCCGTGGGGCCCGCGTATGATGCGAGGGAGCGCTTCCACGCAGGTTTCCATCGATTACCTCGATGAAGCCGACTGCATTGCGAAAATGCGCGTGGCGCAGGTGCTTGCGCCGCTTTTTGCGCTCATGTGCGACAACACGCCCGTGTTTGAGGGCAGCCGTCGTCCGCATGCGCTTATGCGCACCGAGATTTGGAAATACTGCGACCCCGATCGCTGCAATTCGGTGCCTGGCGTTTTCGATGAAGGCTTCGGTTTTGAAGACTATGCGGCATACTTGCTCGACGTTCCCGCGATCGTCGCGCTCGATGAAGACGGCGAGGCGCGTTACGACACGCGCACGTTCGGCGAGATTTTCGCCACCCGCGCCATGACCGACGATGAGGTGTTCCACGCCATGTCGATGGTATTCCCCGATGTGCGCCTGAAGAGCTATGTGGAAATTCGCCCTGCCGACTCCATGCCCATTCCCTATGTGCTGGCGTATGCGGCGCTCATCAAGGGCCTGTTCTACGGCAAAAGCTCGCTCGAGACGCTCGTGCGCAGCTGCGCGGGTATTTCCGAGTCCGATGTCGCCAAGGCCAAAGACGCCCTTATGGAATCGGGCTACAACGCCGAGGTGTATCAGCGCCCGGCGGCCGAGATTTGCGACGAACTTATTACGCTCGCGCGCCGAGGCTTGCCTGCGGCCGAGTGGTGCTTCCTCGATCCCCTTGCCGAATTGGTGGCACGCCGCGTAACTCTTGCGGATTTGGATATTTCGACTCAGTAGTTTGCTATAGTTCAAGGTCACGAAAAGAAAGGTTTGACCTGATGCTCAATACGTTCCGCGCCCACGCTGGGCAGTTCATGAAAATCGCCGCGATTGCGTGTGCCCTGTGCTTGGCCATGGTGGCTCTTGCGGGCTGCTCGAGCTCCGATTCGCAGCAGGAGAAAACGCCTGCCCAGGTGAATCGCGAGTACATGTCTTCGGTGAATTCCATTAGCCAGGAAGCAGCGAGTGCGCTTTCGAGCTTCAGCGACGCCGCCGCGAAGCAAGACGTTGCCGCAATGCGCGTTGCCGCGAGCAACGCCACCAAGGCGCTCGATAAAATCGCCGCCCTGGAAGCTCCCGACGCCTTGAAAGACGTGAAGAGCGAATACGAGGCTGGCGCGAACGATTTGGGCCAGGCGCTTTCCGATTACGTTGAGATTTACGCGCAAATCAAGAATGCCGGCGAAGACCGCGACGCCGCTGCCGAGGCCGCGAAGGGCATCGACGACGTGAAGGCGCGTTACGATTCGGGCATCGAGCACCTTTCCAAGGCCGACTCGATGGTCGCCGATATGGCTGACAGCTCCACTTCCGACGACGCTTCGAAGTAATGGCGGGGCAGAACAACCATCGCAGTGCAAAACGCGGGTCCAGCAAGGGCCCGCGTTTGTCGTATGCTGCCCAAAACCGGCAGGAAGGCACCGGGCGCGCAGGCGCGCAGGAATCGCGGAAATCTCAGAGCCCCCAAAAGCAGGGTGCGGGCAAGCTGGCTCGCAAGGGCGCCGGCGGGCATGCGAAGAATGCGGCGGCGCAAGCGAAGCATGCTGGAAAGGGCGCCTCTCGCAACGTTGGCAGCGGCCGCCAGAAGCACGCTGCCGTGCACCACGCGCCGCGCAGCGCCTTTCTTCCCGTGAATATGGACGATGTGCGGGCTCGCGGTTGGGATGGCGTCGATTTCGCCTATGTGTGCGGCGATGCGTACGTCGATCAGTCGTCGTTCGGCATGGCGATTATTTCGCGCGTGCTTGAGTCACATGGCTACAAGGTGGGCATTATCGCGCAGCCCGACTGGCGCGACCCCGAAAGCGTGAATGTGTTTGGCGAGCCGCGTTTGGGCTTCCTCGTTTCGTCGGGCAATATGGACTCCATGGTGAATCATTACACCGTAAACAAGGTTCCACGCAGCCAAGACGCCTATTCGCCAGGCGGCGCGCCCAATAGGCGCCCGAACCACGCCACGGCGGTGTACGGCAACCTCATACGACGCACGCATAAGCACACGCCCATTATTTTGGGCGGCATTGAGGCGAGCCTGCGTCGCTTGGCGCATTACGACTATTGGTCCGATTCGCTTAAGCGTTCCATTCTGCTCGATTCCGGCGCCGACTTGCTTATTTATGGCATGGGTGAGCGCGCTATTGTCGAAATCGCCGATGCGCTCGCGGCGGGCATTGCCGTGGAAGATATCACGTTCGTCGACGGAACCGCCTACAAAGCCCGATCGCTCGATTGCGTGGAAGACGCCATCGAATTGCCCACGTTCGAGGCACTCCAGGCCGACAAGCTCGAATACGCGCGCAGCTTCAATGTGCAGTGGGAAAACTCCGACCCCTATCGCGGAAAGCGTTTGGTGGAGGAATACCCTCACAATGTGTTCGTGGTGCAGAACCCGCCGCAAAAGCCGCTTTCCACCGAGGAGCTCGATGCGGTGTACGCCCTGCCGTATGCGCGCGACTATCACCCCGATTACGAAGCTGCGGGTGGTGTGCCGGCAATTAAAGAAGTGAAATTCAGCCTGTCGAGCAATCGCGGATGCTTTGGCGAATGCAGCTTCTGCGCGCTCACGTTCCATCAGGGGCGCATCGTGACGGCGCGAAGCAAGGCGTCGCTCGTTGAAGAAGCGAAACAGCTTACGCGCGATCCTGAATTCAAAGGGTACATCCACGACGTGGGCGGCCCTACGGCGAATTTCACGGCGCCGGCGTGTAAAGCGCAGCTGCGTCGCGGCGCATGCGCGCACAAGGCATGCCTGTTCCCTGAGCCCTGCAAGAAGCTCGAGGTGAACCATAAGCCGTATCTCGATGTGTTGCGCGCCCTGCGCGCGCTGCCCGGCGTGAAAAAGGTCTTCGTGCGCAGCGGTGTGCGCTTCGATTACGTGATGGCCGATTCCGACGACACGTTTTTGCGCGAGCTTTCGCAATACCACGTGAGCGGCCAGCTGCGCGTGGCGCCCGAACATGTGAGCGATGCGGTGCTTTCCGTGATGGGCAAGCCGAAAAACGAAGTGTACCAGGCGTTTTGCAAGAAGTTCGAAGCCATAAACGACAAGCTCGGCTTGAAGCAGTTCGTGGTGCCGTATTTGATGAGCTCGCATCCGGGTTCTACGCTGAAGGAGGCCATTGAGCTGGCTGAATTCTGTTGCGATATGGGATTCAACCCCGAGCAGGTGCAAGATTTCTACCCGACGCCATCCACGATGTCGACCGCGATGTATTACACAGGCGTCGACCCGCGCACCATGGAGCCCGTGTACACGCCGAAAAGCTCGCACGAGAAGGCGCTGCAACGCGCGCTTATTCAATACCGCAACCCCGCCAATCGCGACCTTGTGCGTGAGGCGCTGCGAAAAGCCCATCGCGAAGATTTGATTGGCTTTGGGCCGAAATGCTTGGTGCGCCCGGCTGATGGCAGAAGCGGCGGCTCTGGTGGAAAAGGCGGCAAGGGGGCCGCTGCCAGCGGCGGCAATAGCGCTCGAAGCGGCAAGGGAGCCAAGGGCACGCATGGCGCCCGGGGCTTCGGTGGCGGCAAGGGTGCGCCGTCGGGCCGCGGCTTTAATGCGGGCGCGACGAAGCGCGGCGGCAAAGGTGGCTTATCGAATGGCCGGGGAGAACATGCCAGCACGCAACGCTCCGAGGCTGCCAACAATGGTCCGAAGCGGTCTCGCCATTAGCGAGTGCTGAGGAAAAGCGACTCGTCTCGTGTCTGAAAAAGCGGCTCGATTGTATTTCGAAAGCGTTGAGGCCTGCTTCTCTGGAAAACCAGGGAGGCAGGCCTCTTTTCATTTTGAATGGTTTGCTGGGCTGGTTGCCGCCGTATCGCTTCTCTGGCCCTAATCTTTCTTAATCGGGAATTTCGCGGTGAACGTGGTTCCGCGCTCGGTGGAGCTTTGCGCGGAAAGCGTGCCGCCGTGTTCTTCGACGATGCTGCGTGCAATGGAAAGGCCCAGACCGTAGCCGCCAGCTCCACTTGTGCGCGCTTCGTCGGCGCGCCAGAAGCGGTCGAAAATATGAGGCAGGTCAGAAGATGGAATGGGCGTGCCGGTGTTGTTCACCTGGATGACGGCATGCTTGCCTTCGCGCTTCGTACCTACGACGACGCGTCCGCCTGCTTCGGCGTACTTGCATGCATTGTCGACGAGAATGCCAAGCACGCGCTCGATGTCGCCTCGCACGCCGCCAATGAACACGGGGGCCGAGGAACTTTCCGCCACATCGATTTCCACACCACGCTCGAAGGCGACGGCCTCGAATTGAAGTACCGCGCGCTGTGCCATGTCGGCTAAATCGAGCTTCTCTTGCTGCTTGCCCATGGTCGCCTGCGCGTCGACTTCGGCGGTGTCGTGCTTGGCCAGGGCGAGCATGTCTTCAACGAGGCCCTGCATGCGCTGCCCTTCGACCTGAATGCCTTCGATCCACTGGCGCTGGCTTTCGACGGTGCGCTCGGGATGTTCGAGCGCGATGGAAGCATCGGCCAGAATCACGGTAAGCGGGGTTTTCAGCTCGTGCGAGGCGTCGGCGATGAATTGGCGCTGAGATCGCCACGTTTGCTCGACGGGGCGCAGTGCCCAGCGCGAGAAGAACAGCGATATCACGAAAAACGCGGCGAGCGCAGCGATTGCCGCGCCAGCGAGGGTGAGTGCGAGCGACTTCCAGCCGGCGGCGGAATTGGCGTCGGCGAACGCGAGATACGTGGTGTCGCCGATCGTTCGCTTTTCGAAGAAGAGCCCCAAGTCAGAGAAAGAACCCGTGCCGTCTTCTGCGGGGGCAAGGCGCGAGAGCGCGGTTTCGAGTACCTCGTCGTTGATGTTGGCGGTGCCGGCGGGCGAGGCGCTCATCGCGCTGCCTTCGGCGTTCAGCGCGTATACCGCAACGGGAATCGTTTGGCCCTGGCCTCCGCCGATTTTGGGGGCGAGGGCTCCGCTTTGGGTTGCGTTATAGCTGCCGGCATCGTCGCTCGATGAGGCATCGTTGTCATCGCCGGCATCTGACCCATTCTGCGGTTCGCTTTCGTTGTTCTGATCGTTGGGGTCGGTCGCGCTTGCCCAGTTTCTGTCAAATTCATGCCTGGGCGGCCTATCGTCGCGCATTTCCCTGTGCTCGTGCTGTTCGATTGCGTTGTCGAGGGAATTGGCGATGGCTTGCTGAACCTCTGCGACGTCCTGCTTCCAATCGAAAATGCAAATCGCGGTGAACGAGACCGCGATTACGGCCATAACGCACGCCATATTCAGCGCGATGAATTTCTTTCGCAGCTTGAAGAGCACGGGGCTGCCTTTCGTGCCTTTACGCATCGCGGCCCTCCGCTAGGCGGTAGCCCACGCCGCGAATCGTTTCTATGTGCGCGTTGGCTTCGAGGAAGCGCAGTTTCTTGCGCAAGAACGAGACGTATGCTTCGACGTTGTTGTCCTCGGTTACGCCCGTGGTGCCCCATACGCGATCGATGATGGTTGCTTTCGGCACTGTTTTGCCGGCGTTCGACATAAGCACGCGGGCGAGTGCGAATTCTTTTGCGGAAAGGTGGATGGAGGATGATTCCGACGCGAATTCGCGTTCGGTCAAATCGAGGGTCAGGTTGAATGCGCGAAGGGTCTCGAATTCAACTTCGCCTTGGCGGCGGGTGAGCGCGCGCAGGTGGGCCATGAGCTCTGCGGGCGAGAACGGCTTGGTCATGTAGTCGTCGGCGCCCGAATCGAGCCCGCGGATTTTATCGGGCACCGCATCGCGCGCGGTGAGCATGAGCACCGGGGTGGCGATTCCCGCGCGGCGCAGGTCGGAGACGATGTCGAACCCGTTTTTCTTGGGCAGCATCACGTCGAGAATCGCGACGTCGTATTTTCCCTGAGACGCGTAGGCGTAGCCAGTTTCGCCGTCATTCGCCGTGTCAACCGCGTGGCCGGCCTCTTCTAGGATGTGGGCGAGTGCGCTTGCCAGTCGCACGTCGTCTTCAACGATAAGCAGGTTCATGGTCGGTGCCTTTTCTTAATCTTGGCGTCGTGCCCTGTGGGAGATCGCTTTCAGGCGCGTTTGGCACGACGCATTTTTCTTCAATGGACGCGCTGAGGGTTTCGGAGGCTGGCGCGCTTTCCCAAAACCGCGCTGCGGCTACCGCTCGCTATGCGCCTTGCTCTGCATGCATTGAAATAAAGTCAGATTGCTTGCAGAAGGTTTCGGGAAAGCGCGCCAGCCTCCGAAACCGAAGTGCTCTTTTCAACAATCCCTATTTTACCTGCGCTACTGAAAGAAACCTGAAAGCTCCCGTGGCTTTTCAGCGCCCTTTCAGGCGTGCGTTTTAGCATGGCCGTCATCGAATTGACCTCGATTTTACGAGATTGGAGCAGCTATGGCTGAGTATACGGGGACGTTTGAGCGCAAGGAAGTGAAGTACCGCCTGAATCCTGTGCAGGTTCGCACGATAAAGCAGGCGCTTGGCGCGTATATGGCGCCCGACGAATACGGGCAAACGTCCATCACGAGCGTGTATTACGACACGCGGAACCGCGACATGATTTCCCGGTCGCTCGAAAAGCCCGCGTATAAGGAAAAGCTCCGTTTGCGCACCTATGGCCCCCGAAGCGCGCAGGCGCCGGTGTTTGTTGAGCTGAAAAAGAAGCACAAGGGCATCGTATATAAGCGGCGCATCGCGGTAAGCGAATCGGCGGCCCAGCTTTTCATGGTGGGCGTGCCGTATGGAAGGGCGATTGGCCGTCATCCGTTGGCCGACGAGGCGCTTGAAGCCGAGTCGCATTCTGCGAAAAGCCTGCAAATCGCAGAAGAGATTGCGGCGTGCGTCCGCCGTAATGGCCCCGTGTTTCCCTCTATGGCAATTCTGGTGGAACGCGTAGCGTGGGCTCCGCTGCCCGATGCTCGTGGGGCCCAGGCGGAAGGCGTGCGCATCACGTTTGACGAGCGCATTCGCTATCGAGATTTGTTCACGCCGGAAGGAAAGCGCGCTTCGGTGCCGTTGCTCGCTGCGGGCGAGGCGATTATGGAAGTGAAGGTTCCGGGCGCCTATCCCTTGTGGCTCGTGCGCATGCTCGATGATTGCAAGGCCTACCCGACGTCGTTTTCCAAATACGGTGAAGCGTATTTGTCATGCGAGGGCAAGTCTGCCCCGAAGGCATATCGCGAACAAGTCGCTTTCGATGAGGCCATGCGCGGCGAGCGGGGCCGCTCCCAAGGTGGCCAATCGCTTAATGCGGATTCGCGCCTGTATGCGGCCGAACCTGCCGCTGCGCATTCGAATTCGCTGCAGCTTCCCAATGTCGTTATAGGCGCATAAGCCCCGTACGTTCAATTTTTTCTAGAGGAGCTTTCTCATGTTCGACCTGGTATCCACATCGCTGTTCGGCACGGCTGATTCGGCGATGGCGAGCGTTTCGACGCCCGAATTTTTGATGTGCTGTGCGGCTTCGATCGTGCTCGGCGCGGCATGTGCGGCCATTTATATGTTCCGGCACAACTATTCGAAGAACTTCGTGGTCACGCTCGCGCTTTTGCCGCTCATCGTGCAAATGGTCATCACCCTTGTAAACGGCAATCTGGGCGCCGGCATCGCGGTTATGGGCGTGTTCAACCTCGTGCGCTTCCGCAGCATCCCCGGCTCGGCGAAAGATATTGGAAGCGTGTTCTTGGCTATGGCCATTGGTTTGGCGACGGGCATGGGCTTCATTGGGCTCGCGGTGCTTTTCACCATTATCGTTGCCATCGTGAACATCGTGTATGTGTGCGCGCCGTTTGGCAAGCCCGCCGAGCCGGGCAAGCGCCTGTGCGTATCGGTGCCCGAAGACCTCGAATTCGATGGCATGTTCGATGGCATTCTCGGGCGCTTTACCTCAAGCCATGAGCTCGTGGAAATTCGCACGACGAATATGGGCAGCCTGTATCAACTCGAGTACGAAATTCGTATGCGCGAGCCCGGCCTTGAGAAGCGCATGATCGACGAAATGCGCACCATGAACGGCAATCTGAAAATCACGCTTGGCCGCGCACCTATGGCGAAGGAGGTCTTGTAATGACGCGGAAAACGACTGATTCTCGATGCACGGAAGAATCCGGCCGCACCGATTTTGTGGGCATGCTGCGCGGGGCGGGATTGCTGCTTGCGGGTTGCGCCGCTGCGGTTCTGCTTTTTTCTGTGGCGGGATGTTCGGCGACCGGCGCCGATGAATCTTCGGTCGCATCGACTGCGGAAGTTCTTGAGGAAAACGCGTCTGAGAAGAGCGTTGAATACGCGAGCTTCGAGGAAGTTGCTGCTGCGTTTGATGCCTCCGCTCTCAATCTTGAATATTCCAAGCGCGACATGGATGCTTCCTTTGACGAATCGTCTGCAACCAAGATAACGCTCTCGGGGGATTCGGCGAGCGTATCGGGGTCGGGCGCTGTGGCGGAGGGCTCCACAGTAACGATTTCCACTGCGGGAACCTATATTGTGTCAGGAAATTTGACCGATGGTTCGATTATCGTAGCGACCAGCGAAAACGATAAGGTCCAGATTGTTCTTAACGGTGTAAAGATAGTGTGCTCCGGCGGGCCTGCCATTAATATTCAGTCGGCAGATAAATGCTTTATCACATTGGCCGACGGTACGCAGAATGTACTTTCCGACGGAACCTCTTATGCGAATGAAGGTGCAAACGCGTGCGTGTATTCGACGTGTGATTTAACGATTAACGGTTCGGGCTCGCTCGATATCTCGGGAAATTATCGCCATGGGGTCTACTCGAAAGACGATTTGGTTGTCTATGGTGGTTCAATCAATGTGAGCGCCGTCGAGGATGGTCTGAACGGCAAAGATTCCGTGAAAATCGGTGCGGGGGATATTTCGATTGCCGCGGGTGCCGATGGCGTGAAATCGAGCAAATCGACCAATCCAGAAAAAGGCTTCGTGTACGTGAGCGATGGGTCTCTTTCGATTGACGCCGAAGACGACGGCATTCAAGCGAGGACGTATCTCTGCATAGCTGGCGGGTCGATTGAAATCGATGCTGCCGATGACGCGTTGCACTCCGATTTGGAGGGTGCGCTCAACGGCGGATCGACTACGGTACGCAGCGGCGATGACGCATTCCATTGCGAAACGAAGCTTGAAGTGAACGACGGGTCGTTTGTTGCCGAAACGTGCAGCGAGGGCTATGAGGCTGAGCAGGTTATCATCAATGGCGGCGATACCGATATTTATGCACTCGACGATGCCTTGAATGCTTCTGCGGCCGACTTGAGCGACGATTCCGAATCGTCCGATTCGGATGCGACGGCGAGTACTCCGTCGGGCGAGCCAGGCGCCAATGCCGCCCAGCCCGATGGCTCAATTGGCGCACCCGATGCGAGCGAGCAGCAGAATGCGGCGCCGCAGGGCGCAAGCCAACAAGATGGCGCGACGCCGCCCGAGCCTCCGAGCGACGATAGCACCCAGGGTGGCCAGGCGGGCGAAGCTCCCAGCGACCTCGGTCAAGCCCCCGATGCCCAAGGCGGCATGGAACGCGGTGGCCAAGCTCCCGACGGACAGGGTGGGGCACCTGGTGCAAGCGATTCGAATTGCCTCATTCAAATCAATGGCGGCACGGTCGCGCTTGACTCCCAGGGCGATGGCGTCGACTCCAACGGCAATGTTGAAATTACCGGCGGAACGCTTCTGGTGAACGGTCCCTCGAGCGATGGCGATGGCGCATTCGACTACGACGGTGAAGCGACGATCTCTGGCGGTACCGTGCTCATGGCGGGCGCTGTAGGCATGGCGCAAAGCTTCACGAGCGGCACGCAGGCGTTTGCGCTCGTACAGGCGAGCGGTACGGCTGGCAGCGTGATTGAAGTGACCGATGCAAACGGCAACGTGATCGCGACGCTTACGGCGACGAAGGCCTTCGGTTGCGTGCTCGTGAGCGGTGCGGGCGTTTCCGATGGCGATACGATAACGGTGTCGGTGGATGGTGCTGCAACTACAGCTACGGCATCCACGACGGGTACGAGCGGCATTGCCATGGGCGGCGGCGCGGGCGGCCCAGGCGGCATGGGCGGTGGCCCTGCGACGGGCAACCGCCCCGAGGGTCAAGGCGGCCCCGCTTAAGGCGCGTCATATATCTCGTTCTTGCTCTTCTTCTTTCTTATGCGGCCTCGTCGTTTTTCGGCGGGGTCGCTTTTGTCTTATGCTTCGTTGCGGCAATCGAGGTATTCCCGAAAGCGCTCTACGGCAAGCGATGGCGAGCTCGTTTTGCTCGTCAGGAAACCAAGCGTTCGAAACGCCCGAGGAGCGAGGGGCCGCGTGGCGATACGGTACGGCACGCGTCGCAAAACGAGGCTCGGAAGAATGCTTACGGCGAGGCCGTTTTCGACCATGGACATCACGGCGTAGTCGTCCCAGGTTGTGAAGCTTGCGTTCGGCATGCGTTCGAGCCCTGCGAAAATCTCAGCGACCTCATCGTTTTCGTCACGCTTAAGTTGGATGAATGCTTCGTCGGCGAATGCTTCAACGGGTATTTCTTCCAGCCCTGCAAGCTCATGGTTGGCGGGAAGCACGGCGAGCAGTTCGTCTTGCTCAAGGGGCATTTCGTGTAAGGGGTAGCGGGCCGGCAGTCGGGAGAATGCGCAGTCGATGCGCCCGCTTGCCAGCGCGCTTTCGAGCTCGTCGTAATCGCCCAAGAACAGTTCGTAGCGAATGCCGGGGTAGTCGGCTTGAAACGCCGCGATGATTTTCGGCAGCCAATGGGTTGCGATGCTCGATATGGTTCCTATTCGAATGAGGCCTGAATCGAGGTTGTGGATTTCGGCTACGCGCGCCTCGAATGATTGCTGCGCAGCGATGATTTCGCGCGCCACTGGAAGCAAGGTGAGGCCTTCGGCGGTAATTTGGACTCCCGAACGCGACCGTTCAAACAAGGTGGCGCCGCATTCGCGCTCTAAATCGATGATCATTCTGCTGACCGCCGATTGGGAATAGCCCATTCGAGCAGCGGCTTTCGTAAAGCTGCGTTCGTCTGCGACGAGACAAAATGCTTCAAGGTGCTGGATGTCGTACATGGGGTGTATCCTTTGCAGAATTCCAAAACATCATGCAAAATATAATAAACATGATAGCTAGGAATAACAAGCAGCCTGCTCGTTTGGCTTGATGCTTGGTTTTTGCTAGGCTCGGGCGCACTGATTATTAGGGAAAGAGGGGAAGGCGCGCATGGGAAGGCTTAGGAATGCGGCATGGCGCGTGCGCGGCTTCTTTCGGCGCGATGCCGTGTTGGCGATTGCGTGCGTGCTCGCCGTGGGGTCGTGCGTTGCGGTGCCGCCCGATGCGAGTTATGCCGACTATATTGATTGGCGCACGATTGGCCTGCTGTTTTCCCTCATGGTCGCCACGTCGGGCTTGGCGCGTGCTGGCGTGTTGGCGCGGGTGTGCCGCGCATTGGTTCGCGCATGCAAAAGCGGCGGCGTGCTTATCGCGGCGCTCGTGGGGCTTACGTTTTTCGTGAGCATGGTGGTTACTAACGACGTCGCCCTCGTGGCGTTCGTGCCGCTCGCCCTTGCCGCCTTGCGCGAGGCGGGTCTCGTGCGCCGACTCGCGTTCGCTATTGCATGTATGACCGTCGCGGCGAACGTAGGCAGCATGCTCACGCCCATCGGCAATCCGCAGAACATTTATCTCTTAAGCGTATCCGGCATGAGCGCGGCGGAGCTCGTGGGCATCATGACTCCGTATTCTGCTGCAGCGTTCGCGCTGCTTGCGGCGGCTATCGGTATTGCCGAGTTGTGCGATCGCAAGCGATTCAAACACGTTCCGTCGCAGATGGCGGGCGTGAATCCGAAGGTGCCACAGGAATCGTTCGCGTTGCGCGATGTGCTGCCGTGGATTGCGCTCATCGCGGCATGTCTGCTGTGCGTGGCTCGTGTCGCACCGGTGTGGTTGATCGTTGCGGCGGCGATTGCCCTCGCGCTCGTTTTCGACATGCGCGCTCTTGGCCATGTCGACTATGCGTTGCTGCTCACCTTCGTCGCTTTCTTTATATTCGTGGGCAACGTCGCGCGCATTGACGCGGTGCGTGAAGCGGTGGCGGCGCTGGTTGATGGTCGCGCCCTGCTCGTGGGCGCTGTCGCAAGCCAGGCTATCTCGAACGTTCCGGCCGCAATTCTCATTTCAGGATTCACGACCGATTGGCCGGCGCTGCTCGTGGGCGTGAATATCGGCGGCTTGGGAACGCTGATCGCTTCTATGGCAAGCCTCATTTCGTACAAGCAGCTCGCCGTGGCGTACCCGGAGCTCAAGGGCTATTACTTCCGCCTGTTCACGGGATTGAACTGCGCGTTTCTCGCTGCACAGCTGGTGCTTGCGGTAGCGATATCCTAGCGAACCTCTTGTTCGCGACTGTGTTTTGCTGATCATGCCGCGGCTGCTCGCTCGGGTATTGATCGCGTGGCTGCAGTCGTTCTCACCGCTGGTCTCTGCTGTTTGCATCGATGCTACGCGCGCTGCCGCCGTTGGGGTTGGGATCGTTTGTGCTGCGCCCATTCGAGCCACTGTTGTGTGGCGCGTCTTGCTGCTCGCATTGCTGCTGTTCGGGTTGGCGCTTCTCTTCATGGTCTTTTCCTCGCAGTCTTCCCGGTTTGTTCAAAATGGGCCTCGAATGTGCTGCCCTTTAGACGGGGAAGAAAGCGCGCGTATCTCTTCAAGGAATCTACCTGGGGTTATGCTGAGCTGCGATGAAGGCGATGTCGCGCCGGCAGCTGAAGCGCTCGAAAAAAGCCACATTCGAGGCCGGTTTTGAACATTTTCGAAAAAGAAAAAGGCGAAGCACATGCATGCTTCGCCTTAATGAATGAGAGACGCTTGCCTCTCTGAAATTCGGGGCGTATGTCTGCTTGAGTGGCGGGGCTTGGGCACGTTGCCTGTTGTGCATGCGAGCGACGGGGTCGATTGCATGCCCCTGCCGTCATAAGCGCGGTTGCCGCTGCGCACCGTGCCTTCGGCCAAAACCTACGGGCGCAGGCCGCTGCCGCCCTGGACGGTGATGGTTTCGCCGGAAACGTAGGCCGACAAATCGCTCGCGAGGAATACGGCCACGCCGCCGATGTCGGTTTTCGGGTCGCCGAAACGTCCCAGCGGAATGCCCTTGATTGTGGCGGCAAACGTGTCGGGGTAGGCTTCCTTCCACGCTGCGAGCTGTTCGGTCATCGCCAGCGGGCAAATGCAATTCGCGCGCACGCCGTCGGGGCCCCACTCGGTGGCCGCAACGCGCGTCATGCCGCGAATGCCTTCCTTGGCCGCCGCATAGCTCGACTGGCCGGGCTTGCCGAACAAGCCGGCGCCGCTTGCCAGGTTGATGACGCAACCCTTGGTCTTTTTAAGCTCGGGGAAGGCGTGCTTCATATAGAAAAAGGCGCCGTACAGGCCCGTATTGATGGCCAGGTCGAAATCTTCTTTCGTGTGGTCGATAAGGTTGGTGCCGCTCTTGGAAGCCTGAGCGTTGTTCACCATGACATCGAGCTTGCCAAAATGTTCGACGCACTTCGCAATGGCAGCCTCGACCTGGGCTTCGTCGGAACCCTCGGCGACGGTATAGGCGACATCGACGCCGTATTCGCCCTTGAGCTTTTCAGCCGCTTCGGCCAGGCGCCCCTCGGTGCGGCCGGTAATGAACAGGCTTGCGCCCTGTTCGGCGAATGCGCTCGCAATGCCGAAACCGATTCCCTTGCCGCCGCCAGTGACAATGGCGACCTTTCCATCCAAAAGACCCATGGGCACCCCTTTCGATTGCTTTTCTTGGAATGTTACCGCGCGAGTGGCAATTTGGTGTGGGGAAGGCGTGAAGGGAGGATAACGGGTCGATTTCAACGGAGCAGCGGCGGAACGGGCGCTGCTAGGATGGGCAAAATCAAACTGTTTGACCGCATTCTGGGGAGATAGATGAATTCAATGAATGAACAGCCGACGGAGCGCATGGCGAACGGTGGCGGAAACGGGAGCGGAAGTGCCCAGCCTTCGACGCGCTCGGCCGATGCGTCGCTTGAGGCGACGCGCGCCATCCCCGTGCGCCAGGCTGCTTCGTATTCCTCCGACCGGTCGTTTTCCTCGCAGCCAACGGTTGCCTCGTGTCCCGTTGTGCAGTCCGAGAAAACGGCGCGCATGAGCGCTCAGCCCGTAACTTGCGGCGAATACGTGCGCGATCCCTTCGAGCCAAGCACGCCGGATTCTGCGACCTTCCCGCAGCAGTCGTACGCCCCGGGCTCGACCGCCCCGGTCGCGACGCGCTATTCGGAAAGTTCCCGCGTAAAGAAAAAGCCGCCCCTTGCCGTGATTTTCGCCGGCGCTTTGGTGGCGTTGGCCGGCTGTGCGTTTGTGCTCTTCCATGCAAGCGACTCGACGGGTTCGGCCGTAACGCCCGGCGGAGGTGTCGCCCAGACGGAGCGCAGCGAGGCGGAATCGGGCGAGTCGTCCTTCAAAACGCCAGGCGTGCAGCAGAATGCTGCGACGCTCACGGTTGATACGTCCGATTTGGCGGGCGAGAAGTGGTCGAACGCGAAGAAGATTCTTGAAGTGCGCGGTGCCGATGTTTCGTCCATCGTAGTGCTGACCGACGATGGCAAAGATGTGTGGGATGCGTCGAATTGGACGGTCGAGTCTATTGCGGTTGAAGATGGGGCGCTCACGGCCCATTTAGTGCATGACTCGGGTTCGGCTGTGGCAGACGCCGTGTCGGGCGCCTTGGAAAACGGGGCGACTGAAACAGCCGGAGGCGTGCTCGACGCCGCGGGCGAGGCCGTGAAATCGGCGGGCGAGACCGCTGCGGAAAAAGCGACTGACTTTATCGGGTCGCTGTTCTAGAGGCAATCGGGACGCAAGGGACCAATCGGGGATTGATAAGGGCGCCGTGGACGCGAGAGGGCGTGCGGGGTTTCCCGTCAGCGCCGCTTTCTTATATGATGGCGGCGTTTGAAGAAAGGACGAGCACTCATGATTCGACTGAATAACGACTACTGCCATGGCGCGATCCCCGAAATTCTCGAGGCGTTGCAGGCGACGAATTCGGAAGCGTATGCGGGCTACGAGCTCGACGAATGGTGCGAGCGGGCTGGCGCGCTCATCAAGGAGGCGGCTGCGTGCCCCGATGCCGCGGTGCACTACATCGTAGGCGGAACGCAGGCCAACGTCGCGATCATCGCGCATGCGCTTCGCCCGTGGGAGAGCGTCGTGTGCGCCGATTGCGGGCATATCAATGTTCACGAGACGGGCGCAACCGAGCATATCGGCCACAAATGCGAAACGGTTCCCGCGCGCGACGGCAAGCTTGCCGCTGCCGATTTGCGCGCCGTTGCCCAGGGCTATGCGGAAAGCCCCGTGCCCGAGCACGTCACGGTACCGCGCATGGCATACATCTCGTTCCCCTCTGAATCGGGCACGGTCTATTCGCTCGCAGAACTCGAAGCGCTGCGGGCGGTGTGCGACGAATTCGGCATGTACCTGTTCGTCGACGGCGCGCGTTTGGCCTATGGCCTCGCCGCGTCGGGCAACGACGTGACGCTGCCTGATATCGCGCGTCTTTCCGACGCCTTCTATATTGGTGGCACGAAATGCGGCGCGCTGTTTGGGGAGGCCATGGTTGTGGTGAACCCGGCGCTCCAGCCGTATTTCCGCAATTCCATGAAGCAGGCGGGCACGATGCTCGCTAAGGGCTGGCTTTTGGGCCTGCAGTTCACGAAGCTTTTCGAGGGCGGCCGTTATTTTGAAATCGGCAAAGTCGCGGTGGCCCAAGCTATGCGCATTAAGGCGGCGCTTGCCAAGCGCGGTTTGCTGGCCGAGCCTGACAGTCCCACGAATCAGCAGTTCGCCCTTGTCTCCGACGCTCAGCTCGCATCGCTTTGCGAGGCGTGCATTGTCGAATTCGAAGGCAAGGCGGCCGACAATCGCAACATGGTTCGCTTCTGCACGAGCTGGAGCACGACCGACGCTGAAGTCGATGCCGTGGTTGCCGCAATCGAAGGCCTGCCGGAATAGCGCCGGCCGCGTAGCATTTCTATCTCCATGAATCATCGAGGGAATCTTGAACGATTCCCTCGCTTTGTTTTTCCGTGCATCGTAAAATAGTTCAGTTAAGCAACAAACGTGTAACAACGCCTGTCGAGCGAGGTCCTAACATGGTGCTTCGATAAAATCGACAGACTGAAAATTGGGGTTCTGCGACTTGTCGCGGAACGTGGGCGAGCGCCGCCGGCAAAGGCGCCGCGCGATCGCCATAGACCGACTGAATGACTTAAAGGAGATGCGCGTGCACAACGTATTCCGCGTGCTTATGCGCGATTTGAAACGAATCGCGAAAGCCCCGGCAAGCTGGGTTGTCATCCTCGTGCTCATTACCTTGCCGTCGTTGTATACGTGGTTCAACGTGGTGGGTTTCTGGAATCCGTACAACAACACCGGCGCGCTGAAGGTGTGCGTCGTCAACGAAGATGCGGGCGCGCACAACGATTTGCTCGGCGACTTGCAGCTGGGCGACCAAATCGTGGACCAGCTGCACGAAAATACGCAGCTGGGCTGGGAGTTTACCGATTACGATGACGCCATGGCGAAAATATCGTCGGGCGAGGCGTATGCGGCGTTCGTTATTCCCAGCGATTTCAGCGAAGACATGACCACGCTGCTTACGGGCGAGTTCCAGCGGCCTCATCTGGAATACTACGTGAACGAAAAGCTCAATCCCGTGGCGCCGAAAATCACCGACACGGGCGCTTCGACCCTCGACAACACGATCAACGACACGTTTGTTTCCACTGTTTCGTCGGTTGTCGCCGGAACGCTCAACGATAAAATCGCCGAATCACAGGAGTCGTTCGACGCATCGAAGGCGAAGGTCTCGGCTCAAATCGACAAAGTGGACGCAAATCTATCCGATGCGCGTGAGAGCGTAAGCGGCCTTTCGACCGCGTCGAGCGACGCCATTGCCCAGGCGAATAGCGCGAAGGCCTCGCTTTCCGACGCCCGCCGCGAAATTGGCGATATGGCGCTGGCGCTCTCGCAAGCTTCGGCTCTTGCGGGCACGTTGAATACCGAGCTCGTGAGCTTCTCGGGCAGCATGTCGACCGCGATCAGCGGCGGCCTTTCCCTTGTTTCGGTCGCTTCTACGCAGGCGAATGCCGTGGTGGGCGATGCCGCAACGGGCATCCAGTCGGCGCAGGGCGACGTGGAATATGCGACGAGCGTTGCCCAGAATGTCGTCGACGGCAACAAGGAAATCATTTCCTATTTGCAAACTGTGGCCGACGACGCCCATCTTACTCAAGACCAGCGCGATGCCGTTAACGCGGCCATCGTCACGCTGTCGCAGGGCAATGCCAACGCCGAAGCCAATCTCAAATCGCTGAACGCGCTTTCCGCAAGCGCCTCGAGCACGGCTGGGTCCATTGCCAATGCGTCGAGCACGGTGAATGATGCGGTGCAGAAATCGGTCGACAACGGTCGCGCATACAATGACGACCTGTCGAAAAATACTATTCCCGCTGTAAGCCAGGGTCTCTCGGGCCTTGCGAGCACCGCGGGTTCGCTTTCGGGCACGGTCGCCCGTCAGACGTCGCTCATTGACCAAACGTCGCTCGTGCTCGACCAGCTCATCTCAACGCTTAACACAACGGTTGATGCGCTTGGCCAAACCGACGCGCTGCTTGCCGATGTGCAAGGCGATATCGACACCGTGCGAACCGACGTGGTGGCGCTCGGCACGTCGGGCGCCCTTGCGGAGCTGTTCGGCGAAGACGGCACGCTTGACGTAAACAAAATCGCCGACTTCATGCAGTCGCCCACGCAGCTCGAAACCGAGCAGCTCTATCCGCTTAACGCATATGGCTCGGCCATGTCCCCGCTGTTTATCAACCTCACGCTGTGGATCGGTGTGTTCATGCTCATGGTCATTATGCATATCGAGGTCGACGATGAGGAGATTCGCAATCTCACCATCGCGCAGCGTTTCTTGGGTCGCGGCATTCTGTTCGCCGTCATGGTTTCGCTGCAGGCCATCGTGTGCGTGACGGGCTGCCTGCTCCTTGGCGTGCAGGCCGAAAACGTCGCCGCGCTCTATATAACAGCGGTCGCGTGCTCGCTTACCTACCTGGCGATTCAATACACGCTTTCGACCACGCTGCAGCATGTGGGCAAGGGCCTGTGCGTCATTTTGGTGTTTGTGCAAATCCCGGGCGCTACGGGCTTGTATCCGGTCGAACTCACCACGAGCTTCTTCCAGGCGGTGTATCCGATCTTCCCGTTCACGTATGGCATCAACGCCATGCGCGAATGCATTTGCGGCTTCTACGGAAACATGTGGCTTGGCTTCATGGGCGTGCTTGCGCTGTTCTTCGCAGTTTTCCTGCTCATCGGCACATTTGCGCGCCCCTTCCTCACGAACCTCAATCGCATGTTCGCCAAGCAGCTCGCAGAAAGCGACATCGTGAACTGCGAGGAAGTGCAATTGCCCGAACGCCGTTACAGGGCGGCTCAAATTGTGCGCGCCATGAGCAACCACGAAGAATTCCGCGCCTACCTGCTAGAGCATTCCACGCGATTCATGAAGCTTTACCCGAAATTGAAGCATGGCGCATATGCGCTGGGCGTGGTCGTCCCCGTTTTGTTCACGGCCTCGATGGCTTTGTGGAGCCCGGGCAAGAAGGTCGTGGTGCTCACAGTGTGGCTGCTGTGGCTCATTGCCGTCGTCGCGTTCCTTATCATCGTTGAGCATATGAAAGACAGCCTTGAGCGCCAAATCGCGCTGAACGCGATGAGCGACGAAGAGCTGCGCACGCTGTTCGCTGCGCGCAACAGCCTCGAGCATGATCCTTGCATTCAGGGCGGCGAGCCTGCCGTCGGCTATGCTTCGTCGGTTGCCGTGGGTCCCGAAAGCGCGCATGTGCGCGTACCTGTCGTGCCCGTTGCAGAGCTGGTGCCGGAACCTCTTCTTAACACGAATGGCGAAAGCGGCTCTTCGGACGCGTCGATGGATGCGCCTTCGTCGGCTCGTTCGCTCGCGGGCGACGATTCCTCTTTGGCCGAGAGCGCGCCTGAATGCGCAAGAGAAGAATCCGCCGAGCCCGCGTTCGCGCCCGCTGAGGGCAATCGCGGTGCGGAAGACGGGCAGGCGCGAATCGCCGATTTTCCGAATGCGTTTGCGGGCGCCTTCGGTGCCGTGGAAAGCGAATACGACAAACCCGTCGACGGCTTCAATGAGCCGGCTGACGATTTCGACATGGGTGACGATGCGCCCGAAGGCTCGCGCGGCGTGAAAGGGGGCGATGCACGATGAAGAAGATTTGGCAGCTGTTTGTGGGCGATTTGAAGCGCCTGCGCTCGAACGTGGTTACGGGCATCATCGTGCTGGGCCTCATCGCTCTGCCATCGATTTTCTCGTGGTACAACATGATTGCCGCGTGGGATGTTTTTGGCAATACGGGCAACCTGAAAATCGCCGTGGCGAGCGTTGACGAGGGCTATGAAAGCGACCTCATCCCCGTGAAAATCAACGTTGGCGAGCAAGTGATTTCAGCGCTTCGGGCGAACGACCAAATCAAGTGGGTCTTCACCGATAAGGAAGATGCCATCGACGGCGCCAAATCGGGCAAATACTATGCGGCGGTGGTGATTCCCGAAAGTTTCAGCCGCGACATGATGACGTTTTATTCCGATGATGCGCAGCACGCGAAAATCATCTACTACTCCAACGAGAAGAAAAACGCCATTTCGCCAAAGGTGACCGACCAAGGCGCTGATGCCATTTCGGTGCAGGTGAACCAGGTGTTCACCCAAACGCTTTCCGACACGGCGCTGAGCTTGGCACAGGGGCTTGTGACCTACGCCGACAACGCCGACGTCGATGGCCATATTGGCGATTTGGCCAACCACGTGGGGTCGCTTTCGTCCCAAATGACGAAGGCGTCTTCGGTGCTGCGCACGTATTCCACGGTGCTCACGTCTTCGCAGGACCTCATTACGAGCTCTGCGGGCCTTCTGTCTTCGGCGAAGGGGTCGGCGGAAGAAGTCGCCGGCCAGGTAGGCGATGCGAAGGCGTCGGCCACGACGATCGTCGATGCCATGGACGCCTCGACCGATTCGCTCGCCAGCGCGATTGATGCGAGCGTGGCGAGCTTCGACGGCGTGTCGGCTGCGGTAGACGACGCGTTCGCGACGGCGCACGATGGCCGCGAAACGGTCTCGCAGTCACTCATCACGAACGCCGACGGCTTGGCCGATCAGGCGGCGAACTACGCCCAGCTGGCCGATTCCCTCGACGCACTCGCCAAAGACATGCCCGATGGCAGCTCTGTTGAGCTTACGCAAATGGCGAGCACCCTGCGCGCTGTGAGCACGACCATGGAACGCCTCTCTCGTCAGCTCGGCACCACGGCGGGCGATTTGGAATACGGCATTTCTGGTGCCGAGGTTGCGCGCAACGACATCGACGCGCAAATCGCCGAGGCCAAACAGCAGGTGCAAGACGCGAAGAATCAGTACAACAACGATGTGAAACCGCATCTCGACAACCTCGTGGGCGCGGTGACCGACGCGACGTCGCTGCTTTCGTCGAGCGCTTCGAAGCTTGACGATGCGGCGGGCGCGCTTACGGGTTCGGCTGGCGCGGTTTCCGAAAAGCTCGGCGATGCGAAGTCGAAACTCGACAGCTCCGCCGACGAGCTCGACGAATCGGCCAAGAAGCTCGATGATTTGTCGACGAATATGAAGGACGCGCTTGCAAACGGCGATACCGAGCTGCTTCGCGAAGTGCTCGGCAGCGATGCAAGTGAGCTCGCTACGGCGATATCGGCGCCCGTCGAGCTCGACCGCCACGCGTTGTTCCCCGTCGAGAATTTCGGCTCGGCCATGTCTCCGCTCTATACCACGCTTGCGTTGTGGATTGGCGCGCTGCTCATCATGGTCACCATCCGACCCACTCCCTCGCGCCGTATCGAAGAAGAACTCGGGGGCATTTCGCTTCCGCAGCAATTCTTGGGGCGTTTTGGCATCGTGTCGCTTCTCTCGCTTGCTCAGAGCACCGTGCTTGCGCTTGGCAATATGTTCTTCTTGGGTGTGCAGGTCGAAAACCCGCTGTTGTACTTGCTTGTATATTGGATTGGCGGCCAAGTTTTCGCGTTCATCATTTACACGCTCGTGGTGTCGTTCGCGAATTTGGGCAAGGCCATCGCGGTCATTCTTCTTATCGTGCAGGTTGCGGGCGGCGGCGGCGCGTATCCGCTGGCCATTTTGCCGCAATTCTTCCAAGATGTGAGCGTATGGTTGCCGGCTACGCATGTGATCAATGCCATGCGCGCGGCGATGTTCGGCGTGTATCAGGGCGATTTCTGGATAGAAATCGGGTGCGTGCTACTCTACATGGTGCCGTTCGCGCTGCTCGGTTTGGTGCTGCGCAATCCCACCATGAAGTTTGTTAACTGGTTCGTGGAGCAAGTGGAGAAGTCGAAAGTCGTATAGCGAATCGGGAGGGGCTCCGGCCCCTCTCGCTGTCTTTTGTGTGGCTCGCGTTGTGCGTGGCGCGCAACGCGGTAGTATTGCGCGCATGAATAAGAGCGAGAACATCCAAACGAATCGGGCGGAAGGCGGCGGTCTGCCGCCTCGACAACGTCATATGGTGCTCGGCATTATGATGGCGGGTACTACGACGGCGTGCATTTCCCAGTCGATGATGATTGCGGCACTGCCTACCATCATGCAGGAGTTTTTGGTTGGAGCGGGTTTGGCCCAGCTCATTACCACGGCCTACATTTTCACGCTCGGGTTGTTTTCCGCCATGAGCGCCTATCTCGTGAGCAAATTCGATGCGCGACGCCTGTTCTTTATCGCCATGGTCGGTTTTATCGTGGGATGCTGCGCTTCGCTTTTCGCGACGAATTATCCGGTGCTGCTCGCATCTCGCCTGGTGCAGGCGATTGGTGCGGGCATTTTGCTTCCGCTTATTCAAGTGGTGGCGCTTTCGGTATATCCCAAAAGCCAATACGGCAAGGCTATGGGCATTGTGGGGCTCATTATCGGGTTCGCGCCCGCAATCGGCCCGGCAATCTCGGGCTTCATCGTCGATGCGTGGGGGTGGCGAGCGGTGTTCGTCGCGCTTGGTGTGGTCTCTGTCGCGGTGACGCTGCTTGCGATTCCGTTTTTGCCGAATGTGATGCGCAGGCCCGCAACGCATCAGCACTTCGATACGCCTTCCGCGGTGCTGTTCTCGTTCGGAGCGATATGCCTGCTTGTTGCGACGGCGTGCATCGAACAATCGGGGCAGGGCGTGGTGGCTGCGGCGAGCATCGCGTTGGGCGCTGTGCTCCTGTTCGCGTTCGCTCGTCGACAACTGAAGATTCCGAATCCGCTTCTCAAGCTTTCGTGCTTTGCGAATCGTCAATTCACGGTTGGGCTTGTGCTCGTGCTGCTCGGCAATCTGTCGTTTATGGCGGCTTCCATCATGGTTCCGCTGTTCGTGCAAGATGTGCAAGGCGCTTCGGCGGCCGTTTCGGGCCTGGTTATTCTGCCCGGTGCGGTGTTGTTGGGCTTTTTGAACCCCATAACGGGTCGCCTGCTCGATTCGCGCGGGCCGTGGCCGCTGCTTATTGCGGGTTGCGCTTTGCTGCTGGCCGGGACGCTGGCGTTTGTCGCATGCGATGCGGAAACGCCGCTTTGGGTGGTTACGGTGCTCTATGGCGTGCGCATCTGCGGCGTCGCATGCCTGCAAATGCCCATGACGGCCTACGCGAGCAAGCAGTTATCGGGTGATGACGTCGCGCAGGGCACGGCGATCATCACGTCGATTCGCCAGATTTCAAGCGCGCTGCTTTCTTCGGTGCTCATCGGGATCATGGCGCTCGCTTCGAGCGGCGATTTGGGCATCGATGCGCACGGCTTCGGCGTGGCGTTCAGCATTCTTGCAGCGTTGACTATTGTGGGGTTTGTTTTCGGCGCGGTATTCCTGCCGAAACGGAGGAAAGCGAGCGGGCGACGCTAAGGGATGATTGCGATTATCGTCTTCGGGCTGCCTTGCATGCTTGCGCTCTGTCTATTTGCGTTTCGCATGCCAGCGCTTTGCTTGCCTGCGCTTTGCGTGCCTGCGTTCTGTGCGTTTTCGTTTCGTGTGCTTGCGCGCTGCGTGCTTGCACTTTGCATGCGTTCGCTTCGGTGCCTGCGTTTCGCATGCCGGCGTCTTCGTTTGTCCAAAACGGGCCGCGAATGTGGCATTGTTAGGCCTAATGTGTGCGGAAAACGACCAAAGGAAGTTCTTTCTCGCAAGAAATGCCTGGTCAAGACGTTGTGCTATTTCAACATGAAAAAGCCGTCCGTAATTTCGACCACATTCGAAGCTCGTTTTGAACAAAATTGAAGTGGACTGCGTGCCCGCCGAAACGGTTGCGGTTTTATCGGGTCGAGCCTTTGCTCTTGTAGTACGTAACGGCGATTTGCGTGCGATTCTTCAAGCTCATTTTCGAGAGAATGCTGCTTATGTTGTTGCGTACAGTGCCTTCGCTCAAATAGGCGGTCGCAGCGATTTCTCGATTGTCGAGTCCCTCGGCCACAAGGCGCGCGACTTCGTATTCGCGCTCGGTCAGGCAGGCGAACGGGGTGGGGCGCAGCTGCTCGTGCGATGCGTTGCTGTGGACGAAACCGCCTGAAGTGCTGCCGTCTGACTCGCGCTTCACACGGCCGTTGCTCAAAGCACCGCCGACCCCTGTGCCGTCCGTCACCCCACAGCCGACTCTCGCGCCGCCCGTTGTTTCGCTGCCGCCGTCCAGCTTGCGCCTCGCGTCACCGTCTGACCCGCGCGTCACGCCGGCACATGGCTCGCCTGATGGGACCCCGCCCGACTTGCTCGCCACAATCCCGCGGGCGCATTCGCGTGCGGCGGTTTCGCCAGTTGATTTTTGCTCTGCAGCTTCGCCGCCAGTCGCTCCGTTTTCATCGTTTCTTGCCGCTATCGCCGACATCTTATCGAGCGAGTCTCGAAGGTTGCGATTCCTCTTGCGAAGTGAAAGTGCCTGGGAGGCCAGTGCGTCCCGCGTGCTCCAGGCGATGCGCTGGCGGGCGAGCGTTGTGCTCGTGCGAACCGAGAGAACGCAGGCCGCAGCCGCGGAGCAAAGAAGCGATGCCGTCGAAAGCGGCGGCACCGTCGCACGCATAAGGCACGCGACGATTGCGATAAGGGCAAGCGCGCCCGAGAATCGCAAAACGTCTGCGCGATGGATGCAGCGCGCGCAGTCGTAGAGGGCGAGTGGCACGAAGGCGAGTGCAGCGGGAACGAAGCACGCCGCAGCGCAGTATGCCGAAAGGGCCAGCACGCCCGCGGGCATCGAGGCGGCTTCGGTGAGCGCGGAGCATAAAACGGCGATAAGCATGGCGATGGCGAGCGCGAGCAATCGCGCATCGGACGCCGCGAGCTCGGCTCCGCTGCCGGTCTCGACCAAAAAGCAGGCTGCCGTAAGCAGACAGCCCGCCAGGACGATTGTTTTGTCGAGGATTCTTTCCATGGCTGCATGGTAGCAAACCCTTCTGTCCCTGTGTTTTGCGGAAAGCCCCCTCGCGTTCCTGAAATGTTCTTGTCACACAATTTACCTGGGAAAATGGCACTTCATGACAAATGTCACTGGTTTGTGCGCCGCCTTTCTTTCATGATAGGGACAAAGAAGGGCGGCTCGCCTCTCGCCGCATGTGGGCGATGCGCCGCGAAAGAGGAAGGCCATGCAATGAAAGAAAACGGGAGCGCGAATTCGGTGGTTTCTGTACGCAACCTCGTAAAGCGTTATGGCGACATTCTCGCGCTGGATCACTTCAATCTCGAAATCGGCAAAGGCGAGATTTTCGGCCTTTTGGGCCCGAACGGCTGTGGCAAAACGACGGCCATCAATTGCATGCTGCAGCTTCTCGTCTACGACAAGGGCGACATCGAGCTGTTCGGCGAGGCAATGAAGCCGACGCGTTATGACCTTAAGCGGCGCATTGGCGTGGTTCCTCAGCAGGTGGCAGTATTTGACGAGCTCACCGTTTTCGAGAACATCGACTGCTTCTGTGCCTTGTATGTGAGCGACAAAACCCGCCGACGCCAGCTGGTGGAAGAAGCCATCGAATTCGTGGGGCTTGAGGACTACCGCAAAATGCGCCCCAAGAAACTGTCGGGCGGCCTGCTTCGCCGGCTGAACATTGCGTGCGGCATTGCGCACAAGCCCGAGCTCATTTTTTTCGACGAACCTACGGTGGCGGTTGACCCGCAAAGCCGAAATGCAATCCTCGACGGCATCGTGCGCTTGCGCGACGAGGGTGCGACGGTGGTGTACACGAGCCATTACATGGAAGAGGTCGAGCAAATCTGCAGCCGAATCATGATCATGGATGGCGGTAAAATTCTGGCGCTCGGCACCGCCGATGAACTCAAGCGCGGCATTGCGGTGGGGGAGAAAATCGTCATCGAGCTTCCTGGCGTCGTCGAGGCTTGCGGTTGTGCGGCGGCTCAGGCTGTCGGGGCGCTTCCGCATGTGCTCTCGTGCGAATTCGCCAATGGCGAGCTGCACGCGGCGTGCGAAGCGAGCGAGCGGAACTTGCTCGATGTGCTGGGGGCGCTCAAGTCGTCGCGCGTGGCGGTTGGGCGCGTGTATTCCGAGCCTCCCACGCTCAATGACGTGTTCCTTGAAATCACCGGCCGCGAGCTGCGCGATTAGGAGGCTGTCATGGGCGCTTTATTCGCACACACCGTGCGCATGCTTGTAAGGCAGCGCGACGTGCTCATATGGGTCATTCTGTTTCCGTTGGCGCTTGCCACGCTCTTTCATGTGATGCTTTCGAATATCGACGAAAGCTATCGCGTCGACCCTGCGAGCTGCGTGGTGGTTGCTGATGACAACTTCAACTCCGAACGGGCCGTGTTCTTCCGTGAAATGCTCGACGAAGTGTCGGCGCCGGGCGCGGGCCAGCTGCTCGATGTCGCGAAGGTTGCGACGCTTGAAGAAGGGCGCGAAGCGGTGCTTTCGGGTGACGCGGCGGCATGCATTACCGTGGATGAAGAAAGCTTGCCAAGCATGCAGGTGTCTCCGCTTGCCGCGAGCCTTACGACGGGTTCGATCGGCCAGAGCGTCGTGCGCGCCGTGCTCGACCAATATCGTCAAATCTATGCCGAAATGAAGCAGACGTTTTTATCCCAGCCTTCCGCGCAAGGCATGCAGGCGCCCCCGAGCGAAGGCGAGCTTGCGGAGTTTGCCCGTTCGGCCGGCATGAGCGAAGCAGCTTCGGCATTCATGTCCGACGCCGTGAGAACCCAGCAGGTCGACGTGCTTCGCGTGCAGGCGAGCAGCACGGTGCGCTATTACTACGCGCTTATGGGATTTGCGGCGCTCATGTCCATCACCGTTTCGATTAACGCGGTGTCAGCCGCGCGTGCGAACACATCGGCGGTTGGCGCGCGCCGACAGGTTTCGGGCGTCTCTCCCGCGAGGCAATTGGCGGTTGCCATGGCTGCGAGTTTCGTCACGGTATTCTTCTGTCTGCTTCTGGCATTTGCCTATATGCGCTTCGTGCTGGGTGTGGAATTCGGTGGACGCGACGGGCTGGCGATGCTTGCGCTTGCCGCATGCGCGCTCATGTCGACGGCGTTGGGCGCGGCAATTGGGGCCATTCCGAAAATCTCGATCCCCGGGAAAACGGGCATCGCGACGGGAATCACCTGTTTCTGTGCGCTTTTCGCCGGCCTGTATGGCGAGCCTTCTATGCAGCTCGCCGACCGCGTGTCGCAAAGTGCGCCTTGGGCTGTGCTCGTCAACCCTGCGGCGCAGGCGGCAAACGCGTTCTACGATTTGACCTATTACGATTCGCTCGCGCCCTTTTTCGCGACGCTGTGCGTGCTCGCTGTGATGGCCGCGGTGTTCTTCATCGTGGCGGCTTTGCTTATGAGGAGGCAGAATTATGAACGTCTTTAAGCTTGCCGTCACGATTATCGCAAGGCACTGGAGCTATTTGCTTATATATACGCTTGCTTTGGGATGCATGGCGATTCTTGGCTCGGGCGCCATTGAGACACCCCAGGCGAGCGAGTTTTCCAACGATACGCCTAAGGTTGCGGTTGTCGATCGGGATGGCAGCGAGCTGTCGGCCGCCCTCAAAGATTTCGCCCTCAAAGATGCCGTAGAAGTGCATGTGGAAGATTCCACGTTTGCCCTGCAGGATGCCGCGGCGAAAGACCTTGCGAGTTATGTGCTCATTATTCCCGAGGGTTTCCAAGAGGGCCTCGTGGAAGCTGCGCACAGCGGCGCCGACGCGCCGACGCTCGAAACCGTGGTGAGCTACCAGGGCGCGCGTGGCGCGCTCATGGACCAGCGCGTGAAAGCATACGCGCAGTCGCTCTATGGTTTCGCTTCGGTTGATGCTCAGGCAAGCGCCCGTGATGTTGCGAACAATGCAACGGCCGCGTGCGGTGACGAGACGCCTGTGGAGCTTTTTTCGGTCGATTCAGAAGGCCTTTCGGTGAAGTACATCAACTTCGCTGCCTTCTCGGCATATGCGCTGTTCACCTCGTCGGCGATTTTTATCGCAGTTGGTTTGGCGTCGCTGCGCAAAACCGAAATGCGCCGTCGTCTTGTGGTGGGTCCCGTGCGCAGCGAGAGTTATGGTGCGCAGGTGGGACTCGCGTGTGTGCTCGCTTCGCTGGTAATTTGGGCGGTCATTGCTGCGGCGGGTCTCGCGGTGTTCAGGCCTCTCGCCGGCGGAGCTGCGCCTGCCTCGGTCGCGATTGTGGTGTTCGGGCAGCTCGGCGTGGCGCTTATCGGCGCCGCGTTCGGGTTCCTGCTGTGGCAGCTTGGGGCGAGCGAAAGCGTGGCAAATGGCGCCGGCAACATCGTTGGTTTGGCGTGCAGCTTTTTCAGCGGCGCATGGATTCCCCTCTCGATTGTGGGCGAGGGTGTGCGTGTGGCCGCGGCGTTCACCCCATTTTATTGGGCGACCAATGCGATGATCGAGGTCTCGCAGGCTTCCCGAATCACGTCGGGGTTGGCTCTTCAGGCGGCGGGGGAGGTTGGCGTCACGTTCTTATGGGCGCTCGTAATCGCGATTATCGCCGTCGCGATTGGACGCGTGCGCCTGCGTGAGCGCGGCGCATAGGGAAATTTCGGTTGCGGGCACAGGGAAGCGTTGGTTGCGTTGCATGGGGAAATGCCGACTAGGGCGTATTGCGAGCGTCGATTGAGACGTGCGGCGAACGTCGATTGCGGCGCTGGTTCGACTCATGGAATCTCTGATGGGCGTTTCCAGACTTGTGCGCGGCTCCTGGGTAAAAGCCCCTTTCCGGCCAGGTGCCGAAGATGCCTGGGCTCGCGTGCCCATTCCGTTGAGTTTCTGGTTTTGCTCAAAAAGGCCTTCGAATGTGGCATGCGAGGCGTGCGGTTCCGCCCGATTCTTCTGCATAATGTACGCATAAACAAGAAAACCCCTGGTCGCAATGTTGTGCAACCAGGGGTTTCCGGCTTTTTATCGTGACGCGATGCCACATTCGAGGTGTGTTTTGCACATCTCGAAACTCTTGCGCATGTCGAGACGCGCTTCGCTCGTTACGCGGCGTTCTCCTCGCGCAGCATGGCCTGCTCGTAGTCGCGCGTGCCCTTGAATACCTCGTGAGTGTAAGGGTTCACGCCGAGCTTCTTGGCGCGGTAAATCACATAGCCTACGGCGGCGACGTTGGCTACAAGGGCGAGAATCGAAACGACCAGGTTCACGTCGGGGTTGTTCACCGACTGCACCGCGAAGATGGAGTCGTTCGCGAACATGGGAACTACCTGGCAGAACATGCACCACAGGCTCAGCGTGTAGGCGCGGTTCTGAATCCAGCCGCCCTTGTTCCAGAAGAAGTTGGCAACCGTGGGGGCGAGCAGCAGCGCCAGGCCGCAGTACCAAGAATGGGTGGGCAGGCAGTTGTAGGTGTAGCAGAAGTTCCAAATGTCATAGCTCAGAATGAAAACCCACGTCATGTCAGGCCAGAGCATGTCCTGCTTCTTCTTGGACACGTAGATGCCCCACCAACCGGTCATGACGAAGATGTTCAAAATGCCGGCAACGCCGTTGAATACGTTGTGCCAGCCGCCGTACAGCGTGACGCCTTCGCTGGAAACCCACGTGGTGCCGAAGGCGCGCACGGCGCTTTCGAAGTCGCTCACTACGGCGATCAGAATGTTAATGGCGACGATGACGAACGGGAAGCATTTGAACCATTCGGCCTTGCCGAGCGATCCCCAGTGATACTTCAGAATAAGGAAGCCGATGCAGCCTGCGGTTGCGGCGTAAAGCTTGGCATAGTGGAACCAGCTGTTCATGTAGAGATACGTGGGGTTGTTGAGCGCCCACTCGGCACCCGCGGCGGCTCCCGCGTAAATCGCGATGAAGTATGCGGTAAGAATTCCTGGAATCACCAGGAAGCACGTGATGCCGCCGATTTTCGTGCGTCGTGCGATTTCGTTGAACCCGATGAGGGCCAGAAACACGATGATCCATCCAATCCATTGGTATACAGCGTTGTCGCCATAAACGTCAAACAGCATTGGATGCCTCCTTTCTTTTGCTGCGCGGGCTTACGACCCGCGCACCCCTGTGCCGCTGCGGACGATTCTGTCGGATCTCGGTTCGCATCCGCGAATCGGCGGCGCATCGAAGCGCGCGAATTCGCGTGGCATCCTTGAGCTGATCGCCAGAATTTTCCTCGCTGGTACCCTTTGGATCTGCCGGCTGAAATCGCTTCCCATTCTTGAAGCCAGCAGATCCCCTTTATCCCCTCGGCTCTACGCCGTATGGTGGCTTTGCTCGCGCTCGCGTTCGAAGTGAAGCGTTTGCGCGATGATGTCCTTCAGCACGTCGTCGCTTCCTTCGGGATGCTGTCGCATGTAGCCGACGATGCCCAATATGAGCATGTAGAACGTTTCGTATATGTGGTCGATGCGCACTTCATGCAAGCGTCCAAAATCGGCCACGGTGGTTTCGACGATGTAGGTCGCCGATGCGTCGGCGACGCGATTGATGAATCGCAAATAGAGCGAGGCGTTTTCGTGTGTGGCGAGCGCCCGGCGAAACGGTTTGTGCGCGTTGTCGTTATCGAAAAGCTGGTCGCGAATGAGCGCCACGATTGTGTCGAGCGCGCCTTCGATATCGCCCTCAACGCGTTGCGCGTTCCACTCCTTCAGGCTTGCGATGAACTCGTCAACGTAGGTGTCGAGCACGGCGGCGACTAAATCTTCCTTGCTGGGGAAGTAATGGTAGAACAACGTGCGCGCCACGTTCATGCGTTCGGTGATTGCGGCGACCGACGTTTTCGCGAGGCCGCGCTCTTCGATGAGCTCACGTGCGCACTGGATAATTTCAAGCTTGCGATCCATGCCCTTCTCCTTCCCCTAAAGATGAGGCTTTTGGAATCTCCGCTTCACGATGTGCACACAATACGACGGAACTTAACAGGGTGTCAATGTACAGAATTGACAAAGCGTCAATTCTGTATTCGCTCTCAAACTGGGACTATCGAGACTTTATGAAATATGCTATAGTGCGCTAAAAGTTCATCGGAGTAACAAAAAAAGAAATTCGATGAAGTAATGAATGGGGATTCAGACATAAGGGAAGGGGTACCGATGCGAACGAATACTGCAAAAGGAACCCGCGCGATTGCCGCATGCGGCGCATGCGCGCTTGCCGTTGCCATGACGGGCTGTGGTGCATCGTTCGAGGGGTCTGGCAGCAAAGACGCGGCAAGCGCCGAGCAGCTCGCCATGCATACTGACGATCCATGGGCTGTCGAGATAGGTGCGAACTCGAAGGCTCAAAGCGACTTCACGCTGGTCGATGGCGTATACACCGGCGCGGGCTTGGGTATGGACGGTCTTATCACGGTGACGCTTGCGGTGCAAGATAACCATATTAACTGCGTTGAGGTGACCCAGGAAGGCGAAACGCAAAGCGTGGGCGGCTTCGAGGCCATTCGCGACGGCAAGTACGCCGCCATGATCGACGCCGAGCAGGGTCCCGATATCGATTGCATTTCGGGCGCGACCATCACCACCGCCGGCGTGCGTCAGGCTACGACCGACGCTCTTATTCAGGCGGGCGCCGACTTGCAGCCCGTGGAAGTAGGCGGCGGCACCACCATCGACAAAGTGCAGAAGGGGGAATAGCCATGGCAGCTCTTGAGAACAAAGGCGTTTCCCGCCGCGATTTCTTGACCGGAGCGGCGGCTTTGGCCGGCGGTTTGGCTGCGGCGAACGCAATACCGGCGGCGGCGCATGCCGAAGAGGCGGGCGTGATCGGTGACTGGGCGGCCGACGGCAGCAAAGCCGTTGCCGTAGCTCCCTCGAAAGGCACGAACGCGAGCGCGTCCGATGGCACATATCGTGAGCACGATGCAGCGGCATTTCCTGCGAACGATGCCACGGCTATCGAGCCCCGCAAAGTTCCCGATGCGTGGGATTACGAATGCGACGTCGTGGTCGTGGGCGCGGGCGGCGGCGGTTTGAACGCTGCGGCGCGTGCGGCCGAACTGGGAGCTTCGGTCATCTGCGTAGAAAGCATGGCGTCATGGGGCGGCAATGCGCAATCGGCCGGCATGTGCGGCATTCTGGGTGGCTATTCGAAGCAGGAAGAAAAGCGCTTCGCATTCCCGAGCTATCCGTTCGACCCCAAAGCGCTCACCGATTGGGCGATGGACGAATACCACTACGCGGCCGACCCGAAGCTCATCTATAAAATCGCGTGCGAAGGCGGCCACTCGCTTGACTGGATGGCCGATTGCGGTGTGAAGTGGCGCTTGGGCGAAGTGCCGGTGTACGTTGCGCCGAAGAATTCCACGCTCGACCACCATGTGCTGAAAATGAAAGACGCGACTGACGCCATGTACGATTACGGCGTATCCAAGGGCGTTGAATTCATTTTCCGTTGCCCCGCCGAGGCGCTTGTGCAAGACGAAACGGGCCGTATCGTGGGCTTGGTCGCCAAGCAAGATTTCCAGCACGAGGTTTATATCCACGCGTCTAAGGGCGTCATTCTTACCGCGGGCGGCTTCTGCAACAACAAAGCCTTGCTCGATCGCTACATTCCCACGGCGGCCATGGGCTGCGCGTCGAGCTATCTCGTCGGCGGCGAAACGGGTGAATGCTTCCGCATGGGCTTGGGCGTTGGCGCCGATGTGTCGGGCTTCAACAGCTCTGCGAGTTTCGATGGCGGCGTCGATTGGCAGGCTGAAGGCGGGCAATGGGCGCGCTTCCTCTATGACGGCATGACGCAGCTCTCGCGCCAGCCGTGGCTCACCATCGACCGCGCGGGCAACCGCCTGCGCTATATGGACAGCCGTGTGGCCGAAGACGGCGCGAACGCGATTTACGCGCTGGGCGACTTGGCGACCATTCAAATGGTGCCTCCTGGGCATCGCTCCTACATCATTTTCGACGCGAATTACGAAGATCACCTGGCGGGCTTCGCGCAGGAGCATTGTCGCAAGCTCATCACGCCCGATTTGGAGCAAATCGACAAGGTGCCCGAGCACTATCGCGACTGGCACCACGGTGTGCAAGACGCCATCGATGCCGACGTGCTCAAGCGCCGCGATACGCTTGAGGAGCTCGAGGCCGATTTAGGCTTCGCGAAAGGCGTGCTCACCGATGCTGTTGCGAAGTGGAACGAATGCTGCGAAAAGGGCGAGGACGACTTCCTCTATCCCATGCCTCCTGAATGGCTCCATGCCATTACTACGCCGCCGTTTTATGGCTGCCGCATTGGCGGAAACCTGTACGGCACTAAGGCGGGCCTGCTCATCAACGACCAAATGCAGGTTGTGGGCACCAATGGCCTCGTGATTCCCGGCCTGTATGCGGGTTGGCATACCGCTGGCGGTGCATGCGGCGAGAACTCCTATATCGGCGATCCTATTCTTGGTTCGCTTATGGGCGATGTGGGCTTGGCATTCTGCGGCGGGTATTTGTGCGGAACGTCGGTCATCGACAACGAGTTTTAGGGAGGCCTGACATGAAAACCCAAATGAAGGCCATGGCCAGGCCGTATGTGACCTTGTTCGGAATGGCTCTTATCGTGGCCGTCGTGGCGCGCATCGGCTTGGGTATTATGGATGCCACAGGCGCGCTTGCCTACGACTACATTTCGGCGAGCGATGTCGCCATTCTTGACACGATTTGCTCCATTCTCACGGGTTCGGCGTTCGTGGCGTTCATGTTCGCCGCCTCTCTCGCACTCACGCTTTCGGTTGCGGGTGTGGCTTTGTATGCGGCGATCGCTCGTCGCGAGGGTGGCCAGGCCAGCGCGGCAAGCGCGTTTCTGTGGGGATGGGCTACGGCGCTCGTCGCAATCGTATGCCTGGTTATTGTTGGAGGCGGCATTCTGTCGGCCGTGCAGGTTGGCTCTATGAGCTCGAAACTTCCCGGCACGGGCGTGCTCGTGGTTGCCGCAATCGTATTCGCCGCATTTCTTGGAACGCTGCTTGGTGCAGCGTCTATGGTTGCCGTGGCGTGCGTGCGATGCGCGAAAACGTCGAAGCGTGCCTGCGTGAACCTGCTTGTGGCGTGCGCGGTGTGTGGTTTGGTGGTCATGGTGCTCACGGTGGGCACGTTCTCTACGCTCAATCACGTGAGCATCGATACCTCGGCGCTCGGCGTGTGGTTCGCCGCCGATGCGGTTGTGAACATCGCTATGCTGCTTGCTGCAAGCCGTTTCGCGAAATAAGCCTGTCGCTTGATGTCGCTTGAGGGCTGCCGCTTTGGTGGGCTCGGGCGCATGGCGGTGAGAGTCGTCGCAGATTCGTCGAAAAGGCAAAAGCTGCAGAAACGGCAGCTCGCGTCAGCTGGGTATGGTTCGCGACAATACATTGGGCGGAAGGTATGCACGCCCTCCCAAGCGAGTCCGCATGCGGACTCGCTTTTTTGTGCGATAACGCTGCGGCGTGTTCGGTGATAGGAGGGAGACAGCTGCTATTTTTTTGCCGAAAAAAGAAAACCCGCATCATGCGGGTTCGAGGAAAATCGGAATGGTGCCCCAGATAGGATTCGAACCTACGGCTTTCTGCTCCGGAGGCAGACGCTCTATCCCCTGAGCTACTGGGGCACATCGCAGTCGTTCATTATACGCTAAAATGTCTCTCGCGAGAAAGAGGAACTATGCCAGAAACTATTACCATTGATCGCCTTGCCTATGGCGATGCGGGCATCGGCCGTGCGGAAAATGGCAAAACCGTATTCGTGAACGGCGCGTGCCCGGGAGATGTCGCCTTGGTCGAAATCGATCGCGACAAGGGCAATTTCTGCGAAGGCCACGTGGTCGAGCTCGTTGCGCCGTCGCCCGACCGCGTGCTGCCGGCATGCCCGCTTGCGAGCGTATGCGGCGGTTGCGGTTGGCAACATATATCTTACGAGCGTCAGCTTGCTGCGAAGCGCGATGCCGTGGTGTCGCAGCTGCGTCGCATCGGCGGCTTCGATGCGGAGCGCGCCGAGCGCATCGTTGGCGCATGCGTGCCGTCGAAGCGACAAATGGAATATCGCAACAAGCTCGAGTTCAGCTGCGCTTTCGATGCGAAGCAGGGCTTCCAAATGGGCTTCCATCAAAAGGGAAGCGACAAAATCCTTGCCGCCGACGCATGCCCGCTTGCGCATAAACAAGCCCAAAAAACGCCGAAGGCTCTGCGCGGCGCTCTACGCTATCTCACGGGTCGCGAAGATCTAGGCATCCATCGCGTAGGCGTGCGCCATTCTCACCGTTCGGGTGATTTGGAAGTGGCTTTGTGGACGACGCCCGGTCCGTTTCCGCGCAATGCCGTGGCGAAAACCCTGTCCACGGCCGTGAAGGCTTCGTCAATCGTGCGCGTGATGACGGCCGATGCGGGCAGCGCGCGCAAGCTCAAGGGCCTCGAGATTCTCGATGGCCGCGGTTTTTGGCGCGAAACCGTCGCAGGCATTGAACACGGCGTGAGCGCGCCCTCGTTCTTCCAAGTGAACACGCCTCAGGCCGACAAACTGGTGCAGCTTGCCCTTGACGGCCTCGAGCTCGATGAAGATTGCGTTGCGGCCGACCTGTTCTGCGGCGTGGGCACCTTCACTATTCCGCTCGCGAAGCGCTGCGGCGGCGTGTACGCCGTGGAGTCGTATGGCTCGAGCGTGCGCAATTTGCGCCACACCGTTGAGCAGGAAAACGTCGATGTCGAGGTTATTGGCGGCGACGCGACGCGTGAGCTGCCCGAACTCGGTGAGCTTGACGCGCTCATCGTCGATCCGCCTCGAAGTGGCCTCGCGAAAGAAATTATCGGCTCCATCGCCGAGGCGGCGCCCTTGCGCGTGGCGTATGTGAGCTGCGACCCAGCTACGTGGGCGCGCGACGTGAAGCTGCTCGAAGCGGCCGGCTTTGAGCTTTTGCAAGCAACGCCTGTCGATATGTTCCCGCAGACCTTCCATGTCGAGACGGTTTCGATTTTCGCGAATAAGAACCAGTAAAACGGCCGATTTATATGAGGCTGCCATGTGCGCCTCAGAAGGGAAAAGCCCCAGCTGCGCCCGTGCGAATGCTCTTATTTGCGCGGGCGCTTCGCATATGGGGGAGCCACTCTCGGCGTTGGCGCTCGCCTTCGCGTGCTCGAGCGTCCGCCTTTTTCAGGTTCGAGGCGTTTTCGTGCTGGAATTCCATCGAGTTCATGAGCAATTTTTATGGCGCAGGCCTGCAAAAAGCCATTGAGCGGTATCATACAAAAGCTTATGTGCTGCCGAACGCGGCAAAAGAGGCGCCGCTTGCAGCAACGATGCTTCGACTTCGCGCCGATTACCGGCGCCAGACGCAGTTTCAACGCACGATAAAGAAGGAGTTATCGACTATGGCACTGTATACCCCCGAGTATCAGCCCAACGGCAAGGAAATCGCCGTCATCAAAACCTCCAAAGGCGACATTCGAGTTCAGCTCGCCGGCGACGACGCCCCCATTCACGTGGGCAACTTCGTTGAGCTCGCTCGCAAGGGCTTCTACGACAACCTCAAGTTCCATCGCTATGTTCCCGGCTTCGTCATTCAGGGCGGCTGCCCCAACACCCGCGACCTCGATTCCGCGCAGGTTATCGAAGCTGCCGGCAACCCGTGGGCTGGCCTTGGCACGGGTGGCCCGGGCTACTGCATCAAGCAGGAATACACCACCAACCCGAACAACTCCCACGAAGACGGCGCACTGGCCATGGCTCGCAGCGCGAACCCCGATTCTGCGGGCTCCCAGTTCTATCTGTGCTTGGGTCCCCAGCATAATCTCGACTCTGGCTACACTGTGTTCGGCCAGACTATCGAAGGTAAAGATGTCATCGGCGAGCTTCGCGTGGGCGATGTCATTGAAACTATCGAAATCGAAAACGCCGACTAGCCACAAGCTTTCACGCGTATTCAAGGAAGACAGGAATTCATGGACAACCAATACGTAGCCCAGGCGCAAGCCGCATACCAGGCACGCGACTTTCAGGCCGCAAGCCAGGCATACGTCCAGCTGCTCCAAGACCCCAGCGTGCCGAAGGGCCCGGGCGATTTGGGGTATCTGTACCACCAGCTGGGCAACTGCTTGCTGCAGCTGAAAGATTTCGATTCGGCTATCGAGTCGTACACTCAGGCGACCGCCGATTCCGCTTACGATGCCGTGGGCGCGGTGAATTGCAACTTGGGCAAAGCGTACGTTTTCAAGCACGATTACGAAAACGCCGTGTCTCATTTTGAAATCGCCACCTCCGATGCCAAATACGACACTCCTTACAAGGCCTATTTGGGCATGGGCAATGCGCTTTTGAAGCTTGGCAAAAACGCCGAAGCCGGCGTCGCATTCCGCGAGGCCGCACTCGATTCGCGCAACCCCGATCCGAGCAAGGCGCTGCTCAACCTGGGCGTATGCTTCATGGCCCTCAATCGTCCGGCCGATGCCGTGGCATCGTATGAAAGCGCGCTGCAGTTCGACATGGATGCCGCAACGCGCAACAAGATGTATGCGAACCTCGGTCAGGCCTACGTTGCTCTGGGTCAAATGCAGAAGGCTATGAGCGCGTTCGAGTCGGCTCTCGCCGACAAAACATACTTCCTGAGCGAGTCGGCGAGCGTCGACTATGCCCAGGCTGCCAAGTGCATGGCGACGGGCACCATCGCGATGCCCGCTATTGGCCAGCAGGCAGCGCCCGCACCAGCGGCTGCGTCCAACGACGGCAACGACATGTCGGGCCTCGACGTTCCGGCCGATGGCGTGCCCACGCAAGACGATGCCTATCCGATGGAAACGTACGCCGACCCGCAGTATTACCCGGCCGAGGCCTATGGCTACGAGCCGGTCGATAACTATAATTCGGGCGACGAGCGTTTCTTCAACGCGAGCGATGAAGAGCTCGAGCGCTATTCGAAAGGCATTGCGCGCCAAGATCGCAAGCGTCGCAACGTTGGCCTGAAAATCCTGGTCGCGTTCTTTGTGCTTCTGCTGCTCGCTGCCGGCGCAGGCGTGTTCCTGTATACGCAGGGCTACGGCTATCCCACCCAGGAAAGCGTAGTGAAAGGCCTGTTCTCCGATACCGAGAACGCTTCGAGCTATTTCGTTTCGTCGATGAGCTCCGATAAAGTCGACGATGCCATGCGTGGCGTCGTGTCCGATTCCGATGTCGCCATCGATGGCATGGACAAATCCATGTCAAACTCCACGGTGTATGTGACGGCGTCCACGCCCGAGGGTGGGGAAGTGTCCTACACTGTTTCCATGGTGCGCGACATGCTTGGCTGGAAGGTTTCCGGCGTGCAAATGACGTTCGCCTCCCAGCAGTCATAAATGCTGCAACGCCTGGGTAGCCAGGTTGCAATATAGTGCGTCGCCTGAGTGCGTCGTGCCTGTTAGAAAGCCGTTTTTCTTCAAGAAAGGGAACAATCATGGCAATTGAAAAGACCTACTCCATGCTCAAGCCCGACGCTGTGCGCAATCATCACATCGGCGAGATCGTGAGCCGCATCGAGCGCGCTGGCCTCGTTATCGAGCGCATGGAGCTGGCCAATGTTACCCCCGAGCAGGCTGCTGCGAACTACGCCGAGCACGAGGGCAAGCCCTTCTACAACGGCCTCATCGAGTACATCACCAGCGGCCCGGTTGTGAAGATGGTTGTCTCCGGCGAAGGCGCCGTCAAGAAGATGCGTACCCTCATGGGTGCCACCAACCCGGCAGAAGCTGCCCCCGGCACGATTCGTGGTGACTTTGGTCTCATTATGGACGAAAATGTTATTCACGGCTCCGACTCGCCCGAGTCTGCCGAGCGTGAAATCGGCATCTTCTTCGGTGCATAAATAATCTACGCTAAGCCTTTCGGGCGAATACGTCGGCAAGCCGCTCGCTTTCATTGTCGGATTGAAGGAGGAGCTTGTGCTCTACCGCATCATTGATGCTGGCGACGTGCCTTCGCTCATTCGGGCTTTCATGGATTCTTACGAACTTGTGGCCCCGGTCGAATGCGACCAGGGCCACATTTTCGATATCATCGACGACCCCAATGACGTGGTGCTTGATTACTCGACCACCATCGCCTCTCCCAAAAAATATTTCTTGCCTCCTCGCGAGGTCCTTTTCAAATTCGATGTGGCGCAAAACGATGTCGACGCGTACGAGCTCGACGTGAAGCCACGTGTTCTTTTCGGCGTTCACCCTTGCGATATGAACGCCATCGAAAAGCTCGATTCCGTTTTTCTTGAAGGGCCGTACCCCGATCCGTATTACCGCGCGCGCCGCGAAGCCACGCTCATCGTGGGCGTTGGATGCACGCCTTCTCAGTCGTGCTTCTGCCATCGCATGGATGCCGACGAAGCGCCCGCCGGATACGATTTGTTCCTGCAAGATTTGGGCGACCGCTTCTGGGTCTCCATTTCTTCGGTCGCCGCAGCGGAAGTTTTGGAAGAATCGACCACGTTGCGTGAAGCTACCGACGAAGATCGCGCCGCTTTTGCCGCCGCCACCCGCCGTCGCAACGAGGCATTCTCTTCCGACATTCCCTTTGTGCAAGATGTTGCCATGCTTATGGACACGTATCACTCCGATCCGTTTTGGGTCGAACTGGGTTCGCGTTGTCTGAATTGCACCGCGTGCGCATCGGTGTGCCCCACGTGCATGTGCTTCGACATCGTCGACGAACTTGCCTTCGACGGCAAGACCGGTGAGCGTGTGCGCGAGTGGGATTGCTGTACGAATCCCCAGTTCGCAACCGTTGCGGGCGGTCATAATTTCCGCCCGAGCGAACGCGAGCGCGTACGCCATCGCATGTATCACAAGCTCAATGGCTTCAAGGAAAAGCACGGCAGCATGCTCTGCGTGGGCTGTGGCCGCTGTGTCGATGCATGCAAAACCGGCATCAACCCGATTGAAGTGTTGAAGTTCTTTGACGAGAAAACGCGCGGCGCGCATGACGCCCAGCAAGGAAAGGGGGCGACCAATGGCGAATAGGCATGCTTTCACGACTTCGGTCGAAGTATCTCCGCTCGTCGCAGCGGGCCATGTCAAAACGGGCGCAGAGCTGATGGCCGAAAATCCCTATCGTCCGTGGCCTGCGCGCATCACATCCATCATGGAACTCACCGCAACCGAGAAGCTCTTCGAATTCCGCTTGATTGACGAGCGCATTCGCGAAGCGTTCCACCAGCAGCCCGGCCAGTTCGTCGAGCTGTCCATCTTCGGCGTGGGCGAAGCTCCCATCTCCATTTCTTCGTCGCCTTCCAAGCAGGGCTTCATCGAGCTGTGCGTGCGACGCGCAGGTAAGTTCACCGAAGAGCTGCACAAAATGCAGTGCGGTGACGTGGTTGGAATTCGCGGGCCTTTCGGCCGACCGTTCCCATTCGAAAAAATGAAGGGCCACGACATTTTGCTTGTCGCGGGTGGTTTGGGCATCGCGCCCCTGCGATCGCTGATCAACAATATTCACGATGAGCGCAGTGAGTTCGGCAAAGTTACCATTATCTATGGCTCGCGCAACCCGCGCGAAGTCATGTTCCGCGACCAGTTCGAGATGTGGCGCCACCGTCACGACTTCGATCTTCACCTGACCGTCGATAATTACGAAGACGGATGGGATGGCGAAGTGGGCCTGGTCACCAAGCCTTTCGAGCATTTGGAAGTCGATGCTGACAATACGTTCGGCGCATTGTGCGGGCCTCCGGTCATGTATCGATTTGTCGTTGAGGAAATGCGCAAGAAGGGAATTCCCTACGATCGCATTTACATGAGCTTCGAGCGCCATATGAAATGCGGCATGGGCAAATGCGGCCATTGCCAAGTGGGCCATCAGTATGTGTGCATTGACGGTCCCGTGTTCAATTATTGGGAAGCGAAGAATATTCAGGGGTCGATGTAGATGGAATGCCAAACGAAAAGGAACGCCACGCCGCGCGTGGTGGTGCTGGGCTTGGCGAGCTGCTTCGGCTGCCAGCTGCAAATTACGAATGCCGAATCGCACTTACTCGAAATTCTGGGCCAAATTGATGTGCAGTATTGGCAAATGGCCTCAAGTGCGCTCGAGCCCGAGGGCGATGTCGACGTCGTAATTATCGAGGGCGCGGTTTCCACGGTTGAATCCCGTGAAATCGTTGAGCGTTGGCGCAAACGCGCGAAATGCCTGATCGCTATGGGTGCATGTGCGGTATGCGGAGGAATTCCTTCCATTGCAGCGCATCATTTGGATGAGCGCGCGAAAAGCGTGTATGGCGATGCGCTCCCTTCCGCCTGCGGAGAAATGCTTGTTCCCCAGCCGGTCAGCAGCGTGGTCGATGTCGATTTCGAAGTTCGCGCATGCCCTATTGACCCCGCCGATTTCGTTGCGGTGATGCAGCATGCCATATATGGCAGCAATGCCACGGTGCAAACGGGAACGTTGTGCGGCAGCTGCAAACGCAATGAAAGCGGTTGCTTGTGGCGTGAAGGAAAAGTGTGCCTGGGCCTCGTGACCCAAGAGGGTTGCGGCGCGAAGTGCGTGCAGCTTGGCCGCGAGTGCAATGGCTGCCGTGGCCTGTCGGCTAACGCGAATCTTTCGGCGGCGCGCGCGTTCGCCGAAAGCACGGGCGTCGGCGCTGTCCGCTTTGACGAGGCGCTTGAATTGTTCAACCTGGTGAACCCTATGCTTTCACCAATTTCGGAAGGGGAGGAGTAGCCCATGCGCACGACGCTTTCTATGCACCATATTGCTCGCATCGAGGGACACGGCAACATCTCGCTTTCCATAGAAGATGGTCGCGTGTCCGATGTGAAGATGAACGTGGTGGAACCCGCCCGTTTATTCGAGTCGATGGTGGGAGGACGCCCCTTCACCCAAACGAGCTATATCGCCTCGCGTATTTGCGGAATTTGCTCATCGAGCCATGTGATAACCGATTTGCTTGCGATTGAGCAAATCTTTGGCGTGAAGACGAGCGAGCGCACGCGCGTTTTGCGCGAACTGCTCGTGTATGGCAGCTTCCTTCAGAACCACGCAGCTCACTTGTTCGTTTTTGCCGCTCCCGATTTCGAGGGGCTCGACAGTGCTTTCCCCCTTGCGGAATCGGCGCCCGAGCTTTTCAATGGCGGAATGGCTATTAAGGCGTTGGGCAATGAGCTGTGTACGCTCGTTGGCGGACGCTCCATTCATCCCATCACATGCGTTGTGGGCGGTTTCACCCATGAGCCGTCTCGTGACGACTGTCTTGCCATGGCCGATAAAGTTGCTGCAGCGCGTGAATTCTGCGAAAAAACGGTCGATGTTTTCGCGAGCTTCAAGGTCCCACAGATTGAAACCTCTGGCGATTTTATGGCGCTCGTGGAAAATGGCCGTTATTGCGTGGTTGGCAATACTGCGGCTTTCGCATCCGATGGCGCACGTTTTGCCGCGGCCGATTACGCCGACCATATTGAGGAATACGCCGTCGATCATTCGGCTGCGCGATTTTCGCGCCGCGCGAGCACGAAGAAAAACATCACGACGAGCGCGCTTGCGCGCGTTAACTTGAGCTGGAATGAGCTTTCGCAGCCCGCGCGATTGGCTGCGGCGAAAGCGGGCCTGCGTCCTCCGGCGCGAAACCCCTTCTTGAACAATGTTGCGCAGGCCGTCGAGCTCGTCGATGTGTGCGTTCGTTGCGAGGCGATGCTTCGTTGGCTCGCATTCGGCGAAGGAACGAGCAAGCCCGTCGATTTCGAAGTTCGTGCGGGCAGGGGCGTTGGCATGACCGAGGCTCCGCGCGGCACGCTCATTCATGAGCTGGAAATTGGGGAAGACGGTCGCGTCAAGCACGCGAGCATCATCACGCCGACGGTCCATAATCTGGGCGATACCGAATCGAGCGTGCGCACGCTTGCCGATTTGCTGGCCGAGCAAGGTGCTTCCGAGGAAGAAATTCGTTTGGAGGTCGGAAAGCTCGTCCGTGCGTACGATCCGTGCCTCTCGTGTTCCGTGCATTAGGCGATTTCTGCGAGTTTTGAGGCTCGAAAAACGTCTTAAGCGCCGGTTTCTACGATAATTCGAGCCGCTTTTGGGCGGCTCGAATGGTTTAATGTGGACAAAATGTGAGCAAACAAGTAGTAATTCATTCAAACACGACCGCTCACGTCTATAAACATACCGTTTACCGAAAGTGAAAATTTTTTTCCGGGCAAATATTTCGGGAAAATGACCGAAAATAGTTGGACAAATTCGTAATCTGTGAATTGAAAAAAGCCGTTTGACGTGGTCAAACGGCTTTTTGTTTACGAACTATAAGAAGGCGGTTTAAAGCACGCGGCGTAGCTGCTGTTCCTTGATTTCGCTCTCGAGGGAGGAGTGAATGATGTTTTGGAACGGTTCGACGTCGCTCAAAATGCCTGCGTTCGAGAGCTCCGGGTCGGAAATTCGATGCACGAGATAGCTGATTGCGGCCCCCGTATAGAACTCGGCAAGGAAGTGCACGGCTGAATCGCTCAACGATCGGTTGCTCAAAATGAATCGAATATCGCGCTCAAGCGCCGGGACATAGAGCTTGTAGAGATACGAGCGTAGCCCATCTTTCTCGGTGCTGTGGAGCGCCTTGGCGTAATATGCGCGGCGCTTTTCGAGCGTGTCGGCGAGCGCCTGGAAGAACTCAGAGCCGTCGAGTGAGCGCACGCCGACCTTCTTAAAGGCGTAATACGGTTTGTCGGCAATAGCCCCGTCCTCTTCCCGTTCGTATACCAAATGGTCGGAATCGAAGCGCTCAAGCAGCGTTTCGGCAAGGTCGTTGCGGAAGACCCAACGAATGAGATGGGCCTTGTCTTCGAAGTGGTAGTAAAACGTTTTGCGGTTTTTGCCCGATGCGGCAACGATGTCGGAAACCGAGATTCTTTCAATGGGGAGCTTCTCGGCGAGGCTCACGAACGATTCGCCCATAAGCTCCATGGTGTCGGAAGATGCCATAACGCTCCTTACATTACGAGTGATTTGGGACAGTTTTGCGAGTACGTGGTGAAAACAAGCATGTGCATGGGAACGGCGCCTCGCGTAAAACTATCCATATTTTAGCATCAGAGTCCGACACAAGCATCGATATGTCCTACTAGTTTTATAAGTAAAACATGCTCATTTCACTTGTAGGGATGTCATTTTGCCTGGTTTTACCTGTGAAAATATATGCCAATCCTATATATCGAACCACAAAGCTACAGAATTAGTTATATGTCCCGCAAAACGGCCTATTTTTACCCAGAACATGGGAACTGACCATGCTCGAACGGACAGGAACGGCGTATTCTGCCGATATCGAAACCTGCGCCTTGTAGCGAAGGGGACAGGTTGGTCGAAAAGTCGACTCTTAACTAGGAGGAAGCAATGGATTTCGCTTTGACCGATGAGCAAGAGCTGCTGCTCGAAAGCGTGCGCGAGTTCTGCGATCGCTATTTCACCGACGACGTCGTGAAGGAAATGTACGAGAACGGCGGCATGCCCGACGAGATCGCCGAGGCATATCGCGACGCTGGCTTTGGCCTGATGGGTATTCCTGAGGAGTACGGCGGAATCCCGGCTGACAAAGTCACGTTGGGCCTGATGATCGAGGAGCTTTACCACAGCGCCGGCTGCATGCACATCCTCTATCAGAACTCCCTGTCCATGTTCGACATCATGGAGTTCGGCACCGAAGAGCAGAAGCAGCAGGCCGTTGACCACTACATGGAGACCGGCTGGCCTATCGCTTCTCTGTCCATCTCCGAGCCGGGCGCTGGCTCCGACAATGGCTCCATGACCTGCGTCGCTAAGAAGCAGGCCGACGGCACCTACAAGCTTTCCGGCCAGAAGACCTGGGTCACCATGGGCGAGAAGCTCCCGTACACCATCGTCGTCGCCAAGGACGAAGATCCCAGCCGCGAGAACCGCAACATGTCCCTTTGGTACATCCCCATGGACACCCCGGGCGTTTCCACCGCTCCGCTGCACAAGATTGGCCAGCAGTGCATTCCGTTCTGCGAGGTCTACTTCGATGATGTCGTCGTTACCGAAGAGCAGCGCATGGGCAAGCCGGGCGAGGGCTTCATGATGCTCATGAAGAACTTCGAGGTCGAGCGCTCCTTCATCGTCGCCGAGCAGGTTGGTCTGGCTCAGGCCGCCCTCGAGGACGCTGCCAAGTACGCCAACCAGCGCATCGCCTTCGGCAAGCCGATCACCAAGCTGCAGATGATTCAAGAGAAGCTCTGCGACATGGAGATCAAGGTCCAGAACACCCGCAACATGCTTTACAAGACCCTGTGGAAGCTCGACAACGGCGAATCGGTTCAGCTCGACTCCGCGATGCTGAAGCGCTACGGCTGCTCCGAGTGCTTCCAGGTCGCCGACATGGCGCTCTCCATCTACGCCGGTTTGGGTTATACTACTGAAGTCCGCATTGGCCGTATCTGGGCCGACCTGCGCGGCAATATGTTTGGCGGTGGCACCCACGAAGTCATGGCCTACATTGCCGGCCGCCAGGTTGCCAAGAAGTACGCCAATTAGTAAGTCACGCATAAGACAGTCTGTTAAGAAACGTATCCGAGAAGGGAAAGGTACAAGATGAAAATCGTTGTTTCTTTCAAGGTCGTTCCTGACGATCAGGACATCCAGGTGTCCGGCGACGGTAGCCTCGACTACGCCAAGGCTCACCAGATCGTCTCGACCTATGACTTGAACGCGATGGAAGCCGCCGCTCAGCTGGCTGCTGCCAACGAAGGTTCCGAAGTCGTGGGTATCACGGTCGGCGGTAAAAAAATCGACGACTCCAAGACCAAGAAGAACGTGCTTGCTCGCGGCATTGATCAGCTCTACATGACCGCTGACGACGCGTGCGCCGACCTCGACGCTGGCGCTACCGCTGCGGCTCTCGCCGAACTCGTTGCCAAGGTGGGCGAATATGACCTCATCATCTGTGGCGACGGCTCTGCTGACAACTACGCTCAGCAGGTTGACGTGCAGCTGGCCGCTAAGCTCGGTCTGCCCGTCGTCAATGGCGCTACCAAGATTGAAGCTGGCGACGGCGTTGTGACCGTTGTCCGCACCCTCGAAGACGTCGTCGAGACCGTTGAGGTCCCGCTGCCTGCCGTTGTTTCGGTTTCTCCCGACGTCGCTCTGCCCCGCATCCCGGGCATGAAAGACATTCTGGCCGCCGGCAAGAAGCCGATGAACGTCTCCGCCGCTGAGGGCACCTTCGCCAACAGCATCGAAGTCGTCGACTGCAAGGCTCCCAAGCAGGCCGACCGCAAGCTCGAGATCATCGACGCCGCCGACGATGGCGCCATCGAGAAGTTCGCTGCCGCCATCAAGGCCGCTCTGTAGTTCGCGGAATTAGGAAAGGATCGAAAACAATGAAAGCATTTGTTCTCGCTGAGCATTCCGACGCCGCCCAGGAGCTCTGCGCTGGCGCTCGCACGATGGCCGATGAGGTCGTCCTGGTTGCTATCGCCGACATGGAGGTTCCTGCCGCCGTCGCCGATAAAGTCCTGCACGTTGCCCTTCCCGAAGGCGCTGTCGTTGACGACGCTGCCGACACCGTGATTGCCGCGTTTGACGCTGAGCAGCCCGGCGTTGTGCTCGTTGAGCCGACCCGCCACATGAAGGTCGTTGCTGGCAAGGTTGCCGCTCATGCTGGCGCCTCCATCATCCCTGACGTCATCGAGTTCGACGGCGACGTTGCCGTCGACATGTACTTCGGCGGCGTGGGCATGAAGAAGCAGAAGGCCACCGGCGTTGCCTTCTACGGCGTTGGCGCTGGCGTTTTCGCTGAGGCTGCCGCTTCTGGCGCCAATGCGACCGAGGAACTCGCTTGGGTTGCTCCTGCCAAGGCCATCAAGCTCGTCTCTTCTGTGCCCGTCGAGAAGTCTGGCGTTGACCTGAACAAGGCTGACGTTGTCGTTGCCGCTGGTCGTGGCTTCGGCGCTGAGGAAGACCTCCAGATGGCTCGCGACCTCTGCGACAAGATCGGCGGCGGCCTCGGCTGCTCCCGTCCTCTCACCGAGGGTGTCAACTGGCTTCCCACCGAGGTCTACGTTGGCGTTTCCGGCCTCATGCTCAGCCCCAAGGTTTACATCGCAGCTGGCATCTCCGGCCAGATGCAGCACATGGTCGGCTGCAACCGCGCGACCACGCTGTTTGCGATCAACAAGGACAAGAACGCTCCTGTCTTCAAGCAGTGCGACTACGGTCTGGTTGGCGACATCAAGACTGTCCTGCCCGCGCTTGTTGCTGCGCTCTAAGTCGAATTCGACTTCGTAAACCGGCGTAGGCGTTTCCTGCGCCGGTTTTTCTTATCGCTTTCAAGGAAAGGAAGAGTCAATGGCAGACTTCGACGCAATCGTCGTCGGCTCTGGCTGCGCTGGCTCCGTTGCCGCATATGAGATTGCCAAGGCCGGCAAGTCGGTCCTGGTCGTTGAGCGCGGCAATTTCGCTGGTGCCAAGAACATGACGGGCGGCCGTATCTACGGCCACTGCCTGCGCGCTGTGTTCCCCGACAACTTCGACGAGATTCCGTTCGAGCGCAAGGTTTCGCACGAGCGCATCTCGCTGATGTCCCCCAACTCCAACTTCACCATCGATTTCACCTCCGAGGACCTTCTCAAGGACGGCCAGGAATCTTACACCGTGCTTCGTGCGCCCTTCGACCAGTGGCTTGCCGAGCAGGCCGAGAACGCTGGCGCAGAGTACATTTGCGGCATCGCCGTTGAGAAGCTCATCAAGGATGAGAACGGCAAGGTTATCGGCATTTTCGCTGGCGAAGACGAGATCACCGCTGATGTCGTCGTGCTGTGCGACGGTGCGAACTCGCTTCTGGTCGAGCAGGCCGTGGGCGCTAAGCGTCCTCCGGCGTCCCAGATGGCCGTTGGCGTCAAGGAAGTCTTCGAGCTTCCCGAAGAGGAAATCGACAAGCGCTTCCAGTGCGCACCCGGCGAAGGCACTGCATGGCTGTTTGCTGGCGACGCCACTCATGGCTCCTTCGGCGGCGGCATCATCTACACCAACAAAGACTCCATCTCTGTTGGCATCGTTGCTGGCGTTGAGGCTACGGCCAAGGGCAACGTCCCCGTGTATCAGATGCTCGAGGACTTCAAGAATCGTCCCGAGATCGCTCCTGTGCTCAAGGGCGCCAAGCTCGTCGAGCACTCCGGCCACCTCGTTCCCGAGGGTGGCATCACCACGATGCCCGAGCTCACTGCCGATGGCGTCATGGTTGCTGGCGACAACGCCACCATGTGCGTCAACCTCGGCTACACTGTGCGCGGCATGGACTACGCCGTGGCTTCCGGCCAGATGGCTGGTCAGGCTGCTGTCAAGGCGCTCGATGCGGGCGACACCTCCAAGGCTGGCCTGAAGTGCTACATCGACGCTCTCGAGAATTCCTTCGTCATGAAGGACATGCGTCAGTTCAAGAACGTTCCTAACTTCATGGAGCACTTCGACCGCATGTTCTGCGGCTACCCCGAGATGATTCGCGACATGATGAACACGATGTTCGTCGTCGACGGCAGCCCGGTTCAGCCCATGAAGAAGTCCATGATGCCCATCGTTAAGGGTGTCGGTTTCATGAACCTGTTCAAAGACGTTAAGGGAGCGATGAAGGCACTATGAGTGATATCAAATTCACGGTGAACGTCGATGAGTACCTGTCTCTGAACAAGTACGAAGTCGATGAGTCCAATGCACATATCGAGCTCGTTGATGATCCTTCTGACGAAGAGTTCGACAAGCTCATCCTGGTTTGCCCCGCTGCGCTGTACAAGCGCGACGAGGATGGCAAGAAATCTTTCGACTACGCCGGCTGCCTGGAATGCGGCACCTGCCGCTTCGCTTGCGGCGACACCATCATCAAGAAGTGGGAAAACCCGCAGCCTACCATGGGTGTGGAGTACCGCTTCGGCTAAGCCAAGCGCGACATATCGCATACAAGAAAGGAGCCTTCGGGCTCCTTTCTTTTCTATATGGCCCAGACGCATCATAGTTTGGGCCTTTGCTGCTCTTTCGGCTCTGCATGGCGTTGGGTTCGCTTTGGGTCACGGTTCGCTATCGCTTCATCCTATCGGAATGGCCCCGCGCTCGCTTTGGGCCACGGCTCGCTACCGTTCGCTTCGCTCACTATGCGCTCGCCTGGCTTCGTTCAACTTTGGAAGAAGGGCATGTTTGAACTCAGACGGCCCCAATCGAGCGCGGGGCCATTCCGATAGGGGCAGGCTCTTGATTTCCTGATGATGGCTATACGATGGCTTCGCTCCTGGTCCCGCCGTCCGGCATAGACCGTCTGAGTTCAAATTTGATTTTCATTAAATATTGAGCGAAGCCAGGCGAGCGCATAGCGAAGCCCGAAGGGCGAAGCGGTAGCGAGCTGTGGTCAATGCCGGACGGCAGGGCCAGGATCGAAGCTTCAGGTCGAATTATTTCGCGAGCAAAACCTCGACGGCGGCGAGCTTCACACAGCACACGAACACTTCCATGGCTTGCTGCAGCTCGGAAAGCGGCGGCAAGGTGGGGGCGATGCGAATGTTCGTATCGCGCGGGTCTTGCTTGTAGGGCCATGTCGCGCCGGCGCCCGTCATGGTAACGCCTGCTTTTTTGGCAAGCTCTACCGTGCGCTTTGCGGTTCCCTCTAATCCCTCGAAGCTGATGAAGTATCCTCCCACGGGGTCCGTCCACGTTGCGATGCCCTCGCTGCCCAATCCTTCTTCGAGCATGCGCGCCACGAGTTCGAATTTCGGGCGAATGATGGCGGCGTGCTTTTTCATGAGCGCGTCGACGCCGGCGGCGTTTTTCAGGAAGCGCACATGGCGCAGCTGGTTCATCTTGTCGTAGCCTACCGTTTGCACGCCCACGCGAGCTTTGATTTCGGCAATATTCTCGGCCGAGGCGGCAACGGCGGCGATGCCGGCGCCTGGAAGCGTGACTTTTGACGTGCTGGCGAATTTGAAATAGCGGTTCGGGTTGCCGGCCGCCTCGCATGCGGCGGCGATATCGGCGACATGTTCGCGCTCATCGTCATAGAGGTGGTGCACGCAATACGCGTTATCCCAGAAAATGCGGAAATCGTTTGCAGCACAGGGCATCTCCGCGAGGCGACGCACCGTTTCGTCGGAATACGTGATGCCGGTGGGGTTGGCGTATTGGGGCACGCACCACATGCCTTTGATGGAGTCGTCTTCGGCGACAAGTCGCTCGACCTCATCCATGTCGGGACCGTTTTCGTTCATCGAGACGGGAATCATTTCGATGCCGTAGCTCTCGGTGATGCCAAAGTGGCGATCGTAGCCGGGCACGGGGCAGAGCCACTTCACCTTCGGAAGCTTGCACCATGGGGTGCTGCCCAGATAGCCATGCGTGTATCCGGCGGTAACTAAGTCGAACATGATGTTGAGGCTCGAATTGCCGAACACGCACACGTTGGCGGGATCGTGTTCCATGACTTCGCCCATCAAGCGCTTCGCTTCCACGATGCCGTCCATGACGCCATAGTTGCGGCAATCGGTACCATCTTCAGCAAGCAAATCGGCCGAAGAGGTGAGCTCATCGAGCATGGGCAGGCTCAATGCCAGCTGGTCGCATCCAGGCTTGCCGCGTGCCATGTTCAAAGAAAGCCCCTTCGCGCAGTGGCTCGCGTATTCGGTTTCGAGGGCCGCTTTCAGCGTTTCGAGCTCGCTGGTGGACATATCGACGTATGACATATATATGTCACGCTCCTTATATGGGTTCATGCCGTTTGCGCGACCACTTTACCAAAATAAAGCGCTCCTGATTACGTATCGCGGCATATACCGTATAATCGGCAGGTATTTTCGTATTTTGCGGCACGTGCTGCTCTAGAAGGGGGTATCGATGTCATCAGGCGACATCCAGGTCATTCTCGCAATGGCCCTATACTTCATCGTCGTGCTTTCGGTGGGCTTTTTCTATCTAAGGCGCTCGAATTCATCGTCCGAGAACTATTTCCTTGGCGGTCGCGGTTTGGGCCCGTGGCTCACGGCGCTTTCGGCCGAGGCGTCCGATATGTCGGGCTGGCTGCTCATGGGCTTGCCGGGCGTTGCTTATTTCACGGGCGCGTCCGATGCTATGTGGACGGCAATCGGCCTTGCCATTGGCACGTATTTGAATTGGAAGTTCGTGGCGCGACGCCTGCGCAAGTATTCTGAGGTTGCCGGCAACGCCATTACCTTGCCCGATTTCTTCAGCAATCGCTTCCATGACGATCGCCGCATCCTCATGAGCGTTGCGGCCATCATTATTTTGCTGTTCTTCTGCATCTATTGCGGTAGCTGCTTTGTAACGTGCGGCAAGCTTTTTTCCACGTTGTTCGGGCTCGATTACACCACCATGATGATTCTGGGCGCCCTTGTCGTGTTCGTGTACACCTTCGTGGGCGGATACCTTTCGGTATGCACGACCGACCTTATCCAGGGCTCCATCATGATTTGCGCGCTCGTGGTGGTTTTCGTGGGCAGTGTCGGCATGGCAGGCGGCGTGGAAAACACCGTTGCGTTCCTGCAAGATATCCCGGGCTTCCTTTCGGCCACTATGACGGCGCAGCCCGTTATGGGCGCCGATGGCCTGCAGGTTGTTGAAAACGGCATGCCCCTGTTTGGCGAAGCGACGGTATACGGAGCCGGTGCGGTGACGATTGTCGGGTGCCTCGCGTGGGGCTTGGGCTATTTCGGCATGCCGCAGGTGCTCGTGCGCTTCATGAGCGTGCGCCATTCCGATGACATCAAGAAGAGCCGTATCATTGCTACGGTTTGGGTTGTGGTGTCGCTCGCAAGCGCCGTGTGCATCGGCCTTGTGGGCCGCGCAGCGCTTCCTACCGAATTCCTTACCGCGTCCGCCGCGGAATCGATTTTCGTCGTGCTTGCGCAAATCATGCTGCCTTCGTTCGTGTGCGGCCTTGTGGTTTCGGGCATTTTCGCGGCAACGATGTCGTCTTCGTCGAGCTATTTGCTCATTGCTGGATCCGCCATATCGCAGAACCTTTATAAGGGCCTCATCAATCGAAAGGCGACCGACGCTCAAGCGATGTTCGTCTCGCGCGTGGCGCTTACGGTGATTTTGATTTTCGGAATCATTATCGCGCTCGACCAGAATTCCTCGATCTTCCAAGTTGTTTCATACGCATGGGCTGGTTTCGGCGCGAGCTTTGGTCCGCTCATGCTGCTTTCGCTGTATTGGCGTCGCACGAATTGGCAGGGCGCTCTTGCGGGCATGCTTACGGGTGCGGCAACCGTTATCGTGTGGAACCTTTGGGTGAAGCCTCTCGGCGGCATTTTTGGCATATATGAGCTTTTGCCCGGATTTATTTTCGCGCTTATCGCCATTGTGGTGGTTTCGAAGCTCACGGCCAAGCCTTCTAAGGAAGTTCTCGATGAGTTCGATCACTATATGGAGGCGGACGTTTAGGGTATAAAATCGCGAAACGGAGCTTTGCCGAAAGGGAAGGGGCGCTTGAGAAAGCGCCCCTTTTTCGCGTCTTGGAGAAAAAAATTGCCAAAAATTTTTTTGAAAAGATTTTTAGCCAATTTGGCGATTTCGGGCGATATGGACGAGAAACCCTCAGAAAAAGGCCAGTTCAAAGCGGCCTTATGATCGAAATGTGTATGGATACGCCCGGCACCGTGTAAACGTTTGACACGACTAGGGGGTCACGGTAATATAACCACGCTCTTGCAGAGAGGAAAGAAAAACCGCCCTGCAAAAGCCGCAGCTTGATAAGTACACATAACGTATCCGAGCACTTTGCGAACTGGGCGTGTGCCCGAGTGGTTAAAGGGGACGGGCTGTAAACCCGTTAGCTCTGCTTACCTAGGTTCGAATCCTAGCGCGCCCACCAGTTTTGCCCGTGTAGCTCAGTCGGTAGAGCACTTCGTTGGTAACGAAGAGGTCACCGGTTCAAGTCCGGTCGCGGGCTCCATCTTAGCTTATATTCACGATGGAGCTGATTCAATTAGAAAAAGCCAAGCGATTTTCGCAGTCGTGATTATATGGCGGTGTAGCTCAGTTGGTTAGAGCACACGGTTCATACCCGTGGCGTCACTGGTTCGAATCCAGTCACCGCTACCATTTGTAACGAACACGCGTCCTTTTGGGCGCGTGTCTTAATATGAAGTAAAAGAGGCCGAAAGGCCCCCACAGAGGAGGAATAATGGCTAAGGAGAAGTTCGAGCGCAGCAAGCCGCATGTGAACATTGGTACCATTGGTCACGTTGACCATGGCAAAACCACTTTGACGGCTGCTATCTCCAAGACGCTGTCCATGAACGACGGCTCTCATGGCACCGCAAACGCTGACTTCACTGCCTTCGACATGATCGACAAGGCTCCTGAAGAGCGTGAGCGCGGCATCACCATTTCTATTGCTCACATCGAGTATCAGACCGATGCTCGTCACTACGCTCATGTTGACTGCCCCGGCCACGCCGACTACGTCAAGAACATGATCACCGGTGCTGCCCAGATGGACGGCGCTATCCTGGTTATCGCTGCTACCGACGGCCCTATGGCTCAGACTCGCGAGCACATCCTGCTCGCCCGTCAGGTTGGCGTGCCCTACATCGTTGTCTTCCTGAACAAGTGCGACATGGTCGACGACGAAGAGCTCATCGAGCTCGTTGAGATGGAAACCCGTGAGCTCCTCACCGAGTACGGTTTCCCCGGAGACGACACCCCGATTATCCGCGGTTCTGCTCTGAAGGCCCTCGAGGGCGACGCTCAGTGGCAGGAGAAGATCTGGGAGCTCATGGACGCTGTTGACTCCTACATCCCGACCCCCGAGCGCGACGTCGATAAGCCGTTCCTGATGGCTGTCGAGGACACCATGACCATTACCGGCCGTGGCACCGTTGCTACTGGTCGTGTTGAGCGTGGCGTTCTGCATGTCAACGACCCGCTGGAGATCGTCGGCATCAAAGAGACCTCCAACACGGTCTGCACCGGCATCGAGATGTTCCGCAAGCTGCTCGACGAGGCTCAGGCTGGCGACAACATCGGCTGCCTGCTCCGTGGCGTCAAGCGCGAGGACATCGTCCGTGGCCAGGTTCTCTGCAAGCCCGGCTCGGTTACCCCGCACTCTGAGTTCGTGGGTCAGGTCTACATCCTTACCAAGGATGAAGGTGGCCGTCACACCCCGTTCTTCGATGGCTATCGTCCTCAGTTCTACTTCCGCACCACCGACGTTACCGGTGTTGCCCACCTGCCCGAGGGCGTCGAGATGGTTATGCCTGGCGACAACGTTGAGATCACTGGTGACCTCATCCACCCGATCGCCATGGAGGAAGGCCTCCGCTTCGCTATCCGCGAGGGTGGCCGCACCGTTGGCTCCGGCCGTGTGACTAAGATCATCAAATAACTCTTTTAAGAGCCATTTGATTACTGGTTAGTTTGTGAGTGGAGCTCGAGCAATCGAGCTCCACTTCTTCAGCTGAGTGCTTTGTTATATGTGTACAGATTCAAACTGAATTTCGATTTTTCTTAAAGGAGAGTTCATGCGTACGTTGGTCACCCTGGCCTGCACCGAGTGCAAGCGCCGCAACTACACGACCAAAAAGAACAAGCAGAATAATCCGGATCGACTCGAGATGAAGAAATATTGCAAGTGGTGCAAAAAGCATACCCTGCATAAGGAAACTCGATAAGATAGGGAACACAGGCCAGTAGCTCCAAGTGGTAGAGCGGCGGTCTCCAAAACCGCATGTTGTGGGTTCGAGTCCTACCTGGCCTGCCAGCTTGTTCAAGCAGCTTAAGTACGTAAGCTGCTTGTTTTGGTGTTTGGGGAAATTTAATTTCCAAGGATGATTCGGCGGTTTCTTCCCAAAGAAGCCGTATGAGAGAAAAAGAGACTATGGCGAAAAAGTCTAAAACGCAGAGGGCGAAAGCTTCCGCAGCGCGTCAAGCGCGCAAAGCGCAAGCTGCCGAGCTCGAAGCCAAAGGCGTCTCCGCTGAAGAGATTGAGGCCCAGAAAAAGGCCGAAGCTGCTAAGCAGGAGAAGAAGGCCGTCGAGAAGGCGAAGCCCAAAAAGCAGCGCTTTAAGTTCCTCAAAGAGGTTCGCTCTGAGCTTAAACGCGTTACGTGGCCCACGCGAAACGAAGTCCTTCGTTGGACGGGTGTTGTCGTGGGTGCTTTGCTGTTCTTCGGTATCTTTGTCGCCGTGCTCGATAACCTCATTGTTACGCCGATCGTCGTAGGCATCTCGAGCATTGGAGCAGGTGTCTAGTATGGCAAGAAAATGGTATGTCCTTCACACCTATTCCGGTTACGAGAATAAAGTGAAGACGAATCTCGAAAGCCGCATTGAAACGATGGGCCTCGAGAACAACGTATTCGGGATTGAGATTCCCACCGAGACGGTTACCGAAATCAAAGAAGGCGGCCGTCGCGTTGAGAGTGAAAAGAAAGTATTCCCGGGCTACGTTTTGGTTCGCATGGATCTTGACGATCGCAGCTGGGCTGCGGTTCGCAATACTCCAGGCGTTACCGGGTTCGTGGGAAGCCTCGGCAAACCCGAACCGTTGACTCGTGAAGAGTTCAACAAAATCATGAAACGCTCGTCTGTTCTTGCTCCCAAGAAGACCGTGTCGTCTTCTCTGGAAGTGGGACAGGTTGTCAAAGTTACGAGCGGTCCTTTTGCCGAGTTTGATGGCACGATTTCTGAAGTCATGCCTGAGGCTGGCAAAGTCAAGGTCATGGTATCCATGTTCGGCCGCGAAACTCCTGTCGAGCTTACGTTCGACCAGGTTGCGACCATCTAATTTTGGCTATTCCCAGCCGCTGTGAGCCTGGGTGGACAGGGCTTCTCTTGCAGTGGCTGTGTATGGGAAATAACAAAACGGCAAGGTAAGGAAACAACGACAATGGCTGAGAAGAAAGTCACCGGCTTCGTTAAGCTGCAAATTCCGGCTGGCGCTGCTAACCCGGCTCCTCCGGTCGGCCCCGCTCTGGGTGCTCAGGGTGTCAACATCATGCAATTCTGCCAGGCGTTCAACGCCGCTACGCAGGAGCAGTCTGGCACCATCATCCCTGTTGAAATCACCATCTACGAGGACAAGACCTTCACCTTCGTGTGCAAGACCCCTCCGGCGGCTGTTCTCATCAAGGAAAAGCTCGGCATTAAGAGCGGCTCTGGCATTCCGCAGCTGAAGACCGTGGGCACGCTGTCCCTCGATCAGCTCCGCGAGATTGCCGAGATCAAGATGCCCGACCTCAACGCTAACGACATTGAGGCCGCCATGGAGATTGTTGCTGGCACCGCCCGTTCCATGGGCGTTCGCATCGAGGGCCGCGAGATGAAGAAGGTCTATGTGCCTTCCAAGAAGCTCGCTGCTGCGCTCGCTGGCCGCGAAGAGTAATCTTCGCATCGCGTTCATTTGAGCGCATTGTAAGTGGAAGGGCCTCACGGCCCGCCATCACCACGTATGTGGAAGGGTTTGAAGAAAACCCGTCATCACCACGAAAGGATAGAAAGACATGTCTCTTTCCAAGAATCGCAAAGCTGCCCTCGCTAAGGTCGAGAAGGACAAGCTTTACGCTCCCGTCGAGGCCATGAACCTCGTCAAGGAATGCTCTTCTGCGAAGTTCGACGAGACCGTCGAAGTTCACTTCCGTCTCGGCATTGACACTCGTCAGGCCGACCAGCAGCTGCGCGGCATGGTTTCCCTGCCGAACGGCTCTGGCAAAACTGTCCGCGTTGCCGTCTTCGCTGAGGGCGCGCAGGCTGACGCCGCCCGCGAGGCTGGCGCCGACATCGTTGGCTCCGATGACCTCGTGGCCGACATCCAGGCTGGCAACATCAACTTTGATGCTGCCGTGGCTACCCCGAACCTCATGGGCAAGGTTGGCCGTCTGGGCAAAATTCTTGGCCCCCGTGGCTTGATGCCGAACCCCAAGCTCGGCACCGTGACCATGGACGTTGCCAAGGCCATTTCTGAGCTCAAGGGCGGCAAGGTTGAGTACCGCGCCGACCGCTACGGCATTGCTCATGTCATCATTGGCAAGGCGAGCTTCACTGCTGAGCAGCTGGCTCAGAACTATGGCACCGTGTACGACGAGGTTGTTCGCATGAAGCCGTCTTCGGCCAAGGGCAAGTACCTCAAGTCCATCACGGTTTCTTCCACCATGGGCGTTGGCATTTCCGTCGACCCTGCCGTTTCTCGCAACTTCGATCAGGCTGCTGAGTAGCCCTTATTGAATTGCAACCACCGTATCCACCATGCGATGGTTTAAAGCCCGCTCTTCGGAGCGGGCTTTTCTTTTGTGGTAGCATGACGTGCGATATGCGATGAAAGAAGGCTTTTATGAGGCTGAACATCATTAAGAAATCGCCTGCAGAAATTGAGGCGATGAAAGAGGCGGGACGGCTTTCCGCCTATGTGCTTCGCAAAGTGGGCGAGGCGGCAAAACCGGGCGTGTCGACGCTCGAACTCGACGAGCTTGCCGAAACGCTCATTCGCGCCGAGGGAGGAATTCCAGCTTTTAAGGGCTATGGCGGGTTCCCGGGTTCCATCTGCGCCTCAGTGAACGATCAAATCGTGCATGGAATCCCTTCATCGAAAGTGATTCTTCGCGAAGGCGATATTCTTTCGGTTGATACGGGCGCCACGGTTGATGGCTGGGTTGGAGATAATGCCTGGACGTATCCTATCGGCAAGGTATCGAGCGATGTTGCCATGCTGCTTGAGACCACTGAGAAATGCATGTGGGCGGGCCTCTCGGCCGCACGTGCCGGCAATCATCTTGGCGACATTGGACATGCCGTTCAGAGCATCGCCGAGGCGCAAGGATATGGCGTAGTTCGCGATTATGTGGGCCACGGCATAGGCCGCCATATGCACGAAGATCCCAATGTGCCGAATTACGGACGCCCTCATAGCGGCATAGAGCTTGAGGTTGGCATGGTATTGGCAATTGAGCCCATGATTAACATGGGAACCCGCAAAACGCGCGTGGGGCGTGATGGGTGGCTTGTGACGACGCGCGATCATAAGCCAAGCGCTCATTTCGAAAAAACGGTTGCTATTACCGAAGACGGCCCGTTGGTTATTACGACCGAGCCAGACTTTACGCGACCCGTTTCCAAAACCTGCTAAACGCTACGAGCATTTCGCAGGTTTTGGAATTCAACAGGTTTGACGGCATTATGGAGTTGCCGGCTTTCTGTCGGTAGATATCCCATGGAGTCTGAGGGCCCCGACCTGTTAAACGCTACGAGCAATTAACAGGTCGGGAAGTGTTCTCGTCTTGCGAGTCAGATCGATTTGGCTCTTATCGTCGAAGTTTGCCTGCGATTTTGTTCGCGATGTTTGCCACGAAGCTCGCTTCTTCAAGGTGAAGCTTCAATGCGATGCCGAAGGTCACGACAAGCGCCGTGAGGCCGCCTGCGACGATGCTGATGAGGGCATTGACGATGGAGCCGTTCATGGGAGCCATCACCATGCAGCCCTGCATCACAAGCCAGCCTGCGAAGGCGCCCGCGGCGCCGAGGACGAACGAGCGAACGGCCGATGCGACCATGCCACCAAAGCCAAACGCGCCAAGTCGATGGCGCAGGTATGCGAAGCATGCTACATCGAGCACGATGTAGAAGACCGTTTCGCTCAAAGCGACGGCGACGATGCCGAGGTTGAGCGGACCTGCGGCCGGCGTTGAAAATACCATGATGAACGCAATCTGCAAAACGGACGCGCACAGCATAAGGCCCGAATAGGGCTTCATTGCGCGCAGCGCGGAAAACGCCTTCTGCAGATAGGTATTCACCGCATAGAACGGCAGCGAAATCGAAAGCACAATGAGATAGCTTGCGATTTGCCAAATGTTTTCCTGCGTGAATGCGCCGATGTGATAGAGCGTGACCAGGGGTTCTGCAAACACCATGAGATAGAGCATGAACGGCAGCATGAAAAACAGGATCTGCTTGCTGCCCGAGACTACGCCGCGCTTGAAGGAGTCGGTATCGCCCTTTGCAATCATGTGCGAGATTTCAGTGAACATGGTCGTGGTGATGGGCACCGTGAGGAAGGCGTAGGGGAGGGTGAACCACAGGCGCGCGTACGCAATGATGGAAGGACCATTGTCAAGGCAGCCGTAGGCGGCTGAATTCTGAACGGAAACGATCACGAGGCCGGCGGTCATAACCACGACGGCGGGAACGCCGATCGAAAGCGTTTCCTTGAGGGCGGGGTCATGCAGGTCGACATGCGGGCGCAATTTGATGCCGTTTCGGCGCAGCGCAGGCAATTGAATAGCCATTTGCATGAACACGCCAAGCGGGTTGCCGATTGCGATGATGAGCTTAGCGAGCTCGGGATTGCTCGGTGCCACAAAGGCGTAGGCAACGAAGGTCGCGGTTACGATGATGTTGTTGAAGATAGGCGCAGCCGACGACCACAGGTAATCGCGAGAAGCGTTGAGCAGGCCGCTTACAATAGTCGAAATGCCATAGAACACAATTTGCATCGCGAAGAATCGGAAGAAGAAGACGGCGTCGCCCATCGTCGATTGGTCGTTCATGAAGCTCTGGGTGTAAATGAGCGCCGGCGCGAAAATGGTGCAGAGCAGCGCGACGAAACCAAGCAGAATGAACGTGAGCGAAAGCAAATTTGACGCGTATTCGTTGCCGCCCTTAACGCCGAGCCTGTCTTTCACCGAGACATAGACGGGCAGAAACGCGGTTACCAGCATTCCGCCCACAACGAGCTCGTAGAGCATGTTGGGAAGGTTATTCGCCACCTGATAGGAACTTGCGAGCATGGTGGACCCCAAGGCGAAGGCCATCGCCCAGGTGCGCATGAAGCCGGTGATACGCGAGATAATGACGAAGAATGAAATGAGCGCGGCGGACGATCCGACGTTTGCGACGTCGGAGGCAGCGCCTTCTGCGTCTTCGTTGGGTTCGTTCGTTATGGAATTGTTCGTAGTAGTCATGTTGCCCTTAATGTTTGGGTATACTAATGCGGTTAAAGTCGATTGCAAATCAACCGCAATCATAGCGCGCGCGGTACAAATCGTGAAACGAGGCACCATGAACATCCTGATTATCCGCAACAACTCCAACGCCGAGGCCATCGATGCGTCGATGATGCTTGCGACGTATTTGGAGTCGCAGGGAATTGGGCACACCGAACTCGATTCCATGCCGCTTTCCATCGAGTCGGTCATCGATATGTGCGACGACATCGATGTGAAGTCGTTCGACATGGTGGTTTCCCTTGGCGGCGACGGAACCATGCTTCGCGCCGCCCGTCTTGTGGGCAAGCATCGCGTGCCTATTTTGGGCATCAATTTCGGCCACTTGGGCTTCCTCGTGAATTCTTCCAAAGATGGCGTGATTCCCATTGTCGCGGCTGCGCTTGCGGGCGATGTGGTGCGCGAGGAGCGCTCGAGCCTGCATATTGAGCTGTGGAGCGGCGAGACTCAGGTCGCAAGCCGTTTCGCGCTGAATGAATTCTCGGTGACGCGCGGCGAGTTGGGCCGCATCATCGATTTCGGCGTCAACATCGCTGGCACGCATGTGGTTGACATGCGCGGTGACGGCCTGGTCGTTTCGTCGGCAACGGGTTCTACCGCCTATGCGCTTTCCGCGGGCGGCCCGCTGTGCTCGCCCGAGTTCCGCGGCTTGGTCGTTGTGCCGTTGGCTCCGCATACGCTGCTTTCGCGTTCGGTCATTACCGGCCCGAGCGATATTGTGGAAATCGACCTCTCGAAGAACCCTGAAAGCCGCGAGGCGAGCTACTTCGTCGACGGCGAGATTGTGATTCTTGACGAGCCCATCGATCGTGTGCTGGTGCGCAAGAGCAACAACCCCACCATTCTGTTGCGCTATAAGAGCGATGGCTTCTATGCCGAAGCGTCGAGGGTATTCTTCCGCGACGATCGCAAGCAATAAAGCAAAATGCCCGCAGCAATGCGGGCATTTTTTATGGCTCAATACGGTTCCGAGCGGGGAGCGTTCGTTTGGGTGCGAGTGGAAGAGAATGCAGGCCTTCGCAAAAAAAGCCCGGCCTCGGCTTGCGCCGAGCCGGGCAGCGCCCGCTCGGGCGCGAAAGTTTGGGAAATAAAGTGCCTCTGGCACTTTATTTATGGAAGAAGCGGCGCTTTTCGTATTTCGGTTCGCAGCACACGTTGATGCCGAGCGTACGGTAGAGCTTCTCGTCGGTTTCCGAAATAATCACGCTGAAGAATGCGTCGCAGCCGCGCAGGTCGCCGGCATGGTCGATGAGCTCTTTGGCCACAGGGTCGGTTGCAGAGCTCACGGAAAGCGCAAGCAGCGTTTCGTCGGAATGCAGGCGAGGGTTATTCGCGTGCAGGGTGTTCTTCTTCAGCTTGCAAATGGGTTCGATGACCTCGTCGGAAATGACGAAAAGGTCTTCATCGACGCCCGAAACGCCCTTCAAGGCATTCATAAGCAGGGAAGATGCCGCGCCAAGCAGGTTGGAGGTTTTGCCGGTGACCACGCGGCCGTCGGGCAGAACCATGGCGCCCGCGGGTGCTCCGGTCGCCTCCTCCTTCAGAAGCGCCGCTTTGCGCGCAGGCGAGAAGTTCGCGTCGACACCCACCTGATTCATGAGCAGCTCAAGGCGTTGCACCTGGTCGAGATGCGTGCCCGTGCGGCGCTGGTCAACGGCGGCGGCGAAATAGCGGCGCACGATTTCCATCTTCGCGGCATCGCGGCATGCGTCGTCGTCGCAAATGGCGAGGCCCGCCATATTCACGCCCATGTCGGTGGGCGACTGGTAGGGGCTTTCGCCCAAAATGCCTTCGAGCATGCTCTTCAGAACGGGGAAGATCTCGATGTCGCGGTTATAATTCACGGTTGTGACGCCGTACGCCTCCAAATGGAACGGGTCGATCGCGTTCGCATCGTCCAAATCGACCGTGGCGGCCTCGTAGGCGACGTTCACGGGATGCTTCAGCGGCAGGTTCCAAATGGGGAACGTCTCGTATTTCGCATAGCCAGCCTCAACGCCACGCTTGTGCTCATGGTAGAGCTGCGAGAGGGCAGTGGCCATCTTGCCCGAGCCCGGGCCAGGTGCGGTTACCACGACGAGCGGGCGCGTGGTTTCCACGAATTCGTTTTTGCCGAAACCGTCATCGGAATTGATGCGCGCGATATCGTAGGGGTAGCCAGCGATAGGGTAGTGCAGATAGCTCTTCACGCCGAGCGACGAGAGCTTCTGGCGGAATGCCGCGGCGGAAGGCTGGTTCTCGTAGCGCGTGATAACGACGCCGGCCGTGGCGAAGCCCATGTTCGCGAAAATATCGAGCAGGCGCAGCACATCTTCGTCGTAGGTGATGCCCAAGTCGCCGCGCATCTTGTTTTTCTCGATATCGTTGGCGTTGATCGCGACGATGATTTCCACGTCGTCGGCGAACTGCTTGAGCATGCGAATTTTGCTGTCGGGCTGGAAGCCTGGCAAAACGCGGCTTGCGTGGTGGTCGTCAAAGAGCTTTCCGCCGAACTCGAGGTACAGCTTTCCGCCAAACTGGCCGATGCGCTCACGAATATGTTCCGCCTGCAGGGCGATATATTTGTCATTGTCGAAACCGATGCGCATAAAGCCTCCTGGTAATCTGGACGTGGCACGCGAAGCGCGCGTATGCATGAACGACTCATTTTAGCGCTCTGCGCAACGCGTGTGGGCGACTGTGTTTCCGCTATGTAAAAACACCGCATTCCTTTGAAAACGGGCGCGGCTCCTGGGCGCTGCGCGCGTAAAATAGAAAGACGTTTGAGTGAGGCATGTGCTTGCGCGCAAGCGTATTTTGGGTGCGGCGCATGTTGCAAGAAGAAGGCACGACAAGCGCAAAGGAGCATCATGGCCAAGCACATTTTCGTGACGGGCGGCGTGGTTTCGTCGTTGGGCAAGGGCATTACGGCGGCATCGCTCGGGCATCTTTTGAAAGCCCGCGGATACCATGTGACCATGCAGAAAATCGACCCGTACCTCAACGTCGACCCGGGCACGATGAGCCCGTTTCAGCATGGCGAGGTGTTCGTGACCGATGATGGCCACGAAGGCGACCTTGACCTGGGCCATTACGAGCGCTTTATCGATGAAAGCCTCACGCGCGACTCCAACTTCACCCAAGGCTCCATCTATCAAAGCCTCATCGCCCGCGAGCGTCGCGGCGATTTCCTGGGCGGCACCGTGCAGGTTATTCCCCATGTGACCAACGCCATCAAAGAGCGCCTCTATCGCATCGCGAGCCAGACGAACGCCGATATCGTTATTTCGGAAATCGGCGGCACGGTGGGCGACATCGAAAGCCAGCCGTTCATCGAGGCTGCTCGCCAGTTCAAGAAGGAAAAAGAACCCGGCGACGTGATTTTCGTGCATGTGACGCTGGTTCCCTACATCGCCGCGGCCCACGAAGTGAAAACCAAGCCCACGCAGCATTCCGTTAAAGAGCTGCGCAGCGTTGGCGTGCAGCCCGACTTCATCGTATGCCGCAGCGACCATGAGATTTCCTCGGGCGTTCGCGACAAAATCGCCCTGTTCTGCGACGTTGACCCGGGCAATGTGCTCGCATGCATCGACGCGCCGAGCATTTATTCGGTGCCTCTCGCGTTGCACGACCAGCATTTCGACGAGAAGGTGCTCGCGAAGTTGGGCCTTCCCGTGGAAGATGTCGACCTCACTCCGCTGCGCAAGTTCCTCTCGGCGCAGGCCGATTGCGAGGGCGAAGTGAACATCGCCATCGTGGGCAAATACGTGAAGCTCCCCGATGCGTATCTTTCCATTATGGAAGCGCTCCACCATTCTGGCGTGGCAAACGGCGTGAACGTGAACCTGAACCTTATTGACGCGGAAAAGGTCGACGACGAAACCGCCGAAGAGCTGCTTGGCGATATGGACGGCATTTTGGTGCCGGGCGGTTTTGGCCAGCGCGCTTTCGAAGGCAAAATCGCAGCTGCGCGTTACGCTCGCACGCATAACGTGCCTTATTTCGGCATTTGCTTGGGCCTGCAGGCAGCCGTGTGCGAGTTTGCGCGCGATGTTGTCGGCTTGTCGGGCGCGACGTCTTCTGAGTTCGACGAGAACGCCGAGTACCAGGTCATTTCGATTATGCCCGACCAGAAAGATATCGACGAAAAGGGCGGCACCATGCGTTTGGGCGCGTACCCTTGCAAGCTCGAAAAGGGCACCAAGGCATTCGATATCTATGGCGAGGAAGTCATCTACGAGCGCCATCGCCATCGTTACGAGGTGAATAACGAGTATCGCGGCAAACTCCAAGAGGCCGGCATGGTGATTTCCGGCGTCTCGCCCGATGGCCGTCTTACCGAGATGATTGAGCTGCCGAATCATCCGTGGTTCGTGGCGAGCCAGGCTCATCCCGAATTCAAGAGCCGTCCCACCAAGCCCCATCCGCTGTTCAACGGTTTCGTTGCCGCTGCGCTTAAGCATCGCGACGAGGAATAAAGAATCCGAGGCCTGAGAAGAATGAGGAGCGATCGCTTGGAGCGGCGCTCCTCTTTTTTAGTGCTATAGGGTAGATAGCGTGTTTGGCTCAGAGACATCGATTCAGGTCGATGTCTCTTTTTTGTGTACGTGGATTCGTCGGTTCCACGCAAACGCTCGGGCAAAATGCGCACCTGCGCGGTTGTTGCTGCGGCGCTTTGGCCAAGATGTGCGCGGAACGATTTCGCAAACGGCACGTGCGCGCGGCGTTTTTCAATAGGGTCTTTTGCTTCGCATTGAATTGGGCGGGCGATGGGCTTGCGCTATGCTCGCTGAATCTGCCGTATACTTTGCTTATGCCAAAGGAATCTTTCATATATAGTCTCGATGACGCGGATGCGACTGCGCGCCCCTTTCTTCAATACGCGCGCGACTATGTGGCGCATTTGGGCGTTGAGCGCGGATCGTCGCGTCTCACGCTTGCGGCATATGAGTCTGACCTGCGCGATTACTTCGCGTTTCTTCTTGGCCGCGGCGTGCTTGCGCCATGCGATGTCTCGCGAGCCGATATCGTTGCCTATGAATCCGATTTGGTCGAACGGGGGTATGCCGCGTCGACTATCGCCCGTCGCGTTTCGGCGGTGAAGGGTTTCCATCGCTTTCTTGTCTCAGACGAACTGGTGCAAACGAACCCGGCAGAATCGATTTCTCTGCCCCAAAGGCCCGATCGCTTGCCCGATGCGCTTTCCATCGCTCAAATCAATGCGCTGCTCGACCAACCTTTCGGCGAAGGCCCCCGAGCGCAGCGCGACAAGGCGATGCTCGAGATTCTGTATGGCTGCGGTTTGCGTGCAAGCGAGCTTGTGGGCCTCGATATGGGCTGCATTGGTTTCGATGGCGGGGTGGTGCGTGTGCTCGGCAAGGGCTCGCGCGAGCGCTTCGTGCCGATTTCGGGAACGGCCGAGACGGCGCTGAGGACGTATGTGTATGGCGGCTTTCGCGCGGAGCTTTCCATGAAGGGCAAGGGCTCGCCGGCGGTGTTTCTGAATGCCCGCGGCGCGCGCATGACACGCCAGGCGGTGCATCGCATCGTGGCGCATGCGGGTGAAGCGGTGGGCATCGCCGATCTGCATCCGCATATGCTTCGCCATAGCTTCGCGACCCATATGCTCGAGGGTGGCGCCGACTTGCGCGCCATTCAGGAAATGCTTGGGCACTCCGATATCTCAACCACGCAAATCTACACGTATGTCAGCCGCGCCCATATTCGCGAGGAATACCTTTCGGCCCATCCCCGTGCATAGCCCCCACGCGCGATGCCCGCGCGGGAAGGGGCGGTTTTCGTCGGCCACTATATATGGTGGCCTCTTTTGCCGTTGCACAATTCGATTCTGCGTCGATTCTGACGCAGCTGTCCTCTGTGACCACATGTTCGTCACATTCGCGCTCGTTTTTTCGGAATTCGAACGCATCCGGCAAAAATTTTTCCCACTTTCTCCCACCATCCTTTTTCATTGTTCGCGCAAAGCGGAGCACAAGATGTTGTGCCCCGCTTTTTTATTTTGCGCGAAATAGCTTTGAGACCTTACGCCGGTGGAGGGAAAGGGGGTGGAAGTGGAGGGGAAGGAAGGGGACGGTGGGGGAGGAATTGGGGGCGATTTTGTTGTGGAGTGGGGCAAAGTGGGATAAAATGGCGGCACCGGTTACGAAACGCGCGAATAACAACGAACAAAGGAGGTGTCCATGGCTGGGCTCAATGGCGAATATCGTCATAAGCTCGATGCCAAGGGGCGTCTGTCTTTGCCGTCGTCTATTCGCAAGCTTCTGACCGAGGAAACCCAAATGGTCGTTGTTCCCGATGCGCGAAACGAGTTTCTGTCGGTGTATACCAACGAAGCTTTCGACGTATGGATCGACACCTTGTTTGAGAAACGCGGTGGCTTTGACCCCAACAAGCGTGAGCACATGTTGCTGAACAGCATCCTTCGTGGCAATGCGACTCCAGTGACCATGGACTCCGCGGGCCGCATCACCTTGCCGCAGAGCTTGCGCGAGCGCGCTGGCATCGACAAGGAAGTCACCCTGGTTGGCGCTGGCAGCCACTTCGACATTTGGGATACCACGCGTCGTGAAAACCTGCTGGCGAGCATCGATCTTGATGCCCTGCTCTATTCGTAGGAGTTCTGACGTGGAAGAAATGACAAACCAATACAGGCATACACCGGTCCTGCTTGCCGAGTGCCTCGAGCACTTGAACCTTAAACCGCAGCACACGTTCGTGGATTCAACGCTCGGCGGAGCAGGGCATTCTTCCGAAGTCGCCAAACGGCTTGGGGAGGGCGGCCTTCTTATCGGCATCGACCAAGACGAAATGGCCTTGGCCGCCGCCAAGAAGCGCCTCTCTTCAGCTTCCGCCGAAAACGCATGCGAAGTCATGCTGCTTCGCGGAAACTTCGGCGACTTGGATGAATTGCTGGTGGAAGCGCAGGTCCCTGGAATCGATGCGATTCTGTTCGACCTCGGCGTTTCCTCGCCGCAACTCGACCTCCCGCAGCGTGGCTTCTCGTTTAGGGAAGACGCCTTGCTGGACATGCGAATGGACCCGGGTAGACAAACCATAACCGCAGCAGAGCTCGTCAACACCTTATCCGCAGCAGAGCTCACCCGGATCATTCGCGACTACTCCGACGAGAAGTGGGCAAGTCGTATTGCGCAATTCATCGTGGAGCGCCGCGAGAGCCATCCCATCGAAACGACGGGCGAACTCGTGGACATTATTAAAGCGGCCATTCCCGCTTCGGCGCGTCGCGCTGGCGGGCATCCCGCCAAGCGAACGTTCCAGGCGCTTCGCATCGAAGTGAACGGCGAGCTTACCGTGCTTCGTCGGGGTCTCGACGCCGCCATTCGGTGGTTGAATCCTGGCGGTCGCATCGCGGTCATCAGCTATCACTCCCTGGAAGACAGGGCGGTGAAGGAAGCTTTCGCCGAGCACTCGAAGAAATGCACGTGCCCTCCCGGTTTTCCGGTGTGCGTGTGCGGCGCGAACCCTGCGCTGAAAGTAATTACTCGCAAACCCATTCTGCCCACCGAGGCGGAAATTGAAGTTAACCCCCGCGCCCGCAGCGCCAAGCTGCGCGTCGCGGAAAAGATCAGATAGGTGCCCTGGCGCCTAGATGGCCGATACGCCGACTGTAAACGCAGCCTAAACACAGAAAGGAGGCAGGCATGAGACAATACGATTCATACCGCGCCTCCCAGCCGGCCTATGTCCATGGTTCCGCCGCGCCCGATTTGCGCAGGCAGAGCAACCCCGATGTCAATGTCATGCCCGGACGCCGCAACGGCGTCAACCATGCCGGTGTGCCCGAGAGCATCTTTGGCGTGGTGGGCGTTGTATTCGCCGTGGCGATCGTGATTGCGATTTTCGCATGCGCTCGCGTGCTTCTTTCTGCGGCGAGCGTAACCACGACCATTGCAACCGACGAGCTTTCCACGCAAATCGCCAACGAGCGCACGCTCGGCAACGATCTTGAGGTGCAGCAGAGCCAGCTTTCCAACTCCACGCACATTCGCTCCGCGGCCGAGGGCCTCGGCATGGCGGCGCCTGCTGCTACCGAAAGCATCGAGCTTGGCGCCGACGTCATTGCGACCGACGCTTCGGGCAACCTTTCGCTTTCTGGGAGCTTGTCTTCTATGGCAAGCCAAGGCTAGGTGCGCTTCGTGTCTCGTGACGCGCGCCGTCAGGCGCCGAATTATTCCTTCGGCTCAAATCGCTTTAGGGTGCTCCTGGTCTTTTTCGGAATCATCCTTTTGTTGCTCGTAGGACGCCTTGTTCAGCTTCAGATTATTCTTGCCGACGATTACAGCACCCAGGCTGCCAATTCGCGTACGGTGTCAGTCGAGCTCTCGCCTCGCCGCGGCACGATTTACGACCGCAATGGCAAAGTGCTCGCCTCCGACGTGCAGGCGACGACCATCTATTGCAATCCGAAAGAAATCACCGACGTGAAAGGCACGGCCGAGAAGCTCGCCGGCGTGCTCGGCGGCGACGCGTCCATCTATGAAGGCCCCCTTTCGACCGAAAACACCACGTTCGCATACGTGAAGCGCAAGGTCGACCAGGACAAAGGCGAAGAGGTAAAAGACCTCGGCCTTGATGGCATTTATTTCCTTGACGACATGAAACGCGTGTACCCGTATGGCAGCACCGCGGGCCAAATTCTTGGTTTGGTCGATGTCGACGGCAACGGCCAAACCGGTCTTGAGCTGTATTACGACAGCATTTTGAAGGGCGAGCCGGGCAAGCTCGTGCTGCAGCAGGGCGCATACGGCATGCCGATTCCCGGCGGCACCGAGGTCGACGAGCCCGCCAAAGATGGCCAGGATATTATTCTTTCCATCGATATCGACATGCAGCAATATGTCGAAGAGCGCCTTGCGCAGGGCGTGAGCGACATTGGCGGCGAAGACGGCTCGGTTGTGCTTTACGACGCCGATACGGGTGACATTATCGCTATCGCCTCAACGCCTTACTTGGACCCCTCCGACCGCAGCAACATCGAAGAGGGCGCTACGTCGGTGAAAGCCATTACCACGCAGTTCGAGCCGGGCTCCATTTTCAAGACCGCGTCGTTCTGCGCGATGCTCGAGGCGGGCGGCATTACCGCCCAAACCACGGTGGACTGCCCGGTGTATCTTGAGGCGGACGAGTACAAAATCTCTGACGCCCATGAACGCGCTGCAACTACGATGACCGCGGCCGAGGTGCTCGCGCAATCGTCGAACGTCGGCACGTCGCTTCTCGTGCAGCAGCATTTGGGCTTCAACGACCTGTACGACAAGATTCGCAAATACGGCCTCAATGATGCCACGGGCGTCGACTACCCCGGCGAGGCCGAGGGCTATTTGACTAATGTGGGCACATGGTCGCTCATCCAGTCGTACAACGTGACGTTCGGCCAAGGCATTTCGCTGAGCCCGCTTATGATCACGCGCTTCTACGGGGCCATCGCGAATGGCACGGGCGTTGCCCATACGCCGCACTTCCTTATCTCGAAGCCCTCTTCGGGAGAAGAGGTCACGTGGGATAGCGAGCAGATCATCGACAACACCGACGCCATCGCTCCGCTTACGGACATGCTGGAAGGCGTTGTGGAAAACGGCACGGGCAAGACGGCCGCTGTTGAGGGCTATACGACGGCGGGCAAAACCGGTACGGCGGAATACGCCGACGATTCCGGCTCCTACGTGAAGAACATGTACAACCTCGACTTTGTTGGTTTCCTGCCAAACGCGACTTCGAATCTGGTGTGTTTTGTCGGTGTGAACCATGTGCCTTACGAGCGAAATACGTGCGAGGTGTTTAAAGATATAATGACCGAAGCAAGTAGCCGATATAAAATCGCGCAGAAGTAAACGCCGCCTTCGTGCGGCGTTTTGCCTGATTAAGCGATTCCGTTGAGGTGGATTGAATGGAACTCGAAATAGGACGTGTAATTGAGGCATGCAATGCTCGCGTGCTCGTGGAACCCGTGAGCCGCGATGTCGCGGCCTTGGGCCTTACGTGGGACTCTCGCGAGGTGAAACCGGGCTTTGTGTATGCGGCCATCGTTGGCGAGCGCGTCGACGGACATGCATTCGCGGCTTCTGCGATTGAGGCGGGCGCTGTCGCGGTGCTGTGCACGCGCGAGCTTGACGATGCGGCGCTTGAAGCGGCCCGTGCCGCCGGCGCTTGCGTGCTCATGGTTGCCGATGCAGCGGAAGCGATCGCCGAAATCGCCGCTGCATGGCGCGCAACGCTTTCCGCCACGGTGATCGGCGTCACCGGCTCGGTGGGGAAGACCACCACCAAAGGCCTCGTGCGCGACATCCTTTCTACGAAATATGAAACCTGGGCGACGAAGGGCAACTTCAACAACGAACTCGGCGCCCCCTATACGGTGCTTACGGCGCCCGCGTCGACCCAGATGCTCGTCGTCGAGATGGGCATGGATCGCCCGGGCCAAATCGCGCACCTTGCCGCCATGGCGAAGCCGAGCTTGGGCGTCGTGTCCATCGTGGGAACGTCGCACTTGGAATACCTGAAAACGCGTGACAACATCGCGCTCGCGAAAGCGGAGCTGCTCGATGCGCTGCCCGAGGGCGGCTGGGCGTTTTTGAATGCCGGCTGCGATAAATCGGCGTTTATGGCAGAGCATGCGCGCCTTCTTCAGCGCGGTGTGAATGTTTGCGCGTTTTCCGCGCTCGGCGAGCCTGATGCCTCTTTGGGCGCATGGGCTGCCGACAGCGCCGTGTGGGCCGAAAATGTCGCGATTGACCCCGAGGGCCGTCCGCGGTTCGAATTGTGCGCGCGTGGCGCGCTTGTGGGCGGCGAGCGTTGCCGCGAGCAGGTTGCGCTTTCTTTGCGTGGCGCGCAAAACGTTTCGAACGCATGTGGCGCCGTGGCGGTATGCATGGCGGCGGGCATGGAATTTTCCGAAGTCGCAGCAGCCCTTGCTCAGGCTCAGCCCGAATCGGGCCGTGCTGAACTCGTGCGCGCGAAGTGCGGAGCCGTGGTGTTCAACGACGCCTACAACGCTGCTCCCGAATCGATGTGCGCCGCTCTTGCCACGCTTGCGTCGTATGAGACCGCGGGCCGTCGCATCGCGGTGCTCGGCGATATGGGCGAGCTCGGCGTATCGAGCATCGAGGGCCACGCGAAGGCCGGTCGCGCCGCGGCCGAGGCGGGCATCGATGTGCTCGTGTGCACGGGCGACCTGTCGCGGGGCATGGCTCGCGCCGCTGAAGAGGCCGGCATGCCGCACGGACATATCGTCTGCGTGAACGATGCCGACGAGGCTCTCGCCTACGTTTCAAAAACCATTTCCGAAGGCGACGCCGTATTGGTGAAAGCCTCGCACTATATGGGCCTTGATCGAGTCGTTGAAGGGATCATCGAATAATGCTGAGCTCGCTGTTTTCCGCATACCCGTCGTTTCTAGTGTTTCTGGGCTTCATCGTCGCCACGGCTTTGACTATGGCGCTCATGCCGGCCTGGATTCGCCTGCTTACCCGCACGCATATTGGCCAGCAGGTGCGCGCCGACGGCCCGCAAAGCCACTTGGTGAAGCAGGGCACGCCTACCATGGGCGGCGTCATCATGCTCATCGCCATCGTGATTACCGTGCTTTTGGTGGTGCCTCCTTCGTGGAGCTTCGTCGCGGCGCTTCTTGCGACGCTGTGCACCGCGGCTTTGGGCCTGTTCGACGATGCCGAAAAGGTCATCCATGAGCGCTCTTTGGGCTTGACGCCTAAAGGCAAGCTCATCGGCCAGTTCGCCATCGCCACGCTGTTCACGCTTTATGTCGTGAATTGGCTCGGCATTGCCCCCACCGTGCAAATCCCGTTTTTGCAGCCGTGGGATTTCGGAGTGCTCACCACGTCTATCCCGTGCCCCATCTGCCCCGATGGCTCGCTTGATATTCCCTGGCTGTACCTCGTGTTCTGCTATTTGCTCATCATCGGCATGTCCAATGCGGTGAATTTGACCGACGGCCTCGACGGCTTGGCCGCCGGAACGGTCATGGTCGTCATGATCGTCATGGCCGCCATCGCGTATCGCGAGAATATGCTCCCCATGGCCGTGTTCGCCGCCACCATGGCGGGCGCATGCGTGGGCTTTTTGTGGTTCAACGCGTATCCGGCCGACATTTTCATGGGCGACACGGGGTCGCTCGCGCTGGGCTCGGCGCTTGCTTGCATCGCCATCATCACGAAAACCGAGGTGTTCTCGCTCATCATCGGCGGCCTGTTCGTCGCCGAGGCGTGCTCGGTTATTCTGCAGGTCGTGCATTACAAGCGCACGAAAAAGCGTTTGTTCCTTATGGCGCCTTTGCACCACCACTTCGAGAAGAAGGGCTGGAGCGAAACGAAGGTCGTCATTCGATTCTGGATTGTTTCGGGCGCGCTTGCCGGTTTTGGCTTCGTGCTGTTCTTCATTCAGCCCATCGTCATGGGCATGGTCGCTTAAACGCCGACGGAAAGGGATAGTGTCATGGGCGCTTCTATCATCGAAGGAACCAAGGCCGCGCCAACGTGTTGGGGCGACGTGCTTATTCTGGGTTTGGGCAAGAGCGGCAAAGCCGCTGCGTCGTATTGCTTGAATTTGCTCGGTGGCCGCGTGGAGAGCGTGACCATCGCGGCTGGCGAGAAAAACGATGCTGCGCTCGAGTTCGCCGCGCACTGCGAGGCGCTTGGCGCTCATGTGGTGTTCGACATGTATACGTTTAAAGGCACCTATGACGTGTGCATCGTGAGCCCGGGCATTTCCCAGTTCTCCCGTTTTTACGAAAATGCGAAGGCAGCCTCGACTGAGGTCATTTCCGAGGTGGAATTCGCTTGGCGCGAAAGCCCCGCAGATAGTCGCTGGGTTGCTGTGACGGGAACCAATGGCAAAACTACCACGACGTCGCTTATCACGCATATTTTGAAGTGCGCCGGCGAGCGCGTTGCCGCCGTGGGCAACATCGGCAATACGTGCATCGAGGCCGTGGGCAACGGCGAGGCCGACGTGTATGTGTGCGAGGCGAGCTCGTTCCAGCTGGCGAGCTGCCAGGCGTTTGCGCCCGAGGTCGCCGTGCTGCTCAACATTACGCCCGACCATCTGTATTGGCACATGACGTTCGAGGCGTATGCCGAGGCGAAAAAGCAGGTGTATGCGAACCTGAGCAAGAACCAGGGCACGCTCGTCATCGACGCCGTGTGCGATGTGACGCGTGATTGCCTGAAAGAATTCAAGAACGACCCCAAGCGAGCTTTCGGCTACATTCCCGTAGGGTGCGCCGCGGGCATCGACCATTCCATGAAGGAGGCTTGCGGGTCTGAAAACGCCGCATTCCTCGATGGCAATATGCTGCGCGTCGATTTCAAGGGCGAAGAAGTGGAGCTCGTGGGCGAAGGCGATCTTCTGATTAAGGGCGAGCATAACGTGTCCAACGCGCTCGCGGCGGCTGCGGCCGCGCTTGCGTGCGGCGTTGACGCCGCTCAGGTGCGCGAGGGCCTCGTGTCCTTTAAGCCGCTCGAGCATCGCCTGGAGCCGTGCGGCGAAATCGGCGGCGTGAAGTTCGTGAACGATTCCAAGGCGACCAACGTGGACGCCACGCTGAAGGCGCTTTCGGCGTTTGCTCCCCACACCGCCATTTTCTTGCTCGGCGGCAACGACAAGGGAACCGACCTTGACGAGCTCGTTGAGGCGTGCGACGCGAAATGCAAGGCTGTGGTGTGCTTTGGCGCGGCGGGCGAGCGCTTCTTCAATGCGTTCGCGAATGCGGGCGTGAAACATGTTCGCGCCGAGCATATGGAAGACGCGCTCGATACGGCGATTTCCATGGCTCAGCCCGGCGATGAGGTCGTGCTTTCTCCTGCCTGTTCGTCGTTTGACGAGTTCGATTCGTTCGAGCACCGCGGCAAAGTCTTCAAACAGCTCGTTGCGTTTCGTGCCAACAATGCCCGCTAGGTTGTAGTCGGTGGCTCGAGCGACGCGTGCCGGCTCGTCTGCCGGCTTCCCTGAATTGAATAGAAGAGGCGGTGCACGGGGCAGTGTGCCCGCCGACATCATGATGCCGCGTTTGGGCCTTCTGGTCGCGGTTGTTCTGCTTGTGCTCATCGGTATTGTCATGGTGTTTTCGGCATCGACAGTTGAGGCGATCCACAATGGCGAGTCGGCTACCTCGTACGTTGTGAAGCAGGCGATATTCGCCGTGTTCGGCTCTGCTCTGGCTCTGTTCGTGTATGCGCGCGATTACCGATCGTTGCAGGGCGGCCTCTACTTTTGGGTGTTTTGGGGCATATGCGCCGCTCTGCTTTTGGCCGTTCCTGTTATTGGCACGAACATTCTTGGCGCCACGCGTTGGATTTATATCGGTGGTTTCAGCGTGCAGCCGACGGAATTCGCCAAAATCATGCTTGTGGTGGCCGCGGCGAAGGTGCTTCTTGAATATCGCGATCAGATTCGCGATATGAAGCAGGCGCTCATTGCCGCTTTTGCGCTCGTCTTGCTCCCGCTTCTCTTTTTGTACAAAACGCAGTCGGACATGGGTTCTGCCGTCGTCATTCTCGTGGGAGCGTTCGTGGTTATGTGGCTCGGCGGGCTTCCTGGGCGTTTCGTCGCTGTGCTCGGCATAGCTGTCGTGGTGGGCGGCGTATTCGGCATCGTAGGATATCGCGCCGACCGCGTTTCGGTATGGCTTGACCCATGGAGCGACCAGTACGATACGGGCTACCAGATGATTCGCTCGTTCTTCGCGTTTTCCGAAGGCGGCATTCTGGGCGTTGGCTTGGGCAATTCTCGCGAGAAGTTCTTGTATTTGCCCGAGGCTGAAACCGACTTCATTTTCTCGATTATCGGCGAGGAGCTCGGTCTTGTTGGTGCACTGTTCGTCATCGCGCTTTTTGTGGCGGTGCTCGTGTGCGGTTTGCTTATTGCCAAGCGCGCCGCCGACGACTTCGGCACGATGATTGCCGGCGGCCTTACCTGCATGCTTGTGGGCCAGGCGTTTTTGAATATGGCCTGCGCTACGGGATTGTTCCCCACGACGGGCAAGCCCCTGCCGTTCATTTCGTCGGGCGGATCGTCGGTTGTGGCGTCGCTTTTGATGGTGGGTATCATCATGTCGGTTTCGCGTGTGGCGGGCGAAGAAGCGCTTACGCCGCATCGCGCGAGCGCCGAGCGACGCCGCGCGAACCTGAACTATATTCGCGTGGAAGACGAACCGCCAGCGCGTTCGCGCTTCTCTTCGTCTGAATCGGCGCCCGTCGTCGATGCCCCGGTTCGTTCGAGGCACTCTCATGGCGACCCGTTTGGCGGCCTTATGGCTCCGCGCGGCGGCGCATCGAGAAACGCTTCGCGGGGCTCGTCTCGCCCAGAGGGAAATGCTTCTTTGGGCTCGCGGGCGTCGCGACGCAATGATTCTGGAATGGAGCGCGGCGCCAATCGTCGCGGCAGCGGAAGGAACTCACGATGAAATTCGTTCTTACGGGCGGCGGAACGGCCGGCCACATCAACCCCGCTCTTGCGCTGGCTGAGATTTTGCAAGAATGCGACCACGAAGTGTTTTTCGCTGGCACGCCGCAGGGCGTTGAGGCGCGCTTGGTCGGTCAAACCGACATTCCGTTCGTGGCTTTCGAGGCTTCGGGGTTCGATCGCGAGCGTCCCCATACGCTCGTCACCTCTTCGCTGAAAATTTTGCGCTCGGCCCGCAAGGCGAAGGCGTGGATGTGCGAAGTTCGACCCGATGCCGTTGTCGGCTTTGGGGGATATGTGTCCATTCCGGTGGGCATGGCGGCCGAGCAGCTGAACGTGCCGGTGGTTGTGCATGAACAGAATTCCGTCATGGGCATGGCGAATAAATTCTTGGGCAAGAAGGCCGCTGCCGTCGCGCTCACCTATGAGGTTGCCGGCAAAGACATCGCCGACGCATCCAAGCTCATCGTCACGGGCAATCCGGTGCGTTCTTCGGTGCTTTCCGCTACGCGCGAACAGGGCAGGGAAATGCTGGGCATTCCGCAAGATGCCACGATGCTGCTCGTTTTCGGCGGCAGCCTGGGCGCGCGCCACATCAATGCCGCTATCTCGTCGCTCAAAAAGCAGCTGCTCGCGATTGACGGATTGTATGTGGTGCATATCACGGGGCCGAAGGAATACGAGGCGACGCGCGCAGAGCTCGCTTTGACCGATGAAGAGGCTTCTCGCTGGACCGTGATGCCGTACCAGGACCGCATGGCCGAAACCCTGCGTGCGGCCGACTGCACGATTTCGCGCGCAGGCGCCACGTCTCTCGCCGAGATTTCGGCGCTGGGGTTGCCTGCTTTGCTCGTGCCGTTTCCCTATGCGGCCGAAGACCACCAAACCACCAACGCGCGCGCGTACGTTGAGCGCGGCGCGGCGGAAATGATGGCCGATTCCGAGCTCGATAGCGAAGAATTCGCGAACAAGGTGCTCGCTCTGGTGACCGACGCGGATTTGCGCAATCGCATGCGCGCTGCCGCCGCAACGTTCGAGACCGAAAACGCCGCAGCGAAATTGGCTGATGTTGTGGTTGATGCGGCGATGCGCGGCGCGCTGCGATAGAATAACCGATTGCTGAAATACGGGGCGCTTATGCGCCCGTTCGGTTCGAGGAGGCATAAACAAATGACGGATAATTGCAAACGCGTGCATTTTATCGGCGTTGGCGGCGTGGGCATGAGCGGCATCGCTCGCGTTGCGGCTGATGCGGGCATGCGCGTGAGCGGCTCCGACATGAAGTCGTCGCGCTATACCGACGACCTGGTTGCCGCCGGCATTCCTATTTTCATCGGCCACGATGCCAAGCACGTGACCGACGACATCGATGCCGTGGTCATTTCTACCGCCATCCCCGAAACCAATCCCGAGCTTGCTCGCGCGCGCGAGTTGGGCATTGCCGTTTGGCACCGCGCGCATATGCTTGCCGAGCTTGGTCGCGGCAAGAAAACGCTTGCTGCCTGTGGCACCCATGGCAAAACCACCTCGTCTTCGATGCTCGCCACCGCGACCGACGCCTTGGGCCTTGAGCCCACATTCGTCGTGGGCGGCATCGTGGACGCGTATCACACCAATGCCGTTTCGGGCAAGGGCGATTATTACGTTGTCGAGGCCGATGAGAGCGACGGTTCGTTCTTGAACCTGTCTCCCTATGTCGCGCTCGTCACCAATGTCGAGGCCGACCATTTGGATCACTACACGGGCGGCATCGAAGAAATTCGCGCGACGTTTCTGCGGTTCATGCAATCGGTGCCCGAGGAAGGCGCCGTTGTCGTGTGCGGCGAGGATCCCAAGCTCGTGGAGCTTGCCAAGAAGAGCGGCCGTCGCATGGTTGCCTATGGCTTTGGCGAGGACTGCGATACGCGCATTTCGAACTACCGCACGCATGGCGTGGGTTCGCTGTTCACGCTCTCGTTCGCCGATGGCACTGTGGTCGATGTCGAATTGAAGTGCAACCCTGGCATCCATAACGCGCTCAATGCCGCAGGCGTGATTTCTGTCTTGTGGGCGCTTGGCGAAGATGCCGCCGCCGCCGCTGCGTCTCTTTCGAATTTCCAGGGCGTCCGTCGTCGTTTCGATTTGGTGGGCGAGGCATGCGGCGTGACCGTTGTTGACGATTACGCCCATCACCCCACCGAGATCAAGGCGACTTTGGCCGCCGCCGCTGCGCTCGATTTCAAGCGCGTGGTCGTGTTATTCCAGCCCCATCGCTACTCTCGCACCGAGTCGCTTGCGGGCGAGTTCGGCGAAGCGTTCAACGATGCCGATAAGCTCGTGCTCATGGATGTATATGCGGCGGGAGAGGCTCCTATCGAGGGCGTCGATGGCGGTCTTATCGCCAATGCCGTGAAGCAGAATGGCAACGTTGCCGATGTGACATACGAGCCGAACAAGGAAGCGACGCCGGCACTGGTTGCCTCGAAGCTCAAAGAGGGCGACCTGCTCATCACCATGGGCGCAGGCGATGTGACGACGTTCGGCAAGAAGATTCTCGCTGAGCTTTCCCGCGAAGAGGCATAGCATCATCATGATGCGGAGCCTTGCGCGGCTTTTGGGCGACGAGTTTTCGGGCTTTGTGCTCGAAAACGAGCCGCTAAGCCGACATACCACCATACGAATCGGCGGCCCCGCGGCCTTCTTTATCGAGGCGGACGACCTTCGTTCGCTCACTTTTGCGTGCGATGCATGTCGCAAGCTCGGCATTCCTTGGACGATGTTCGGCAAAGGTTCCAATTTGCTCGTTTCCGACGCCGGTTTTAACGGCGCGGTTATTACCTTGGGCGCTGGTTTTGCGAAGTGCGTATTCGACGCCGAGTCGGGCGTGTTCACGTTCGGGGCGGGGCTGCGGCTTTCGCAGGCTGTTCGAGAGGCCGCATTTCTTGGTCGTTCGGATTTGGAATTCGCCGTGGGCATTCCGGGCACGGTGGGTGGTGCCGTTCGTATGAATGCCGGTACGCGCCGAGAGTTCTTGGGGCCGCGTATTGTCTCGGTCACCACGCTGCGGCCCGGAGAGGGCCTTCGCCGATATGCTGCGCGGGATATCGAGTGGAACTATCGCGAAACATCCATTCCCTTCGATGAGGTCGTGCTTGAATGCGAAGTTGCGACGACTGAAGGCAGCGAGCAAGAGATTCGTCGCGCTATGCAGAAATCGCAGGAGCGCAGGCGCATCACGCAGCCTTTGGGCTTGCCTTCGTGCGGAAGCGTTTTCCGCAACCCCGAAGGCGAATCTGTTGGCCGCCTGATTGAAAACGTGGGGCTTAAAGGAGCCCTGTGCGGAGGCGCCCAAATTTCGGAGCGCCATGCGAATTTTATTGTGAACAAGGGCGGCGCGAAAGCCGTCGAGGTATTGTCGCTCATCCATGCCGCCTCGGATGCGGTTACTGAGCGCTATGGTGTAGAACTTGTGCCGGAGGTGCGCTTCCTTGGCTTCGAATAGGAACAACCGCAACACGCGTCAAGCTCCGCGCGCTCGCTCGGGGCAGGCTCCCGTGCGCCGCGACACCACGCCGACGTATCGTGCGTCGAATCGCCGGACGCTTGGTTCGGCCGCCCCGCGTGTTTCCACGGTTAAGCTCGGCGATCTTGACGCCGCGAGCGCTCGAGGGTCGGTCCACCGTGCGCGTGCCCAGGCATCGTATAAAAACTATCGGGCGAAAGTCGTCGCTGTGCTCGTTGCCATCGCCGTGCTTGTTGGCGTGTTCGCGGGCGCATACTGGTCGAATCTTTTCGCGGTTCAGCAGGTGACGGTTTCCGGAGTCGAGCATCTTACGGCAAGCGAAATGGCCCAGCTTGCCAATGTGCCGAGCGACACCACGCTTCTGCGCGTCGATACTGCGACCATCGAAAGCAATATCATGCGTGATGCATGGGTTGAAAACGTGCATGTGCAGCGTGTGTTCCCGAATACGCTCAATTTGGCCGTGACTGAACGTACCATCGGCGCTACGGTCGAGATTGGGGTCGACGATGGCAAGTCGACCGAAACATGGGCGCTTTCGACTGACGGAATATGGTTGTGCCGCATTCCCGATAAAGATTCCGAAGCGGCGCAGAATATTTCGCCGAAGATCTACGAAGATGCCGAGAACGTATTCGTCATTACCGATGTGACGTATGGCGTGAAACCCGAAGTCGGCAAAGTGTGCACCGATGAAAGCGTGAAAAACGCGCTCGACGTGGTAACGAGCCTTTCGACCGACTTGAAAGATCAGGTGAAGCAGGTTTCGGCGACGTCGACCGAGAACACGACGCTTACGCTCGACTCGAATGTCGAGATCGCGTTTGGCGCGGCGAGCGATGTGCGCGATAAGGAACGCGTCATCAAGCAAATTCTTGCCGACCATCCAGGCGAGGTGAGCTACATCAACGTTCGCGTGGTGAAGTCGCCCACATGGAGGACGGCATAAGCCCGCATCGATGCGCTCGTATTTCTCGCCGCATGGGGTTTGCGTGGGTGAGAGCCCGGTCGAGGTGGGCGAGAGACCCTGAAATAGCCGTCATATGACGGCTATTTTTGTCGCCTGCCCCTCATTTCCGTGGTGATTCGACGGAAGCTCGTTTCCTGTGGGCGGTACCGTCCTTGAAATGCTCGCTCGTTTGTGTAAAGTAAGCGTGTTATAGTTTCTCGTAGTGAGAATTGATTTTATGTGCCTGCCGTGGCGGGCGCGGATTAAACGCAGCCGTAAATGCAGCACGTTGGAGGAAACATGGCGAAAACTGTTGGTTCAGAGCATCTGGCCGTCATTAAGGTCGTTGGCGTCGGTGGTGGCGGCACCAACGCCGTCAACCGCATGGTTGAAGCTGGCCTGAAAGGCGTTGAGTTCATCGCCGTCAACACCGACAAGCAGGCGCTGCTTATGTCGCAGGCCGATAAAACTATTCATATCGGCGAAGAGTTGACGCGTGGCTTGGGCGCTGGCGCAAATCCCGAAATCGGTTGCCAGGCTGCCGAGGAATCTCGCTCCGAGATTCGCGAAGCGCTGGCTGAGGCCGACATGGTCTTCGTGACCGCTGGCGAAGGCGGCGGCACGGGCACGGGCGCAGCTCCCGTGGTTGCCGAAATCGCCCGCGAGGAAATTGGCGCGCTCACGGTTGGCATCGTCACCAAGCCGTTCGGCTTCGAAGGCCGCGTTCGCCGCAATCAGGCCGAGCAGGGCTGCGATCTGCTTTCCCAGAAGGTCGACACCCTCATTGTTATCCCGAACGACCGTCTGCTCGAGGTCATCGACAAGAAGACTTCTGCGCTCGATGCGTTCCGCATTGCCGACGATACGCTTCGCCAGGGCATCCAGGGCGTTACCGACCTCATTACCATTCCTGGCCTGATCAACCTCGACTTCGCTGACATCCGCACCGTCATGAAGGACGCTGGCACGGCCATGATGGGCATTGGCTTTGGCACGGGCGAGAATCGCGCCCTCGACGCCGCGACGCAGGCCATCAACTCTAACCTGCTCGAGGCTTCCATCCAGGGCGCAAGCCGCGTTCTGTTCTCCATCGCCGGCGGCAGCGACCTTACGCTCGCCGAAGTCGACGCTGCAGCGCGCGCTATGGAAGCCGTTGTCGACGAAGATGCCAATATCATCTACGGCCAGATCATCGACGATACCCTGGGCGACCAGATTCGCATTACCGTTATTGCTACGGGCTTTGCGCGCCAGTCGCAGGCCGCGATGGACTTCGATTCCGCTCGCAACGACCTGTTTGCGGCAACTCAGGCTGCTTCGGCTCCCGCATCGAGCTCCACGGTTGGCGCTTTCGGCCGCGACACCTACACATCCAACCAAACCCACGCAGCGTCGCCTGCTGCATCTTCGATGAATGCTGCATCTACGCGCGTCGCCGACGAGGAGTACATTCCCGATTTCCTTCGTCGTCGATAAAACGGAAGCGATGTGCCATGACGGGTATGATCAACGCGTCAGGGCTTGAAGCGACCCTCGATTTGCCGCTCCCGCGGCTTGTCGAGGGTCGTTTTTCTAGCCTGACCGCATTTACCGATGAGGCCCTGTTCGAAGCATGCGGCGTACGCATCGCGTTTACCGAGCGTTCGGGCGGCGTGAGTGAGCCGCCGTACGATTCGTTGAACCTGGGCCTTCATGTCAACGACAATCCCGAAAGTGTGCGCGAGAATCGCCGCAGGGTCTGCGAGGCGTTCGGCATCGACCCATCGAGACTTATTGTGCCCAACCAGGTGCATGGCGCCGATGTCGCCGTGTGCGAAAACGCTGGCGATATCGCCGAGACGCGAGAGTTCGCGGCCGAAGGCAGCGACGCGGTTGCCGTGGGTTGCGATGATGTTGCGGCCTTGCTGTGCTTTGCCGATTGCACACCTGTGATTATCGTGGCGCCTTCCGGCAAGTTCGTCGTGGCGCATTGCGGATGGCGCGGGGTCGTGTACGGCGCCTGGGCGACGGCGCTTTCGACGCTTTGTGAGCTTACGGGCGAGCCCCCTGAGCGCTTCAACGTGTATATTGGCCCCTATATCCATGCGTGCCATTTCGAGGTTGGCGAAGAAGTCGCCAAGCAGTTTTTCGATTCGTTCGGCGAGGCAAGCTTGGTCGACGAGCGCCACGTCGATATGGGTGCTGCGCTGCGGAGCGGCTTTGCGAGTATGGGTGTTGCGCCCGAGCGCATTGCCGACGTCGATATGTGCACGGTGTGCGATGCCGGCGAGCGTTTTTATTCGTATCGCGCCTCGGGCGGCACGTGCGGTCGCCATGGCGCGTTTGCAGCTCGTATTCTTGGATAGGAAGAAGCTTTCTTATGGCTACGTTGGAACAGCGTTGGGAATCTGTCGAAGAATCCGTTGAGGAGGCATGCGCGGCTGCGGGTCGTGCCCGGAGCGATGTGCGCGTCATTGGCGTGTCGAAGACCGTGGGGCTCGATGCGGTTGCCGAGGCAATTGAGGCGGGCATTCACGATTTCGGGGAAAACCGCCCCGATGAGCTCGTTCGCAAGCACGACGCGTTCCCAAGCGAGAACTGGCATTTTATTGGCAATATCCAATCTCGCCAGCTCGACAAGGTGGTGGGGCGCGCATGCCTCATCCATTCTTTGTACCAGGAAAGCCACGCCGATAAAATCGATCGTTTGGCTGCGGCGGCGGGCATTGTGCAGGACGTGCTTATCGAAGTCAACGACGGCGAGTCGAACAAGCAGGGCGTGGCCGACGAAAATCTTATCGATATGCTTACGCATTGCGCCGCCTTGGAGCATGTGCGCGTGAAAGGCCTTATGATAATGGCTCCCATCGGCGACGCCTCGGTGGCGCGTGCAACGTTTAAGCGCCTGCGCGAACTGCGCGATGCGGCGCAAAGCGACCTTGCGGCACGTGGCATCGATATGGAGCTCCATGAACTTTCAATGGGGATGAGCAACGATTATTCCGAAGGTATTGGCGAGGGGGCTACCATGGTTCGCATCGGTCGAGCCATATTCAGTGCCGACTATGCGGGTTAGCCCGCTTGATTGATAGGTGGACACGCAATGGATTTCAAGATTCCTAAATTTGATGAACTGAAAGATCGCCTGGGCATTGGCGAGGCTTCGAGCCAGGCGGGCTCGCGCTCCTCGCGCGCTCGCGATTCTCGCGATGACGCCGTCGATTATGGCGAATACGGCTTCGACGATTCTGCCGATTACGCGGTGGAGAACGACTCGCCTTCTTCGAGCTTCACGGCGTCGTTGCCCAAGCTCGTCACGTCTGACGACGTGCGCGCCAATATCCAATACACGCCGAGCGAAGCCCCCGAGACCGCCGATGCGTCGCAGGCAACGCGTCCGAACCGTGATTTCGGCGCGCTTCGTGAAGATTCGCATCGCTCTCCTGGCGTGAATTCGCTGTTTGAGCCCTCGTCTGCCGCTCGGCCGGCCGCGTCGGCGCCCCAGGCTGCCGCGAGCTCCACGGGCGCTTATGCGCAAACCACGGGAGCGATTCCTGCGCCCGCATCGCCTTCTGGCGAAGGCCGCGTGGTGCAGCGTCCGGCGCGCATCGTGACCATCGTCAAGCCTGAGTCGTATGACGATGCCGAACGCATCGCCAAGGTGCTCAAGAGCGGCGATGTCGCTGTTGTCTCGCTGCGCAACACCCCCGAAGCGCTCGGCAAGCGCATTCTCGACTTCAGCTTTGGCGTGGCATGCGCCTTCGAGGCTCAGGTCGAATGCGTTTCGGGCCACGTGTTCGTTATCACGCGCGGCGCGGGCTTGAGCGATGCCGAGGCGTCTCGCCTCAAGGCCCAAGGGTTGATGTAGATGTATGCCCTGCAGCTTTTCATCGTGAAGCTCGCCGACGCGTACACGACGATTCTGCTCGTGTATGTGCTCATGAGCTGGATTCCGAACAGAAGCGGCATTCTGGCCGATATCGAAACGGTGTTGGGGAAGGTTTGCGATCCGTATCTGAACCTTTTCCGTAAATTCATCCCGCCGATTGGGGGCATGGTGGACGTAACGCCTATCTTTGCCCTGCTTGTATTACAATTCTTGGTGCGCTTGATTGTCGGCATTCTTTAGCCGCAGCGGCGCGAATATGTTCATTGGGGCGCAAGGCGTCCTGCAGGCTGTGCGATTCATATCGCAGGCCGCCCTGGGTTTCCGGGGTATATACCGAATGAGATTGGAGTAGGCATGGCCATCACTTCCGAAGACATCCACAACCAGAGTTTCACGGTTGATCGCAAGGGTTACGACGTTGACGAGGTCGATGTGTTCCTCGAGCATGTCGCAGCCGAGATTGACGGCTTGAATGCCCAGATCGAAGAGCTTCTCGCTCGCATTGACGAGCTCAATAATAACCAGATGGGCTTCGATGATGACGAGCCTATGGATATGGACGCCGCTTTCGCCGAGCCCGCGATGCCCGAACCCGAGCCCGAGGCAGTCAAAGAGGAAGCCGCCGATACGACTTCGGTGCTTTCTGCCGATGAAAAAGACGCTCGCATCGCCGAGCTCGAGAAGCAGCTTTCCGAAAAGGAAACCGACGCTTCCGCCATTGCCAATGCGCTCGTGACCGCCCAGCGTTCCGCCCAGGAAGTGCTCGATGCTGCCCGTGCCGAAGCGAAGCGCATCCACAACGATGCTGAAATCGAGGCGAGCGACATCGTCGACCGCGCGAACGCCGAGAAGGCCAAGATTGAAACCGCCATCGAAGAGCTCGATCGTTCCCACAAGAAGACGTGCGAAGCGTATTCCGAGGCCCTGAAGAGCTTCATCGACGATGCGAATGCCAAGCTTGACGATATCGAGGACGAACTCGCCAAGAAGGAGGGCAAGAAGCGCTCCCATGGCCGTTTCGCAAGCCCCGCTCAGGCCCCGGTTCACAAGCCCATGTTCGGTGCCACGGGCGCCGTTGCCCCGAGCTATGTCGCTCCCGCCGCAGGCGCTGTTGAATCGGCCCCTGTGACGCCCGCTGTGACCGCTGCTCCCGCAACCGCTACGGTTATTCCGGCGCAGAGCGCTGCTCCCGCTCCGGCTCCGAGTGTCGAGAAAGACCTTTCTGGTTTCGGCGATGCTGCCGAGGCCTTTGATTTGGGCGATATCGACTAGTTCGGCTTTGCCGCCCTTTCGGGCGGCGATATAATGCGATGCTGCAAGAACCCCTGGTGCTGCATTTTTGACTCGGCCTTTGATTCGCGTGCTGGAGTACGCGTTGCTCAGGCTTCGCCTGAACTGCATGCGCCAGGGGGTTCTTTTCGTTGATGCTTGGCTCGGATGCATTTTGCTTCGATAAACGACGAAAGCCCGCGTGAGCGGGCTTTCGTTTTGCAATGCCTTAGCGGGCCTATGAGCCGGGTTCTGTCGTTGAAGACGGCCATTTATCTAGGACGTGCGTTACCACACGCCTCAAGCAGGCTACCCGCATGCACGGAGAGGCTCAACCGTATCGCATGCCTATTCGCCCTTGCTTCGGATGGGGTTTACCAAGCCACGCCATTGCTGACGTGCTGGTGCGCTCTTACCGCACCTTCTCAGCTTTTCTCTTAACGCCCGAAGGCGCCAGTGGGAGTTTAAGTTTCTTCAGCACTTTCCATCGGGTTTCCCCGCCCGGCCGTTAGCCGGCATCCTGCCTCAAGAAGCCCGGACTTTCCTCGTTGGCGCAAGGCCACCGCGACCGTCCAGCCCGCATAGCGTCGGCTATTGTATCATTGCCTGCGCCGTATGTCGTGCATTCTGCACGGTGTTGCTACAATCTTGAGCAAAAGCCGCGGATCATGAACCGGGTTAGAAGGGAAGATATGCCAGAGAATCGTTTTTCATGCGCGCTCATCGGTGCCGCGTCCTTTGATGCCGACCATTTTTCTGCCGAACATTTCGATAAGGTGATTGCGGTCGACGGTGGTTTTTCCTCGCTTTGCGCGATTGGCGTAACGCCCGATTTCGCCCTGGGCGACTTTGACTCGTTGGGCCATGTTCCGCAGGGCGTTCCTATTGAGAGGCATCCCGTCATGAAAGACGACAGTGATACGGCGCTTGCGCTCGAGTGGGCGCTCGCGCATGGCATGCGCGAGGTTGCGGTGTATGGTGCGCTTGGAGGAAGGCTCGATCACACGCTTGCAACGCTTTCGGCCTTGGTGGGCGCGGCGCGCGCGGGCATGCATGCGGTCGCGGTAGGAGAGGGCAATGTCGTGGTCGCGCTCGCAGGCGGCGTGTCGCTTGAGATTGCCGCAAAGAATACCGGCACGTTCTCGGTCTTTTCTGCGCCCGACGCCTCGTGTGGCCTTACGGAGTGCGGTCCGCTCTATGAGGTTGAGAATGCGACGCTTCGAAACGACGTGACGCTTGGCCTTTCCAATGAATTCGTGGGCAAACCGGTGTCGATTTCTCTTGAGCAGGGCGCTGTCGTGGTCGTTTTGCCGCGAATGCCCTTGAGCGACATTCGCATCGGCTAAACGCGGCGCTGCCGTTTGCGGATTTTTGTGCTCCTTTCGCTGCGTGCGCCGTATAATTCACTTCGACATAACGGGGAGCTCGCTGAAGCGGGCTGAGAGGGGGCTTCTTGGCTCCGACCCACCGAACCTGATATGGGTAATGCCAACGAAGGGAGCATCGCATGACTGCGAACAATTCCGCATATCAAACTGCATCTGAAATCACCGAATCCATCAAGGCGTTTGCCGATGATGTGCGCGCGACGACCCCGCTCGTCCACTGCATCACGAATTACGTGACCGTGGAAAGCTGCGCGAACGCCGTGCTCGCCGTGGGCGCAAGCCCTATCATGAGCGACGAGCCTGCCGATGTGGTTGACATCACGTCCATTTGCAACGCGCTCGTGCTGAATATTGGCACGCTTAACATGCAGACCATCGCCGGCATGAAGGCTGCGGGCGCTCGAGCCGCCGAGCTCGAGCATGCCATTGTTCTTGACCCGGTAGGCGCGGGAGCTTCGGCGCTGCGCACGCAAACCGCAGGTGAGCTGCTTGACTCGCTGCCCGTCGCCTTGGTGCGTGGCAATATGAGCGAAGTGAAGGCCCTTGCTGGCCAGGCTGCCGCCACGCAGGGTGTCGATGTGAACCCTGCCGACGCCGTGACGAGCGAGGAAGACATTGCCGAGGCGGCTGCTTTCGCTCGCGATTTCGCCGCGAAGGCTAACTGCGCCGTGGCTATCACCGGCCCCATCGACATCGTCGCCGACGCGAATCGTGCATTTGCCGTTCGCAATGGGTCCGCGTTCCAGGGTCGCATCACGGGTTCGGGCTGCATGCTTTCCGCCATCACCGGCGCATATATGGCGCGCGCGAATGGCAACGCCGTTGAAGCCGCCCTTGCCGCGGTGGTGCATATGGGCGCTGCCGGCCAGGCCGCGCAGGCGCGCATGAAGGAAGGCGACGGCACGGGGAGCTTCCATACCTATCTCATGGATGCCCTGTCGCTGCTTGAGGGCGACGATTTGGCCAAGGCCGCTTTGGTTGAAGAGGTTCGTTAACCATGACGGCGCTCACGCCGCGCGAGCGTTTTCGCCGTGCTCCCGAGTCGCTTTTGCTGTATGCCGTTTCCGATGATGCGTGGCTGGGCGAGCGTACGCTTGCGTCATGCTGCGCTCAGGCGGTGCGCGGAGGGGCGACGTTTCTGCAACTTCGTGCAAAGCGTGCCACAACCGAGGAGCTCATAAGCGCGTATGCGGAAATTCGCGACGAACTCGAACGCGAAGGCCTTGCCGGGAAAGTTCCGTTTGTAATCGACGACGACGTAGAAGCGGCTCTTGCCGTAGGTGCCGATGGCGTGCATGTTGGCCAGTCGGATGAGTCGTGCGCGAGCGCGAGGGCACGTTTGGGCGAGGGCGCCATCGTGGGCGTGTCGGCGCAAACGGTGGAGCAAGCTCTTGCCGCGCAGGCTGCAGGTGCCGACTATTTGGGCGTGGGGGCGTTGTTCAAGACAGCAACCAAGCCCGAGGCGGCCGATGTGTCTCTACGCACGCTGCGGGAAATATGTGCTGCCGTGAGCATTCCCGTGGTTGGCATTGGGGGCTTGAATGCGAGTACGCTTGCGTCGCTCGCCCATACGGGCGTGCATGGCGCTGCGGTCGTGTCGGCGATTTTTGCTGCGGGCGACATCGTATCCGCGACGCGGGACTTAAGACGCATCATGGACGGCGTTGACCTGCTCATGTAGTTGCTTGCGAGCGGTTCGAACAGCGGGATAATCGATTGAATGGAACGGAAGCTGGCTTGCTGGCTTCCGTTTTTCTTGCGGGCGCCTTTTCCGCCTTTATACCCGGCGAATTGTATTATGGATGCATGAGATTGCCGAGTTGCGTGTGAGGAGAGCTATGGGCTTTAAAATCCCTTCGGTCGTAAGCATCGCCGGTTCCGATTCCTCGGGCGGGGCGGGCATTCAGGCCGATTTGAAAACCATCGAGGCGTTGGGGCTGTTCGCCCAAACCGCGATCACGGCGCTTACCGCCCAAAACACTCTGGGGGTTTCGGGCGTGCTCGATGTTCCGAGCGAATTCGTGGTGCAACAGATTGATGCGGTGTTCGAAGACATTCGCCCCGGCGCCGTGAAAATCGGCATGGTGTCATCGGCGTTGAATGTGGTTGCAATTGCGGAATCGCTGCGTGCGCATGCGGCTGAGAACATCGTTGTCGACCCCGTTATGGTGTCGACGAGTGGAAGCCGCCTTATAAGCGATGGCGCCTCTGAGGCGCTTACAGGGCGCTTGTTTCCGCTTGCGAGCGTGATAACGCCCAACATACCCGAAGCGGAAGTGCTCTGGGGCAGGGGCATAGCGACGAAGCGCGATATGGAGGCTGCGGCGGGCGAGTTGTCGGAGCGTTTCGGCGTTGCGGTTCTTGTGAAAGGCGGACACGGCATAAGCGATGCCGATGACGTGCTAGCTGAGCGCGGGTTTACGTGCTGGCTACCAGGCGAGCGCATCGAAAACGACAATACGCATGGCACGGGATGCACTCTTTCGAGCGCGATTGCGTGCGGGCTCGCGAAGGGTTTCACCGTGTTTGAGGCGTGCGAATATGCGAAGCGCTATATTTCGGGAGCGCTTGCTGCTCAGCTTGATCTGGGCAAAGGCTCGGGTCCGCTCGATCATATGTGGGAGCATAGAGGTCGGTAATCGAAAAACCGCTTACCGACCCAATGTGCCGTTCGCCAGTATGTGGATAACTTTTTTATGGTGTGGAAAAACGATTTTCCATCAGTCTAACTAATAAATGAACGAAGACCGTTCTTTTGTTGCGATTCAAAGCAGGAGCCAAGACGGGAAAATGCGAGGAAAACGTCAATGAAATCGCGTGAAATGACCGTGGAAGCGAAAGGGACCAACGCAATCAAAATGTGGAAAAGTTTTTGTGGAAAACAAGCCGAGAGGGGAGTCAATAAACGAGATTGGTAAAACGGAGGAGGGGTGGTACTCTTGACGAAATTCCACCTCATCGGTTCGAACCACCGCTAAAGAGGGTGGGATGTGCCCTTATTGGGTAGGTCGAACAAGAGGCAGCGAGCGATGCTCTGGTGAGTGCAGTTCGTCCTGAAAGCAAGGCGAAGCGTATCGGAAGATACGTGAGCCGAAGCTTGAAGGCGAAATGCGCCGTCAGGGAATCGCGCAGCGGCAACAAAAAAGCCCGTTCGTCAGAACGGGCTTTAGAAATCGTGGTAGCCTGGAGGGGATTCCTGGCCGCGCTGCGCGGCTTATAGGACAAAAAGTGTGTCTCGATAGAACGCATGTTCCCCTCACGCTAATCCAGCCAGAATGGGAAGGAATC